>JBKDKR010000051.1:0-101475 GCA_046344995.1 Pirellula sp.
GACGAGCTGTTTCGCATGAAGGCGAAGCCGATATGGCGATGGCTGACCATCGCCTTGCCGATCTTCATTCCGGAGTACACGAAGCTCGAGCATGGCGAGGACTTAACCTATGATTTCGAGGCAACCAGCAATCCACGAGTCGAACCCGGCTTTGACGGGCCGGCCTGCCTGCTGATCGGCGACCAGACATTCTCCGCTGCGATGGATCTGGCCGACGGCGTGCGCACCTACGACCTGATGCTCACGATCGGGCAGCCGACCGGCGGCGTGCCCAACTCGCTCGGCGACATCGGGCCGTTCCAGCTCCCGAACTCGCGGATCGCCGTGTCCTACAGCATGAAGTTGTTCGTGCGCGCCAGCGGCGACGAGACGGATGTGGGCCCCGTGCGGCCCCACATCGAAGTCACTCCCATCCCAGGCCGCGATGCCGCACTCGAACGCGCGATCGAAGAGATTCGAAAAATGCAAGCGGAGCGCAAGCAATGAATGAGAGACGGGGACGGGGGGCAATTCGTGATTTGCCCCCATCCCCTTTTTCTCTCTCTTGGGACCCCGAAACAGATTTCCGCTCTGGTTTGTCCGATCTATTACCATATACCCCGATGGGTGGAAGGTATATTGAGCAAAACAAGGTCGTTGTTATACGCATTTTTGTTGGGAACTTTAGACAGATGAGTAAACGTCGAAGCAAACTCTTGTCCAGACACCATAGTGGTTCTGCGAGAATCTGGGCTGATTCATTTGTTCGAAAAATTAAGGTTGTTTCTAAGCCGCTCTATAGCACCTTGAATATCGCATTCATGACGACTCCTATTATTCCCCAAAAAAAAGAAACGCAAAACTAATAAGACTAAGGAACGGTTCAAAGAGGCACGAAAGATGCGACGTAAAATGCGGAAGAGTGCTATTCAAGAAGAGAAGCTAACTGAGGTTACTTGGTCAAAAAAGATTCCAGAAATTCCTAGCCCAGTTCGCCCAAGTATTGACTCAACTTCTTCATCTCGCTCTTTCGAGAGATTCGTACGTGCAGTGTTGGTTCGGAGGAAGTAAACATTCTCCGCTAAGGAACATTTGCGAGAACATATCACAATTCCCCATTATTAAAAAAAACATTTCATTGATTCAGTCTACGAGAAGGCTTAGATGGACTGGGGATGGCTCCATTCCTTTTCATTGCGATGGATTGTTTGTTCCAGAGTCGTGGCAGGATCAACTTGAGCCATTTGTAGTGCTATCAGGCGATGATTGGAATTGTTTAAGCGAGCTCGAAACGGAACTCAAATTAGGGTAGAAAGCTATAGCCGAATTAGGACCGAGAAGCATCGACTCAGTAGCAACAGCCACTATCAACTCCGATAAAAATCGATCCACTCCATCTTGAACGCCTTTGGATTGTCCTCGATGAACTTCTTAGGCAACTGCATCTCGAACGAACCATCCTTTAGCGGAATGGCCTTGGTTGGCTTGCCATCACTATCCAGAATTTTGATCTCCATCCAATAAGGACTCTTTGAGTCCAGCGGTGAATCTTCCTTGCCGTCCTTCCAAAATCGTACATTGGCATCATGACTCGATACAGACGCTTCCAGCTTCAGCTTGTCGGTTGATAGTTTGAAGCTCTCCAGCCCCTTCAATCGCAATTGGATCAAAACCTTGTCCGGCCACTGCTCTGTGGTTCGCTCGATGGTCGCATTGCTGATTCCAAAGGGACTGCGAATGATGAACATTGCTTTACCTTTCTCGGACTTCAGTTCCACTCGATCATCAGATCGCTTGGTCGTAATCTTGAATGGCTCATCGGCGATGGTCAAAGTAGTCAGTAAAACGACGAACGATGCTGCTATAGAATAGTAGTTCATAGTTAGGACTCCAACTTTGCATCACTAGCTTGCTCGAATGCAGCCACAAACACATTGGGGGATTGTGCGCCAGACAATGCTATCTTGCTGTTGACGATGAAGAACGGAACGCCTTCCACATGATATCGACTTGAAAGTTCCCCTGCCTCCTTAATCGCATTTTCGATGTCACCCTTCTCAAGCCATACAGATGCACGATTTTGCCAACTAACAGCGTCCGATGGACTCAGGCGAATTCTTTCTGTATAGAAATTAAGAGCTTGTTGAATATCCATAAGGTCTTTCTTTTGGACGCAAGCTCGGCCCAGCCAAAGCCAATCGCCGCTTACATCTCGAACTGTTGCAGGGCAGGAGATTTTGGACCAATCAATCGTGTCGTTGCCGACCTTGGCAACTGCACCATCTTTTATGAACACCCTTTTTCCAAGCCAAGGGTCACGCTCTTGTGCGTTAGTTACGGATTTCAGGACTGTAAAGAGTAGTATTGAGAGACGTAACATTGACTTGCCCTTGGGCCATTGGAAATGGAAACAGGGACTTAATTATGGCAAAACCCGAATTGATCTGGAACTGTTGAACCTTTCCTCGGCTCGCTTTTCGATAAGTTTCCCCTGAACGCATTAGCAACAGTCCAGGTCATTTCGCAAAATTCCTCCTCAACGAAACAACGAACCTGTCCACCAAAGCTTCAGTCTCGGGATGCCAATCCTAGGTTGCCAACGAAATAACACGGCAGAAAAATCGAACGCAGAAAAATGAACATCCATCTTTCTGCGTTCGATATTTCTGCCCTTTCACGCTCACGATTCATATAGCAATTGGCAACGACGGGTGATTGCTCGAGTTGTTAGTCGTCGTTGTAAAACATGATGCCGAATACAATCCTGGCGATTGATTCGGAAAACCCGAATCGTTCAATCCGTGGGGAATCGGCAGTTTATGGTGAAATGCTTTCAGACATTAAACCACTAATCGAATAAATCACACGAATGAATATACAGATGGACTAAAAACATGACGTCTCCTTGGTGGTCTTTCAGAAGCATGAACTGGAACGAACACCTTTTGAATTGATCAACAACCTGTCTTTATTCGTTTGATTCGTTCCATTCGTGGTAAAACCTCTTTATGAACCAGCACATCAACCATCATTCTACAACGAAGAATGAAACAAAATGGAGCGACACGTTGATCGTTAAACACCGGAAGCCTAGTCAAACGGGTATGATGCAGATTGAACTCAATGATGCGTTATTGGTCCTTCTTAGCTAGTCTACCACCAGCAGCAATCATTAACAAAGTTGCTTCGCTTGTGGATTTATCCCATAGAACATAACTATGCCTTGCCGCTTGTATTCTACCGCACAGAAACCAATCCAACGTGATGAATGACCTGACACCAACTGAAACAGAGGCATTGCATAAAGTTACGATTCGAGAATCGTTTTGGACTTGGTGTCGTATTGCAGCATTGAGCTTCGGCGGACCAGCGGGGCAAATCGCTGTGATGCACAGTATAGTTGTGGACGAGAAAAAGTGGATTAACGAAGAACGGTTCCTGCACGCACTCAATTATTGCATGTTGCTTCCTGGGCCAGAAGCCCAACAACTCGCCACCTATATCGGATGGCTGATGCACCGCACGATTGGCGGTTTACTGGCAGGCGTGTTGTTCGTTCTGCCTGGGTTCGTCTCGATTCTCGCCTTGAGCATCATTTACGCCTGCTATGAGGATTCGAGCTTCGTACAAGCATTGTTTTTCGGCCTCAAGCCTGCTGTCATGGCAGTCGTCATGGAGGCCGTGCTTCGGATAGGAAAACGAGTGTTGAAAAACAGGACAATGGTCACGTTGGCAATAGCCTCGTTTGTTGCAATATTCTTCTTTGACATTCCATTTCCCCTCTTGATCGTCTCTGCAGGGTTAATCGGACTAATAGGTAGCAAGATTGCTCCACATCGGTTCGAGGTCATTAAGGGACACAGCAAAATTCCGAATTCCAGCAAGCAATCAGTATTGCCCGATCACTTCGGAGAGAATGATGGTTCACGGCCTGCACTAATGCGCAGCGTTTACGTTAGCGCTATTTGCCTAACGCTCTGGTTCGGCCCCTTGATCGGAGTGTGGCTTTTTTTCGGTGTTTCGTCTGTTTACTTCCAAGAAGGTGTGTTCTTTAGCAAAGCAGCGGTTGTGACGTTTGGGGGTGCCTACTCTGTACTGGCCTATATCGCTCAACAGGCAGTCGAAAGGTACGGATGGCTGCGACCAGGGGAGATGCTTGACGGGCTTGGTATGGCGGAGACGACTCCAGGACCGCTTATCATGGTCGTGCAGTTCGTTGGGTTCCTAGGTGCATATCGAAATCCTGGGCCATTAAGCCCACTTGTTGGTGGCATCGTTGGTTCGATACTGACAACCTGGGTCACTTTTGTCCCTTGCTTTTTTTGGGTTTTTCTCGGTGCACCTTACATAGAGCGATTAAGAGGAAACAAGCGACTGAACTCAGCACTCTCGGCCATTACCGCTGCCGTTGTCGGTGTAGTCTTGAATCTAGCTTTATGGTTTTCGCTTCACACGCTGTTTGGGAAAGTGACAACCATGAAGTTCTTCGGTTTGAGGCTTCAAGTCCCCGAACTTGCAACTGCGGACATAGCAGCTTGCGCAATTGCAATCCTGGCTTGCATGTTGACCTTTCATTGGAAGAAGGGAATGGCAGTAACTCTTGGGGTGTCTGCCGCCGCGGGAGCAGCGTTGTTCCTAATTCGATGACATGGCCTCTTTGGTGGCATTTTTGGTTGTTTATTCCTGGCTTGCTAATGATAGAATGCACTGCATGAACGACCACAATCTCTATGTACAGCGGGCCATTGAACTGGCAACGAATGTCCCCGATTTCCCTTTTGGGACGGTGAAGCCAGTAGAAATCAATGTTGTGGGCTTCATGTTGGGCAACAAAAAGGCTGGACCGTTCAAACTTGAAGTTGAATGGATTCAGGTGGAACGGGCAAAGAAGTGAGTTGATGTTAAAACGGAGAAAATGGCGATGTCACACACAAATCCTTGGAATATTGACGCTAGTGGGTATCCACAGAACGGCCCATGGGCAGACCGACTCACCTTCCTTCTTCGCTACGCTACTCTTGCTCCATCCAGTCACAATACGCAACCGTGGTCGTTCCGGGTTCGGGAAAATGCCGCTGATCTGTTTATAGAGGAAACTCGTTGGCTCAAAGTGGCGGATGTCGATCAAAGGGAACTCCATATCAGTATCGGGTGTACCCTCGAAAATCTGCTGGTGGCTGCCGAGCATTTTGGTCTTGATTGTGAGACAGACTATCTGCCGGATTCTAAAAATCCGATGCTCGCTGCCACCGTGCGTATTCAGCGCCGCGGGAAGATCTCAAAGGAGCGTCCGGCTTCGTTGTTCCCGATGATTGGGATTCGACACACAAACCACGGAGAATATGAGAGCACTGCGATTCCTGTTGACATACTGGATCAGTTTCAGAAAGTGTGTGTCGAATCTGGAGTCATCCTGTACATGACGTCCGATCTGGAAATCAGGCAAAGAGTAGATGAATTGGTCATCCACGCTGATGCCCTTGAGTTTGCAAACCCGGCATTTCGGGAAGAACTTGGTTACTGGATTGGTCAGGGAGTGTTTGGAACTTCGTGGCTGATATCAAAGATTGGCAAGCTGGCCGTTACCTATGTGAACATGGGTACTTCACAGGGCAAGAAAGATTCTTCAGTGTTGATGTCTTCTCCGGTACTGGGGCTGATCAGTTCCGATGTCAATGACCGGATCAGCCAGATCAAAGTGGGGCAGGTTTACCAGCGATTGTCGTTACTGGCGGCGTCCTTTGGTATTTGGACCCAGCCGATGAGCCAGATTCTTCAGGTTGAAGAATGCCGAAATCTTGTCGCCGATCTGCAACCCAATCCGAAGCTATTTCCCCAGCACCCGTTTCGCATGGGGTACGCCCCCCCGGAAAAACATCATACTCCGAGGCGAGAGCTTTTTGAGATGCTGAAGTAGTGCTTGTCGTTCAATCGAAACCGCATCAGAACTTCACTGTCCCGTGACCTTGTCGTTACGACTTCGCATCCTCGCCGCCAGGAGCGGCGACAATGCCATGAACACAAGCCCGAACCCCAAGAAGCCACCACGGGTGATGCTATAGTCTTCAGTGATTCGATCCCATGATAGATCAAGGACCAAACGGCCCAATGTGATCTCAAAGAGAACTGTTAGCGCTACCCACAGTACGCCGACAACGATCAATTGAAGGTTTTTCTTGGCTGCGATCCAATTGATGAGGAACAGTGTTACTCCAAAGATCAAGAGCGAGCCGGTGAAGACTGAAAGTTGTCTGGCTGGAAAATCACCCATCATCGGAACGAGAAGCAAGATCCGAAGAATGCCGTGAACGGTTTCGACTGCAATAATGAAAAGCCAAACAGCAAAGGCTCGAAGAAGGAACATCATTACCCCTTGTTACGTGTAAACCATGCTTCATTCATGATGTGGAACTCTGATTTCGATTCCGTAGCTAGGAGCAACTCTGAGCAACTTCTCGATTTCTTCTTTGGTCGGCGGTAAAGCATTTGTTGCACCATCAGCTAAGGGTACACCGACTTCTAGAAACATATTCTCCAGTCCAGCCGGAGCAACTGAGACGAGCATCTTGGCTGGCTTATCCGATTCATTTTTGAACGAGTGTGGTGTCCCGACAGGCATATTGGTAAACATACCCGGAAATGCCACGACCTTATTGCCGTTAATCGTGAATGTGATCTCGCCTTCCAGAATGTAGAGGGTTTCTTCTTCTCGGCTAACCGTACTCTTCCCGGCATTGTTAGGACCAACTAAAAGGGTGTAATCGGCAAGACTGATTGCCGTATGTTTGATTCCACGAAAATTATGCAGAGTGATCGATTCGAGCTTCATTTTGGAGACTGCCTCTGTGTTTAATACGAAGATTCCCTGTTCCTGTCATCATTGATCTATGTGACTTCAAATTGAGCCGCAAGACCAGCTAGGGTTTGCGATTCGTTGACCGCTGTATGCGGAACAAGTAGATAGTACCAAGGCTTGCTGGCGACGGAGGTGGCGTGTTTACACCATTGGGCGGCGGCAAGGGCTTTAGCTTGGATCTCATCGACCTCGACTTCATTCTCTGCTTTGGGTTCGCAAAGGTAATACGCTTGTGATGTTTCTGCTACGAAATCCGGCTCGTAGTTGGATTCGCCGCTGTAGTGGATCTGGAACGTGCCTTTGTTGGGCTTCACCCATTTGAGAACCGCTTTGTCGTTTTCCAAGATCACGGCAAATCGTCGTTCCGTATCAGAGTCAAACTTCTGAACTGGGAACAGGCATTTCTCAAAACCTCCAAACAACATCGAGCGAATGTTCTTCTTCGCATCGACCGGTTGTCGGAATGGACGAGGCTCTTCGCCATCAGGTGCGTTGAAGGCACTTGGTTTCAATGTCTCGAAGCCTTTACTAATGTGGACTTCGTAGTCGGTGGCTTCTTCAAAGTAATGCTCCTGCATTTGAGCGTGTATCAATCGGACGTAGGTCTGATTGAATGCTAGTAGGACATTGCGAACATCGTTGTCATCTTTGAGATAAGTGCGAAGCTTGGCGATCAACTGTCCGCACAACTTGTAGAGCAGCTTAGCGTCGTCGTCATAGCTGATATCGTTGTAGTCGATCAGTCCACGGACTAAGTAGTCCTCCATGCGTGCCTCCATGTCGGAAGCAAGATGAGCTAGCCGATACTGCTTATTCTCACGCAATGTCTGTATCAGAATGTCGTTATCAACGGGCTTTTGATTGATGCTGGAAACATCGAGGTCAAAATCTCGATAGCCGCATGTCCGGTTACCAGTCGGGACCACGACAATGCGTGGAATGTCGATGGACATGTTGACGTAGACTTCGGTGGTCCTTTTTACGACATACTCAATCTCCTCAGCAGTAAGAGTATCGTCCAACTCCTTAAACTGTAATTGCGGGACTTTGGTGATTTCTTTCACCCGTTCCACAATCTTCTGACGAACCTCGGGTGATGTTAAATCCGCTGATCGAGGTAACCGCTCGAACTCTCTTTGAATGACATCCAACGTTGTCTTGGCAGCATCGATTTCACGATGATCCGTGAAGAGCAGTTTCTGCTTGGTTGCATCGGAACCAGTTCCGGTTTGTCCTGTGATCATGGAAACGGCGGTTGGTACGACCTCAACTACCTTGGACTTCTTTTCAGGAATGTCTTTACCAATGATCACACCGGTAACGAGGATCGAGTCACCACGATTGGCTTCATCGACAATCTCTTGAAATTTGTCATGTGCGACAATGGTTAGTCGATCCACTGCGTCGTTGCCGGTTCGTCGTCCATACGGTAAACGAAGTCCACGACCAATGGATTGTTCAACGAGTGTTCGAGAGTCCGCCTTGCGAAGTGGAATGATGGTGTAGAGGTTAGTAACGTCCCAGCCTTCCTTGAGCATGTTGACGTGGACCACGATCTCGACAGGGTTTGCGGGATCTTCAACAGTAAGTAGTTGCTCTACGACCTCGTCCTTTTCTTCGCCCTTTGTCTGCGAGTGGACCGTGATGACTTTGCCTTTGTAAGCTCCATCAAAGAAATCATCGGACTCGATGGTTTTTACGAGTGCATTCGCATGTTCGGTGTCCTTGGCTACCACCAACACGAAAGGCTTCACTCGCTTTTTGTCATTCTCACGAGCGTAAACCTCAAGCTGAACTTTGGTCTCCTCGTGGACTCGCATGCCATCCTCAAGTTTCAGTTTCTCTAAAGCATCTTCATCAAAGCCTGCGGCGTTAAAGTTCTCACGAGTGGCAACAGCAGGCTGCTTGATGAAGCCATCTGTTAATGCAGAAGCCAACGGATAGCTGTAGATGCAATTCTTGAACGCCTCGGACTTGCTTCCCTTTTCGACTTGTGGGGTAGCGGTTAGTTCGAGACCCAAAATTGGCTTCAGTTCATTGATTGCTTTGATCCCTGCACTGGCTCGGTAGCGATGGGACTCGTCCATTAGCAAAACGAGATCATCGAGCCCAGCCAAATAGTCAAAGTAACTATCGCCGATGTACTCGTTCAATCGCTTGATCCGTGGAGAGTTTCCGCCTCGGACTTCAGAAGTTATCTTGGCAATGTTAAATATGTTGATGTGAACAGCAGCTTCTTCGAACAAGAACTGTTGCCCAGTATGATCGATTCCTCCATCACGTCTGACGCCAACGCCCGTTTCATAGTTGTCGCTGGTGATGATCTGGGGCGGATTGGTGGCGAATTCATGGATGCCTTGGAAGACGTACTTTGGCGTTCCGGGGGTGAAGTCGGCGATCAGTTTACGATAGATCGTTAAGTTAGGAGCCAGAACAAAGAAATGCTGGACCTTTTCCGCTCGGTGCAGATAAGCGATAAACGCACCCATCAATCGAGTCTTTCCCACACCAGTAGCAATCGCAAAACAGAGCGACGGAAAGTCACGTTCAAAGTCTTCGACGGTTGGGAACGTCGATTTTATAATCTCCAATTGCTTCGATAAATCTGCACTCTTGTCGAGTTCCAGAATCTCGCAAACCTTGGCGAGAATCTCCAACGAATCCCGCTGCGGCTGTCGCAAGCTCAATCGGTTGGAGATGGCGTTAACGTGCTGGTTCATAAAAAAGTTTAACCACGAATGGGACGAATCTAACGAATGGGATCAGCAAAAACGGATCGATTAGCAAGCAATCCGTTCATATTGCAAGTTGGGATGCTCACCGAAGTTAACTAGCAAACCGAGTCGAAAGCCTGTCGCCTTGAGATAGTTGAAGACTTGTGCTCGATGCTCGTTCGTCAGCTCCTTGACGGCTTTGATTTCCACGATGATGGAATCGAAACAGATAAAATCTGGAATGTAAACGGACTCTAGTTTTTTGCCCTTGTAGTGAAGCTGCAACTGCTTCTGTGCAGCGTTCGGTATTCTCTGAAGCTCAAACTCGATTTGCAAACTCTCTTGGTAAACTGCTTCGAGGAAGCCGCAGCCCATTTCGTTGTAGACCTCGAAAAACGATCCAACGATCTTGTAGCTTTCTTCTTTGAACAGTATTTCAGCCATTCTGGAAGTCTCCGGAAAAAGTCATGAACGTCAATAACCACGAATCGAACGAATCCAACGAATAAGAGATCCATTCGAAGAACTCACGGGGCAAGGAGTGCAGGACAGTTGTCCCCGCAGACCACGAGGGCTCCATCATGCTTCTCGTCTTTTGGGTTTGCATTCGTCTGATTTGTTGGATTCGAGGTTTCATGTCTGAAAGTATCTTTCCCTAACCTGCCAGTTTCCCAGCGAAGTGAACTATTCGGAATTTCCGAATAGTTGGCTCACAGGATGCATTTTGAGTTATCACTGATGAAGTCATGGACGCACTATTACCACGAATCGAATGAATCAAACGAATAAGACACGCCTTTGAAAAAACCCTCGGGTGATGCGACTGCGTAATAATCCTCGCAGTCCGAGATGGCTGTGGCATGTCTCTTGTCCTTTGGGTTTTGATTCGTCTGATTTGTTGGATTCGTGGTTTAACTTCTTGCTGATCATCCGCAGGGAGCATTTCACTCACTGGTCATCCTCCATACCGAACAGCATGGGCTGTTGAGCCAGCGTCTTTCGGGCTTGGCGTTTTGACTTAGGTAGTTCTTTGACGATGGTGACCAGTTCCTCTGTCGACTCTTTGGGTGCATCGGGAAGAGCCTTGATCTCAAGGCTATAGTCATCCTTGCCCCATTCGCATTTGGACATCACCGCCAAAGGAATCTTTTTCAGAGTTAGATTGGGGAAGTCATCGAGCTTCTTCACTCGATAGGCGGCACAGCAAATCAAAAGTGATCGCTGGCTGCCGACTTCGTCACTCAGCTTTTGAAGCTGCTCACGAGAGAGGGTTTGAGTTGTAACGTAGATGAAGTCGGATTCGGTGGAATGCCCATGTTGCCAAAAGTTTGTTTTGCTCGGAGCATATGTAAATCCCTCTAGTTTGCAGAGGGCTTCTGCGAGCATGGCACCATTGTACTTTTTGTTAATGATCCAATTGCCAAACTCATCTTGCTGAAGTAGCGAAGGTGCAAGCTTGTAGTAGCGGAATCCACCACCGCCTTTCCAATCGCAAGCTTCCGTAACACCACCTTTGTCTTCACCATCGATGACTTTTTTTAACCGTGGGATAATGTGAGTGTGGCAATGTTCGCCAAGCTCCACCATGATCCATTTGCGACCCATTTTATGAGCAACTGCACCGGTTGTTCCCGATCCGGCGAAGCTATCTAGAACAAGATCACATTCGTCGGTTGCGATGTGTAATATTCTGGCAATTAGCCTCTCTGGTTTAGGCGTCTGAAAGACCTCTGTACTGGGGGGCACGACCGCCATTACTTCTTTTTTGGCTTCTTGGGTGTGCCCAACTTCATTGTGTTGCCAAATTGTTGTTGGCACTACACCGTCCATTACTTCTGATAGGAACCGTTTAAGGCGTGGCTGATTCGCACCAGTCTTGCCCCACCAAATTCGATTATCTCTGTCAAACTGCTCAAATTTGTCTTTGCTGATTGTCCAGTATCGCCCAGTAGGTGGACCTTCGATAACATTGCCTGTCGGCGACGTAACGGAATAAGTTCCCAAGCTATAGTAGTTTCTTGCCGATAGATCGCTTGAGGTCCAAACACCTCGTGGGTCGTCGTCAGGGTTCTTGTAAGACTTGTCATTTTCGCCAGTTCTCGCAAGAAGCTTTCTTCTAAATAGTTCCTTTTGCTTTGCGTAGACCAGCACATGATCGTGCATATCCGATAAATACTTGGCGGTGCTGTTTGGGGAAAACGTCTTCTGCCAGATTACGTTAGCGATAAAATTTTGCCTTCCGAAGATCTCATCCATCACCACTTTTAAGTAGTGGCACTCGTTGTCATCTATAGAGATCCATATCGAACCATCTTCACGAAGTAGTTTTCGCAGCAACACCAATCTTTCACTTATCAAAGTGAGCCAAATGGAATGTTCCACTCCATCGTCGTAATGCTCAAAAGCGGAACCAGTGTTGTATGGTGGGTCAATGTAGATGCACTTGATTTTTCCTGTGAATTCCTGCTCCAACGCTTTTAATGCCAGAAGGTTGTCGCCGAAGATCAGACGGTTATCGAAGATGTCATCTTCACTGACACGGTGTGCAGCGTGATAAGACTTCTCGGGATCTTCTAGAAGAATTCGTGGTTCCAAGCGTGGTCGGGTTTCTTTCCCAATCCACGTCAGTTCTAGTTTTTGTTTTTTCATTTCATTCCGTTTCCAAAGTGCAGATCACGAGTGAACCACGAATCATACGAATCGCACGAATAAGAATCTGATCTCTGCATTCGTGTGATTCGTTCGATTCGTGGTTGTCATCTTATTGGTTTATTGGTTTATTGGTTTCGAACACATTCCACATTTTTGTCTATCTCCAAACAGGATGAGATTGCCAGCCTGCGATTAATCCCATTCGTCCGTGCGCATTTGGTGCAGATGGCGGGTTTTTCAGTAGTTGAGTGACTCGATCTCGCCACGCATCGGCTTCTGACTTCAGGTCTGGGCTTCGCAACATCAGCTTTCGCATCAGAAGCAACGATGAGAAGAGCCTTTGATTTGACACGGCATTCGCATTCTGGAAATCAGGCTCATGAGGCAGATCTGACTTGACGGACCAGGCTCGATCCCACAATCGACAGTGGTGAGCACACAGATTCCGAACATAGTTCAAATGCAATACCAAAGAAAAAAGCACCTTTGCCGCAATTCCATACTCGGATGAAATATTTTGGCGATCGGATTTCTGCATCGCACGGATCATTCGTGCCAAGCTACCGAACGTCATAATCTCAGTGGCTACCCAAACCGGCAAGTCTGGGTACTGAGAATACTTAGTTTCAAAATGCTTCACGAAAAGCTCTTTAGACCGACTTGCTTCCTTTCCGATTTCCGTCAGCCAATCGCTGTGGAAGATCTTCATGTCAAATTGACGGTGAAAGTTCATCGGGTTTGTATGACCGAAAGCTCCATATCTTTGACCAAAATAATAAGCCACTACAGTTCGCAGATCGATCTCTACGACTTCGAGAGCTTCATTGAACAAATCTCGCAATGCTGCATCGAATTTGCACGATGCTTGAATGTGACCGAAGGTTACACCAACCGGAAAAGAGTGTCGTGGGTTTTCGAACGCTAGACAGTACCCCGTGAATCGGTAATAGTTGGTGTGCCGCAGAAATATTTCAGCACTGGCACGATCCACGACTTGTAACCCGCGAGATTCGAGCTTCTTTACTTGATCAGCAACAGACAGCCAAGGTTTGTTGTAAGGAACCTTGGGCGGAGGACCACTACTCACGGTGACCTCCTCGACGGGGCAAATTGCCGTCAGGGCATAAAAAAACCTGTCCAAGATGCACTTCACCGACAAGCGGGAGAGGTGGGACAGGTGTGATAATTTCATTATCGGTTGTGTCTTGACAAAAATCAAGAGGAATCGGTCGAGAACCACTGGCAGATTGTCCGTTACTCGAGTCATACATGTAGTTTAAGCCGAATTTTCCACGGTTTAGGCTTTGGGCAGCAACTCGAACGATAGCGAGCATAGAATTCGATCTCTTCATTCGTGTGATTCGTTCGATTCGTGGTTTATCGACACCTCCGAGCGTCATTTGCAGTCCTCCAAGGTCCAGCGAATGGCGAATAGCGGCGAAAGCGATTGTTGCTGCTGAAGCTGACCCTCAATCTGCTGAATCAGTTCATCACGCCGACTATCGATCTCGTCCTGAGCTTCGTAGAGCCTCTTGCGTCTTTCTTTGCGATTGGATTCCAACGTCTTGATGTTCTTCTGAGCTTCGAGTTTATCTGCTAACGAGCCAGCCAACGAGGCGGTCTTGCGAGCCTCTCGGATCTCCTTGTCGAGTTCCTTTATCTCCCGTTCCAATCCTTGCTTGAGATCGTCCGACCAATGGTCCAGCTTCAGCACCTCTTCGTCAAAGTGCTTCATATTACGTTGCTCGACCTCTTTGACACGTTTGGTCACTTCTGCGGATCGATTCGAAGAAAAATCAGGAATCTGATCGTTTAGCTCTCCCGAAACCTTGGCTGGCAGGGAAAGTAGTTTGGCACATATCTCGGCATCCAAAACCACAGCATCGTCTGACATGCCTGTCAGTACGATAAACTCCTCGGTGTCAAGTGAGGAGATTGTAAGCTTGGATAACTCCAGCCATCCCGATTTACCAATAAAGGGTTCCAGCAGGCTTACGACAGATCCATAGGCTGCGTAGTCGAAAGTGATGCAGGCGGATTTAAGGTTCCGCTGAATGGCTCGTTCCACAAGAGCCGAGGCAAGTGGATGACCCAATCGATAAAAGGCATCTCCATTTTCGTTCGCCTTTTTCCAGTCGAAGTGATAATGACCTCGCTGAGCAAGCGAACCGTTGTAGTAAAATCGAGGCTCATCGGAATCAAACGAAGCGTCTCCATTGAGTTCACAGCGGGTGAGATTGAACAGCCAGCGTTCACGTTCTCCGAGGCTCTCCAATGTTTTGTCTCGGTGGACACGAAGCCGGGATGCTACCTCTTCGTCAAAGTTTTCTAAGAGCACTTGCCGGGTATCGTCCATGCGGACTTGGATTTGGTCATCCAGTTCGGATTGCAGTTGATCGAATGCAGCCGTAATCTCGGTCGGCGTTCGGCATGTTTGATAAACGGCAGCGATACGACGTTCGATATCGACACCAGACTCCAATGCTCCGAGGACTTGATCACTCGCACCAAACACACCATCGAACAACTGAAACTTTTCGCTTAGCAACTCAAAGACTCGCTCGTCCGCTTCGTTTCTTCGATTCAGGAAGTTTACGACAACAACATCATGCTTTTGTCCGTAACGGTGACAGCGACCAATGCGTTGTTCGATGCGTTGGGGATTCCAAGGTAGGTCGAAGTTCACAACCAAGGAGCAGAACTGCAAATTGACACCCTCGGCAGCCGCTTCGGTTGCGATGAGGATCGATGCCCGTTCTTTGAACTCTTCCACGATGGCGGCTTTGATATCAACAGGCTTGGAGCCACTGACACATTCCTGACCAGCATGCCGCTTGATCCAGTCCTCGTAGATTTGTTTGGACAAGGGATCGGTGTTCGAGCCGTTCATCAAAACAAGCTGACCGGCGTAGCCGTGAGATGACAATAGATCAAACAAGTAGGTTTGTGTTCTGCGGCTTTCGGTAAAGATGACGGCTTTACGTTCTGCACCCAATTGACTTGCACGGTTGAAAGCAATCTCTAGTGCTGGGAGTAATGCCTCCCCTTTTGCATTCGTGGTGATGCGACTCGCTAGCTCGGAAAATCCTAATAGCTCTTGGAGTTCGTCTTCAAGGGCGACTGGATCAATTTGCCCGGCTTTCGGGGCTGGTTCTTCACTTCGCAACTCCAGTTCTGGAGCGGGTTCGGTTTGGGGTTCGATTGGAGGCTCTGCGGATTCATCAGATTCCCATTCCTCTTGAAGTTCCAAGATGGGCTCGAAATCGGACTGGTCTATTAAAAGGGACTCAGTATCGAAATCAATGGTAACGGTTGCCTCAGACCTTGAGGGCTGGATAGTCTGGCTTTGTTGTATGTTTCGAAGTCGCTTTACAAGCCCTTGTAATGTTCCAGCGATAGCAAAGGTCGAGGAGGCAAGCAGTTTTCTTAAAACAAGGGTGATTAAATGACGTTGGCTGGCAGGTAGGGAGACCAAGTTCTCTCGCTGTAGAAATGCCGATACGGATTCGTATAAACGATGTTCGTCATCGCTTGGTGTAAAGTCTTGCGTGATGGGAATACGTTTGGTGTAAGGCACGTATTCAATGACTTGTTGCCGGAGTGTGCGAATGCAGATCGAATTCAAACGACTCCTGAGTTGCGAGTTTCGTTCGGCGTCGTTTGCCGATTTCACGAATTGGTCTCGGAAGGAAGCAGCGTCACCGAAAACATGCTCATCGATGAGGCTAACCAAGCCATACAACTCCATCAGGGAGTTTTGTAATGGAGTCGCTGTTAGCAAGAGTTTGTGAGCGGGTCCAATAGCATCCGCAATACGTCGAGCCATTCGGTTTTGTGGCTTGAACACGTTTCGCAGCCGATGTGCTTCGTCGATTACGACCAGATCCCACGGTACGCCATGAACGCTAGCCGCTTTGGCGGAAACAAAGTGATAGGAGCAGATGACGATCTTGTCTTCCTGCATGAAGGGGTTTGCTTGTCCTTGGGCACGCAGCCGATTAAAGGACGCTCCGTCCAGCACGGTGGAGGGTAAGTAGAACTTGTCGTCGAGTTCCTGCTGCCATTGCTTGCGAAGCGTTGCGGGGACGATTAGAAGGATTCTTCGCTTTCGTTCAGCCCAACGTTGAGAAAGGACAATACCAGCTTCGATGGTTTTTCCGAGCCCGACTTCATCCGCTAAGATCGCTCCTTTGGACAGGGGTGAGCGTAGAGCGAATAGAGCCGCATCTACTTGATGCGGATTCAGGTCTACACGAGCGTTCGAGATCGAACGAGTCAAATTCTCAATGCTTCCGCCAGCACCTTTGAGTGTGAGCAAGTGTGCCCAGTATTGGCTCTGGTACGGAGTCATTGAGCGTGGTGGTTCCTTTCGAAGTGTTAAATTGGTTGACCAAAACACCAAAAGAAGTTTACGATAATCTCCTGTTTTATTCAACCATCTTAGCCCGCATGAGACAACTATCAAAACAGCTCTTCTTGTTTTGTAGTTTACAAGACAAAACGCGAGGCGTTTAACTCTTGCCAGCTATCGGACAATTCAAAATTGAATGTTTAATGGGCTGTAATGACCTCTCATTCAGCCAGTAAAAAATAGACATACGACGTGCACTCAAGTCATACGAGAAGTGACATTACCGCGACGCAGAAACAGGAAAAAATTGCAATCCTCGAATGCTGATTCTTGATCGAAAAACGAGCCCCAAAAACACTTATTGGGCGATAGGCTAGCTGCCATGATCATGCTACACCGATACAACTCCCAATCGACGAGACACGCGATCGTCTGGGGAATCCCAAATGTTGGCTCAATGCAGTTGTCTAATCGTCACTGAGGAAGACCTGCACCGAGCGAAGACAGTAACCGGCACGATTTTACCGACGCGAAAACCGACGCTGCAAGAGTCGGCAACAATACGCAGCGCTGAGCAAATGACCAAGGGAAACATTGGTCACAACGCAAAAACCCAAGGAAACCTTGGGGATATCCAACGGATGGGGAGGGATTCGAACCCACGGTAGCCTTACGACTACTCCGGTTTTCAAGACCGGTGCATTAAACCGCTCTGCCACCCATCCTTATAAATCACTCGCATGCCGTTCGAACCGGCCAAAGACACTAAACCACTGTTATCCAACTTAAGGAGCACAATGATGCCTACCATGTCTGAAAACTGCAACTCCAATCGTCCTGTTTTCGCTAAAACCAACGATTTTCTGTGCAACGTCTAGCGAAGTCGCATTGTAACGAGCATAGCACAAGATATCAACCAACTCTCAGATTCTCGCTCAGCACCGCATTACACCACAAAATCCTATGGTTAACCATCGCCCGCTGTGTTGATCTCTCCCGCGCCCCTGGGGAAACGGATTTCCCCGGCAACCAGCCAATCTGACTCCATGACCTTGACTAAATGACTACCTTTACTGATTGCGCTGACTTTAACCCTAAACGATGCGTTTTCAGCCCAATTTCTAATGCTAGCCCGAATCCCTACCATGTAACCAAAACGCCCGCCAAACGCATACAAAGCAAGGTGACTTTCCGACCTTCAATGAAAGATTATGATTCTTAACTAAACTAGGTTGGACGTGTATTTAAACAACCTACTGAACATAGATTCGTTTTGAATTGATCGATTTGTGACTGACGAATTAACTCATGTCAAAGATTACAATGAGTTACCGGACTACCGTATTGGCACTAGCCCCTCCAACCCGGGCGGCAAGTTACGACTTGCTTTTAATGCTCCTACTTGAACGGACGCTTTGGGATAGCTGCAGTAATCGGCCGCAAAGTAACCACTAGGTCTATGGTTACCACTTGCCCCCACACCTCCGAATGGCATGGTACCGCTGGCTCCCGTCGTCGAACTATTCCAGTTGATGACCCCAGCGTTTACTCTCTCGACAAAGTAATGAAATTTACTCGCATCTTCTGATAGCAACCCTGCTGCCAAGCCATACTTCGTGGCGTTTGCTAACTGAATCGCTTGGTCAAAATCGACAGCATACACAATTGTACTTAATGGCCCAAAGTGTTCTTCATCGTCTACGATCTTTGTGCCAATTTCGATTAGTCCGGGAGTCAAACTATTCGGTGAATCTACTTGTCGTCTACTTTCCGATAATGATCGCCCCCCACGATCGATCCATGCTTTTTGAGCGATCAAGATAGACTCACATGCCTCGTGCGAGACGAGACATCCCATAAATGGTTCATCGGAATTCAAAGGACTTCCTACTCGAATACTCTTCACTGCTTGCCCCAATTTTTCCACCAAACGTCGATTACCCGGCGAATCGATCACAACGAGTCTTCGAGCACACGTACACCGCTGCCCACTTGTAATAAAACAAGACTGCACAATTACTTGTATGGCGGCTTCCTCATCCAGAATTTCGTCGATAACAAGTGGATTGTTTCCCCCCATTTCTAATGCCAGCAGACAATCCGGCCTACCGGCGAGCTTTCGATGCAGGGCTACGCCCCCTCTGTGGGAACCAGTAAAAAACACCCCTGCCAAGTCGGGTTTTTCAACTATATGCTGAGCAACTTCTACCCCTCCGTGAAGCGTTTCCAGCACTCCAACAGGTAGCCCTGCTTCACTCCAACATTTGGCAATCCAATCTCCCACTGCAGGGGTCTTTTCACTCGGCTTGAAAACGACTGTATTCCCGGCCAAAAGACTCGGAACAATATGCGCACCAGGCAAATGTAGAGGTAGATTATAGGGCCCCAACACCAACACTGTTCCGAGAGGATAATATCGAATCACATTTGTTGAGGTCGATGTCGAACAGGATGATTCGGATCGCCTTTTTAGCAACGCGTCAATCGAGTTATCGACCTTACTCGTGGCCGCCATAACTTCCTGCTTGCTCTCCCAAAGCGGCTTGCCGCTTTCCAACGTGATGCAAAGAGCTATGGCATCTTTATTCTTTTCGAGCGATCGCGAATACTTTTGAATACAATCGATTCGTTCCTCAACCGAACTCCGAGACCAATCCACAGATGCGTGAAGAGCTCTTTGGTATGCTGCATCAATTTCTAAAGGGGTTGCCCAGGAACCCTGCCATGTTATTCGATTATCGATAGGACTCAATCTTTGGATGCAACTCATTTGTTAACCACTCCGTTTTACCATACTCGCCAAGCAGGTTCCCCCAACACCAACATCTTGATTTATGTTATAGTCCAATCATCTGTTTCTGTCGTGGATGCTCCTTCCCTACCAACTTGCGATTCGTAGTTTACCAATGTTTCTATCAACCTTGTCTCGACTAAAGACTTCTAAATTTTGGGCCGCTTTGAGCTTTATCCTAGCGACTTTACTACCTACTGTTGCAGCTACTGGTGCTGATCGCCCGGATAACAAATCAGCGAGTGTCTTTCGCCAAGAAAACTTGATGGCATGGTGCATCGTCCCCTTCGATAGTTTCAATCGCCCTCCAATGGAGCGGGCCAAGATGCTGTCAGAGCTGGGGTTCACGAAATTCGCTTACGACTACCGAGCAGAGCACGTTCCCACGTTCGAGGAAGAAATACTTGCGCTAAAAAAATACAATGTTGAACTTACTGCTTGGTGGTTTCCCGGAAGCCTCAACGACGAAGCCAAGATGACATTATCTCTCTTCGAGAAACATAACGTTCATCCGCAACTTTGGGTTATGGGTGGCGGCGATGTCAAGATGTCGAAAGAAGACGAAGATCGATTTATAGCATCCGAAGTCAATCGTTTGCGTCCAATCGCTGAGGCAGGACATCGAATCGGATGTTCGCTCGCACTCTACAATCACGGTGGTTGGTTCGGCGTTCCCGAGAACATGGTGCGTCTGGTGAAAGCGATTGATCGCCCCAATGTCGGCATTGTCTACAACCTACATCATGCTCATGATCAAGTCGATCGATTACCAGATGTTCTACGCATCCTAAAGCCACATCTGATTGCTCTAAACGTAAACGGAATGGAAACTAACGGGGATCAAATCGGGAAAAAAATTCTCGTTATTGGTGAGGGTAATCGAGACGCTCAAGTATTTCGCCAAATCTCCGAATGCGGCTATACAGGCCCTATCGGGATCCTTAACCATACCCAGGAAGACGCCAAAGATCGACTAGACAAAAACATCAAAGGTCTGCGAAGCCTACTGTCTAAACCAAATTGAGCCTTACAGATTTGCTATGGTTTGGGGAGTTTACCATGATTTTCGATAACCCATGCCACGGCGGCTCCCATTTTATAGGGCAGAGTTCCTCCAGCTGACGTCAAAACAGTAGGGTCGTCCATCGCCCCTAGCCTTGCCATAGTGATCGCACAGGCATAGCGAACATTTTCCAGTTCCGCATCCGGAGGGCCTTGATCAAAGAATCGCTCCTGGAGCTGGGCCGAAAGAGCAGCATCTTTGGAGCCTTGTAATATTTTACCGAGCGACCAAATTGCAGAGGCACGAGCATGGGGCGTCATTTTCTGAGCTAGCTCAGGCACATATTCGCGAAGCAAGGACTCGGCAGGGCGATAGTTATTCGCACCAAAAACATGCAAAAGATAGGCGAGTTGCAAACGCTCCGAGGAGCTGACCCCATTTCCTGCTTTCAATTGTTCGGTCAGTCGCGTCACCACCTCAAGAACTTGTACGATAACATTTTCGTCAGTCGCAATCTCTTGCAGCCCCCATGCGGCCCGAATTCGAACGACTTCCTTTTCATGGTTGAGCAACGCCAAGAACCGCGCACACAAATCCTTGCGATCCAGCTGAACAGCTAAAATCAATGCCTGCTCGATGGCAAAATCATTGTTACCCGTGATTCTTTCGTCAACAATAGAATCGACAAACGATCTCAGCTCCGGTGCACCAGCATGCTTAAACAGAGACTCCCGAGCTTTGTCACGCAACCCAACATTTGAGTCACTGAGCACGTCACCCAAACGACGAAGATTCGCTTCAACCGGATTTTTGTCCAGATTCCCGATCGCTTGTTCACGGATCGTAAATTCCTTATGGTTCAAAAGCGTTACAACTAACTGATCGGCTTGCTGCGGGTGAAACTTGCTAATCGAGGCATATGCTATGCTTGCTGCGGTCGGTTGATCGGATTTGATTAGCTCCTGTTGTAATACTAACGCTTCGGAACTGTTATGTTCTGCTAGCAACTGCGCAGCGATAAGATCTTTGGAGGCAAATCGAGACGCGAAAAAACCGCGAGCCAGAGTTTCTAAGCCACTGGTCTTCAAACCTCCCAATACACGAGCCCCTACGATTTTGATTGGCAGCGGCAAATTTGGTTTAGCCAGTAGTTCAGACAGGAGTGGTATCGATTCAGAATCCTTGAGTGTTTCAACACCGTGAATAGCCAAACTGATCGCTTGCCAATCACCATTGAGGCTTGCAATTCGGTCTCGCCATGATTTTAACGGCAATGAATTCTTCCAGCCGATCAAGATCTCTTCCACCTGAAGTGCTAAATCAGGGTGAGTTTGTGCTATGCTCCATAAGAGATCCGCTTGGGCTGGCTCACCTAATTTACCGGTAGCTGTAATCAAAGCTTGACTGAACAGGCGAGTGCTGGGGCGATCAGGTGTTTTGGCACCAGACTGCACAGCTTTAAGTTTGCTTACAACCCAATCCAACACACGAGCTTTTTCATCAGGCTGGACTAATGGGGCAAATTTGTTCAGACGTCTGAGTTCATCAAGCTGGACCTCTAAGTCCCTGGACTCGAGTTTGCTAAAGGAAACGCGAATGGGGTTTTGAGGCTCGGACACAACCCACAAGCCATCAAGTGGCGGATCCAATTCAAATCGGTTGGTGGTCCGAAAATTGCTTTGGCACAAACCCGTTGATATCCATCCACCGCTTAGAAAAACCGCTAAGCCTGTGGCGTTTGCCAAAAACAATACTCTAGCTCGATTCAGATACATCCGGTTCATTTCTCTGCCGTGTTTTAATCAGGACGGGTCATTTTCCAAACGCGAATCGACATCAGTATCGCACAAGCAGCTGATATACCGAGCCCTATCCACCAGCACATAGGTGCTAAACGATACGCTTCAAATCCAGGTGCTTTCATTTCGCTAAGTGCGGCAGCGGCCGGATTAAACATCAATACTCGTTCTACAAACAACGCTCCGAAAGGCCGCCCTTGGGCCAGCCAAACCAATAGTGTGCCCGCGAAAAGTGTTAGCAGAACTCCATAACTCATTGCAGTCGCCGCTGCTGTAGATTTGGCGAAGGTGCTAACGCATGCACTGATACAAACCACCAGCGATATTGCGACTAGCATCGAAATCATGACATTACTGACCTGGCCACTCAAATCTGGCTGGATGTAACTCATAACAGCGTAACCGGGCAAGCTCGCTAACAGCACCAAAAGCAATGTCCAAACCACGCTCATCAATTTGCCGGAAACAATTCGAAGCGGCGAAATGGGACTGGTTCGAAGGATCGGCCAACCACCACTCTCCAGCTCGGACGCGAACAGGTTAGCTCCTAAACTAGGTCCCACCAACAGCAATAAACCGAGTTGCATCAAGACCATGGAGCTGGCAATTCTCGCAACCCCCCAGCTAACCGTGCCGGTCGCCGCGACGACCGTCAAACCGAGCGAGACAATGGCGCATATAAAGATCAAGCGTATTAGCCAATGGAGTCTTCCAAATTTTCTCGTCCGAAACTCCTTGACCATGATCGGGTTCAGCCATCGTGGAATTCCCGACTTTCGCTTGTTAGGGTCAACGATGTAATTGACGCTACGCAGGACGCCAGCTTTGTTAGCATCCCGCGCAATGATCTTACCTGTCGGTCTAGCGCGGTCTAGTTTAACGGGATCCAATGACCGCAACGTCAAAACGGCCAACACGACCGTGATGAGAACACTAGCCACCAAGAACGCTCCCCAGCCAGTCTGGATACCCAGCACCGCCGCGGCACCTTGCGAGCTGGTTATTTGTTGTAACGCCGAAGCAGGGGACACAGCAGTTAGCGCTTGAGCGATAAAGGCCTTGGGCCCAGCTAGCTTTCCTACGAAGACCATCGGTGCTATCGAAAACAGAACTAAGAATAACACTGCGATGTAAGTCCACCTCAAGCTCGCATCGGTGGATTGAGATCGCTGACTGATCCACAATCCGACAGCGGTGTATTGCAACGACATAGCTAAGAAGACCAAAATCATCGGTCCTAAATGATCACGAATGGAAATCCCTCCCATAGCCACGCATGCCGCAAACGCGGGCAAGCTTGCCGACATCAGTATCGCCCCCAAAGTCACGTTACTAGCGAGCTTCCCAAGATAGATTTGAACGGGAGTCATCGGGGAATTGAGCAAAATGGCGAGAGTCCCTTTTTTGCGTTCGCTAACGAGCGACGTCGCAGGAAAGGCTGGAACGAGCATCATTACGGCCAGTGTGACCGCAAAAGCTAGAGGCCGAAAAATCAAAACCGCCCCTTGGCTGACTATATCCACTGTCGAATCGGTTGGCCAACGAAGCATGACTAGCCCACAGCTAACGACTGCAACGCTCGTAATGGCAGCTAAAGTCTTCCATGACCTTAACCGATCGAGGAGTTCACGTCGAAAGATTGGATTTAACCAAAATAGAATCGCGTCTTTCATAGTCTGATCCTACTTTGCATCGCTCGCGGGACCTGCTGCAACGGAGAGGAATGCATCCTCGAGATCTCCCACAACTTCTCTAAATTGCGAAACCATAACCCCTTGTTGCAAGAGGTTCTTTAGCAACGCCGAGAGTGCCTGCTCCGACTCCGACGTCGGAAAGCGGATCACCCGCTCCTGCTTGCTGAGCTGCAGCTCGACTTTGGCGCCAAGATGCTGTCGCAGAATCGCATCCGCTTTGGAGACGTCAGCTTCGGTGAGCAATTGGACTTCGTAGCTTCGTGTGGGGCATAAGTCTCGCATCACATCGTCTAGAGCGCCAAACGCACGAAGCTTTCCCCCCGTAATGATCGCTACCGTATCGCAGATGCGAGCCAATTCCGGGAGAATGTGACTGGTAACGATAAGAGTCTTGCCTTCCGAGGCTAAGCGTAAAAGGATCTCTCGCATTTCAATTCTTGCTTTTGGATCCAACCCATTCGCAGGCTCGTCAAGAATGAGAACTTGAGGATTATGAAGCAGCGTTCGAGCAATCCCGACGCGTTGTTGCATGCCGTGGCTCAAACTCTCGACAAATTTATCCTGCATGTAACGCGAATTCGTTACCTCAAGAACTTCGTCGATTCGCTTATTTCTTTCGCTCCCTTGCAAACCAAAAACTGCACCGAAAAAGTCTAGATACTCGCGAACACGCATATTGTCATACGAGCCGAATTTGTCAGGCATATATCCGACGAGATGCTTGATCCTGCCCGCATTTTCCGAGCAATTCACTCCAGCAATAAACGCGGATCCTGATGTGGGGCTAGATAGACCCACCAATATTTTAATGGTGGTCGTCTTTCCTGCACCATTCGGACCTATAAACCCTAAGATTTGTCCTTTTTTTACGTAGATCGACAGATCGTCCAACGCGACAAAATCCCCATATCGCTTGGTCAGGTTTCTCGTTTCGACTACATACGACTCTGATTGATTCATGGGGCTCCCACAACTTCTGCCGCCATGTCGGAATCTGTCTCGACGTGGCCTCGGAAACTTAAATGAAAATGACTTACTTGCCAACTCATAAGCGACACCGACCCTGCATCGGCCGTTTTGTCATTTCGCTCGCTTACCACTAGCTTGATACGAACTACGCCATCTGCACAGTCCTTAAGAACACTCGTATCTGACACACTGAATCGCCATGGTACCGACGGACTATCGACCTTTCCTAATTCGATCGACTGGCCTTGGGAAACATGGAAAAGAGTTGCGGTCCGTCGTGGCGCTCGTATGTCTAGTTCGATATCGATTTTGTCGGCTGAGAACGGCAATACTTCTTTGGGCAGAAGGAACTCCAAATCGACCTCAACCGCATAAGTCGAATCGGCAATCCATTCACCTCGCAGTTGATCAAAAGCAGTCGACGAAGAAACCGAATCTCGTGAATTCTGAATGGAGACCAAACCGTGTGGAATCAGAATGGTTTGATTCGGAACGGGAGGGACTAATTGAACGGGAATACTTACCAAAGCGGATCCTGTGCGTTTTAAGTCGTCCCTATCCCAACGAGGTAATTCCTCCCATCGATTACTCCAACCAAGCAACCGGCGAGGCATTCGAGTCTCCCGTTCTTTCACCTTGAAATAGTTCCGAAATACCTCAGCCCTCCTTGTTTGCTCGTTGGTAACCAAGGTATCGACAAACCAACGATCCCCTGATGCATTGAGCGATCCATCGGCAAAAAAACTCGAGCCATCGCTAGAGGCAATCATTCGATTACCTGGCACAAAATTAACGATGACATCGCTTAGCTTTAAGTCAACAGGTGGCTCAATCTCAAGCCCCTTTTCGGTCAACCTCCCCGTCGCTCGCATGGAATCTGTTTCGACAATTCCAGAAGTCGAGAATTTCCAGATGCCAGGTGGCCATGCCGAGTTTTGCATAGACCAACTCATAATGTCATCGGAAGCTAGAGTCTTGATGCCTGATGTGACCGACGAGTCAGTTGTTCCGCTGCCATCGATGCGACCAACCAACTTCATATTCGATGAATCGGTCTGATAGATGGCACCATGCTCTCGCACATAGGCGTTATTGCCATCGTCGCTAACCTCTACCATCTGCAATCTGGAATCGGTCTGCTCGATCTCCCTTCTTACCCAGGCGGATCCAACAACAATCCCCATAGCGCAAAGTCCCGAAATGACTGGAACGATATAGCCCATTTGCTTTAAATCTCCAGCGCTGTATCGCCACAACCCTACAACAAGAATCAGAAGGCAAAAGCCTGACAGGAGAGCTGCAATCAACGACCGAGGCGGAACAGGAGACCCGATAAGCTCAACCGCATAATTGGTTTCATCTTTGGAAAAAGGCTGGTAACTGCGGATATTAGAAACCTCGCGAGCCCAGTCAATGGCCCACAGTTGATTTTGAAAATCAGACGTCATACTCAAATCGTATGGCCTAGTTCCTGTCCTACCCTTTATCCATGCTTGACTGCCAACGGTGGAAAAGTAAATGTATCCATAACCAGAACGCATCCGAAATGCCGCTGGCCAATCCCCCACTTTGTGCGTTACCTCTGCTCCCTCAACAGCAACACGTTTCATCTTGACCGGTGTACTCACACTGATGACTCGATCCTCTTCTGCAATAGTTGATGTACTGGAGACAACATCGATCACAAAATCCGTTAACTCTGTCTCATCTACCGTCTCGCACAACTGCCGGCCACTTAGCAACGGACGCAATTGCTCCGTGGGTACCTGATCTAGCATGACCCACAAGACCCCTCCCGTTTGAACAAATCGCTTTATTGTCTCCACGGTCGAAGCATCCCGTAACGTTTCAGACTCTCCGATTACCAACCAATCAATGGCATCCCACCCCAAGTAACTGACTGGCAAAGGGTAAACATCGAAATTAGCCGTGCGAATCGAGAGTCCAGAATCAACACAGGTAGCCTTAACATGCTCGTAGGGATAAAACGGCTCTGCAATTGGCCAATGCCAAAAAGGCTTATTAGGTGGAAATGGATCAATTACCATCGCAGGAAATACAGGACTTTTATCCAGACTAAGAGGCAAACTTTGGCTCATCGGTTTGCCATCAATCTCAAGCTGGTAAAATTTCCCATCACGCTCTTGCAGGGCATCCACGACGATCTCTATTCGCTCGCTTCCCTTTGTCTCTATGGGCACTCGAATAAGCAAATCAAAATGACATTCTGATTTAGGAGCAATTTCAATATCTCGAACTTGCTCTTGATCCGTGAATCCGTCAACTCGACCGCTAAGTCGCATCTGTACCTTGTCCCCAGAACGGTTTAGAACCATCGCTCTAACAGAAACCAAACCGCCGGATACCGCACGCGTTAAAGGCGTTCGCGTTACGGATCGCAGCTCCAGCAAAGGATCTGCGGCAAATGTAAAGCCATGCAGATCCCAGCTGATTAACAAGCATAAGATGGATGTGATGATTGAGCTGGGAGAGGCTGCTGCGTTCATAAAACTGCTGTGGTAGGACACACGTCTTTGGTTCGGTTCCAAGCAAGTATAACGACTCCTTCACCAAATACATCCACAGGTACTAGGCAGCCACATCAAATTTAGTCGCTGAGTAGCCCTAAAACGAGCTTCACCCCAAAGTTCACGAAAACGTAGCTCCTATCACACCGTTACTTCTCAGCAACTTGCCCAGCGCTTTGCGAATTCCCACAAGCGTGGAAAGGAGGAAAACGATGCAGGTGCTGCTCCACCCGTTGAACCGGATGCCTGCAACTCTCTCATAGAGATCTGAGTTCGCCGATCAAATAACTGATCTATGGGAATTTTTATCTTGTGATCTAACGCCTTGCACAAATCCTCTAAGACTTGGTCTGGCTGCTTTCCACGTATCAATGCAATTTCACCTAGTCGATAACCATGCTGAGCGAGCCTGGCACTCCAATGCCAGTCTTCTGTCGTTGGCGACATGGGATCGCGAATCGCATTAGCATCAGATTTGTGTGGAATCGTCAATTGATCAGTCGATCGAATTTCAGCCCATTCTTGTTGAGGGCTCTCGTCCGGAGTAGAACTCGCCGCTTTTGGATTTTGCGGCATCGGCTTTGCTACCGAACTCGAGGCCAGCCCCCCCTCCAAACGATAAAATTCAGGTCGATCATGACTATCGGCAGGACTGGCTGGATTTGGCGCATCAATTTGCTCGTCCTGATTCTTACGTGCAATATCGTGTGTCTTCGGCTCTGCATCATCTTCAACTTCTGTGCAATCCGACGTGATGCGATCCGATATAAGCGGTTTCGATTTCGAAGCAATTTCCTTCGACTTTTTAGCCGCCGAATCACCGGCCTTTTTCGTAGCTAATGTTTGATCTTCAGTGATGCCTGACGTCGCAATACTCGACTTGTGAATAAATCCTATCACTTGATCTGGATAGACCTGGCTTCCACTCATACAAGCCAAACCAATTGGCCCAACAGACACTGTCACTTTCCCTTGCCTGAGTTCAGTTAACAGCAGGAGCGTCGTATCGAGCATCAAATCCAGAAGTGTTGAAACGTGTGTACGTTTCCAGCTTTGAAGCAATCCAAACTCATTCAATCTGGAGAGCCTTAAACCCTGTATGGCTTTATTGTCCGTACCAGCAAAAAACTGTGACAGAAGCGTTTTACTCAAATAACCATGCGTACGTTCGATGGCTGATAAGACTTGATTGGCGATGGCGCGGGCTTGCTCTTGTTCTGCTGGCAAGAGCACAACAGAATCTCCTTTGCCTACGGATGATTTCACTTTGGGTGTTGCAATCGAAGACTTTTTGTCTGCCCCCGATTTAGCCTCAGTGACTGGAACCGGAGAACTTGACCCTACCGGTATCGAACTATCCGAATCCAGCATCTCTTTCGATGTGAGTTCCTTGGCAGCTTTCTGTTTGGATTGCAACTTTAGTTGCACGTCCAATGGCAATTCGGGTAGAGGTACCCAGCCGGTTTTACCATGGCAACGATCACAAAGCTTGCAATCACTGGCTGAACCATCTCCAAAGTATTCGAGAATATTCTTTTGTCGACAGGATCGAGTTTGGCTGTAAGCCACCATCCGGTCCAGCTTTTCGTAGTCGGCCTTTTTTCGCTCTGCCAAATTCTTGTGATCAATTCCGAGATTATCGAACGGCACGTCCCGCTTCCGGACATGTATTGCGCGTCCACGAAAGGGCGGCACATAGTCAAAACCAGGGAGATTGCACAACTCTCGCAAATGCCTAGATAAAGTATCCCGCTCCATTTGCAATTGCTGCATTAACCAACGCGGATTGACGTATACAGCCTCTTCTCGTCGATCACCGACAGCCTTTTCGACGATCCTCAAAACGGACCGCTTAACGGTGGCTTCTTTGGGCAGCAAATCAACCAGGGTAGGCAACTTTGAATCGATCCGGACCATCGCTAAACCACCAGCGACTTCGAGTCTCTCAACGACCTCGGTCCGTCCCAATAACTGAAGACAAGAGTTAATCGCCTCGGAAGAAACCGGAGCATTGATCCTTTCCTTGATCTCTTCGGCAGTGAGTTCAATGGGATCTGTTGGATGACTAACAATGAACTTGTAGACGCTTTCGATGACATCCTTGGATGGATTAGC
This sequence comes from Pirellula sp., assembly GCA_046344995.1. Taxonomy (GTDB): domain Bacteria; phylum Planctomycetota; class Planctomycetia; order Pirellulales; family Pirellulaceae; genus JBKCUI01. The sequence continues at coordinate 29,452 of JBKDKR010000051.1, forward strand.
GTTCTCAATAAAGAACTCTTGAATATATCGATCCTGCGGCGAGTACAAAAGCACGCATTGGGATGGCAAACCGTCTCGTCCGGCACGCCCGGCCTCTTGGTAGTAAGCTTCAATTGTACCAGGGGTGTTAAAGTGCACGACGTACCGCAGATCCGATTTGTCGATCCCCATGCCAAAAGCGTTCGTAGCCACGATCGCTTCTAACTCACCCCGCATAAATTGCTCCTGGATGAATTTACGCTGATCGGGGGCAAGCCCAGCGTGATAGACACCGACAGAGATTCTCGCCTCTTTGGCCAACAACTCCACCAAGGCCTCGCAACGCTTACGAGTTGCGGCGTATATGATTCCACTACCTGGTTTCGTTTGAAGAAACTCAACCAGCTTCTGTTCTTTTTCCCTGTCACTGCGACATTGCACGACACCAAAGTACAAATTGTCGCGAGCAAAGCCGGTGATAAAGTGCTTGGCAACTCTCAACTGAAGCGAATCAACGATATCTTGCCTAACTCGAGGCGTCGCTGTAGCCGTCAGCGCAACAGTCTGAACACCGCCGAGAGCCTCACGAAAACGACCAACTCGCTGATAGTCAGGACGAAAATCGTGCCCCCACTCACTGATACAATGGGCTTCGTCGATGGCAAGCAACTGAATGGGAGTCGATCGGATCGCATCGACAAAGTTTTGATTTCTTAATCGCTCTGGAGCGACATATAGCAGCGAGTACTTGCCCCGCGCGACCCGATCCAATCGCTGATTTTGCTCAGCCGGTGACAGAGTACTATTAATCAATGTGGCAGATATGCCGCGTCTGGTTAACGCGTCAACTTGGTCTTTCATCAGCGCGATCAGTGGAGAAACCACGATCGTCAATCCATTACGGACGACGCTAGGTAACTGATAGCAAAGACTTTTTCCGCCCCCAGTTGGCATCACGCATAAACAATCGTTACCCGCCAGAATGTGATCTATAACCTCACGCTGCCCACGACGAAACTCGGCAAGGCCGAATTTCGCGAGAGCATTTTGAAGATCTGGTGTAGAGGTCGTTGACATGCGAGAGAACAGGGATTTCGGCATGGGGATGAATGACACCCCACAGTTTACCGACTTTTTCTCAGGCTGACAGCCAAGACCGAATTTGGATCACAATGGCCAACCGTTAGACCTGTTTCAAGCCTTATCGTGCGGCTGGCACGGATCGAACCGTTTCTGCGCTTGGTGGATTTCGATAGGTTTGCGGTGCACTTACAGGATTTCCTATTTCGTAGGAACTAGGATAGCTGCTCATTACCTCGCCATCGATGCCACCATAATTGCTCGTGTAGCCATCGCCACATGTTGGACATGCTGGCGGAGCAGCGCATCCTGCGTCACATGGAGCACCAACATTCGATGGACCATGAAAACGATTGAAAAGGCCACCAAATGGCTTCCATCCTTGGCCACACGAACATCCTGAGAACGCCAAAACTAATGTGGCGCAAAAGATCGCAAGTCTATTGTTGATTGTCTTCTTCATCTTGTTTCCCCCGTATTTGATTTTGCGACCTTGATCGGTACACAAATTAACGGGAAACTCTACGTCATCGTTAAGGCTTTGCAAATCAACTTTAGCCTTTTTCGAAAAATCTTACAAAACCTACAAACCTCACACCTTGCGATCTTCAACAGGCTAATTCCAGGAACCTTGGAAATGCTCGCAATCTTTGGCGTGTCCTTGTACGACACACTTCCGATGACATCCCCTCGCATTTAGTAGTAGTTATGTACCGTGTCCCTCTCAACAATTCCAATACCGACTCTAGCCAACGGGCTTGTCGATCGCGATTGCAGATTGTTTTGAAGCACACCGCTTTCGTTGTTATGTTGCTGGCTTCGAAGATCGCTTCAACTGAACCACCCCCAACTATTCAATTGAGCATTTCCGAAGAAAATGATTCTGCCCAAATCGTCTCAAAAGAACAAACGCTTGGAGCTATCGAAACTCGCCTAAGCACTGAAAAAAACAACGATATCGTATTGCTAAATTGCAAATTCGAATCAGAAATCTACGAACTCTCCACTCGACATCTAAGCGATCGATTCTGCGCTATCAATGAAGAAGCACCGAATCTTCAAGTGTGCCGCTGGGAAAATTGTCGTTGGAATACATCAAGCGTAGATCATGCACTCCAGGGGGAAGATAAACTCACAATCGTCTACGTGCACGGGAACTTCATGGAGCGTGAGAACACGCGGGAACGCGTACGGATCGTCGATGCATATTTGAAGCGGCAAGCGAAGGAGAATTATCGGCTTCTACTTTTTTCTTGGCCAAGTGAAAAACAACGGCCCGTCTTGCGGGATGCGGCCGATAATGCCAAAGTTGCCGAAATGGAGTCTCTCTATCTGGCCTGGATTCTCAAGCAACTAGGGGCACAATCACGTGTATCGCTGCTCGGCTTTTCTTATGGAGCACGAACGGTGACTGGGGCATTGCATTTGGACGCCGGCGGAGCGATTCCTGGACTCAACTTCATGCCCCCCACCTCCCCTAGACAAACGCCTTACCGACTAGGATTGATCGCACCAGCGGTCGACAAAAAGTGGCTTACTTCTAGTGGTCGTTATTGCTGTGCATTAACTCAAGTTGATGGCTTTGTGAACTTGTACAATTCACGAGATCCTGTTCTCAGAAGATTTCGATTCGTTGATAATGTGAGTCGCCCTATTGCAGGTGGACTAAATGGCTTTGATGGCCTCTATGACCCTCGAAGCATTTCACCGCTGGTAGGAGGGGATGCAGCAAACGTAAGACAATTCGATTGCGGTGCGATTATTGGCACAACTCACTCTGAGAAAAGCTACTTAGGCAAATGTCCCTATTTCCGCGCAGTGCTGGATAACATTCTCTGGAACCCATCAACTGACGAGCCGATTTGTTCCTCGTGCATCGAAAAGTAATGCTGTGAACGTACAATCGCCATCTGTCTTGCCAAGTAGCAAAGCGATCCAATTCCTTGAGAATCAGCAACAACCAACCATTGCAGACTGGCAACAAATTGGTTGGAGCCTCGACGACACAGGGCCGATTTACGGTGTCGTCCTGGTTGAACGCGCTCGCACTTTCGGATCCAAACTCATCAACTTGCGTTGGAATATCGAGCGACTAAGGAAAGGGGCAAAAACGATTGGACTGAACGATGACGCTGTAGTGGCCTGGTACCAAAACGTATGCGAGTTGATTCTAGAATCCAACTCTGCCCTTATCAAACAACAAGACGTCTCGGTCGTCGTCCTCTTTTCCCCGATAGAATTCGAGCGTGCTCTTACCTGGAAGTCGATTGCTTACCTCTCACCTATACCCTTTGCACGTTTAAATCGTTGGTATCAAAATGGTTGCCAGTTAAAAACTTCAACGATTGGAATTATTCCAAACAGCGTTTTCCCAACGTCTTTAAAACACCGAAGCCGCATTCACTATTGGCTGGCTGACCGTGGCGTGCGCGAAATGAATGCGCAGAATATCGCAGTGTTGATGGACGCGGACAGGAGACTTGGAGATTGTTCAGTGGCGAATTTGATTTTTATTGATCATCATCAGAACTGGTTTACGCCGGACGAAGAGTACTCGCATCATGGTACAACGCTTAAACAATCAATGGAATTGCTCGAAACAGCTGGCACAATAGTCCAAGCACGCCCAGTCGAGCATCACGAAGCGATCTCTTGCCAAGAAATGCTCCTCGTGGGATCCACGGGAGTCGCATGGTCCGCCTCATCAATCGACGACACCATTTTGCCAAACAGTCGGATCCATTGCCATCGATTGCAATCGCTCTGGGTTAACCATCTCCAATACAGTTTCACGTCAGTTTAGAAGCCTTAGAAGCCAAAGTATCTTTACACTTCGCGCACAAGATTGCCAACTTGATTGCAGATTAGCTCTCCAGGCCGACTTTGACACCACTACGAGTTGGGCTTGATAGCTCACGAATCAAATAGCCTGTAGATGGTGCCAGTGCGTCAGGCCTCCTCGCGTCGGCCACCACAAAACCAGGTTGAGATATCTTACGGGAGTTTATGGCCCATCTTGTCGCGTTTGGTGGTGAGGTAGGTGAGATTGTGATCGTTTACTTCTGGAATAATAGGCACTTGATCAACAACATTCAAATCGAAACCTCTGAGGTTGAAAGCTTCTGTCTTTTTTGGATTATTCGTCAGCAAACGAATCTCTCTTAACCCGAGATCCTTTAAGATTTGAATCCCAACGCCATAATCTCGCATGTCAGCTTTAAAGCCAAGCTTTAAATTCGCTTCGACGGTATCCAGCCCGTCATCTTGGAGCGCGTAGGCTTTAATCTTCTGTGCCAAGCCGATGCCTCTTCCTTCTTGAGGTAGATAGACCAAGACACCGCATCCCTCTCGACCGATCCGTTCGAGAGCTTGTTGCAATTGATCTCCGCAATCACAACGCAGCGAATGAATCAGATCGCCAGTAAAGCAACTGCTGTGCATTCGAACCAAAGGAGGATTTGATGCCTTGGTCACATCCCCCATTACAAGAGCAACGGGCTCTTGGGATTCAAATTGAACTCCGTAGACCAGGATCTCAAACATTCCATATTTGGTCGGTAATTTAGACCGAGCAGCTCTCGTCACAAGTTTTTCGTTAATGCGTCGATGAGAAATGATCTGTTCTACGGTGATCATTTCCAAGGAATGCTTTTGAGCCAAGTCAAAGAGTTCATCCCGAGTCGCGCGGTCTCCTGACGAATTAAGAATCTCGCACAATACACCTGCCGGAGTCAATCCGGCCATGCGAGCCAAATCGACCGCTGCTTCGGTATGTCCTGCTCGACGTAGTACACCACCCTCCATTGCAACAAGCGGGTAGACGTGACCAGGACGAACGAAATCATCGAGCTTGCTATCTGACTTGGCTAATCTTCGAATGGTCTCGGCTCTTTCACCAGCCGTGATACCAGTTTTGCAACCAGCATGATCTACGGGGGTCATAAAGGCCGTTGTTAGCGGAGATGTGTTATGATCGACAAGAGGCCTAAGATCTAATCTTTGACATACCGAAGGCAAGATCGGCGCACAGAGTTGTCCGTGTCCACTCAACATAAAGTTAATGGTCTCAGTCGTTACGGATTCCGCCGCACAAATGAAATCTCCTTCGTTCTCACGATCCTCATCATCAACAACGATCACTACCTCGCCACGAGCGATCGCAGAAACGGCCTTTTCAACGGTACTGAAACGGAGACTTTGGTCCACTGACATGATAAACTCAAATTGGTAATTGCCAGGCATAGCCCGGCATGAAATAGGTATTGGGCTACTCGATTGGCTCTTCAGAACCTTCCAAGTTGTAATCTTTGATTTTCTTGTGGAGCGTATTTCGATTGATGCCAAGCTTGGTCGCAGCTTTTGTTTGAACATAATTGCAACCCGCGAGCACTTGCGCAATCAACTCCTTCTCCACTCGATCAACAATCGCGCTATGCAAATTCGTTGCATCATTTGGATTGCTTCGAATCCCCAATTGGACGACTTCCGTGGCTAAAGATTCAAAATCAGTCGCTTTGGAAATAGACGCCTCCACGACTGGTTCTTCCTCTAACTTGCCCGTCACAACTGCCGGGAGCAATTCGAGCGTCAACTCATCCGACTCCGCCATGACCACTGCCCGCTCAATATAGTTCTGCAATTCCCTAACATTTCCAGGCCATGAATAATCTTGAAGCGACGCCATCGCCTGTCGATCAATATGCACCACGTAGCAACTGTTTAGCGAACTGTAGTACTGGAGGAAGTGAGCCACAAGCGAAGGTATATCATCACGACGCTTACGAAGTGGTGGGAGTTCGATAGGCACCACGTTGAGTCGCCAGTACAAGTCTTCACGAAAACGCTCGTTTTTGATTTCATCGCTCAAGTCCCGGTTACTTGCAGCAATAACACGCGTATCAACCGTTACCGTTTCGGTATCCCCGACTCGCTCGAACTGCTTCTGTTGTAAGACACGAAGTAACTTGACTTGCAGGTGAAGACTCGTGCTATTAATCTCATCCAGAAAAATCGTACCAGTATGTGCCGTTTCAAACCTACCGGCCCGGTTCGAAATGGCGCCCGTAAACGCACCTCGAACATGACCAAACAATTCGCTCTCCAGAAGACTTTCACTCAATGCGCCGCAGTTGACCTTTACAAACGGGCCACCATTTCGACCACTCAACTGGTGTATTGCGTTGGCGATAACCTCCTTGCCTGTGCCCGTTTCACCAAGAAGCAAAACTGATGCATTGCTGGGTGCAACGCGTTTTGTGACACGGGCGACCTCAACCATGGCAGGTGATGCACCGATCACGCCAGGCAATAGTGTACCTGAAGGAAGATTGTGAGAAAAATTCTCTTGCCTAATGCCGGCCATGAATTTCCTGATTTGGCGAGCCGCTCGCAGAAACGCCTACTCCGCGTTCCAGACAACTAACCCAATGGTAACCATTGCTTAAAAAATTAGCTAGTTGCCCGTTGTTTGCGCAGTCACTATAAGTTTACAACATTTGCCAAAGGTGCTTAGATCCTTTACCTTCGACAGTAGGGGCTATTGGCGCACCATTAAAAGTTGCCAAGCTATACGGCAACACTGTCAACATTCCGCCTCACTACCACGCAAGCCCAAGGGATACGTTCATGCATTACCAATTTCATGGAAAGAGCGCTCTCGTAACAGGATCATCAAAAGGAATTGGCCGATCGGTTGCGTTGGAGTTAGCTAGAGGGGGTGCAAACGTAGCCATCAATTCGAGTTCCAGTCTCGCCGCTGCCGAAAAAGTTGCCGAAGAAGCGCGTTCTCTCGGCGTCAAGGCGATTGTTTGCCAATGCGATGTATCTGACCAAACTGCAGTCGAGAACATGGTTGCAAAGACCGTAGAAGCCTTCGGCAGCTTAGACTTGTTCGTCTCTAATGCCGTTTACAGCGATCGCCAACTCATGGTTGAAGCCGACATGGCGGGCTTTAAGAAGACCATTGATGTCTCGATGTGGGGGGCTTTTTTTGGCGTTCGAGCTTCGGCTCAGCAGATGATCAAACAAGGCAAAGGAGGTGCAATCACAATCGTTAGCTCACCCCATGCCAACATCCCTTTCCCAACTGCAATGGCCTACAACATGGCGAAAGCAGCTATCGATCACATGGGACGAACCGCAGCCATCGAATTGATTCAACACGACATTCGCGTCAATATCTTCCACCCTGGATGGATCGACACTCCAGGAGAACGAAAATTCTTTAGCGAACAACAATTGGCCGAAGGCGCCGGATCCTTGCCGACGAAGAGACTCGGCACTCCCGATGAAATGGCACACGGCGTTTGCTTCTCCCTCAGCGACCAAGCGGCCTACATGGTCGGATCAACATTTACGATGGACGGCGGAGCACAGCTTCCCTGGTGGTCGAAGCGAGCGGAAGGAAAGCAGTAGGTAATTTGTAAGGGTTGAGGGATAAGTGTTGAGTATTGCTCGCTCAACTGCGTTTCGATCGTTTTGTCTCGCGGCCAGCTCTAGCTGATGCGACTGCGCAGGTGAGACTGAAGTTCCGTCACAATCTTTTCGAGCTCTTCAAGTTTTTGTGATTTCAATTGTGACTCATCGCTCGGAACTCTTCCCAGAAGCCCCTCCAGGGTTCGGACCAACTCGATCTTGCCTTCCAATTTGCGCTAGATCTTGCCCTTCAACTCACCTTCGGCCAATTTGGCATTGAGTGCCCATTGCCGATCACGTCGAGCCTTTTCCGTGGCGTCATACATTTGCTTGTCCTCTGTGATTTCTTTGATGGTAACCAGTGTCTGGGTCGCTTGCTGGAACTCCACTTCGGGAAAAAGGCTCATCAGTACACGCATGTCAGTGCAGCGATTCCGTTTTCGAACTCGTTTACCGCTTAACAAACCCTAGGAAATACGACTCCTTAACTGAGCCTGGAGTTCGGTGGCGATTTTTTGTAACTCTTCAAGCTTTTGCGTTTTCAGTTGCGATTCTTCCATCGGAAGTCGTCCAAGAAGTCCCTCTAAGGTGCGAATCAACTTGATCTCGCCTTCGATCTTACCTTCGATCTTACCCTCGGCCAATTTGGCATTGAGAGCCCATTGCCGATCGCGTCGAGCCTTTTCCGTTGCGTCATACATTTGCTTGTCCTCTGTGATTTGTTTAATGGCAACTAGTGTCTGGGTCGCTTGCTGGAACTCTACTTCGGGAAAAAGGCTCATCAGTTCCTCTTCGGTGTGCTCGTGAGCATGCAGCAACCAGTACAGCCACCTGTCCAAGGTACTAGCATTGGCTTGTTCACTCACGCTTAGATTATACCACCCCATTTCCAAGATGTGAAATTCGATCGTATCACTTAGAACGCGACCGGATCCTTGATCCACTAAACGAAATGCATTATGGACCCGACGCGAATCGGGCCACAACACTCCTTCGAGCAAACAAATAGCAAACACCGGTTTTAACTCGGAGTAACTGTCACCTGCCCTCATTTGCCCCGAGTAGAGTTCGCAACCGTAAAAAACAAGTCTTTGAATCAGTCCTAAATGTGCGTCAATCTGCATTTCAATGTCATAAATGGCACCAGCCTCATCCACGGCTTTAATGTCAAGGACGGATAGCTTGTCTTCGTAGAAATCTTGATAGTTGAATGGATTCTGGATCGTGACCGATGCAATGCGACGGGGCAAATTCAAAATCGCGTTTAGCAGACTTATCAGCGCTATGTCATTGGCTTGGGAACCAAAGACCTTTTTATAAGCAAAGTCGTTCGTCGGCGAGATACCGAGAATCTCGTTGATCATCGTGACGCTTTCCAGTGTTTAGGGAGCTTTCTTGAGATGCTAGATTTTATCAACAAACGAAACGCCAAGCCGAAAGCCTTGCTGCACATGAAACGAATTTACCTCGGGGACTCAGCTACCATTCGACAAATCACTAGCGAGCCCAGCTTATTAGTGGTTCTCATGGTGCTTTTCTCAAAACCAACGCCGCTCGACCTCAAAATCCCCTTTCCAAAGGCCTAATTTCGAGCTTCTGGACTACCCCAAGGGCTGGTTCGAACTACAGTGGAAGCAATGTTTGGGGCGGCGAAACCTCCCTTTCGGGACCTCTTCGTTCGATCGATTCCACACGCGAATTTCTTAATTCAAATCCTCGCTACATGAGTGAAGCATGCGAAGTAAAAGCTGGATGTACGTCGCCTTGTCGACATTGTGTCTTTCCTCAACGTTTTTTGTTCCCGCTGCACGGACATCAGGACAAGATTCCGATACTCCCAAAGACGAAACACCGGGTATCAACTCCGGCGTAGTTTCCCCTCTTCGTTTTCGAAATATCGGTCCCGCCCTAATGTCGGGAAGAATTTCAGACTTAGTGGTTGATCCGGCGGACACGTCGACTTGGTACGCTGCTGCAGCCTCCGGTGGAGTCTGGAAGACTGAAAACTCCGGGGTCACCTTTAGACCAATCTTCGATGGATACGGTTCGTACTCAATTGGCTGCTTGGCCATAGCTCCCAGCAACCGTCACACCATTTGGGTTGGCTCAGGCGAAAACAACTCGCAACGAAGTGTCGGCTACGGGGATGGCGTTTACAAATCCACAGATGGTGGTCAGAGCTTTGTGAATGTCGGTCTCGAGAATAGCGAGCACATTGGCAAAATCATTATTCACCCAACCGATGAACAGACAGTCTATGTCGCAGCACAAGGCCCATTGTGGAAAGACGGCGGTGATCGCGGCCTCTACAAAACAACCAATGGCGGCAAGACCTGGAGCAAGATTCTCGATGTGAGCCCCATGACTGGCTTTAACGAAGTGCACATGGATCCGTCTAACCCTGACATCCTTTACGCTTCGTCCTACCAGCGGCGGCGACATGAATGGGTTCTCATCGATGGTGGCCCTGAATCGACCATCTACAAATCGGTTGATGCTGGCGCGACTTGGAAGAAAATCAACCGTGGACTTCCTGGAGGCGATATGGGTAAGATCGGCCTAGCAATCTCGCCAGTGAATCCTGAAGTCGTCTATGCCATTGTGGAAGCTCTCGGCGAGGATGGCGGTTTCTATCGGAGCACGAATCGCGGTGAAACTTGGAGCAAGATGAGCAGCTACGTCTCGGACAGCCCTCAATACTACAATGAAATTGTTTGCTGTCCTCACAACGTTGATCGCGTGTACTCACTCGACACAAACATGACGATCACCGAAGATGGCGGCCGCACGTTTACTCCACTCGGAGAAGCAGACAAACACGTGGATAACCACGCCATGCATATCGACCCACTCGATCCCGATCACCTGATTATCGGTTGCGATGGTGGTATCTACGAAACTTGGGATCGTGGCCGAACCTATGACTTCAAAGCGAACTTGCCCCTAACGCAGTTCTACAAAATCGCGGTATCCAACGAAAAACCATTCTATTTTGTTTACGGTGGCACCCAAGATAACGCCACGCAAGGTGGTCCATCCCGTACCAATAACAACCACGGCATTCGTAACAGCGACTGGTTCGTGACTGTCTTTGGCGACGGCTTTGGTCCAGCCGTCGATCCTGATAATCCAGACACCGTCTACTCGCAATGGCAATACGGTGGACTCGTTCGCTTTAATCGCAAGACCGGCGAAGCAGTCGATATCAAACCTCAAGAGTCCAAAGAGGGCCCCGCATTGCGATGGAACTGGGATTCACCTCTTTTGATCTCGCCACACAATTCAAAGAAAGTCTACTACGGATCACAAATCCTCTTCCAAAGCGAAGACCGTGGCGACAATTGGAAACCAATTAGCGGCGACTTGTCCCGTCAAATCGATCGAAACCAACTCAAGGTTATGGGCAAGGTTTGGGGAGTGGATACGATTGCCAAGAACGCATCGACCTCTCTCTACGGTAGCATTGTTGCTGTCGATGAATCGCCTCGCGTGCCTGGATTGATTTACGCTGGTACCGACGAAGGATTGGTACAAGTTACTGAAAACGGTGGTGAGACATGGCGCAAGATCGAAAGGTTCGGTTCACTCGATGTTCCTGAGTTCGGATACATCACCGATATCGAAGCCGACTTGCACGATGACAATACCGTATACGTGGCTGTTCAAAACTTCAAACGAGGGGACTTCCGACCCTACGTTCTGAAATCAACCGACCGCGGTCATAACTGGAGCTTGATTACCAGCAATCTCCCTCAACGAGGCAGCGTCTATTGCCTCAAGCAAGATCACGTGAATCCAAAGCTTCTATTCTGCGGTACTGAATTTGGTTGCTTCACGACAGTGGACGGTGGCGAAAAATGGTTTGCGCTTCGATCCGGCTTGCCAACCATCGCCATACGCGACATGCAAATCCAACGCAGTGAAAACGATCTCGTACTCGGTTCGTTCGGTCGTGGTTTCTTTATTCTTGACGACTATTCACCACTCCGAGATCTCAAGCCTGAAATCCTTGACGCGAACCATGTCTTCCCGATCAAAAAGGGAGAGATGTATCAAGTTGTTAGCGTCATGGGAGTCAACGGACGAGGCTTCCAGGGTGCGAATTTCTACACCGCCCCAAACCCCGAGTACGGCGTAACGTTCACCTTCCACTTTAAAGACGAGTTGAGGTCCAAGAAATCTCAACGTGAGCGAAAAGATCGCGAGCTAAAGTCCTCTGGTCGCGATGTCAACTACCCCGCATGGGATGCACTCAAGGCTGAGGATCGTGAAGTGGCACCCAGCCGCTGGCTGACCATTCGTGACATGGAAGGCAAAGTTGTTCGCAAGATCCAAACCACCACCGGTAAAGGCATGACCCGGGTCAATTGGGACTTCCGACACGCTGGATCCGGCGGCGGTGGCGGACGTAGACGTGGCGGTGGCGGATCTTCAGGCCCAATTGCTGTACCAGGCAAGTACACGGTCGAAGTCTCACAGATGGTTGATGGCACGATCACCGAAGTCGTTCCTAAGGCTGAATTCCAAATCGAGCCCATCACCTTTGGCGACACGACCGAGATCAACCGACAGGCCATCATGGATTTCTCCAAGCAAGCGTTCAAGCTTGCCAACTCAGTCAATGCCGCCAACCAATTGGCTACCGAAGCATCAGATCGCTTGGCGGCTATGGAGTCTCTTACTGCTACGGCTGCCGAAGTGGATCCTGCACTTTGGAATGAGATTCGCGCCTTGCAAGTTCGATTGCAGGACATTCAAGAAAAGTTTGCAGGCGATCCTACTCGTACCAAGCGAAACGAAGACGCGATGCCTGGTCTGCAGCGAAGACTTTCGACGGCGATCATGGGAGCCATGAGCAGCACAGAAGGACCAACCGGCACACATCGACGGCAATATGAAATCGCTGGCGAGGAATTCGAAGCCGTCTTGGTTGAGTTGCGCAAGCTTCTCGATGAAGATATGCCAGCTATCTCCAAGAAGTTCGACGAACTCGGAGCTCCTTGGACTCCAGGCCGTCCTGTTCCAGCTTGGAAGTAGCCCGTAGCATTTCGTCTCGCAACCACATCGCGGCCTAAACCGGGCCGCGATGAACCGTAGCCGAAATCATGCAGGCCAAAAGGTCTTGTAGGCCGTAACAAGTCTCGCATGAGACGCAGTTACGGCAAAGCATGCCGAGAATTAGTTGACTTGTCACCAGACGCAAGTGATAGAGTGAAGAATGCCGTAACTTCGCAAAGCCTTGTTACTGCCTACTTTAAGAACTCTTTGTTGCACCGAAAGCAATTGGGACAGACAAACTGTCAACACTTCGATTAAGTACCGGTGTCGTTAAGTGGGAAATGACTATCTTCGTCTCGGCCTCTAGATCTGGATTCACGGACCAAATCCGTAAAATCCAACGAATCGAGAAGAGCTTGCCACTCAAACTGATGGGCCCCGGCGGCAATGCCCACCGAAACGCTTCACGCCCACTTTGGGAATGCGGCGTCCAAGCTTGTTCGATACAGACTTCGCCGTTCGTGTCCCCTTTGCCTTCGGTCTCCCATTCCAAGGAAACCGTGATCGATTGAGGTGTTGTCGGGAATTCCCAGACGGCTTCACCTTCGAGAATATCGCTTGGTTGATAACGATTCTTTTCGGACTTGAGCTCGATACGAATCATGACGCAATGGCCTCGTTAATTGGTGGGTAAACAACAATCGTGAAATCATCGAGGATATCGGGCCAATAAGAAATCTCCCCATGGATTTGCATCGTCCAGCTAATCTTGTTACTGCTGGCTTCGAATGTATGCATAGACTCTTCTGGTATCTTCACGTCGCGGTATCCGCTGGCGATTTCAACAGGGTCACTGGTTTCCAAGATTCTCTCCGAAAAGAAAACGCTGGTTTCGGTTCTTGTTTTGGTACCTTGTCGATACGAAACTTCTTCTTTGCCTTCGAGGGTGATGATTAACTTCTTTATCTTCTTTGCATTCCCTTTTTGTAGCCAACTGATTTCAAACTCAGAACCAGGCTGCAGATACGAGTGACTACAGACCGCAACCGTTTTCGGATTGAAGAGTTGCAGAAAAGCATGGACCGCCCCAGCAAGAATAATCATGCCGATGAGCAAAAAAATACCGATGAAAATCATTGGTATAAGATTGAAGTTTTTAACGACGGCAAAACCTATCGCTCCGGTAATGCCGTTCCAGAAGAGAGCAAGAATGATAAGCCCCGCGGCTTTGAGTCCACGAGATATTGTTTGCTCCAACACCAGTGGTTCATCAGGACCAGTGCGTGGTTTGGGAAGACATGTTGGTGTGGTGTAGTTCGCTCCTGTGGTTGGAGCAATCGTCTTTCGAACTTGTACACGTTCCTCTCGATGAGAATCATCACCAAAAAGAGCTGAACGCTGTGGGGTTGCTTGTCCATTCGCTTCAACGCTATTGGACGTTGGAATAACCAAAGCGCGTTTTTTTCGTCGCTCGGTGCGATACATCACGAACCCAATTGCCATTCCACCAAGCCCAACAGCAGAAAAGATCGATCCCACTAGCAGAGCAACCCATAGACCAGGGGCAGACTCTCTCAACAAAATAGATTCGTTCGGATCGCTCGGATTGACGAAACAGACTGCTTCACTGCCAGCCTGATAAGGTTTCATAACGTTCTCGAGACTTTCTCGATCCGACGACTTTCCTCCTCCGAACCAAAAACGTTCTCCGAAGAATTCAAGTTCGTCAACGGAGTAGCTAAATTTGACTTTAGGATAGTAAGAACTTTTTCCTTTAGATGTACTGACGGAAATCTCGCTTGCGATAATCACGCAGGGAGTTTCCGTCCATGACTGAGCGCGAGAAACATCGAGCCACGGCTTAAGTGCGGCGAAATAAGCCACCCCGCTGCCAGCAACCAGAAAGAGGCAGAAAAAGAACATTAAGAAACATCCACCTCCGTCGGTGGATTTGCTCCGAACTCGGACTTTAAGTGACATGCTCTAACAACTCCCCTGGGTTTCGTATCAATGCATTGTTTCCAAATGTACGATCCACGCAAGTAAGGACAGTGTTTAGGAATCTTTAATATCAGAGATCGGCTCGTCGTTTCCTAAAAGGCCGTATCTGTTATGATGGTATCATATGGAAAAATACAGGCTGCGCAGGATCCCGACGGAATTGTTTCTGGAGTTGGAATGAAGAGTAGATCACGATTAGTGCGATTGGCATTGATTCAAATGTCATGTACCGGCGATCAGCATCAAAACATTGAAAAAGCAGTCAACCGCATAGAACAAGCAGCCGAATCTGGCGCGAACCTTGTTTGCTTGCAAGAACTCTTTAATGCCCACTACCCATGCCAGAGTGAAGATCACGATCGTTTTAATTGGGCGGAAGAAATACCTGGCCCGACTAGCCAAGCCATGAGTGACGCGGCAAAGAGGTTTGGAGTGGTCGTGACGGGATCTGTTTTCGAACGGCGTGCTCAGGGCCTCTACCACAATACCGCTTTGGTTTACGACCGTGACGGTTCGCAAGTGGGATTCTATCGCAAAATGCATATTCCGGACGATCCGCTATACTACGAAAAATTTTACTTCACTCCCGGTGATACTGGGTTTACGATCGCCAAAACTTCGGTGGGAAAAATTGGTGTCGGCGTATGTTGGGACCAGTGGTACCCGGAGGCAGCCCGACTATTCGCTTTGCGGGGCGCAGAAATCTTGCTTTATCCGACCGCAATCGGTTGGTTGCCTGCAGATAAAGCCGAATTCGGTAAGAGCCAACATGAAGCATGGGAAACGATGATGCGATCTCATGCGATAGCCAATGGCGTTTTCGTTGGAGCAGCCAACCGTGTCGGATTAGAGGGGGAACTGCAGTTTTGGGGTGCTTCCTTTGTGTTTGATCCTGCGGGCAATTTGCTTAAACGTGCCTCCCATGAGAGTGAGGAGATCATTGTAGTGGATTGCGATCTTAACTTCATTGATACTCAGAGAACTCATTGGCCTTTCTTACGAGACCGCCGCATTGACGCCTATCACGACCTTACCAAAAGATGGATCGACGAGTGAACCAAGAGACCAACAATCAATCGGAATCTCCAGAACAACTTTCAACCGACACGAATCAATATCGCTGGGTGGCCGAATGGGAACCTCATGAGGCAACCTGGATTTCATGGCCTCATAACCACGAAACGTGGCCAGGTCTTTTCGAAGCGATTCCCCCAGTCGCAGAGCGAATGATCCGAACTCTGGCAGAAGTGGAAGATGTTCACGTACTTGGAGGACCTCGGCCATCATATGAATTAGCGCTGAAACAGGTAGGCGATGTACCCAATGTTGAGGTCCATCCCATTCTTACCAACGATTGCTGGATCAGAGACTACGGACCAACTTTTCTGCTTAACGAAGATCAAAGCAGACTCGGTGCTGTCCTGTGGAAGTTCAATGCCTGGGGCAACAAATATCACCCGCATGACGACGATACAGCCGCAGGGGGACGGATCACTGACCTCCTCAAGGAACGAGGGAACATCGGCGAAGTCATTTGTTCAGATCTTGTCGCCGAAGGAGGGGGACTAGAAACAGATGGCCAAGGTACGTTGCTCGCAACAAGCTCAAGCCTAAAAACTTATTCGCGGAACCCCAACTGGAACGAAACGCAGATTGAATCAGAGCTGAAACGATTGCTAGGGATAGAACGGGTTCTTTGGATCGATGGGGGCGAGCTAGCTGGCGACGATACCGATAGCCACATCGACCAGTTAGTACGTTTCGTCCGTCCCGGCGTCGTCGTCGCTGCTGTTTCTTATAGTCTGGACGATAGCAATGCCCCTAAGCTGGCGAAACAGTTCGAGGTATTGAAACATTGCGTTGACGCAAAGGGGCGGCAACTAGAAATCATTCCATTAGTGACTCCACCACCACGTTATATCCAGGGTAAACGAGTACCGGAGAGCTACTGCAATTTCTACATTGCCAATGAGATAGTAATCGTTCCAACGTTTGGCTATCGAGAAACCGATGATGCAGCAATTGCAAAGTTGGGTGAGCTATTCTCTGATCGAAAAACGATTCCAATCGATGCTTCGTCTTTTATATGGGGACTCGGGGCGTTTCATTGCGCAACTCAGCAACAACCTCGTGTTAAAAGAAACTTAAAATAGCCCCATGGACGCCCAGAACGACGATATCGTATTGATTCCACCCAACGATCCTATCGCTTCTGGTGAACTTTCAGCCTGGAAGTCAGACTGGTACTATCGACGTGAGAACCCTTTATCCTGGTGGCTGTCGCTTGCAATTCCACTGCTGCTAACCTTTGGACTGCTCGTCTATTTGACCATAGACAAAGGTCTAGCAAGCGTCGGCCAGTTTTTCGGCACATGCTTCGTCATCATTTTTGTTCTCGGCAAAACGATCATAGCAGGAGGGCATATCGACGAGGCTAGCGAGGAAATCGCTTTTTACTCGCCAAGCGAACTTTTGGCGATCGTTATCTATGTAGATTTATGCACGACCCTTCTCGTGGTGTACCACTTGGGCGTCATTTTGAGATTGCCTTTGCTTGGTTGGCTATTTGATCGCTTGGTTACAGCGACGACTAGACTGCTTCTAAAATACCCACGACTACGTAAATTAACTTATTTCGGGATTACCGTCTTGGTGGCTATGCCATTTGCTAGCGGCCCTTCAGGTGGAATCCTAGGGCGGATACTTGGACTGGAGCGTCGAGCCATCTTTTTATCTGCGATGATCGGGACGACCATCGGCTCACTGATGATTTTATTCTTTAGCGATTTGCTATTCGCTGCTCTGGGCCCAAAAAATGCCTTCGTAATTCTGCTTATTGCTGTGGGTGCAATCTTCGCTTTATTCGCAACAAGATGGATTCTCGGAAAGCGGAATGGTACCCCCGCCTAACCAAAAAAGTCACGAAGTGCTCAGCCAGACCTGCCCGCACGATTAAGGATTAGCAATCAATGCAACTCCCCCATAGCCAACGGTCCTAGAGCTGTCCCCGCCATATGTGGCACTGTTCGAGTAAGCGATCTGTTCAACGCGAAACGATTTACCTAAGCGTTGAAGGGTCTTCATAACGATTGCCGCAGGTACCACACCGCACATGCTAATCTCATTTTTCCGGCATGTCTCCAAAAGGTGCTCTGCTTCGCCCTTCTTCATGGCTTCGAGAGCCATCTCGTCCCGTCGACGGTTTTCTGCTTCCGGCTGATAGTGATTTAAATCACTTGATATAACCAGTAACGGCAATTCAGGGAGTTCAGCCAATACGCTTGCCAGTTGATCACTGAACTTATCAATCTCTTGCAGTGTTGCTCCTCGCATTACGATCGCAGTAATCATGGGTCGCTCTGTTGGTTGAATCCCTTCCAAGATCGGCAACATGACTTCGATAGCATGCTCACTCGCATGAGCCGAAGCGTCGAGTTCCAATCCATCGACACGATCAGCGATTGCACGAACCAACGACTGATCTGCTAAAAATGGCTCAGAGTTTGGGAGATTCCAAGCACTGCACGGAGCAATCGACCAATCGGTACCGATATTAGTATGCTTTGGGCCTATGATTAGGATCGACTTTGGAATTTCGACATTGGACCAAACATCAACAGCAGTTTGGCCACTAAACCGAAGACCTGCATGAGGAGCCATGATGGCGAGAGCAGCACGTTTATCATTGGAGGGAGCATTTTTCATAAGCGATTGAACCGCCTCCACACGCTCTTCTTTACTCTCTGGGTAGAACACCTTCGCCATCGCGGGTTGTCGAGCATCCGTACGAGTATCCGGTTGAGATGCGTTAGTTACCAACAGATTGGACAAAGTTGAGACGCATGCCATTGAGAAAACAGCTTGTGTGTTGGTTCGCAATCGAGACAAACTCGCAACCTCTTGCAACAAGTCCATCACTGAGCTCTCGCCATTAAAGCCGATGGCCACGCGATTACCAACCAAGGTAATTAATGCCCGTTCCTTAGTGGAGACTTCCTGTAGTTCGCACTTAGAAAGTGAGGATTGCAATGCCTTGGCGTTCCAATCATCTGGGGTAAGAACCCCCTGATGGATTGGATCGAAAAGAACAGTCACTTCGATATCGACGGAGGTATTCTGAGGCAATCTGGCTTGTGAGAGCGTTTTCGCAACGCTCTTGCTCAATTCAAACAAGCTCGCTTGCAAAGGAATACCAGGGCGAATCGATGTTTGAATCCAGCTAGCAATCACCCTTTTGTCTTCGGAGTTATGAACGGATAGTACAATTCCGTTCACCGTACCATCCATAGCGTCGAGAGCTACGTAGTTCGGTGTCATGCCTTTGGTCATCGCAATAACATTTTCAACGACTACTTGCTTTAGTCGCAGCAAACTCTTGATAGATCCTGGAGCTCGAGAAGGCGGAATCGTCTCAGGTAGACAATCGGCATCCATTTTCCCTTCGATACACTTCGCTTCAAAAGTCTCCACGACTGCGTCTGCGCTCTTCCACGAGCCATCGAGAAGCTGAGCTTTTCGACATGCGGCATCTAAAAATTCGGTTGCATTCCAGCCTTGTTCTACTGCGACCGAAGGCAGCAATAAGCCACGGGAGCTCCCAATCGTCAATCGCACGCCGTGCCTACCCACTTCAACAGATTGATCGCGGCTTTCGGGTGAACAATCAAGCGGTATTGGTGCTGCCAAAATAGAAACATCGAGATGCAAGAATGGTAACTCTTGGGCCGACACTGCCGCTAATCGAACGTCGTCTTTTGCTGTTCGTTCAGCCGACTCTACTACGGCTTGAGAGAGAGGCTTGGGCGTACCAAGAAAACCGCAGCAACCACGTAGATTGCCAGCTCGCGTGAGCGTCGTAAACAAACCATGCACATGCTGGCCCGCCAAATCACCCAGCATCTCAGCGGCAGGAACCTTTAATGGCCTTCCAAGAACCGCGGAAACAATGACCGATTGGGTAACTTTGTGAATGAGTCTACATTGATCTTCCGTCAAAGAATCCCACGAAAGCAATGGCAATTTGTTTAAAGTTGGCAGCGACACAGATTCCTCGTTGGATGTAGAGATCGGCAATTCCACATGAACATTTATTGAGCCAGATTGTTCCATGACAACCTCTTTGGCTAAAGATACCCGACTATTGGACAAGTTGCGGTCCGGAACACGAAATCTATTTATGTTTATGGGTAGTCGTTTGGGCCCCCAGTCGCCGGGCGACTCGGAAAATCGTCCCGATTGCTTCACTCCGCAAAATCGACAGAACTCTCCTGTGAGTTCATATCGCCCCATTTGATACCAATCGCGCTCGATCAATAGTTCACCACAGCTTTTGCAATACGTCGAAGCTCGCGATGAATCATGGACATTACCTATGTAAACATACCTTAGGCCTGAAGCCTTAGCGATTTCGTAAGCCCTAATGAGCGTTTCGTGAGGTGTTTTTAGTCGATCCTGCATACGAAAGTCCGGATGAAAAGCGGAAAAATGAATTGGCACATCATCGCTTAACTCCTTGATTAGAAAGTCACACATGCGGGCCAATTCATCCGGGCTGTCATTAGCGTCTGGTATGACCAAATTTGTGATTTCCAACCAAACATCGGTGTGATGTTTTATGTATCGAAGTGTATCTAGAACCGGCTCGAGGTGAGAATACGTGATCTTGTGATAGAACGATTCCGTAAACGCTTTGAGATCAACATTGGTCGCATCCATCACGGAGAAGAACTCCTTGCGTGGCTCGGGTTCGATATACCCTGCAGTGACTGCAACAGCCTTAATTCCTCGCTCGCGACACGCTCTGGCGGTATCGATCGCGTACTCCGCCCAGATAACCGGGTCGTTATAAGTAAAGGCTACACTTTTGCAGTGCAACTCAGCCGCCGCATTGGCGATCGTTTCGGGACTGGCTGATTCGGTGAGTTTCTCAACTTGCTTTGCTTTGGAGATTTCCCAGTTCTGACAAAACTGACACCCCAGATTACAACCTGCCGTACCGAACGACAGCACACTGGTCCCTGGATAGAAATGAAAAAGAGGCTTCTTTTCGATTGGATCGATACAAAAGCCGGTACTCTTGCCGTACGTATCGAGAACCAATTGGTTTCCATCGACTTTTCGGACGAAACAAAATCCTCGATCACCCTCTTTCAGTCTGCACTCTCGAGGACAGAGATCGCAAATGATTCGATTCTGGTTATCGACCTGAGAACTAGATTCGTCTTCTCGATGCCACCATTTCGCAACTGCCATACACGCCTCTCCCTAAGCTTGTTTTCAACCGAGCGGAACCAGATGAAGCCTCACGATAGCTCAAGGCGACACTCAATAGGTTTTCCAACGCTGCCGAGGTCGAGGTCTGAATGGCCCCATGCACATCGTCTCGTGCGTACGATTTACCTAGCGACACCTGCTTGCAAAGCAGCGACCACTTCTTCTCCATGGATTTGGACATCGACATCAGTGAAGATCTTCTTCACAACGCCGTCCGCGCCAATGATAAAAGTTCTTCTCTTTGCATACGGTGTGCCATCGCGTTCGGTAAGTGCTCCAAAGGCAGTAGTCACATCCTTGCTAGCATCAGAAAGAATGTCGAAATTCAAAACATGTTTATCAGCAAAGCTCTGATGCGAACCAACACTATCAAGACTGACTCCGAAGACTTCGGCACCTAATTCTGAAATTTGATTTTTTCGAGCACTAAAGTCCAATGCCTCTACGGTGCAACCTGGGGTATCGTTCTTGGGATAAAAGTACAAAACGACAGCACGCTTTCCGAGAAACTGCGACAAATCTACCGTCTCACCGCGTTGATTGGGTAGTGTCACGTTCGGAGCAATGGTCCCCACTTCAACTCGATTTAACGCATTGATGACCAAAAGGACATCCATCGGGCCGATGCCCCCATCCCCGTTCACGTCAAATTTGGGTGGAGGCGTTCCCTCGACCGGTCGAGAGCTCAAAACTCTCATTCCATTAGAGTTGATTTCGTTAATCACCATCAGAACGTCATAGGGATCTACGATCCCCGACATATCAACGTCGTACTGATTAACAGCGTTTTGCCAATCTGCAGCGCAAAGATCCCGTCTTTCCAGACGTTCAAAAGTTCCGCGTACCGAAGAGTTTTTTCGAGGCATAAAGCTGGTCGTGCGATGAAAACAATGTACGAGGACGTCAAAAAGGGCCGCGTTTCTAGCGTTCCCTAGCCCACTACTACATTCTACTAGGATTCGTCAAACTGTCAAAAATTCCCATAGCAACAGCGGAATCCCATCAAAATTTCCGAAAAATCCTGGCACAGCCGACAAAAGCCCCCCTAATGCCTACAGCTCCGGACCTTTTCCCCCGATCGATTCTCGCTTAAAGATTCCTACCCGCTCGATGGCAACCCACGATGAATCGGGCGTGATGCCGCTGTATGTCTCTTTTTCACCTGACGGCCAAACTATCTCTAAAGTTGATAGACGATCAGAATCCCCAAGTCCAAAATGGATGACCTTCTGGTTGGAACACATATAACCGTCACCAGATACTAGCTGCCGATAGGATTCCTTCCCTCCCACCACGGCACGTAACTCTGTCCCAAAGGCATCTCTTTGAGAAATTGTCCCAACTAACTCAATAGTAACGGACTCAGATCCCGTCGTCTGGTTGGTTAGTATTCGAACATTTTTTTCAAGATCGGTCACAACCGCTTCTATTCTTCCGTCACGATTCCAATCGAAAGTAGCCAAAGCTCGCCCCAACGCTGGAGTTCCAAAGAACGAATGCTCGACACTTTTCTTTTCGACAAACCTCCCATTCCCATTGTTTTCGAAGAACTGCGGAACCATTCGGAAAGCTCGATTCGCATGCGTCATATCATCAATGTGACCATTGAGCACAAGCAAATCTAAATCCCCATCGTTATCGACATCCAACAATTGTGTACCGAATCCTAGCATAGGGAGCGATGGCTCGACTAACCCCCACTGGCCTGCTACATCATCAAACCCACCTAAGTCGTTTTGTATGTAAACCGCGTTATGTTCACCCAAAAAGTTGGTCACTATAAAATCCAATCGACCATCGTCATTAATGTCCCCGGTCGCGACTCCCATGCACGCCTGTGCCTTTCCCTGATAATCGAGCGCAATCCCTCGCTCCATGGCTTCATCACTAAAGATGGGCGATTGGCTAGTCGAAGACGATTCCTTCGCAATCATCAATAGATTAGCAACCTGATCGTTCGCAACGAAAATCGACATCAAAGGTGATTGATGCATGCGAAAGGCGACCACACCTAAAGCGTTGCCTTCCTTTGTGTCCAGCGTGCGAACTTCCGCAGTAAATTCTTCGAACTCACCGTTTTGATTCGGTCTTAACCATCGCGCTCGCGACGGCTGAAAAATCGTGGGAGGACACGTTCGAGGTTGCCCCTGAACATTACAAAGCTTGGTGTAAACATCCTCGCCCTCAACATAACGAGCGTCGTACATTTCCAATAAACCATCGTTGTTGAGATCAACCATCGCAACGCTTACCGTCCATGCATCGACTGCTTCTGGCAACAAATCGTTTCCATTGCGAAATGTTCCATCCCCCTGATTGACCCACAGTTGATTCAAACCAATATTGGCAACATACAGGTCAGAAAATCCATCGCTGTTGACATCGCCAACCGCCACACCTTGACCAAAGCCGGATTCTTTGACGCCCGCTTTTTCTCCAACCGACGTGAAGATTGCCGATCTTTGAACGTTGCCACTCTGATTTCTGTAGAGCTGATCGACATACGCCTCGTTCGTCATTTTCTGAGGCCACTCACAACCTTGCGAAAAAAAGAGATCAGGCCAGCCATCGCGATCGTAATCAATAACGCCCACACCTCCCCCGGTCGACTCGTGCATACGACGACCGACGATCGGCTCCGGTCGCGAACAAAAGTAAACAAAATCAATTCCCGATTCTGTAACGCTCAAGCGGTCTATTAGCCCCGTCGAAACGGGCGCAAAATGCGAGGATAAGGGATTGGCTCCGGAAGATTGATTCTCGGTAACGGACAAGTTTGGCAATGGCAAATCGCGATACGCGTCTCCGGAAACGAGATGGGTAACATCGGTATACCTAGGCAAACGATTACCACCTTTGACAAACGGTTCTTTCAGTTCGTTGTAGATGGCTCGAAGCGATTTTGATTTGGAATCGAGCACCAATCCCATACGTGTCCAAGCCCACGCTTCACTCAGCCTGCCTAATTGGTGAGTCATTATCGCCATCTGCTCCACTGGCGGAAAGTAACTTGTTTTCGGATTCACTTGATCTAACTGAGAAAGCAACCTCTCCAAAATCTCGGCGCGTTCTTGAAACCGTTGCGAATCCTGTGAATCCCCTTTCATGGCTAACGATTGAGCCATTGCGACGATCGCTGCATGGTGATCGGGATCGAGTCGAATGGCCTCCCCAAAACAACGCGATGCCCCCGTAACATCTTTGTTAAACATTGCAAACTTACCGCGAATCCACCAAACATCGGGATGCTCGTCGCTTTCCTTGGGAAGCTTCGAATTCCAAACACGTAGCTCCTCCGGTGTTGTGGCCAGCAGCGCCAAACCCAATTGAACGTGAGCCTCTACCAACTCGGGGCTCGGCACTAGTATTTCCTTCGAAATGAGATCGATCGCGTCTTGGTAGCGTCCCTCTCTCACCGCGATCCGTGCTAACCCTAGCTTGGTCAACGGATCTGATGGCGTTTTTTTGAGATGATCTTGCAATAATCCTGGCTCTTCGACTGGCTTAGCATGATTGCCCACAAACCTCATTCGATCAAAGTCCCAATTGTCTCGGTCGGTGAACCACAATACATCGGGCAATGCTTTCCATCGTTGACCCGTCAAGTGAAGAATGTAGATTCGTCGATCGCGAGCTTTATCATTAGCGTCATCGAGCGTGAGACTTTCATCAAACGCCTTGAGGCTTTCGATCAAGCGGGACTGAAAGAGATGGATCTCCCCAATCGCCCATCTCGCAGTCGAACGTTTCTTCGCATCCGCCCCCGAGACTTTTGAGTAAGCAGCAATCGCATCCTCGAGCAAACCAACTCTCTGAAGCCCTTCTCCGATCTTAAGAAGCTGCGCGTCGGTTGCCTTTTCACTCTCCAGCAGAATCGAAGCGTATCGTGTGATAAGAGTCAAATCGCCCTTCGCAACCGCATTATGAAGCTCATCCTCCGTTGGTATGCGAGACCTATCCCATACTACGTAACCAATCGCGGCTAGACTGATCGCCACGACGAAAAAAGCTGCTACAAAAAATATATTCTTCAAATTGAAATTCCTTGAGTGATGCTCCCGAGAGGTGGAAACTCATTCAAATGCGATTGCGGTGAACGCGATCGTCTCCTCATGAACGGGCTAACTCTGATATTCTGCAGCTTAATCTCTCAGCGGACAACGGGTGATTGCTGACTTTCGAAATCGGAAGGGGTCACCCAAGGAGCCTCCGGTTTCTCACCACGCAACCAACGTTCATAAAAACCAGCCCCACTTGTAACTGGATATTCGTCAAAGAATTGCCCCTCGCCGCGCATTCGCGGATCGGACTGTTCTCTTAATCTATCTTCCATTCGAGTCTTTAAAATTTGCTTCTCTTCTTCATACGTCGGATCGTTTGCGAGGTTGATGACGCAATCCGAATCTACCCGCAAATCGTACAACTCCTCCGAAGAACGAAATCCGAAATTCCACTCCCAGAAACGATTCGATCTATTTTGACGCCCCAAGTCGAGAATCCTGGACTTGGTTGGACTGCCATCTGTGTCGAGATATCCCGTTTCCGGGTTTCCTGCTGGCCATCGATCTGGCTCATAGTTTCGAAGATAAAGAAAATCCCTAGTCACGATTCCACGTATTGGATAACCAACATCTCCAGGGCGGCCGACGTCAGTCCGCTCCTTGCCAATCAGAACGTGGTCCCGCTGGGCAATAATCCTTCCCGACAAATCACTCTCGAATACAGGACGCCAGCTCATACCAGTAATAGGTTGCATTCCCGATTCCTTTACCTCAATTCTCGCAACATCCAAAATCGTCGGCGCTAAGTCAGTAAAATCAACGAAGTCGTCTATGACTCTGCCTGAAGATCGAATCCCCTCAGGCCAAGAAATCGCGAGCGGGACATGATTCGAATCATGATAGGCATACCCTTTAACTCGCGGAAACGGCATACCGTGATCACTGGTTACAACGATCAACGTATTCTCGTACAGACCTCGTTTCTTTAGCTCAGCCACCATGAGTCCCAACATTTGGTCCGTCGTTTCTACTTCGAACGCATAATCGAGCATATCATGCCGCACAATATCTTCATCGGGCCAATAAGCGGGAACTCGATCGATGTCCGACAGACGCTTTCCACCTTGTTTTACTCCTGATTGATACTCGTACGAGCGATGAGGTTCCAAGAACCCACACCAGAAACACCAGGAAGTTCCTATCGGAGATGCATCGAGAAAGTCCACAAAGTTAGCGGCATAGTCGTTGTTGGAAACGCTTTTCGTTGGGGGTGTTGTTTTCCTCGATTGAAACGATTGACCGGTTAAGTCACGAGGCTTGCCATCAACCGATTTGGCAATGCCTGGCCCCCATCCCTTGCCCGTGAATCCAACAAACCAACCGCGTTCCATCAGCACCTCTGGCCAAACCTTGAAATGAGGTGGGAATACGGCCAAGTGATTTGCGGCACTCTCGTTCTGCCAAAGATGACGACCGGTCAACAAGATGGACCGTGACGGCGCGCATTTAGCCATCGGTGTATAAGCGTTTCGAAATAGCAAACCGGTTCTAGCTAGTTCATCAAACGCAGGGGTCTTAATCCACTTTGATCCATATGCCCCCGCATGAAGCCCCCAATCATCAGCGATAACAAAGAGAATGTTGGGCCTGCTCAGAGCCGAGCTATTGACCTCCCCATCCTCTG
Source organism: Pirellula sp. (assembly GCA_046344995.1). Lineage (GTDB taxonomy): Bacteria > Planctomycetota > Planctomycetia > Pirellulales > Pirellulaceae > JBKCUI01. The sequence goes on from JBKDKR010000051.1 coordinate 55,882, forward strand.
AGCATTGCCCCGTTGAACCATGGGTTAACAGAAGCATCAAGAATCCCCACACCATAGACAACAATGAAACTGGACCGATGAAGCTTGCCGAATGATTTGATGACATGATGTACTGTGAAACCGATAGAGTCGCGAACCAGTCGAAGAACGCATCGGATTTGCGCCTCGTGACTGAATTCGAAGCATACCAAGAATTGTCGCTTCGTTCCTTGCTGCCAGACTTCCCTTGACAGATCATCGAAAAAAATTTTGAAACACTGTTGCCTCCGGCTTTACTTCTTGCATTATTGCATTAATACAACAGATCGCAAAACCGAGGAGGGAGGCATGCAAATCTAAATCAACACGCATGAGGGCGTACCGATCTATTTGCAAATAGTCAACCAAATCAAATATCTGGTTTCGGCGGGCAGATTGAATCCGGGCGATGAGTAACCGCCGATTCGAGTGCTGGCAGAGAAGCTGATTGTCAATCCGAACACCATTGCCCGAGCTTATCGGGAGCTCGAATTGGCTGGCGTTGTGGAGAAACGTCGCACAGCAGGAACGTACATCTCCGCCGAAGGATCTCGGTTGGCAAAACGCGAGCGTAACAAAATTCTTAGCGGCCGCATTGATCAGCTTGTTGCCGAAGCCGACCAAATGGACGTGTCCTTGGAAGAGCTTCTAAAACTCATTCATCAAAGACACGAAGTGCTCAATGAAACAAAACTACAGGAACAGAGCCATGATTAAAACTATCCCTCAGTCGAGTGCTAACTCACCATCCCCGACAGATAACGTCGTTGTGATCGAAAATCTCTGCCGTAAATTTGGGGATAAAACGGCTCTCGATCAAGTGTCGCTGACTATCCCTAAGGGTTGCGTCTACGGCCTGATTGGCGGCAATGGTGCGGGCAAAACGACTCTCTTAAAGCACGTGACCGGAATGTTAGCCCCGCAAAACGGTAGCGTAAGGGTTTTTGGATTAGCCCCCCCCAGGAACCGGTTGCGGTACTTGGGAAAATCGGCTTTCTCTGCGAAGAACGAGATCTTCCAAACTGGATGTCGATTCAAGAACTACTTCGGTACACTCAAGCGTCCTATCCTACTTGGGATTGTGACTTAGCGGGCGAGCTAGCCTTGATGTTCGAACTCGATCTTAAGGCTAAGGTAAGAACACAATCACGCGGCCAACGTGCTAGAGTTGGGCTTCTGATCGCGGTAGCACATCGTCCTGAGCTTCTTGTGCTCGATGAGCCGTCCTCTGGTTTGGATCCCGTCGTTAGACGCGATGTTCTGAATGCGATTATAAGAACCGTCGCCGATGAAGGACGCACGGTTTTGTTTTCCTCCCATTTACTCTATGAAATCGATCGTGTTGCCGATCGAGTCGCCATGCTATCCAACGGCAGAATTGCACTAGAGGACTGGACGGACCAGCTAAAATCTTCGTTTCAACGATTCACGTTACGATACGATTCCACCCCAAAGCGACCACCCGAGATACCAGGCCTCATCGATTCGGAGTTGACAGGCGCGGAATGGATCTGCACTTGTCGCGTATCTGATGATCAAGAGCAATACAGCTTCGCACGAAACGAGGGGGCCCAGATTGTCGAAAAGAGCATCCTCTCGTTAAAGGAAATCTTTGTCATCAACGCTAAGTCGCGAAACTAGAACCTCAACAGCCCCCAAGCGTCGGAGAGCAAGCCTCATGATGATCGCATTAACTCAAATACGGGCATTTATGTGGGAAATGTCAAAGAATTGGCGCTTGCTGTTGCTAGGTTTTTTGGGTGGCGTCTTGCCTTTGTTTCTATTCTTTTAGCTTTTAACTTCGGTGGGATTACCTGTTCAATCCCCGGAGTTTATCAGACCCCATACCTTTCTGATGCCTTTCTCTTTTTGGGCACTGTTCCTAGGAGTCGTCGGAACCCAAGGCCCCGTGCGACGATTATATTCCTACCCACTATCCGATTCAGCCATTGCTCTATGGCACATGTTAACAGGGATCGTCATGATCTCTGCAGGCTGTAGCCGGATCAATCTATGGCTCAATCTTCAGTTTCGCACGGGCTGGCCCATCCTTGGTCCAACTCTCTACTTTGCCATGGCCTTTGCCGTTTTACAACCCTACTCAAGAATCTCTTATAAAACTGTCTCAACGATCGTCACCATACCTGTCGTTGTTTTGATTCTAATCTTTGGCAATCGGGATCACTTGATTTGTACTGCTTGTTGCTCCTGGCGTTACCATGGTCAGTAGTCGGAGTAACGTCTACGGTATGCTGGATTGGGCGAAATCGATTCTTGATAGCCTATTGTTTCTCGGTAATCGTCGTAATTGCGTTAGTAGGGCTCCCATTCACTCGACCACTAACGATTTTTGCGTTCGCATGGGTAGCCACTTTGACCAATTTTGCCATGCTCGCTAGGCGAAACGATAGGATGAAGCGCCAACATGGGACGAGCCAAAATGCTGAATCCCGCTGGCGATTAGCGTTAATCGCACACGATGAGTCATGGCCGAGGAGCAGACTCTGCGAGAATGTTTTTGGGACCGCGAGCGATGCAGATCTGCAAACATAACACTTCAACAAATGCACACCTCCGCAAAGGGTGATTGAGATATTCTACCGTTGAGGGTAACTTATTCAGACTCGACCGTTGTCTTCGAGGAAACTCTCCTAATCTCACTCAAGACGGTTTTTTGCAATGCCAAAATTGCGCCGGAATACTTTAGATGCCTCCTCTGCAGAGCAAAGACCTGGAATTGCCAAACCGGGAACAGATGCCAATCAAAAAACGAAACCGCTTCTTTTGTGGATTTTGGCTGGGCTAATTGTTGTTGCTGTGATCGCTTCAACCTATTGGCTGCGAAGGGAATCGTATTTAAGAGGTTTGGAGACCCAATGCAAGGTAGCGCGCGAATTAGAAAAGTGGAATGAGCTAGAACAATTAGCCGTCGATTGGAGCATCTATGCACCACTGAATCCCGTTCCGTTTGAACATGCAGCGGTTGCCGCATATCGTTTGGGAGCATACGATCGATCGTATGGGTATCTTACACAGATGCCTGAGAACGGGACTCTGGAGGCGTGGCTGCTTAAAGGTGAGATTGAGCATGAATCGCTAAACGATCCGTTAGCATCTTTGGAATCATGTAACAAATCGCTCACCATCGATCCAGCGAATTCCGAAGCCCATCATCGATTGCTGTATTTTTGGGCCATGAGTCGGCAGGTTGGTTTGCTCAAATCGGAGATCGAACGCGGCATCAAAAGCGGTGCAGCGACGCTCGAGACTTATGCGCACTGGTTCGCGTTAGACAAGCTTCAATTCGCCGATGCTGCTCCGGTTAACAAGAGTTGGTCGGAAATGTATCCCCAGCAAGATGCCTATCAGATTGCAACCGTTCTCGCGCTCGCTAACTTGCCACAGTTCACAGAGCTTCAAAGGGAGGGGGATCTAAAGATTCTGGAGGAGCGATTCCCAAACGATCCAGAGGTATTGTTCACGCAAATCGAAAGGGCAATCGATCGAGGTGATGATATTCGCGTCGATCTTTTGCTCGAAACCAAAAGAGATGCACTCAAAGAGGACTATCGGTATTGGCGTTCCAAAGGTTGGCTTGAGACAGAACGTGGCAATTATGAAGCAGCCCAACAGGCTTTTCAAACAGCCTCTGAACTAGCACCCTTGGATTGGCAAACGAAAAACGAATGGGCACAGATGCTTCGAAAACAAGGTGGCGACAACTCGCGAATCGAGGAACTCTCAAAACAAGCCCAAACGGGCAGAGCACTGTTCGAACAAATCAAGCGATCGGATAGCCTATTCAGTTTGCCCCATGCTTTTTATAGCGAATTGGCGATCTACTTCGAGAGTTGCGGTTTGACCGATGCAGCAAACTCCATAAGAAACCTTGTTGGTAAGCGATCCCCATGACGAACGTTGCGCACCGTTCTCAAAACGAGGCAAATCGTCGGAGCACAGGACACCGTCTCCGATTGACCGTCGGCGTGTTACTATTATTGGCTTGGTATGTTTGCGGATGCACGAGTAAGCCCGAGGAAAAAAAACAAACCGCGGATACACCTGCTTCCCACAAACAATCCACACAGAGTCGATTAGCAACAGGCAAAGCCCTGGGTAGCACAGTACTAAATCGCCCCCTAGAGAATCAAGCAGGATCCCCGGATCTGGGCACAACCTTAAACGAGCCTGATAGCACGATAAAAAACGGCATCCATTTTCGTGATGTCGCGAAGGAGATGGATATCGATTTCGCCTATCAAACAGGTGCTAAAGGACGGATGCTTTTTCATGAGCCGTTTGGTGGTGGGCATGGTTGGCTGGATTACGATTTAGATGGTCGAGTTGATTTGATTTTGGTGCAAGGTGGCGATGGAACCGAGCCATCCAAACACGCACAGCCAAACGATCGGCTACTTCGAAATGTTGGCAGTCGATTTATCGATATCACTTTAAACACGCTAATCGATGCCCGGGAATATGGTCAAGGAGTTGCGATCGCGGACTATGACAATGATGGTTTCGATGACATTTACATCACCAATCTTGGGTCTAACCTGTTATTCAAGAACCAGGGTGACGGTACGTTTCTCGACGTGAGCAAAGAGAGCCAGACAAATTGCCACGCTTGGAGCACTTCAGCAGCCTGGGTCGATGTTGACCTAGATGGGAATCTGGATTTGTACGTTTGCAACTATGTAAAGTACGATCCCTATCATGCAAAAAGCTGCGTAAACGAACGAGGTGAACCCCTCATTTGCAATCCACTCAGTTTTGAACCGGAGCCGGATGTGTTTTATTGGAATGATGGCTCAGGTTCGTTCCATGATGTCACGATGGAGCGTGGATTTCACGGACCAAACAACCGTGCGCTGGGAGTCGTCGCAGCGGACTTTGATCAAGATGGATGGCCGGACTTCTACGTCGCAAATGATGCAAGCAATAACTTTCTGTTTCGTAATCTCAAGAATGGCTACTTCGAAGAAGTTGCTGTACAGTTAGGCTGCGCGACCGATCGCCGGGGAGTTCCACAAGCAAGCATGGGACTCGCAGTGAATGATTACAACGGGGATGGTAAACTCGATATTTATTCGACTCATTTTCAGACGGAATCGAACACACTGTATCAAAATGTAGGTAATTCTGGATTCATCGACGTAACGGGATCCGAGGGTTTACACACCCCAACTCTCGACAAGCTTGGCTTCGGTACCGTTATGCAGGACTTCAATCAAGATGGGTGCATGGACTTGTTCGTGGCCAATGGCCACATCGACAACTCTGGCTCCAATCCGAATGAAAAAATGGAAGGGCAGTTATTCACTTACAAAAACAAGAAATGGCATGAAATCAGTAATGTTAGCGGCGAGTGGTTTCAAAAGAAGTTCGTCTCTCGAGGAGTGACGTACACGGACTTCGATTTAGATGGCAAAATCGATTTAGGAATAACCAATCAATCCGCCCAGTTGACTTTATTGCACAACGAAAGTAGCCCAGGGCGAGTTTGTTGGCTGAAATTGGTGGGGGTTACATCGAACAGAAATGGTGTCGGTGCAAAAATAACAGTGGAAACCAGCAAGTGCCAAAAGATCTATGAAGTAATTGGTGGAGGAAGCTATTGCTCAGCCTCCTCGTACTTTGTACCCATCCTGGTCGCCCCCGACCAAAAAACTGAGAAAATTCACATTCTTTGGCCATCCGGAATTCAGCAACAGGTTGCCCCACCCCACTATGGGGTATTGGCAATTTACACAGAAACAGCCCTTAAGAGAGACACCGCCCCATAAAGTATTGATTAATTTACAATGAACCACCATAATTAGGCCTATCGCTCAAGTTTTTTTTCTTTTCGAGGGACCTCTCTATGAAGAACCGGTTGCGTAAAAACGGCTTCACCCTAGTTGAGTTACTAGTCGTGATCGCCATCATTGGCATTTTGGTTGGGTTGTTACTCCCAGCAGTTCAGGCCGCGCGGGAAGCAGCCCGACGAATGCAGTGCTCAAACAATCTAAAGCAATTGGCTTTAGCAGCAATCAATTACGAAAGCGCGTACAAGCGTTTTCCATATCGGCAAGGCGGATCGGATGGTCCTGCTTTGAACAACAAAAATCGCCGTAGTGGATTCATATCGGTGCTTCCGTTCATAGAAGGCGGCAACCAATTCCAGAATATCGAAGCGGGAGGAAACGATCCCGGTCGTCCACCGATGCCACCTGGGGGGCCAGAAGGTTGGAACAACGATTATTTTTGGCGGATCTCTCCTGCGTTTATGAGATGCCCGTCAGATCCTATGGCAATTGGCAATGGTGGTCTTAATTCCTACTCCATGTCTTTGGGAGACCATATGGGACGTTGGCAATGGGAACTCAACAATCACAATAACGTCCGCGGCATGTTTTCCAATCGCGGTCATACAGCACATGGCCAGATTACGGATGGAACAAGCAACACACTGCTATATAGCGAACGTCTGATTTCTTCTCAACCATACCCCAACGACACAGGCAACACCGGTACAGTTGCAAGAACGGTTCGACATCGCGAAACGATTGCGCAGGTACCTAATGTGTTCCAAAATCCATTGACATGCCGCCAGGCATCCGATGGACAATTTCTCGTTGCAGGAACCGTACACCAAGGTAATGGTGGAAAATTCTGGCACGATGGTCACCCGACTTACGTTGCATTTAATACCATTTTGCCGCCAAACGCTCCATCTTGCGTTCACGTGATTTCTTGGGGCGATGGTGACCCTGCAATCCTGCCCCCGACTAGCAATCACACCGGTGGTGTCAACGCAGCTCGAGCCGATGGATCTGTTGGTTTCATCAGCCAAAGTATCGATACGGGCAACCTTACCATCGGCTCTCCGGCATGGGGTGAGACAGGGCCAAGTCCGTATGGCGTTTGGGGCGCTCTCGGCTCCAAATCGGGCGGCGAAGTTGTTCAGGGTGAATGATCCACGCCTGATATAGATCTCTTCAATTCTGCAAGATGCGAGTCTGAGCTCGCATCTTGCTTTCTTACCGGGAACACTCTAGATCTTTGGAATCCAACATATGAAACAGAATGGCACATTTGCTAGGATACTTACATTATTGGGAATTGGATTGCTCATCGGCTGCGGCCCCTCCAATCCACCAACCTACAAGGTCACTGGCCTCGTAACGTTAGACGGCAAACCTGTTCCTGGCGCAACAATATCTTTCGTTCCAGACACAGGCACAGATTCGCAACCGGCTGCTGCGATTTCAGATAACGAAGGTAAATATACTTTAACTACCTTTGTGTCTGGTGATGGTGCGATGAAAGGCATGTACCTCGTCACAGTGATGAAAGTTCAAACTGAGGCGGGTCAAAGCCCCTACGACGCATACAAAGAACCAGAGAAAAAAGAGGAGCCGACCACAGGAAAAGACCAAACGCTCGAAGACATGTACTCAGCTTATGGCAATGCCTACTCCGGACCGCCTGAAGGAGCAGGACAAGGTCGTCAGCCTGCATCTAAGGATTTGCTTCCAGTGAAGTACAAAACCAAAGAATCCTCCGGTCTGAGACATGTTGTGAGCGACTCCGGCCCAAACAGTGTTAATCTGGAGTTAGTGTCAAAGCGACAGACTGAATAAGACACGACATGATTATTGCGTAAATTGTTCCATGCGGATGTTTTTTCAGAGGATCGGGCGGTAATAGTACCGCCCGATCCCTTTCACAGAGCGTTTCGGTTCATGTAACACTTGCGACTCTGCTCAATCACGGTTAAATCGCTAGACTATGAAAACCGTCCATCTCTTTCATCCCCTATGGCTTATAGCAGCATGTCTTTCCATACCTGCATGCCGCGAAAATGCAACTTCCAGCACCTCCCAGCGTTCTTCACAAGTTCTTCCTGGTAAATCTGAATTCCCAAACACAATAGACATACCACACACACAGATTCCGAGTTCGCCGGATACCTCAGCCCCCTCCGTTCCTTCGACAGGTTCCTCTCGTATCGTTATTAGCAATGACTACAAAAGTCCAATTCCATCAGATGTTGGACTTTCGATGGACTGGAAGTCATTTCAGAAAACCGATCTCGTCGATGAAGCGGTTCGAGTCGTCAACAAACTTATAGAACGTTTCCCAGATTCTCCGGACGCCCATGAAGCGAGAGCCCGAGTTCTTCTACTAATTGGACAAACGGAAGAAGCGAAGGTTTCTTGGCTCAAATGTTTAGAACTTGCACCTGACTATGGATATGCTTTTCACGGATTAGGGTTAATCGAGACGAAACTATCGAGATTCAAAGAAGCAATCGAATACTACAAGAAGGCACTGGAACGAATCCATAACTACAAGGACAGCGTTCGTGAGCTAAGCGATGCTTACTTGAAGGATGGGCAAATTGAATTGGCGGCAAAATCACTGGAGGATTTTTTGACGATCAATCCAAGCGACTCCGAGTTTTGGCTTCGATTGGGTCAAACTCACAACGCAGGTCTTAACTTTGCCAAAGCCAAGCCTGCATTTGAGAAATCCCTTTTGCTCGCCAATGACAACCCGAAAGCGGAACAGGGGTTGATCACCGCGCTGATACGACTCGGCGAACGAGAAAGAGCGAAAGAATTAGCCGAACGAGTCAAATCCAGACCAAAACGGGAAAACGACTCCATTGATCAATTGTTGGTAAACGAACGAATAGACATTTCCTCGCGATATTGGGTCGCAGCATTGGTTTATCGCAACTTCCAATGCTATGCGGAAGCTGAGTTGCTCTTAGAACGTGCATCAAACTACGATCCTAAAAACACGAAGGTCCTAGAGATGCTTATAGAGCAACTGATTAAGCGTGAAGAGTTCGAATCAGCCTTTCAAAAGACCGTCCGGCTTACAGAATTAGACGTATCGAACCCCAGTTATGCTTTTGGTGCGGCTTCTCTTGCAGAGAAACTAAAGAAAGTTTCGGATGCAGCTCATTTCTATCGTTGCGTAATCGAACTCGCTCCGAATGATTCTAAGGCCTACAAACAGCTAACTACGCTATTGCTTTCGGAAATGCGAAAACCGGAAGAAGCAGAGATGGTCGCTCTATCATGGAAAGAGAAAGATGCCTCTGCGGTACCCCTCGCCTTCTTAGCAAGTGCTCAGGCATTGCAAGGCAAACTCCGTGACGCTGAGGTGAACCTGACGAAGGCCGTGGAACTAGATCCCGCAAGCGAAGAACTTAAGAATCGACTTGCCCAGGTAAAAAGGGCTTTAGATAACCAACCATAGAAGCTAAGGCATTTCCAAAAACAGGACGACAACGAACATTTCCATTGTTCGAATCGGACACCCTCTCGAGAACTTCATGGCAACATTACTCACTTTTGTCATTATGCAACTATTGAAGGCGCTAAGGCTAATGGTGCTGAAAGTACCCAAGCTGATGGTGCCAGGATTCTGCTTGGTATTTTGTGGTTTCCAAGAGCCGTCAAATCCAAACACTCCTTCTGAAGATCGTATTCTCTTCGCCAATAAACTTGATCGCAGCCGCATTTCATTCGAACACTTTGCTGGCAGGACTGGTAAACACTTCATCATTGAGACGATCGCCTCTGGTTTCGCAACCTTTGACTACGATCTAGATGGTTGGATCGACATCTACTTTTTGAACGGCAGTCCGATCGAAGGCTTTGAATATGTCCCCGAAATGGCTGCCAGCCTGCAACGCGATGTCCCTAGCAATCAACTCTATCGAAACGCGGGCGATTGGCAGTTTGTCGATGTTACGGAATCATCCGGGCTTAGCGATCTGGCCCACAGCGTTGGCGTAACCGTTTCAGACCTAAACAACGATGGATTCCCAGACGTATTCGTCTGCAATCATGGAAGCAACGAACTGTTTTTGAATCAAGGAGATGGTACATTCGATCGAAAGGTGTTCGAGTCTTCTACTAAAGAAATAAGAACAGCCGGTGGTGCATGCTTTTTTGATTTCAACAATGACTCGATAGTCGATTTGTTCGTCGCAAACTATCTTAAATTCGACATCAACAAAAAAATCGTTCGTACCATTTTTGGTGTTCAAGCGAGTGCAGGCCCTTTGGATTACGCTCCCGACGATGATAGCCTTTTTCTAAATCGAGGAGATGGTAGTTTCTCAGAGATCAGTGAATCAAGCGGCATTATCGGCGAACCAAAAACGGGAATGGCTACGCTGGCGTTCGATTTTGACGAAAACGGTTTTCAAGACTTGTTTGTTTGCAACGATACCATGCCCAATAAACTGTACTTGAACCAAGGTAAAGGACGCTTTTCAGAAGAGGCACTTCTTTCAGGTGTCGCACTGAATTATGCCGGAGCAACCATGGCATCCATGGGTATAGATTGTGCAGACTACAACAATGATGGCAAGTTGGATTTGGTTATTTCCAACTACGAGAACGAAGTTCCGACGCTATATAAAGGGCTTGGAAACGGTTTATTTGACGATGTTGCGGTCATGTCAGGGCTCGGAACCGCTAACAGGTCGGTTAAGTGGGGGATTTCGTTTTCAGACTTCGACAACGACTCTTTCCTTGACCTCTATATTGCTAATGGGCATGTCATTGACACCGTTAGCAGCCTTAATGACACCAGCCATTTTGCCGCAAAAAACCTATTGTTCCGAGGCACAGCAAAAGGTAGGTTTGAAGACGTAACCGAATCGAGTGGTTCCGGACTTCAAGAAATAAAGGTTAGTCGAGGCGTATGCGTAGATGATTTGGACAACGATGGACTACTGGATATTGTTGTTCTGAATTCCAATAGCCCACCATCGCTTCTCAGAAACGAATCGCAGAATCAAAACCACTGGATTCAAATTCGACCTGTCGGTATATCATCCAATCGTGACGGTGTGGGTGCATTAGTTAAAGTCCGTTTCGGTACGGCTATGAGGGTCGCAGGAGTTTTTAGCAGCCGAGGATACCAATCTTACTACGGTCGAAATGTCCATTTAGGATTGGGCAAGTACCAAGGTCCCGTGGACATCGAAATTGTTTGGCCTAGCGGGGTTTCTACGGTGTACCATAATCTATCCGTGGATAAACTGCATATGTTGTACGAATGATCTGTTGCAAGTTGGGTTGAGACTATGGCTGGCGTAAAGAAAATTCTTGTTATTGTTGGAGATTTCGTTGAGGACTACGAGATCATGGTCCCCTACCAGATGTTGCTGCTAATTGGGCACGTTTGCCACACGGTCTGCCCGGGAAAAAAGGCAGGAGACTATGTCACGACCGCTATCCACGATTTTGACGGCTACCAAACATACTCAGAAAAGCCTGGGCATCGATTCGTACTGAATGCGGATTTCGACTCGATCTCCCCCGATACTTACGATGCGTTGGTTTTGCCCGGCGGTCGTGCGCCAGAATATCTTCGACTAAACGAACGAGTCCTAGATCTCGTTCGCCATTTTGATCAACATTCCAAACCGATTGCTGCAATCTGCCATGGGCCGCAAATCCTAGCGGCAGCCGGGGTTCTAAAAGGCAGAGCCTGCAGTTGCTATCCTGCAGTTAAGTTCGATATAGCGTTAGCCGGAGGAAGCTATGTGGACGCGTCTGCCGGTTTCGACTCCGCACATACCCAAGGAAATTTGGTCACCGCGCCAGCTTGGCCCGCTCACCCTGAATGGATTCGGCAATTTGCGTTATTGCTTGGCTCTAGCATTCAGCCCTAATTTGTTTAGCCTCCCTAGCCCCTGCAATCGTTTCTGCTCGTAGAGCGCAGGGCACCCCTGTCCAAATACTATCACCGTCGTTTTAAACAGTGGACCAATATCTACGCATTCTTAAGGAAGCCTTCGGTTTCTCCGACTTCCGTTTTCCACAAGGAGAAGTTATTGAACGAACGGCTGCTGGCGGGCACTCCCTAGTTTTAATGCCAACCGGCGGAGGCAAATCCCTCTGCTTTCAAATACCAGCTCTTTACTTGGCTCAAAAGGAAGAAGGCCCATCGACAAAACCTCTAACGCTCGTGCTCTCGCCATTGGTCGCGTTAATGAAGGACCAAGTTGACGGGCTTGTAGCACGTGGCTTAGACGTCACCATGATCAACTCGCTCCTGGACAACAGGGAACGAACTCGACGTTACGAGGGAGTCGCATCAGGAAAGTACTCGATGCTGTATGTAACTCCCGAGAGGTTTCGTAAGCCCGAATTCTTAAAGGTTCTCGCACAGCGTTCCGTGAAACTACTCGTCGTGGACGAAGCTCACTGCATCAGCGAGTGGGGCCATGACTTTCGCCCCGATTATTCTCGGCTTGTGGAAATACGCTCACTAGTCGGCAACCCGACCACCATCGCCCTCACCGCCACAGCCACCCCAGATGTTCAATCCGACATCCTAAAACAACTTGGCTTAGAGCGAGGCGACGCACCGAGCCAATGCAAACTATTCCACTGCGGATTTGATCGACCAAACTTAGAACTTGAAGTGGAAGAAGTTTGGGGCGACGAAGAAAAAGAAGCTTCGATTCTCAAAATTGCAAATCGCTGGCCAAATGAATCAGGGATCGTCTACTTTACATTGATTCGAACCCTCGAAGAAATGAGCAAACAGCTGCGTAAACGTGGCCTCGAACATGTTGTGTACCACGGAGATCTGCCCCGGCGAATTAGAACCGAGATCCAAGAACGTTTCATGGACGGTGACGTACCTCTTGTTTTGGCCACCAATGCCTTTGGAATGGGAATCGACAAAGAGGATATTCGCTATGTCATTCATGCCGAGGTACCCGGATCGCTTGAATCCTACTATCAAGAAATCGGCAGAGCAGGCCGGGACGGAAAACCATCCATCTGCCAGTTACTGTATAGCCAAGACGATTTGTTGACTCAGATGGAGTTCAACAACTGGAGCAATCCAGACGCAGATTTTTACCAACGCGTTTTTGATTTTCTGAAACACGATACGGATCAAATAAAAGCTTTTGGGCTGGAATGGCTACGAGAACGACTTACGGCAAAACACAAATATGACCGTCGACTCGAAACGACTTTGTCGATGCTGTACCGCTATGGCGTGATACCCGATGAATACGACCTGAGTAATATAGTTGTTACAGGAGAACTTCCTGACACCCTAGCTGATGAAGAGAGTCGAAGCCAAAAGAAGATGCGGGACCAAAAGAAGCTTTTCGCCCTGGTCGAGTACGTGAAAAGTGAAGATCGTCGAGGGACACTTAATCGTTATTTCCTTGGACAATAAGGTACGTTCTCAAATCGAGTCGCGAATCGTCTTGATAAACGATTGAATCAATTTACTCTGAAACCGGTATGGGTTTGTCACGAGAACAATCGTACGGGTTGGCTTGCTTGATGAAAACGATCGATACACACGATTGGTTGCGTGATCTACATCACTCGCCATGGCAGGAATGAGGCTGATACCGTGGTTGAGTGAAACCAACTCTTGTATCATGGCAATCTGGGTTGTTCGCTCGACGGACAAAGGGAATACCGCTTTTTGATGGCAGTAAGAAACCACATTTGTCGTGAGGCAATGTGCCTCCCCCATCAGGATAAAGGATTGTCCCTCCAAGTCCGCTGGTTTGATTGCGTTCTTCTTTTGTAACGGATGCTGGGTCGAAACCAACAGCTTGAGCTCTTCTTCGAAAAGCTCCTCCACCCCTAGGTAACGCCCCTCAATCGGTAATGCAGCGACAGCCAAATCAATCGCCCCATCATATAGCTTACGGGTCAACTCCGCTGTCGTGTCCTCCTGAACAATGACTTTTGCTTTAGGAAAGCTCTTCTGAAACGTTTGAAGTCGCTTCGGCAAGAAGTAGGGGGCAATTGTAGGAATCGCTCCTACGCGCACGTTACCGGTCTGGCCATCATCGCAGATCTCGGCCCGCAGCTCGTCGACACTAGAGACAATTTGCTTAGCACGCATTTCTAAAGTTTGTCCCGCATCGGTCAGAACAGCCTTGCGAGATTGCCTATCGAAAAGCGGCTGCCCTAACTCCTCTTCTAGCCTCTGAATCGATCGGCTCAATGCGGACTGCGAGAGCCCGACGTCCACTGCGGCTTTGGTAAAATTCCCCAACTCCGCGACTCTCAAAAAGTGTCTTAACTGCTCAAGCTCCATGACATTCCCAGCACATTGAGGGGGTGTAAACGCCTAAAAATCGCCCTAACGGAAACGAACCGTCCTTTTCTCAATTCAACGAAATGACTGCCATTTCCCCACGCCCCAGCATTATTATGCACTAGACGCATTAATACAATGCGTTTCATGCATTGGACATCAAGAATCGATAGGCCTATCGTTGATCGTCTAGATTGTCTGAGTCACCAATCGGTGAAGATCTAGATCTGGGGTTTGGGTTAGATGAGTTAAAAAGAACAGGGTTCAAAAAAATTATGGCAATGTCAATGAAACAACATTTCGACTCGTGTATTAAAACCAAACAATCCATGCGTCGGGCACGCATGTTATTGCTCTCTGTAGTAGCGATGGGAACCGTGTTTGCCACTGGCACCACGAAATCGTTTAGTCAGTCCGATAATGGAACCAACTCGTCAGGTGCTATTAGCCCGCACGCGGCCCATGGCTCGGGAGCAGCGACTGGTAGCAAGTGCCCGGTCACTGGAGCGTTGCAAAGCTTGACCGCATTAACTAGCTACAACACCCCCGATGACGCCACCTCCAACACAACGAACGGCATGTACACCAACAAAGACTGGTGGCCCAATCAACTCAATCTGAAGATCCTTCACCAGAACTCTCCTGCTGGAAACCCACTCGGAGAAGATTTCAACTACGCGGAGGAATTCCAAAAACTGGACCTCGATGCCATCAAAAAGGACATCAAGGAGTTGATGACGACCTCTCAAGACTGGTGGCCAGCGGACTATGGACATTACGGTCCGCTATTCATTCGAATGGCATGGCACAGCGCTGGTACCTATCGCGTTTCCGATGGCCGAGGCGGTGCACGCTACGGCATGCAACGGTTTGCTCCACTTAACAGTTGGCCAGACAATGCGAACCTTGACAAGGCTCGCCGACTTTTATGGCCGATCAAGCAGAAGTACGGGAACAAGATATCTTGGGCAGACTTGATGGTCCTAACAGGAAACTGTGCACTAGAATCGATGGGTTTCGAGACGTTTGGTTTTGCTGGCGGCCGGGCCGATGTTTGGGAGCCACAGGAAGACATTTACTGGGGACCGGAGAGTGAATGGCTCGGCGATAAACGCTACACAGGAGATCGACAACTCGAAAAGCCGCTCGCTGCAGTTCAAATGGGATTGATATACGTTAACCCTGAAGGCCCCAATGGAAAGCCAGACCCGCTAGCATCCGCTCGCGACATCCGCGAGACCTTTGGACGGATGGCCATGAATGATGAAGAGACGGTAGCTTTGATCGCAGGTGGACACACGTTTGGCAAGGCGCACGGAGCGGCCTCTCCAGAGAAGAACGTGGGACCAGAACCAGAGGGTGCACCCATCGAAGAACAAGGCTTCGGTTGGAGAAATAGCTATGGTAAGGGTAATGGCGGAGACACAATCACCAGTGGCCTCGAAGGAGCCTGGACATCGACTCCAACGGCTTGGTCAAATGGTTATTTCGATAACTTGTTCGGCTACAACTGGAAGCAGACAAAGAGTCCAGCAGGTGCTTGGCAATGGACCCCTGAAGAGGCCTCAGCTCAAGGTACCGTTCCTGACGCTCATGATCCGAACAAATCCCATGCACCGATGATGTTCACAACAGACTTAGCATTGAAAATGGATCCAATCTATGGCAAGATTTCAAAGCGATTCCATGAAAACCCAGATCAATTTGCAGATGCTTTCGCGAGAGCTTGGTACAAACTTACGCACCGCGACATGGGGCCAGTAAGTCGTTGCCTGGGGCCCTCGGTACCCGAGGCTCAACTTTGGCAAGATCCCGTTCCTGCGGTAGACCATGCACTGGTAACCGTAGAAGATGTCAAGCTTCTGAAAATCAAAGTCCTTGCGACGGGATTGCCTATTTCGCACTTGGTCTCGGCAGCATGGGCTTCGGCATCAACCTTTAGAGGAACGGACAATCGAGGCGGAGCAAATGGCGCACGACTACGTTTAGCTCCGCAAAAAGACTGGGAAGCCAATCAACCCGCAGAGCTAAGTAATGTTCTCGGAAAGCTAGAAGCGATCCAAACCGAGTTCAATGCTTCGGCAAAGAGCGGCAAGAAGATTTCTCTAGCAGATCTAATCGTTCTCGCTGGAAACGCAGCCGTCGAGTCCGCAGCCAAGAAAGCGGGACATGTCATAGAGATCCCTTTTGCTCCAGGCAGAGCAGACAGCACTCAGGACATGACCGACGTTGAGTCCTTTGCCGTTCTCGAACCCAAAGCGGATGGCTTCAGAAACTACAAGAGCACCAGCGTTGGTAGACCACCCGAGCAACTCCTCGTTGATAAAGCTCACTTGTTGACTTTGTCTGCTCCCGAGATGACCGTGCTGGTGGGCGGATTACGGGCGCTCAAAGCGAACCATGGGCACAATCGATTGGGTGTTTTCACCGATCGCCCTGAAGTTTTGACAAACGACTTTTTTGTAAACTTGCTAGACAGCAATATTGATTGGGCTCCTTCCGAAAAGCTCGACGGGGTCTACGAAGGAAAGGATCGCAAGTCTGGCAAGCTTAAGTGGGCAGGCAGCCGAGTCGATTTGGTCTTTGGATCCAATTCGCAATTGAGGGCTATTGCTGAGGTCTATGCTAGTGAAGATGGAGAAAAGAAATTCGTTAACGACTTCGTCGCAGCATGGACCAAGGTCATGAATCTCGATCGCTTTGATCTAACGAATCCTGCGAAGCCAGCTGCCAAGAAAGTTGCGAGCAAGTAGATCGCAGCTAATTGTGATAGACCAAGCCAGGACATTTCCATGCTCCTAGCGTAGTGGACGAGGTGACAAGACCTAGGATTTTCCGACAAACAGGCCTTGTTGACTCGTCCATTATTTATTGGTGACTAACAGATTCACGATATTCTGTCGGAGTCAAGCCATTAGCTTTCTTAAAGGCAGCAGTCATGTATTCCGGGTGCGCAAAACCGGTTCTTTGCGCGATGGTGTGAATCGAATCATTGGTTTTGGTGAGCAGTTCTTTGATGCGAGCCATCTTAATTCGCATGATTTCTTCATGTGGCGAATGACCTATATACTTTTGAAACTTATGCTCAAGTGAACGACGAGAGATCGACGCCACTTTGAGCACATCTCCCACTTGGATACCGCGCAGAGCGTTACGACGAATGAAGACGAGCGATTGGGTTACGTCTTGATCAGGAATAGCCATAGTGTCAGTGGATTCTCGCATATTGACACCGAGAGGTTGTGTTACCAACCGAGTCGATGAAGCATCATCAGCCCCCTCCATCATTTGTTGCAGCAATTCGGCCGCCTCAAGCCCCGTTTGAAACGTATTGGGTGCGATGCTGGACAGCGATGGACTACAGAGTGAGCATAGAAGACGATCGTCATCAACGCCAAGTACAGCAACTTCCTCGGGAACGGAAATCTGGAGCGAACGACATAGGTCCAACAAGTGTTTACCGAGATAGTCGTTGCAAGTCATGATTGCGGTCGGAGTGGGCAACGAGCGAATCCATTGAGAGAGCGCCATACGAACATTATCCCACTGAAAGAGTGGATCGTAACGATGAGCAACTTGGTGCTCAAAGTACTCGCAACCAGAGTCGAGAGCCAACGAGCGAAAGAAATTTCGTCGAGAGTTGGACCATGCAAAGCCCGCATCACCGCAGAAACCGACGTTTGAGAACCCTCGATCGAGAAAGTGATCGATTGCGAGTTTCGCGATAGCTTCGTCATCCGTATCGGCCCACGGAATGTCCTTAACTCGCCTAGCTGCGCTAAGGTCGACGATAGGAATTTTCAGCCTTTGCAATGTTTCACCGATTTGGTCCGTCTCAATGCGAGCGATGATGCCATCCCCTCGCCATTCGCTGAGCCATGGTGGAGGAGTCGCTCCTCGTTCTTGCTCATTCAAGTAAATCGACCAGTCTCCTCTCAGTTTTGCAAAGGCATGAATTCCCTCAAGGAGCCCCCGGCAGTAACCGCTCGACATTTCAATAAGCAAGGCGACCGCGCGGGTGCTCATCTAGAACATCATCCCATGTAAAAAATCTACGAAGCTATACGCAAAGTTTACTAGCAAAGCGTGGCGACTCAAGTTCTACTTTGAGCCTGTGAAGGAAATCTGCCTCTAGAGTATTGCCTAGCCGCGGGAGCCTGGATCGCTCAACAGCACTAGCGATCAGGTTTTTGCGCAAAATTAATGCTTTAGGTGGCAGACCTTCTCTTCATTTGGTCACTGATGAATGGTTCGCAATTTTCGCCTTTAGTAATTCTAAAGAGTGTTCAAAACGGCTTTCTGGGACGAACATTTCGAATCGTAGCCAAAAAGCAAGCAGAGACGAAAAATCCACTTTTTTGCGATTCTCTCTTGAATTGATTAAAGAAATCTTGGAGTATCGCCTGGAGTTCTGAAAGGATTCAGACACTCAGTAATTCGTTTATGAAGTCAGGAAGGCCAAATATGCCCTACTCGCCATTTTGGTTTGAATCAATTGGAGATGCGTTTCCATTACTGATTCCGTTTTTGGCAGTGGGGGCGATGTGGATGTCAAAAGCCAGCGAAAACGAGCATTGGCAGCGGGTTGCAGAGCGTTTTTACTTTGCCGCGCTGATCATTGTGGCTTGGGGAACATTGCGAACTATTCTATGGAATGACAATTGTTGGTTCGCGCATACAATCAGCCTTGGCGGGATGGTGATCGGAGGAATTTTTCCGTTTTCGTCCGGCGACCCCACTCGATCTTACGAGCTAGAACGTGCAGATCGTTGAAGACTTGTAGTCGAAGAATCATAAAATCGGGAACTCAATGTGTAGATCGTCCGTCTAGAGTCTATGGAATCTCCCCTTGATGATTTTGAACTGATTGAATTGATCCGCACCGGGTCGAATCATTATTTCGCAGTCTTGGTCGAGAGGCACCAAAATCGTGTCTTTCAATTCGTTTTAGCACTACTTCGCAATCGGCAGGACGCTGAGGATGTCGCGCAGGAAACTTTTGTTGGAGCATTCCGCAAACTGAATTCGTTTGAGGGACGTTCATCGTTTTTCACGTGGCTTAGACGTCTAGCATACAATGCATCCATCGACCATCTGCGTAAGCAAAAAAGTAGGAAAAGCGATTTATCCACGCCAGACGTATCCTCCCTAACCGCTTCGCAACACGAGAATCCAGTGAACCAAATTGAGGAACGCGAAACGATTGATGCAGTTCGATCAGCGATTGATCAGCTTTCCGAAGATCAGCGTTCGATCGTTTGTATGCGCGATATCGATGGTATGGATTATTCCGAAATCGCTTCCGTTTTGGATATTCCCATTGGCACTGTGAGAAGCAGACTGCACCGCGCACGATTGGAACTGAAGAGTATTTTTGAAAGAGCAGGGCTCCGCGCATTCATGTCGTGCCAGGAGATCGATAATCAATGAACGAACACAATATTCCCTTCGATGAGTCTTTGATTTCAGCCTACTTGGACGGTGAGTTAAGCGATCAGGAAAAGCATGAGGTGGAGTCTGCAATCCGAAACTCTCCCTCAACACAAAAACTCGTCAGAGATCTATCTGCTGTACGCTCCATGGTGGCATCGACTGCATTGAATTCGGACAAGTTGACTCGGAGTTTACAGCACCCAGAATGGTCTGCTCCGAACTCCAACGACCGCGTTACACCAACTGAAGTCTCGGCGAGCACACCATCATCGCAATCGGGAGTTGAAACAAATCGACCTCATATTTCATTTGGATTTTTAGCCAGCTTGGCTGCGATCGTATTGATTCTCATCACAACCAAACTTCTGATCGATGCAGAACCTGAGAGCGGCCTGCAGGTTGTCATGGAGGGCAATACGCCGGGATCTTCCGCTCCAGCCTCCCCACAGTTCAAGTCGGCCAGCCCGAACGAGATTCCCGACAAAGCTGATGAACTTGGAGTACTAGCAGACTCAACCGTAGCACAAAAAGCCATGTCGAGCGATGCCGCGGTCGCCATGGCCCCCATGTCTGCAGAACTAATGATCGATCCGCAAATGGCAGGCGTGGCTGTCCCAAAACTCTCCACGGAAGCAAAAGAGTTTCTGGCCTACCTGGAACAAAAGCTTAACTCTGAGCCAAACACACAAGAAGTGAATCAATGGAGATTTACGACCGAGAATGAGTCCAAAACAAACGCAATAGCTGAGAGTACTGTCCGAGGACGGGAAAACTCCGACAGAGTGCCAATAAAGGACGTTGTCGTTGAGCTCGGGCAGTCCAACGACGAGATTATTCTGCAAATTACGGAAGACGAGGCCAAAACGATTTTCAAGTTGGCAAACAATGAGCGTGAGCTGACCGAAGTTTTTGCAAACGAGCAAGAACTGCTAGCAATCGCCACTCTATCGACCAGTGAAGAAAAACAAACTGAAGATTTAAAGATTGCGAAAAGCCCCGCTGAAGTAGTGCCAGGGGGAATTCGTGAGAAGATATGGTCAATTGATTTCGCGCCCCAACCAACAAACTCTGTTGCTTTAGCTGCGGGTGGTAATGGAGGGTTTAGTGGAGAGTCGCTTAGCGCTGCAGGCATGGGTAGTGCAGGCATGAGAGGGGTTGGGGGAGGTTTTGGTAGTAATCCGAATGAAGAATCACAACGCTCTCAATCGAAAGCACCTGATGCAGCGATTTTTTCGCAAAAGTCGAGGGCAATGAGATCTGCGGACAGGTCCGAAACGCAACTAAAATCCCCTACAACAGCCTCGCAACTCACTCCTGGTCAATCAACGCAAACTCTGCAATCGGCAGAGTCCAGCAATAGGGCAACAGATTCTGCATCCGCTTATGGTGCTTCTGTTGAAACGCTTGGTAAGGAAAAGCTCAAACGAATTCGCATCATAATTAAAAAAGAACCCAGCAGTTCCGGTAGTAACGAATAATAGTTCAATTCCAATTGTTCCTTTAGCCGATGCATTGATTCGTTCGAGAGAACCAAGAATTGGCAAAGAATAACCTGGGGGGGAATATGGTCCGCAAAGCCTTTTTGATAGCGGTTGCTAGTGCCGTCATCGGACTCGTCGCAGCAGAAAGCTCAAACGCACAACAACCGCAGCAGGCCTATGGCCGCATGTGGGGAGGAACTGCTGGTCAACGAGATTACAATCGTTTCCAACACTATCCTTACGTCTACTATCCACAAAACTTTTGGGGTAACGAGTACTATCGCAGCGCTGATAGCCTCTATCATCGTTACCCAGCGGAGATGCAAATCCCCGTCTACAACCGCAAGTGGGAAAACTACTACCCGACTTCGCAAAGATATCACTCCGGCCATCACTTTATCTTAGACGTGTTCTAAGATCGGATCCGAGAGATTATTATTCCCGCACACTGTGGAAGGCCTTCTTTCCACAGTGTTTTTTTATTGATGGATTTTGCTGGTGTCGCGACTTGGAAATGATGTCGAACATAATCCGACGCGTAAGCAAGGGATTTCGCCGGGATGTTGTCCCTCGCTCACGCTGCGGGTTGGGAATTCGGGGATTCTCCAATCAAGGTTATCTCCAAGTTGGGGCACTTGTTAAAATGCAATGTGAATCAGAGCATTGCATGTGTCTCAATCTCTTACCTCTCCACCAGTTGCAATTCCAATGGCATCAATATTTGATCAATTTCGTTTAAACGGTCGAACAGCCCTCGTGACCGGCGGATCACAGGGTTTAGGCCAAAAGATCGCCACGACTTTATCGGAAGCAGGTGCTTCGGTTGTCATTGTGAGCAGACGATTGGACGCTTGCCAGGCAGCTGCCGAGGCGATTCAAAGTGAAACCAAGCAGCCTGTGTTCGCATTTGCAGCAGACGTTACGGATCCAAGGTCCGTCGAACGACTCCATGAAGAGGTAACGGAGAAACTTGGATCGGTAGATGTATTGCTAAACAGCGCTGGCTTGAACAAACGCGGGCCAATCGCAACTCTATCGGCGGAGGATTGGGACAGTGTGGTTGATGCCAATCTAAAGGGTCCGTTCCTGATGGCTAGAGCATTTGGCCCGAGTATGGCAGAGAGAAAATGGGGACGCATCCTAAACTTCGGATCGATTCTATCTTACATCGGCATCGCAGGCAGAACCCCATATGCCTCATCAAAAGCCGGGTTGCTAGGCTTGACTCGCGTCCTCGCTCTTGAATGGGCTGCAAGCGGAGTAACGGTCAATGCGATCTGCCCAGGACCTTTTGCCACGGAAATGAATCGCCCACTTCTCAACGATCCAGAGCAATACAAAAATTTTGTTTCAAAAATTCCGATGGGACGATGGGGGGACCTAGACGAGATTTGTGGCGCCGCGCTTTTCCTCTGCACAGACGCAAGTTCATTTGTAACCGGCACAACATTAACCGTTGATGGCGGCTGGACTGCGCAATAACTGCGACGATCACTGGCGTAAAATCAAACATTAAACCACAACAAAGGCGAGTCGAATCGTATTGTTATTTTTTGCATTACGAAAAATGCTGAACTGTTGTTATTCGCAGCCCGTTCTTTACGAGAATGACAGGCAGTAGATTCATTCAGCTCCATGCTCGCAATGGCTGGGATCGGACACCGAGAATGGGAAAGAAAATTGGCAGGTAGTGGCAAATTACACCTAACATCTATGTTGCCCCGCCTGCATTGTCTCTTATATTTGAAGGGGGTACTAGGGACTTTGTCGGGCGATCTTGCGCGATATCTAGTTCTAGCGATCCGATTCGAAGAGTATTGGAGGCTGGGGTGGCGAAATTGAGTGTTGCAGGCGTCGCAGCGGAAGACGTCTTGAACTGTTTGCCTGAAGGCGTGGCGATGATCGCCTCAGACATGACGGTTCTGTGGACAAATAGCTGTTTTGAACAATGGACCGGCGGCGTTAGTCGCTTGGGTGAGAATTTCTATTCCGCATTGTCAAATCCCGAGATTCTAGGCTCAGATAGCTGCCCTCTGCAGACTTGTTTTTCAACAGGAAAATTAGCGACGTCGACGATCTTCACAACAAGCGGCGCTTACTTTCAGGTTTACGCAGCTCCACTTCGCAAGGAGCAACCAAGCGGTCTAGTTGAGAAACTTGTTGTAACCCTTAGTGATGTTACCGAAGAAGTACTTCAAGAGCAAAAGCTCGCCGCAATTCACCAGGCCGGTGCCAAATTAACCGACTTGAAACCAGACGAGATATTCTTGATGGATGTCGATCAGCGAATCGAATTGCTCAAGGAGAATATTCGTCACTACACTCGGGACTTGCTCAACATAGAAGTCATCGAGATCCGGCTATTAGAGCAATCCACGGGTGACTTGATACCGCTTCTTTCCGTGGGGATTGACCAGGTAGCAGCGGACCGGCGGTTAATGGCCAGCCCACAAGGCAACGGAGTAACTGGGTATGTGGCGGCCAGTGGAAAAAGCTACCTTTGTCGAGACACGACAAAGGACCCGATGTACCTAGAAGGATTTAAAGGAGCCAGGAGCTCGCTTACGGTTCCAATCCTTTTACATGAAGAGGTCATTGGAACGATCAATATTGAAAGCCCGAAACTTGACACTTTCTCTCCCAGCGATCAACAGTTCCTCGAGATCTTCGCTCGGGATGTCGCCGTTGCTTTGAATACGCTTGAATTGCTTGTCGCACAAAAGAATGACGCTGCCTATCAGAGCATCGAGGCGATACACGCTGCGGTGGCACTTCCTATCGATGGACTACTTCGCGATGCAGTACATTTGATGGAAAAGTATATCGGACACGATCCAGACACCGTTTTCCGATTGAGAAGCGTTCTATCCAAAGCACGTGCGGTACGAAATTCCATTCAGTCTATCGGCCAATCGATCGCCCCAGTGGAGGTAAGCCCCGTTGGTGTCACGAGCGAATGCTGTAGCAAGCTCGCTAGTAAAAGAGTCCTCGTGGTCGATGCGGATGAGCAAGTGTTACTGCAAGCGCATTCTTTGCTAGAACGATATGGTTGCGTTGTAGAAACGGCACGTTGCGGCGACGAAGCGGTTGCAATGGTCAAGACTGGCATTGAAGAGCCATACCAAATTATCATCTCGGACATCAAACTTCCAGACTATTCTGGCTATCAATTGATGGTTCGCCTTCAAAAGCTAATGGATCACGTACCAATGGCCCTTATGACCGGTTTTGGTTACGATCCGGGGCATTCCATAGTTAAAGCGAGACAAGCTGGATTGCATCCAAAGGCCATACTCTACAAGCCATTCCGTCTAGATCAGCTTTTGTCCGTATCCGAAACATTACTCGACTATCGACCCGCCCCGAACTCCCTTCCCACCCCAGCTCAATCAGAAAATGAAACTGAGCATCGCCCCGAATCAAACTAAGACACGCACCTCAAGCATCCATTAACTCAACTTGAACGGCTAGTAGTTTGTTTCTTTTGGCATTGATTGCGTCCTCGCTGGCAGGACAAGCATATGTGATTGTAGCAGGATTCAATCGGCTCAATGCGCAAGGCTGGAATCGAAAGCTCATCAAACTCAGTGAGAAGATCCATATTCTCACAGGCATAATCCTGCCGAATGCATTTCTGATCATGGAGTGGTACTCCCTGAGTCATTCTAGCAAACCATACTACGAGCTGACTTTTTTTGATCTCCAATCGGTAACGCAAATCTACATGATTGCGATGACAACTGTTGCGTTGATCTTCACACCTGTGTGGCTTTCTATTCGACCTCAGTTCGTAGTTGCTAAAAACAGATATCACGTTTTGGCTGAGCAAAAGTGGAAGACGGATACTCTTGATTCCAGCCCCTATTCCAATAGCACCACCAAACTATTAGGCCGAGTACCACGTAACGAAATCGCGTGGACTGATGCGAATCATAAGACAATTCTGATTGATAGATTGCCCGATAGTCTGAACGGACTTAAGATCGCTCATTTATCGGACATCCATTTAACAGGCCAGCTCTCACACGAGTTTTACCATCGCGCCTTTGACTGGATTACAGCACAGCAGCCAGATCTCGTCATTGTTGCGGGAGACATTGTCGACTATGACCAGAATCTGGAAGACATCGAGCCGGTCTTTCAACGATTATCCGCACAGCTTGGCAGCTACTTTATTCTCGGGAACCACGACAAACGATTGACTGACCCCACGCAAATTTGCAAGCGACTCGAGGCGATTGGCTGGCGAGATGCAGGCGCAACCCAACATATGATCCGCTACAAATCGTTACCCATCGAAATTATTGGTAATGAGAAGCCATGGTTCGATCGATATGGGAGTGGCATTGATGCCGTAGACCCAGAGACTTGGCGATTGGGAATTGCCCACTCGCCCGATCAGTTTTCGTGGGGAGTAGAAAACGGCTGCTCGCTTCTTCTATGCGGCCACACACACGGTGGACAAATTCGATTTCCAGTGTTCGGACCGTTGGTTGCACCCAGTATGCATGGGAGCAAGTATGCATCAGGGGTGTTTTATCGCAACGGCACGTTAATGCATGTTAGTCGCGGTATGGCAGGCGTTCACCCGCTTCGTTGGGGTTGCCCGCCAGAAGTATCGATCCTTCACCTATCTTCCGCCTAGCAAATGGTTTCAGACGCAGACCTCGTTGCCTCGTCCATTATATTAATGCAGACCTCGCAATAAGCTTTCGAGTTCTTCCTCGTAGAGGCGATATTCAATTCGCTTTTGTTCCTTGCCATCGCGGTAGTAAATGTAAGTGGGGGAGTATCGAATTTTGTTCAATTCAGCGTCTTGTTGGTGAGTATTTATATCGACTAGTTTGATTCGAAAACCTTTGTTTTGAAGATTTTGGGCCGCGGCCAATACTCGCTCACATCCGCAGAAAGATGTTGTGTGAAACAAGGTAACTGTCCCAGGCAGTTCGAATGGTCGCATCGCCATGATCTGTTGCCGACGGGATTGCTCGTGAATCGAATAGACCAAGAATGGCGGGGCTAAAGCACAAAACAATAGAGTCACTTGAAACTTACTTAATTCCATAACCGAATCCTCAACTATCGGCAGACGTATTCGCCCAACAACCTCACGATGATGTGTAGATAGGTCGGTGCAAACACTTGTCAAACGGAATTAGCGATGAAATCGATTTTGCCGAATATTCATCTGCAGGCTACTTCTGAAGCTTAGTCACTCGGGCCAGGCTTTAGGTTGTTCACAAGATAACGGATGATGAGCAACCTAACATGAACTACCGTTCCCATTCCCTCTCGCAGTCCATGGTCCCGGTTCGGATAAACCCAATAATCAAATGGTTTTCCGAGCTCGATAAGCCGATCCACAAGCCCCTCGATTATCTGGATGTGAGTATTCGTTTCACCCGAACCCGTGATTATTAGCAACCTTCCCTTTAATCCTTCTGCATAGTTTATTGCGGCAGCCTTTTCATAGCCGTCAGGGTTTATAGTTTGGTCCCGCATGAATATCTCTTGAAACCATGCGTTGTAAAGGTGCGGTTGCGGCTTTGGAACAACCGCAATTCCTACATGGTAACTATCCGGCTTACGAAACATAGCGTTCAACGTGTTGGAACCTCCGCCACTCCAGCCCCATATACCAACGCGGGACAAATCTACGAATTCATACTTTCGTCCAAGAGACTTCAGTGCAGCCTCTTGCTCCTCGGTCGAAAGAGGCCCCAAACTCCCAAAGACCGCTCGTCTCCAAGTAGCACCTTTGGGTGCTGGCGTGCCTCGATTGTCAAAGGAAACAACTAAGTAGCCAAGGTCCGCAATGGCTCGATGAAAATCAATCTGAGAGGTCCCCCATTCATCTAGTACAGTCTGCGCATGAGGCTCACCGTAAACATAAATGAAAACAGGGTACTTCTTTGATGGATCAAAATCCTTTGGTTTAATCATCCATGTATCTGCTTGAAAGCCATTCCCAATGTCCAATCTCAGGAACTCTGTCGGATGGTTGATGATGCTTTTCATGCGGTCCTTTAGAACACTGTTATCCTCCAAGACCTTAACAACATTGTGAACGGGTAATTCCACTAGCTCGACAACTGGTGGCGAATCAAGGGTCGAATACGTATGGACGGCCGATTTCGCATTGGGAGCAAATTGGTACTGGTGTGTTCCCGGTTGATTCTCGGGCGAAATGCGAGCTTTTGATCCCGAACCATCAAGCGGCACGCTAAACAGGTATCGTTGTGTTCCATTTTCAGGTGAAGCGTAAAAGTAGAAAAGACCATTCGCTTCATCAACTGGCCCACGATCAATAACGTCGTAGTCACCCGGAGTCAAAACGGCTAGCTCACTCCCATCTCGACCATAAAGGTAAGCGTGTCGCCAACCATCTTTTTCACTGACAACGACGAAAGCCTCTCCATTTTTGATCCATTGAATTCCGGTTATCTTCCCTTGGCTAGACTCAACCCAACTGTCACTCGACTCAGAAAAAATGGATTTAGAATCACCATCCAGCTCAAAAAGTAAAATGTCTCTTCTATCGCGAAAGCGACTAAACTTCTCGACTAGAACTTCGGTCGAATTTCCAGCCCATGCAAGCTGTCCTAAGTAGATACCTTGATCGGGAACTTGCAAGTCCAACCATTTGACATCGCCACCTTGTGAGGGTATTACCCCAACGCGCAACGATTCTATCTTCTCACCTACGCGAGCAAAACGATGGTTCTCTATCCGCGGATAAGACGGATCCTCTGAAACCAGCACCTGTCGTGTTGGTACGTCGGTCATGTCTGATTCCAAAAACAGAATATGCTTCCCGTCAGGGCTCCAACTCATCTCCCGGTATCGAATATCGCGATTCTCCGGAGCCTTCAACAAAATCTTGTAATCCTGAAGCTCGTTTGGTTTGCTCACGTTCATACTGCGAACTCCGAGTTCGCGATGTTTTGATTCCAACGTCAAAAGTCTATCTGGCGAAACATTGCTCGCGCCAACCGGGAGACTGAGTTGATTAGTAGTTGGCTCTGACGATTGTCCTGATTTCGCATCGAAAAACCTTTTTGAGGGACTACCGGTCGAAGGATCGATTCTCGAGGCTAAAAAACCGGAGCTATCGGCGAGCCATTCGGCTTGTATTCGGCGGGCTTGAAATAGATTCCGTTCGTAGATATCTGAGATCCGTTTTTCTGTTTCGGTCGATACGCTTTTCAAACTACTTGATTGCCCATTGGCTTTCACTGCGAAGCAGAACACAGCAGAAAAAGCCAACAAGCAAGAAAAAGTCAGGATGGAAAAACGCATGAGTTTGAACCACATTCTCGGATATTGAACAAGAGAGCGCATCGTTGAAAACGCACTACACAGGGTAGGTATAAAATTGGGGAAATGATAAAGTGAATCGATCGACTTTCGGTATGCTAGCAGTATCCTATCTTTTGATGTAGCTTACTTGGCAAAAAGAACTTTTGAACCGCGGAATCGCGCACAATGACCAATCTCAAATCTACACCACTGTGCCCGACCTCAATCGATCTCGAATTGCTTTCGAAGCTTTTTGATCTTTCTCCGGACGTTGCGTTTTTTATCAAAGATGCGGCCGGGAAGTATATTGCCGTTAATCAATCGCTTGTCGAGCGGCATGGGTTGAAAAGCAAAATTCAAGTGCTCGGACGATGTCCTCGCGAAATCTGTCATGGTGAATTTGGACAGATTCCAACCGAACAAGATCGAAAGGTATTGCAAACTGGAAAGCCACTTATCGAGCATCTCGAAATGCAGTGGCTTACACCAGACAATCCAGTATGGTGCCTAACAACGAAATTACCTATTCGAGATTCTGGGGGTAACGTAACAGGAATCATTGGTTTCTCAAGAGACCTAAGGGTTGCGGTGAACCCCAAGGAGATCCCCGAGGATTTCGCCACCGCGTTGCAAGATTTTGAACAATCGCTCGCACCGGAGTTCACACCCGCTTGGTTGGCGGAGCGATCTTCCCTTTCACCACAAAGACTAGCAAGACTTACGAAACGTCTGTTCGGATTAACACCGAGCCATCTACTCACCAAGTCTAGAATTGCAGCGGCCGCGAGAATGCTAAGAGAAAACAAACTATCCATCTCGGAAATCGCACTTGCATGTGGATTCTATGACCACAGCGCTTTTACTCGGTCATTTCGTTCTGCAATTGGTGTAACACCAACTGAATTTAGAAACCAATCACAATAGGCTTTGATTTTTTCCTTACGATCTCCAACTAAGGATACGGATTACATGCGTCTTTGCATCAGTACGTCGAAGCTCTGGCGTTGAAGGAGGAAAGGACCAATCGAAGATAAAAAACTCGTTTGGTAATACGCTAACGAGTTTAGAACCCTGGCTTCCACGTCGCCCATTTTCGTCTGGCTCAAGACCGAAATACATCTCATAAGCTCCTCCAGGATGGAGTTCAATCAGAGAGTCCGGCGAGAAGAACTTAGCAACTCCAGTGGAAGTGGTCCACATTTCGAATGCTGATTCTTTTGAGCAATCCACGATGATCTCTTTTTTAAGAATTCGTTCCGTCGAATTGATTTGAGCTTTGTTTTTGTTCTCGACGACTTTAGATTCTTCTTTTTCAGGGATTGATCTTTGAAAAACGAAGGAAGCTTCGGATAGTTCGCCGGTGGTTGAATTCTTCATAGCAACCCACACATTGAGTTTGTTGTTATCCTCGAGTTGATAAGTCAACCCGTCGAACTAAATAGTTTGTTTATCAAATCGAATCAATTCGAAGTCGGTTGTTTCATCTTTCTCCCCCCACGATTTCATATCGGGATGAAAGTGTTTGAGCCTAAGGACGGTACCATCTTCTTGTTGAATCAATGAGAAGAACTCGCTGAAAACAACTTTTCCCTCGGAAGCAAAACGAAATGCACCAGTCATTGAGCCATTCCATTGCGGGAGAAACACCTCTTCGCATTCCCCGCCCAATCCTGTACCCACCCATCGCCCAACGAGCCAGTCTAATTCCGACAGGTCAATATGACGTGAAGTGGACGGTTTCTCAGAGGTCGGATTGTCAATTCCTAGCGTATGCTCCGTCTTTTTGGATTGAGCGTAAACTCCGCTACACAACAAAAGCAGCACGGTAGATAAAGCAAACTAACGAAGTAGACAGCTCGAAAAATGGTTCATAATCACTCAAACGTAGGAAAGCAACAAACGACGAAACGCGTAACTACATTGTAATCCACGCTCCGCCGCCCGCCCCA
Source organism: Pirellula sp. (assembly GCA_046344995.1). Taxonomy (GTDB): domain Bacteria; phylum Planctomycetota; class Planctomycetia; order Pirellulales; family Pirellulaceae; genus JBKCUI01. The sequence continues at coordinate 86,162 of JBKDKR010000051.1, forward strand.
TACATGTCACGGCTTATTATTCTCCAGACTTTGACGACGCTCTCTCATTCGTTCAACAAGCGGTCCTATCTGGTTGCGAAGTCTCGTATTTCCAAGTTTGTCTGCTTCTGCAATCGCTTGATCATAGTGGTCAATAGCCTTAGATCGATTGGGTTCTATGCGGCTTAGCTTCAGCAGTGATTCGATTCGCTGGGCACGATAGAGTGGCAAATCCGGAAATCGATCCGAAAGACTTGTATAGAGTCTCACCGACTCGTACAGATATTCAACTGCCAATGATCGCCCAATGATTCCACTAGCTTGCCCCAAACGCGAAAGAATCGCCCCCTTCAAGGCGAGATAGGCGGGCTCCAACGGCTGTTTGTCCAGAAGCTCGTTGCTGATCTTCAACGCATGCTCTAGCCTGTCGGTATCTTTATTCGTAAATGATATCGGCTCATTGTTACCCGATGAACTGCCAGGCGGTCTACCCATCGGCCTCGCTGTAGAAGCCCAAAGAGTCTCAGCGAGTTGATATTGATAACTTGAGTTATCGGGGTATTGCTGAATCAGACTGTTAAGCAACTCTATACCTCGGACGAGTGACTTTTCCGATTCATCCTTCTCGTTTCGAAGCATTGCTAACCTAGATTCATCTCGGAGCGCCTGGGCCAAGGCAGAGCGATAAGCCGACTTGTCCGGAAATTCCGAAACAAGGGCAGTCAATAAGTCTATGGCTTCACGATTCAGTTCAGCCTCTTTCCTCAATCTTGCTGCTGGCGGAAGTCCTGCAAATTCCATCCAACGCGATCGATTTACATTACCCTTGGCATCTCGCGGGTTTAAAGTTGGCGGGCGTTCACCGCGAATCGGTCGAACTTGCATTTGTGATGATATTCGACCAATGCAATTTAAGAGTTTCGCTTTCTGAAAACGCCCCTCTTGTGAAGAAGAAAATACTTTGTTGGATTCGATTAAAACGCGGCAATCGTTGTATGATTCCCATGCCATCCATATCTTACCTTGTTGTGACTGAACAAGCACGAGTTCGATGTAGACTGCGAGTTGCTGCTGGAGCCACTTCGCAGAATTCAAGTTCGCTGTCTCTTCAAAATCGCTCTTTGCTTTTTCTCTTCGTACTAGACTCTTATAAAGGTCGAGAGCAGACGCATAACTTTTTTCGGCCTCTTCCAGTTTTCCTATTCTTTGCTGTATATCACCAACTCGTTTGTGGGCAGAGGCCGTTTCTGAGCTCAGATCTTTATCGTTCTGCTCTCCTAACTGTTTAAAGTAGGACAACAACGATTCAAGTAGACTAACATCAGCTTCACTTAGCATTGTCCCGCTAAAATCGAGCGATTCGTCTCCTAGTTCCTCGTATTCGAATAAGTGGGAACCTCTCGAAGCGATGTTATCGATGATGTCATCAAATGCCTTTGTGGCTAGTTGTAGATTGGCTTCTGCTCTTAAGTTCGCTTGTCGCTCTTTTTCCAACGCGGCAGTTCTCTCGACAAGGTTTTTCTCAGCATCTGTGTAAAGCTGACTTATTTCCGCGAGCGAATCCTGCTGTTGTCGGTTCCAAACGGCAAGCACAGCAATCAAAATAACAAGCATGGCTGCAGTCAATGACGATAGACTAGCAATCGCAGGATTTCGCTTGGCCCAACGTCTTAGATGCTCCCACGTAGACGCCTTCTTAGCTAAAATAGGGCGGTCCTCAAGAAAGCGATGCAAATCCGCTTCGAATTCCATCGCGTTTGCATATCGAGCATGACTCTCGACTGCGCATGCCTTTAGAATGATCGTATCCAAATCAGGAGGAATTTTTGGATTCAATTTTCTCGGAGACGGCAGAACGGAGAACCGCATTGGATCCAAGAGTCTTTGCTTCGGTGCATCGAATGGACTTCTTAAGGTTGCTAATTCATATAAACATAACCCAAGACTATAGATATCCATCCGAGCATCGCCGCCGCCAGCTATTTGCTCTGGGGCCATATATCGAATGGTTCCCAGAACTTCGCCAGCTTGAGTTGCACCATCCGCATCTAATCGACGAGCCAGACCAAAGTCAGTTACCCAGATGGCGCCACCTCGATCCAATATCAGATTGGCAGGTTTGATATCCCTGTGCAGAATGCGTTGTCTATGGGCATATCCAAGCGCGTTGGCAAGATCCGCAATGATTCGTGCAACGTTGCGGTAGTAAGAGGCAGGAAAAGATTCGACGACCTCAGTGGACAGCGTTGGCGAAATCAAATCCTTTCCAATATTCGAGCCTTCCGTCGTTTCAACGCAGGTTGTGTTTGAAGGATCAATTTTTTCGGTTTGAGAAGACGCATTACTTGATCCTGTCCTTTCACTTGACAAGAATGCAGATGCCAGAAGTCTCTTCCCAGCAAAACTTACGACGCTTTGCTCATTGTCTCGTATTAACGGTGACTCATGACGAAGCCAATCGATGACTTCGTTGAGGGGAGCACCTTGGATGAGTTGCATGGCGTAGTAGTGCACTCCATTATCAACCCCACTTCCGTAGACTTGCACGATGTTCGTATGGTGCAATCCAGCTGCTGCTTCAGCTTCGCGACGAAAGCGAATTTGTAGTTTATCTTGGTCCGAGGTCTGGAGATTAATAACCTTTAAAGCGACCCTGCGTTGCAAAGAGATTTGTATGGCCTCGTAGACTACGCCCATACCCCCACGACCAATTTCTCGTACAATTCGAAAATCGCCAAGCTGACTGGGAACCGTTTGACTTTGTTTGCCAACTGCTGCGTGGCGTTGAGCAGATAGCTTTTCTACGATTTCGATGGGCTCAAAAACCTGCCTGATAACCGACGCCCATTCTGGATATTTCGACTCGTATTGGTCAATCGAAGGAGACTCGCCCCGTCGAAGTCTTTCAGCAAATTCATCCGCCAAGACCTCGACAGGATGCCGAGAGTTATTGAAGCCGTCATCAGGATCGTCTGCCTGCGAGTTCATCATTTTGACTTGGTCGGTAATGTTTTCATTATTTCGCCAAGCCGCGTCACAGCACGTATGTAACGATTACTTGCTGCTGTTGGTGTGAGCTCAAGTGCCTCAGCAACCTCAGCGTTGGACAGTTGTTCGAAATGGCGCATGGCCAGGACTTCGCGATCAATTTCGTTCATAGAATCGAGAGCTTGATGGAGTTGTTCCAAGTCCTCGGAACGTACAACTGCTAAACTAGGTGAGGTCACATCATCTATGAGGTAGTGTGCAATAGACAGCGAGCTTGTTTGGCCGTTTTCAAATGCCAGATCCCGCTTCTCTTTCATGACATCTCGTTTGTCGCGAAAGTGGGAGCGTTGGAGGTCAATGAGAGTCTGTATCGTTTTCTGCCTCATCCAAACAAAGAGGGAAACCGTCATTTCCTGAGTCGTCTCCTCAATCCTTTTGCTCATCTGCAGGTAGGCTTCCTGCAAAACGTCACTCGGATCAATACGGCTCCGAAGATTTGGGTGCATGCGAAACTCAACGATTCTCTCGAGTTTGGGTCGCGCAAGAGAGAATTCCGCAAAAAACGCAGTATGGGCCGCATCTCTTTGAGTTGTGTCGATATTTTTCTTCTCATCCATGGTAGGAATCATGATATTCCATCTAAACCCAGATGTGAGCACCCCGTTGCGATTGCGTCTGAAAATTGTGGTCCTTTCCCCTTAACTTAGGGACCCGGGAATCCGTTTGCGATAATTCCACAAATCTACCGTGGACGATTTGTGCATCACGTCGGTAAATATCTTGTAACACATTCTTCCGCCCCAAAATCTAGGGAAACAGAGCAATGAAAAAGAGATTTGCAGCTTTAACGATCATAGTGACTTTAGGAGTTCCAGCATTGTTTGCGGCCGATCTTGCTGCTCAAGACGGGGGAGACAAAAAGCAACCACCTCGCGGTGAAGGAGGTCGCGGTGAGGCGGGCCGTGGAGGCCCCGGTGGCCAACGTGGCGAGGGAGGACAGGGTGGTGACGCCCGAGGAGGCCAGCAACGTGGTCAAGGCAGAAATGGGCTTGGGCCTGGAGGACCGGGAGGACCGGGAGGACCGGGGGGACCGGGGGGACCTGGGGGAATGGGACGGCCCGGCGGTTTCGACGGCGGTATGATGCTGGGCCAATTAATGAAAGCCTTGCCCTTGGTCAAAGTCCTCGATGCCGATTCCGATGGCGAACTGTCGGCCACAGAAATTGAAAACGCTTCGAAAACACTGATGAAATTAGACACCAACGGTGACGGCAAGGTTTCTGCAGACGAGCTTAAGCCAAATCCAGCTGACATTATGCCCGGCGCTATGGCGGGACGAGGCGGCGAAGGGCGACCTGGCATGGGAGCTGAAATGCTTGTTCGTATGTTTGAGCAGAGAGATGCGAATGGCGACGGCATGCTCAGTGGAGATGAAATCCCTGAGAGACTCCAAGGAATGGTTGGACGAGCCGACAAGGATGGAGATGGCAACATCTCGAAAGACGAGTTCAAGCAAGTTCAGGCGGGAATGATGGAACGAATGCGAGAAGGCCAAGGTGCTGGGGGCCGTCGAGGTGGGGACGATGGTGAAGGGCCAGCCAAACCACGAAAACCTAACTAACGGTTGGTTCGTGACGTCCGATTCGTGCACATTTTTGTCGTGCTTCAACAGAATACTAAACACCCAAACTTTGATGCTTGAAATTTCATTAGATAACTTCTTGCCGGGCCACTGAGAATGGGGTCATGTTAGTTTTCTGTTTTCTGTCGCTAGCAGTTCGCCCGCCGAGGATTGGAAAGGTTTTTAGGATGGCAAATCGTTTATGTGCTAGTCTCTGTCTCTTTGGGACAATTCTCCAGCTATCGTGGCCTTCTACGAGTTCGGCGCAAGACACAACAAAGCCAAGCGCGGAACAGCTGCAGTTCTTTGAGGCGAAGATTCGTCCGGTCTTAATCGAGCATTGCTACAAATGCCATTCCACCGAGAGTGGCACCGTTCGCGGCGGGCTAGGGGTGGACCATCGTGAAGCTCTTTTCGCTGGCGGTGCATCAGGGCCAGCCGTCGTACCAGGCAACTTGGATGAGAGCCTGTTGTGGAACGCAATCAACTATGTTGATTATGAAATGCCTCCCAATCGAAAACTGCCCGCATCGGTTTTGGCGGACTTCAAAACATGGATCGAAATGGGAGCTCCGGACCCACGGGTAAACGAGGGTGTTGTCGTACACTCCAAGGTAACTCCCGAGATAATTGAGGAAGGGAAAAAGCATTGGTCTTTTCAATTGCCGCAAAGAGTAGAACCGAAGGCTGGTAATTTCGCCGACTGGGCCAAGACCGAAATCGATCAGCACGTCGCTAGCTCTTGGGCTGAATCGGGCGTGTCACCTGCAAAAGATGTAGATCCAACCGATTTGGTGAGAAGACTTTTTGACGACTTGATTGGATTGCCTCCCACAATTTCCGAGAGAAATCAGTTTCTAGTCGCCTATGAGAAGAACCCGGAAGTTGCGATTGCGAAACAAGTCGATGAACTACTCAGTCGTCCACAATTCGGGGAACGCTGGGGTAGACATTGGCTCGATGTGGCACGCTATGCAGAGAGCACTGGACAAGAAGTCGACATGACCTTTCCACAAGCATGGCGATATCGCGACTTCGTCATTGATTCATTTCAATCCGACAAACCTTACGACCTGTTTATCAAGCAACAGATCGCAGGAGATCTACTAAAGGTAGATTCCGACAACGAGTGGGCAGAAAATCTGGTAGCCACGGGGTTTCTTGCGATTGGCACCAAAGCCCTTATGGAGCAAAATCCTAGGCAGTTCCAAGCTGATGTTATCGATGAGCAAATCGATGTCACAACGCGGGTCATCTTAGGAATTTCGGTCTCATGCGCGCGGTGTCACGATCACAAATTCGATCCTATCGCTCAAGAAGACTACTACGCCATGGCCGGGATCTTCTCGAGCACGGAGACTTGTTTCGGCGGCAATCGATCGCAAAGAAACCGCCAACCAAGCCGATTAATCCAGTTGCCCATCGACGAGAAGGACGGGAAGTCAGTCAACCTTTCACCAACGGATCGAAGCAAACTCAAGGAAGAGCTCAAGGCTTTGGAAGAGCTATACGAGGAAGCGCGTCGAGCACGCCGCACCAATTCCAACCAAGCCCGAAACCTACTCAATGTCGGCTTGTTAGATCAGTTGATCGGCCAAACAAGAGGCATCCTCAATTCTCATGACGAACAAGGAAAGCCGTACTCGCTTTGCATGGGCGTGCAAGATCGCACGAGTCCGCGTGACGCAAAGCTATTAGTGCGTGGGGAGATCAATCAACCGGCCCAAGAGATCGAGCGTGGCATCGTGAGAGTGATATCCAATCAACCTGTAACAATACCGAAAGCGAGTTCCGGAAGATTAGAGTTAGCCAACTGGCTGATCTCACGAGACAACCCGTTAACCGCTCGTGTGATGGTAAATCGTATTTGGTTACACATGATTGGAAAGGCGATTGTCCGGGAAACCGATAATTTCGGAGTGTCAGGTCCAGCGCCAACTCATCCGGAACTTCTCGACTATCTCGCTGTTGAATTTATGGACAATCGCTGGTCGGTAAAACATATCGTCCGGCAAATTGCAACGTCCCGTGTGTACAGGCTCTCTAGCCAGTTCGATGCTATACAGATGGAGTTGGATCCCGAAAATGTTTACGTCGCACGCGGCAACAGTCGCAAGCTCGATGCGGAAAGCATTCGAGACGCAATCTTATTCGTCAGCGGTCAAATCGATCTTAAACGCCCTGCCAAGAGTCCGATCGCCAAGATGGGAGAAGTACCGATTGGACCTAATGGACCGGCCATGTTGCCACCTGGCGCGCTAACAACATTAGTTGGGCAAGGTAATGATTTCTCGGCCTTGCAAAAATTCTCCAGCGGATTGAGAGGAACCTCTCAAGCGTTACAAGCACCAAGCTACGTTCGTTCTGTCTACTTACCGATTGCCAGGAATTCACTTCCAAGGGCTCTGGATGTCTTTGATTTTGCCGAGCCATCACTGGTAGTCGGCGAACGAGAAACATCCAACACTCCAGATCAAGCACTTTATATGCTTAACAACTCCTTAGTCCTCGAACAAAGCGATGCACTGGCGAGGAAAATTTTGAAACAATCCAGCAATCGCAAGGGCCAAGCCAACGCAGCATTTCATCAAATCCTAGGACGGGAACCTACCGAGTCAGAACGCAGAGCTACAGAATCGTTCTTCCGAAACACTGATAAATTGAGTGCAGGTAAGAATAAGGATCAGGCAACCTTTCAAGCATTAAGCCAACTTTGCCAAGCATTGATTTGCTCGGCCGAGTTTCGAATTATCAACTAGTCACAATCGAACACAAAATGGATGGTACGCATATGTCTCCAACATCATTTCTTAGTCGAAGAGAAATACTACAAACCGCATCGGCTGGTTTCGGATACTTGGCGTTTTCCGGATTGAGTACGCTTTGGGGGCAAGACACGGCCAGCAGTGATTCTCCTGGAATCAATCCGTTGGCACCAAAGAAACCGCATCATGAAGCGAAGGCCAAACGCGTTATATTTCTTTGTATGCAAGGTGGCCCATCACACGTCGATACGTTCGACTATCGCCCTCAGTTGAAAAAAGACGAAGGGAAAAAAATGGGGGGCAGAGGCTCGCTGCTAGCTTCACCATGGAAGTTTCAGCAATCAGGGAAGAGTGGGCTCTGGATTTCGGAACTCTTCCCTGAACTCCAGAAACAAGCAGACGATTTGTGCTTGATTCGCTCCATGCATTGTGATCAGCCAGTCCATGCACGAGCCATGACGCAGATGCATACCGGAACCGCCCAATTTGTGCGGCCCTCGTTGGGCGCCTGGACATTGTATGGACTCGGTACCGAAAACAGCAGCATGCCAGGATTCATCGCATTAAATCCACCTGCTACTTCATCACAACTTTATGGTAGCTCATTCCTGCCCGCTGTCTACTCTGGAACCAAGATAGATCGCTCACGCGGGCGATTTGCAGGCGCTCCGAGGGGCGAATCGAACGCGTCGCTTCCCGACATAAAGAATCCGAAATGGAACACACAGCAACAACGCAATCAGATTGATCTCATTCAAAAGCTGAATCGGGAGAAACTGGAGAGGGACGTCTATCAACCGGAAGTAGAAGGAGTAATTGAGTCTTACGAACTCGCTTTTCGAATGCAGGGTGTTGTACCGGAACTGATGGATCTATCTGGTGAATCGGAAAAGACCCTTTCGTTGTATGGCATAGATCAAAACACAACAAGCGAATTCGGTCGTCAATGCTTGATGGCCCGAAGATTCGTCGAGGCTGGAGTAAGATTTGTAGAGATTACTCATGGCAATTGGGATCATCATTTTCGGCTGTCAAACCAGTTGCCACAAAACTGCCAGGAGATAGACAAACCAATTGCAGGTCTGCTGCAGGACCTAAAGCAAAGAGGGTTGCTCGAAGATACGTTGGTTGTTTGGGGAGGTGAATTCGGGAGGACGCCCTATGCACAAAACGGTGATGGTCGAGATCACAACAATAAAGGCTATACAACATGGATGGCCGGTGGCGGGGTCAAGGGAGGCTTCAGTTATGGTTCAACGGATGAGCATGGCGCAGCCGCCGTTGAAGACAAATGCCACATTCACGATTGGCACGCGACGATTCTGTCTCTGCTGGGACTAGATCACGAGCAATTAACTTACCGTTATGCAGGTCGAAACTTTCGATTAACCGACGTGCACGGGAAAGTAATAGACAAGATCACAGCCTAGCCATGTCAATCGCAACAAAAAGGCACACAGCCTCTCCACTTGGGACGCAATGACACAATTCTGAAAACGCTGGAAAGCGAACCGACTCGAAATTGCACACCTACATGTGTACCAATCACTTAAGTGAAAAACAAAAAGAGAGGCGAATTCATAGCAAGCGCCCCTAGTCGGCCGCATGACCTGAATGTCAACTGGGCCGTCGTAAATTTCTCTTTGAATTGCACACAAAGTCCGACCGCCTTTTATTTATGTGCTAATTTTGCCTGCATGTGCATGCAATAACTTGAAAGAATCTTCTGCTAACGTTGCATGAAAATGCTGAGATTGCCCCTGACTTGGAATACCTAGGTATCTCGACAGCTACACTCACTTCAGAACCTTTTGGACGAAGCTATGGAGTCGAACAGAGCCTGTAGTGGTAAGGTTGACGCGACAAGCCGATCCATGGCAATAATCGAATTCGATTACAATGGAACGATCCTCAACGCAAACGAGAACTTTCAGTTGGCTTTCGGATATTCGCTTGACGAACTTGTTGGCAAAAATCACCGGATGTTTCTTTAAAACGATGAAGCTAGATCGAAAGAATACGGAAATTTCTGGCCGAGGCTTAGTGAGGGCGAATAATTCTCGGGACAGTTTCTGCGATTAAATAAACGTGGTGAACAGGTCTGGATTCAAGCGACATACAATCCGATCTTGGGTTTGAATGGTGAAATAACGTCGGTGATAAAATTTGCTTCGGACGTTACCGAGGCGGTACAAAACAGAAAGACAACATCGGCAGTGTCGCATTCACTCGCCTCAAACGCCACCATCGAGTCTGCAAGAACTGGTGATGCAGGTCTAGGATTTACCGTGGTTGCTAGCGAAGTAAAGGAACTAGCAAAGCAAACCGCTAAAGCGACCCAAGTATTGAGATACTTTCTTGTTAATCCAGGGAAGTATTCGGGAAGTTGTAGGGTCTGCAGACAAAAATTCCAGTATTTTTGCCAATGTAAGCCAGAATATGTCAGTGATTTCCACAGCAGTAGAAGAGCAATCAGTAACGATGCGGTCGCTCGCCGATGCAGCTCAGGAACTTCGACAACGAGAATAGTTTCTCGAACTGGTGGTAAACATTTTTTAGTGATGCAGCTACTGTCATATTGCCGCCGCATCAAAATGGCCGTAGCTATTGTTCATCATGAATACGATTTAATCGATACATCCGTAAAAGGTAAGACTATATCAGCTAAGCAAAAGTGATTTCTGCGACATAATGTCACCCTGCGCGTTTAGCATGGGCTATATCCAGATGCATTATTGGATCTCATAGGAATTATCCAAAACAGACAAGGAATTTAGTTTATGCTTCGTATCGCAACCCCGTGGCATTCCAAGCTAGCTTCTCGTGTAGAAGAATTAGAGTCACTATTGGAATCGACCAGTGAACAGGCTGTGCTGAACGGGCAAAAACTAACGTCACTCGATCGATCGTTTGCGATAATCGAATTCGATCCTGAGGGTAACATTCTCGACGCTAACGAGAACTTCCTCAAGACGGTTGGCTATTCAAGGGCCAACATCATTGGGAAACACCACAGTATGTTTGTTTTGAAATCGCATAGTACTTCTACAGAGTATTCTTCGTTTTGGTCACGATTGAAGAAAGGGGAGTTTTATTCGGGCGAATTCGTGCGATTGGATAGTCGTGGACAGGAGGTTTGTTTGTATGCCAAATATAACCCAATATTTGATGAACAAGGTCGGGTCCAAAGAGTGATCAAATTCGCGATCGATATCACTCAGAAGAAAAAAGAAATCAACGAGCTTAGTAGCAAGAATGATTTACTCGAACGAACGTTTGCCGTCATCCAGTTTTCTCGTGACGGAACAATCACCAATGCAAACGAAAACTTCTTGTCCGTTATGGGATATTCGCTTGATGAGATAAAGGGAAAACACCACTCGATGTTTGTCGATGCCCGCTACAAGCAATCAAAAGAGTATGTGGAATTCTGGAATCAGCTGAGAGGCGGAAAACTCCAATCAGGGGAATTTCTTCGAATTGGTCGAGGAGGCAAAGAAGTCTATATCCAGGCCTCCTACAATCCTGTTTTTGGATTGAGTGGTGAAATCACTTCTGTTGTGAAGCTTGCTACGGACATCACCGATAAAGTTCATAATCGACAGCGTACTGCACAGGTCGCTACATCAGTCGCAGCCAGCGTTTCGGAAATGACGCAAACAATCCATGAAATCTCGGAAAACGTGACGTCCACAGCTACTCTAGCCAAGAACGCTGAATCACTCTCGGACGATGCAAGAAGGGGTGTAGAAAACCTAGATGAACAAAGCCGAACCATTGGCAAGGTAGTGGAAACAATTCGCGACCTAGCTGAACAAACCAATCTGCTTGCTCTCAATGCAACGATTGAGTCAGCCAGAGCCGGGGAAGCAGGCAGAGGATTCGCCGTCGTCGCTAGCGAAGTCAAGGAACTTGCTAAACAAACGGCAAAAGCAACGCAGAGTATTGAGCAAACGGTTCAAATGATCCAAGTTAGTATTGCTGGTGTTGTCGCTTCGACTGAAAACATCACCAACAGCGTTGCAAGCGTCAGTCAGAATATGGTTGTCATATCCGCCGCGGTTGAAGAACAGTCAGTAACAATGAAATCGCTGGCGGACACGGCGAAAGAACTTCAGCAAGGCAACATCGACCATTAAATGCCGTGGTGCAACGCCTCCACTAGGCAGCTACACATCCAGCCAATCGCTGCTCGCACCTCTAGGGTGAGATTTCAAGTGAAATAGATTGGAGTTGCTCTCAGGAAAAGCTTACCTTTTTGTATTCAAGGCTATAGTTTGGTCGGATCGTTTCCATCCGGCTGTTTGGCATTGAGCGGCACGGACAACGATCGTTGTCAACTCACTTTTCTTACTCTCACTTCTACCGAGATCCTTTTCTAATAATGTCAGCAAAACGAATATCGCGATTCGGCTTTACTCTTGTTGAACTACTTGTAGTTATTGCGATTATTGGTGTTTTGGTTGGCTTGCTTTTGCCTGCGGTCCAGGCAGCGCGAGAGGCCGCTCGACGAATGAGTTGCCAAAACAATCTGAAGCAGATTGGATTGGCGTTACACAATTACGAAAGTGCCAATCGTAGATTCCCTACAGTTTGCTTGATTGAACGAACGCGAGTTTCAGACAGTTTTTCTGCTCAAGCGAGCTTGCTTCCCTACATGGAGCAAACGAATCTCGCAAACTTGATAGACTTTTCTAGAAGCTTTACTCAGCAACCCCAAGTCGCACGGGAACGAATTCCAGTTTTCATGTGCCCTAGCGAAGTAAATGACCGTCCAAATCTTTCGAACCCTAGCTTAACTCATTACCCAATCAACTACGGGGTTAGCGCGGGGACTTGGTTTCAGTTCGATCCAGTTTCCAATCAGACAGGCGATGGTTCGTTTGCCGTCAACAAATTCATGAGAGCAGCGGAGTTTTCTGACGGGTTAAGCAATAGTGTAGGAGTTAGCGAAGTTAAGGCTTATCAAGCTTGCATAAGAGACGGATTGAACCCAGGTACGATAGGTGCTCCCATCCCCTCCAACGCTGCAGGTGTACTTGCGTTAGGTGGAACATTAACCGAAGGGATCGGTCACACACAGTGGGTAAATGGCATTATCCTACATACGGGAATGTCACACACGTTCGGTCCCAACTTTGCGATTCCCATGACCGTAGGGAATCGAATTGTAGACTGCGACTTCACTAGCAGTCGGTTAGGCGTGACCATTACCGCACCGACATACACGGTTTTCACAAGCAGGAGTTACCATACCGGCGGAGTGAACTCGACCCTTATGGATGGAAGCGTTCGGTTCGTTTCCTCCACGATTGATTTGCTGGTTTGGCGTTCTTATGGAACACGAGCTGGCGGAGAGGTCGCCCAGGAATTGTAGTCGTCGCTAGACGACGCATTATGGGCTTCGCATTTCCACTCGTTTATGTATCACCCATTAGCGGCACTCCCCGGCTTTCCTCTTAAAACGGAACGAACAGCCGTCCTCATTCGCTATATTTTTCTTGCCATCAAGTGAATCGTTTTCCATTTTGCTCGAAAAACAGCTTCGTATTCGGCTGAAATCGCAGAGAAAACGGAGCAATCGTCGTGGCAATCCGCGTAAAGCGATTCCGCAGACTTTTGTTTTCAGCAGTTTCCATTTATTCTATCTAGTACCCAATCCATCCAGGTACTAGCCTCTGCGGTCCTGAGGTGGGTTGACTCTACTAGCCGCGAAAGCAGCCTAACAAGGATCTTTGAAGATGACATTACTTAGAAAAACTGCAAGAGTTATCACCACGTCGTGTTGTTTGTGTTTGGCATTAGTAGCATCGATAGCCAATGCGGGTTCGCGCGAATGGTCAGATGCCACAGGCAAGATCAAGATAAATGGGACCATGATTGCAGTGGACGAAACTGAAGTAGTCCTTAAGCTCGATAAACGCGAAAAGGGCCGAGAACTGCTGGCGGTTTCCATCGCAGATCTTTCGGACGCAGACAAGGAGTACCTCAAGTCGAAAGAGGCAGAGGAAGAACTCAGGCCCGACGGTGAACAACACGTTTGGGAACTGAAGAATGGCCTCAAGGTTTTTGGAAGAGCGGTAAGTTTCGTCCAGAAGGATGTCGTCATGCAACGACGTCGCGGCAAACTTTACGTCAATGATCGACCCATGGATAACTTGCCAGAAGTTTATCAAAAGATGGTACCGTATGTCGTTGGATATTTTGAAAAGACAACCTTTGAAACCAAGCGTAAGTTTGAAGATTGGGTCGTTTCGCAAAAGACAAAGATCAACACTTATCCATGCGAAGCTCTAATGATTGAGTTTCCGAACGGCGACGAGTACGGCGTGCCGCTTTTTTTCTTCACCGAATCGGTTCTAGAACGACTCAAACCATCCTATGAACAATGGCAGACTGATAGAAAAGCCACCATGTCTGCAGAGGAACAAGCAGAGCGACAACGCCAGCACGATCTCTACGTACAGTCACATGCAGCTGCTTACCAACAGAATCAACAAGAGATGATGCAAATCGCCAAGCTACAATTGTTGATGAACTCTGTTTCAGCTGGAGCTACGGACCTTTGGGAGGTTTACATGTATCCGGGTCGAGGAGTATACGGCTATCCGATATCAGTCGTGGTGCCAGGGCGTAACTCTGATCAAGCTTCTCAGCTAGCGATGCAAAAAAATCCAGGTTACGTCGTGGGTCCAATTCGCAAAGTAGCAGGGTTTTAAATCACGTCGTCTGTGTAGATGCGGAGGACATCGCGATTTTTCTTGCCTAAATGTTGATTCGAGGACGTGCTCTTGCGAGAGTACGAACCAGGGTGACAGTTGGCCATGTGGACAATCGAGACCATGTAAGCAGAAGCTGGCTGAATCGAATTCTAATTCTAGCAGCGAAATCACTTGGTTTCGCGATGTTACACTTTTTGAGAACCAGAGGGCACCAAAGAAAGCCCGCATCGACTTCGCGAAGTCCGTTACGATGATAGATTTCCTTAGATCGTCCAGCGTATCTCGTATTCGAGACGAGATGAGTACTTACATCGGGGTGGATATACCAAAACGGTGCGTGTGCAATGAAGGTGCCTCCGTCGGCGAGTCGTTCAGCTAGATTTGACACCAGATCAGGAGGGTCAGGAACGTGCTCCAATACATCGAGGCATACGATGGCATCAAATTGCTGAGTACTTAGGTCTTTCAAATCTTGGCAAACCGTCACCTCGGCCCCGTTTTCGCGAAACACGCGTTTTGCGAAAAGCACGCATGGCTCCCCTGGTTCATAATAGGTGACGTCGTATCCAAGTAACGCTAGAAAAGCACTGTCAAAGCCCAGTCCGTCTCCATAACAAAGCACCTTGGCGCCAGGTGGATGATTTTTCAGGAGCGATTGACCGACTCGAGTTCGCAGAATTTCTTTGGAACGTGTCGTATTCCAGGCAAAAGACTCGAATACAAACGAACGTGATGACTGGTAATAGGAGAGTAGTTCCGGGGTAAATTTGTAGCGTGGTAGGTTTAGCTGAGTGAGTTCATTGCGAACCGTAGCCCCCAAGTTCTTTGCTTCGTTGCGCAAAGTCTCAATTACTTCCGCCGGTGTCTTTTCAGTCGAATCTGCGAGCCAATCAATCGCTATAGCTACATCCTTGAGAGGGATCACTTGAGGACAAATTGGCAACGGCTTATGCGAGGCGGACCTGGGCAAATTGGGCGACAAAGACTCGAACTTTTTTGACATGGGAACAGGTCCAAAAGAGGTCTTAGCTGAAAAAAACGCAGAAGCAGCTTTTTACGAAAAAACCCTGCGATTCAAAAAGAATCGCAGGGTTTCTAAAAATCTGGCTGGCGGGATTCGAACCCACGACCTCTACCACCCCAAGGTAGCGCGCTAGCCAGGCTGCGCTACAGCCAGATTTACTCCAGAAGGATATCATCCTCCCAGACTCCAGAGAGTTTAATGCAGCTTTACCAGAC
>JBKDKR010000052.1:0-38958 GCA_046344995.1 Pirellula sp.
GGACATCGATTGGGATATGAACCGGACGAGTATCCCAGAACCAAAGGTCGAGCATCACGAAGGCCGTGGCATCCGTAGCTGCCCGATCTTTCCCGAGCTTCGACCGATCCTCGACGAAGCGTTTGAGATCTTCGGCGACAAGAGCGAGTATGTGGTCGCCGCTCCGCAATATCGAGCTGCCGCTAACACAGCGATGGGCGTGCGTACTGGAAATGAGTTGAAGACAAGTGGGCGAG
The DNA here is from genome assembly GCA_046344995.1 of Pirellula sp. Classification (GTDB taxonomy): domain Bacteria; phylum Planctomycetota; class Planctomycetia; order Pirellulales; family Pirellulaceae; genus JBKCUI01. Next base: position 237 of record JBKDKR010000052.1, read on the forward strand.
ACTCCCACCTGGGTAATCGTTAGCCACGAGCCCAGTATCGAGTGTTGCAGCGTACCAGGTAACTGTCACGTTGAAGCGTACACAGAAAGGTAGCGAGGATGAAAGGCAGGGACTAGCTATCCCGCCCTGAATGGTATTGAGCTCCGAAAGATTGTAACTGTCGGATTCTGCCCAAGGTGTGTCCATACTGGAAGGCAACATCGTTCGTTTCGTTCTGGCGAGAAGCGAAGGAAGACCCGGAGTCGCTAGGCCCATTCGCGCTACACATCATGTCTTCAAAGCAACCAGTGAGACCCTCAAGTTCTTCGAACCACCCGCCATCCAGTCGGTCTGGTTCTGAGTATGCCCAACAAGCCCCAAAGGTGAGGCAAGCAAATGATTTGAGGGAGTCGGATGACCGAATAGTACCATCGATAACGGGTAACTCCGGAGGAGGGAAGGCGGACAAGCTATCACGCGATTCTGGAAGCACACTGTTCACACTCAGCGGTGAAGTAGCAGTGCTAAAGCGACTGGACCGCATCTCACAAAGAGCGGAGAGCCATCCCGAAGAGACGTTCAACAATCTGCTCACGCTGATCACGTTGGACATGCTTCACATGGCTTTCCATCGACTCAAGGAGGATAAGTCCCCCGGTCTAGATGGCCAATCGGTCGGAGACTACCGAATGAACTTGGGGCCAAACCTCCAAGATTTACTCCAAAGAATCCACCGAGGCAGCTATCGCCCACAACCCAGTCTCCGTCGCGAAATTCTTAAAGAGAATGGTAAGACGAGACCGCTAGGTCTGGCTTGCGTAGAAGACAAGATCGTCCAACGGACCCTTGTTATGGTCCTGGAGCGGATCTACGAAGTTGATTTTTACGACAACTCGTATGGTTATCGACCAGGCAAGTCATGCCACCAAGCGTTAGGGGAAATGGGAAAAGCGATTTCCACGCGCCGAGTGAACTGGGTCAGTGATGCAGATATCCAAGGATTCTTCGATAATGTTGATCATCAACACCTTTTGGCGTTTTTGAACCAACGGATTGCAGATCCTAGACTGCTGAAACTGATAGAGAAGTTCCTAGATGCAGGAGTTATGATCGAAGGTCGTTTCCACGAGACAGATGAGGGAATAGCGCAAGGTTCAGTTCTAAGTCCTTTGCTCGCGAATGTTTATTTGCACTACGTACTCGACCAATGGTTCGAAGAAGTAGTTAAGAAGCATATCGACGGCGAAGCTCACTTGTTCCGCTTTGCGGATGATTTCATTTGTTGTTTCCAATATGCCGATGACGCGAAGCGTTATCAGTCAACATTGGGGAAACGGCTAGGACGATTCGGCTTGAGTCTAGCTCCCGAGAAGACAAAACTGATTCGATTTGGTCGCTTCGCAGCTCGCGATTCCCGCGAGATGGGCGAAGGAGTACCGAAGACGTTTGATTTTCTGGGTTTTACTCATTGTTGCGGGCTTAGCCGCGCGGGCAAATTCAAACTGAAGAGGAAAACATCGAAGAAGAAATTCCGAGCCAAACTACAGGCGATGACCGCATGGCCTAAGCGACACTTAACGACCCCAGCAGCAACTGTGTGGGAAGTCGTGCAGCTGAAGCTACGAGGCCACTATCAATACTATGGGATCAATGACAATTGGCCATGGTTGATGAAGTTTCGAACGGCAACGAAGTTCTTCCTGTTTCGTTGGCTGCGTCGTCGCAGTCAAACCGGTAAGCAAGCTTGGACTTGGGCGAGTTTCTATCGATGGCTGGACATCATGCCTTTGAGCAATCCGGTGAAGTTAACAGATTTGATAGCCGCGTATCGCTAGGACCGAAGTTACGGGTTAAGATTGTAGGGACGGGTGATAGCTGGGAGCCGTATGCGTTAACTGCGCACGTACGGTTCTGAGAGGGTGCGGAGTATCAATGAAGCATGGTCGAGATATTGTGGCACCGCCAGGAAACTAGGCGGCAAACCGCGAACACAAACATCAACCTACCCTCCAGAGATTCCAAACTACTCGCCCGAAGCGGGTGGTCGACCGCTTTACAATAGAAACTTTACTTGATGCCGCTGGCTGAACGGTGGCGTTACTTGGAAGAGAGCATAATGTCTAAACCGACGAAAATTGCGTTCAATGCCAGCGTGGTTGAGGCATCGGAAGCCGGAGATTTCATACAGATACTCTTCTCTGCTTCCGACGATGATGAGTCCGAGTATCTCATGTTCCAAACGCAGTTTGAGTTCCCACAAGACTATGACTTCCAGATCGAAACCAAGGATGGAAAGGCGAATATGGAACTAAGCGAGACAGTTGCGACATTGCATCGCAACCATCTGGAGATCACAGGGGTCGAGTCTCAAGAGCAGATACTGTTGACGATTGATTTCGAAACGTCAGATAGACGCTTTGCTGCTATGCGAAAGACACTTAAATCGATGGTGGGTAAATTGATCATTTGAGGCGTTCGATTGCTTGCAGGTCAGTACAACCAAGTATCAATGGATTGCAGCGAAGCGGCGATAACGCGGGTCTCCAGTGGAGTGGTTCCCTGGCGTTACTTGCTGAATCCCGCCGTGCTGCGAAAGGCTATAATGACGACCAAATCGCTAGCTCTTCTCGCATTCGCAACTTTGGCTCTGTACGTCCACGTGCAAAAATGTTTGTCACAAGACAGGGCAAAACCAAATGATACAACCGTCCTATACAAGGCGTTGATTGAAGAACTTGTTAGCCCAAATACCAAACCCGAAACACACATCAATGGTAAACCGCACAGGGTTCATTTCCCTGCAGACTATGATGTCAAATCTCAGGAACGTGTGGACGACGCGAGAAGAGCCCTTGATCGCGGCATCGCGGAAGCTCTGCCGTATCTGATAGACGCCTTAGATGACAAGCGTTACTCTATGACGATCAATTGGGGCGATAGATCAACGAGTAAAAGAAAATGGCAGATATGCCCGAGAAGACCGCGCACAAGAGCCCAAGAAATTGCAAGAGATGCGAAATAAACTGACGGAGTCAACAGAACCTTTGCCGGGTTCGGGCCTGTTGCCGATGCAAACAAAAAATCGATAAAATCGACGAACAAACGACTGCAAACAAGCCCTCGATCAGCCGCTTTGACTTGCGTTGAGTCAATTCCTCGGGCTGGGTGAATCGAGTCGTTATTTGCTCAATTGCTGCTGGCGATGAACAACTCAAACCCATACCAGACTACTGCAACACAGAATCACTACAGCGTCTCTGCGCATGCACCGCGTTCGACTTTTCGCTGGGTTGGTACAGGCTCCATACTCGCTTCTGCTTGCTCTATAGCTTTTGGCGCATACGGACTTTATCGCGAATCCAATTACGCTGCTACATTACCTCCCGGAACTGGCGCATGCGGAATGGGGGCGTTGGCCGCGTTAATCTTCATATTCATAGGCGGACCTTTTTGCGCAGTGGTCGGGGGAGGGGTACGTCGAGCCTGATAATTTCTCTTAGATGTTTGTTGGCCAGCTCTTAGCCAACATTTAAGCCCGTGTTCATGAAGCCCCACGGGAGGTTCGGTAATCGATCTCTTCTGTTTTAGCCAAGGAATCTAAGGCTTCAGACGGGACGAGGGGCTTTGTTGCTTTAGTGGTAGGTTGAATGCTCTTGAGCACCATCAAACGGGGGGGAGTGAACGGGCCTGGAGACCCGTTCTACGTGTGAACGGGCCTGGAGACCCGTTCTACGGTTTAACGGGCCTGGAGACTCGTTCTACGTGTGAACGGGCCTGGAGACTCGTTCTACGTTCGGGAAGCATCCGGTATCGAACTAAAGCTCAGGTTAGACGTGCGCGGGAGGCTCATCCACTTGGCGAAAAACAGGAAACTCCACGAAGTGTTGCGTCGGTTGGTTGGGGGAAGGTTCTTTCCTAGGGAAAGTGCTTCCCCTCACTGTCTTCAATTTTCATTCACGCAGCTGTCGATGGTGACTGGCTTTGACTTTTTGTCGCCGCTGTTTGGGCTCACTCGTTGTGCGTCGTATTGATTTCAGATCGTTCGCACATCCTCGTGGCATGCGATCTTGTTCTCGATTGATTATCTACCACTTTATGACGGTCCATTGATCCGATTGAAAGCGATCTGAGACAGCAGGTGCCATAACTCGCGATCCTTTACCAGGAACCGTGTGGATGACATTGATTCCGACGTGCGACATCAATGAAGAGATTGGATTGTTCGTTGATACCAGTTCTTCGATTGGTATTGCGATCTCTGCATTCCATCCATAAGCGGTCGGTTTGGATGCCATGTACCATTCTGGGTTCCAGTTCAACATGTCATTGCAAGCATCGAGTACTTCACCCGAATCACTCCATCCGATCTCAAACCAAGTTGCATAGTCACGATCCAAATCGATCCGGAGTCGTATGCCATTTTGTCCGACGTTAAGTGAATCCCGCTTGCGAACGGAGGTGAGAGATCCGTTGGCCACCGGTTCCGATTCCACAGATTGTGAGAGCAAATAGATAAACTCATCGTCTCTAGTTATCGAGATTGTAGTCGAGCCCGATTCTCCCCAAGGGTCTTTTAATTCGAATCGAAGAGCCGTTTTCCACATGTCTTCATTCAGCTCGCCATCCAGGTACGGACGTTCGCGGGTTTGAGGAATTGCGGGCAATGATTTGTTCTTCGTGTTTTCCGAAAATTCGCTTTGCCTAGTAAGGTAGTTTTCTTGCGACTGAACCAACTGCCAGTTTAATAAGTTTTCCGAAAGGCGAGGAAAGAAGTTCGACGACTGCACTTGTAGTTGATAAGGTTCCAGTGTTGACGATGTGTTCTTGGCCGTTTGGTACTGCCGAAATCGGGATGCGATCAGCCAGCCCCATTCAGGGTCAAATCGGTACGGTACCCACGCTTCTGGAATGTTTGCCAAGAGGCGATAAAACTCCGGTAACCCAGCATCTGTCGCGATGGGTATGCGTTGAGGTTTATGAGCGTAGCTAGCAGGTTTGATATTGGTATCGATATCTTGCCCAAACGGAGAAGATTGCATCGCAACAGAAGCTGCAACGAGAAGCTCGTCATTCTTAGAGACGTTAGATTGTAGCTGCTTGTTAAGCATCTGATTTACTTCGGCGCTACCGGTGTATCGCATCAGTTCGAGCTGAGCGAACTCTGCATAGTGGGATTTGGCATCGATGGTGATTAGATACTCCAGGGTACTCGACCACATGTTCCAATTCCCAGCCCGACGCGATTCTCGCGCGAGGTCAATAAGAACGACAGCCCTCGAGTCCGGCTCAATTACCTTTACCGATTGACTTAATTTGGTTTCCCAGTTGATGTCACGGATGAGAGGGTTCGCCACTTGATGTTTCAGCAGGGTGCTTGAGTTAAACCAATTTGCTGTCGAAATCAAAAGTCCTGCTCGTGACGCGCCGTAAAGCTTCTCCTTAAGAGTTGTTTGTCCATCGAGGGTAAGGCCATCTAAGGGATTGAGCAGACTTGCAGACGTATTGGCTCCAGATCGGTATCGCATGCGACAGTGCAAGTTGAGAGAGGATTCGTCTGGAGAATTCGCAATCGCGAGAGACGGGCCGACAATTTCTCCAAGCACCATTCCCACGTTTTTTAGGATCATGGACGGGTGAAATTGCCGTCCGCTGCTTAGCTCACCTCGGTATAGCGTGCGCTGAACAGACCATTGACTATTCGGAATCTTTGATGCTTCAGAAAACAACGAATAGTCGCGTCGACTGGCCCAAGTTATCGCTAACTCGACCGACTGGGAGAGTTTCTTATGAAGACTGGATCCTGAGACCCCGCATTCTGTAACAAGCAGATCGGGTCGCGAAGCACGAATCATTTGGACCAGTTTTCGAACGAGTTTGGTCGTTGGAGCTTGCAGCAATGTAGGGCTTTGAGCGTAGTGACCAGTATCTGTCCGACGTGGCTGACCTACCGAATCGCTTATGGGAAAGGATGCCAATGTCTCTGCAGTAGCTAGTTCCATCCGTTTTGCGGCTACCGCGGTTCGTGCGGATTGCTCCGGTCTGTAGGCAGACCTCTGTTCGAGATTTTGGTCGTGAACCACCAAGCAGCCTGCGGATTGTCTCGCATCTTTCGAGATCACGGCCAGGAGATCCCAAGCAATCCGATCTGCGGAACTCGCAATGTTTAAGGAACTTAGGCGACTGTTCGATTGATGCGCAAGTCTCCACGCTGAGCCATTGTTTCTAGATACATTTATGGTCGCCATGGATCCGGAATAGGCAACGATGGAACCCTCAAATGTAGAAAGAGAATTTGCGGTTGTATTACAACCTGTAGGGATGACATTCCAATCTTGTCCCCCATTATTCGAATGCCAAACAACAGAGCCTGGGTTGCCGCAAATCCATATATCGTTTCCATGAGCTGTGATGTTGCGTAATGAGATTAGATCCCAGTCCGATTGCATCCCAGGAAGAAAATGTTGATTCCAGACTTTACCGTCCTCGGAACTGAACAAAAGTCCGTTGTCGCCACAAATCCACCACTTAGAGCCACTATGGCAGCAGGATCTAACGGGTTCGTCTGAAGACACGCCGGGAATGGGAACGAGTTCATAGTTGATACCATCCTCCGCAAAGAAACACCGACTCAATCGATCGATTACCAGTCGACGGCCTGCTGCGATGCCGAATCGATTCTGGCCATGGATGGCTTGACCGTTTTGGGATCTTTCAACACCGATAGAATCAACGTGTCCACAGGGCGATGGAACAGGCGTCCAACTCAAACCGTTGTCTTTCGATTGGAACATTGAGGATTGGTCTGTAGTCGACCAATCGCCCCAAGCGAGCAAAAGCGATGAGTTTTCTACAGCAATGCCTGTGAGTCGTGGTAAACTGCTCTGCGATCGAACCCAGCTTTTGCCACCATCCTTAGTGACCAAGGCAACTCCCCGGCTACGATGTGTGAATGGGTCTACTGTTCCGCCAACGGCGCACCCAGTTGTTTCGGATTGGAAACAAACGCTGTAAAGCGTATGTTCGGAGCGTGAATTGCGAATGCTCCACGTCTTGCCGGCATTGTCAGATCCCAATATCAACCCGCGATCACCGACAGTAATCATTCGGTCGAGTGTCACAATCTGAATGTCATGCAATTCGCCATCAGCTGTAGCGCTGCGATCCATTTCTTGTGAGGAGCAAACGTCCAAACAAATAGTGAGCCAGAAGCATAGCACAAGCCAAGTAGGAGTGTTGTTTTTCCACCCAAGTCTTGCTCGAACCATCTCAGTTACCACTCCAGTTCGGATAGTGGTTTTGCATTCGGATAATCTTCAGGCCATCGACTCCATACAGCCGTCTCTTCCTTGACTTTTTCTATAAACTCTTTGTGTAGCTTTTCTTTCTTGGATTCGATAAGTTTTTTCTTGATGTCAGGTTGTGCTTCGGCAAATGTGATCAATCTGGCATCTTGACGTTCTAGAATCCAAACGATGTGCAACCCATTCGCGTCTTCGATGATTGGACTGAGTCCATTTAGATCAATACTAAACAAGACATCGTTTAGCTCTTTGCTTTTCAGTGCACCTTGGCTAGTCCAATCGACATATCCACCGGCTTCTGCATTCATACCAGACGATTTGCTTTTGGCGACGGTTTCAAAAGGAGTCCCGAAGAAGACTTCGTTTCCCATTTCTCCGATGGCTTTTTCCGCTTCCTCGCGACTGGGATATTTGGCGAACGTTGCCGTTAGGATTTGAAAACGAACCTTAGCATTTTGTTGAAAATCCGTCTTATGTTCCTCGTAGTAAAGAGTCATTTCTTCCAGCAAAACAGGCGGCTTATTCGGAACGTTTTCTCGAACACATTGCTGGGCGAGGATAGACTCGGCGTAGTTTTCTTTTAGCCCCTGGAGTGTCAAACCTTGTTTCTCGATCAATGCACAAAACTCGTCGAGCGACTCGCATTTTTGATCTTTCATGATGCTTGGTAACATCTCGTCGTAGAAAACCTGAGTCACCTTGGTTTTCATTTTGCTTTCGGCTTCTTTTCGTTCCTTGACTGTTTTGCCTATTAGTTGATCACTAAAAAATTTCTGCGCGAGGGATTTCTTGAGAATCTTTTCCGACAGAGACTTTCGCAGCATCGCCTCGAACGAGGGATGCTCCTTTTGGTGTGCAGGTACTTTTCGGGGATCGATGATGTCGCCAATGAGTATTGGCTCTCTTCCAACAACGGCTATCAGTGTTCCTCCTTCGAATTTCGTAAAGTCGATCGGAGAGGAGTTGTTGGTCGGTATTTGCCCCGTTTGATCCGGTTGGGCCTGCAGATCTCCATTTGGTCTCGTAAGATCAAGCGTTGGCGAAGAGGTCAATGCCCTGTCAGCGATGAAAACAGGTTGCTCAAGATTCTTGGTAGGAGTGACCGAGGTGTTTGGAACGGAAAAACTCGGTGGCGGAGATGTAGGCTGCTTGGTGGCCTGAGTTTGCGAAGTCGAGGGTTGAGGCGATCCGGGCTTGTAAGGACGGTATCGATTCTGAGCTATGGCAGTGGAGGCGAATCCTAACGTGGCGGAAAATATTCCAATTCGTACCGCGAGTTGGCATGTCAATATGCAGCGTTTATTCCACCATCGGTTATTCATGGCATTACAGTCGTTTACAAATTCTCTTCAATGAAAGCTCGGTGTCTTTGCAAACACGCGAAACCATGCTCCGGAATTGCATTTCCGGATTAGCCAAACTTAGGCGAGCCTACACTATCGTGGCTTGTAGCGAATGAGCGGCTACGCTTGCAAGATGGATTGGAGCAGAGAAATGAAGTCGGTCTTTTTGATGATCGACTCGATCGGCTCAGGAGGGGTGGGTGGGGTCGGTTTTGCTGTCATTCGATCCGGCTTTTTTGCTGTAGCGACGGACGTTGTGGGGCGAAGTGGCCAATAACAGTGCGTCGAGCTGGTGATTCGCAATTTACCTTGATGGGTGCGTGCAAGCTGATCGATTCGTCGTGGATCGGTAAAATGGAATGCTAGGTATTCATCTTCAATACCGATGTAGCGAATAGACCAAATGGTAGCATCCATTCTCAACTCAGCCACGGTCAAGAGTCGTTCAACAGGTTTAGGTAGCTTGCCAAACCGATCTTCTAATTCCTTACGGATATCTAAGATCGCTTGGACATCTTGGACGCGGCTTAAGCGACGGTAGATGTCGATCTTGTGCCTCATTTCGGGAACATAATCGGCGGGTAGATAAGCCTCGATTGGCAAGTTAAGTTCGACATCGATACTGAGTTTAGGAGGCTGTTTTGTTAATTCCCGGACGGCATTCTCTAACAATTGGCAATACAGTTCGTAACCCACAGCAGCAATATGGCCACTTTGCTGAGTACCAAGAAGATTTCCTGCCCCGCGAATTTCGAGATCCCGCATGGCGATGCCGAACCCAGCCCCTAGTTGGGAGAATTCCTCGATCGCATGAAGACGTCTAGCAGCTTCGGGGTTCAGGTGCTTTGATTTATCAACTAGGAGATAGCAGTAGGCTTGGTTTTTGTATCGTCCGACTCGACCTCTAAGTTGGTGTAGTTCGGAGAGACCATAGCGGTCTGCTTCATCAATGAACATCGTATTGGCGTTGGGAATATCCAATCCGCTTTCGATAATGGTCGTGGAGAGAAGAATGTCGGCGCGATGCTCGATAAACTCAATCATCACTCTTTCTAGCTCTCCCTCTTCCATTTGCCCATGGCCGATGACAATACGAGCTTCGGGAACAATCCGTTGCAGTCTAGAATAGAGGACCGGCATGTCTTCGATGCGATTATGGACAAAATAGATTTGCCCATCTCGGTTTAATTCTCGGAGAATTGCGTTGCGGATCAGTTTTTCATCAAATCGAGCAACTCGAGTCTCGACGGCCATTCGCTCTTGTGGCGCGGTTTCCAGATTGGAAATGTCGCGGACTCCGACCAGTGACATGTGTAACGTTCTCGGTATCGGAGTCGCTGAAAGGGTCAGGACATCAACTTTGGTAGCGACTCGTTTAAGTCGCTCTTTGAGTTCTACCCCGAATTTCTGTTCTTCATCGATGATTAAGAGGCCCAAGTTATAGAATCTAACATCTGCCGAAGCGACACGGTGAGTGCCGATGATGATGTCAATCTGTCCCTTAGCGAGTCTTCTTACGGTTTCCTTTTGTTGCGTAGTAGTCGCGAATCGATTCAGCTTGGCAATCTCAAAGGGGAACTCTGCCATCCGAGCAATAAATGTTTTGTAGTGTTGTTCCGCAAGCACGGTAGTCGGCACGAGCACCGCAACTTGATAGCCACTTTCGACTGCTTTAAAAGCAGCTCGCATGGCAACCTCGGTTTTACCGAAGCCGACGTCTCCGCAGATTAGTCGTTCCATGGGTCGCGTTGACATCATGTCGGATTTAGTTGCAGCGATAGCGGATAACTGGTCAGGCGTCTCTTCGTAAGGAAATGACGTATCGAATTGGGTTTGCCAGACTGAGTCAGGTTTAAAGGCTATGCCTGATTCACCGCGTCGTTGCGCTTGCAATTCAAGCAATTCGGCAGCCATATCATTGACCGCTTCTTCTGCGGCCTTCTTCTGGCGGCCCCACGTTTGGCTACCAATTTTTGCAAGCTTTGGTCTTGTCTTTGTTCCTCCGACATAGCGTTGTACCAAATCGATTTTGCTGCTTGGTACGTAGAGTTTGGTACCACCATCGAATTCGATGGCGAGGTGTTCGAATTTTTGGCCATTCTTTTCGATCAACTCCATCCCGAGATAGATACCTATGCCGTGAGAGAGGTGGACGACAAGATCTCCGGGCTTTAAGTCCAGGAAGCTATCGATCGCCCTCGATGCATGTTTCTTTGATGCTCTCCTGAGAGTAGTTCGTCGTAAAAGTTGGCTGACCGTCAGGACCATTGGGCCTTTGGGGGCAATTTCAAAACCGCTGCTTAAGAGCCCAATTTCTATATGGATACGCTTCGATCGATACGCTTCGGAGTTTTGAAGCAAATCGTGCATTCGCCCCAGCTCACCTTCGTTTACACATGCGAGCACAGCAATACGGTCGGAACCAATTGCTGTATCTAGATCACGTGCCAGAGTCTCTAACTCCCCGCCGATACGTTGTACATCTTGGATCGGGACTCTTTCAAGCGAACCGAAGTATCCTTCACCCGCGAGCTGTGCTATCTGTGCAAACGCGAATGAAGTGAGTTGCGAGTAGACGGAGGATGGTTGTTGGAACCGATCTGGAAATGGGACACGAGCCAGATAAGCATCAGCCTGATGAATAGCGGCGATCGGTTCGTGTACCAAAATCATCGCATCTTCTGTCAAATACTCTAAAAAGGATGCTTCATCTTTGATGGCTTCGTCGGCTGCGATAAAGTCTACTCGATCCATTCGTTCCATTGATCGCTGCGAAATGGAATCAAAAGACCGAATGGAATCTACTTCGTCGTCAAACCATTCGATGCGCCGAGGCTCGGCGCAATCGGGAGGGAATACATCTAAAATGCCTCCTCTGGCGGTAAACTCGCCCGGCATCTGAACACTTGTGGTGGAGCGATAACCATTTTCTGACAACCATTTCTTTAGATCATTTAAGATGACTCGTTGTCCGACCTTTAGGCTTCTGCGATCGTTTTGGAGTTGATGTCGGCTCGGGACGTTGTGCATGAGCGCTTGCAATGTGGTCACCACGACTGGCGGTGCAACTTTTTTGGGGGCTCCCCGGTACGATTCCCAGTGCGATAAAACTTGAAGTCGCTGGATAACTTCAAGCTGCTGTAGCGCGTCGTCCAAGATCTCATCGGAAGCAGGCGGGAAGACGTCGGTATTGTCTTCTAGAAAGAAATCTAGATCGCGAGCGACCCCATCGGCGTCTTGATGTTGAGCTAAAACAACGACTATAGGCCGTTGATAACGTTTCCAGGTTGCGGCGACGAGGGGAGCGATTGCACCGGGCCATGCTCCTTCCCAGCAAATGGGATTCTTTTGCGTCCAGGCCTTGGAAACACGCTGAAAGTCGGGGTGGTCGATTATTGAATCGAGTAGCTCTGGACCTTTGGCTTTGACGCTCTTTACATGATCGACTTGGTCTAGTTTGGAGGACTCTGCGATCTGTGCTTGACGCTGTGCTAATTTTTCCGTGACGGAAACGTCATTGCTTAAATTCGAATCTTTATCAATTGAGGAGCTTGACTGCCGTTTTTTGCCTTTTGTGGATTTTGGTTTTTTGGACTCGAGTTCTTGCTGGTGGCGTTCAAGTGTGAGTTCAATCGATTCGATTGCGTCCGGGTCGTCGTGAGAGGATGACGAATCAACCTCGGCATCGGGGCCTCGTTTGATAAAATCGGCTAGGGTTCTAGATTTGGGTTTGGGGGATTTCATGAGCAATCATCCTTGATCAAACGACTACTCATCTTCGTGATCTTGCGAGAAGTCTCCTTCGAACCCTAATTCAGTGATATCGCTTAGCCGACCTGCGAGGAGTCCATATTGGTTCATACAAAAGAAGATGAATACCGGTATGCTCAACCCCAGGGTGATTTCTCCGATGAATCCTGGTTGCATTGCGAGGTTGATGATCACGAAAAATCCAGCGAAAGCCAACATGGTCTGTAGATACATTGCACCCCACGCGTCAGGTCGCCCTTTTAACGAGTCGAATACCACTCTCGAGAAGGGCTCAGTGATTCGGTTGTTGTTTGCCATGCTTAAGAAAAAGAATGGGAACAAAATCCAAATCGACAGAAACGAACAGGCAACCGTACCAAGAATTCCTCCAAGCAGACTATTAAGCGGCAGCCCGATGATCCCTCCTGGAACCGAGGCGATTGCGATAGCACCCAAAAACATAAACAATTCACCTAATGAGTCTCCGATTCGACTGAATGGCCAGTCGTCAATCCTTTTTAGCTGGTTGGCAACCATCATAAAAATGGATAGGCCCAGAAGCAGGCAGCTACCGACCAGAGGGATAAACGGAATAAAAAATACCGCTGCGCTAGCGATCGACGCGCCTGCACCTTCGAGTTGTAGTGCTTGCGGAATCCAGCTTACTGCGGCCATCCATATCGCGCAAACACCACTTAATACAATCGAGACAATGATGATCGAAGGATCCTGGAAGAACCAGAAGATTAACGTGATCCAGCGTTTCGAATCAAACGAACCTTGGATGGCATCCAGATCTTCTTTCTCTTTATCGAGCTCAACCTTTGCGCGTTCGAGAATGATCTCGCTTTCGGCTTTGCTACCCTTGGGATCTCGAATGGATTTGGAATCCACGGGTGCGAGCGAGACATCGGCGTTTTCTCGCAATCGAGCGTTTCCAAGTTTTTTAGGTTTTACCGTTGGCTTGGGAACAACAGATTCGGAATAACAGTCTGGGCATCGAGCAAGAGTACCGATTTGGGACTCGCGAACATAAAGGGTCGTTCCGCAAACTTTGCATTTGAACGTGAATTCATCTCCAACATCTAGATCGCTGGTTTTGATGAGAGCTTCACTCTCGAGCATCAGATCGTCCAAAGCAGAACGTGACACCGTTTTTTGAGAAGGTCCTTTTTTGGGTGGTTCGAGCGGTGCCAGGGGGATATCTTCTTCGAGCGAATCCAATATAGATGAACCCGCGTTATCTGGTGGAGTCTCCGCAGGCCCTTTGCTCGAGGATTTGACGTTGGCTGTTGGTGCGGTAGGGGCGGACGTAGGCTCAGGGAAAACAATAGGAGCAAGATCGGGTAGATCATCATCAAAAATGCTAACTGTTTTGTTCAGGTTGCTTTTTGAATTAGGTTTGGGGACTTCGTCTTTTGAGGCTGGCTCTAGGCTTAATTCTTGCGAGGCCGAATGCGTCGAATCGTCGACGTTGGAATCATGATCAAGGACGGGCTTTTTTGTGATTGCAGGCTTATCGAGTTCCAACCAATCATCTTCAATGACTGCAGTTTTCACCACGCCCGGAACCAGGATTGATGCGCCGCAATGAGGACACGAAAGCTTCTTTCCCGCCAGTTTTTCAGGAGCTTTCAAACGCTTGGAGCATTTGGGACATTCGAATTTTAGAACACCAGATGCCTCGTTCGGCACAATGTTAACCCTCATCACAGCGACTATCTACACATGAACAATCCCCTCAATTGTAACAACCATTATAGCGATCGCGAGAACCGCTTCGGATCCACCGATGAAATCTGCTGGAATTCCCCGGGGTTCAAGAGCAGAATAGCACGTGGCAAGAGTCTGTTCCGACCTAAACGAGGCATTGGTCGGGTGATGTCTAGCCAGAGCGAGCGGACTTTTATGCCCCGCTCGCTCGCGGAAGGTTTGGATAAAATCAATCGTATTTACGCGATTTGTTGTTATCCAAAAATCATCGCTGCAAATCGATTTTCGTAGCCTACTTTTTGATCAGGTCGGCAACTTCCACAGGAGGGGCAAAGTCTTTGACTTCTAGCCCGACATTAAGCTCAACCTTTTCCATCGAAATCACTTGCTTCATGCCATTTGGCAACGTTGCTTCGACCTCGCTTGCATACTTGAGACCATCTACTTCTGCGTAAGCTTTGACCTCAGTCACAATATTGAGATCGCCCATGGCGGTAACCGTATTGAGGCGATTGCCTTTTTCCAGTCCCGTTTTGACGGAGTAGTAGGTGGTCATCGGAGAAGATTTTTTGTTCTTGAAAACAACCACGTAGCATTCTTCTCCGGCGAACTTTTCTTTGCCGGTGCATTCGATCGATTCAAAGAATTTCTTCATGTCGAGTATGGGAAAAAGTGCCATCTGAAACCGAGCTTGCTCAGCTCGTGCTCCATCGAGAACTTCGGCTCCCGTTACGCTGGAAACCTCCCAGATTGTTTTACCATCTGAGCCTGTCTCGGAATCAACAACGCCAGGGATCTCGGCGGTCATCTTAAATTTGCCATCTGTCGCTTGACGAATCATAACCGTGCCAGTGATGCCAGCGGCAGGAATGGATAATGATCCGTTGCTGACCATATTCTTAATCGCTTGCATTTTATCTTTTCCGCCCAAAGCTTTGATCGAGCTATCCAAGATCTCCTGGGCAGACGGTAGATCACTCGCTGACTTTTCAGTGCTCTTCTCAGTATTCGCGCTCTTGTTGGGCTGTAACTGTGCTACTGCGCTTTGCGAAAAGCCAATGGCTAGCGCTGCAAAACTTGCAAAGTAAGAAATTCGAGAAATTCGCTTTATCGACATAACAGATTCCTTTTTAAGAAATAGAAGTAGTAAACGACAACAAACATCAAGGCGTGCTAATAGTTCATTTGGTCTGATTAAGTATCCAGCGTTTGGCTGCGGTCAAAACGGGATCGGTTTCGCTTTGGAGAGATTGTCTTGTTATGACAATTGGCTCGTCCGGTTCCACGCCGTGACCTTCGAGCACTCGTCCTGATGCGGATGCATAGTCCGCTGTGACATATTGAAAGCCATCATTATTGGGGAGCTTCGTGACATTGGATGGCAGAACTAGACCAGCAGAACGTTGTCCGAAGACTCTGGCCGCACCGATATCTTGTAACCCACCTGCGTAGATCTCCGCTGCAGAAATAGAACATTCATCAATCAATACAGCGATAGGAGTTGTGAAACGAGGTTTTCGAGGATTGACGACCAGATTTAATGGTGCACTTTTCATCTGCATGACACCTAGCTTAACTCGATCTTCAGCGAACCAGCCACTCATTCCTATGGTTAGCAAAACCATGCCTCCCATATTGCCTCGCATATCAATGATCAATCCCTTCGATTTGGCGTAGTCTACAGTAACTGCTTGCTGAAACTCTTTCATTAATCGGGTAGGATCGAAGAATGCATTGAACGAGACGTAACCGATATCGTCGGAAAGAAGCTTGGATTGAAATTCGACATTAATCAGTGGAAGATGTCCCATCCGGGTAGGGATGCCGTTCCCTTTCTCGAGCACAATTGTAACCGTTTGTTCGCAATCTTTATTGTCGATAAACTTAAGTTCCATCGTTTCCCCTACAGAACCGGAAACCAAACCAGTTGATGCCAGCCCCATTGCTGTTTCAAATCGAGTCACCTGATTTTCGACACCTTTCCTGGTGCGATCGATTAAGTCGGCTGCGGAGATCAACGTCTCTACGGTTTCACCGTTGTCATTTAGGTCGCTTTTTCTGCTAATGCTCAATAGTACCCAACCGGCCTCGATTCCTGCTCGATTGGCTGGCGAATTGGATTGGACCTGACTTACCACTAGTTGCTTTTCGATGTAACGAATGGTCAAGCCACTGTATCCCTCTCCTCCCATTCGAGACTGTTCCTCCACGATCTCGTAAGAATCAATCGGAATGATTACACAGTGCGATTGCCCCAATTGACCTAACAGTTCTTCAAGGATATTTCGAACTTCCTCGACCGACTCTGCCTTTTGTACTCGTGGGCGTAACTCATCCCGAAGCGTGTCCCATTTCACGCCAACGCGATCCTCATCCCAGTGCACGTCCTTGATCGTTTGCCATACCATGTCGAACGAATCCAGTTGCGATTGACGGTCAAAGGAAACAGTTTGAGCCTGAGTTTCTTGTTGCGCGAATCCGAGGGGCTGGAGCATTGGCGTAACGGCCAGAACCATGGCGAAAATGGATACCGCCGGTAATCCGTTTGCGTCGACCTTTCTCGTTAAAGCCCATTTGATAACATCGACCCATTTGGGTTCTTTGCCGTACAGCATGATTCCAGCTGCGAATACGCGGCCCGCTATCACTCGCAGGATGAACACACCTGCCGCGAGCACCACGACGCTCAAAAACACTTCAAGTGGATGTACTTCACCCAAGATCAATCGCATGGGCATGGCAGTTGAGGATGTCCCTGGAAGTATGCTTAAGGTCCTCATCATCATTCCGTCAGGTTGGGATGTGACAAGGCCAGAGGCCATCATGGGTAACATAGGCAAGAATAACAAGGACGTCCGAGACGAGGTGTTAGGGTCGTTGATGACTGCGGTCACTCCAGCGTAGAAGCAATTCCAAAACAGGACACCACCAATATAAAAGACTATCAATAACGGCAACAAATCCCAGCGTTTGATGGAATCTGGAAGAGAAAACTCGTATCCCATCATCCAGGCTGCTGGGATACAAATGATGCTCGTGATGACAAGAAAGGCGAGCGATCCAATCGCGGCAGTTGTAATGCCGATTAGTTTACCATCAATCCACATCTGAGGACGTATGGCGCTAACAATCTGTTCTGTTACTCGCATCTGTTTCTCTCCGGTGATTCCGGTCATCATGTATGCCAAGCCGATCCAACTCGTCATGAGCATCGCTATGAGCATTCCATAGGCTACTAATCGATCGACTTTAGACGGCTCTTCTGCAGAAAGTGAGGTTACCGCAATTGTTGATGGGGTTAAAAGTCTCGCGACGGTGACTTGTGGTATTTGTCCTTCTTGGATTTCAAATTGCATTTTTTCTGATTCGACTATCGGCCTAAGCTCGTCAAGCCAAGCAGGTTCTTTGCGTACGATCAACTCCGATTGGAATAACTCCCCGGGATTTCGAGTGATTTTCAAAAGTCCATCAACCTCGCCAGCTTGAACCAATTCTTTCCAAGTTGATTCGTCGTGAGTCCCGTCGGCTTTCGTTAAGTTGCTCTTTTCAGGAAAGGCAAACGAATCGCTAGAACCCAGGACCGCCAATTCCACTTTGCTTGAAGATCTGGCTAGTTGAATTGCACCAAATCCGACGGCGGCCCCGATCAACAGAGAAAACAAACCTATGATTTGGTCCTTCCATTTGAAGTAGCGGAAGAACTCCCATCGAGCAACGGTAAAACAGGTTTTAAGCCAATTCATTATGGTACAGTCTTTATAAAGATGTGGATGATGTAAGAATGGATCGTCTCACTAGCACACGGATCAAACCGATACTTTTTGTTGCTGGCTAGGTGTGGTCTGTCCGTTTACTGCTTTGAGATAGATTTCGTGTAGAGAAAGGTAGCCACCGCGAAAATCGGTAACATCTCCTAGGGCTGATGCTCGCTCGAGCCATTTGCTGGCGTCGGATCGATTCCTTAATGTCAGTTTGATCGAACGTCCGTCGGTTAGCTCGCAACCTTCTAGACTTGAGTCGTCTGACCAAGCTAAGAAGTTTGGCTCCTCGATTGGTAGGGAATATGTAATCCGCAATGAGTAACCACCGTATGCACTGGATTTAACATCATGGATCGTTCCCGATACGATCTGCTTACCGCGAGCGAGCAATAGAACTCTATCAGCTAATCTCTCCACCAACTCGAGTTGATGCGCACTGAGCAATACAGTCGTTCCCTCGTCTCTTAGTTGTCTGATAAGCTCAATCATCAGCTCCTGGTTGATGGGATCCAGGCCAGAAAACGGTTCGTCAAGAAAAGCAACTCTCGGTTTATGAAGCACCGCCGCTGCTACCTGCACCTTTTGTTGATTCCCTTTGCTGAGCGTTTCTAGTTTTTGGTTCAGATACTGTTTGATTTCCAATCGCTCCGCCCATTCCGTAGCCGCTTTTACAGAATCCTTAACTGTCATGCCTCGCAATTGACCGAAGTATTCAAGAATTCGACTTACTTTTTGATCCTTGTAGAGTCCTCGATCCTCCGGCAGGTACCCGATTTGTGATGGATTCAGTTCGATTCGGTTTCCTAGATCATCAAGCCAACGAATTGCTCCTTGGTCTGGAGGAATCATACCGATCATCATCCGGACGAGGGTGGATTTTCCAGCTCCATTTGGCCCCAGCAAGGCAAAGATTTCACCGCTTCTTACATTAAAGGAAACGCCATCTACCGCTCGAGTCGTTCGAAAGGCTTTGCCAACGTCAATTGCTTGTACTATCGCGTTTTTCATGGTCCTGCACTCGGCAAGGGGCTCAAAAGTGAGACGGAAGAAGTCTCGCCTCCATCTGATAGCCGACACCAAACGAAAAACGGAGCGCAAAAAATCCAAATAATTTTGTATCCAAAAAACCTCCGAGAGCTCAAGCTAACTTTATCGCGTTACGAGATGGGTTCCGAGTAGCCAATCGTGTGGCGCACGCCGAGGAAAAGCCACAATCAGAATGGCATATACCAAAAACAGCCAAAGCATTAGTTGGTGGGCAAGGTGTGACAGCCATAGATTGTCTGGATTTAGTAGATCATTACACGTAATGAATGACTGGAGAAGAAGAAACGGCAACCCGGCCACAACAGGACGAGCGAAACGTAAAAGCCAGTTAGCCGGAGCCCCATCCGATTTCACAATTCTCAGACCTGAGAGCCAAAGGGCCAACCCTCCACCAGTTATCCCGGCCCACCCAATCCAGATCAAGTAGGGGGTGATAGCAATCATAGTGAGCAAGAGTGGGCCGCGACGTAAAAGATCCTCTGGTCTCGCGTCTTTGGGGGCGCGAATTAGACGAGTTAAGGTCGCCATTTCGAACTCAGTTCGATCTCCTTCAAGCTTCCAATTCACTGCCACCAATTTGTCCCCAGATCGTTCGATCGAAATCTTTTCGAGTTGGGCAGCAGGATCCTCAACCAACTTGAGTTCCTTTGCCAGGATTCGTGAAAACGAGTTCAATCCAGCAAATCGTTTTTGGTAGCTTTTGAGTAGTTCCTCCCGCTTGCTAGGTTGTTCGGCCATCCACAATTCCAATTCCGCTTTGGATGGTAAATCATTGCTGTCCGATGACGCGATCAATCCATTGCCATTATCACCTTCTAGCATCCAATGGACCATCGCCGGTGCAACGAGTTGATCGGTGATTTTTTCCAATACAACATTGTTGCTGATTCTCGATAAGATGAACATCATTCCAAGCAGGAGCAATGCAGGCGTGATGACGATACCCAGTCCTAGCAAACGATTTTCGTAGTTTGGCACGATTGGTCTATGGCTCTGAGAATCGATCGCCTCTAGGAACTGTGCTGCCGAGAAGGTCAACTCCTTGTCGTGTTTTGCGGTCGATTTGCCAGAGTCAGCCGAAGTTAATTTTCCGAGCAATTCGCGAACATGAATCGGAACAAACGCATGGATTGGTGGGTGATCTCCAGCTACTGGCAAACTCTTACCGCAGAGACAGAGTCTAGCTGTTTCGCACAAGATCCCTTTGATCTGTTCATGCGTTGTCGTTGAGCCTTGGCGCGCTGACGGTGGAAGGGATGGTGGCCAATCGACCAAAACCAATCGTCCTCGGGAGTCCAGCCAAAGCTGGTCAAGCGAGTTTATGGAGAATGGGAGTTCGTCCCAATTGCTTTCTTCAATTTCCGTTGCCAATTGTCGCAAGATTCCGCGAGACTCTTTCCAGGTTAATGGCGAATCTGGAGCCGTCCAGTGCTTGAGAGGTGCTCCCGTTGGGGCCAGGAATGCGTCCCATTGCCATTTGTCTACGCGTCCGTTTGCCAGCCATCGCAACCTAGTCGCTCGATCACATTGTCGACGCGTTTGGGATAACTCAGGTTGATCAGGACTGCGTAGCCATATCCAAACGACTCGATTCAGTTTTTCATCACTCGCCGATAAGACAACGAAGTCTGTTGAAGAAGAGATCGTGCCGCTTATGACGAACTCTCCAATTTTATTTGGATAGGCAGATGCGGAAAGTAAAGGGGCGTTGTATTCGGAGGCTGCTATCGCGAGTTGTTGTTGAGGAGATTTTCTGGGGCGATCAATCACCATGGTACCAGTTAGCCAATCGTGCATAAGCAATCGGTAACGTTTGGTGAACAAGATGGGAGCAAGAATAATTGAATAGGAAACTAGGTAACCAATCCATTGCCACATCATCCAATTAAAAACATTCTTGGGTTCCATTGTGGCGTAGATCAATAGATCGGAACCAAATCCCATTAACAACATGACGATCACGGTTCTGAGGATCACTTTTGCGCGGTGTGGTCTTTCGCCCGTTACTCGGTCCGCGATTTGGAGTCTCAGGGCTAATTTTCCAACGGAGGCAAATCCAATTCCTTCGAAGATCAGGTGATAGATAAAGATGGGCAATAGTAGACTAAAATAGACTGACCATGGAAGCACTGCGTTCTGGTCCTCGATGGGGAGAAACTGAACTGCAATCGCGCCGAGTAGTCCGTTAATCGCTCCGTCTATGCAGAATGCAGCGAAACGACGGCCCCATGCAGCAATGGCATGTCGACCTCGAACAAACGGCTCCAGAGCTTGTTTAAGTTCTGCAACGGTTTGAAATCGGGACTTTCGATCGCGACTTAAACCTCGCATAACGATACGTTCAAGCAAGACGGGAACCTGAGGATTTAGTTTCCGCAGCGGAACGGGATCCTCAGAGACGATCTTTGCGATAACGTTGGTGGGAGTCGAACCTGCAAAGGGTGCTTGTCCTGCGAGTAGAAAATAGAGTGTTGCGCAAACGGAATAGATGTCGGTTCGCACGTCGATTGGTAGCCCTTTGACTTGTTCTGGTGACGCGAATAGTGGGGTACCGACAAAGTCTCCAGTTCGAGTAAGTTCAGAACTATCATCGACAGATCTTGCTAATCCAAAGTCTCCAAGCTTAACTCGGCCATTTGTTTCGAGGTAACAGTTTCCTGGTTTGATATCACGATGGATCATTCCATGAGTGTGAGCTTCTTCCAGTCCATCCAGAACATCCATGATGACTTGGATGGCTTTATTGACGGGCATAGGCCCTGATTCTTGGCTAAGATCTTTGAGAGTTCTACCTGTCATGAGTTCCATGACGATATAGGGGAGGCCGTTATCTTCATCGGCGGCCTTGACGAACACGCAACGTGGGTGATTGATAGCGCTCGCGATCTTCCCCTCCATCTTAAACCGCTGCAAAGATTCAGCAGAGCGGCTCCATTGATGTGAGAGAATCTTTACAGCAACTAGATTTCCATTGGGGTCAACGGCTTCATATACCTGCCCCATTCCGCCGGCTCCTAAAAACTTGCTGAGTTTATAGGGTCCAATCTGGGAGCTTACCGAGGAGCGACCTGATCGCAAAGGATTGCTGGGAGTGCTCGCTGGGGAATTGATAGACGATGCTGGCATTTCCCATGTCTCATCAAGTGCCCCCGCACCGTTTGATGCTTTTGATGGAAAGGCGGCATCGAATTCCCGTTCCGTTTCGAGGAACTCTTCTAGTTCCCCTCTGATAGGTGCGTGACGTCCGAGCCATTCCTCAACATCAAAGGCCGCGCCCTCATCGACACGTTCAAGATACTCGGCAATAGCTTTTTCTAGATCATCTTCAGAATCTGAGGTTGATTCGTTTAATTGGCTCATGCCTCTTCCCTCCGGAGTCGTCTTCTGAGCGTCTCCAGGCCACGCTTTAGCAAACCCGCGACGGCTGGCTTCGATTTATCCATTTGTAATGCGATTTGATCCAACGATGACTTTTGAAAGTAGCGATACATGATAGCGTCACGCTGCTGTTCTGGCAGTTCCTCGATCGCTTGTGCCACCTCTAAAGCTCGAAAACGTCTCTCAACAATTTGGCTGGGAGTTGATTGATCTATCGTTAAGAGATGCTCTAGTCCCATCGATGATTCGTCCACGGATTTTGCAATGGATTGCTCGCGATTGACGTCACGCGATTCACGTCTTTGAGCTCTTAAGGCGTCTATGAGATTGCATGAAAGCAATTCGCGAAGCCAGCCCGCAATTTGCTTGGGATCATTGGAACCGCGATACTGTTCCCGTTTGCGAAGGGCCTCCAGCAACGTTTCTTGAACGATATCGGATGCATCCAATCTGGCCTGCATGGCAGCTGGAATCTGTCCGCGAGCTAACACGGTCAAGTAAGGGCGAAATGAGTCAAGATTCGCGTCCATCGCTCTGGGGTCCATGTTTCTGCTACTGATTTGGATGATACCGATTCGCTCCCGACCAGGAAAGATTGTCGGGATTGTGGCAAAAATCATTGACAGAATAAGCGAAATATCACGCTTCTGAGTTGGTCGCAACAAGTGACCAATTCGGAAAATTCAGCAATAGCACTTATTTACCAGACAACATCTTTTGAATTTCTTGCAAGGATGTGTTGCCAACAGCACACGCGGCAATTCCTTCATCTTGAAAGCTCAAATGATTGCGTTGTTTCGCAAAGGCTCGAATCTTGTCTGGCTCGTTAGCGTACTTGATAACCGCTTTGCGAATCTCATCATCGACTTTTAGCAACTCAAAAATCGCCATTCGTCCGTAATAACCGCGGCCATTACACTTCTTGCAAATCTCGATTTCGATTGGCTTGCCGTTTGCGTCTACCCGCTGTTCTGGTGGAGGAGGAATCGTAGGGTTATATAATTTAGTGATTCGCCCTGCTGGAACGCCTAGTTTTTGCAATAACTGCGGGTTTGGCTGATAGGGCTGCTTGCATTTATCACACAAGCGACGAACCAAACGAGCACACAAAACCGACGATGTAATCTTGAGAATATTCTTGGCTTGCTTTGGATACAGTCGCAGCACTTGGAGCAAGGCATCCACACAATCGGTTGCAACGATACGAGTAATTGCGTGCCGACTATGCACGGTCACTTGATCAAAAACTGTTTCCACAACGTCATCGTTTACCAGCGACGGTAATACGAGCACATCCGGCTGCTTGAGCAACAATTTGGAAAGGGTGGCTAGCGGTGGTTCCGTCTTGGAATCATATGGGAACGGAGTTACGTTAATGATCTCAGGTTCCGGGTCGTTCTTGTCTTCGAGACAGACGAAATCGCGAACAAATTTGTCCGTATTTTCGAGTGCGACTCTCCAAAGAGTCGGCAACCCGTGAGTGGGTGGCGCACTGATCATTACCAGTCCCTGATTGCCGTTCGTAAACGACAAAAAGTCCTTGATCATCGACTCTCGCATGCCTAGTTCTTCGAGCGTCTTAAGAGTCGGCTTTTTGGTATCAATCGATACCAAAACTCGTTCGCCATTCGGAACACCAAAGCTGGAAAAGGATACAACCCAGTCCGTCTTTTGAAAATTAGTAGCAAACTTTGCGTCTTGCTTGGCACGTCGCTCCGCTGGATTCAAACCTAGTAGCTTTTTCATAGCGACCAAGGCAGCGTCAGCCGTTGGGCGATCCATAGGCGGCAGCGTCTCCCAGATACCATCAATTCGATAGCGAACCACGGCACCTTGAGCGGAGCAATCCATTAGAATTCGGTCCGCTCTGCCGGCTATTGCATTGACGATCACGATAATGGCGAGCGGGTAGCCAGGCAATTGTCTGGCTGCGATCGTTAACCCCTGGGCTTCCTCTCGGGAGACTCCCATTTGTTTAATTTCGATCGGAGGCGCAACTAACTGGCCATCGCCCGAAGCAGCATCTTCTTTTTTCTTTTTAGGTTTCTTTCGTCCGAAGATCATGTTTTTATATACTGTTGAGAAAAGTCAAAGATGGCGAGGGTGTTAGATAATGCCGGGCTGGCTGACGTTGATGCCCTTCAAGGCCATCTTTAGTGCATCCGGGTTCGGAGCAACTTCGAACGCTGTCGGACGATCGATCAAATTGTCGTCAATCAATTGCTTGAGTGACATGGTAAAGTCCTGCATACCTTCGGCTGCACCGATGCGAATTGCATCCGACAACTTCTGATCTTTGCCTTCCAAAATCAATTTACGAATCATCGGAGTAAAGGTCATGATTTCGCAGGTCGGGACCCGACTCACCCCTTCTCGAATAGAGGGGAGAAGTTTTTGGGCTACGATGCCCTTCATGTTAAACGCCATCGCATTTCGAATGGCTCCGTGGAGCTCTTCTGGGAACAAGTCCAGAATACGACCGATTGTGGACGGTGCTGTCGATGCGTGAATCGTTCCGAACACCAAGTGACCGGTTTCGGCCGCATGGATCGCCGTCATAAACGTTTCTTGATCCCGCATTTCACCGACGAGGATGATGTCTGGATCTTCCCGAACCGCGTGCTTCATAGCGATTTCGAAGTTCTTAACGTCGGTGCCTACTTCTCGCTGGTTGATCAAGCACTTGTCTTCGGTATAAACGAACTCGATTGGATCCTCGAGCGTTAGAATATGCTTGCGGTAATTGCGATTGATCCAATTCAACATTGAAGCAATCGTCGTACTTTTACCGGAACCTGTTACCCCTGCTAGCAAAATCATCCCTTGGTCGAATTTGCAGAGCTCTTCAAGAATGGGCGGCAGGAACAACCCTTCAAAGTTAGGGATGAAGTTATTGATACGCCGAGCGACCAATCCGGGACGTCCGAGTTGTTTGAGCATGTTGACCCGGAATCGCCAGTTTTCGCCTTCTACGTTGACTGTGTACGAAAAGTCAGCCCCACCTTCTTCCTCAAAGATCCGGCGATTTCGGTCATCGAGCATTGGGATCAATAGACGCACCATTTCTTCGACGTCGATGGGTGGTCTATTCAAAGGCTTGAGGTCCCCTTTGACCCGAACGATTGGGGGAGTGCCTACCTTAAGGTGCAAATCGCTCCCCTGTAGCTTGACACACGCCTTGAACAACTTATCGACCTCAAGTTCCTCCTTTTTTACGAGGAGCGAGGCTGCTAAGTCATCCGCGTTAGGTACCGGTGCGCTGGATTGAGAATGATTACGAGCTTCCGCGATTGCCATTTCGACTCAAACTAGAAAAGAGGGGAGTAAAATCATCCACTGCTCCATTTTAGTCTAGATCGGAGGATTTCCCCACTAACAATCTTCAGTCAGTTGCGACTTTCTACCGACGACTTTCTAACGTCGGACTGGTATTCCATGATCCGCCATCATTTTTTTGGTCTCGGCGATGGTGTATTCCCCGAAATGAAAGATGCTTGCGGCGAGGACTGCATCAGCTTTACCGATTTTAATGGCGTCGACGAGATGAATCGGCGCTCCGGCCCCCCCACTGGCGACTACGGGAATCTCAACCGCATCGCTGACAGCTGAGGTAATTGGCAGGTCATATCCGTCTTTGGTCCCGTCTCGATCCATGCTGGTTAGTACAATTTCCCCCGCTCCGAGCTCCTCGACACGTTGAGCCCACTCGACCGCCTCTAGCCCTGTCGGAAGCCGGCCGCCATTAATATGGACCTCCCAGAACTCTTTCCCGTCCTTGAGAACACGCTTGGGGTCTATGTTCACAACGATGCATTGCGATCCAAATCGCTCGGCGGCTTGTCGGACAAAATCGGGATCTTTGCAAGCGGTGGAGTTGATGGACACCTTGTCACAACCCGCTTGAAGCAAAGCGCGGATGTCGTCCAAGGTTCGTATGCCACCCCCAACCGTTAGCGGCATGAAAACCTGTTCTGCCGTCCGACGGACGACATCGAGCATGATACCGCGAGCTTCATGGCTGGCGGTGATGTCCAAAAAGACGAGCTCGTCTGCTCCCTCTGCTTCATAACGCTGCGCGATCTGCACGGGGTCACCCGCGTCCCGAAGATTCAGGAAATTGGTTCCCTTTACAACTCGTCCTTGATGTACGTCAAGACACGGGATAACCCTTTTCGCAAGCATAAAGTTGGCTACCCGTTCGCTGACGCGTTAAGCGACTTTTGAAACTGGTCGAACAGATAGCTACTGTCGTGGGGACCAGCCGAAGCCTCAGGGTGGTACTGCACGCTAAACGCATTGAAGTGCTTATGACGCACACCGGCAATCGTGTTGTCGTTCAAATTGCGGTGGGTAATCTCCAAGCAATCGGGCAATGTGGCTTCATCAACAGCAAAACCGTGATTCTGCGAGGTGATCTCCACTTGACCCGATACGCAGTTCAACACTGGTTGATTCGCGCCACGATGACCAAACTTAAGCTTAAAAGTCTTTGCCCCCGATGCGAGCGATAGTAATTGATGCCCTAAGCAAATGCCAAACACGGGTTTTTTGCCCAACAGATTTCGGATGGTGTCAATCGCATAAGTCAACGGCTCGGGGTCGCCTGGGCCATTGCTCAAAAACACACCGTCTGGGTTGTGAGCCAGTACCTCTTCGGCTGAGGCGCTACCAGGAAGAATTGTCACTCGATTACCTCGGAACGCTAGATGCCGAGGGATGTTCCATTTCATTCCAAAGTCGAGGCACACGACATGCGGCATGGATCCTGATGCAGACGATTCATCGCCTTTGGTAGAGAATTCGTGCAGCGATTCACTCCATTGCATGGCCTCGGATGGCATGACCTCTTTAACCAAGTCACGGCCAACCAAACCTGTGCTCGATTTGGCTTTGGCAATCAATGATTCGTGATTCTGGTCGATAGTGGAGATGATTCCTTTTTGAGCTCCACGATCGCGAATCCGTCGAACTAAAGCGCGGGTGTCGATCCCTGCAATGGCAACTATGTTGTTCCGGACGAGATAGTCGGACAAAGAATCTTTTGCTCGATAGTTACTATAGATTCGGCTATTTTCTCGAACGATGAAGCCTGCAATCTTGGGAGCCGCTGATTCGAGATCTTCTAAGTTGACTCCGACATTACCGATCATCGGGTAAGTCATCGTCACAATCTGGCCGCGATAACTAGGGTCGGTGAGAATTTCTTGATAGCCTGTAAGAGACGTATTGAAAACGACTTCGCCGTCTCGTTCTCCCTCTGCTCCAATAGAATAACCCTCGAAAACAGTGCCGTCTTCCAGTGCCAAAAATCCTGGCGTTCTTTGACGGATCAAAATTCACTACCCTTATTGCTGGAGGTTTGCTCGCGCTCCGCGATACGGGGTACAACTAAGGCACGAGCAGATTTATTCGTTAAGCCTGGGAGAATGATAAGCCAGCGATCCGGTTTTCACTAGCCCTGAGTAGAAATCCTGTCATTCTCAGGAATAGCGAATCGATACTCCCCGCCAGACGTATTCCATTAGCGGGAGTGGTTCAGCCATTTAATTGATGTTAAGGTAACGGCCATAGGAGTTACCATGGATTTATTTGCCCACGTCGAAAAAGAAAACCAGCAAAAAACCCAACCTCTCGCGGCTCGAATGCGGCCGGCGACGCTGGCAGAATTCGTTGGCCAGGGACACATACTGTCCCAAGGAAAACTACTTAGGAGACTTATCGACGCGAAACGACTTCAATCAATCCTGCTATTTGGTCCTCCGGGCACTGGCAAAACCACCTTGGCATTTTTGCTCGCAAAAGAAACCAACGGCAAATTTAAACAACTGAACGCAGTCACAAGCGGCATCAAAGAATTGCGTGAAGCCCTCGAATGGGCCAAAGACGAGGTCTCCGTAACCGGCGTTCGCCCGATCCTATTTGTTGATGAAATCCATCGTTTTAACAAAACTCAACAAGATGCTTTGCTGCCAGATGTCGAACAAGGCATCGTGACCTTGGTCGGAGCAACCACAAGCAATCCTTTTTTCTCCGTAAACGGTGCCCTGCTCAGTCGCTCCCAGATCTTCGAACTCGAGCTCTTAACGGAAGCTGATATTCGCTCCATCCTGTTGAGAGCTCTCGCGGATAAAACTCGCGGGCTAGGAATTTATTCTGCTACTGTTACCGACTCTGCCATCGACTTTTGCGCTAAGATGGCTGAGGGGGATGCGAGACGAGCTCTCGGTGCTCTCGAATTAGCTGTCCTCTCCTCTCCTAATCGCCCGATCAAGGTCGATGTGGATGACATGAAAGAGAGTATGCAGAAAAAGGTTCTGCAATTCGATCCGACCGGCGAGCAACACTACGATATCGCAAGCGCTTTGATCAAAAGCATCCGAGGAAGCGATGTCGACGCGGCCTTGTATTGGCTCGCCAGGGCTTTGGAATCTGGCGAAGATATCCGATTTCTGTGCCGCCGACTGGTCATTTTCGCGAGCGAAGATGTCGGCAACGCAGATCCCCAAGCTCTTTCGATCGCTGTTGCCACCATGCAAGCCTGCGAGTTCATCGGACTACCGGAATGCCAACTAACGCTATCGCAAGCAACCATCTACCTGGCCCTAGCTCCAAAAAGCAATTCTGCCACAACAGCTATCGCTAACGCTCGACGAGACGTCCGAGAAGGTAGCATTATCCCTGTTCCACGGCATCTGCGCGACGGCCACTATCCCGGCGCAGCGAAACTGGGCAACGCTGTAAATTATCAGTACTCGCACAATTCCGAAGATGGTGTCGTGGCACAAGATTACCTCGGTGTGGATCGCAGCTATTACACTCCGGTGCACCGAGGCTTTGAAGTGGAACTAGCTGATCGACTAGAATCCATCAAAGCCAAACTCAACCAACACGAGTAACTCTTTACCACGACGCTGAGCGGAACAGCGACTACTGCAACCACTCAGGCAATTGACCGTGAACTGGCAACTCAATCATTTGAATCTTTTCGATCGATTGAATTGCCATGAGTTGGTCCAAGGCAATACGAGGCGGAACGCCGTCTAGATTCAACACACCAATGGCGTGGCCTCCCGGTTGCTGATTGGCTCGTCCGACCGACATTTGCCCGATGTTGACTTGATGCTGGCCAAACACCGTTCCTACGCGCCCGATAATTCCCGGAACGTCGGTATGGGTAAAGAACAGCAAATGCCCGTCTAGATAGGCCTCGAGTCGGTAGTCGTTAATCGAAATCAAACGCGGCATATTGTTGCCAAAGACCGTTACGCCGGCTTTGACTTTGTTGCCGCCGCCACTGACCTCAGCTGTAATCGACGAACTGAAAGCTCCGAGTTCCCGCGTTTTGTTTTCCGTCAAATCAATGCTCCGTTCGCGAAGCAGCATCTCGGCATTAATGATATTGACCTCTTCGGGCATGGCACGTTCCATAAGACCCGCACAAAAAGCGGCTGTCAGCAGTTTCGTGTCTTTATCGGCTACTTCGCCGCGATAGTTCAATTGGCAGGCACTAATGCTCCCCTCGTGCCATTGCGACATTAACATGCCGAGTCGGTAGACGGCATCGAGGTAACCCCGGAGCGAGTCTAACGTCTTGGGATCGAGTGCCGCGACATTGACGGCATGCCGAATCTCGCCCGTCTTGAAGAAGTTGATGAGCAGCTGAATGCCCTCAATGGCAACTTGCGTTTGTGCTTCCTCGGTGCTCGCACCAAGGTGAGGGGTGCAAATGACACCTGGCATTTTAAATAAAGGGCTATTAGTGCATGGTTCCTCTTCAAAAACATCGAGTGCCACACCGCCAATAATGCCTTGATTGAGTCCTTCGATCAATGCCGCTTCTTCGTAGATTCCACCTCGGGCACAATTGACCAATCGGATCCCTTTTTTGAGCAGGCCCAATTGCTTGGTATTAACAAGATACTTTGTTTCATCAGTGAGTGGGGTGTGAACGGTCAAATAGTCAACCCGTGGCAGCAGATCTTGAACGACATTGACCTTTTCGACCCCTATCTTATTGGCCTGTTCGTCGGACAGAAACGGATCATATGCCAAGACACGCATTCCAAAGGCAATCGCACGAGTTGATACCTCGCGGCCGATTCGGCCCATGCCAATAACTCCGAGGACTTTGTCAGCTAACTGGGTCCCCATAAACGATTTTCGGTCCCACTTTCCATCACAGAGACTTTGATATGCAGGAGCGATGGAGCGAGACAACGCTAACATCAGTGCAAAGGTGTGTTCAGCGGTGCTTAGTGTATTCCCTGCCGGGGTGTTCATGACGACGATGCCCAGGCGAGTCGCAGCGACTTTGTCGATGTTGTCGGTGCCCACCCCTGCACGAACGATGGCTCTAAGGCGTTTGTTTCCTTCCAACGACTCTGCTGTAATCTTGACTCCGCTTCGAACAATGGCGCCGTCGAACTCGTTGAGTGACTTGCGAAGCTCTTCCCCCTTAAGCCCCGTGCGAACCTCATATTCAAAATCGGACTCTGCATTGAGAAGATCGAATCCTTCTTGAGCGATGGGATCGAGAACTAAAATTCGATAAGCCATTTTGAAAACTTTTGGAGAGTATGCGTTAAAACGGAATTGTTGGTAGTGTTTTTTGTTTTGCTCGGTCGTGTGTCAGTCCTCAAGGGACTAACCGTTCTTTTTGGCGAAGTCGGACATAAAGGAGGCGAGAGCTTGTGCTCCCTCCATCGGCATCGCGTTATAGAGACTGGCTCGAATGCCACCAACGCTTCGGTGCCCTTTGAGCGAATCCAAGCTATGGGATTGAGCTTGTTTCAAGAAAGCGGACTCAATCTCATCGTTGGGCAGTTTGAACGTGACGTTCATCAAAGAGCGATCGGATTTCTTGGCGTGCCCTGTGAAGAGAGTTGGGAACTGATCAACAACATCATAAACCAGTGCGGCCTTCTTCTTGTTGATCTCGTACATGGCGTCGAGTCCACCGACCGTGGATTCCAGCCATTCTGTAACTAATCCCAGAGCATAAACCGCAAACGTTGGCGGCGTATTCCACATCGAATCTTCTTTGGAATGGTTTTTGAAGTTCAGGTAGCCGGGCAACTGGTCGTTGGATCGTTCCAACAAATCTTTGCGGATAACCACAACGGTTACGCCAGCAGGACCTGCGTTCTTTTGAGCACAAGCGTACAACAAACCATACTTCGTGATATCGAGCGGCCGATAGAAAATGTCGGACGATGAGTCGCATACGACCGGTGCTGGCAGATCGAGGTCTTGGGGAAACTGAACCCCTTGGATGGTCTCGTTACTGGTGATGTGCACATAAGCCGCATCGGAACGAACCTTGAGCTCGCCAGCCCCGGGCAGCCGATCGTAATTTGTGGCAGCCGCATCAAAAATGACTTCTGTGGCTCCCTCTTTTTTCGCTTCGGCCAAAGCGTATTTGCCCCAAGATCCGGTGAGAACATACTGTGCCGGTCCCGCTTGGCCCCTAAGCAAATTCATTGGGATCATGGAAAATTGCAATCGGGATCCACCTTGCAAAAACAACACGTCGTAGCTGTCAGGGATACCCAACAAACGAATTATTCGCTGCTTGGCGGCTTCTTGAATCGCCATAAACTGCTTGCTACGGTGGGAAATCTCCATCACAGAAGCCCCACAGCCTGGCAAACAAAGCATCTCGTCCCGGATTCGCTCCAAAACGGGAACAGGCAATACCGCCGGACCAGCAGAAAAGTTATAAACGCGTTTTTCCATGATATTTGTTATTGAGGCGTAAAAAGTATCGGATGTTCGGGAGGCTTCCCTGCAATTGCTCGAAATTCTACGGGCAGACCCGATATCTTGAAAGGACTGTTGCCCTCCACAACGAATGCTGCTTATGACTCGCACTTATACCAACTCATGAACCATCGCAGTACCCGAGACGTTGTTGAGGATCTACGCAAACATGGCAAGCTGATTGAGATCACCGAACCTCTCTCGCCTCATCTCGAACTGGCAGAAATCCAAAGGCGAGTCTACCAACGTGGCGGCCCTGCCCTGCTCTTTTCCAATGTGATTGGTTGCCGTTTTCCGATGGCCAGCAATCTATTCGGCTCCCTAGAACAAGCTCGATTCTTGTTCCGAAAAACCATCGAGCGAGTGCGTCGAGCAATCGAATTGAAGATCGACCCGAATGCCTTCTTCAAACGACCGCTCCGATATGTCTCTGCTCCGTGGACGGCTTGGTCGATGCTTCCTAAGTCCGTGAGAAGCGGCCCGGTGCTCTCCGAGTCTATGAAGCTGACCGACCTGCCCCATTTGGTATCTTGGCCTGATGACGGTGGCGCGTTCGTTACGCTACCTCAAGTTCTCAGCATGGGGACCGAGACGAGCCTCATGAAGGCGAACCTCGGCATGTATCGCATTCAATTATCAGGGAACGAATTTCAACCTGATGAACAAGTGGGACTGCATTACCAATTGCATCGTGGCATCGGTGTTCATCATCAAGCTTGTTTGAATGCGAACAAGCCCCTCCATGTGGCGATCTCCGTAGGTGGCTCACCAGCTATGACTCTTAGCGCCGTAATGCCGCTGCCAGAGGGGCTGAGCGAACTAACGTTTGCGGGTGCCATGGCGGGCCATAGGATCCCGATGATTGTTGGAAACGATCACGCACCTCTCTACGCGGATGCCGACTTTGTCATTCATGGTACGATTGATTTGACGAAAACAAAACCAGAAGGGCCCTTTGGTGATCACCTCGGCTACTACGCAAAAGTACATGAGTTCCCCTTCATGCACGTAAAGGGGGTATCGCATCGTCCGGGAGCAATTTGGCCCTTCACAGTGGTAGGTCGCCCGCCGCAAGAAGACACTACATTTGGCGAACTCATTCACGAGATCACCGGCAATATCATTCCTACGGTACTCCCCGGCATTAAGGCCGTCCACGCAGTGGATGCTGCTGGGGTGCACCCATTGCTACTGGCCATCGGCTCTGAACGGTACACACCTTATCGCAAAGCCAATCGCCCTCAAGAGTTATTGACCCAGGCTTGCGCGGTTCTCGGTCAAGGACAATTGTCACTCGCCAAATATCTTTTCATCGCAAATTCGTTCGACAATCCCCAACTCGACATTCACGATTGCGAAGCGTTCTTCGTACACATGCTAGAACGGGTTGATTGGACTCGCGATCTCCATTTCCATACTCGAACAACCATGGATACGCTGGATTATAGTGGTGACGGACTAAATCAAGGTTCCAAAGTCGTCATTGCGGCTAGCGGCGAAAAGCGACGAGACTTGGCCAGCGAAATTCCATCCAGCTTCAAGTCTGCAAACATCATCAAGAACATGAAGCTTGCCATGCGAGGCGTTGTGGTCATGGAAACGAGCGAGTCCTCCGATGTGACAAGCATCGCGAGATCATTAACGCAATCTATCGGTTCCGATCATTCGGAGGCTATGAATGTTCCTCTTGTCGTGTTAGTCGACGATGCTGATTTTTCGTCGAGAAACATCAACAACTTTTTGTGGACTACTTTCACTCGCAGTAATCCAGCATCCGACATCGACGGAGTCAATTCGTTTACCGATCACAAACATTGGGGCTGTCATGGTCCGCTGATCATTGACGCACGCATCAAGAAGCATCACGCTCCACCACTCATCGAAGATCCCGTAGTGACGGCCAAGATTGATGCCATGGCCGCTCGCGGTGGACCGATCTCGAAGTATCTATAGAAGAAAACCTCGAATGTTGATCGATATCTTCAGCCAATAAGCAGTATGGTAACACTCTCTATATCGACATCGATCAACGCTCCCATCGAGCGAGTTTTTGATTTAGCTAGAAGCATCGATCTGCACACTCGTTCGACTGCCAAGACAGGCGAGAGGGCGATTGCAGGTGTTACGAGCGGGCTTATCGGTTTGAACGAAGAGGTGACGTGGCGAGCTAAGCATTTCGGTTTGTGGCAATCTTTGACGGTAAAAATCGTCGCTTACGATCGTCCAATTCATTTCGCGGACGAGATGTTAAGAGGTGCCTTCAAACAATTGCGACACGATCATTACTTCGAATCGATCAATACCGGTACTCTAATGCGAGACGAATTCTCGTTTGAGGCTCCGTACGGGATTTTGGGCCGAATGGTCGAGGTGGTAGTGCTCAAGAACTATATGCAACGATTTCTAATTGCCCGCAATCAAGTTCTCAAATCGACGGCGGAATCCAACGACTGGGCTAGGTACATACTGGCAAGATAACAATAAGGAATCGATCTCAAAACCGGCCAATGGGTGGATATCCCGCAAGAGCTTGCGACAACGTAGGCCGCAACACGGCTTTGCGAAGTTACGGCGTTCATTCTCCCTTGGAGGGAGAGTCGAGCGCAGCGAGGAGAGGGTGAGAGGCACAGCGACGCATAATGGCCCCGAGTAGTCAGCGATCTTAAAGCACCCTCCCCTCGTGATCGTAAACTCCACTCGACCCTCCCGAATTCTTCAGGAGGGTGAATAAAAGCACAGCTCAACATCATGGACTGGTGGTACACGAGCCAAGAGTTCGCATCGATTAGCGAGCTCGAAATAGGCGAGACAATTACCTGCTCACAACTAGAGTGTTCGTGCACTCGTGTGAGTAGCTTTGAACTGTCGATGATGCAATTACCGCTTCTATCAGCCGACGTGCGCTAGCACACGGTTGACGCTCCGTGCGCCAGCACGAGATTCAAATTTAGTTCATTGCATTGATCACAACAATGCCCGAAGTTCAATGATAGTTGCATTCCCCATGCGACTGATCCTTTCGCCACCTTCGGCCCCGTGCCGATAGAGCGCTGACTGAGTGGCTACCAAATGCGGCCCCTTTTTTTCTCTCCTCGGTCTGGCCTGCGGCCAGATCGAGGAGAAGGGTTGTGCGACTTGCGTCGTCGGTAGCTATTCAGTCACGCTTCCACTGAGATAAACTCAGTGGTGAGCCCAAGATCGAAATCGGTGCAACAAACTGCTCGAAAACGGTCTCTAACTGCTCTTCTGAGCATCGATCTAGACAATAGGAAGTCCAAAACACCGTTGGAAAACCTACAGGGAAAGGATTGAGAAAACGGCAAATCAACCCAAAGTGACCAACCGTCTATCCGTCCGCCTTGGGCGGGGGCATTCTTGACTGGGTCTATCTCTTATTCTGTGAACTCAGAATTTTGTTGATAATGACATCAGGGTTTAATTGGATGTTCCACGAAAATCGACTGTTCCCCCTCGCAAAAAGAAAAATTCGTCAGCAGATAGATCGAGTTCAATTAGCTCCTTATCGCAGAATTGTTGCAGTTCTAGTATTCTGGATTCAAGATTATCCGGAGGCGCTTTCCCGACGGAAACCGCGACTCTCTTTGCCGAAAGCGATCGAATCTTTTGCAAGACGGTTCCCATGCCATCGGAGATCGAGACCTCTTCTTTTCCGTTAATTAGGACACTTTCTCGCCACATACCAGAGCTTTTGTCTGCAAAAAAGACACCGACAGACACATCTGACTCAATACGAATCGACGCATTACCATCAGCAGTTCCACTTTTGTGATCTGTGTTTGAACAGCCGGAAGTGGACAAAATCGCTGCTATGAATGTGAAGCTGAATAATGCCATTCGACCTTCAAATATCAAGGGTCGATCTTCTGCTCGATCACGAAAACTTTCGGTTTTATCTGGTTTCATTGGCCTCGCCCCTACTCTTGTAACAGCACGCCTTCATTAGAATTACGCCACTTGAAAATGGGAAATCCGGCTCAATCAGAGTGGGAACGAAGATAAGAGGATTAGATCTAACGTCTGGGCATCTAGTAGTAGGAGTTTCGCCGCTACCAGTTGATGCAAAATCAGCAATCATTTCGAACAATCCACCAGTGGGTGTGATAGCAATCATACAAGGGGCAAGAGCAAATCCATCGCAATTGGTGTGGCCATCTTTTGACACATGAGGCTTCTTGGAGTGGTCCTGCCAAACAGCAATAAGATCAAACGGATCAAGCGACGAAAGATACTTGGCAGAAACAAAAGAATAAAGCAATAGCGGCCCAGCCTCATATCCAATCGGATCTCTCCCCAAGAATCTACCAGCGAGCGGACTCATCCATCGGGCTCGGAAGTGATGGAGACTTAAGGTCTCGTCCCATTCACGGCCTGTATAGGTGAAGCGATTGGCGATTTGAGATTGCTGATTGCCGATTGGAGAACCGGAAGCATATAAGATCGTAGGTTGACCATACGCAGTGTAAGCGTATCGATCTGCGACCGCGCCAGTCGACGTGGTCATAGCGGTGACGGAATGCTGCTGGTTGCGATGGTAGCCTAATGCGACTTCGGTGACGGTCGTGGTTTCTAAAGTTGGTACAACAGGCGATACGAAAGTTGTGGTGAGCGATTCGATAGAATCAAACCAAGCATCGAAGTGTGGCGATGCGAGAGATGGGCTTGCGGGTGTGGTGATGGGGTGAACGATCATGCCCGAATTGTAAACGGGGCAAGAGGCGGATCGCTAGCTAGTCTCCGGGATTTTTTTCCCGGTTTTGTAGTGGACGAGGCAACGAAGCCTGAATTGGTAGTGGACGAGGCTACGAGGCCTGAATTGGTAGTGGATGAGGCAACGAAGCCCGACTGCCTGGCACGAATATGGCACGAATCTTATTAGCAATGTAACAAGGGGTCTCCCGTGCAAATGGCCTCCTAGCGTCGTCCACTACAAGAGCCATACCCTCGTGGAACGTTTAGAGCCTGTTCAAGTGCGGGACCAAGAGTCGGCCGGTCGCAATGGATTGTCAAAATTTTTTTTTGCAGTTGTTTTTATCTATTGAGGATTAAACAAAGGCGGATTATTGACTTGGGTCTCAATAGGAACAGAATGCTTGGAAACTATATTTGATGGTAGATTCCGCTTGCATGTTGCATCGAACCAAAAGGCAACTTTATGAAATCCATCTGGATCGTCTACGTATTCTGCTCTGTCTTTATCTTTGTAGGGGGTGGAGTCGCGATCTATGCACTCCAAGGAATCGTCAAAGCAGGAGCGATTGGGAGTTGGCCACCTGTGGATGCGAAGTTAACCGACATTAACTTAAAGGTTCGCCACGATTCCGATGGAGATTTACAAGAGGTGGTCGTCAAATATGAATACTTTGTTGATGGCAATCGATACACCAACAATAAGATCCATCCCACCTACTCAGGATCAAACATGTCTGGCCATAAGGAACTGTATGAACGTCTGAAAAACTGTTCGATCGTCCGGGCGAGATACAACAAAGAGAATCCGCGTGAATCCTATCTTGTGACTGGCAGATATTCGCAATCCTTCGCTTTGCTGTTCGGTGGGTTACTGTTTTTCTTTGCTGGTCTCATGTTCTTACTGATTTTTCATTTTGCCGCAGAAGGCAGTTCGAACTTCGTAGACGGACTGGAAATCGTGGAATGATTGCAACCCAGATGTCTCAAAAGGAATTGGTGGTTTTGATTCACGGCTTTGGAGCGAAGCGAGCCGTCATGTGGCCGTTAGCAGCGAGGCTCCGATCCAACGGTTATAGAGTTCGACTGTGGAGCTACGTTACGCTGTTTCAGTCGATCGACTGTCATGCTGAACGATTGCATAACTATTTGATGACACAATTGGCCGAGGAGTCTCGATTCTCTTTGGTTGCTCACAGCATGGGGTCGATTGTTGCCCGTGCGGCGTTAAATCGATCGGTTCCCGAAAATCTTGGAAGACTCGTTTTGCTAGCGCCGCCGAATCAAGGCTCCCCGATCGCGAGATACGCCTCGATGCTAGTCGGCGGCGTTACCCGATGACGGGAAAGGAAAAGTCATCTAGTGCAATTATGAAACGGTTCTTCCAGGCGGCTTCAAAGACGAGTCCAGAGACAACAGTAAGGATGTCAACCCTTCCTGGTGGCACGCCAATCTGAAATACGATCGATGGTTTCTCGAAGTCGATCTCATTTACTTGATCCATCGGCGCTCCGAAAGAGCGAAGAGCCTTGATTATTTTCGGTGCGTTATCAGGCGTTGCTTTTACCCATACATCCAAGTCTCCCGTTGCTCTGGGAAAACCGTGCGCGCGCCAACCACCATATATTCAACGTTAGCGTCGTTCAACGCGACCAACATGTCGCGAAAGTCGTTGTTGAATTCCATGCGGTTCTTTGAATCTCCAAGCAGTAAGGGTAATCGGCCAAACCATGAGTACACGTTCTTCAGGGGAGAATGTCTCGTAGTCGTTCGTCTTATCTTGGTCGGCCAGGGTGGTTCTTCGAATGATGGATCTATTTTTTCGGGGAATAGGTTCGGTATTCGTGAGCGCCAACGGTGGGCATACCGATAAATGCGGGAGGTGCTGCGTTCGGGCAGCATTAGACCGACGGATCTGTTTCGGAAGAAGACTTGGCTTTCTGTAACGCCTCGCGACGGCGTTTGTCGCGGCCTGTCTGCCTTC
>JBKDKR010000053.1:0-67339 GCA_046344995.1 Pirellula sp.
CATCGCAAAAAGACGCATGAAGTGCGGTCGTTCGAATCGAGCGATCGCACTTTTTTTACGTAGGTGCGGTCGAACACACATAGAATCGTTCGGCTCTGGAATCGATGACAAGGGTTGGTCGGACTACGACCGCAATTCAGCCAACCAGCACTGGTCTCACGAAAGTCGACTCAGCCCGCGCCATCGTAGTGGTCCGCTCCAAAATTCGCAACAATTCGGCCAACACACCGAAAAGAGGGCTAAATCTCTACCGTCTCAATTCGGCCAAAAATACGACCACAATTCGGCCCGTAACACCTAGATCCTGCCCTGATTAGGCTGCACGAAGGAGTTTTAAGAACTCGAGGAAATCCTTTGCGTAGCGGAAGTCAATCGCTATCGAACCACCACCAGAGCCGATCCTGCGGGCAAAGAGTAGAACAACTTCCCAAACAGGTTCAGGAACGTTTGCGACAAGTGACTTTGCGACTTCAAATGATTGCTTGAGCTCCTGGAGTTCTGTCGCAACAACTGGCAAGTTGATTACGTTTTTATACTTCAAGATTGTGCTAATGGTTGGTCCTCCGAGATCAGCCAGTCCATTGAATATCGCTCTGCCATTTCTTAGGAGCGCTGCTTCGTTCGCCGCCGTTGCTGCAACGCCTGCACTGCCCAAACCTCCTAGCCCGGCAAAAACCGTGGGAATCGCTAGGAACGCAGCCCCAACGACAAACGAGAATAAAGCTGCTTCGACAGCGGCCTTTGCCGCTTTTTGCGGATCCCTTGTAAACAAAAAGTTCAGCCCTCCAATCAGTATTCCTGACACTGCGCTCGTAACGACCACGTCCGTTAGGGGCGACTGCCCTGATGGATCAACGAACGATTGAGTATTTCCGAAAGCATAAAGATAGGTGTTAGAGGAAACGGGTAGGCTGGCGATGCTCTGAGTGCCATCTGGACTAATGAATGCACCGACTGAAACGTCGAGGTATCTAGTTCTCAAATAATCCAATCCCGTATCCGAATCGCGCAATTCGCCCGCAAACAGAAAGGGAGTCGACTGACTGCCCGAATACTCGAGGACTTGTCCGAGCGCATCGTAACTCCAGACTCCGGCGACTTCCCCCTGACTCGAACTAATTGAGGTTGTGTTTTGGTTTGCATCCGTGTGCAGATAACTTACAACGTCGCCCTCGGTCTGCGATTCGATGCCCAGACCAAAAGTGTATTTGGAAACAATAGCACCCTGTGAGTTGGTTACCGCAACAATGCGAGCATGGTCTGTAGATCGATCAACAAGGTATTTGACCTTGCCCTCAGGACCATCTTTTTCATTGCGAATTCCGTCGGAATCGTATTTGTACTTTATTTCGTAATTGGAATCGCCATCCAAATCCGCTCCAATCAATTGCCCCATGGAATTCCAACGATAGTTGCGAATAGAACCACTCGTTTGAATCGACGTTAGCATACCGTTTTTGTCGTAAACTCGCGTCTCGTTGATCGAATCGGAAGTGCTTCTAACCAGCCGGTTGTTTGCATCGAAGGTCATCTCTCGTCTCTCAGTAATCAAGATTGAATCTTGAGATCGATTAGTGCGAAGGATTCCGATACGATTGCTGGAAGCGTCAAAACGGTACTCGGCCATAAACTGAATGCCTTGAGAGTCCGACACCGTCTCACTCACTAGACGACCAATCGAATCGTACCGATACGTCGAGATGCGACCATTCGCTTCTTTGGTTTGAGTGCGATTGCCATTCAGGTCGTATTCAAAATGAGAATCGGACAGTTCAGCATTCACTCCAGAGAGTCGTTTGCGTGCGAGCCGACCCTGAGAGTCGTATTCCAGATGCTCGTCGACACCGTTTTGGTAGCTTTGCCTTACAAGTAATCCGCTCTTGTCGTAAGTATAACTAGAAACAACGGACTCGCCGTTCGATACTTGGGAGAGTCGATTCGCCGCATCGTAAAGGTAGTTAGTGGTGCCGGCCCTAGTTGTTGTTTGAAGTCGATTGCCGACCGCATCATAAGTGTGGCGTTCAAATTCCCCATTGGGTTGAAGGATCTCCGCAATTTTTCCATCGGCGGAATATTTTTTGAGTGTTACGCCGGTAGCATTGGTTTCTTTGACCAGTTCTCCTCGACCGTTGTATTCTCGATCGATAGCAATACCGTCTGGTAGCAGAATGTTTGAAATCCGATTTCGAGCGTCATAGGAGATCGTTGTTGTTTGGTTCTCGAAGTCTGTTTGCTGAATCGCGTTACCCACTTGGTCGTAGCGTGTACTGCGTGTCTGCCCCATTGGAAGCGTGAGCGAAGTTAGTCTTCCAACTACATCACGCGAGTATCGCGTAGTATTTCCGTTTGCGTCTGAAGTGGAGACCAAAGTGCCGAGCTCATCATACTTGTAGCGGGTGACCCCACCGATGGCATCCACAACCATGACCAAATTTCCAAGGCTGTCAAAATCAAGCACCGTTGTATTTCCAAGCGGATCAACGCTCTTCGACCGATTTCCCCGCGAATCATATTCAAATCGCTGTTCGGAATCGTCTTTCTTGATGGAAATCAAGAAGCCCCTGCGGTCGTA
The DNA here is from genome assembly GCA_046344995.1 of Pirellula sp. Lineage (GTDB taxonomy): Bacteria > Planctomycetota > Planctomycetia > Pirellulales > Pirellulaceae > JBKCUI01. The sequence goes on from JBKDKR010000053.1 coordinate 2,573, forward strand.
CGTGTTGATTTCGACTCGCCCCTCGGGATCGGTGGACTTGGTCATGCGGCCGTTCAGATCGTAATCCCAGGTCCATGTGTTACCGAGCAAATTGATTTCGTGTGTCTTGTAGCCATCAGCGTTGTAACGGTACTCCGTGGATTGTCCCAAACGGTTTGTTTCAGACTGGACAGTACCATCAGCGTTGTAGACAAAGTCTGTCGATTGGACCGTCACATTCTCTGGTGACTTCAGTTCAAACTTTGTTACTCGACCGACTGAGTCCCGAATGTAGTTTTCCGTAGTTCCCGTCTCGTCGACTAGTTGTTTCACACGTCCTAAAAGGTCATAAGCGATTCGTTGCCGTGGATTGTCTGACGAGTCGTTAGGTGTGCCATCCGGTAAAACGGTAGTAATCAAATTTCCAAACGCATCGTACTCATATAGCGTCTTATTGCGACGCTCGTCTATTCTCGCGACAACTTGGCCGTTCTTGTCGTACTCGATCGAGCGTTGATCCCCTAGAGGATTGATCGCGAGAACTAGCTGAGAATTTGCGTTGTATTCGTAGCGAGATGTAATTTCGCCGTTTGCGGTTATCACTGTCTCCTCTAGAAGGTCGCCGCGAGTCGAGTACGTTGTTCGCGTTGTGACACCGCGGGCGTCCACCAATCGAGCGATTCGACCATAAATATCATATTCTATCGATTCAGAAGTTCCGTCAGCGAACGAAGTGCCAACCAATCGGCCGCTTGCTTCGTATTGGTAAGTCGTCTGAAAGCCACTCGGATCTTTCGTTCCTAGCAAATTCCCGCGAGCATCGTAGGTGTAGCTAACGATGCTTCCGTCTTGGCTGACTATCGACACCAGGTTGTTTTGGCTACTATATGCAAACGTATTCGTTCTTCCTCGTGGGCTGGATTCAGTCAAAAGATTCCCGATGGGGTCATATGTCTTTCGAGTGACTTGACCCATTTGGTTGATTTCCATGATTGGGTTGTTGTTGTCATCGTATTGATACTCCATTAATCCGCCAATTGCGTCTATCTGGCGAACTACATTTCCACGTTCGTCATACACAAAGGTTGTCGTGCTCCCAAGGGCATCGATAGTGGACTCGCTGAGTTCCGCGGGACTACTGGTAAACTGGGTTGCACTTCCAACAGCGTTTGTGACCTTGGAGATTCGACCATTGGCGTCATACTCATTGCGAATGCCAGCGCGGCCAAGTGGGTCGATGATCGTATCGAGATAGTGCACTTGATCCGTTCGATATATTAGCTTGGTGAGGTTTCCTTCCCGATCCGTCACGGAGATCAAATCACCTGATGCGGAATAGGTATAAGCGGTTTTTTCGCCCAGCGGATCCGTGATCGATCGAATGCGACCTTTGGAATCTCGCTCGATCGCAATTCGAATGTTCTCGCTTTGGCTCGTGACACCGTCGTTTGAAAAGGATAGGACGTTTCCATTTCGATCAACTACGCTGGCCATCAACCCAGTCGCACCGTCGATGCGATATTGAATTCCTTCTCGCGTCGTTAGCGTGTAGCCAGCGAAGTCTGGGCTGGCTGGGTTCCAGGGGATTCCACCTGCAGCATACAGCTCGCCGAACTCATTGACCGTAAGTTGTCCGGAACCTGCGCTTAGCGTGCTCGTGACGCCTCGGTCTGGTGTGAACCGGGGGGAAGCGAGGACTAGATTATTGTTCCTGCCAAAGCCAGGTAAGACTTTGATGTCCGGCGTAAACGTAAAACCCTCGCGTTTGCCTCCAGGTAAAGTGACGAAGACCTTGGTTCCCTGCTTGAACGGGGTGTGGATGCCGATATCCTCTAGGCCGCTTTTGGGAAGACTCGTTCGTAAGTCGGTGTTGCGATACTCGAGTCGCCAGCCGTAGCCGAAGTCGCCGTCGCGATCCGCTCGCAATGTGTCATAGGTACGGGCGATCGTGATTGGGATGCCCGCTACTGAGATCGTCATGTCCTCAAAAGATAGTCGGAAGTTGCCTAGCTTGAGATTGCTGCTGACGCTGACTTCGACCTCCATTGCTGCGAAGCTGCCAAAGGTGTCATAGACTTCTAGCTTGAGGACGTAGTTGTCGTTCTCGAGAAGTGTCGTGTCCCACTTGCCTAACGTTCCAGTCGAAACTTGCGTTGTGCTGGTGAGAATCGTTTTGTAGATCGACTGGTCGATGCGGCGATAGCTGAGGACGTAACGTTCAAAGTCGGGCGATACTGCGGTACCTATCACGTCTACCAATCCACCTACCGCGACTCCATCGGTGATGTTGGTAATCGTGGCCTCTGGGGCGGGATTGCCGCCGCCGTCTTCTTCACCACTTCGCATGCTGACTCGAGCCAGTGCTGTACCTCGATTGCCGGCTGCATCGGTTGCAATCGCTTCGAGTCGACCATTTCCCGGAGCTGAGAAGTAAACGCGGGCGGTACCGTCTGCGGCTAACTCGATGGACTTGCCGTCCACTCGAAGTTCGACACCGGTTAAGCCAACATCGTCGGCTGCGATGACTCGCACGATGGCAGGAGCAGAAGTCCATGGATAGAGGACAGGCTCACCTCCGACGATGATGGTGATACGTGGTGCCAAGGTGTCTGGGACTACGCCAAAGGTAAACGACTGGGTCACTGCGCCACCCAAGCCATCGACCACTCGCACAACGACATCACGTCCGCCGAGCGGCGTGTCGAGTTGCGTTTGCCATCGAATGCGGCCCCATGTATCGATCGTCATACCCGCTGGAGCTGTTACCAACGAATAGAATAGTGGCTCGCGGTCGGGGTCGGTGGCCAGGACGTCGTATTGATAGAGGGCTCCCTGCGAGACCTTTAAGTTGGGATTTGAACGAATGGTTGGCAACCGATTCGCGGCTCGAACGTCGATTTGTATTGATTGAACCGCAACCCCACCTTGAAGGTCGGTGGCTGTTAATACAATTGCTACTGTTCCGATCTCTGCCGTCACTGGATTCCAAGTGACAACGCCAGTGCTTGGATGGATCAAGAAACCATTCGGAGCGCTTCGTACAGCATATGTAACCGTTCCACCTTCGGGGTCATCTGAGGTCATCGTGTACGCATAGGGCGTTCCGACAACGGCATCGATCGAAGGGGTCGAAACGGTAACCGGTGGTCGATTGACGGCTCCTGCGGATACAACAATCGAGAAGGTCTGCGAGGAAAAACTACCAACCGCATTTCGCACTTGGATCGAAACGACTGTCGGGCCAACTTGATTCGAGTTCGGCGTCCATGTGATAACACCTAAGGCTGCATCGATTTGCATTCCGGATGGAGCAACGCTTAGCGAATACGTCAGTGGGCTTCTGGATGGATTGGCGACCGCAACTGCATAGACGTAGGTTTGTCCCATTGCCCCTTCGGTTAGCGGTGCACTTGAGATTGTCGGGACCAAAGATGAACTGCGTACTGCTATCACAAACGACTGCTCTGCCATGTTGCCTAGCACATCGGTGACGCGGATCTTGACTGTTTGTACGCCAAGCTGATCTTTGGTCGGTACCCACCTGACGGTTCCTCGAGACGGAGCGATCGACATGCCGGTTGGGCTGGTTACCAGTTCAAAGAGTTCGCCATGGGTGGCTGTAACATCGTAGGCGAATAGATTTCCAACTACTGCTGCGGTGGTTGGGCTGGAGGTAATTTGCAAATTGGGTGTCGGGGCACGCGAGACAACGGTCAACGTGTAGGACTGTTCGTCGGTACCACCTCGGCTGTCGCTGACTCTCGCTACAAAATCGTACGATCCGCTGGTGGAGGGTTGCCAATAGACTTCACCTTGAGCGGAGATGGTCAAACCGCTTGGTCCATTGACTAGCGAGTAGCTGAGAATGTCGTTGTCTTCGTCGGTCGCACCGATGCGGCTTGCAAATTCTCGGCCCAATATTGCTTTAGCTCGAGGACCACTACTGAACTCTGGAGCATGGTTCGTTCCGGCAGTTTGCACAGCAATGGAGAACGTTTGCTCTGCAACGCCGCCGCGTTGGTCTTCAATCTTGACGGTCACACTCTCGGTCGTAATCGAAGATGGAAGCCATTGAATTAACCCAGTAGCGGCATCGATTGTTAAGCCGACTGGCGATGTCGTCAGTGAATAGCGCAAGTTCGATTGCTCGGCATCTTGGGCGAGAACTTGATACTGAAACGGAACGTTTTGCAGTGCAATCGTTGGAGGCGTCGACGTCACGACTGGGATTGTATTGACCTCGACGTTGATCGTGTAGCGTTGAAGTGTCAGTTTGCCATCGGCATCCGTTGCCTTGAGAATCACTTCGTTGTCACCGCGATTGGATGCGATGGGATTCCATCGGACCAAGCCGCTGGATGGGTCGATCGACATCCCTTGCGGACCGACGGCGAGCGCGTAGGTCATCTGCTTGCCGGATGGCGATTGAGCAAACGACTGATAGCGATAGTGGCCTGGGGCTATGGCTGTTGTTACCGGCGAAGTGGTAAAGCGAGGCGTTTCGGTGAGTGCGATGTCGCGAGAACCGAAGTTGATTGGAAAAACGTCGGTGTTTAGATCGAAGGGTCGATACGGAATGCCAGGAAAGGTTTGTTGTTCACCTTCTTTTCCAACTAAGCCGATTTGAGCTGCGGTTCCAGGAACAGGGAGTGCATAAACTCCGCTTGCGTTGGTAAGCGTCGAGGGTTCTGCGGCATCTAGACGACCGTTGAAGTTACTGTCAATAAAGACTTGACGATTAGCTTGAACGGGTTCAGAGGCTGAGTCGAAAACTTGTACTTCAAACTCCCCGCTGAGGCTGTCCCACCCGTTTCTGCTGGAGTTGGCTAAGAACAGACGTGTGGCGCCCGCGGGAGCGGTGATCGTTTGTTCTACTCCATCAGCATTACGTCCGTCACCGATGAAAAATACTTGACGCAGAACCGGTTGCAAGGAAGTGTAGTTGACTCCTCCTGGGACGTTGCCGGTGGTTCGGAAGTCGAGGGCAGATGGCGGAGTTTGACCCGCCGGTGAGTTGTCGTCGAGGAAGACTCCAATCAGGGAACCATGAAATGGTGCTGAATACTGGGAGATGCCATGGAGTGCACTTTGAGTCACAAGTCCTGAAGTAAGGTGGACAGAGCCGTCCGCGGAACGCGAACGATACACACCGCCATCCGCAAAGGTATGACCCGTTGCATTGAATCGTAGCACTTGTCCCGCGGCGATTGCGACCGATGTGGGCGATGATAGCGGTGCTGTTCCGCCGAATGCCGTAGTGCCGTTAGGCATACCAGCCAGGTAAGGATTGGCTTTGGCTGAGACTATGACGCGACGCGACGAACTTGGAATCAAAAGAATATCATCGATACCCACGACGTTCTCGGCACCGCTCAGGCCAGGGTTCGGAACGGCTGTGCCTCTTAGAAGGACGATTTCAATCAAAGCATTACTCGAATCCGCTTGAAGTGTGCCAAAGAACCGTTTCCAAGTATCGGGTCCGATGTCGTTCAAGGAAAGCGTCGTACCTAACGTTTGACCGTTCACTCGTACTGCGAGGCGCGGTGCTTCATAACCATTCGCACGAATGGCCCAGAAACTAAACTCGTAAGATTGGCCACTGACGGTGGGTATCGTTTGGCGCCATGCAACTCGATCTTGTCGATCACCGTTGGCTAGGAGCATGAGATCGGAAGTTGAGCCGTTAGTATGGGCCGTGTAGGATGGGGTGTTCGCAAACACGTTCGTCGTATTGGACAGGGTCGATTGCGCATCGCCTAACCATCCAAACATGGACTGATTGGTGCGTGGGATGAAATCCGTGGTGAACCCCACGGCGCCGGAACCAAAGTCGCCATTGAACACGAGATTCTCATCGGGACGACGATCCCAAAGTCCGTTGCCGTTCACATCGTCGAAAACTGTACCCGTGGCTTGCGTGATTGAGGGTGCTTTCACGGAAACAGTAAACGACTGCTCGGTGACTCCACCCTTTCCATCTTCTACGCGGATCGTCACCGGGTAATTGCCTTGGGTCGCAAGTGCAGGAAAGCGACTTGGAAAGTTGATGAGGTCGGGGGTACCTATCAGATTGCCATGGTTCTTCGAGTTTGAAGAATCCAGGATCGTGATAACATCTTTAGACTCCTGGAACTTCAGGTCGACAACCAAGCCGGGTGTGTTACTTGGTATGTCGGCCAATGCTTGTGCTGCGATCTCAGATGAGGTGCGTGCAGTGTTCCATACTTTAACTCGCGATACCGTGATATAGTTTCCGCCGGAGAAGAGCGGCTGGTCATTATAGCCAATCGATTCGGGGCTGACTGCAGAGCCGACGATTTTGCCGTTCACGTAAAGTGTCAAAACCTTGGAGGTATCGTCGAACGTCAATGCAATATGAGTCCATTTGTTGAATTCGATCGGAGAGGGGGCCGTAATGGTTGCAAGGCTCGTGGATTGTCCAGGTTTGCCAACATGGGCGCGAAGTGTTCCAAAGAAATACTCCAATCCCCATGATGGCGTTGAGGAGGTTGATGCAGATAGTTGCTTGGAAAGCAATTGATCCCAAAGGGCACCCCTGGGATCCTGGAAGTTGAACCAACCCTCGGCCGTAACGCTTGTGGATCGTAGGCTTGGCGAATCCGGAATTCTGATTTGGCCATAGTTTCGATTAGAAACGGGGCTTTCTGGAGCTGCATTGTTTGCGTACAGCTTGATACCTTGGGATCGGTTATCCCACTGAATGGCTCCAGTTGTTGCATCGATGGTCATTCCCTCTGGACCTTCCACAATGGAGAACCTTTTCGGACCGTTGTCTGCTGTTTGAACATTTGGCTCGTAGCGATATATCGAGTCTGCGCCAAACGTGGTCACGGGGGTACTGGTGAAGATTGGGGGCACGATCGTGACGGGTGCAGTAACGGTTACGGCAAAGCCTTGGTCGGTGGAGCCTCCATTGCCATCGCTAGCTGTGAGGACGACCGAGTTGCTGCCGATCTGCTCGGGCATAGGTGCCCAGTAGATCGTGTTGGACACGTTGTCGTAGAGCATTCCGCCAGGTGCGCTTGTTAAATCGAATGTGACGGTATCGCCATCAGGATCGGTGGCTGTTGGCTTGTAAGTCCAAACTTGATTGGGATCAAATCGATTCAGGATCACACTGATCGTGTTTTCATCTTGGTTCGGAACCAGAATATCAGGCTTCGAGTCTTTATTGACGTCGCGGACTTGAATTGCGACTGGATTGTCTCCAACTGTGATGAACTGAGGAGAAGTGAATCGTCCGCTATCGCGATTGAACAAGATGGCAACACGATCGTCTTCGGGTTGTGCGACAACAATATCTGGGCGTCCATCTGCGTTCAATTCCGCAATACCAATGGCTCCGGGCGCATGGATTGCGGGAATTACAAACGGGGTAAGGAATGTTCCATCGCCGCGACCTTGCAGAATGATCAACCGATCTCCTTCGGAATCGCTCAGCACGAGATCCACTTTGCCATCGCCTGAGACGTCTCCCGCTGCAACGCCACTGGGGCTGAATCCGAGCGGTAAGATGAGGCTGATGCCAAAGGTATCGTTGCCAGCGAGTAGGCCGACTAAGGTTTGATCTAGTGAACTTATGGCAATCGCATCCTTCTTTCCATCGCCGTTGAGATCACCGAGTATCAACTCCGTTGGCCGAACAGGCAGATCGATATCGGTGCGAGCGTACGTTGAGGGACTGGTGTGTTTGAAAAGCGATAGTGACTTGCCAACTTGATTGGCCGTCAAGATGTCAAGCAGATCATCATTGTCTGCATCCACGAGTTCTACAGCCACTGGGAATAAATCGGTAAACAAATCGGGCTGTCGTGCGAACGTCTTGTCGATCACTCCATGCAGAACCTTCACGCGGTCTAAGCCTGCGACGACGGTGACCGAATCGGGGCGACCATCTCCATTGATATCACCCGTAGCGATGTCGGACAGTCCTTTTGTCCTGCCGATGAAAGCTTCGTTGTGTTTGAGCCCACCTAAGCCGGTGATGTCATCAACTCCATCGCCGTTGAAGTCACCGACGAACAAACCGTTCGTTTGCGAGGTCGCCGTCGTGTAGTTGTGTTGCTCAGAGAAGGTTCCGTCTGATCGTCCTAGGAATACGCCGTTGTAAGGCCGTTGTGAGTTGTTAAGAAAACCATAGCCCCATGTCGTGGCAATGTCAGTAATTCCGTCCCCGTTAAAGTCACCTCCATTGAGGAGAAACCCATTGGACAAATAGGTCGTAGGGCTGTTGAATGTAAAGTCGCCATTGCCGAACATGACAACCATATTCGCAAGACCGGATGAGTAGGCGATATCGTTCTTGCCATCGTGATTGAAGTCATCGACCAAGTAGGTAAAGATGCTTTGCGCCGCTGGGATGAATGATGGATTATCGATGACCGTCTTTCGGAATAGGTCCGATGCGTCATTGCCAACACCGCCGGTTTTTTCGTAAATGGAGAAACGAGCTGGAGTCCCGGTGTTGGGGTTATTCCGACTGAACGTGAAGAACTCATTGACACCATCGTTGTTGAGGTCTCCCATCCCCAGTGCTTCGTCTAAATAGAATCCGAAGGCTCTTGGATTGAGCGTGATCAAGTTGTTCGCGTCCGCAAGTTCACGATACCTGCGGTTGGCTGGGTCGTAAATCAATACGACGATTTTCGTATTTCCGTTGGAATCTATGTTGCCTGTTTGCAGTCGATAGACCAGATCGGGATAGCCATCGCGATTGAAGTCGTCGGTTTGAAGGATTTGTTTGCTGACTCCAGCTTGGCCTCCACCTTGCGAAGAGATTGTTGGCAAATATTGAAAGGCACCGTTTCCTAGCCCAAACGCTTGACCGAATCGACTGCCGTCAAACCAAGCCAGATCGAGAATCCCATCCCGATCGATATCCAATACGGTTAGAGAAGCATCTGCCAAAACTCCCAAAGCGGATTGGTAAGGGGCAAACGTTCCGTCGCCGTTGCCTGCTGCAAAGAAGAGTGCGTATCCGAAACCTGCGGCTCCACCCGTGACAATATCCTCATGGCCGTCGCCGTTGAAATCCCCTGTCACAGACTCGCCAGAGCGAGCCTTAACGGCCGAATAGCTTTGGGTATAAGAATAGTCGTTCACAAAGTTGGGTGTTCGGAGCGTGCCAGGCAAGTCGCCAAGGATAATGCCGACTGAGCCCGGTTGTTCACTGCGTTGGCTCGCACCTGCAGCCAAATCGAACACACCATCTCGATTGAAGTCCGCTACCGCAATATACTGCGTGGTCCTCGAAAACTTCTCGATACCCTGGCCAATGTCATCGCCAAAAGACGCATTGTATTGCCGTAGCGAGAACGACCCGTTTCCGCTGCCGAGACCGATCATGATGTTGCCTGCGCTGGCCATGTCGCCAAAGACGAAATCAAGCTTTCCATCACCATTCAGGTCTTTTCCCCGTCCGTCGGAATTGGCAATTCCAGGCGAGTTGGGATCGTCGAAGTTACTGTTGAATATAACTGCGTTACCGGACTGCGTTCCGTTGCCAAACAACCCGTTGCCTTGGCCCTTTAGCAGGATGATCCCGCCAGGACCGCTCACGATTGTGTCTGTCTTGCCGTCGCTATCGAAGTCATCGATGTAAGCGGTGGTGGGATTGACGTTGCGGCCACCCGTATTGTTGCTATTGAAGTAACTTCTGGTAAGAGTGTTGATGACATCGCCGAATTGCCCACTCCCGTTGTTTAAGCGAACTTCTAAGCGAGTGTCGTTGTAGTTGAGTCGAATGAGGTCTGGGCCGTTAATGCCATCAACATCCGCCACGTATCCATAGCCGCCGTTGTTGTTCGCCGCAGCGAGTAAAGTTGATCCGGAGAAACGTCCCGTCCCGTCGCCTAACTGGATTCCAATCCCCTGGCGGCCACTGATCTGTGCTTGTACATTTTCAAAAAGAACAAGATCGAGCTTTCCGTCAGCATTGAGATCCGCCATCTGAGTATTGACGACGTAGTTGCCATCGTTTGCCGAAACGATGGGCGTGGCATCGAAGAGCGTCGAAGAGTTTCCTGGGTAAACAAGTGTCTGATTGGTAGCAATCGTAGTGACAATCAAGTCGAATCTTCCATCACCCGTCACGTCTTTGAGATGGGCTGATGCAGCTCGCCCGATTCTTCCTGTTACCGTTGGCAACCTAGCCTGCCAACCTTCGCGGAACGTCCCATCTCCGTTGCCCAGCCGGACGATGACATAACCTGCATCGCGATCATCGTTCCAGTTTCCGCTTGAAGGGAGGTTGGCCAAAACAATGAGATCCGGATTTCCGTCGCTATTGATATCTTGGGTGGTGACTCCTTGGATGTCGCGTCGGTTATTATCGAACGTATTGGGTGCGAGTCCCAATTCGATTGGATAGGCAGTATTGAATGGAGTGCTCAGGATCGAAGGGTGGGGCTCACCAATACTGATCGGTTGCGACCCTCCGAAACGTCGGGAATCCCCGGCGAGATAACCAAGTTGCTGTTCATCTTGGTTAGCAGTCACGAGACTTGTTGTTCCATTGGTTTGAACCAGGACATCGACTGCAACGGGCCCAAGTCCGGTCGCATAGGTTTGCACTTCGAATGGGCTGCTGACGACAGCGTCTGTTTCAGGTGTGCTGGTGATGATGGGTGGTCGATTGACGAGCACGCTCCGAACGTCGACGGAAAACGACTGGCGTGCCGATAATCCGTAGATGTCTGTCGCAAGGACCGTGATGGAATGTCGGCCTATGTCTGCAGTTTGTGTGTCCCAAACGATTTGGCCGGTGCTTGAATTGATGGACATGGCTGGCGGCGCTTCGACCAAGGAATAGCCGATGGCTGTTTCGTCGGGGCTCTCTGCTTTAGCAGCGTACCGATAAGTGTTGCCGGATTGAATCTCGCGAATAGGAATCGAGCTAAATGAAACGGTGCCTTGATGTAGTCGGCCGAAAGTCTTGATCTCAAAGGAGAAACGTTGCTGGGAGGGATTCGCGAATCGCAACTCACGGGACGCGGTGATTCCTCCCGGAGCCAGTGCTGTATTGCTCATGATGAAGTAAGGACGACCATCCGCAAGCCAACCATCGGGACCAACGACGGATACACTCAAATCGGAAAGCGAATCGATAACGGCTAGCAATTCGCGAGTCGAAGTTGAGTTGCTGCGGTTCTCGATTGACAGATTGGTGATCAAGGATTGACGATCTTGCGTGTAGGTCGTTCTGCCGTAGTTTGCAAAGAAACTACCGCTCAAATCTTCCAACTGATGCCATGCGATGGGGCTAGAGGCTTGCACACTGTTTGCAGTACTCCAAATGGAGGAAGTAGGGTTTGGACCGATTGCGTCGATGACCTCGATCGCGCGCAGGACGACACTAGAATTGCTATCGCCGTCATTGTTGAGCAATCGGACTGCAACATTGACTTCGGTACCAGCTGCGAGACCGGTCAGATTGATGGTCGCCGAAGGGGTTTGCTGAAGGGCTCCAGGAACAAGCGATGGCCCGTGCATCGAAGCCATGGACTCAGAAATGTTGTACGTGGCTTCTAGGCGAGGCGAGTAAGGCAACACGATCGGGTTGCCGCTAGAATCGGTGACCACGATTTCAAATGCGTCGCGAATCGAGTCGACGCTGGTGGTGTCGAAGACTGGGTTCTCGAAAAGAACACGAACGGCGGAGGAATCGTCGGGTAGAACGAGGGTGGATTTCAGTGTTGTGCGAAGCGAGTGCCCTTCGACCAATTTCGGCGAACAACTAGCGTTCGCGATAAAGCCGGCACCGGCGTGAGAATCAAGATCGATAGGACGCCAGCCGTTCGGTTTCGGTCCTCCGTTGAGATGATTAATGAGGGAAAGGGCATCCAGCGGATCGACAAAGCCATTGCAATTGACATCGTAATAGGGCGGCCGTTCGTTCGAAGGGACCGTTGCAGGCAGTCGACCTAGGGGATCACTATACCTGGGACTGTTTATCTCATTGATAATGCTCAGTACGTCGAGCGGTGAAACATCCTGGGAAGGGACATTGAGAACACTTAGGGGCTGAAGAACATTGGTCCATCCATCCACGGCCATGACCCGTCGGTCTTCGAGTAACTCAATTCTCAACGCTTTTCTTCGGGCTAAAAGTCGACTAAGAATCAATCTTCGTCGCCGAAACATCTTGGAAAACATGGATGGCCGCTCGTTAAAATGGTAATGATCGCACTATCCCTTCTTACCGAGAGCCAGATCGATTCTTGCAAACAGATCAGAAAATTGAGTAAATTTAGATTTGTTTCACACCAGTTTAATTCCTTGCTTTGATGGCGTGGGCGTTGTCGACTACGATAGAAATTGTTGATTTCTGATACCGAACATGAATTCGTGACAATTTTCATGAAGGTGTGCAAGATCCTTTTCTCGGTGAGGTAATTGGTTATGGGAACATCGGTTTCATCCGGAGACGTCACACATCCGAGTCTGTTGCTTCGCGTTCGTAATGCGGACGATGCGGCAGCTTGGGAGACCTTTGTCCGGATTTATGGACCGCTAATCTATTCTTATTGCCGTCGAAAGAATTTGCAGGAAAACGATGCAGCTGATGTCGCCCAGGAGGTTCTCACTCGCGTCTCGAAAGCGATTCGAACATTTGAGTACGATCCGAATAAGGGGCGGTTTCGGGATTGGTTGGGGAGGATTACCCACAACGAAATCGTGCGTCTGTTACAAGCCAAGGGGAAGAACCCTCAGGACATCGGTGAAGACAATAATGTTGAACTGGTTGCCGGCGATTCCGGTTCGGCTTGGGATGACCACTTCCATGCGGCATTATTGGATGCAGCTCTCAAACGAATTGAAAGTGAATTCGAACCAGAAACATGGCGAGCTTTTCGAGCCGTTTGGATCGAAACACAATCTCCCACACAGGCAGCCGCGGAGTTGGGGATTAGCGTCGAGAAAACCTATGTTGCAAAATCCAGAGTGCTCAAGAGACTGCAAGCGGAGCTTCTTGTCTTGTGTGAGGACATTCCGCTTTTTGCTCCGAAGTTATAAAGCGTTTTGCGCAAAAAAGTGCTCCATCACCAGAGTCCGATGAGATTTCTATGAAAACGGATGATTGTGATAAGAATGACCTAATTGACGACCCTGTAGTGGATCGAAAGATCGAATCTGCCTGGAGAGCTTTGCATTTTACTCTCCAAGCGACAAGCAATGAAGAGGAATGTGGAAATCTGATAAATCGGCTGCTGGGTGTCAGGGAAACAGACTCCGCGTTGACCCGAGAGACAGCAGTCGAAAAGAATAGATTGTCAGTTGATCATTTGGGGATAGCAACAACCCAGGGCTGCGATTCGTTGGGGACTCTGGGGCGTTACACAATTCAATGTGCCATAGGTGTTGGCGGGATGTCAACTGTCTTCAAAGCCTATGATGAGCGTCTCGGTCGCTTCGTTGCGATCAAAGTTCATTCTGCCGGGAGCATCGATCCCAAAAGCCATGCAAGGTTCGCGAGAGAAGCACGCTCGCAAGCCGCAGTTAATCACCCTTGCCTGCTTCCGATCTACGATGTGTCCGTCACCTCGACTGGTATTCCATATCTGGTGACGGAGTTGGCAACATTTGGGAGTTGGAAAGAATATCAAGATCGCCATTCACAAGCCGAGTCCGATAAGCAGCCCGTGGCGAAGTTAGTTAATGTGACAATGCACTTTCGGCTTGTCGCGAGGGTCATGGCGTCTGTCGCGGACGGACTGGCAGCAGCTCATTCTGCTGGAGTTGTTCACAGAGATATAAAACCCACCAACATCCTTCTCTGTCAATTACCTGAAGGGTCGCAATCCAAAAGCATTTTGCCAAATGAAACAGGGGAATGCGATAAGATTGAGTGGTTACCTAAGCTATCGGATTTCGGACTTGCTCGCCCGATTGAAGATTCTGAACAAATCACTAGGTCGGCCGTGTTGTCTGGAACTCCTGCCTATATGAGTCCAGAACAAATTGTTGCTCCCGACAACATTACAGCTGCCACCGATATCTATTCGCTCGGCGTGACTCTATATGAATCACTGACCGGTGAAGTTCCGTTTCGCGGTGCAACTCATGCTGTATTACAGCAAATAGTCCATGATGAACCACCGCGTCCGAGTCGTCTTCAACCTCAAATTCCGCCAGACTTAGATTGGGTCTGCATGAAGGCCATGAGTCGAGATCCAGGAAGCCGATATCAAAGTGCAACTGAATTTGCAGATGACCTTAGAAACTGGCTCGCCGGCCGGCCGGTTAAAGCAAAGCCGCCGAAATTGACGGAAACCTTTGTCAAATGGTGTCGCAGAAACCCTCGCGTCGCCATGCTAAGCGGAACAGTTCTCGGACTGATGCTTGTACTTACGATTGGTTCGTTGTCCGCTTCGTTTTGGATATTCGAGTCACAAAGGGAATTACAAAAGCGAACTAAAGAAGCAGAGGAGGCTTCTAAGCGGGCTGTAAACTCTGCGGAATTCGCGAATCAGCAACGGATGGTGACTTTAGATACGCTCAATGAATTGGTTGTGCGAGTGCAGGATCAACTCGAAAAGCGACCTGATACCCTCGAAATACGCGAATCGCTCCTTAATAAGGCTTTTGAAGGACTAGAAAAGGTTACTTCGTCCCTGGATTCGGATTCATCTATCGATCGTACGATTATCGACGCTCACATCCGAATGTCATCCATAAAGTTGGATCAAGGAGATCGAAACGCGGCCATCAAACATACTACAACTGCGGTTGAACTCGCGGACATCGCACTGAAGCAAAAACCTGACGATATCGAGTCGTGGAGAGATTTGGCAAACGCCCTGGCGAGACAATTTCAATTGCACTCCAACGCCTTTGCCTATGAACAATCGGCCAAAATCTCGGAGCGATTGATCATGGCGAGATCGAAAGTTTGTGAATTGACGCCAAACGATGCAAAGGCCAAGCGAGCATTGATCGCCGCGAAACAGTGGGTTGCAGATCAGTTATCCACACAAGGAAAACTTGAGGAGTCTCTCAAAACATTTCGAGAGCTCATAATCGATTTGTCTGCGATAAGTTCGCTGCCAGAGCCAATCGACACGAGGCGAGACCAAGTTATTCTGAACAGTCGCGTAGGAGTTTTGAATACTCAATTGACAAACTATGCTGAGGCGAACCATGCCTTCGATCGAGCCGTTGCATTAAACAGCGAATTGCTCGGTGAAGATGGTGCGAATGTAGTGTTTAGGAATGACAGAGCCTTTCTACTTGCGAAACTTTCATTGCTAAAGTCTGCGATGAAACAACACGAAGATGCAGTGCGATTGGCTAAGGATGTTCTGCATGAGTTCACACAACTCGCCGAAGACGATTCTAAGCGTATTCAAAGCCATACACTTGTGGGAACAGCTTATGATTTGCTCTACCAAATCTATATGCCAATGAAGGAATATTCTTTGGCACGAGATGCAGAGATGAAGAGTTACGATACCGCAATGCTTGTTGCAGAAATGGATCTGGAGTCGTCTCGTCATCTGCTGTTGGCTTCAGAGGCCGCAGGCCGCGTCTCAGATTTGTTTCGCAGAGAGGGAAATCTCGAACTTGCGGCCACATGGGCTGAGAAGAGCTACCAAAAAATCGACGAAGCCAAGGGTAAAGCAGACTTCGACAGCGACTCGTTATCACGAGAAATGCACATGGCGAAAGTAAGTCGGGATGCATTGCAGTTGGCAAAAAAGGGGGAAGGGGAATGCAGAGCCAATTTAGAGTTGAATCCTGAAGTCTGTTGGTTGGCTCTTGCTGAGTTGGCGTACCAAAAAGCGATCCATCGAGAATTCGAAAAATCGCGATCACTTTTGGATGAACTAATGTCTACTTCCCTTTCAAATCAAGTCGATCAAACTATGGTGGACATCATGATTCTCCGGTCACTCGCACATTGCTTTGAAGTATCATCCGGGGATGAACGACAGAATATTCAGGGGAACGTGGCCAAACTGGCAAAGCGAAGCCTAGAGATCATTCCTCAACTGCGAAATGTCTTCCGCAACGATCCTGATTTTGAGGCGCTGCGAGAAACAGAGATCGCCTCCGATTTATGGCACTAGACAAAAGGAATCTCTTCTTAGCCTTTTGTCTCTCCAGAAAAAATGGACTCCCCGAGACACTTGCCACTGGCTACCGCTGCCTTGTGCAACACCGGTTCATGGATGTCGCTGGTATAAGAGATGGGTGGGGTGTAAGCGGCAAGGAGTATGACTACATTAGCTCTGCGATTGGTGTTGGGTCGCTGACTAAGTGGGTAGGACGTCCAGCTGGGGTGTAGTAGATTTTGTTGGGATCGATACCAAGCTTTCTGTAGACTGTCGAAATGTAATTTTCCGGAGACAAGACTCTCTCGATGGGAGCGTATCCTTGGCGATCAGTTGCTCCGATGACTTGTCCCCCTCGACTCCCTCCTCCCGCAAAGAGAATTGACATCGCATTGGCCCAGTGATCTCGACCAGGTTTGGTCTGTCCAGGTAATGTGCTTATCTTAGGTGTTCTACCAAACTCGCCTAACGCGATAACCATGGTTGTTTCCAAAAGGCCCCGTTGATCAAGATCGGAGATCAAGGTTGCAACCGTTTGATCCCATGATGGCAAACGAGTAGCGAGGGCTCCAAAAAGATCGGAATGGTGATCCCAGCCGCCATCATAAATGGTTACGAATGGCACGCCTGATTCGACTAGACGTCGGGCTAACAATGCCCGTTGACCAAAAGAATTGCGTCCGTAACGCTCTCGCAGATCTTCTGGTTCTTTTGCGATGTCGAAGGCCTTTTGCGCATCGGGCGTTAACACTAGCTCGTACCCTTGTTCATAGTTGTCGTCATAGGCTGCTACAGGATCAAAAGTTTCTCGCGAAGTAAACCGTGGCATGGTATCAACCAAGCTTCGCAAGTCTCGTCGTGCCTGGAAACGGTCTGATGCTAATCCATTGGGCAACTCAACATCACGAACTCGAAAGTTCTTATTGTTGGGGTCGTTCGCTACAATGAATGGCGCATATTTGGCACCGAGAAAGTTAGGCCCCCCAGATCGTGACATGGAGGGCATCGTAAAGTAGGAGGGCAATCCATGCGGCGCCGAACGTTCATAGGCAGCTACTGAGCCTAGGCTTGGATGAAAACTGACAAAGGCACCGCATCCAACAGGTATTCGGGGAGGAGCACCTGTCATCATGTAGTGATTGCCGGCTCCGTGATTGCCTTGATTGTGACAGACCGACCTGATGACCGAATACTTGTCAGCGATTTTGGCTAACTGAGGCAGGTGCTCACAAATTTCCATTCCGTTTACATTGGTTTTGATCGGCCTAAACTCACCTCGAATTTCAGCGGGTGCATCAGGCTTAGGATCAAATGTTTCAAAGTGAGTTGGCCCACCGTCCATCCAAATCAAAATACAACTACTAGGTTTTGTCGTTGATTTGCCTTGAGCGTGAGCATCGTTTGCATTAGCCGCACGCAGAGCGAGTAGGTCGGTGAAGCTACCGCCAGCAAGACCAGCTAAACCTAATTTCAAATACGTTCGTCGTTCCATTGTGATCGCATCCCTAATCAATAAAGGAAAACTCTGGCGAATTGATCATTGACCAAACAACATCTTCGATCGCATGTCGTTTGTTAGTTGCACGCTGTAGCACATCGCTGATTTGTCGATACTCATCCGGTGATGGTATCCGGGAATAAACACGCAGATAAATAGCTTTGACTAGTTCTCGTGGTTCCGCACTTTGTGCCGCTAGTTTCCCGCATAAGCCTTGATCACTGGTTAGCCTTTCTTGTATCTGGCTAGAGTTCATCAAATGCAGCGATTGGGACATGGTGGTATCAGCTAATCGTTCGCACGGTGGATCTTGATTCGCATCAGGGCGACTAAAGGCATCAAGTAATTCTGAAGGAATGCGGAAGGTCCAGAGTTCCATGGCGCTCGTGCCTGTAGGAACTCCCTCAAAACTAGTCGGTACGCCCGTCACATCGCTTAGAGCATCGGCAAGCACCTCGGCTCTCATTCTCTTTCGATAGTGGCGAGAGAAATTGCGATAGTCAAGTTTGTTGGATTCGTTCGGGATTGAGGTTAATTGGTATACACGACTGGAAAAAATCGTCTTCAACAGAGCTTTGTTATCGAAACCTGTCTGAACAAAATGTTCGGCCAAACGATCCAAGAGCAGTGCATTGCTGGGCGGATTGGTTGCTCGAAAGTCATCGACAGCGTCTACGATGCCAACCCCCATAACCTCGCCCCAAATTCGATTGACGGCTGCCTTTGCAAAATAGGGGTTATCGGATTTCAGAAGCCAGTCCGCAAAAACATGTCGCGGATCTGTTTCCTTGTTGATTGATATCCCATCTTCACCAAGAGGTTTGGGTGGCACGTTTTTTTGGCTTATCGGATGCTTTACTTCGCCGGAAGCTTTCACGAAAAATATCTCTTCTCCACCGCTAATGGGTGGAGACAACCCCACTCCTTTTTGTCCAATCTTGGCGAAGTAGGCCGCGATCCCATAAAAGTCAGTTTGTCCGTAGACCTCAAAGGGATGTTGATGGCATTTGGCGCATTCCAGTCGGACTCCTAAGAACAGTTGGCTAACCACGGACGTGATCTCTTCTGGCTCACGTCGATCGCGAAAGAATGTCGTGGCACCGTTTCTCCATGTGCTACCTTGTGCGGTGAGTAGTTCACGTACGAATTGGTCGTGTGGCAAGTTGTTTCGAAAGGATTGTCGCAACCACACGTCGAGAGAATAGGTCGCCTTGATTCCCACTCGATAGGGATTGGGGCGAAGCAAGTCGGCCCATTTATTTGCCCAAAAGTTCGCGTACTCCGGTTGGTTCAAGGCGTATTCAATCCAAGCGGTCCGTTTATCGGGAGTTTGGTCTTCGATAAAGGAGGTCACTTCATCGGGGCGAGGTAGTCTGCCGATGGCGTCTAGAAACAGCCTACGCAAAAAGATATCATCACTGCATAATTCACTGGGCCAAAAATCGAGTTGTTCAAGTTTTTGGTAGACCAGTCCGTCTATCCAGTTATTCTGCTGTAAAGTTGCGTAATCCTCTGGTTTGTGGGTTCGATTTGCAACGACGGCAGAGTTCCAAGTCGCAATTTGTCCCATGTAGCGTGCCATAACAGAGGCTTCGCCCACGTAAGCACCAGACACTAAGAGCCCCGGTTGTTTCGTCGAAATGATTCCACTATCGCTCGACTGATAAGAGGTAACCTGAGTGACATCTCGCTCGGTCCCATCAGAGTAGGTCGCGATAACGCGTATTTCGATCGACTCATTAGGTGACAATTGTCGAGGATCGGGTTGAATAGAAAGTTTCGTTAGAACGGGGTCTTGTGGAGTGGTGCGATTCAGTCCCGTCTCAATCCATCGGCTCAACGTCTTGTAATCATCATCGTCCGCTCGTAGACGGATTCCTCCTCCATGGGGCTCTGCACCTGTCGCTTTGGTCAGGAGCAGGCTTTCGTGCGGACTGGCGAGCGAGATTCTACGACCGCGAGCGTTCTTCACGAGCGAGTCATAGTCCATATCTGAGTCGAAACCGAATAAAGACAATGCAAATCCGTTTTGCCCTCTCGATTTACCGTGACAAGGTCCTGAGTTGCATCCTCGAGCGGTCAGAATGGGCTGGATATCGAGTTCGAATTTGGGGATCGACTCCGGTTTGGCAACTGACACTGTAGGCTCTGTCCCGAAACTGATCGCTAAACCGCAGACTAAACAAAATGCGATCGCGCTCGCCTTCAAGAAGCATAAAATCGAAAGGATGGCTTGGTTGGGGGGAGCCATGGATTGGATGGGAAAGTATAGCAGGGAGGGGAATCGGCGGGACCGACTTTGGCGAGCGATCGTGTATTATACACCGTCGCTAATCAGCCCGCTTGATCAATACTCGGCCTAAAAATCTTAAAAATGAAAAAGAATCGAGGAGGTTCTGACCATTCGGGAAGCCGAGAGCAGGGACAATCCGTTGCAAACGATACAAATCTGTTGGCATCCCACCCGTTTGGGTTTTGGTTCTGGACAGGTCTAGTGGTTCTCATCCCTGTGTATTCCTGGTTTCTAATACATAGCGATTGGCTACAGCGTCCCCCGAAACCAGTTGGGGACGGGATATGTTATGAGAGCATTGGCTACAGTTTGTATTCGGGACTGGGGTTCTTTGAGGACTATCAATCCACAGAATGGCGGTCGCTATATGGGAAGGACTCAGCCTATGCTGACCTGCTCGAGCGATCGGAGCAAAGAGTTATTCCTGCTACCGGGAGACCACCTGTTTTACCTGCGATGATTGCGACGGCGTATGTTTTTTTTGATCGAACGCCAAGTGCATTTATGTGGATTCGGTTTGGATTGGGAAGTTGTTTGGCATTGTCGGGTGCGATGGCAGCAGGAATGACTGCACTATTACTGCGTCACTTCACGAAAAGTGTTACTGCCAGCTTTCTGGGGGCCATGACCACGATCGGATTAGCGGCGAGTCAAAATACGCTGAAAGAGTACATAACTGACTTTCTGACGGAGCCCGTCGCTTTGTTTTTTCTTCAGGCTTTGATAACTCTGGTTGTAATTCGGTGGTTCAGGATGAGGGACGTTGGGGCCTCGAGGTCAGCGAACGCGGAGGCAAGTATCGTCTCCGGAATAGCTAGTGGTCATATGGTGACGTGGAGATGGGCAATTCCAATTGGCTTAAGCATGGGAATGACGGTGTTAACTCGATCGATGTTTGTCTTTTGGTTACCTGGGTTACTATGTCTGCAGTATCTAATCGAACGTGGAACGAGAGGGGAGCGGCTGATTTGGTCTACCAAAGTTGGGGGGGTATGCCTAATTGCTTGTATGCCATGGTGGATTCACAACTGCGTGTCGCTCGGGCGGTTCATGCCGCTAGGGACCCAAGGTGCGGTCGCGATGCTGGGTGGATACAGCGACGAAGCATATCGAGATATGGGAAACTGGAGTTATGAACCAGAGCTAGCGTTGCGTCGTGCCATAAAGCCGCGTTTATTAGAGCTTGCCAACGATACCGACCGGGAAATAGCAGTATCTCAGGAGGCGTCGGTGGTTCTTCGTAAATGGGTAGCTGCTAATACCGCCAAGCTTCCGTCACTATTTGTCATGCGGGCCGTAACGCATTGGAATCCCTATAATGGTAAAGCTGCCCTTTGGAAAGTTTTGGTCGTCATGGGATCGATTTGGGTAGTGCTTTCGTATCCAGGTCTACGATGGTGGATATTGGGGCTACCTGTTGTAAGCACTCTGGTTGTAATGGGGTTGTACGAAACGGGGGGGCGTTTTTTAGTGCCACTTTACGGGCATCTTTTTATGCTGGGTGGGCTCAGCGTGGGATTGGTTTGGAATGTTAGTCGGCCATGGTTCCAACGCTACGGATTGGGCGGAAAGCGAACCCTTGTATAATGCGAGTCTTTTGCCTTTAGGGACTTGGTAAGAGAAATCGAAAATGATTGTCGCATTGCCTGAGTGACTTCTTTTGGTTCCATTGTAAAAGCTACGCCATCGCGGTGAATTATGCCGTTAAAGCTTACAATTCCCGAAAGTGTTGAAGATTCGAGCTACGACATGGTAATAGTATACACGTTCACAATATTCCTTAGCGCGGCTTTGATGTTTATGGTTCAGCCCATGATTGGCAAAATGATTTTGCCAACGTTGGGAGGCGCACCAGCAGTATGGAATACCTGTTTGGTATTTTTCCAGGCATTGCTGTTGGGTGGATATCTTTACGCCCACTTTTCGATCAAATGGTTGGGGCATAAAGTTCAATCAATCGTTCACATTGGCTTACTCGTGGCGACGTTATGTTGGCTCGTGTGGCGTTGGGTTCAAAACTCAGGAACACCATTCTCAATTCCTACCGATCAGCGAATATTCTCCGATACCACGCAAGATCCAACACTACAATTGCTCGCACTTCTTGTGGCCTTGATTGGGCTACCATTTTTCGTGATATCAACCTCAGCACCCTTGTTGCAAAGCTGGTTTTCGAAAACGGATCATCCCAACTCTAGCAATCCATTCTTCCTATACGCGGCAAGTAATCTCGGCAGCATGATTTCCTTGATTACTTACCCATTTTTGATTAACAAGTATTTTAGTCTTACGGAGCAAGGCCAGGTTTGGACCGAAGGATTTGCTGGGCTTGTGGTCGGGTGTATGTTGTGTGCTGCCATTTTGTGGAAACGATCTTCGCCGCAGGATGTGCGGGCGGTTAAGCAAGAGGATGCACCGACTTCTCAAGGGGCCAGTTATTCGAGCATTATGATATGGATCGTGTTGTCCTTTATTCCGTCTAGTTTGCTCATTGGCGAGACAACGTTTTTAGCATCGGAGGTTCTTTCACATCCATTGTTATGGGTGATGACGCTGGCGCTCTATCTTTTGACGTTTATCATTGTGTTTTCTGGCAAGCCCATCATAAGCCACGCGTCAGCCCTCAGAATGACTCCATTGGCTGCCATATTGCTAGTTATTGTTGTCGCTGGTAAATCGAATGAGCCGACGTGGTTAGTGGTGGGAGTGCATATTGTCAGCTTTTTCTTGCTGGCACTGATATGTCACGGAGAATTAGCCAAACGCAAGCCGGAAGCGTCACAATTGACATCCTATTACCTATGGATGTCATTCGGTGGCGTGTTAGGTGGTAGTTTCAACTCGATTCTGGCACCCGTTCTTTTCAAGTATCTCGGTTTGGTCGAGTATCCTCTCGGGCTCATTGCCTCGCTACTCGTGTTGGGTGTTGCTGGAGGATCTTTGCGGAAAGGCAGCGACTGGATTTTCGCTTGTGGAGTCGCGGCGATTGCTTCGGTGCTGCTTTTTGTTTTGCCGCGAGACGAAGCCATTCTCTCGAATTTAATCTATGGTATTCCTGCGATACTGCTATTGCCGATAGCAAGAAATCTCCCCAGGTTTGCTTTGGGCGCAGCGGCGCTCATTCTAGTTGGATCTTTGGATTCGGGTATCAATGGACGCACCCTATTTTTGGAACGAAACTTCTACGGCGTGTTAAAGGTGACCTACGACCCAACACGAAATGCCAACTTGATCATTCACGGCAACACTCTCCACAGTATCCAAAGCCGAGACCCAGCCGACGCATTATTCCCAACGGGCTATTTTTACTCAGACGGCCCGATGAGTACCGTGTTCGATCACGCCGTTGCTCGCGGCTACAGTCAAATCGCAGTTGCAGGATTAGGTGCTGGTGGAATCGCATGTTTCGCGCATCCCGGTCAACACTGGACCTTTTATGAGATCGATCCTGCGATGAAGAGAGTTGCTGAAGATCCTGAATACTTCACATTCATGAAGGAATGTTATCCTGAGGGCGGAGCCACTTATGAGGTGAAACTTGGGGATGCACGTATGGAATTGGCGATGGAACCGAACGAGAAGTTCGACTTCATCGTATTGAATGCATTTAGCTCGTCTTCCCCGCCGTTGCATTTGCTAACCGAGGAGGCTGTTGGAGTCTACGTGTCGAAACTCAAGCCCGATGGCATCCTAGCGTTCAACGCGTCGAACCGACATCTTGAGCTCGAGCCAGCCTTGGCAGCGATAGCCAAGTCGAAAGGGTTAGCGTTTCGAAATGCGAAAGACGTCATTAAATCCGTTGAAGAGAAGAAGCGAGGGAAAATGAATTCGTCGATCGTATTGATGGCAAGATCAGAAGAGTTGTTAGGGCCATTTTCCAGCGATTCGCAATGGTCAGGGATACCTGATAAGTTACCTAGAGTCTGGACAGATCAATACACAGACATTTTAGGTTCCATGAAATGGTAGAATACACACAAACGCTATGAAATATCTCGAACCAGTTCAATGAGGGACAGCAAGTGATAAAGCTTGGAATTCTCGGAGCTAACGATCCTCGCATGTTGGCCGCGGTAGAATGGCTGTTGCGACATCCGAAGGTTCAAATTGCCGCGGTTGCAGGTACGAATTGTGCGGGCAACATGATGGATGATCGATTTCCACGGTTGGTCAATCGATTGAAGATGCCATTTCTCGAGATTGGAGCGTCGCAACTGGCGAGCATGTGCGACGTGGTCCTTTCCTTTTTACCTCATGGTGAATCGTTGCGAGCTGGCATTGAGATTGTAAATGCCGGTTGTCGGTTTGTGGATCTTTCACCGGACTATCGGTTTAGCAACGCCGCAATCTACGAAAGATGGTACGGCGAGAAGCACATCGATCCGACACGATTGGGGCAAGTTCCCTATGGCATCTACGAATTGTTTCAAGCATCGTTTCGGGACGCGAAAATCATAGCTTGCCCAGGCCCTTTTGCGGCCCCCACAGTACTGTGCTTATTGCCATTGATTAAAGAGCATCTCATTAAGACGGACGATGTTGTTGTAGATATAAAAGCAGGAGTGCGATCGCTCGATGAGAAGCCTCATCCGTCTATTTTGTATTACGATCGGCACGAAAATGTAGAGCCGTTTGGAGTCGGTTCTCACCGGCAGCACGCAGAGATTTGTGATGTTCTATCCGGCGCGACGAACCAACCGGTACAAATCAGTTTCACGCCGCATTTGGTACCGATGGAGCGAGGTATGTTCTCGACGATTTACATTAACCCTAGCGTCTCGGTTTCCGCCAATCAGATTCGGGAGTGTTTGCTTTCCTATTATCAGCAATCCACCTTTGTACGAATTGTCTCACATCTACCAACGACTCAGTGTGTCCTCCGCACCAACTACATCGATGTTTCTGTTCGCGAAAATGGGCCCAAAATTACGATTTTGGCTGCAACCGATAGCTTGATCCGAGGGGGGATTGGCACCGCAGTTCAGGCCATCAACGGTATGTTTGGACTAGACGCGGACTCAGGGCTGAACCATGTTAGCGACTTAAGCAAAGGTTAATACTGGGTTGAAGATGGCGTATTCGCCGTGCGTGGCGACGAATCCAAAAATTCCGAAAAAGATAGCTTCTTGAGCCAATGAAAAATTGTGCGCCACGAATACCATGGTCTTAGGGCCCTAGGTTTACTAGTGTGTCGTAAATAGGAAATGGCATGGTTCAAGAACAAAACGATTTCGAGCAACTCGATCCCAACCTTATCCGTGCTGAGCGTCTCAGCTCCATGATCTTTTTCGCTGTAGTCCTTTTTTTGGGGCTGATTGGATGGGTGGTCTTTGCCTTTTTCGGCTGGGGGCTACGTGACTTCAGGACGTGGGCAGCGCTGCTGGCTGGCGTCACGTTACTGGCATTGCTGTCTCGGTGGTCGTATAAGTATCCGTTTTTGAGGTGGCAAACAACTCGCTTGAGAAAGTCGGAGCTTGGATTGGAATTGCACCGAGGCGTCTACTGGCAGCACAAGATCTTTATCCCACGCGAACGAATTCAACATACAGACATCACGCAAGGTCCGATAAGTCGCAAATTTCAGATAGCAGAGCTTGTGATCAACACGGCCGGCAACCATAACTATGTGATCAAAATCGAAGGGCTCAACGTCGAGCGGGCACGTCAACTCCGTCTCGAGCTGTTGCCTCGCGTCCGATCAAAGGAAGAGCAAAAGCGAGAACTGTACAACGAAGCAATCTCGATTAGCTTGGAATCCCAATCACAACACACTGGGGTAGTATCCGCTGCCAAAGTCGACGATGAGGAACCAAAGCAGGACCTGCTGGTCTGCGATGCTCATCCAAGCATTCAGGGGACCGTTTCTCAAGAGTCTGTGGAACCGATTGTCCTCGATCGCAAGGAGGACGAAATTGAGCGATCCAGGTAGCGAGCCGCAGGGACTGCATCACTTTTCGTTGCTCTTCGAAGTGGCGACTCGCATCAGACAGAATCTGATCCCGGCTTTCTTTGCGAGCTTTTCGGTTGTCAGTGGCGGGATAATTGGACTCTATATTGGAGCCAGCGTTTTCGGCATCGCGATTCTGTTCGCAGTCATTCGCTATTTTACGTTTCGCTTTCGAGTCATAGGCAATGAGCTTCACGTTGAGCAAGGTTTAGTATTCCGACAGCAGAAAGCGATACCACTTGATCGCATTCAAAACGTTGATTCAGTTCAGAATATCTTCCATAGGATGTTAAAGGTCGCGGAGGTTCGGATTGAAACCGCTTCAGGATCAGAGCCGGAAGCTACGATGCGCGTACTCGGTCTGCAACAGTTGCAGCAACTGAGAAACAGTTTGCACAAAGCGAATGCTAACGATCATGCGGTGCTGCCAACTGAAGATTGTCAATCTGAAGAAAGAACGCGAGAACAGAAGTCAGATGCTGGACAACTCGTGCTGGACATTCCTCCAAAACAATTAGTAAAGCTGGGGCTTTTAAGCAATCGCGGGCAAATTCTGGCCGGGATCGTGCTAGGGTATTTAATTCAAGGCCCAACCTCGAGCATGATGCCAGCATGGTTAAATCCATTTCGCTCGCTCGCGAATGTAGACACCGCAAATCGTGATTCGGTGAGAAATGCCATTCGAGGAGTGAGCACAGATGCAAGCGGAACAGTGATTTCACTAGGAGGGTACATCCATCAGTTGGGTACCGTCGGGATGGTGTTAGTCGGCCTGCTGGCTTTTTTGTCGTTGGTAGCTGTTTTTCGTTTGTTTAGTGCCATCTGGCATGTCATGCGATTTTACGATTATCGATTGACCATTCATGGCGATAGTCTGCAAGTACATTGCGGTTTGTTTACAAAGATTTCGGCCACCGTTCCGCGAAATCGCATCCAAGTTATCAGTTTAAATCAGACTTGGTTGATGAAGTTTTTTGGATTCGTTTCCGTTCAACTCGAAACCTCCGGTGGTACCGAGGAATCGAGTGATGACGCTACTCAAACGATGGGACGCAAGTGGTTTATTCCGATCATGAAAACGTCGGAGCTGGAGCGGGTTCTCCCTACTTTAAATCGCGACCTACTTTGGACCCCAGGCGGGTACAGTTGGCAAGCAATTTCCAAAAGAGCTTTTTCGAGAACGTGTCGCTGGCCCATTTTGATTGGAATCCTTGTTGTCGCGATAGGAACTGCGATGTTTGCGATTCTGCAGAATACTTACGGGCTTTGGGTTGCGCTTTGGGGACTTGTGGGGGCATCCTTGTTGACGATAGTCGAATGGAAACAGTCTAAGAGCCGCAAATATGCGAGAGCCGATAGATACTTTATTTATCAAACCGGCGTCTTTAGAAAGATCACCTCGATTTGTTTCCTCGATCGAGTCCAGTCTATTCAACTGAGCCAAAACCCTTTCGATAGAAGATGGGGGATGGCGACTCTTCACTTCGACACCGCTGGATCCGGAGGGCTGGATCACGAGCTCAAGGTCGAGTTATTTGATGAGGACTTTGCTCATCAAGAACTGCGATCATGGACGGCTCTAGTGTTAGAATGAGCGCGAACTTAGCTCAGCAAGCCAAAGTTCTTTAGGGTCTTGCGAAGGGATTCAAATTGCTCAGGTTCTAGCTCCGTCATGGGGAGTCTTAGCTCACCAGTGTCTCGACCGAGCAGCTTCATCGCACCTTTGACCGGGATTGGGTTTGTTGCTAGCGAGAGCATATCTCGGCATAGAGGGAACAATCGATGGTGCAAAACCTTGGCCGTAGTGAAGTCGCCGCTGTTAGCCGCTTTCACCATCTCGATCAATGCTGTTGGAACGATGTTGCCTGCCACGGAGATAACGCCTTCGGCACCAATGCTCATCATTGGCAAAGTCAACGAGTCGTCACCACTGAGAACCGTTAGGTTCGTTGTGTTCAGTATCTGCGAACATTGATCCAGAGAGCCCGTAGCTTCCTTAACCATCGTAATGTTGGGGAGTTCTGACAATCTCGCAATGGTTTCTGGTTCGATATTTTTCGCTGAGCGGCCTGGGATGTTGTAAACGCAATGGGGAATTCCGACCTCTTCCGCAATGGCCTTAAAGTGCTCGTAGAAACCCTTTTGAGTCGGCTTGTTATAGTACGGCGCGACTTGGAGCGATGCGTCAGCACCTTCCTTTGCGGCACGTTTGGTCAAACGCAATGCTTCGGCGGTGCTGTTGCTACCCGTTCCAGCCATGACTTTGCAGCGCCCAGCAGCTAGCTGAATGACTTCGCCGATGACTCGTTCGTGCTCGTCATGGCTCAATGTTGGCGATTCTCCGGTAGTTCCGACGGGCACCAAAAAGTTTGTGCCAGAGGAGATCTGGAACTCGATTTGCTTTTTCAGGGTTTCGACGTCTAACGCACCGTCACGAAACGGCGTCACGATCGCAACACCAACTCCAGCAAAATCACTACCTTTTCGATTAGTCATTATTATTCCAGCTCCGGATTACAATTAGCCACAAGGACTTTTCAGAGCGAATAGTGTAGAGTTCCTCTGAATTTTGAACACCCGTTTTGCAAAACACAATCTATTCAAAGGCTTTTGAGCCTTTAGGAGCTGGAATTCTGGCTTGGGAAGTAGGCCTTAAGCCGACTGGGAAGCAGGGACGTGTCCGGGTCTACCAGCGATGGTGTACGCTCGGGCGTATCTTCTTGTTATAAAGGTCGGCGATGGTATCCATGGTCGATTTCGGGAGGCTGTTTAGATCGCTGGTTTTGGCGGTTTCTTCGATTTGTTCGGGTCTGCGTGCGCCTGGGATCACACAGCTAACTGCGGGATGCATGAGAATCCACTTTAGTGCTAGTTGACTAAGCGACATTTCTGGCGAAGTGAGTTGTTTCAATTCCTCGACCGATTCTAACGCCAGGTCGAAATCGACTCCTGAAAACGTTTCACCCTGGTCAAACTGTTGGCCGTGGCGATTAAAGTTCCGGTGATCATCGGCAGCAAAAGATGATTCACGATTCAGCTTGCCAGTTAGCAAGCCAGATGCCAGCGGGACTCGAGCAAGGATGCCGACATGACGTTGTTGAGCTAGTTGGAAAAAGAGTTCCGTGGGGCGTTGGCGAAAGAGGTTGAAAATGATCTGAACGGTCTGAAGATTGGGGTATTCGATCGCCTTGATTGCTTGCTCAACCTTTTCGACGCTAACTCCATAGTACTTGATGAAGCCTGCGGCGACGAATTCTTCGAGCCAATCAAAAACTTGAGGAGTGTAATACAATTCCGTCGGCGGACAGTGCAACTGCACTAAGTCAATCGTGTCGCATTCCAGGTTCTTACGGCTGCGATCCAGCCATGCTAGAAGGTTTGTTTTGCTGTAGCCATCGACGTGCTGGGAGGGCAAGCGACGCCCGGCCTTTGTTGCGACAATAAACTCAGACTCAGGACGTTCTCTTTTGAGCTGAGCTAGCAGTCGCTCACTGTGCCCATCACCATAAACATCGGCAGTGTCAAAGAAGTTGATTCCGAGGTCGAGAGCTTTGTGCAGAGTTGCCATCGATTGCAGGTCGTCGACAGCCCCCCAGGAGCCTCCGATGGCCCAGGCTCCGAAGGAAATTTCCGAAACATTCCAATGTGTTCTGCCAAGCTTTCGATATTTCACTTTTTCAACCCGTGATGATGGTAATCAAGGCGATTATGCATTTTGTGGCCGAATCATATCACAATACATTTTGACATCGAATCTCAACTAAGAAAGTTTTCTTCAGCATTCTCAAATTGCTTCATCAAACGAGCTTGAAATTGCCTTCCGTTGCGTCAATACTTCCCAAGCACAATACAGAGCTCTCACACGAATTTAGGGAATAATCAAATGAGCAATCAAGCAATTATCGATCATCTCAACGAGATTTTGAAGCATGAGTGGACGGGAGTCGCGCAGTACTCTCAGGCGTCCTTTATCATCGAGGGGCCATGGAGAGAAGTTTACGCGGAAAAATTTGAGGGAGACGCAAAAGAGTCCTTCAAGCATGCCAATCTTATCGGTAATAAAATTGTTGCTCTCGGTGGCGTGCCGGTTGCTCAGCGAAACGAGATCAAACAATCGAAAGATCTAACAGAAGTATTGCAGAACAGTCTTGCCTTCGAATCCAAAGCGGTAGAAATGTATACCAAGGCGTTGGAATTGGCTGAAGGGAATCGCCCACTGGTTGTGTTTTTGGAGGACATACTTTTGGACGAGCAGGAAGGGGTCGAGGAGTACACCAAGCTACTTCGCAACAGCCAAGCGGTTGCTCAAGCGTCGACTGCGAGAAAATCTGGCTAATTTCGGTATATGTCCCAATACAAAAGTTATGGGATAGACTGTTGGATTCGGGAAATTCGCAAGGAGGGATGTGTTATTCGGTAGCACGTCCCTTTTTTCGTCTCTAGAATGCACGCGGCGCTTTATGTTTTTTCTGCCTTCCCACATTACAACATGTCAATTCGATTGAACACCACAAGATATCTTCTGTTGGTAGCACTCATTTCGGGAGTCACTCTAGGGTGCATTTCATCCGCTGATGCTGCCGATCCCAAATTCCGAGTGACTCTTTCCGATAGTGTCGCCACAAAACCAATCACCGGACGATTATTTGTGTTTGCTACGGCGAGTGCTCAAAGAACTCCAATGCAAGGGCCGAATTGGTTTAGCCCCGAGCCTTTTGCAGCCATTGAGGTCGCCGGCATGAAGCCGGGAGACACGGTTGAATTAGACGGTACAGCGGAGGCGTTTCCGATCGAGATTGCAAAGTGGCCGGCAAAGACGTACCGTTTGCAAGCAGTGTTAGATCATGATTTTTATTACCCGCCGCCGCATCAAGGGCCTGGTAATTTCTACAGTGAAGTCGTGACCTGGGATTCCGCATCGAGTGACATAGTTAACTTGGAACTAAATCAAGTCGTCCCAGATGTTGAGTATAAAGATACTGAGCGTGTTAAGTTCGTACAAAAGAAGAGTGAACTCCTTTCGGATTACTTCCAGCGAGAAGTGATCGATCGAGCGGCTGTCATTCTGCCTGCATCTTACGAAACGTCTCCAGATCGTCGCTACCCAGTCTACTACGAGGTCACAGGTTTTGGTGGGACATTGCGTGGGATGGGGCGAGACCCCAATCCACGACGGGCTCCCAGCGAAGTTGAGTTTATCCAGGTCATGTTGACAGGTGAGTGCAAGTACGGGCACCACGTCTATGCCAACAGCGAGTCAAACGGTCCTCGTGGAGACGCATTAATCAAGGAGTTGATTCCCTATATCGATAGCCAGTTTCGAACCATTGCCGACTCAAAAGCGAGGTTCGTTGGGGGGCATAGCAGCGGAGGATGGTCTAGTCTTTGGCTTCAGGTTAGCTATCCCGAAACATTTGGTGGGGTTTTCAGCACTTCACCCGACCCGGTCGATTTTCGCGATTTCCAAGGAACGGATTTGTATGCTTTCCCGATCCAGAGCGTTTACACCGATCCGAAAGGAAACCGAAGACCTTTAGCTAGGCAGGGGGAACAGGTCATGCTCTGGTACGACGATTTTTGCAAGATGGATCAAGTTTTGGGACGTGGAGGGCAAATGCGTTCGTTTGATGCTGTGTTCAGTCCTCGAGATGCACGAGGTGAGCCAAAGAGAGCTTGGGACCCAAAATCGGGATTGGTCGACAATGAAGTTGTTTCTTACTGGAAAAAATATGACATAAGCATCAAGATCGCAGACAATTGGGAGCAGCTAAAGCCGCTATTGGCAGGAAAAATCCATCTTGCCATGGGAGATCTCGATACGTTTTATCTCGAGGGTGCAACGATGAAGATGGCGGAGCGACTTAAGGAACTGGGAAGTGATGCCAAGGTAGAGATGGTACCGGGAGCCGGGCACGGACTTCCGCAGGGGGTTATGCGAAAAATGCGAGAGGCCATGAAGGATAAATTCCTAGAGAATTTTGAGCCTGACGGGACCCCCAAAAAGTAGTCTCTGCTGAGAATGTAAAGGGGCAAAATCCCAGCTTAAGGCGTTTCAGCATGGCAGTACCGAATGGGAAAATAGATTCTAATTCCTTGCAAATGCTGGGTAACCGGGCTTTTGAAGTGGACGATACCTGGGCGTTTAGCCTATAACAGTACGACCCTCGTAAAGGACGGCCCATATCGCGCCGTTCTGTGTGCAGGACACTTGAGTAAACTGGGAGAGCGGGCGGCTGGGGGCTTTATTAATTTTATGGCAAAAAACGAAGAAGCATTTGAAGTAGAAGGGACTGTTACCCAAGCGTTGGCGAACACTCGATTTCGTGTCCAATTGGAAACCGGTACCGAGGTACTGGCACACGTGGCAGGCAAGATGCGAAAGAATTTTATTCGTATTGTGCCAGGAGACAAAGTTCGAGTTGAGCTTTCCCCCTATGACTTGACCAAAGGTCGAATCGTTTTCCGAGAGCGGTAAACCGAATACGCGTGGCTCCTGCTCTTTACGCCTCCGTTCTAGAGGCATCTATTCAGGGTGAGCATTTGGGCCATTGCCCCCTCGCCACGTCGGTTGCTTCTGTTAAGGCGTTTCTGCGGTGTTAGGCAAGCGGCTACGCTGATCGATCTAATTGTGGCGACTCGCAAGGCATCTCACATATCCGCCAAAATCTTTTCATATACCCAGGATCGGCTCGCAACTTTAGGCGGAAAACTATAAGATTTTCAGATCGCTGTCTGATTGATTTTGCGTTAGAGAGCTTTTTTGTGCCAAGAATTGGAATCCAAAACCGAATTGGTTCGGTTGTTTCACAGTTCATGTGCTGAAAACTGCTGTCGATTTATTCCTGTTTTGCTCGAGGAGACGTTTTACTAGTATGAAGTGGTCCATTCGTTCCAAGATCGCGGCAATGACTTTCGCCGCCACCCCTTTCGCGATGGCAGTAGACACAAGAGCGGATGACTCCGACAAATCTGTAGTCACAGTTGCTATTGCACCATTCGATACCATGGTCCCCAACATCCAGCATCTTGCTCGCCTCGGTGGCGGTGGCATGGCTGCTGGAACGGTTAAGACCGCACTAACACAGTACACGGCTGGTATTGATACCAGCCGTCCAGTGGGCGTGTTTGTAGAACTTGATGACACCGGCAATCCTGCCCCTGTCGCAGCTCTTCCACTTAAAGATTTGGAAGAGTTTTTCGGTCAGCTCGCGATTTTCGGCGAGCCACAAGACCTGGGCGATGGATTGTACGAAATGAATGTTGGGAATTCGTTGTACATGAAGAACGCCGGTGAATGGCTTCTTGTTGGCCAAACTGAAGATGCAGTGCTTAACTTTGATATTGCTGCAACCAAAAACCTCAAGACTTTGGTCGCGAAGTACGATGTCCTCATCGATTTGCACCCACAAAATATCCCACAACCACTCGTTGAGATGTTGATGGGACAATTCGAAGCCGGAATGCAGCAAGGCATGGCAAACATGGATGAAGAGCAAGCGGAAGCGGCTCTTGAGAATGCCGAGCAAGTTAAGGCCCAAATTCAAGAAGCTATCGATAGCACCGAAAGCTTGAAGATCGGCCTAGCTGTAAACAAGGCTGAATCGAAAACGACTTTGGATGTCGGAACCCGTTTCGTAGAAGGCTCGAAGCTTGCTTTGAACCTCGCCAAGATGAAGGGTAGCAAAGCGACTCTTGCTGGCGTACCACAAGACGCTTCAATGATGATGTTCCAATCACTTCAGCTTGTTGCGGCAGAAGATATTGAGCAACTCGAAACCAGCATGGAAGCAGCCGTTTCCGCAGCTGTCGACCAGATTGACAACGAAGTTGCCGCAGAGAAGGCAGAAAACTACTTGAACAAACTAGCTGGACTTTTCTTGGAAACCGCTAAGAAAGGTCAGCTTGAAACAGTAGCCGACATCACAACAACTCCGAACTTGAGCATCACCGCTGCCTTTACCGTTGCTGATGGAAAGCAAGTCGAAGCTCTAGCTGCTGAAGCTGCATCAGATCTCGAAGCTGTCGGTGAGCAAGTGAGCTTGAAGGTTAACACCGGCAAGCACGCTGGTGCGAACTTGCACCAGCTATCGATTGCACTTCCGCCAGACGCTGACGAAAAAGCTGTTGCT
Source organism: Pirellula sp. (assembly GCA_046344995.1). Lineage (GTDB taxonomy): Bacteria > Planctomycetota > Planctomycetia > Pirellulales > Pirellulaceae > JBKCUI01. The sequence continues at coordinate 36,492 of JBKDKR010000053.1, forward strand.
ATTTTCGGCGAAAAAGTGACTGCAACTTTAGCTACCACTCCCAACGCTGTTTACGTGGCTGTTGGTAAGGATTGCGAAAAAGCGATTAAGCAAGTTGTAGACCGTGCAGCGGCCAAGCCATCGGCTCCTGGAGAAGCATTGAAGATGCGATTCTCGCTGGGGCAGCTGTTGTCCTTCATGAAGGCTATCGAAACCAATCCTGGAATCGATGCTGCCGTTGAAGTCACTTCAGCAGGCAAAGACCAGATCATGATCGACTCCAAGAATGGAGATCGTGAAACTGTTGTTCGAGTCACTTTGGAAGACAACGTCATCAAGGCAATTTCTGCCGCTGGAACAGCTGCTCGTGGCGGCGGTGGTTTCTAAACCTTTTGTAAACCGTGCCCAGTATGACTCAGTGATCAGCTGAGCGAATAAAATACGAAACGGGAAGTCGTAACTGGCTTCCCGGTTTTTGTTTTGGTATCCTGCAATTTAGGGTACTACGTGACCATTGCATAGCATCAGAGACTCGAGCCAATCCCGCCATTGCCTTATTGAAACGACGTCCATGAGGGGAACGCTTAGAGGGGTAAGGGCGATTTGATCATTTCCAGCTGGCCATGCTACCGTGCCGCTCCAGAGGCCGCTTTCATCAACGTCGACCCGAAGTTGCAATGGGTCTGCCGAGCCTCTATTTGTGAAGCACTGCTGAAGATCAACGCTTCCCAATCGATTCCATGTGAACGCGTTCAATCTAGAGCCTTCTACAAACTGAAGGATCGGCTGTCTGCGTCCATCTTTAGAGAATCGAAGAGTTTTGCTCAGACTGGCAGGAAGCGGCTGGTCTCGACTCACCAAAACACGTGGGGGAGGTAATTGCGTGGATTCGTCTTGAATGATTACACCGATGTCATAGCTGGTGGAGCTTACAGCATGAGGTACATCTTTCTTAGCCGGTGGCATCATATAGTGACTTTGGACAGCGGCGCCACGAGCTAAATCCGCAGACGAGAACTCGCTAATCTTTGCATGCTTTCCGACAACCGCTTGGATTTCGTCTCTGATAGCCGGGATCCAGCTGGCAGCGCCTCCCAAAAGTATCGAATCGATTGATTTTGGATCCGTGTTGGTTCTTTCAAGCAATCGTTTTGTGAAGCTTCCGCAATCGAGCACTAGATCATCTACCCAATCGGTCAAATTGTCTCTATCGAGTTTGTTTTCGAATCTGTCACCATCTACTTCAACGATAAACGGGACGCTAGATACATATCGGAGTTTCTCAAAGGCACGTTCCAGTGTTCGTTGTATAAGAGATGCAATCTGCCGATCGTCTCGGATGTTGCGACCAGATTTTTGTTCAATAAGCATCGCGACCTTTTTCGCTGCCCGATCATGCCAACGTACAAATCCTCTTCTCCAGTCTCCTTCGGCAGCTTCCATTTGAATTTCGTCGCCATTAACTCGAACGATAGCCGATTCGCATGCGGCGCCGTTAAGCATGACGACCAAGTGTTTCTTAGCAACTTCTGCCCCTGTACCTTTGGCGAGTCGAACTTCGATTTCGTTATGGGCCAGAGCCGCTGCCACCGGTTTATCTAGAAGTTGTAAAACTTCGATGCCAGCGATGGAGCATGCAACCTTGGTGCAAAGCCGATGCATTTGGTCGTAACAGGCGGGGACAGTGACAACTGCATGCGATGCGTTAGGGAGTTCGTGCCGCGCAGCGACCATCATTTGTCTAATGACACACGCCACTAACACTTCTGGTGGAACCTGTCGGCCTCCGAAAGGTCGTTCGAGTAACGGCAATCCGTACCACCGTTGCATACCATGGAATATGCATTCCGGTTTTTGAACTCGTAAATCGACAGCTTGCGAACCGAATGCAATGCTTTCCCCGTCACTGTAGAGTACGTTTCGCGTTTTGGTTAAGTCTCCATCAACGCGTACTTCTTCTATTTTATGCTCGCGATTTACGTAACTGACTCGTGAGTGGAGCATGCCCAACTCAATCCCGACTGCTGCATAGGACTTTTGCGATGTTGAGCCAGGGCCGAAACTGGTCGGACGAACCGGAGCGGCGAGACTCGGGGGTGGGGACACTCTTTGTTGCGTGACCGTAGATCGATCCAAAAGATTAAGCTTGATAAGTTTTTCCGTCAGTTCGTGCGCCGATTGGAGTCGGTCTTGTGGGTTCTTAGCGACCAGTGCCTGGAAAATCGAATCCAATCTTAAGTCAACATCGCTCCGGATTTCATACAGGGCTGGCGGTTTACGATGAACCTGAGCGAGAGCCGTTTGCACGAGCTCTCCTTGAAACATGGGACGTCCAGTAAGAAGGTAGAATATGGACGCTCCTAGCGAATAAAGATCGCTTCGGTGATCTACTTTGTTTGGTTCGTTGATTTGTTCAGGCGACATAAATTCGACTGTACCGATTATCTGAGACGATTCAGTCCTTGGGTTTTGGTCTTTATTGTCACGTAGAACGGCAAGTCCGAAATCTAAGATTTTGAGAACACCATGTGGTGTAATCATCATGTTACTTGGCTTAATGTCTCGATGGACGATGCCTTGATTGTGGGCGTATTCCAGAGCCGACGCAGCTTGAACAAGAATGTCGACGACCTCTTTCGTTGAGAGAGGTCCATTTTGTGCAACTCTTGCCGACAAAAGATCTCCTCGGATTAACTCCATAACCAAGAAATGAACCGATACCTCTCCAATCTTGTAGCAACCAGCATCAAAGGCGGTGACAATATTGGGATGCATCAACTTGGCAGTGGCTCGTACTTCTGAGTAAAAGCGATCTATTGATTCAGGATCGGCCGAGAGGTATCTAGGCAGAATTTTGATCGCGACCTCCCTATCCATTGTCCGATGGCGAGCTTTAAAGACTTGCCCCATGCCACCCGCGCCGATTTTGCCCTCTACGAGGTACTCACCGAAGACTGGAAGTCTCGTTTCCTCATCTTTTTGCAATCGTTGGAGATAGAGAGGGGATTCCTCGTCAGCGTCCGGTCTTAGGTCAAAGGCCCCCTCGTCCGGGGACTCCATGTTGATGGGGCGAGTCACAATCGGCCGATTCGGCGAGTGAGAATTCGATTCGGACTGCATGAAAGTGATGAGAGGAGAAGAGGACGAATGGGATAGACCTCCTGTCTGAACAGTTTCGCTACCTACATAATAGGTACAAGCGTCCAGACACCACAATTTGTCTCTCAAGAATCACGCAGAAATCGTCCCCTTTTTCAGTAAAACCAGAATCCAGAATACCTTAGCTGTTTGTTGATGCGCAATGAAAGGGGGGTGGAGTTACGGATTTGAGGGTTCTGGCGTTTGGAGCGTTTGTAGATCGTACTCCACCATGATACGTGCCAATTCTTTGAGCGGGGTTTTCGCTTCCCAGCCCAGCTTCTGTTTAGCTTTACGAGAATCGCCAAGCAGTCCAGTCGGATCGGCCGGCCGATTAAAGCGAGGGTCGACGCTGTAGTACTGCTGCCAATCCAATCCAAGATAGGAAAAGACGTGCTCCATAAATTCCCGAACCGAATGCGTTCTGCCAGTCGCCAAGACGAAGTCCTCCGGGGCCGGTTGCTGTAGCATTAGCCACATCGCTTCGACGAATTCTTTAGCATATCCCCAGTCTCGTTCTGCATCGAGATTTCCCATCACCAGCTCGGTTTGGAGCCCCTTTTTTATTCTTGCTGCGCCGAGTGTTATCTTTCGAGTGACAAAGTTCTCGGATCTTCTGGGACTCTCGTGGTTGTAGCATATAGCGTTGCAAAAAAACAAACCGAACGATTCTCTATAAACTTTAACCAACTGCGTGGCGAAGGCTTTCGCGCAACCGTAGGGTGAGTTCGGGTTCATCGGGGTTGATTCGTCTTGAGGCGTTACCGAAGGGGTTCCAAAAATTTCCCGGCTGCTAGCATGTAAAAATCGCGGTGGCTTGGGTTGGTCGCGAAGTATCTCCATTATCTGAAGAGTGCCGATTGCAGTTAACTCACAAGTACTTTCGGGGATCTCGAAGCTCAGTCCAACGTGAGACTGTCCCGCCAAATGATAAAATTCTGCAGGCTGAGTCTTTTGAACGATGCGTCTTATCGAAGTGACATCCGAAAGGTCGGCGTAGTGAAGAAACAAACTTTTGCCGTAAATCTGCGGGTCGTTGTATTGGCGACTCAATCGGGGCCGATCTAGCGAACTGCTTCGCCGAACTATACCGTGCACGGTATAACCTTTGGATAAAAGCAACTCGCAAAGATACGATCCGTCTTGACCTGTAATGCCGGTGATTAATGCGACCGGCGGATTTACGTTTGATGTCATCGATCCCTTTAATGTTTTAAGAGTTCAGTCCGAAAGCTGTTTCCATTTGCTTTCTCACAATGGTTAGACGATCTAAGTCCCCACCCCCAACCTCGGCAGTGGCCCAACCGGAAAACTGAATGTCTTCAAGCCCCTTTCGTACTTCATCCCAGGGTAAATCGTCTTCCTCAGAAGTGATATCGACAAATTTGTTTTTTGCTCGACTAAATCCTTTAACATCCAACTTGATCGCTCGTCGACCAAAGGCATTAAGCCAAACCCGTGGTTGCCCGTACTTCCAGTGGTTACCAATGTCGTAATACATTCCTACCCAAGGGCTGTTGAAAGAATCGACGAATTCAACAAAACGATCGGGCGTCTGCTCTGGTGCATTGTCGTGGTCATAATGCATTTTGTTCCAAACATTTTCGAATAGGATCGGCTGACCTAAGGAAGCAGCCAAAGGAATCAGCTTCCGAATCTCTTCCCGAGCTCGGTCGTCACATTCTTTAGGAGTTCCGTCGGCACCAACTCCTATCACGATTAGTACACCAGATCCTCCAATCGCATGCGATACTCTTAAACAATGACTGATGTTCGCAACTCCCTTTGCACGAACAGCAGGATCTTTGTTGGTGAGTGTGTCACGCCAGTGATCGTGATTGATTGCGTTGTGGCAAAAGACTCCCGACTCGATAACAGCCGATCGAGCTTCTTCTACCGTGAACTGCCCCGCTTCGTCAAAATCTACACCGTCAAAGCCTGCCGCCTTCGCCAACTGTAGTCGCTCTACGATGGAGAGTTTCTTACCTTTGCTCTCCTTGGTGATCATGGTCAATTTGCAAGAGAGAAGGATCTTCTTACCCTCGGCAGGCGGCGATGGAAGCGAGTCCAATGCAGGCGCTGAATTTTTGCTTGATTCCGTCATGCCAGATGCTGCACCCGTAATCGTCATGGTGGCCAGGGCTGCCGTGGAAAGGGTGAATGCTCGGCGATCTAAATTGACTGTTCTCATCATGGGCAATAACTCTCACAGGGAAAGGAACGACTTGTGAAAAAACTTCATTTCAACTGGTCTGTTGAAAAACAAAACATGTGCTAGAACGACTCAATCCGGACTACGAATTCAGTCTAGCCAACACACAACGAATTACATCGCAATTGCCGATTGTAACGTTTGCGCTAAGAATTTGGGGGATCGTGCTCTTCTCGATCCGCGAAAGGGAAAAGTTTTCAGGACGTAGACATTTTTCCGTCCTACCATTCACGATCTGCAAGTTTCCCTTGGTTTTCGAACTCCGAAAATCGCCAGCCCTAAGGAAACACTTGTGGCAACTGACGCACTTTTCTAGGATTCGAATGTCACTATCGAACTTTGTTCAACAAATCGAAAAGCTCCTGCCCGACGAGAATGCAGATCGCATATTGCTCGTCGCAAAGATCATTAGATCCGGCAATCTGCAGGAACTCCCGTGCTCGGTTACCGAAGACCAAGTAAGAATTGCAATCGCCCGAATTCAGTCGCTCGATGAACAGCTCGGCGCAGCTGCATGGGATTTAGATAACCTAGCTGCGGCAACACCGAGCGAATTCGAACCATCGCACATTTGGACGCTGATCCGAACGATCAAAGTGCAAAGCCAAATGCTGGACTTGATCTACCATCCTATGGATAAAGCCAGGCTGCAAACCAGCACGAAAAACTAAACTGCTTAAGCTGTTGAAAAAACGCGATCTCGCGCTGGCGGTGAACGGTTAAATCTCGTTCAACGGTTCTACGGCATCGCCAAATTTGTCGAATGCCAAACCTGCCTTGTTCATCATGCTTAGATAAAGCCTGCACATCTGACGATTCTCTTGTCCTGTGTAGTCCAGAACGCGTCCGCCGCGAATCTTCCCACCGGCACCACCCAGCAAAATGACGGGCAATCTACCTGCTTCATGATGGCCGTTTAACATGCTTGAGCAGAATAGGATCATGGAATTATCAAGCAGCGTACGCTCACCTTCTTGAATCGCGTCCATTCTCTTCGCAATATACGCAACTTGCTCAAGAAAGAACTGATTGACCTTGAGCCAATCTTCCGTGTCGGAATGTGATAGCAAGTGGTGGATCATATAATCAACTCCGAGATTGGGAAATCGTAATGACGAATGGTCATTATTCAATTTGAGGCTGCATACTCGCGTCGTATCAGTTTGGAAGCCCAATACTAGTATGTCGCACATGAGTCGCATATGCTCGGCAATATCTTGCGGTATACCGTCTTGAGGACGAACCAGCGATTTTTTATCAAAAGCTGGTTTCCAGCCTTGTAATTCACCGCGTTCGCCTGCCTTAGATATTCGTGACTCAACGTCTCGAACCGAATCGAGGAACTCATCGAGTTTGCGTTGATCGGTTTTGCTGATCCCTCTTCTCAAGTCATTCGCGTCTTCTAACACGGAATCTAAGACGCTTTTGTCAGCCCGCGAAACCTCGTCTTTGAACAATCGGTCAAAAGCCAAGGCGGGATAAAGCTCCAGCGGAGTCGGTGTGGTTGGTGAGCTCCATGAAATGTGCGAACTGTAAAGCATGGAATAGTTCTTGTGAACTGATTGATTGGATTTTTCACATCCGAGCACTAAGCTCGATACTTTTGTCGTCCGCCCTTGATGCTGAGCAATCAACTGGTCAAAACTAGTTCCAGATCGTATATCGCCACCAGATGCGAGCGGCGCACCCGAGAGCAGGTTACCTGTCTGGGAACTGTGGATGTTTCCTTTCAATGCCTCAGCGTTATAGAGACCACTGATGAACAACATCTTGCTCTTAACATCATTCAATGGGGCAAGCACTCTTCCCAATTCGAGCTGATTACCTGATCCTTTTGCCCACCACTCTTGGTTATGGAAACCGTTGCCCGAGAATAAAACAGCGGTTCTGACAGGAGGGATCGCGTCATCATTCGGAGCTTTTTCGTCGGCCCACAGCGATACTGATTCTAGAAATGGCAACGCCATGGTTACACCAACTCCACGAAGCATCGTACGCCGTGTGAAGGGTGATTGTGTTACACCAGGCTTGTTTTCGTAGGTATTGGTTGGGATATTATTCATGTGTTACACCTGTTTCTTGACTTGGATCGTCGGTCCTAACGAACCGAAATTGTTGGCTTTCCAGAATCTTGTTTAATGCCGCGCTGACTCGGTAGTCGTTTTCCTTCAAACCCTGCTCCATCTCAGCGATCAAGGTTTGGTCGGAAAGTTGCACCGCTCTCCCCAGGGAATATCCTAATAGTTTCTTGCAAAACTGCTTTGTAAATTCCTCTTTCCTTTGCTCCATCAGATATTCTCGCAAGCCAATCCAACCTTCTATTTTCGTTCCGTCTGGTAAGCTTGTTGACGTATCGTATTGGGCTGGATCGCGACGTCGACCGATCGCGTCAAATCCTTCCCATGCGAATCCAAAAGGATCGATGCGAGCGTGACATTTCGCACATGCTGGATCGCTGCTATGCATCTCGATTAGTTGACGCTCGGTGAGTCCCTCAGGTGCAGTCTCTGGCAAGACAGGTACATTCTTAGGAGGACGCGGTAGTTTTTCACCCAGTAATACTTCACTGATCCAGTTGCCCCTAAGAATTGGACTTGTTCTCGATGCACCCGACTGTTTTGAAAGAACCGATGCCATGGTTAAAATTCCACCTCGATCGAACGTAGTCGCGTGCGGAATTCGACGCCAATCCGCAAAACCGGGGACATCAACTGCTACTGCGGACTCCCAATCTACTCCGTAATGCTGAGCCAGTTTGGAATCAACAAATGCATAGTCGGCACTTAAAAGATTTAACAGCGAAGCATCGTTTCGAAACATGTCAACCCAAAACAAAATACTCTCTTGATACATTGAGCTACGGAGGCTGGCGAAGTCCGGGAAACTGGCATCACTTTTCTCGTCGTGTGTGTCAAATTGGTAAACATGTAACCATTGACATCCGAATTCAGTCGCAATCGATTTCACTCCCGCCGATTGCAAGAGTCTTCGGGCCTGCGCTTTGAGAATTTCAGGATCACTTAACGCACCCTTAGCCGCCAATCTTAGTAGCTCATCGTCAGGCAGCGTGCCGGTGATCATATAGCTTAGTCGAGTGGCTAACTCAAAATCGGTCAAAGCCCTAATCGCAATTTTTCCATCACCAATCTTCTTGATGTCTCCCTTTCCGCTCTCGCTTTTGTAAAGAAAAGCCGGAGATATAAAGATCTTGGTTAGTAGGCTGCGTATCGCTGTCTCGTGATCTAACTCTGAATCTCGCAAGGTTTTGTAGGCAGAGAGGAGTTTTGATTTCTCCGAATCACTCAAGGGTCGGCGAAATGCCTTGGATGCGAACTGGTAAATGGCCTCTAGGTGTTTCGGTTCAGACTGAAGCAGCGTTTCCCGAAATGCAACCGCGCGATCCATAATTGGCTTGCGGAGAGGTTCGAATGCGCTCGGATCTGCATCTTGGGTCGCGTATTGCCAAAGCTGATCGAACGCATCGACTAGTGACAGAGCATCCCGAGAGATGTAATGAAGTTCATCCCACAATCGATCAAGTTCAGAAATGTCCCGATCGGAGAGCATCAATCGAGACAGCGCATCATCTTCGCGATAGTACAAGGTTAGAGTCACAACCTCGTCGACTGGTACAATTTTGTTGTAACAAAGTGCAGCAGGAAAAAGCTGACGGAATTCGTCAAATGCTGCCTCGATCGTTTGCCTCGTCTTGGCCATTTTCGAAACAACGATTGGCCTGCTGGATACGACTTGATTGGCTCCATCAGTCCATGTTCCCTTGGTATTGGTTTCCTTCCATTCTCCAAGCAACAAACCATCCGTATCCTGTGGAAGGTGCGAGGTTACATCCATCTGCACCGATCCAACGGATCTTTCAGGATCAGCTAGTCTTCCAAGAACTATAAACTCTGATCCTGCAACGAGGGATGCGGGAACCCGAACCTCGATCGGCTTACCTGGAACTGCGACCGACATATTCTCTGACGCTACCGGGCCATCAAACAGTTTAGAGGTATCGGCCAATGCTTTGCGCAAATGATGATTCATGAGTGGGCCCGCAAGGGACGTTAATTGCTGAATCAACAGTCGATCAGCAGGATTGAGCTGCGCGAAGGATTGTTTGTCTTTCGCCACAGAGGAAAGCATGTTGGACAACTGATTCGAGAACTCCATTCGCTCCTGGCTTTGGCTCGAAGCTTGCCACTGAGCGAGTAACGAGCCAGCGGGTATGGTCGATGTCTCGGTGCCGGTGACAGGTTCTCCAAAAAAGTGCCAAACGGCTGAATTGCCGAGTGAATCTTGGTGTGGGTTGCCTTGCAATATGTTCGGTGCAACGTCAGTACTAAGATCCCATTGGCGAGCTTCTTTTGTGGCATTGCCATCGACCGGTTGCAGGCGCTCTTGTAACGTCAATTGAACGGCTGTTGCATCACAAGAATGATTGCCGTCCCGTGGGCTGACTACCAAACATATAATGTCCCTTTCCGACATAAGGAGTGGCTTTGAAACCTCAAAGGGCAGAATGTTTGGGCCATGTGCAATACCACTGGCTAAGTTTTGAATGGTCGAATTGCGTCTGAGCTGGAGAGACCATTGAACGCCATTGCCGCACTCCGGATGAGCATGTTGAACAGATCCTTTCACTGTTACCATTCCATTGATTGGGCTCTCCCATCCAACGACGATTTGCATGGTTGGGGCTGGATGAACCAACAAGCTATGAGGTGCGAGATTCCCAGGTATACGGACATGTTCGGACGATGAGTTTGCAATCACGCTTAGAGCATCTGCCCCAGACCAACCCGAAACAAATTCGTACCCCGAAACTCGCTGAAGACTGCTGGTTACATGTCCTTTGATTTTCTGCGCGTTCGTGGATTGGATCCCCAGGTAATCAAACCAGGCTCGCAAAACATCTTCGTCGCATTCGAATCGTCGTGCGAGATCGACAATAGCCACTGGTGAAGATTGCCTAGTGGCCCAGTCTGCAGCTGCAAGAGCCGATTTTGCTTGTCGAAGCACATTGGCATTCGCTTCTCTCAAATAGGGAACCACGACATCGCAATCCCTCAGTAGAAGGTCCGGGCGTCCTGGCAATACGAATCGAGGTCGCTCCCAAACACTAGCGTCCTCGGTGGAGCCGTCTCCTGCATTAGTGGTCGACAGGTAAAAAACGACTTCGCGGTCTTCGAGAACCTGTGCATCAGCTACAGGAGTAGGCAGAGGAAGTCTAAACTCTTGCCCAGTTGATATTGGGTTGACCGGTTCCATCCAGCGGGCTGGCCCATTCTTCTTTCCTATGTGGCCAACGCTAGAGAATTTCCAAAGGGCCTTTTGCCAATCCTCAATCGAGCGAATCGTATTGGTTAATGCATTAGGGTCTGCCGACTTTAGTTGGCGTGCAATGCTTGCCATGAGCTGACCTTTTGGATCGTGCAGAGCTCTGTCGATCAACTGCAAATACTTGGGGCTTAATTGGCGTTCGATCGCGATTTCGGAGATTGTTTTGCTGCCTTGCTCTAGATTCTTTCGCTCCTCGATAAGGGCTTGCAGGTAGAGAGAGAATGGTAGTCGGCCACCGTCATTGGTATCAAAGATTACGCCTTGCAGATTCACTTGGGTTGCGCCGGTTTTGGCAGAGTACTTCGCGTACAAAGAGCGAATCTCCCCGAGTACCTCTTCAGTCCAGTCTCGTCGGGATATCGAGGAAGAAAATCGAAACCCATCGGGTAGGAGAACCGCATGTTGAGAAAGATCGCGGCCTGCGTCTAAGTATTTGGTCAACATGGCTGGGGACATGCTCAGTGCATTGCCAGCGTTGGTAAATCCCTCGCCAGCAGCTCCGTCGACAGGGAACTCTTTGGCAGGGTCCAGCGATTCGACGCCCGTTAAATCGCGAATCGAATTCGTATACTCTGCATTATTGAGTCGTCGTAATACAATAGGACCTGGATCACCCGAAAATCGTTCTGCTTCTTCTTTGAGTATTCGGTCCAAGAACAATAGGATTTTTTGTCGCTCACCTTCGCTGGGCTGCGGGGAGTCTACGGGTGGCATTTGATTTTGTTGCAAAGTGTCGAGTGTTCTTTTGGCAAGTTCCGTTCTCAACCTTAGCGCCGATGGAGAATCCAACAAATTCAATTCGACATCCGCTTCTGCCGTCGCTCCCGTATGGCAGTCGGAGCAATAGGTGTTGAGTAGATTACGGAATGAGCTGAATTCTTCCTCGTCACTCGCAGCCATAACGCAATTGCTGTCAACGCGGGTAAAGACAAGGAAAAGAAAGAACGCTACAGATAGTGAATAGCGGCCAGACATAGTGATCCGAGGTGGGAGAGGGAATGCGTAGGTGAGGCCCTCATTATACTCGTCAGCAGTCAGGTTTTGTTGAGAGATGTAAGGAGTGTTGTATTTTTCTCCGTCGGTTATCTCGGATTGGCCCCCCCGTACAGGTTCCCGACGGATTCAACCATGTTTTCGATGATCCACGAGTTGAGGCAGCAGCAGGTCGACGAGAATGCCAATGATTGCGATTACTACGAGAAGCTCAACCAAAGTAAATCCAGGCTTCATCGATTTCATTGAGTAACCATTCCTCTTTTCGATTTTCTCTTGAGACCAACAAAGGCGATTGGTATGTGCCTATAATTCAAACCTCACTTACCAAATTGAGATTTATGCCAAGCTGTTTGTTTTTTGCGACAGTCGTTCGAACACGAGATGTATCGAGCAGCCCCGATGGTGAACGATTGCGTCGATTGATTGACCGCATCTGTCATCACTTCAGCATAGCCGCCTTTCGTAGGTGCGCAGCCTATTGTTAGGAAGACTATCAATGTAATGAAACATCCGATCCGCATGTTTTTGGTTGTTTCGTTGCCCGCTAAGGGCACTCTCGATCCTATTCAATGACTCCCAAGAGCGGAAGCGTTTGACATGAACAAAAATTGGTCAAAACTTGTATCCGGGCGACAGAGGAACCGGTGCACCAAAACGTTCAAAGCGTGGCAAGAAAGAGAAAGAACGCGTCAATCTTCTATGACGCGAATACTGCTTACGCTGCTACTGGGAGTCCCCAAAGGAGATTGCTCATTTCCGACTTGGGGAGACGATGATATCCGCTGAGAGGATCGACAAACGGAGCTACGATCGTCCTTTTGGATTCTTGTAGGTCAACTCTGGTGTGACCGCTGCTTAAAAGGCGAACGATTGGTTTTGCTGGCGCATCCGAATTTGATCGAATAACCACAGCTTTGGAATCATCATCCAGAATCACGACTGACCCAATTGGGAAAACAGACATGCTCTTAATCATAGCCTGCACCGCTTTCGGGCAGTATCTCCCTCTAGATGCATTAGCGATTAGATAGAGCAGAGCATCAGAGTGCACAAATCGCTTGTGGTACCTGGAGTCAGTCAGCGCGAGATAAGTGTCGGCAGCGTTAAGGATTGTGGCTTCATATTTGGTTTCGCTTACTCTCAAACCTAGGGGGTAACCTGATCCGTCTGCTTGCTCATGGACCTGTGAAATGATCTCGAGCATTCTTTCCGAAACACCGGGAGATCGACGCAAAAGGTCCATCGAGTCCATCGGGTGATTTCTGTATTGTTCAATTTCCTCTACGGATAGATTGCCTTGAAACGCCTTTTCGTAGAGTTTGGGAGCTAGTGCAAGGCTTGAGTCGTGTAGTAGGGCTGCCAATCCTACCGAGATAGCAAAGCTCTCGCTTTGGCCCTGAGTGAGGGCTGTCGATACCGCTAAGAGCGAGAGTCGGGAAGCCCTAAGGCTCATGGCCTCTATGGTTTCCGCATCTGCCGCCCCTTCGGTGGTTACAAGGGTAGACAGTGCCGCAGCGACATCCTTAGACGCGCACTCCACGAACCTTTCAGAGCCAGCTTCCAGAACTCTGCCATCCAATGGTTTGTTCTGAAGAAGTAAAGATATGGAATTTTGGACCAAACTTTGATTACTTTTAATTGTCTGAGTAAGCTCCTTAAGTAGTGCGGGGTCAAAAGACTCTGCTAGGACGCTATTGATTTGATCGGGCGCGGCTTCGCTCCGCCCACGAATAGAAACGGAATCAATCCCATTTGAGTGCAATCTTTCTTTTAAACGTTCGCTGATGGGCATCCCCGCCTTGTGGAGGACATTGCCGGTTGCGTCGAGTAAGTCGAAGCTGAGGACAGTACCGATTTGAAGATCTTTTGTACTGATGACCCAGGTTTGCTCGTCCATGGTGAATCCAGACTAGCGAAGAAATCAAGTTGGTTGAAAAAAATTATTCGGGCTCGATCTGTTGATCTTATCGCGAGCCTGTTTCCTATTCCTTCACCAAAACGTGCAAAATGCGGCAATCACTCGATTTGAGTGAGCAATTATCATTGAGTCGCAAATCGTACTGACGAATTGGTCGCCTTCAGCCTTAGCTGTTGTTAGGTGAATTGGTGAGGATCGAATCGCATGCACAAGTTATATCATCAACGGTGATGGATAGGATGGGCTCGCAATTGGTACGCCGTTCGGATTTTCGTTCAGGCGGGAGTTTATATTTTTGGACAGCTCGGTGCTTAGGGCCCAAAGGACCAGTCCGCTCGATTGGCATGGGACCAATCATACCGACAGTCGGAGTATCCACAGCAACGGAAAGGTGCATTGGGCCGGTGTCGGAACCGACAAATATCTTGGCACCCCGGATAATACTCCTCAATTGCTTAAGGGAGCATATTGGCCCCAAAACTGAATGTTGCCCACACTGTTTTTGAACAGATTCTGCAATGGCCCGCTCTTCGTCACCACTCCAAAGAATCACAGGTAGCAGCCCCCATTTTTGCGCAAGGTGCGATGCAACGGCACCGTAACGCTCGGCCGGCCAAAGCCTGCTCACCCATCTTGCCCCAACGTTGATCAAAGCGTACTGTTTCCCGCCCCACTCGGTCGCTCTGATATGGTCAAGGAACTTCGTATCGACCTCATGCTCGGGCAGTCGAAACTCGACTCGCTGATCATCTATTCCTAGTGGGGAAAGAATTTCCAGCCCCCTTAAAACCAGATGGGACTGTTTGGGCTTAACGATCCTATTGTTGACCCAACAACTGAACTCCCTACCGTCATAGTCACCTTTTGCGAACCCCAGTCGCGTCTCTGCTCGTGTGAAATAGGCCAGCAGCGAGCTCTTCGCTAGTCCCTGCAAATCAATAGTAACGTCAGGGCCCCATTGCCTCAGTTCCTTTGCGAGCTTGAAAAACTCTCTGGGGGAGCGAAAGGCTGCTTTGGAGGTGATAAACAAATCATCTAGGTCAGCATGCCCTTCTAGCAGTTGAGCACCCTGTGCCTCCACAACCCAACCAATTCGTGTTTCGGGGAACTTTCTCCTGAGCGCACACAACGCAGGCACACTCAAAACGACATCGCCTATGGATGAGAGACGGACGATTAGGATCCGCTTTGGAGTCGGATATTGTGAACCTACGCCCATTTCCATCACGTCAGACCAATTAACCAGCTAAAGGGGATGTTAGTGCAGTAATGGACAGAGCAGCGGTGAGTCGAACCACGTTGTATAACCTTGATGATGAGATTGGAATCCTCCGTAGCATCGTTTAAGTTTCCACGGAGGTGAAAGACTAGCATTTTAACCTGGGAAAAGGGAGGGGATACTAGGGCTTTCCCCCTTCATAGGCGGTAAATTCTGCCCAAATTGGCAGATTCGACGACACTTGAGAGGCTTGGTCGAATGACAAATTTAGTTGACGCAAGAAGTCTATAACCCCAGCTTTTCCCGTAAATTCGTCTGTTGCACGCGTCGGAAAAAGAATGTTTCCTGTCATTGCATATCCATCGATAGTGGTGGGAACACCATCGATTGCTATGAGCATGTCTAGACCAGCAATCTTTGCCAGTTGGTCGCTTGATGCCATGAATTCCCCAGCAATGATGATGTCATCTTCAATCCTTCCATCATTCCGAATTCCCCTAATCAGGTCAGGCAAGAGTTTTTGTTCGGACTCTCCAGACAAGGGATTCAACCGAATACTGGCAACAGAAAAAGTAAAACTCTGGTTTCGCTGTGGAAGGGTCGTTCTAAACCAAGCAACCAAGGGTTCGTATGTAAGGAGGTCCTGTGGGTCATCAACGGTATACAGTTGCCCCCTATCAGTTTCGATTCGCTCGGTGTCGAACAAAAATGCGAACTGCTGTTTCTGCTCCCTGCCCACAGGAGGGCCAATCATGAAGTCGTATCTGCGGTCGCTCTGATTGACCCTTTCTGTCAGCATAGGCAAAAGATCTGTTTGTCGCGAACTAATATGCTGCAAAGCGATAACGTCAAACTGCCGAACAATTCGAACCAGTGTTTCGATCACGGGTAATTTTTGAAGCTTTTGCTCGTTAAATGCGTGCAGATTGAAACTAGCTATTCGGATTTTTGGTGTCGTAGGCTTAACCACGAGCGCCTCTCCCGCCGCTTTCGAGAAGGGAGCGCTCGGGGTAAGTAAGCCTTGCTGAGGATTGGAAGCGGTGTGAAAAAGACCGTTTTCCTCGCCCTCCCAGATTTTTTGGGGCGTTATGCGAAAGGAGTTAAATGCCGTAGGAGCCGAACTGTTAGCGTTGCTGAAGCTTGTTCCAAGCATGCCAGAGTCACCAACATCAGCATCCTGCTCCGTCGTGTAAGTTGATTTAGCAGTGAGACGAACGTTTTCTAGTCCGCTAATCGATACGTACTGCGACGCGGCCCAGACGGCTGCTGCTAATCCAATCAGAGCTAAAAATTTTCGTTTGATTCCCAACATACTTCACACCCCGAAGCCTTCATGCCCTTATCGGATCGGAGAAAACACTGGGTGAGATTACGCAAAGAGCCAAGAAGCCAATTTGAAAAACTGGCGTTCTTTAGGACGTTACGGTCGTATGGGTTATGCAATCGATACGCTTGAGTTTCCCGCGAGGTAAGGGCTTGTTGCTTTAATGAGCCGCGAACGCGCTAGCGTCCGGTTATAGGCCGTTAACCGTGGGATAGCGCCCTGCGGCTAATATTCATTTTTCAAAATGTGATTAAGGTAACAAGCACTCACGCACGGGATCGGGAATTACATGGGAGGGGTCGATTTGCTATCACTCGGATCACCAAGGACGACCGTAAACTGTCCTGTCGGTATTTTTTCGCTCTTGGAGTCTTTGGGGTCAATCGCCATGTCTTCAAAGAACGTCGTTACATTGTCTCTTTGAGCTACATTCAATGCCATGTAAACAGAATCTTTGCGGTTCAATGGCTCGTTGTCCCCAAAGTAAAGTTGGGTTACAAGCTCTTTTCTATCTGGGGATAAAATTCGAAAGTGAATATGAGGTGTTCGTCCTGGATACTTTCCAGGAAGTATCGTTTTGAAACGAAATTCACCTGATTCGCCCGTTACGATTCTGCCCCAGTATTGGAAATTGGGATCGATGGGGCGGTCATTCGTATCCTTTGGATGATTGTACCGCCCTGATTCGCAGGCTTGACACACTTCCACGATAGAGCCCCCCAGTGCATTTTCGTCGTGGCCCATTACGCTCCCACGAATGGCAATCAGTTTACCTTCTGCTACCGGAGAATCCGGGCCTTTTCTGGTCAGATCGAAATCAAAAAACTCTTGCCTTTCGATGTCGGGCACAGGATAGAACGGCCCTTTTGTTTGAGATGGAGTAAGAATTCGATCGTGGCCAAAAGCCAATTTTGGCAAGAAGGAAATAATGCCTGTGGCCGCCGCAGACCGAATCAAAAACCGCCGATTAGGATTCATATTCTTTTCTCTCTATTTGGATGTCAGTGGGTATATTCCGGACTGAACAGACATCTAGATTATCGATAAGTTCCTCGACGATCCATGTAACTAGTCTCGGCTTCGACGAGAAATACCTGGAAGTATGTTACTCGCATTGCGACGGACTTTGTCGATTGTAGCGAATAATTCTGTTGAGTTTTCCCAATAGCAAATTGATGGGTGAGGTAGACTTTCACGATAGCGTAAGATCGTATAGTCTTGGGGGGCGACGGGAGTCGGCAAGGCATCTAGCCGTCTCTCAAAGCCAACTTGTTTAACATTTCAACTCGTTGCGCCGGCCCACGCCCGAAATGAGCTTAGGATCAAAAATTTCAAATACCGTCCTTTCACTCTCCTGGGAGCAAACGGCTATCGCTTTTCAGCGCGAGCGAGCAGCCGAAGGAATGATCCTAGGGGCGGCAATTGCTGAGTCGCTAGCGATACCCCGAAATGGTGTGTCTAAGTGGACGGGGCTGCGCGTTTTCGGACGCTCTCCACTTCGGTTTCAGTATGTTCCTGGTCTTGCAATTCCTGGTGAGCATACTCATGCGTTGCTCATGACGCTTCAAGCGGTGTTTCAATCTCGCGTGGATCATCGACTGTTTGGTAGGTCCCTGAAAAAGAGAATCAGTACATACCGTACAACTAGGTTGTTGAGTCATACCAAGGATAGATTGACGAACGGGGGCATTTTCCTGAAACATGAAAAACCTGAATTTTGTGGACTACTAGACAACCCTTTGATTAGAGCCGCTGCGGTGAGCCTGGTTGTTCAAGGATCTTCTCATGCGAAGCCATGGCTCGAGCAAAGCAATAAACTCACGACGAATGCTGAGTTGAGTACCGGGCCATCAATGCTAATCGCTCAGTCAATGCAAATAGCACAACTCTTTGAAGATGACCAGCGTGATGGAATATCCATTCTTCAATGCTTGATTGAAAACTCGGAATCTCCGCAATTAAAAAGTAAGCTCGAACTGTTAGTCGGCTATCTTGTTCGCAGATATAGCGTGGCCAAAGTTGCCAAGTTGTTTGGGTATTCTGATGGTATTCCCCGGAGGTTAGATGCGATCGCGTTGTTGAGCGTTTATGCTTGGGTTCGCCATCACAATCGCTTTAGGTTGGCAGTGGAGAGGGCTTCGCTTTTAGGCGGAGAGTGTGCATCTGTCGCTGTTCTTACTGGGGCTTTGGTCGGCGCTTCGCTTGGCAAAAAAGCGATTCCTCCTGAATGGAGAAAGTCCCTTCGACTATATCCCTACAATCGGGATTGGGTCCAAAACGTGATCGATCGTATCAAAGATTGGCCGCACGGAGTCGAGGACATACAAGCCGCCCATAGTGAGCCATCCTATCCCCTTGGTCAATTGATTCGGAACATGGGATTGGGTTTTTTTCAAGTTGTCAACACCGTGATTAGAATCCCAACCACGGTGCTTCCTAAATCCCGCGCTCGCAAAGAAAAATCTCAACCTACTCCAACGCAGAGCTAATCGATTTTTCTCCACCTACCACTGGCAGAGTTAGGGTTGTCATCTTCAAATCAAAGGTGATCTCTGTTCCCGGTTCAGGCCAAAGTGTAAAGTCGCGATCACTTGAGAATATCATTAGCCCCAACTGTTCTCCTGCAGCGATGATCTGATCATCTGGCTGTAACTCGAATTCCATTTCTCGCCATTCACCCGTTTTCAGAGGTTCGTCAACCAAAACGGACTTATGATTCTGCGGATCAGCCCAACCACGATTGATGATATCATCGTTGATCGATTTGCTATCCGTCCATGGTAGTGATACGAGCCAGACAGAGATGTTAGCGGTCGGCCGATTACATTTGATTCTGATCTTGACCGATGGCGTTCCGGATATGTGCAACGGTTGCTTCAGTTTGGGCGTGGCAAATAATAGCCGATGGTTGGACCATTCCACTTTGCTTAGCGTAGGTGCATCAAACGCAAAGTTATCGATCACAGTCCATTCCGATTGCTTATTTGCCGTTTGGGTTCCGTTCATAACTAACTCACCCAGTGCGAATCCTTTTCCCTGAGGACGCAATAAAACTGGCTCGGCATCCGGATGGGGGTATGCATCATAAGGAGTCGGTTCGCGTCGATTGGCCGCTTCTCGAACGATCCACGATTGCGGGTCCTTTTCAACTCCGTTTTCGATGTTGTAAAGGTATCGAGAGAACCAGCGATTCATTTGCTTCATAGGTGGTGGGCCGCCATGACCACCCTGATGCATAAAGAGCTGAGTCGGTAAGCCCTTGGCTTTGAGCGCCTCATAAATCCGAATGCTGTGCTCAGGCATTACGTTCCAGTCGTTAAAAGCGTGTGCCATCAGCAAAGCAGCTTTCACGGGATCTAGCTTGTGTATGTAGTCTCGACCTTGCCAAAAGTCATTATAATTACCGGTTTTCCGATCCAGATTCGCAATTAAGGTCTTGTTCCTTACTTCGGTATTGCAGTACTCACGACGATCTTGAGAGCCGCTGTTCACGAAGTCATACAAGACGTCAATGTCTTCTCCCATGTATCCGCCTGGATGGCGAACTAATCCGTAAGAACGATAGTAGTGGTAATAAGAAGTATTGGGTGCTACGGGAATGATAGCTTCCAATCCTTCGACGCCGGTCGTTGCGGCAGCAAGACATAAGGTGCCGTTGTAAGAGGTGCCTGTCATGCCTACTTTGCCGGTGCACCAATACGCTTTTACTTCCTCGTCACCATCAATTGATGTGAACCCTTTGGCTCGTCCGTTTAGCCAGTCGATAACTGCCTTAGGTGCGAGAGACTCATTGTCTCCTCCAATGGTCGGGCAGCCCTGTGACAAGCCTGTTCCAGGTGACGAAGAATGCACAACAGCAAAACCTCGCGGAACCCATTGCTCTAACAAGCCTTTCGAGAGAACCGTTCGGCGTTCTTGTTGTTTTATGTCTGGAGCGATATCATGAACGGGAGGAGGGCTACCTAATTCTTGCTTGGGGCTCCACATAAAGCGTGTATCGTTTGAGCCCGTTCCAGAGTAGTAGGGGCTCGATTCATAAACGACAGGAACCTTTAGCCCCTCCGTGTCCGTCTGCTGCTGCCGCGTCACAGAGACATGCATGCGATCTAGCTTTCCGTCTCCATCGGAATCGAACTCTGTTTCCACCCACAGATCGTGCTGTATCCAATTCTCTTTAAAAGCTTCAACTACCTGCGCTTCACCATCCTCAAACCTAGGGAGTGCTTTCTCTGTGTTGCCAACGACAGATTGAGGCGGTGTGTCTATTTTCTGTTCGTCTTGGGCATAAGTGAATGTAACTCCCAAAGATAGAGCACCAATAGCCCCCCCCATAAACAACGATCGATTGCGACGGTAAACGTTCAACTTAAGCTCCCGAACAAAGTGGAATAACGGAATGTAGATTCGTATTCTAAACAGGGATTAAGTTTGTTGGGGAGATTTTTAAGTCCGGTTCTCAACGATTCACTTGATGCCATCGGCGCCAGCCGTTGCTGTCGCTAACTTTTCCAGAACTCCCACCATTTTTTAGACGGCGTGGTGACCTCGTGCATCGTAAAAGTAGGTGTCCGCACGGTCTTCATTTGTTGCGTCTTATTGGATGAAGAACTTTGTGGTGACGATTTTACCACCCCCGGATCAGTGTCGGATGCGTAGTGCACCTTCATGGTTAAGGATCCTATTTGCAATTCATCCCCGGGGAATAGGGAATGCTGCTGACGAATTCTTTCGCCATTCACGTAGGTGCCGTTGGTAGACCCAAGATCTCGAACTTGTAGTGACTCATCTGGGGCCAAATATATTTGACAATGGCTTCTGCTAATCGAATCGTCATCTATACAGAGGCTCGCCTCGGACCCACGACCAACCGTCGCGGGGAGCTCCAGTCGCCATCCCGATTCTCGAGATTGAGTTCCCGAAAGCGGGATCAATTGGTAGTACATCACAAACTCCTATGGAAGAAAAAGGATGAGAAAGGAGCGAATTTCATTCTATTCACTGAACCTGGAAACGCCAATCACCCCTGGTCTGCTTGGCGAAAATAGTATGCTTGCTCTAAAGTCCATTTGGCGAGGTTTTCAACAGTCAATTCACTTGGATCGTGCCATCGAACTTTTCACGAGGCATACGAAACAACAAGACAGCGACGGTAGCACATCCTCGTTTGGCAATGTAAAACACTTATCTTCTTCGGCATCTTTCCCTTAAATCGACAAAGGAGTAACTATGGTACGCGATACACTTTTCCTTCTTAAAGAGGACTTTCCAGATGGCCCAGGCTTGCCCTACTATTGCCCCGACTGCGCTCAAGTTAATGGAGTCTTGTCTTATTTTCCCAAAATTCGACACCATTTAGACATTCGGTACGTCGATTTTCCTCGTCCCCGACGCGACATTGTTGAGCTTATTGGACCGGACCACCAAGGTTGTCCGGTTCTGATCTTGTCCAAAGCTCCACCTATGGACGCTCTGGGCTTCATCACCGGTCAAGTGAACAATCTGAGTTTTATCTCCGGTGCAAAAGCCATTACACAATATTGGTCCCATGTCTACGGAGTGTCTCGCCCCCACTAACGGGATGGAACGCGGACCTTTCGGGGGCTTGGCAATCGACTAAAGTTCGAGAGGTTCTAATCGCTGGCTTCCTCAATCGCTGATCAAATGGACGCAATCCTAATCTATCCTCATCAGCTTTTTCACGAGCATCCCGGTATCAAGCCGGGGCGCTCGATTTTCTTAGTAGAGGATCCTCTCTTTTTTCACCAGTATCAGTTCCATAGACAAAAGCTGATGCTACATCGAGCCTCTATGAAAAACTATGAGGCCGAGCTAAGCAAAAAACACAACGTTCATTATGTCGAGGCTCACGAATTAAGATCCTCGTCTGAGATTGGTCAAAAGCTAAAGAGCAAGGGAGTTGCTCACGTATTCTGCGTAGACCCGAGTGACGATTATTTGAGGCGTGGTGTTATCAAAGCATGTGATGAATTCAAGCTCAAGTTGACCTGGCTCGAGGACACTGATTTCCTTACGTCGACTGACACCATTCACGCTGAGCTCGGTTCGAAGAAAAAGCTATTCTTTACGAGCTTCTACATCGAGCAACGGAAACGATTGGGATGCCTTTTAGAGGATGATGGTTCACCTGTTGGGGGCAAGTGGAGTTTTGACACCGAGAACAGAAA
The DNA here is from genome assembly GCA_046344995.1 of Pirellula sp. Lineage (GTDB taxonomy): Bacteria > Planctomycetota > Planctomycetia > Pirellulales > Pirellulaceae > JBKCUI01. Next base: position 58,806 of record JBKDKR010000053.1, read on the forward strand.
GCGAATTCCCAAAGGGCTTAAGCTCCCTTCGGTACCAACGATTAAGCAAGACCGCTTTTCGGAAGAGGCGAGGGCCTATGTTTCCGATCGCTATCCCAATGCCATTGGTCCCGACGACAGCCTGCTCTATCCTCATACCAGAAAGATCGCATTGAAGTGGCTTGAGCAGTTCGTCAGTCAGCGTTTGGCTCTCTTCGGCGATTACGAAGACGCGATTCTATCCGACCAGTCAGTGTTGTTTCACTCTTGCCTCACGCCTATGCTCAACATCGGATTGATCAGCCCAGCCGATATCGTTAGCGCCGCACAAGAACAGCCCAATATTCCGATTAATTCCCTGGAAGGATTCATTCGACAAGTTATTGGCTGGCGGGAGTTTATTCGTGGCATTTATCTGACGAAAGGTCAGCAACAACGGACTACGAATTTCTGGGGGCACCAACGCTCTATACCGGAATCCTTCTATGACGGCACGACCGGTATCGAACCTGTTGATACCGTTATCCGTCGTCTTGTTAAAACGGGATACTGCCATCACATTGAGCGATTAATGATTCTGGGGAACTTTATGCTCCTCTGCGAGTTTCACCCCGATGATGTCTACCGTTGGTTCATGGAGTTTTTTATCGATTCCTATGATTGGGTGATGGTGCCCAACGTTTACGGTATGAGCCAACATGCCGATGGGGGAGTCATGACAACTAAACCGTATATAAGTGGCTCCAGTTACGTACTAAAAATGAGCAATTTCAAAAAAGGAGATTGGAGCCCGATTTGGGATGCTCTCTATTGGAATTTTGTCGCAAAGCAACGGCCATTCTTCGAGAAGAATCCTCGCATGCGTGTGATGACGAGCCAGCTCGATAAAATGGGCTCCAAACTGCAGGAGCATCAAACACGAGCTCGCCAGTTCTTTGATACAATCTCTTAAAGGACAACAACCATGTTGCCGCCTCTAATGCTAGGGATACAGAGACCTGACTCTACTTGGGAAATCCCGCCGCGCTAAGTAAACCGGCATATCCCAAATAACGAATCGATCCTGGCACAAACTTGTGATCCCGAATGGACTCCGATGCGAAATCGTAACTCAGTCCTCTAGTCTGATACGCAATTTTGGCCTCCGGACGAAGTAGCTTGACCGCCGGTAACATCCAAACTGTGGATGGAGTACCCGTTAGTTCAATTGTCACTCCGGATCCCGATAGATCGTCAACAATGCCGATTAGCGTCGCCAATCTCCTGACGGCCAAGGGAGCGTTGTAACCGTAAGTATAAGACGCAGAAAGTCGAGGGTTCTTAACCAGTGGTTGCTCCGCGCCGGAGTTGAGACCATAGACATCCTCGACATCGAGCCGCACGGAGCCTTCAGGAATGTCGCTGGATACATCATCAGCGAATGCGACGCATAAAGAAAGGCTCTTGGACTTCGAGAGAGCACTGGTGTATTTTCCAATCACCCCACCTTGTTGATTGGTGTAACCGAGATCGGCTTTCTTGACAACGCTCTTAGCAAGCTCGTTGGCAGGAGAGAGTATGCCGAGCCAGCCTTCGCGGACTAAGTCAGGTGACGATTGCAGCTGCTTTTCGACATCCGCTTTCCATGCTGCAAGAAATTCCGACTCAAAGGCGATTCCGCTTTTGGGTTCCGGATGATCTTTGTCCCAAACGGATAGTTCTTCGGTCGTCAGATATTGAAAATCATTTTCCAAAATAGGCTCCTTCAACCCTAATCCGAAGAGCCGATTCATAAAACCATACATAGCAACCCGTGTGACATGGTTATAGTTGTGGCCGAAATGCGTTGCTGATTGAAACGTAAATCGATCGGTCGCCCCATACAAACCGTAGAGCTTTTTCAGTTGAGGTACGCCGTCTGTGGCCATATTTTTGGTCCAGTCGTTTGCGGCATTTAAGCCCATCGGCTTAGGAGCTGTTAGAGCCGCTATCTCGACGTTTCCGGTACCAACTCTCAACCCACAAGCATTCTCGCAGGTGCAGCCACCCTGCATGCTCGTACTGACCATGACCACCGGGTACGCACCACTAAACCTAGGCTCAATGGCAGAGGCGATAAACGTCTGAGTTCCACCGCCGCTTGCACCAGTAATAGATAGCTTAGACGGATCTACATCCTCTCGGCTAAGGAGATACTCGACAAGCTGCAATGTGTTAATGGTCTGGATGCCCATTACACTTTGATTAAGCTCTTCTGCCCGAGGACTAAACAGCAGCCATTTGCCATCTTGCACGGTGGGGTTTGGTCCGTGGTTTCCAAACCCATGGGCGCGATTAAAATCGATTTGCCTACTGTCCGCATATCCAAGCATGTCGTAGTGCAAAACGATACATCCCATGCGCGCCAACTGTACGCATCGAGCTTGCAAAGGGCTTTTTGCTGAGGATTCGAATCTCTCAGCCCCGTTCGCAATCTCGTTTTTTATTTCTCCGTCACTGACCTTCAAAAATCGACCGTTATTCCAGTGTCCATGTGGACACAATACGGCCGGCAATTTCTTTCCTTTTGTATCCAGAGGACTGTAAAGACTACCCGTTACATAAAGGCCACTAAACGACTCAATATAAAACTTTTCGACTGCATAACCATCCTTCTCACGACGCGAATGGATCGTAGGCTTCAGCGGAGCCAATGTCGGCATAGGTGTTAACCCAAGCGAAACTTTAATCTGCCGCCGCAATTCGGTAGCTCGAACTTCCCATGACTCCTTCGAGGCAGGTACCTCAAACGGGAAATGCCCATCAAGATCCTTAAGTGGAACCGCATCCGCTACGGATGAGAAACTAGTAGATACCAATGCTTGCTGGGAAAGACCGGTCGACCCGATGGCAAGTGGAATAGCCGAAAAAAAAGAAGCTAGCAGATGTTTACGATTCAACATTTTAGGAAAGTAACTCCAGGGTGGGATCTATTGGAAAGAGGGTGGGATCTATTGGAAAGGCAGGGGTGATGGTTTTTTTATGTCTAGCAGCGTAAACAAAAACAGGGCGTGGAAAACAAGCAATTGCACCGGTTGACTATTGCTTGGTTCCTTTGGTTTTCGTCTCAATTCTGCATATGTAACTATCGGCCGTTACAAACAGAGTACTGCCGTCTTCTCCGAATGAACAGTTGCTGGTTCGTTCCCCTGTGTTGATTCGTCCAAGCAACTTAGCTTGTGCGTTGAAGATCCATATACCCCCAGGTCCACTTGCCCAAAGGTTACCCGATTGATCAACAGCAAGTCCATCAGGCAAACCAGGCATTTTCCCGACGGTGTTCGTTGCGTCATAAAAGAGTTTACCTGCGCCCAAGGTTCCGTCCTCTTTCACGGGAAAGCTCATCCAGATCGCTTTCTTGGGATCGCTCTGAGCTACATACAACGTTTTTTCGTCAGGAGAAAAACCGATTCCATTAGGGCGTTGAAGCTCCGTAGTAAGCAGCGTTACCTCACGCGTTTTTGGTATAACTCGATAGACTCCGAAATGGTCTAACTCTCGTCGTGGATCGTTTTCTCGTGCAGGCAATCCGTAGGGAGGATCGGTAAAGTAGATGTCCCCGTTCGATTTCAGCGCACCGTCGTTAGGACTGTTTAAACGCTTCCCTTGGTATTGGTCCGCCAATGTTACTTTGCCACCACCCGGAGTTAATTGGCTAACTCGTCGGTCGCCGTGTTCGCACATTACCAAGTTGCCCTCTTTATCCAGCAACAAACCGTTCGAACCTGGCTCTAACCCGTAGTAGGTAACCCCTGTATAGCCTGATGGATTCATGAAAAGCTGGATGCCAGCCGATCGAGTCCACTTGAATATGGAGTTGCGAGGTATATCAGAGAAAAGCAAATGGCCAGATTTCTCGTCGCCAACCCACACGGGACCTTCTGTCCAAGTAAAACCGTCGGCAAGAATTTCCAGCTTAGAATCAGCCGCAAGCAACTGATCCAATCCAGGATCAAATCGCTCGATGGTGCCCAGCGTCCTGATTTGTTGTGCATTCAATGACATAGAACTGTTTAAAAGAGTGGTCAGAAAAAGCCCCAGGCTGAGAATATGGCCTGAACGACGAACCAATTGTTGTAGAAATTTCATGATGCGAAAAAAAGACATTGATGGAGTGGAAAGGAATTCAGGTTTGCTCCTGATTCATTTGATAATGGTATCATAACGAAACCAATGGTGGTTAAGTGGACTCTTTAGTCAGAGATGGTGAATTTCTCATCCGTAACGGTTTCTGGTGACGAATCGCTCTGAGGCTTGCTAGGAATTCTAAAGCGGACCATTTTTGGCACTTTCTAATTGTCGGAGGCGAAATTCTGAGGACAGGAATGTCGTTCCGCGATGTTTTCCGGGCTGACACGGGTAAGTTTCGATTGACGATCCACCGTCCGGGATGCACACTGCCTACAGAGACTTTCTGAGGAAACTGAAAAAATGAAAGTCATGGTTTTGATTTGAATCAGCAACCAACCTACTTGAGATTTGCTCCATGAAACGATTTGCTTGTTCGTTCCTTTCTTTTAGTTTGGCTATTTTCTCCTCTTGCATTGCTATGCCGCTGTATGGTCATGCTCAGGACGCCGGTACCCCTTCGGATAGCAAGGCTACCGACCCGTGGGGCGATTCCTTAAACGCTGAGTTGTTCGGGGCCTTTAAGCATCGCAGCATTGGACCTGCACTGATGTCCGGCCGAATCGCCGACATCGCCATGGATCCATCGAATCCAAACGTCTGGTTCGTGGCAGTCGGTTCTGGGGGCGTGTGGAAAACAACGAATGCTGGCACCACCTTTTCTCCAATCTTCGATGGGCAATCGACCTTTTCCATCGGATGCGTGACCATCGATCCCAACAACAATGACACAATTTGGATCGGTACTGGTGAGAATGTCGCAGGCCGTCACGTAGGTATCGGCGACGGCGTATATCGAAGCAAAGATGGCGGCAAATCTTTTCAGAATATGGGGCTCTCGCAAACCGAGCACATTAGCAAGATCATTGTTGATCCACGGAACTCAAACGTCATTTACGTCGCAGCCCAAGGCCCCTTGTGGTCACCAGGTGGCGAGCGAGGCATGTATAAATCCGTTGACGGTGGGGTGACATGGAAAAACGTGTTGAGCAAAGGACCATATACCGGAGTGACTGACATTGTTATGGATCCTGAGAATCCTGATGTTATCTACGCCGCAACCCACCAACGACACCGAACCGTCTGGGCTTTGCTGGACACGGGACCAGAGTCGGGTGTATTCAGGTCCAACAACGGAGGGGAGTCCTGGCAAGAACTAACCAACGGCATTCCCGGCGGTGACAAAGGAAAAATCGCTTTAGGTATTTCCCCTCAGAACAAAAACGTCGTTTACGCATCAATCGAATTGACCAATCGAAAGGGCGGCTTCTTTAGAAGTTCCAACGGTGGTGATAGCTTTGAAAAGATGAGCGACTTCGTTTCCGGAGGAACGGGACCACACTATTACCAGGAAATTTACTTGGACCCACATCGCTTTGATGTGATCTATCATGCCAACGACACGCTAGTACGTAGTATGAATGGTGGGAAGACGTTTGAGCCTATCGAGGGACGCTTTAAGCACGTAGACAATCACGTGGTGGTGTTTCATCCAACGGATAAGGATTTCGTTTTGGTGGGAACCGATGGCGGCATTTATCGATCCAGCGATTTTTGCAAGAGCTACGTTTATCACGGCAACCTGCCACTAACCCAGTTTTACAAAGTCGATGTCGACTACGACCAGCCCTTTTATAACGTCGTCGGCGGTACCCAGGATAACAACTCGCAATATGGCCCCAGTGCAACTCGATTTGTCCAGGGAATCACGAATGCTGATTGGCAGATCACCATCGGTGGAGATGGTCACGATAATGCGATCGATCCAGAAGACCCTAACATCATCTACTGCGAATCACAAGAAGGTCACATCCAACGATTCGATAGGCGAACTGGCGAGTCGGTTGATATCCGCCCACAACCAGAAGCTGGCGAAGAAGGTTTTCGATTCAACTGGGATTCACCGATCTTAATCAGCCCGCATAACAGCAAACGAATTTACTTCGGTAGCAAGAAATTGCACCGTAGCGATGATCGCGGTGACTCATGGAAGACGATCAGTCCAGATCTTTCAAAGAATGTCGATCGATGGACGCTGCCCGTGATGGGACGAGTCTGGGGCATCGATGCCGGCTTCGATTTGCTCGCGATGAGCGCCTACGGCAACATTACTTCGATTAGCGAATCGCCCGTTAAAGAGGGACTCATTTATGTCGGTACCGATGATGGACTTATCCAAGTGACCGAAGACGGTGGCGCAACCTGGCGAAAAATAGATCGCTTCTTTGATGTTCCGGAGGGAGCTTTCGTCAACGATGTCAAAGCAGATCGTCACAATGCTGATGTTGTATACGCGTGTTTGGATCACCACAAAACCGGTGATTACAAGCCTTACGTTATACAAAGTAGCGATCGTGGCCGAACATGGAAGAGTATTGCCAGCAATCTGCCTGATCGCCATTTAGTTTGGAGAATCGAGCAGGACCATGTAAAGCCAGAACTTTTGTTTCTGGGCACAGAATATGGATTGTTCTGTTCGTTAGATGCAGGCAATAAATGGCACAAGCTATCTGCAGGTTTGCCTACGATTCCTGTTAAAGATATTGCCATTCAAAAACGAGAAAACGACCTAGTCTGTGCGACGTTTGGCCGAGGCTTCTACGTTCTGGACAACTATTCTGCTCTGCGAGAGCTAACTCCAGAACAGCTCACGAAAGATGCTCATTTGTATTCGGCTCGCCGAACATGGTGGTATCGCCCGGCCGATAAGCTTGGTGGCGTGAAAGGCTTTCAAGGGGATTCGTACTTTAACTCTAACAACCCGACCTTCGGGGCAGCTTTTACGATTCATCTCAAGGACTCTTACAAGTCACTCAAGGATAAGAGACTAGAGGCAGAAGAAAAGGCAAAGAGTGAAAACAAAGACGTCAGAGTCGCAACCATCGAAGAGTTGGAAAAAGAAGTAGCCGAGGTTTTGCCCGAGCGATTTCTGCAGATTACAGATGAGTCAGATGCTTTCGTGGCTCGTGTCAATTTGCCTTCGGAAAAGGGGCTTCATCGGGTTTCCTGGGATCTGCGAAGAGCCCCTTTACCTGGTATTCCATTCCGCCCTATTGCTTTCCCGGGCAAGTACAAAGCACAGGCGTTCGTGCGTGAAGCCGGGGCTTCTAAAGCAATCTCGGACAAGATTGAGTTTGCCGTCGAACCGCTCGCTGCACCGAGCATCGCGAGAGCATTAAAAGAAGATTTTGCGGGCTTCCAAAAGGCTATTGCAACCCAACAAAGCTCGATTGATCGCGCTTCGAGGCGGTTGGCAAAAGCTGAGGAGTTGCTCGATGAAGCGTTGGGACTCATTACCCCGATTGTTGCCGATCCAGCCGCAATGACGGCTGAGATTACAACGCTCAAGAATGAGTTGAAAGCCAAGCAAAAGGCACTGTTCGGAAACTCTCTTCAGACGGAGCGATTTATCGAACAAGTTCCCGCACCGGCGATTCGTTTATCGAATATCGCGTTCAGTGCATTCGGTTCGACACACGGTCCGACCGGAACTCATAAGCAGCAGCTGGCGATTGTTGAGAAAGAGCTTGCGGCATTGCTACCAGAGGTGGATCAGTTGATCGATCAAAAGGTAGCCGCGATCAAGGCCAAGATAAAGCAACTGGGCATCATCTTGGCCAGCGACCCGAACTAAGAGTCATTAGTCGCTGACCTCGAATATGCCTTGATCTGTTGTGAGACGGAACGCCGCTCTTTGAGCGGCGTTTTTTATTGCCGCTTTTTCGGTTCGTGCCACTCCCGTTTTGGCCATGCTACTATAGTGTTCGTCCGTCGCGTCACAGGAACTGCACTTAGACTTCTAGGATCTACCTTTGTGAGAACTAGCCAACTCTTTTTACATTTGTCGTTATTTACACTGAGTTCAGTTGCGGGTCTCTTGGTCGGAGTTTATTCGGAGTACGAGACTCCGAATTTTCCGAGGGTTCAATTCGGTTTAATTGTATTAACAACTCCAATGACAGCGCTGGCCGGATTTCAGTTGGTGCTTTTGCGTAAGCTTTCGAGGTATTCAAAGGTGATAACATTCTTCGGTTGTATTGTGCAATTCACGATCGGATTTGCCGCAGTATGGCTCACGAATTTCTAGACTTAGGCAGCTACGATTCGATTCGTGCTCGCTGCGTGCCATTCCCGTTTTGGTGCTAAATTATTTAGGCACTACTTCGCTACTTCGTGCCACCCACTTGCATGACAAGAGCGGGTTGGTACACTGCCAGTGAGGAGATTTCCAAATGCCTAGACCGTTGAGATCGGAACTGTTTTTGCCTCATGAGGTTTCTATTTGCCATGTCGTGCAACGCTGCGTGCGGCGGATGTTCCTGGCGGGTTTGGATGACGAAACGGGCAAAGATTACACCTATCGCCGGGAATGGATTCGACAACGACTTGAGAAACTCGCGTCTGTCTTC
>JBKDKR010000054.1:0-78753 GCA_046344995.1 Pirellula sp.
CTCTTTAGTCTGCGGACGACCCACATTCGTTTCGGGCAATCCCATCAGGGAACTACCAACTAGAGAGCCGTATGCGGGAAAACCGCCCGTACGGTTCGGAGGGAGGGGAGTCCGGCTCAACCGGACTTCCCTACCCCTATCCACCCCTTGCCCCCTGCCGTAACCGCGCAAAAGCCTTGTTACGGCCTACGATGATTATTACGGTCTACGGTGTTTCTATCTCTGCGATGATGGCTCGGTGATCGGATGGGTATGGGGTGACCACTATGTCGGCATACTCATTCGACTCACCAACGATTTCTACCGACTTGACGTTCGTGCTTACACCTTTGAACCATATCATATCGATGCGATCATGACGGTCGCGGGGATCATCGGGTTTGGTCAATGGCGTCCAAGTCAAGCCGCGCCTGATCGTGGGATCAGGGTAGATTTGTCTATAGGCGTCCATCATTCCCGCATCGATCAATGATTGTGTCGTTGGCCAGCGGACTTCGATCGGACATAGCTTTGCCATGGCGGCTTCTGCCGTCCAGTCGAGACAGCTTGGTTCGTTAAAATCTCCCGTCAAGAAGATCGGATGCCCCTCCGCTTCGACCGCTTTGATCTCTTGGAGTACTTCTTCGATTTCGGTTCCGCGAGCTTTGCGTGCTTCCTCAATCGCTTCCGCTGCGGTCTTGATAAACTTTCCATCGCCGTACGGGATGTTCAGCAATTGATAGGGTTGATATGGGCTGTGATTCAGGTGAACGTTAAAGAGATAAATAGGTTTGCCTGAAGGGAGCATAATCTTCACCCCGTGTTTGCGATGGGTATGGTTCGAGATGGGGAATCGGCTCATGATGCCTTTACGTCCCCCTTGTGCGAAGTAGTGCCAGTTAAGTTCCTTGGCCAGTTTCGCGGCGTTATCGGGGCGTGAAGTTCCGTCGGGAGCATTCCCCTCGGCTTCTTGAATTCCGATGCAGTCGGCTCGTGCACTTGTAATGACTGCTAGCGTCTGGGATAGGGGTTGTTTACCGGCATCCCCACCATGCCAGAGATTGAAACTCAAGATGCGAAGCGATGGCGTGGTGTCCGTAGATTGCGCAGAACAAAAGTCTGCACTGAACATAATCACAACGAAAAGAGTCCAAAATGAATGCCAAGTTTTAGTGAACATGATCAATTGATTTCCCTAGGTCAAGTGTCGATGTTGGTAAGTTAGCAGAATCGATAGCGAGTTCCAGTTGGTTAGCGTTGGCGCGAGGAAAATTAAAAAACAAGTCGGAGTTTCACGAGTTCGATTTTTTTCGAATTAGAGTCTGCCACGTAGAATGGGCACTCCTGCCCGTTTAGTTGGTGGCGCCAACGTCGGCCAAGAGTGACCAACTTACAGTTAATACCAGCCCGTTGCGCGAGCAGAGGGGTAGTATGCCGGTTGACGTTACCGAAGCATTAGCAATCTGGTCGCCAATCCCCCAAGCCCCAATCGCATGCGAAGGTTTTGCATCGCCGGTTCGCGCGGATTAGGCGTGAGTTAGAGCGGGGCAATCCCTCATCTTGCGCTTTCGGGCTTGTATTGCGAGCCGTCCTCGCCTAAGCGTCTTGAGTTTGCGATATTTTTGGAATCAGGGCAAACGACTCGACCTTTTGCCTCCAATCATTTTTCGATCATTTCTTGAAGTACTCCCATCTGAGAGGTTATCTGATCATATTCCGCTTGGCTTCGCTTTATATTCATACCCTTTTCGAGCATGGTCTTTGAGATCGTTTGCGCTGCTTGTAGATGCTCTCGACATTTGAGATACTCTTCTTTCTCTGCATAGGTATTGAAGATCTGCAAGTGAGTGACCATGACGTCTCTTTGCGCAAGGGCCGATTCGACATTCTCGTCGAGCAGTTTCGTTCGCATCTGAAGACATTTTGTTAGAACCTCCAAGGCCTCTTCATGGCGGCCTAGCGATCTCTTGGACATGCCCATTTTCTCGTACGACAGAGCCAATTCACGTTCCATACGAGCGTTTTCTGGATCCGAGTCGAGCATCTTTTGGCGTTGGTTTCTACCCAAGTCGTACCAGTATAGGGCTAATTCGGGGCTGGCCAGATCAAAAAATGCATCGCCCATTCGATCCATTGTCGCCAACATACCGCGTGCATAGATCTCGCTCTCGGCGTCTTCCGTGTAGAGCTTTTCGCGAAGTTCATAAGCTTTCTCAAATTGTGCGAGAGCGTCTTGATGGCGAGACAACTTGGCATATACATCTCCCAATGCGTCGCGGAGATTAGCCATCTGATGCATTCGAAATTCGTCATCTGGTTTTTCTTTAACAATGCGTTCCCGCACTAGCAAGGCCTGCTCGGATACTTCGCGAGCTTTCTCGAGATCGAGATTGTGTAGCCACAATACTCCTAGTCTTTCGAGACAAAGCGCTAGACCGTCGAGTGTCTCTTCAGAGCTAGACTCCGCTTCCCATTCAATTGCTTTCTTGTGGGCCTTTTCGGTCACAGCGAACGCAGATTTTGCATCACCCATTAAATGCTGCAAGCGTCCTAACTCATTCATGTTTAAAAGGTAATTCCGCCGTCGTTTGGGCGTTGTCATCATGTCAGATGATTCTTGAAGTTCGACTACCTCCTTTAGAGATCTTATGGCCTCTTGCATTTCTCCAGATCTTTCCAGCACAATTGCAAGCTGCGAAAGCGTTTCGGCTATGCGAAGCTTTGCGCGGCCTTTATCTTGTTCTTTGCCTTCGAGCTCCCTCGCTATGACTAAGCTTCGGTACGAGAGCGACCGAGCCAGAGTCAATGCGGACGATTTCTCTTTGATGCCGGCTACATTTGAATTTGCTGTTGCAAGCGGTTCAGGTCCGAATTCGAGAACCAGCTCTCCAAGCTCCAGTAAGGCAGCCCAAGTACTTTCGTCTATTGCACTACGTGACACGTAATCTGCAGCTACACGCTGCAATTGCTCTAGCGACGTATTCAACAATCGGCGACGTACTCGGTTGCTACCTGGCATATCTTTGACGGCAGACTGTATGTCAGCCACGACTCCCTGCAAAGTCGACAATGCGAGTAGACTTTGCTGCTTTGCAACTTCTTCACTGGCGACTGCTTCTTGCCTGGCCTGTGATTCCCTCTCCAGACTCGAATTGAGCTCTCGGTTTTTATTGTCTAGCTTGTTATTTGCGGCGAGCAGCTGCTGGTTTTTGCTTCCTAGTATCGTGGAGAATACGATCAATCCGAGTGAGGTTAACACGATGCCAGTTACGGCAGCAGCGGTCGCCGTGGGATGCTTACGAATCCATCGAAACACTTGCGCAGTCCAGGGCTCTTTCATGGAGCTCACCGGTTCGTCAGCCAAGTATCGCTCTATGTCTTGCGCGAGTTCACGAACACTGGGATACCTGTCATTGGGCTCGAGTGCCATTGCCTTGACACAAATCGACTCCAACGATTTAGGTATTTCAGAATTTATTGTTCTTGGTGGGCGAAACTCCCCCTTTATCACTAACTTAATGATTTCAAGGGCATTGGTTCCTTCGAATGGTGGTCGGCCAGTCAGAATGTGATAAAGCGTGGCACCAAGACTATATGTGTCCGAATGAGGCCCGAGCCTGTCTACTTGTCCTGCGGCTTGCTCGGGAGGCATGTAGGCTGGTGTTCCAACCGCCGAACCAACCTGCGTTGGTGCTGAGTTACTACCGGAACTAATAGATATCTGCGAAGTGCCATCATACGAAGTCGATGAACCAATTATTTTGGCCAATCCCCAGTCGACCACAAGTGTTTCACCGTATTGCCCCAGCATGATGTTACCGGGCTTAATGTCTCGATGGAGCACTCCTCGCGAGTGAGCAAAATCGACGGCGAAACACACGTCAACAAATCGCCGCAAGAGTTGACGCTCTACTAATCTTCTTTCGGTAGTGTTTTTGAACTGAGAATATTGAGAATGAAATTTTGTTATAGCCTCTTTAAGGCTATCTCCTTGGATAAATCGCATCGCATAAAACGGCCGTCCATCCGAATAAGCCCCCATGCCATAGACAGGTACGATTCCTGGATGCTCTAACTTACCCGTAACCTCTGCCTCCAAAAGAAACCGAGCGCGACTATCAGCATCGCGTACAAAGCGATTCTGAATCTCCTTTAATGCAACTTCACGATTTAGCTCGACATCGGTCGCCACACTAACTTCGCCTAACCCACCTTTTGCGTGGGGACGCAACACGCGATACCTAGGTTTGCCAGAGTTCGGCGATTTGCTTTCCGAAGATTTCGCGGTTGACTCGCTCAACAGATCACTGCTCGATGGAATCCATTCGCCTGTAACGTCCTGCTGGGCGTCGCTCGCTCGATTCGCTGGCTTCGTGTTGTCAAAAGAACTTAGGACACTGTAGCAAAGTTCCGCGTCTCCACGATTCTTCTCCACAAGCTTTTCGAACATTGGCAAAATGATCTGCTTATCGGATTCACTCAGGACACCCTTAAGAACCAAGAATTCATGGAACTTACCAGACTTGGATCTTAACCATTCTTCATGAGCCTCCATGACTCGAGCTTTATCAGCAAACTGATATTGAATGATGAGAACGGCCAAAAGTAGATCCAGGTCCATTTATGTTCCTCAGGATTTGTAATCTACGCGGTATCTGACAGATCACGGTCAGGCTCGAATGCGTAATAAACATAAAGGATACTGTTATCGCGGTGTAAATGTATCGCTACCTGCCAATTCTTGTTGGCAGTGGACGCGACAGCAAATCCTCAAGCGATAAAACCCTATCAAAATAGGCTCGCTCTTGTAGCCCTTTGGTAATCGGAGACGAAGTGATGAGTACCTTTTGCACGGATCGTCCGCGTGATAGAGGAAGCGATGTTATTTTTCGTTCGACATCTTCAATCACATCAATTCCGATAGGTGCATCCTGATACTTGACCTCACACACGGTATGGACTTTATCTGCTCGATCAAAAAGAAGATCGATTTGCGTGCCAAACTCAGTTACATTTCCACGCCTAAAGAATGTTCCAACTTTGAATTGTACTGCGCTAAAACCAAGCAATTCTGCAATGGAAAAAGCCTGATCGCGACAGAATCGCTCAAAGGCTCCGCCTAACCACTGTCTAAATGTTCTCGTGTCCATAGCCCGTTGGGGCTGACGTTGGAAATCACCGTTTTGAATAGCGGTCTTTTGTGGCTCGATGAATCGAAAATAAAAATGTAAATAAGAGTCTCGGATTTGATAGTATCCAAGAAGACTTTGCATGGGCTTATCTAGGGGTACGATCCTTTTAATAAATCCACATTCTTCTAGGTCGATCAACATGCTGGAGAGCGTCCCGCCGGAGCTAACACCAACAGCCTTTGCGATTTGCTCACGAGTCGCGTTGCTGTTGCGACCAAGATAAGCCACGATCTGCCGGTAAACAGGATGAGTTCCAAAGCTGCTGACAAAAACTTTATCGAATTCGTCTGTAAAGAAACCGTTTTTTCGGAAGCTGTGTTCGCATAAACTTTGATATACCGATCCTGATGTCAGACGCCGTAGATAGATGGGAATCCCACCTACAGAAAGATAAGCGTCAAACAAAGTATTGATCGTAGGCTTACCAAGGAACTCGGCCGCTTCCAAAATGGGGAACTCATCCAAACGAAGATCTAGCGAGCTTCGATTGTGGAGAGAACGAGAACGAATCACTTCCGATAGAAAAAAGGAGGGTGAGGAACCGCAGAGAACCAAGATAAGAGATGGGTTACGACGTAACAGATTATCCCAAATCGGTTTTAATTCGCTAATCAAATCCGAACGGTAATTGGCCATCCACTGCAGTTCTTCGAAATAAATCGTCCACTTACCTTTGTTCACGCAGTTAGATAACAACTCGAAGGCTTCGGTCCATGTAGTCGGGGTCGCGTGCTGAACTGTAGATTGCTGAAAGTGTTTGCGAAGAGTCGCTACAAACTGTGAGATTTGAAACGCATCAGACTTGCCCTCGACCCCCTCGAATTTCAAGAGTCTGCGATCCCCAAAAGCTCTTTCTATGAGTGTCGTTTTACCAACTCGGCGACGACCGTAGATCACGATCAGGCTCGATTCCTTGTCACGCTTAACCGCTTCCAAGTTAAGCAACTCGTTGATTCGACCAACAAATTTCATAAAAAATCAGACTAATCACTTCGGAGTATAATGGTCCAACACTTCGGTGGCTACACACTTCCATGTAGCCAATTATATCCAAAAAAGACCATATTTGGCTAAGCTCCTCAGCCAAATATTGCTCTTTCTACCTATATTTGGCTGATACTGGGGGACCGATTGCTGACGTTCGCGAAGTACTCACGCATGTCAACTCCATTGCTAAGGTGCAAATAGCACGTCAGGCCCCATGCCGAACTTTGCAGGCAAGGGCAGTGACGATAGATCCTCTTTGTCATTGTCTAAAGTAAATTGCCAACGACCCGCGAGCGACAATTCAACCTCTTTACCTCTTAGCATGAAAGCCTTATCGATCGCTTGCGCCGGCATGGCTATCACGATCAAGTTGACATCGTCGGCTATCATGGCGTTGGTAGGTAGTCGGTGCTCAACAATCCCCACTGAGGAATGGGGGGCAACAGAGGCAAGCTGACCATTGATCCAGACCCGCTGCTCCGTTGCTCGGGATTGAGTCCCGGTCGGAGCATGTAGGCTGATTTCGCGCGCGATCCACTCTTTCGGAATAAAGGCAGTGCTACGCAACCATAATGTCCCCACCCCTTTCATTGCATCCCCTTTCACCGGGTCCCCGGAGCGCATCGGCAACGAGATCAGTTCCCAATGCCGTTTGCGCTGCATCGATGGAGACTGCTCTGTTAGCTTGAGCTGAGTCGATGTATCCACTTTCGACAAATGAAATTCCTGGCCACCGATCCATTGGTCGCTACTTATGGTCGGGCACACGTATCGTTCGATGTGCTCGATCACGCGTCGCGTCCCTTCGTGATGATCGACGTACGGCCACGACAATGGGTTGTACATGGCATCAGTCAGATCTCTTAGCAGCGCGACATTCATGCCATTGCGAGCCATTTGCCTCAACCCAAACGGACGACCCAGCACACACATATTAACGTGAACACCAGTTAGGACTACGTTTTTAATCTTGTGAGATTGCAATACGTTCCAAACTTCGCTGCCGGAATCGCTGATGAAGTCTGTGTCTTCATCAATGGTGATGAGTGGTGATTGAGCTTGCCAAGGCATCTGCGGATTGCGGCCGAGATCTGCTAACTTCTTACGCCAAGCAGCGAGTTTTTGCGGGTCATCATCTTCGCCACCGTCTGATTGATCAATTGGGAAGACACCGGACTTCTCCGATGGGATGGCTGAGCACCATGCATCGATCCCATAGGGAGCGTTCGCGGCTTGGGGTGCGGATTGAGCACGTTTTCTTGCGGGATGATCTCGGTAGGTGTTCATGCAATCGCTAGGAGCATGAATGATGGTCACACCGCGACGGCGTGCCTCTGTTAAAACGTCGTTCAGACGGGGGGCAAAGGCCTCCAATCGATCGACCGCGTTTTGGGAATGGTGATAGTCCCAGACATCGCACACGATCATGGCGGTTTGCTCAGGCTGCCAAGTCTCCGTACGCTGGACCAAGACCGTTTTCCCCTTTTCTTCGTTAGCTGGTATGGCCGTGCGAAGGGTCAATTGGATCGGCTCCGAACCATTGGTTAGGGAGGCATACAATGCAGCAATCATCAAGCAATACCGAAACAAGGGTCGATTGTTTATCACGTTTGTTTTCCTTTCCTCGCAACTAGTTGATCAACGAACCCTAGTCTAACAAAAACGTAAGGCGAAAAGGGGTGAGTAGATCTGACCAGTGAACGTTCGTTCCCAATACAAGCTCCCTGGGCGAGCAATTTTTCTCTGACGAAAGACAATTCTCTCAAAAGCGAAACAACATAGTCTTGGAATTGAGCACCGCGTGAGCAAGGTTGCTCCAAATCTCAATTTCGCGTTCTTTAGGATCTGATGATCCCGAAAGCTTCCGCTCTTCGGTGAGGTACTCCATCGACATTTGGAGTTGATCGCTAGTGGGTCTGCGACCTGTTACAGCCATTAACATTCGGTGTAAACGCTCTTCATCACTTCGTGATTCTCCGAGCTCTCGCTCAGCCCACTTGCGGGCAACCCAGTGCAGCAGCGGATCGTTGATCATCGTCAGTGCTTGGCCGGGTACATTGGACGCGTTTCGTTTGCCCATCGAGCTAAACGGCGTTGGCATGTCAAACGCCGTCAACATCGGATTGAGAAAGTTACGGCGAACTTCGAGAAATAGTGATCGTCTTCCGTCTCCGTTCATTGAGCCATTGGCTCCGGGCCTCCCTCGGCCTGTCATGAAATCGGTCAAATATACCCGCGATGTGCCGCCATCGATCCGCATGTCGAGCTGACCTGCCACATACAATAATCCATCGCGCACCGATTCTCCCTCTAACTTCTTGACGTTTGAAAACGACAGGTAATCGTTGTTCGCATCTGCGGTCGGAAATGGCCCAGGTGCAACAGATTGCTTGTAAACATGGGATTCGCAAATAAGTTTAATCAAGCTCTTCGGAGACCATTGGTGGTTTCTTAGTTCCACGCTGAGATAATCCAAAAGCTCTGGGTGAGTTGGGGCTCTTCCTTGAACGCCGAAATCATCCGGCGTAGCAACAATTCCTCTCCCTAGTAAATGTTGCCATAGACGGTTTACGACGACTCTTGCGACGAGAGGATTGTCTTCATGTAGCATCTGCTCTACCAGTTTCAGTCGGCCGGAACCGGTCTGATCATCCAGAGGATCTTGCTTGCCTCCAAGTGCCTCTAGGAATCGACGAGGGACTTCGTTACCTGGACGATCTGCATTACCTCGAATGAGAAGAAAATCGTTCTGACCTGAGCCGTCATGCATTGCCATAGCAACCATCGACTCAATCGGCACCTGTTTACGAAGCTCGATTAGCTGCTCGTGCCATTTCGAAGCGATCTTTCTAAGGTCAGTACCGATGACGTTATCGACCGACAGCACATTCTTCTCTAGCCATGTCTCGGCAGCCAAGCCTAAAGCAAACGGATTCACCGAAGTCTTGATTGCGTAGTCGGGATCGGTCGCAAATTGTTGTAGTTCGGACACCGTGACGTTGAACGCACGCGGAGCTGTCTCAGCGGGAGGTGTTCCACCGATGACCTGGAATAGTTCAAAGTTTTGATCGTCGAGAGGGGAGAACTCTAAATGAAATCGTTTTCCTTTGTACCGCCCGAGATTATGACTCGTGACCCAGCGGAATTCCTTTGGATTGTTCGACTTGGATTCAAAGATCGTTTCGCCATGCAGTGGACCATTTACCAAACGATGGGAATCAACGGCTGCAAACGCACGGAAGCTACCTCGAACCAAGAACGACAAATAGTCGGTCTCCAGTGTAAAGGTTGGGGTGAGAAAGGTCTTATGGGCGATGTGAACTTGGTTGTTGCGGTTGCTCGCGTTCGTTGTTTGGACCTTGGATTTTTGGTGGGACCAAAAGGGATCAGCCGCAACAGATGGACTGCTGGAGACTCGAAACGAATAGCCTGTGGGCGATTGGCCATTGAGCAACAATCCGATGTCGCCAATCTCTGTTCTTGCACGCCCAAACGTTTGACCGTTAGTTCGAAAATCGTTCATCGACATAGATCGACTATCGAACTTTGTACGCGGATCATTTTCAGGTAGGCGGTCGGGTACTGTTACAGAGATTGTCGAATCTGTGTCTTGAAGGCGGGCTTGTTTCCATGCCAGGGCAAGCTGCTCTCGAAAAAGCGATTGATTGGTATCGCGGAGCATTTGCTGCTGCTGGGCAATGGATGCTTCCTGCTGGTCGCTATCGAATCGAACCATTCGATAGTGGCTCGAACGAAGCACGCCAAAAAGTGCGTAATAGTCCTCTGTGCTGATGGCATCAAATTTGTGATCATGGCATCGAGCACAAGATACAGTTAGCCCAAGAAACGATTTGGAGAAGACATCAACCATATTGTCGAATCGATCCGCTTCATCTTTTCGAACATCGACCGGAGAGTGCACCCATTCTCCTAGATGCCAAAAGCCGGTCCCCAAGATCGATTCATTCCAATTAAGGGTCGGATGGCGTCGAGGTTCCTCGAGCAAATCTCCTGCGACATGCTCGGCTAGAAATTGATCATAAGGCAAGTCGCTGTTCCACGCTCGCAATACATAATCTCGGTAGTGTTCTGCGCCAGGTGTGTCTTCGTCAAATTCGTGACCTCTCGATTGCGCGTAGCGCACCAGATCGAGCCAATGCCTCGCGAAACGGACACCAAATTGTGGATCAGCTAAGAGCTCATCTAGGTATTGGGAATACCAATCGGGATTAGGATCGGCGGTCCATCGTTCAATGGTATCGATCGATGGTGGCAGTCCTAGCAAATCCCAGTGGAGGCGCGATATCAAAACATTGCGGCTCGCGATTGGGGCTGGTTGCAATCCAAGTTGACTTAGCTTATCGCCAATGAACGCATCGATCGGATTCGCACCCGAGGGTAGATTTACTTGCGTAGGTATCGTGGGTGAGCTTATCGACTGCCAAACCCAATGCGAGTCCTTGCGTGCTTGCAGATCGAATTCCTTTAGCTGTTTCTCGCCAACAGGAATTACCTCTTCGGGCCAGTACGCACCTTGCCGTACCCAGTCGGTTAGAACATCAATTTCATTCTGTGGCAATTTACCCGACGGAGGCATTTCGTACCCATCGTAGCGAATCGCTTGCAGAAATAAACTTTGGTCCACGTTCTCTCGATCGATCGAAGCGCCTGAGTCCCCACCTTGTTCAATTAGAGAAATATGATCGAGTCGTAGATTTCCCTCAATTCGCTTTGCCGAAGAGCTGTGGCACTCGTAACAACGCTCGATCAAAATCGGTCGGACTTTGCGTTCAAAAAAGTCAATCTTGTCGGTTGACGTAGGTGCATCCGTTTGTTGATACGCTAGCGACCTCGAATTGCAAGCGAAGCAAACTAATAGCAGACAAAAAACGAGGTCCATTCGAGCCAGACGCGAGAATGCGGCGTGACTAGAAACCAATGCCGAACACAGAGGTGCCAAGCCAAAATCGGTTGCTTTATGCATGGTTGGATGCGGGTGGGAGGGGTAGGAGGGTTCCCTTATTTTAAACGGAAACCTTCCCGGTGGGAGGCTGGAAGCGAAACAAGCCTCGTGTTTTCTCAAGCATCGTGTTTGATGCGTATCGCGAGATTTGGTCGCTCAGCGTTTTCCATTCGATGGTAGCTATTTGCCACGCGGTGGTCTGCGACTCGGCCGCCTTCGGAACCTCCTCTGTGGTTTATTCGAGGATTCGATAGCAAATTCTGGCTGTGGTAGCGATAAGACGATTCGCTGTAGTTCATCATCGGACAGCAAGGTTCTTTTTTTCGCAATCCCACGGAAAATGGGAAGCCCTTTGTCGATGGATAACATTTCGCGACGAGATCGACCGTTAGGATCCTCTGGCCACGGATTGTCAACATCGATCCAGTCAAACATAGTCGACATCGTGTTTCGAATGTAGTCCCAGTAGGCCCGTCGATCGGACTGAAGAAAGACTTCTCCATCGTCAGTAAGGGATTGATGGAGCAAAAGGAGGAACTCTGGAGTAAGCATTCGTCGAGAGGATTGCTCCGGATCCGCGAATGGTTGTGGATGATAGATATGAATCTCGCGAGCCGATTGCATGGGAAGAACCGTTGACAAAAATCTCCATCCATCGGAGACCGCAAAACGAGTATTCGAGAGCCCGCGTTGATTTCCACGCCGCGTCGCGTAACGAATGACAGCAGGCAATATATCGATCGCGATATGATCCCAATCAGGGCGTCTCACGGCGGATGAAATTGTAAAGCGCGCGTTTCCACAACCCAATTCGACAGCCAACGGTGCGGTTCGCCCGAACAATTTCGATAGCTCGATCCGACCTGATTCAGGCAGTTTCTTCCAAGCGGTTTGAACCCATCGATCCTTGGTGAGAATTTCCCCTGGGATGGGAATACCCATTTCGTATTCGATCTCACCCGGCTGAATTTCTGCCGGATTAGAATTGTTTTCGAATCGTTTGCTTTTCATGTTGTTTGCCAATGGATGCTTTCGCTTTTTGTCGGAGGATCGCTTAGAATACAGTAGAACCCCCAACTCAATAGCGGTCTATCGCCAATGGTTAATTCCACAGAACCTCTCTCCTCAGAAACAGCTCAGATCCTTACCCCAGATTTGATGGGCAAATTGGAACGAATGGAGTTAGTGAGTCGCAAGATTTTTCGGGGGCGAATGAAAGGCGAGAGGCGAAGCAAAAGAAAAGGCCAAAGCGTCGAATTCGCCGACTTTCGCAACTATTCTCTCGGTGACGATCTGAGATTTATCGATTGGAATCTGTTTGCCCGACTGGATCGGCTCTACCTCAAACTCTTTCTTGAAGAAGAGGACCTCCACTTTTTTGCCTTGGTAGACGATTCGCTTTCCATGGAATTCGGATCGCCCAGCAAATTGTTCGCAGCGAAACAAATCGCCGCGAGCCTAGGATACATCGGACTATGCCGAGGGGATAGAGTTTCGCTTTCGAGCTTTTCGACGGTGGATCGACCAGCGGTTTTGCGAGGCAAGTCCAGCGTCTACCGAATGATATCCCATTTGAACGGAATCGAAGCTTCTACAGATGGCTCATCGATGCAGGAAGCTCTTAAACGATACTGCACTCGAAGTAGGAGTAAAGGAATCATCGTGCTGGTCACCGACCTCATGAGCAAAGACGGATACGAGAGTGCGCTGCGGTTGCTGGTTGCTCGCGAAATGGATGTTTTCTTAGTTCACTTGCTAAGTCCAGAAGAGCTGGAGCCCAATCTGCAAGGTGATTTGAAGCTGGTCGATGTCGAAGATGGAGATGTTCGCGAGATAACGATATCGGCCAATTTGATGGAGAAGTACCAAGAGAACTTGACGCAGTTTATCGACCAAGCCAAATCTTTTTGCAACAAGCGATCGATCACTTATGTACCCGCGAGAAGCGATCAAAGTGCGGACCTGCTAGTAGGAGATTATCTCAGAACCAGAGGATTGGTTCGATGAACTTTATCAACGCGTTGTCTTGGCCGCAGTGGATTCTTCTATTGGCGATCCCCCCTGCGGTACTAAGTTTATATTTTCTGAAGCTTCGGCGAAAACCAATCGAAGTCCCAAGCACTCTTCTTTGGAAAAAATCTCTAGAGGATCTGCACGTCAACAGCATCTGGCAACGACTCAGGAACAGTCTCTTGCTATACCTACAATTGCTATTCCTAGGGCTCATCATTTTCGCGTGCCTTCGACCAGGTTGGAGTGGTACCGAGCAGGTTGGAGAAAAGCGGATCTACATGCTGGACCAATCTGCCAGCATGCTCACAAGCGATGCCGATCCAAATCGACTCGAAGCTGCCAAGGAGGCGATTCGAAGCCTGATTCAAAACAGCAGCGATGATGATGTTGGGATGTTAATCGCCTTTTCGGATCGAGCTGATGTACGTCAGGGATTTACTAAGGACAAAAACAAACTCATTGTGGCCCTGGAATCGGTCTCTGCTACCAACCGAACTACGAACTTTTCCGAAGCCATCCGATCTGCTGCTGCGTTGGCATTGCCCGCGAAGGATTCTGGAGACTCAGTTGAGACTAACGAAACAGAAAAATCCACGGTGACCGACAGCTTGCCAGCAAGAGTTTTCCTTTTTAGTGATGGCGGTTTCGTTAGCGTCGACGACCCGAATCTCGATAAGCTTCCGGTCGATTTTTACTCGGTCGGAGAAGCTAGCACGAGCAACATTGCGATTCTAAGTTTTGCCGTTCAAAAGAAAGAAGGCACCGTTGATCAAATGGAGGCCTACGCCAGATTGGGTAGTTACGGTGGGTCTGAGGCGTCGTTTACCGCTTCGCTAGAGATTGACGGCGAATTGGCAGATGCTACGACCGTCAAAATGGCACCCAATTCGGAAACGGGTATCGTATTCGAACTGAATTCATTACAAGAAGGTGAGCTGAAGCTGTCGTTGGATTCGGCTGACTCCAGTCCGATAGATAATGTGGCTTATGCAGCAGTCCGGCCACCTCGTAGAATCAAGGTGTTGTTGGTTTCTCCTGGCAATTCTGCTTTGGAAGCCGCAATGAATACAGATCGATGTCGCCAAATCTCGGATGTCGAGGTTCAAAATGTCGAGTATCTGCAATCGACTGAGTACGAATCGCGACAGAAACAAGGCGACTTTGAGCTAGTTGTGTTCGATCGATGTGCACCTGTCGCGATGCCACTTGCCAATACGCTGTTCATCGGCGTAAAGCCCCCCCAAATCGCCGCGCAGCAGATAGGCAACATGACCACCACGGATAAACCCGCAGAAGAAACCCCTTCTTCGACAGATGGGCCAAAGGATACCGCAAATCAAGATACCACGAATCAAAATAAAGATAGTTCATCTGCGATTGCTGACGCGGAAACTCAAAACGCAGCGGCCAATAAGAGCTTGAATAAGGCATCCGATCTTATCGACGAATGGAAGACAGGTGAAGCGTCGGGGCCTGTTGTTATCTTAGATGTGGATCGATCCCATCCCATCACGCAGTATCTCGAAATGAATTCGGTGATTATCGTCGAAGGAATGACTGTGACTCCTCCCGAGGGTGGTAAGGTTTTGATGTCCAGTGATTCAGGGCCAGTGTTCGGGCTTGCTCCTCGTGGACCTTTTCAGGATGCCGTATTGGGTTTCAGTGTTGTCGTAAACGAAAACACGGATTGGGGGCTTCGAAGGAGTTTCCCCGTTTTCGTATATTCTTCGATCGAAACACTGGGCGGAGGAGCAGCGGAATCATCTGCTGACAGTGTAAGGCCTGGCGAATCGATTCGCGTAGGACTTTCTCCGCAAGTGTTGGAGTGTGTCGTAGAAACGCCATCGGGAGATAGGGTTCCACTCACCCGTGGTTCTGATTCTCGGTTTCTTTTCACGAAGACCGATGAGCTTGGGATCTATAATTTTTACGACGTAGAATCGAATGAGCTCTTAGAGACATTGTGCGTCAATCTGTTTTCGAGTCGCGAGAGCGACGTGCGCGCAACAGGCTCAATCGAAATGGGCGCGAAAGCAGTTGCGGCCGAGACCTCTACCGTGCGATCGAGACAAGAGACTTGGCGTTGGCTTATAATGGGAGGTCTCGCTTTGTTAATTCTGGAGTGGGGTATCTTCAATCGCCGTGTCTTCACCTGATAAGAGAAACGAGAATGTGTTGTGAGTTATTCTGACCAGATGAAGCCCCAAGTCTCATGGTTACTATTTGTGGCTTGTCTCGGCCTCTCTTCACTAGGTTGCGATAGAGTAAATCCGGAGACCGTTAAGCCGCAGCCTAGTCCCCCAGAAGTACAATACGAATCGAGCTTGCCTGCAGATAGTCAGCATGATGCGATTGAGGCCAGTAGTAGCCAGGAAAAGATCAACTTCGAAATAGTTATCGAGGGCTATGAAATGGGAGCGGGACCACTGCGAGTGGCCCTCTACGATGGCCCTAAAACCTTCAACAAAGTTGACCTTGCGAAATGGAAAGACGTATTTGAAGCAGACGGTAAGCCGATACTAATCGAGTTAGAAAGAGGCCTCTTTCCTAACAACGAATTGGCTATCGCCGTGTATCAGGATAGCAATTCGAATAACCAATTAGATAAGAATGCTTTCGGAATACCTCAAGAGTCCTATGGTTTCTCTAACAACCCGAAACGCGGTTTTGGACCTCCAAAATACTCAGAAGTGGCAATTCCCAGTCCCTCTGAGAAACTATCGTTGACCATTACGCTGAAGTAGACAGAACGATTCAGAATGACACTAGAAGTACTTCCCTCTGTCTGTGCGATCGATTGCCCGGACGCTTGCTCGCTTCACATCACGGTTGAGAATGGTCGGGTCACCAAGCTATCTGGGAATCCTGACCATCCCATCACTCAAGGTTTTGCTTGCGTCAAAATGAGTCGCTATCCGGAGCGGCAGGAGCAAGCGGACCGATTGCTTTATCCACAGCGACGTGTTGGAAAAAAAGGAGAGGGCAAATTTGAGCGAATCAGCTGGGAGGAAGCCTTGGACGGTATCGCGCAGCGAACTAAGGAAATCCTGTCGTTCCACGGCGGTCAGTCGATCTTGCCCTATCATTATGGCGGGACAATGGGGCAACTCGAAAGCAATCGTCCAGTCGCTTTCTTTAGACAAATTGGTGCGTTGGAGTTAGACCAAACCATTTGCGCTACGACTGGTGGGGCAGGCTGGGAAGCGAACTATGGCCCCAACAAAATGAGTACCGACCCCGAGGATTTGGTTCATTCTCGCTACGTTATTCTTTGGGGAATCAATGCACTTCGAAGCAATTCGCATATCGCACCTATTCTGAAAGAGGCAAGAAAACGAGGCGCAAGAATCCTTCATATCGATCCTTATCGCAATGAAACATCTCGCTTCGCTGATGAACACTGGCAAATTCGCGTCGGTACCGACACCGCTCTTGCTCTAGCATTTGCGAAAGAAATTTTGGACAACGGTTGGCAAGATCAATCTTATCTCGATGAATACGCTAGTGGATTAGGCGAATTTAAAGAGGCGTGTTCGCACTGGCCCTTGGAACGCGCTGCTGAGTATTGCGATATTCCGCTTGATGACTTACGGCGAGTCGTGCGAGATTTCGCGACGAGTGAAGCTCCGTATGTTAAAGTCGGATACGGGATGACAAGAAACGAGAGTGGCGGTAACGCTATGCGAGCCATTTCACTTTTGCCGGCGCTGCTCGGTGCTTGGAAGAAACCTGGCGGCGGAGGTGCTCTTTCCACCAGCGGCGCATTCCGGCTTAACAGCGCTGCGATCAGTGGTCTAGCTCTCAAGAGTCCAGGAACGCGATTGGTCAATATGAATTTGCTCGCTTCGGAGCTTGCAACTAACAAGTCAAAGATCCATGGGTTATTCGTATTCAATTCCAATCCCGCTGCAGTTGCACCCGACTCCAGTCGCGTCCGTGACGGGCTGTCCCGAGAGGATTTGTTCTGTGTTGTATTGGAGCACTTTCAAACCGATACAGCAGACTATGCGGATTATCTTTTGCCTGCAACAACGTTTTTGGAACACCCAGATATCTATACCGCTTACGGTCACTATTACTTACAATACGCTGCACCGGTGACGCAGGCTCGCGGTGAAGCGAAACCAAATAGTTGGATCTTTCGTGAATTAGCACGACGATT
The DNA here is from genome assembly GCA_046344995.1 of Pirellula sp. GTDB lineage: Bacteria > Planctomycetota > Planctomycetia > Pirellulales > Pirellulaceae > JBKCUI01. The sequence continues at coordinate 17,297 of JBKDKR010000054.1, forward strand.
GGGACTTGAGGGCAGCCCTTTAGAACGGGATGCAGATCAGGCCATGCAAGACCTATTAAAGTCGAGTAACCCGTGGCTAAGTGGTATTGATTTAGAGACGCTCAAACGGCAAGGTTCCATGAAGCTGCGATTTCCCGCGGGGTATCGCCCCTACGCAGATGGAAGCCACTTTCCTGATGGTAAGATTCGTTTTGCTCCAGCTCCCCAGCAACTCGAGTTCGAAGAGGTTCTCACCGATGAATTTCCACTTCGATTGATTTCACCGCCAGGCAGTCACATCGTCAACACGACCATGGGAAATGTCCCTAGCATCATCAAGCTCGCGGGTGGCGAGCCCTCCGTTGTTATTCACCCCGACGACGCGATGAGTCGAAAGATCGTTGATGGGGAATATGTACGAGTGAGATCCAGTACGGGCGAGATAATGAGAAGAGTCAGGGTGTCCGATGAAGCCAAAAAAGGAGTCGTGGTCGCGCTTGGGCAATGGTGGCCCAAGCTGGCACCTGACAAAAAGAGTCTCAACGACATAACCAACGAGAGACTCACCGATCTAGGCGGGGGCAGCACATTCGGAAACGTGCCCGTTCAAGTCGCTCGAGTTGGATTGTAAGAATCGGTCTAAACGGCCCGCTGTTCGAGCGAGCCGGGAGGGACTCGTCTCCGTTACGCGCTTGTAACCGGGACTAGCGAGCTGTGTCTGATAGGACCTAAGTCTACGGATTGATTTCACCAAACAGTGGGGTGGAGAGGTATCGCTCACCTAAGCTGCACATGATGGTGACGATCCGTTTTCCTTTGAACTCGGGTCGCGCGGCTACTTGTGCGGCAGCCCACATGTTGGCTCCACTGCTTATGCCGGCCATGATCCCTTCCATGCGAGCCAGTTTTCGTCCCCATTCAAAGGCGAGTTCATCATCGACTTGAATAACATCGTCAATGACGGAGCGGTCCAAGTTCTTAGGGACAAAGCCCGCTCCGATACCCTGGATTCGGTGCTTGCCAGGTTGTCCACCGCTAATGACTGGCGACTGCTTGGGTTCGACTGCGATCGCTTTGAAGTTAGGGTTCAGTTTCTTGATGTAGCGCGCGACCCCGGTTATCGTCCCACCGGTTCCCACTCCAGCCACAATAGCATCGATGTTGCCTTGGGTATCGGTCCAAATTTCCGGACCAGTGGTACGCTCGTGAATCGCAGGGTTAGCAGGGTTTTCGAATTGCTGTGGCATCCAGCCAGCTGGATCGCACGCAACAAGCTCAGCGGCCTTGGAAATCGCTCCTCGCATACCATCGGCTGCAGGGGTCAGAACCAAGTTGGCTCCCAAGGCTCTCAACAGTGCTCGTCGTTCAATCGACATCGACTCGGGCATTGTCAACGTAAGCCGGTATCCTTTTGCGGCACAAGCAAATGCGAGTGCGATCCCCGTGTTTCCGCTAGTGGGTTCAATGATATGAGTATCAGCGACCAGTCGACCTGAGCGTTCTGCGTCCTCAATCATGGCAAGACCAATTCGATCTTTAACGCTGTTGAGAGGATTAAAGAACTCACATTTGGCGAAGACGGTAGCGTGCTCTTGTGGAACCAATCGGTTGATACGAATCATTGGCGTATTTCCAACGGTGCCGAGCACATTATCAAAGGTAGTACCGATAGGCATAAAAATTCTTTCGAATGGGTAAAGGGGAAAGGACGAAAACGCGAGCGTGGGCCCGGTGTACTAGTGTAAGAACTTTCCGAGACTTGGGGTATTGGTACAAGGTACGAAACCAGCTCAGGAGCAGCCAAAAAACTCTAGGAATTCACCATTAAGAAATCTGGATCTTGCCAGCACATGGCACGGAATTGCCGTATTCCCTTAGTTTTCGCCTTGAATATTGCCGAGGTATTTTTCGCGAACCTTGGGGTGCTTTTTCACTTCCTCCGGTACCCCCTCGCACATGACCTTGCCCTCATTGATGACGTAACACCTGTCTACAGCGTTTAGGATTTCCAAAGCGGCGTGATCGGTGATCAGAATAGAAATTCCATTATCACGGAGCTGAAAAATGGTCTCTTGGATGCTTTGTACGGTGACAGGGTCGACCCCTGCAAAGGGCTCGTCGAGCATGATGATGCGTGGATTGGAGACTAAGCAACGCGCAATCTCAAGTCTTCGGCGTTCCCCCCCAGAAAGCTTTGACGCTTTGGACTTTCGAATTTTGGTGATTTTGAATTGTTCGAGAAGTTGGTCGGTGCGTTCTTTGCGTTCTTTCTTGCCAACGCCAAGCAACTCGAGCATGGCCAAGATGTTTTGCTCAACCGTGAGCTTTCGAAAGACACTCGATTCCTGCGCCAAGTAGCCCATGCCCCCGTCACGGGCCCGCCGAAACATAGGCCAGAACGTAACTTCTTCTGCTCCGAGAAAAACTTTGCCTCGATCCGGCATGACCAATCCGCAAGTCATTCGGAAGCTGGTCGATTTGCCAGCGCCGTTTGGGCCGAGCAATCCAACGATTTCTGATTGGCCAACCCGCATGCTAACGCCATCCACAACCTTGCGGCGGCCATAGGTCTTTTCTAATCCATCTACTTGCAGAACATCCATGTTCGCGATTCGCTTGTTGGTGTGATACGTTAGGTTTGGGGATTATGCGTTGGGACTGAGATTACCGAATAAGTCCCATCCGTTGAAAGTTTGGAAAGAACGGAATCGGTGCATTCCAAAAGTGTGGCCAGAAAACGACCACCGCTCTGCCAATCATTAATCGTTGCGGGGTGTGATGGTCACGCCATGATCTCGCGTCGTAGCTAGCTGCCGAGTTATCACCCATGGGAAAAAACCAATCGTCCATCATTTGGAACTCGTAAGTCGAACGAGTGCTAATCATCTCGCTCTTTCCCCACGCAGCCGGGTCACATGCGAGTGCGAAACGATCCAGAACTTCAGCGGGCATCTTTTTCTTGAGTTCAGAAGCTGGAATTCCATGAGCGTTTTTCGCGTAAGTCTCCCGCATTTCATCCGTGACCGAATCGCGAACGATCTGAGCGAAGCCTTGGGGGCCCGAAACTCGATAGTCGGAGATAAGACCTTGTCCAGAATTCGGGCCGTATGCGATGTGGTAAATGTCTCGATAGACTTTTGCTCGTGTGACGGTCATGCTTCCACCGGAAACTCCTATACCGAGAGGTGCACCATCCAGAGGATCTGTCTCGGTTGCTGTTGGCCCTCGTTCTGTTGGCAGCAGGAGTGACGAAACAGAAAGTTTGTTACTAGGTGACCAGCTGACCACTCGCCCATCGACCCACATAGTTAGTTGTTCGTCGATATTGGAAAACTTAATTCGGTGTTTCTTCCCAGATCTCACGCTCGTCGGGGCCAACGCGGATTTGCTGCCATTTGAGCCATCTTCGATAATCGAGAGTGATTCATCATTCCGTCGCACTTCGGCGGTGGCATTACCGTTCGATAGATCGATTGAAACAACATGTTTGAGACCAGATTCAACAATCATTAGGGACACAGACTTAGTCCCGCTCGCTGTCTCAAAGTCAACTTCCATCCCGAGATCGCCGGTCCAGTGAATTCCGTCGTTGCTCAATGCGCCTCGATCGCGGTACTTAATAGCGATTTCAGCAGCGGCTCTTTCCAGCCATTTTTCTGGTTCGCCTTTATAGGAACTGGGATCCTGATCCGACTCGACATACGAGTTGTAGGCCGTAAAGTCTGTGATTAGTCTTGGCTGGCGAGGATTCAACGGAACAGGTAACGCACCGGTCTTATCGAGCGTTTGCCAAGCGGCTACGTCGATTACTCGGTGAAAGTATCGTAACCACGCGGTTTTATCGGACTTCTGCTCTCCCTGGGCCGTCCAAGCTCCTGAAGACCAATCCGATTTCCAGGCTGATCCGTCCTTCTCAAGCGATTGCCAAGAAGCTGGTATGTTGGCATTGATAAAGGCTTTCGGTACATAATGGGTGTCGTTAACCAACTGCATCATGGCTGACATGACATGTGGTGGTTTGCGAGCGATTTCAAACGGCGAGTTCGTAGACGGGCGGATGTAGATGTCACCACCGAATACTCGGACGGTTTCGCTCGGCAAACCAATGCATCGCTTGATGTAATTCTGCCGAGCCTTTTCGATAAACTTAAAGACGATTACGTCCCATCGCTTTGGGGTATTCCAAACATAAGCAAGCTTACTTACGAGGATTCGGTCTCCTGAAAAGGTGTTCTCATTCTTGTCTCGAAGAGGACTTATTACTTGGGGTTTTCTAGAAATCGGGCAGATCGCTCCGATAACGAACCTTTCGTTTTTCTTGCCTAGATCATTATCAAATTCAGAACTAGCTCCGACCTGGAAGCGATACCCAGTTTCTTCGCCCAATATATCCTTATGAGCTCCCATGAGAGTGGGAGCCATGGAGCCCGTCGGGATAACAAAGGCCTCGGCAACGAATGCTTTAAAAAGCAACGCAAGTATGAAAGCAACAGCCAAACTCTCGACCGTTTCACGAACGATGAGTTCATTAGGTGTCTTCGCAACAGGGGGAGTTGTTGAGTTTGTCGTGATAGGTTGAGGTTGCGCAGCTGACGCGGTGTTGGTCGCAGAACTCATGTGGCTCCAAATGCGTAGTAGTTATCGTACCCATGACTCGGTTTTTTGCAGTCTAGGCCCCAATTAGTATAGCGAAAAACTACGTTCTGACGCTGCGCTAGATTTCCCAATCGCTAGCAAATCTTCTTCGAGTTCTTTCAGAAAAGATTGGTTTTGCCGCAATAGGAAAGGCAAGCCAATTGCTGCAAATCTATTGTGCTTTGAGGTGTATGTCCTGGGAATCCAGTAGAGATGGCGAGGAATCGGTTGGGCGAACAACCCTCACCGTTGGACGGAAAAGGCTGGGCGGGACTTCCTCAAAGTCATCTAGCACGGCCTGAATTCGAGGCTGCAATTCCCCAAGTAACTCCATTAGCCGTTCAATGATGAAATAGGACTCGGTCCCCATCAGTCGGCCTGCGACTTCTACTCTGCCCAAAATCTTGCCCTGGGACTGGATCGGAATCTTTAACGTCCAGCGTTCCGAAGAATCAGGCATTTTCGCAATGTGCCAATTTGCGTGAAACCCTTCGTGTAACCAAGGCATATTCAGATCCAAAGCTATCTTGGCAACTCCATGCTTTTCGGCGAACTCAACCAATGAGCTCCAAACAATCTCCCACTCCCGAGAGCCTTGAAGCCTTACCTTTTGAACACGTGCAGCACTGGCATTCAAGCCGCCGCGACTGACAAGACTCTTCAAGAAACCCATAACCCGCTTGCAAAGCAGTTCTAACTCAGCGAATCCAAATGCTCGACTAAAAACCAAAGAACCCAGGGCCACTGTGATACAAACAATTGCAATCCAATCGCTGCTAAAGATCCCTGTCGCGACCGCACCTCCGCAAGTTAGTACGCTGAGGATAGAGATTGCTCCTACCAGTAGATTGCTCTTTATTCCGAGACGCATCAAATTGTGGTGCAAGTGTCCGCGATCCACCGTAAAGATGCTTCTGCCTGCAAGCGTTCTCCGAACGATCGCCATGCTGGCATCAAATATGGGTATGGCAAGTAAACCTAAAGGTACCAAAATAGGAAGCGGCTCATTACCTCGGCGAACACAGGTGATGGATAGTAGACCGAGAAAAAGTCCTACAAACATGCTCCCGGCATCACCGAGAAAAACCTTGGCTGGGGGAAGGTTAAAGAACAGGAACCCCAAAAGTGATCCTGCGAGAGCAGCAGCGACCATGGCTTCTACGTGGTTTCCAGTCATCCATGCCAAACTTGCAATAGCGGCAGAGGCAATCCACCCCACAGACGAACAAAGGCCGTCTGCCCCATCAATCAAATTGACAGAGTTAATCGTGAGCAATAGCCAGCCTAGCGTAATGGGCACCGTTAATATTCCCAATTCGATCGTGTAACCGAAAAGTGATATCGGAGGCACCTGAAAACCGAAAGCCATAACGGAAAGGCAAATTAGAACCTGTCCCATTAGCTTTTGACGACCTCGCATCCTAAAACGATCATCTATCACTCCGAGGGTGACAATCGCAATGGCACCAACTGCTAACGCTATAACTTGATATAACTTTACGTATGCAACGGTCGCAAAATCACTTCTTGTTCCAAGCATCAGTGCTGTTGTAACAAACAGGCTAAGCAAAACAATAATGCCACCACACAGAGCAATTGGTTCCCTGTGAAGTTTTCGATGGCTGTCAGGATGGTCGACTAATCCTATGCTAACGCATATCCTTCTCGCCACAGGAGTTGCCAGTATCGCAATTAAACAAGCGATCGCGAGAGAGACGAGTGGGAAAACCATAGGTGATTAACACGATGAGGCAAGGATGTATGGGGGCATTCGCGGGCGTCCCCCGGATCACAAGGCAGTCCTTCTATGATCGTTAGAAATTCTCGCCCGTCCAGTACTCGCCGAGTTAAGAATTACCAATTCTAACGCTGGATAACTCCGAAAATGGCTCCAACTGGTATATTCCCTAAACTTTACGGAATCTTCCTAACCGCCCCAAGCAACCGGACCATCGAGCCGCCGAGCAACGCTGGCTTTAGTTTATCCAGCTTCTGGATGGCCTAGCGGTGTCTCTCCCGCCTTCGACAGACATAGATTGGACCAAGGATTTCATCATGGATCGAAAAAGATACCAGGACCTGATCGACACCTTTTTTTCCTGGCAGCAACCCGCCATTTCCCAAATCTTTACCGAACTTTTATCTGCCACCGCAGCAGAATCGGCTCTGAGCCCAGCCGAGATCATGAGCCAAAACTACGAAACAGCTCGCGCAAACCCCGAAATTCATAACCTGCCAGGCAACCTGAAAGATGCTCGCGATGTGGTCTTCCCATACTTCTGGGGGACCGACAGTTGGAACAACCCGCTGCATCTAGAAAACGTTCGCGGGCCAGCCAATAACGCGTCTCTTATTGGAATGCTAGCCTGTCTCCTCAAGAACCCCAATCTGTGTACCGATCGCTACAGCCAACGTTCCAATGAACTCGAAGTCAAAGCGATAACGACACTCGCCAATTTGATCTTCTATCACACCCAAGACCCGTGGGGGGTGTTCACGATCGGAGGTACGATCTCCAACCTGTATGGAGGAAAAATTGGCCTCGAAAAAGTTCTTCCTGGGGCGATGCAAAATGGTTTGCGAGGGGAACGTGTCGTGGGACTCTGCTCCCAAGCGAGTCACTACTCTAATCAGACCGTAGCCGGGTGGCTCGGGATTGGTACTTCGAATCTTATAGAGATACCCACAGATCATAACTTGGCCATGCGCACAGATCTGCTGGAGTCGAAACTGGATGAGCTCTATACGACCGGCGCGAGGGTCGCCTACGTTTGCTGCACGTTTGGTACAACGGATGGTTTCGGATACGATGACATTGAAGCAATATCAGAAATCATCGAGAGTAAGTCAAAACAATATGGTGCACCTAGACCGCAAGTGCACGTGGATGCTGCGGTTGGGTGGGCTCTATCTATGCTCTCAGACTATAATGTGCGAGCCAATCCGCTGGAGATGGAAAAGAACGTATGCGAACTTATTGCTCGCGTTCAGCAAAAGAATAAGGGTCTGCGCAAAGCAGACTCGGTGACGATCGATTTTCATAAAATGGGTCGTGGCCATTACCCCTCTAGTGCTTTTATCGTGAACCGACGCGAAGATCTTAAGTATCTTGCACGTACTGTTTCCGATACGCCGTATTTTTCTGATGCGCAAGCGAATCGCGATCCCGCATTGTTTACACTGGAATGTTCTCGCCCCGCATTCGGACCGTACAGTGTCATGGCATCACTTAATGGTATCGGTCTTACCGGATGGCAAATGCTCCTGGCTCGATCGCTGGAACTTGCTGATCGCTTAAAGTCCAAACTTGCGTCATTAGACTATTGCAAAGTTCTCAATCAGGATACGCCCGGTGCTTCCGTAAATTGGTGGGTATTCCCTAAAGGCCGTAACGCTGAGGAGATCTTCCAAAAGCTTGTGAATAACGAATTATCGGCAGAGCAACGCCATCGTTATCTACCCGAGATACGTCGTCTTTTCGACAAACGAAGCAAAATGATGGACCCTAAGATGGATGCACGTTTAGGGTTTACGACTAGCTTTGGTTATTGTCCACACGGCATTGATATCCCAGCCTGGAAAGCGGTGTTCTTTAACCCGAAAACCACTGAGGCAATGGTGGATAGAATTGTCGAAAGCATTGAAGAGCTTTAAGCCATTTAGAATCGGTCTACCGCAGTAACTTTATTCGCTTGGGTAGCACTTTAATATGCATGGGCATGCAGCCACCACTGTCGCCATCAAATTGATAGGTTGATGTATAACGGAGTGCACCCTTGCCATTAGAAATGTTCTCGCATCGCAGTTCGGTAACCCGCCGTTCGGTCCAGTCGGATCTCTGGCGGTGGCGTCCTCGCAGCGCATCAAAGTACTGAAAGAGTCCGCGTATTGGACCACTTTTGGTGAACATCCCTAAATCTATCAATCCATCGCTGGGATCAGCATTATCCAAAATGTGTAAATCCGTCGCATACTTGGGGATATTGAAAACAAAGATCCACTGCCCCTGAACGATTTCCTCTTGATGGGAGTTGTCTATGCGATAGTGGATCTTATGGGCTGGCCACCGATATGTTAACCAAGCCCTAATGGCCTGATAACGATATGCCCAGCGCGTGATATGAGACTTGCGGTTGGTATGCACCAATCGAACGACTTCCGAATCGAATCCGATCGATACCATAATTAACCCTAACTGGCCGTTGATCTCCATAGCATCGATTACTGTGGTGTTCCCGTTCTTAATGCGCGTTGCACACGTTTCGGGGGATCGATCCCAACCATAGTACCGGGCCAATAAGTTCTCTGAACCCAAAGGCAGTACGGCGATGGGAACCTGCGGAGGAGTGCGAGTCGCGATAGCATTGACTGTACCGTCACCCCCTGCTGCAACAACCGCAGCGAGAGAACCGCTTTCCAAACGTTCTGAGATTCTCGTTACCAAATCGCTAAGCTGAAATTCGATACGAACCTCAAAACCGTATTCGCTTAATCGATGGGCCAGTTGATCAACCAACTCCATTCGACTCTTCGAACCTGACTTGGGATTGGCTGCTATGATTACCGATCGCACAATAAATTATCCGGGCCTAGTATGATGGAAAATGTGAACTCAATCTTCCGTGTTGGCTTGTCCTTTTATTGTCCGCTGCGCAACCTCCCAAGCAGAAGCGAGGTGTTCAAGATATTTTTCGGGCGACAAGAGTCCGCTGTCGTCCGTTCCTGACATTTCCAGTAACCATCCAACTCCATACTTGTCGACATTAATCAAAGAGGGATCATCCAATAAACTGTCGTTGATGGCTGTGACCTCACCTGCGATCGGGGCATACATTCCACTCTCCGCTTTTTTGCTTTCGATACTGCCAAATTCCTGTCGATGGGATAGGACGGATCCAACAGCGATATCAAAATCGATGAAGTAAACGTCCTGAAGTAATCGCACTGCGTAAGCGGAAAAGCCAAATCGAATAACCCCATTTGTCTTTGGCATTGCCCACATGTGGTTTTTGATATAGCTGCGATCGCACGGAAATTCGGCGCTGAATTCACCCATCATAAAGGTGAGTGATGTGCTCATGTATATCGCACTCCTCGCAAATGCTCCTCAAAGAATCGCGGCAATAGGCCATCAACTCGCAGCAGCCCGTCCATGGTCAAACGAATCTTATGGACTGCCTGATTGGAGCCCCAATCCAATTCGGCAAATCCCTCTGTCACCAACTCGTCCCACTCGGACTGCCAATGATCATAGATGTTCTCGGAGTACTTGGATTGGTAGTAACCCACATCTAGATATCCTTTCTTGAGTTGCAAAATCATTTCGCGAATCAAGGATTGCAGCGGTGTCGGCTGATAGGCGCGACCGAGTGGCAAGCGATCTTCGTCTAGCAAGGCACCGAGATATTGGGCCCATTCTGGTACGTTTTGGTAGTGAATGCCGGACAGATGCCCAAAACTGGCTATGCCCGTTGCCAAGAGATCGGCTCCTTGCCACAAGTTATCTCGGTAGGAAAAATTGACTTTTTGAGGATCTTTCACGACCGTGTAGGCACTGCTTATCGAGTAACCAGCTGCTTGAAACTCCTCAAAAGCATATCGAACCCAATCACGTTTCGTTTCCCAGCTTGCCACCGGCGACTCAGATTTAGTCTCAAGCAGCCCCTTGGAAATAACAGTATTGAACGGTAGCTCCATCTGATAGATCGTCACGCTTTCCGGGGACAGCTCAAGCGTCCGTCGCACATTCTCTCGCCAATTGTCCCATGTCTCTCCAACCATCCCGGAGATGAGGTCGATATTCACATTCGGGAAACCGGCCTTGGTGATCCACTCCCAGGCTCGATTAATTTCTTTTGAAAGGTGAGCTCGACCATTCTCTTCAAGAATTGCGTCCGAAAAATTTTCCACCCCCAAACTTAATCGAGTAACACCCAGCTCGCGCAAAGCCTGAACTTTTTGCTCGCTTAACGTTCCAGGTTCGCATTCAAAGGTAACCTCCTCGGCTTTCTCCCAAGTAATGCTTTTATGCAATCGCTCAAAAAGAGAGTGCAGCTGTTTGACACTCAAGAAGCTGGGGGTGCCACCGCCGAAATAGACAAAACGAATGGGACGTCCACCCATTGCTTTTTGTTGCGAAACGATCTCGATTTCTCGCGAAAGGGCGGACACGTAACGTTCGATTTCCTCCGCATTGACGTTGGTCAAAACCTTGAAATAGCAGAACTTGCACCGCTTGCGACAGAATGGAATATGAAGATACAGCCCGAGAGGTACATCGCGAGGCGGATTGCTCATGGCCTCTTCAATCAATGGCACCGATCCGCTGGTCCATTGAGAATAAGGCGGATAGTTGGAAATAAAGTAGCTTCCAACCTCGGTTTTTGTTGCTTCGGTAGACATAACGGACCATCTTTATCGGGTAGCGTAATTCTAAACGTGCCTCTATCTTAACCCAACCGCCCGAAATCGTCTCGACTTCCAATGAGCTTTTCAAAAATGCAATCTTCCTGGGATGTGATCATTATCGGTGGCGGTGCAGCCGGGCTGTGGGCTGCCGGAACCGCTGCGCTGCGAGGTCGACGAGTTCTCGTATTAGAAAAAAACAACAAAGCGGGTGTCAAGATCCTTATGTCAGGGGGCACCCGGTGTAACATCACGCACAATTGCGATACCAGGAAAATAGCGGAGGCCTTTGGTAAACAAGGAAAAGTTCTCCTCTCGCCTTTAAGTAAGCTCTCTCCTCAAGATGTGATCAAGGAACTAAATCATCTAGGGGTCGAAACGAAAGTTGAAGAAACGGGCAAAATCTTTCCCGCGAGCGATCGCGCCATCGACGTTCGAGACGCTATTGTCAAACGCCTTCATCAAGCCGGCGCGCAGTTGTGGACTGGTTCACCAGTTACGAATGTACGGCCGCTTCCTGAATCGGGATTCGGCGTTACTGCGAACTTTGGATCGACGACAAGCGAGTTGACATGCCAGTCAGTCTTGATCACTTCAGGAGGACTTAGTTTCAGTGGCTGCGGAACGACCGGTGATGGATATCCCTGGGCGCAATCTTTTGGGCATACGGTCACTCCCCTTCGACCAGCACTAACTCCACTTCTTTCGCACACGCCTTGGGTTCATGAACTTAGTGGACTTACGCTCGACGATGTGAATGTTACGACGAAACTGCATGGCTCTAGTGCATCTGGAAAAATCGAGAGATCTTCGGCTCGAGGTGGTTTGCTTTGGACGCACTTCGGGTTGAGTGGGCCTACTGCTATGAACGTCTCGCGTTGCGTTTCTGATTTGCCAACAGATCAGAGTAGTTCTGTTGCTGTCGATCTTGTGCCTAATCAATCCCGCGAGGAATGTGAGGCTTGGTTGTCGCGAGAAATAAGAACTTCTCAAAAATCGATCGCCAACATTCTGTCGCAGCTCATTCCACGTCGACTTTCTCAATCGCTCATGCAGCAGCTTGGGCTGAGAGAAGACCTGCATGGCGCTGAGTTCTCGAATAAAAGTAAAAATCAACTACTCGAATCGCTTAAGAATCTTCCCATCCCGATCCATGGTACCAGAGGCTATGCTAAAGCGGAGGTCACGGCAGGCGGGGTCGCGCTCGGCGAAGTCAATTTTCAGGACATGCAAAGCCGCAAACATCCTGGATTGTTTTTCGCGGGGGAGATTCTCGATCTCGATGGTCCGATTGGCGGATTTAATTTCCAGGCAGCATGGAGTACTGGCCATGCTGCGGGGTTGCATGTGTAATACAATGGTTTCACCCAAGGGAGGTGGCGGGAATCATGAAGTTATCGTTGCGGCGACTGTTGTTGGTGTTTTTTGGCATTTCCATTTCGATCTTACTAGTAAGCCGACTTCCGAGAAACGTTCGTGTAATCGTCGAGGGTAAATATCAAGAGCGAGTAGAAGTGGTGCTCGCTTCTCAAGGTGAAAGCTCATGGACCTCTCGTTCGCATTCCGGGGGGATGGGGTACTACCTCTACAACCTGAATACCTTGAACAAGGTCATAGACGCGATCGAGCAAGATTCGAAGCAACGAGGTTATCAGGTCGACATATGCGATAACTTCCTGTTGCGATTGGTTTATACACGAAGGAGTCGCAATCTGTAGTGATGAATAATCGTTATGTTTGGTTTGCGATTATGTTGATAGTTTCATGGGCGGTAATGACGTTTACTCATGAAATGGGGCACATTGTTGGTGGCCTTTGTTGTGGTGGTTCCATAAAATCGGCGAGCGTTGTTCCGTGGCGTATTCCGTACAGCATTTTGGAGCCCGATCCCATGCCTCTGGTCACGTTGTGGTCCGGGTTATTGGCAGGGGTTTTGATTCCGGTCTTGGTTGCCGTAGTCATAAATAACTCCTCTGCCTGGTTCGTGGCCCATTTTTGCATGCTCGCAAATGGAATTTACATTGCAATCGCGTGGGTAACAGGAGATCGATATTTGGATACAGCTAGATTGCTCGAATACGGAGCCAGTCCAGTGTTAATCGTTATCTATTGTAGCGCAACGATAGGGATAGGTTACATCGGTTTCAGGAACTCGTGCTTTCGAATTTTATCGCCAAACAAACCACTTAGTAGCGAATGATGCAACGAATCCCCTTCTTGGTAGTGGACGAGGCTACGAGGCCCGACCGCCTGGCACGAACCTTATCTACAATGTAACAGTCGGTCTCCCGTGCAAATGGCCTCCTAGCGTCGTCCACTACAAGAGCCCTCCCCTCGTGATCGTAAACTCCACTCGACCCTGTCGAATTCTTCGGGCGGGTAAATAGGAATGCAGCTCAACATGATGGACTGGTGGCTCCACCAACAAGAATACGCATCGTGCTTCAGCACGCGGTTCTAACAAAGTGCATTGCCTGGATCACAACAATGCCCGCAGCTCAGAGAAAGTTGCGTTCCCCATGCGACCGATCCTTCCGCCGCCATCGGCCCCGTGCCGGTGGATCGCTGACTGAGTGGCTAAAATACGCGTCCCCCCCTTTTTTTCCTACACTCCTTCTCCTCCGTCTGGCCTGCGGCCAGACGGAGGAGAAGGAGTGTGCGACTTGCGTCGTCGGTAGCTGCTCAGTCATGCTCCCACTTGGATAAACCACAGTGGTGAGCCCAGGACCGAATTCGGTGCAACAAAGTGCTCGAAAACGGTATCTAATAGCTCGCGTGAGCCCCGATCGGAACGCTAGGAAATCCAAAACACCGTTGGAAAACCTATAGAGAAAAGATTGAGAAAACGGCAAATCAGCCCACCGAGACCAACCGGCTACCCGTCCGCCTTGGGCGGAGACATTACTGACTGTGTCTATCTCTTATTCTGTGAACCGCCTGCTGCTACAGAAGCGATTTCTTGAAGTACTCTACGAATTGCCCTTCCTTTCCTTCAACTGGACGTGGCAACAAAAGTTCGCCATCAAGCCCTAGAATTAGTTGTACTTGAGGTATCCAGGAATATCCGCCCGATTTTGGAAATCCTTTAAAGACCCCAAACCAAACGTAGTCACCCTTTTTCTCCGAAACCGAGAATAGCCAGACCTCGCCAAGTCTCCAATCACGTTCGCCGGATAGAAACTGCTCGGATTTTGATAGAAGCAAACCTCGTGCTCGTGATTTTGAAAGAGGTAGGTTTTCAATAGAACCATCCCATTTGGGTCTTGTCGCAAGATCTTCTTCAGTAACCTTAACTGAATAGATTGTTTCTTTCATTTTCGCAAAGTAGCCATGCCGCAAATCGTTGCTAAACGTATATGTCTCATATCGATCACGCATAGACCTGTGATGATTAAATTCCTCGCTATCGTTGTTAGCGATCGATAGACACGCAAGAACCAATAGGAAACACCTCGACACAGACATGCTCATTATGGACTCGGACTGGATGTTGTTTTAAAGAATGCGTTTTCGCCACAGCAGCAAAAGTCAAGCGTTTGCTTTCTTACAACTGTACCATCATCAGAACTTGTTCCGTCAAACCAATCAAGTTTCTTCCGAGTGTAAGGTGAGCCTTGAGTTCGGCACCAGTTTTTGCCTAACTCGATCGCCCCATGCGCCAAGTGTGACGGAAATACCGCAGGACCTTTCCAATCTTGTTCTAAAGCGCCGTCTTTACCCGTGATGCTTGACAAGCAAAAAATTTTTGTCACAGCGTACTGTTGGTTTGCGATGGTAGCCTAATGCGACTTCGGTGACGGTCGTGGTTTCTAAAGTAGGTACTACAGACGCAGCGAAAGTGGTGGTGAGCGATTCGATGGAATCGAACGAGGCATCGAAGAGTGGCGATGCGAGAGACGGGCTTGCGGGTGTGATGATGGGGTGAAGGATCATGCCTCAAATTGTAAGCGGTTGAAGAGGCGGATCGCTAGCGGGTTTTGGGGATTTTTTGAGCAGGCGCCTAACAAGGCGCTTCGAAATTACATTTCGAGAAGGCGCGTGGGGCATATTGCTCAAAGTCTAGGCGTGATCGACTACTCGTAGCGATAGCCGATCTCGCTATAAGACTGAACGGTTAGCTACTCGCGGCGACAGACGCTTCACGTGAGGTAGAGATATCTTCCGCCTCTACTTGTTCAAAGATCTTTTTCGCCTTTTCGGTTTCGATTTCATTTTCGGAATGAACCGAGACAAGACAGCGGCCACCTTTAAGTTTGCCTTCGAACTTTCTTGCTTCGTATTCGGGAATCCCCATACCGACAAGAGCTCCCGTGATGCCACCGACGACACCGATAAGTGCAGATCCTGCGAGTGCCGCCATGATAGGACCTGCAGCAATAAATGGGCCCACTCCAGGAATCGCGAGGGCTCCGATACCGAGAAGCCAGCCCAAACCGCCACCCACGACTGCACCCGTACCAGCGCCGATTGTAGCGCCCTCGGGTGATTTCGTCTGGTTGTCGATAGCAAAATCTCGTGAGCCTTGGTTATCGGGCAACAGGACCGAGATATCTTTGGCCGCGAAGCCGGCGGATTTTAGACGCTCGACAACATTGGTTGCATCGAACGAGGTTTTAACAGTACAGAAAATTGCATGTGCCATGATAGTAACCTTGAATTTCTATTGGGGTAATTTTACTTGGGTGCAGTGACGTCGAGTTTGTTGTCGACGTTCTTGTCGCCCGCTACATTGCGAGCAATTTTTTCGATCTGTGCTCGTTCGTCGGATGTCTCGACAGGCCCACGGAGGGTCACTTTCCCGTTTTGAGTCATGATCTTGACGTTTTGCGCATTGATCGACATCTTTGTGTCCACGACCTGCCTTCGAATTTTGGCAGTCATGTCAACATCTTTCTGGTTCTCAAACTGATCCATTGGCGTTTTAGCGGATTCGGCTTTATCGCGTTGGTTGATAGCTGAGTTGTCTGTGCTCGTCGGTTTTTTTGCTGCGGTGTCGCATCCAAAAATTGCCAACGCGAGCGATAAAAGAATTGGTGAGTATTTCACGGTATTTCCATGTTGGAGTTTTAATTGCAAGCGACCTCCCCCCGACGAAGAGCCGGGGAAAGGTTTTCGGGACGCTTGTGGATTATGTGACACAAGCTACTTAGGTGCTTGGGTCGTTACGGACGAGTCTTGACTGGCGAGTTGTTCCATCAATTCAACCGCGCTTTGCATGTGCTGGCTGTTCATATCAAGCCCCTCTTTGATGACGCCTTGAACTTTCCCAGTCGTGTGCCGTTGCAAGACCGTGAGTGTCGATTTCATCCCTGCGTGCTTAGCAATTTGGAGTGCTACGAAACAACGATCAAAGTCGGCACCCTTTTTTTGGCCTAAGTATTCTTGAGTGTCTTTTAGACACTGGGTCGCAATCTCCTGTTGCAACTCCAGGAAGTCAACATTGGTAGACTTGTTGGCTGTTGCAGTCGAAACAGGCCTCACCTTTATGCTGTTATTGGTTCCCGTTGCTGCAGATAGGCCATTGAGCTTTTCCAGGCAAGCTTGATGGTCTTTCTCTAACAAAATTGCAAATTGCTTTACTTCTTCGTTGGAGAGCTTGTCTTTCACGTATCGCGAGAGCAATACTTGTTCTTGGTTTGAGATTATCAAGCATTTTGCGAAGGTTTGATCCTTGGTTTGTTCAGCATTAGGAGATTGCTGTCGGCTTGTGGATTCATCTGCTGGAGGATTTGATGCAGGCTGAGCCAAAAGGGAGTTGGCAGCCGACAAAACGACGGACATCGCGATCGCGAATTTATTGATCTTCATTTTTTTTTCTTTCAAAAGTGTTGTAAGCAAATTCAAGTCGGTTCTGTGCTGGCAAGAACGAGACTTAGGCTTTTGCCATGGCAAGATCAGGAATGTGTTTACCGCAATCGATTGCGTTCACTTTGTTCTTGTCGTCGTTACACATCGTCATTCGGATGGTCGAACCGGCCTTGATCTCGGCAGCTTTGCTGGTCTTGCCATTGCATGTCACCTTGGCATCTTCAGCTACGGTGTAGGTGTGTTCATCTCCGTTAACACTGGTCGACGTTAGCTTGTTACCAGCGACTTTGACAAGTTTGCCGTCACAGCAATTTCCACTGGCCTTATTGGGTGATTCGGTCTTCATTTCTCATTCTCCTTCAGAGTTCGGCCAAAAGATCTCAGCACGCCCCACACTTGAAAAAGTGTTGTTAAAAGCGAGCTCATTGGTCGATGAATGAAGTGTTGCAGCGAACCCCGTCATCGAATATGGGAGGAAGTACGAAAGCGCGATGGTGAAATCAACCAACGAATTACTTGATCGCCTTCAACGGAAATCGACCCAATCAACATCGTAGACACCGCAGGGAGTGGAGCGTCGGCATGTGGAAATCAAGGGATTTCTGGCATAAGTCAATGCCTGGATAATTGCAATTGTTAAAGTTTGAAGAATATCGTGTAAGCGTGCTTGAGACGAACTGCTTTGACGGGTGGAATGAGGGCTTAAATTCAGGTGATGCATGGGTGAACGATTCACCTGCTAGACCAAACCTGCTCCTTTCCAAGTGTTGACAACCAATGATCTTGAGTCGCAGCCAAACTATTCTTGCCCTCGCGTTATTGCTCACACTTGGGTGTAACAACGATGCGTCAAAACCGACCAATAACCGCATAAAACTGCAAGGTTCGGGGGCCAGTTTTCCCGCTCCGCTCTACATGCGTTGGTTTCAGGATTATTCTAAGAAAACAGCAGGAGTTACCGTCGATTACCAAGCAAAAGGTAGCGGCGCGGGCATCAAAGATTTGATCAATGAGACCGTAGACTTTGCTGCAAGCGATGCAGCGATGACGGAAGAAGAGATATCTCAAGTCAAACGCGGCGTCGTCATGCTGCCGATGACCGCGGGGAAAATTGTTCTCGCGTTTAATCTTCCTGATGGTCCTAAAGAACTTAAGCTCTCGCGAGAAGCGTATGCAGGGATTTTCTCTGGAAAAATCTCCAAGTGGGACGATCCCGTTATCGCGAAATGCAACGAAGGAACAAAGCTCCCTTCGCTTGATATAACGGTGATCGTTCGATCTGATAGCAGCGGTACGACCTACGTTTTATCATCCCACTTAAGTGCGATTTCGCCTGATTGGAAAGAGAATTTTGGGATCGAAAAGTCCATAAATTGGCCGAGTGACCCACGCTTCGTCAAAGGCCCAAAGAACGACGGTGTCACAGCGCTGATCAAGCAAACGCCAGGCGCAATTGGCTACATTGAATACGGTTTTGCCAAGCA
Source organism: Pirellula sp. (assembly GCA_046344995.1). Taxonomy (GTDB): domain Bacteria; phylum Planctomycetota; class Planctomycetia; order Pirellulales; family Pirellulaceae; genus JBKCUI01. The sequence continues at coordinate 35,608 of JBKDKR010000054.1, forward strand.
GACCGGATTACCAGTTGCGAGCCTAGAGAACCAAACGGGCAAGTATGTTTTGCCAACTGCGGAAAGTGGTTTGGCTGCACTCGCTAGTGCGACCGACATGCCGGAGAATCTTGTTCTTTGGTTGCCCGACCCCAACGGAGATAGCTCCTACCCGATCGTTTCGTATACTTGGCTGCTTTGCTACAAAGATTCGTCAGATCCAGCGAAAGCAGCCGCTCTTAAAGAGTTAGTTCGATATTGTATGGTTGAAGGACAAAAGGCCAGCGAGTCGCTCGGATATATTCCGCTACCGGATCATGTTAAGGAGCGAGTTCTACAAGCCTTGGGGACAGCGACGGCTGATTCAGCGAGCACCCCTTAATTGGACGGTTCGAATACCACGCCAATTCATCGCATTTGCACTTTGAGGCCACATGAGTCAATTACCGAGTACGCAAGGCGTTTGTAAGCTAGCGGAATTGGCCATCCCCAAAGCAGATCGCTTCTGGGATTCTGCGTTTCGGAGGATATGTTGGCTCGCTGCAGGATCCATGATTCTGTTGATGCTACTCATGCTTTATGAGATCGCATACAAGGCGTCTCCCGCGATTAAGGAGTATGGACTCGGATTCATCACGTCTTCAACATGGGATGCGAGTCGAGAACAATACGGGATATTGCCAGAGATCTGGGGTACTATTTACAGTTCGCTCATTGCACTTGTTGTCGCTGTAATCTTGGGGCTCTGCATCGCGATCTGGCTTACGCAACAGCTGCTTCCTCAAAAGCTGGAATGGGCTCTAAAGACCGTCATCGAATTACTAGCCTCTATTCCCAGTGTCGTATTCGGACTTTGGGGTATCTTTGTTGTTATTCCAATGATCCGCCCGATGGCAGGGTGGCTCAATGAGAATTTCAGTTGGATCCCATTCTTTCGCTCGCCACTATCGGGTCCAGGGTTGTTTCCTGCATCGATTGTGCTTGCGATCATGATCTTGCCCACGATAACGGCCATTTCCAGAGACGCGATTGCTTCGGTTCCGAATCGGCTTCGGGAGGCCGCATTTGGACTGGGAGCAACTCGGTGGGAAGTCATAACCAAGGTTGTCTTGCCTACTGCCTCGCGAGGCATTTGGGGGGCGGTGGTATTGGGCCTGGGAAGAGCGTTGGGAGAAACAATGGCGCTCGCCATGTTAGTCGGAAATTCTAATCAACTAACGATCGCCATCTTCTCACCCGCAAATACATTAGCGGCTCTATTGGCTAATCAGTTCCCCGAAGCGAATGAACAGCAAGGGCCTGTTTTGCTCTACGTCGCGTTAGTGCTAATGATGATCACCTTAGGGGTTAACATGCTGGGGTCACTGGTTTTGTATGGCTTGCCAACGAAGCGTAAAAAGGAACTCGCAGCATGAGCAGTGACCATTCAGAATCGGACAAAAGCCTCTTGAACATCTCCATCGAACGACGCTGGAGCAACGGCCGAACGTTGATGAATCTAGGCCTAACGATCGTTACCGGTGGAATCGCCCTGGTTGCGTGCTTGCCGCTTGCTTCATTGCTTTATATGTTGGTTAGGCGAGGAGCGAGTGCGATTTCATTGAATAGCTTTACGCAACTGCCACCCGCTCCCATGCAAGAGGGGGGCGGATTCGGTAACGCAATAGTTGGTACCCTGACAATGGTTCTCATAGGAGCGATTTTGAGCATCCCTGTTGGAGTTCTTTCTGCCATTTACTTGTCGATTCTCGGACCTGATAGCAAAACGGCAACTCTTGTGCGCCTTACCGCAAAAATTTTGTCGGGTCTTCCCTCCATTTTGGCTGGCGTGTTTGCTTATACGCTTGTTGTTGTAACAATGAGGACCTACTCCGCGCCCGCAGGGGGTGTGGCACTCGCAGTGCTCATGGTGCCGATTGTGATTCTGACCTCCGAGGAAGCGTTTCGGATGGTACCAAAGAAAATGATTGAAGCTGCGATTGGTATGGGATGTACACCGACTCAAGCCGTTTGGAAGGTGATCCTACCAACCGCGTTTCCAAGTTTATTGACTGGTGTGATGTTGGCAGTGGCGAGAGCGGCCGGGGAGACCGCACCGCTGCTTTTTACAGCTCTTTTCAGCAACTATTGGATCTTGCAAGATTCGCGATTGTCATTGATGGAGCCAACTGCGTCGCTTGCGGTGCTCATCTACAACTTTTCTGGATCTCCCTTTGACAATCAAGTCGAAATGGCCTGGGGTGCTGCATTGGTGTTGGTTGTATTGATCTTAGTGCTCAATCTGATCGCCCAGTTTATGTCGCGGAAACAAATTCGAGGATAATGGAATTATGATTGCAGAGACAATTAACTCCGAGAAGATCGAACAATCGGTGACATCTGAGGGGCTGTTTGAATGCGCCATCGATCGTTTGTATTATGGTGATTTCGCTGCGGTTCGAGATACGCGTCTAACGATTGACGAAGGGAAGATTACAGCGTTCATTGGACCGTCAGGTTGCGGAAAGAGTTCTGTTCTGAGATGTCTCAATCGTATGAATGACCTAACCCGAAGTTTCCGGTTAGAGGGACAAATTCGCTTTGGAGGTCGCGATCTTTATTCGAATTCGGTCGATGCTGTCGCAGTTCGTCGACATATCGGAATGGTCTTTCAACAACCAAACCCTTTTGCGATGAGCATTTTTGAAAACGTAGCGTTCGGGCTGCGAATTAATCGAATAAAGGGAAATCCACAAGAGTTGGTGGAGGAAGCCCTTCGGGGTGCAGCGTTATGGGATGAAGTAAAAGATAAACTCAAGAAAAGTGGTTTGTCTTTGTCCGGTGGTCAACAACAAAGACTTTGCATTGCTCGCGCGATCGTCACTAAGCCCAAGGTCTTGTTAATGGACGAGCCATGTTCGGCGTTGGACCCAATCGCGACACGCAAAATAGAAGAGCTGATGCTGGAGCTGCGCAAGCAATACTCGATTGTGATTGTAACCCATAATCTTCAGCAAGCGCTTCGCGTCGCGGACGATACTGCTTTCATGTATGTCGATCAGCTGACCCGATCGGGCTACCTGGTTGAGTTTGGCTCGACCAAGCAACTCTTTGATTCACCCAAAGAGCTCTACACGCAACAATATTTGAGCGGCGTATTTAGCTAGAGATCGCTACTTGGAGATGATATCGCTCATAACCCGACGCTTCAGGGTTTGTTGCTTCAATCACATTTCGAAAAACAAGCATTAGCCGCAGGGAGCTAGCCCATGGTTAACGGCCGACAACCGAACGCTAACGCGTTACGGCTAATAAAAGTAACAATCCCTTAAGCGAGGGAACTCTCGGCGATTCAGCCCCTCACGCTACGGATTGTGATTCTGGGGTTCCGCCAATCAAGGTTATCTCCAAGTTGCGGCACCGGGTGTGAGTGCTAAGCGCTGAGTTGCTGGAGCACACAATCGGTAATAGCGGTTGTGCTGAGCGACGGCGTTCCTTTAGCAACAAGATCGGCTGTTCGGTGGCCTGCTGCTAAAACCTTTCGCACGGCCGTTTCGATGAGTTGAGCTTCCGTTTCGAGATGCAGTGAATGCCTCAAAAGCATGGCCGCAGCCAGAATCGTAGCGAGTGGGTTTGCGATACCCTTGCCAGCAATATCTGGAGCGCTGCCATGTATCGGCTCGTAGAGTCCCGGTCCGCTGCTTCCCAGAGAAGCACTCGGTAACATGCCTAGAGAGCCGGGCAGCATCGAGGCCTCATCGGTTAGAATGTCTCCGAACATGTTGCTGGTAACAACCACATCAAAGGAACGGGGTCGGCTTAGCAAATGCATGGCCATGGAGTCGACCAAAACGACTTCGTATTCTAAGTCGGAAAATTCTTCCGCCATGATCTTAGCGGAAACGCGTCGCCAAAGTCTCGAGGCTTCGAGCACGTTGGCTTTATCCACCATGGTGACTTTCTTGCGTCGGCCGCGAGCGGCAGTCGCAGCCATGCGAACGATTCGCTCCACTTCGGAAGTCGTATAGACTGCAGTGCTGAACGAGCGTTGCTGACCATCAGGTAGCGTCTCTGTCCCTGAGGGGCCAAAATAGAGGCCTCCGGTTAGCTCTCGAAAGAACAGGATATCTGTTCCATCGATGATTTCTCTCTTGAGAGGTGATGCATCCAGAAGCTCGGGAAAAGTGATGATGGGGCGAAGATTCGCAAAGAGGCCGAGTTCTTTACGTATCTTCAGCAAACCAGCTTCGGGACGAGTCTTTGCGTTCGGATCATCCCATTTCGGACCACCCACTGCACCCAGCAAAATCGCATCGCACTTGAGGCAAGCATCTATCGTTTCTTGAGGGAGAGGATCACCGGTTTCATCAATGGCAATGCCACCAATCTTCCTGGTAGAAAACTGAAAGTCATGCGAATGCGATTTACCAATGGACTCGAGAACTCTAGTTGCTTGGGAAACCACCTCTGGGCCGATTCCATCACCGGGAAGCAGAACGATATTTGCTTTCAACGAACTGACCTTTGCGAAACAAAATGAAGGGAGGAAAACAACTCGAAAATAGCCATCTATTTGCGGCATCGAGGATGGTTCATTGGCAACCAAGCACCATTTTGGGAACTGCTCGCCACGCATTGCTGAATAAAGTACATGCCTTCGACGCCATCGTGAACGTTTGGATAGACCGTGTTGACCTTCTCGATCGTCTTGCCCGACTCGACTTCGATCATTGCATCGAACGTGGCGCAATAGATGTTTGCGAAGGCTTCGAAGAAGGCCTCGGGGTGACCACTAGGAAGCCTGCATGCTGCTCGACCGCTAGCATTCATGAATGGAGCATTTGGATCACGAGTGTACAGCTTGTGAGGTTGACCATTTTGTCGAACTACCAAAACATTGGGTTCTTCTTGACGCCAGGACAAGGAGCCTTTGGTGCCGTCGATTTCAATGGACAAATCGTTTTCGCGGCCATGGCTGATCTGGCTAGCTGTTACTGTGCCAAGTCCACCATTTTGATACTTTACGATCGCTGTTCCGTAGTCATCCAATTTGCGGCCTGACTCGAAGATCTTAAGATGGCAGCTGATTTCTGCGGGCAAAAGTCCGGTCATGAAGCGGCCAAGATTGTAGGCGTGAGTTGCGATATCACCAAAGCAACCTGCAGCGCCACTGGTTTTCGGGTCGGTTCGCCAAGCAGCTTGTTTTTGGTCTGATGATTCCAATCGGGTTCTGAGCCAGCCTTGTATGTAGTTCGAACGAACAGCTTGGATTTCCCCTAACTCCCCGCTAAGAATCATCTCGCGAGCTTGCCTAACCAGAGGGTATCCTGTGTAGTTGTGAGTCAAAGCGAAGACAGCTTTGTTTTGATCGACAATTTTGGCTAGCTCTTCCGCTTGCGCCAAATCAAACGTCATTGGTTTGTCGCAAACAACGTGAAAGCCCGCGAGCAAGGCTGCTTTCGCCACGTCAAAGTGCATGTGGTTGGGGGTTGTGACCGAAACAAAGTCGATTCGTTCTCCCTTTGGCTTCTTGCTCTCCTCGGTGAGCATTTCTTGGAAAGAGGCATAAGCTCTTTCGGGGGGGACATCGTAGTCTGGTGCCGATGCTTTGGAACGGTCTGGATTACTACTGAACGCGCCAGCTGCAACTGTGGCGCGATTATCCAAACACGCGGCAATTGAGTGAACTTTACCGATGAACGAGCCTTGTCCTCCGCCGACGAGTCCCATTTTGAATTTGCGGTTGAGAGGTCCGTTAGTCATGTTCTGTAACTCCTAGGTTGTTACTGGGTTGGGGAGGATCGCAAAGAAGCGAACACGTTGTCGCAGCAGTCTACCAATTTTGCCTACGAATTCTAGATTCGATACTATCGGGAATCGGCGTACCCACTGAAATACTTGGACCCCTGATTGACAACACATGCGAGTTGCCAAAGAATGCTTAGATGAGGGACCAGATCGCGCGGCAGGAGGCCGCATTTTAATGCTTTAGGTTTCGCTTCAGAATCTGGTCACCCAGCCACGGCCATATCATACGAATTGCAGCCAACCACTTGACCTTTGCAGGTAGAACGAGCTGTAAATCTCGATTTAATGCACTCCTGAGTATTGATTCGCTCAACCGTTCTGGATCGAGAAGTCTAAGGTTCGCTCCTCCTCCAGGTGCATTAGCCCCGCTTTTCTCCATCCCACGCTCATGAACTAATTCTTTGTATCGATTGTGGCTATCGTCTCTTCGAATGGGTCCAGGAGACACTAGCAACACGTGTACGTTCGACTCTTGGAGCTCGAGTCTAAGCTGAGCAGAATACGCGGATAGGGCGAATTTGCTGACGCAGTAACCTCCCATTTGTGGAGATGCAATAACACCAGCTAGCGATCCGATATTCACAATGCAACCACTCGCTTTTTTAAGGCTAGGCAGCATCGTTTGTGTCATCGTCGCTGTCGTTAGCACGTTGTCTCGGAACAAAGACTCTAAATCCGATTGATTCAATTGTTCCAACCGACCTCGATCGGAACGTCCAATGGCATTAATCAAAAGATCAACGCTTTGATTTTCGACCCATTGAATGAATTCGGTCGAAGCGTGCGAAGACGTGGCATCTACTGCAAATGATTTAACATCTTGGTGCGTTTTCTGCTTGATCTCTTCTTTTGCAACAGTGAGTTTCTCCGGGGATCTACCAAGAATCGTAACATAAGCCCCTTGTTTCGCCGCAGCCTGGGCAAGATGGAGCCCTAGACCACTGCTGCCGCCACTAATCACCACCGTCTTATTCAACCAGGAATCGCCTGCCATATCATGTTCATTCAAGTGACGACTAAGAGTCTGTGTCACGGATAAGAGTGTGAGGGCGCACGATGGCCTGATAAGCCTCTGGTCGACGGTCTGCCCAGCGATCAATGACATGTTCCTTTGGGACACGTACCAGCCGTTTGTTGCGAGCTCTCGCGTAATCGATCTCTGCAGTAATGATGCACTCCCTTTCGTGTGGAGCGTCCGCTAAGGGGGAACCGTTCGGATCGCAGATTCTGGATTGACCAATAAACCTAAAACCTCGTTCGAGCCCAACACGATTGACGCTCATAAAGTAAACGTTGTTTTCTAACGCTCGAGCATTAGGCAAATACTTTGCAAACGTATCTGCCCCTGGCGGCCAATTAGTGGGCAAAATCAACAGGTCCCCTCCCTCGAGCGCTAAGCAGCGAGATGATTCTGGGAACGAAGCGTCGTAACAGATGTGAACACCTACCATCAGACCATCGGCATCAAATGCTCGATACGGATCCTTTCCAGGAGATGTAAAACGATCAATCCCCAGAAACGGTAGGTGAATTTTGCGATAACATCCCACAACACCTCGCGGACCAACTAAGGGGCAGCTGTTATAAACACCTCCATCTGGAGCATGTTCTAGCATTCCGAATGCCACAAATTTATTGTGAGATCTACACCAGTTTGCAATGGTCTGCACCGAAGATCCGTCGAGGCTCTCCGCGACGCCGAGCCCTTCTTCTAAACTGGCGAAACAATAACCTGAGAGCATGCATTCTGGAAAGACAATTAAATGACTGTCCTTAACTTCGTCTTTGCTCAGCCAATGAAAAATGCGATCGAGGTTCTCTTTCGTATTGGCGAAAGACACGTCCGTTTGGACTCCACTAACAATTCGTTTGCTATTACTCATTCGTATATACCGCAATAATTGCTTTCGCTCGCAGGCGCTTGGCATTCCCGTCAATTCAACGAAAAACTGAATGGTAATGCATTATGGTCAACAATGTTCGCCCTACGCGGCCTCCATATTAGTCCTAATCCAATGATTGTGGTAGAGAACCTATCGCAAGTTATTGGCAGTCTCATCAAACGATGACTCAAAGGCTGGACGTTTCCGTCGAGGGTGTTCGCCTAATCACAACTAATAACATAATGCTACCAAGAATAGCGCTGGCAAGAGAACCGAGCAGGGTCCCAACTTTTCCTGCCGAAGCCATGGTTGCTCCTGACTCGCCAGTAAAAGCTAACGAAGTCAAGAATAGGGACATGGTAAACCCAATTCCGCAAAGAAAACTCCCCGCGACAAACATCGGCCAGCATACTCCGTCGGGAAGCCTGGTAATACGCAACTTGATCGCAAGCGAGCAGAGCGCGATAACTCCCAATGGTTTTCCTACTGCCAAGCCCAAGGCGACCGCGATCGTGATGGGCTCAGAAATCGATGATAGCTGAACTGGCACGCCAGCGTTAGCCAACGCAAAAACGGGCATAATGAAAAAGGCAACCCATGGATGTAAACCCAACTCCAATCGGTGCAGAGGTGAAACGGACTCGCGAGCGACAAATTGCAGTTTTTCGATTTCTGTCGGAACAGGATCTGTTTCGCGAACCCCGTCAGATAGCCTAGTCCAAACATTATCAAGAATGTCAACAAAGGTTCCCTTCTCTATCCAGGCGGCGGCAGGAGTCATAAGCCCTAGAATGACCCCTGCGATTGTGGAGTGGACTCCGGCATTAAAAAAGGCCAGCCAGATTCCTACGCCAATGATCACATAGATCATCACGGATCGCACACCAAGCTTGTTTAGTATAAACGTGACTACGCAACCGATAGCAGCCAGCCCTAGATACGACATAGAGATTGACTCGGTGAACACGAACGCAATCACAAGAACCGCAATAAGATCATCTACAATGGCGAGTGTTAAGAGAAACACCTTAAGTCCAAATGGAACTCGCTTGCCAAAGATCGCCAGTAACCCAACAACAAAGGCAATGTCTGTTGCCATGGGAATGGCCCAGCCACGCTGTCCTTCTTCACCCCATTGAAGCAACGAATAAATTGTCGCTGGTACCACAACTCCACCAATGGCGCCAAAAACGGGTAAAAGTGCTTTGCGCGGGTCGTTGAGTTCTCCACTTACAATCTCGCGTTTAATTTCCAAACCAACAACGAAGAAAAAAATCGTCATCAATGCATCGTTGATTATAAGATGCATAAGATCGCCTTTTAAACTGTACTCGCCAACGGAAAACGAAACTTTGGTTTTCCAGAACGCAGCAGTTTCGTAAGCCCAAGGCGAATTGGCTAAAAACAGGGCAATTGCAGTGCAAAACAATAAAAGCCCACCACTTAAGGCTTCGATGTGCAAAAAACTCCTGACTGGAACAATAAAGCGGTCGATGGGGCGTTGAGGTACGAGTTTACTCAGTTGATCCGATTGCGTTTTTGCCATTGTCTCGTATTGGTGAGTGAATTGAGTGAATCAAGCTCCTTGGTTACTTTAAAATCCTATGTTGCATATTAACAGATGCGAGGCAACAGTGAATGACTCAATTCGTCGAGCGGGATTAATCGTCCTAAGGATCGTTCAACAGCTACAGGGGCGATTTTTCGCGTTTGCACCTCGCCTAGCAATTGTGCATTCCGGCAAATTGGTGCTTTCTCAAGGATTTTTAACGCTCTGGAGACGTCCTGTTCTTCGACCGCAATGAGCATTGTTCCCTCGTTCGCGATGAACAATGGATCTAACCCCAATAACTCTACTAATCCCCGAGCCTCCATGGATAGTGGTACCCTGGCTTGTTCAACAACCATGGAATGACCGCAATCGCGTGCCCATTCATGCAGAACGGCTGCGACACCGCCACGCGTTGCATCTCTCATGGCACGTACTGCGACACCTCCCTCCAGGAGTGATTTCACTGCCGGCCAGAGCAATCCACAATCGCTACGGATCTCTGCCTCAATTCCGAATTCCTCGCGAACCGACAAGATTGAAAGACCATGCTGCCCAATCGGTCCTGTGACCAATATCTTATTGCCTGGTGTAAGAGACTCGCCTCCTCCGAATCGAGATGCACCTATAATTCCAATACCCGATGTATTGATGAAAAGGCCGTCTACGCACCCCTTGGGAACCACTTTAGTGTCCCCCGTTGCGATTTGTACTTTTGCCTCATTTGCGGCCATGGCTAAGCTTTGCACGACGCGATCCAAAATCGACAAGGAAAACCCCTCTTCGAGAATCAAGGAAACGCTTAGCCACTTCGGTTCCGCACCCACCATGCTGAGATCATTGCACGTTCCGAATACTGCAAGTTTTCCAATGTCTCCTCCTGGAAAGAATAGTGGAGACACTACATACGAATCAGTGGAGAACGCTAGTCTCTTTGCATCGCATTCTAGGTAAGCCGCATCGGTTCGGTAATTTGTTAACTTGCATTCAGAGTGTTGGCATAATAGGGGCAGAATGCGTTCTTCAAGCAGTTCGCGAGATAGCCGACCTCCCTCTCCATGGGCTAGGGTAACTGATTGAGAGGTCTCAGCCTTTAGCAATGGACACAGACCTAGTTGCTGGTGACTCATGTCCGTTGTGACTCCCTCTCCATTCGGTAACGAAAATAGGCGCTACAGGCCCCTTCACTCGAAACCATCGGTGCACCGATAGGATGATCGGGCGTGCAAGATACTCCAAAGTGTGGACATTCCGGCGGACGAATTTTACCAGTCATGACGTCACCACTTCGGCATTCCTGCTGACACGATTTATTCACAATGGGCAAGGAGAATTTCTGTTTAGCACAAAATCGCTCATATTTGCTTTTTAACGATAATCCGCCAGCTGTTATGTTACCCAATCCACGCCAAGGACTATCCGCAACCTCGTAAACGTCGTTGAAGCAATCCATGGCTGCTGCATTGCCTTCCACGCGAACGCTCCGTTCGTAAACGTTTGCAACCCCTGGTTGTCCACTTTCAAGCATCTGTACACATTTCAAAATCCCCCGAAGCAAATCGACGGGTTCAAATCCTGTTATGGCAATTGGTAGCGAATACTGATCAACCAATTTTTGATAAGCCTCATAGCCTGTGATAGTGCATACATGACCAGCGCCCAAAAAACCATCCACCTGTGACTCTGGTGAATTGGCAATAAATTCCATGGCAGGCAGAACACGGACATGAGAGGCAAGCATGCTCACATTTCTTAGCGATAGCGCAGCAGCTTGTTGCAATGTTATAGCTGTTGCGGGTGCTGTAGTTTCAAAGCCAACCGCGAAAAAGACTACTTCATTCTTGGGATGTGCGTGTGCAATTTTTAAAACATCTAGCGGCGAATAGACGATGCGAACATCGGCTCCATTGCTCTTGGATTGTAGCAAACTCTCTCGCGTTCCTGGGACTCGCAGCATATCTCCAAAGCTGACTACGATAAATCCCTCGGACCGGGACAATTCCACCATTTGGTCGATAGCAGATTCCGGGGTCACACACACGGGGCATCCAGGACCATGCAGTAGCTGAATATAACCCTCTAATGCTTCATCGATACCATGTCTGAGGATTGCATGCGTTTGACCTCCGCAGACCTCCATCAAACGCCACGGTCTGCTAATCGCACCCTTGATCTTGTCGAGCAGTCGTTTGGACAGTTCATGGCTTCGATATTCATCAATATGCTTCATGATTCGTGACCAGACCATTCTTCAGATGCATCTAATTTCTCAAGCTCAATAAGAACTGTCTCTGCTTGCTCCGCGTCGATGATGCTTATGGCCACCCCAGCATGAACGATGACATAATCTCCCACGTTTGCTTCCGGCACAAAAGATAAATTACAACGTCGTTTGACGCCCATGAATACAACATCTGCCTCGCAAAAAGGCGGATCCTTTCGGATCCACTGAACCACTTGCCCGGGGATCGCTAAGCACATAAGTGACCTCGCTTGTATCTCAAGCCCAGAAGCAATTGACCAGCCGATAATCCACCATCGTTCGCAGGTATCTGGCTCGGCATGGACCACTCTAAGCCACGGCTTCTGCAGTTCCAGTCAACGAGCTCAACCAGAATTTTATTTTGAAATACACCACCTGTTAGTAGGATCGGATTGTCTCGGTAAAGGACACTGAGTGCGATAATTGCGTCCGCAAGCGCGCGATGAAATTTGATCGATATGATGGCCGAGGAAACGTTTTCGCGGATATCGTTAACGATGCTTCGAATCATGGGTCGCCAATCCCAAACGTGACGAGGGAGTGTTTTCGTCTCCGATTCCGTTGCGTCGCTCTGAGCTATCAAAGGCATGTCGTATCGTCCAAGTGACTGATCCTCTAGCATCTTTCTAATACACATCGATTCCATTAGCATGGCCCATTGCCCCTCGTATCCGACTCGAGTCTCTTTGGGATCAATCCCTGACTTGAATATCAACGCCGCTACGCCATCGAAAAGTCGTCCCACACTTGTCGTCTGTGGGGCAAACATGTCACTACGCATCATCTTTTGGATTTGCGATCGATCTATCCCTAATGACTTCAACGGAACATCTTTACCGTACGATTCCCAGAGAAGTGACTCAGCTATTCTAGTAGGCTCATAAATTGCTAACTCGCCTCCAGGCAAGCGAAATGGATACAGAGTTGCGATTCTATCCAGCTGATCAATGCTGCCGTGAAAGACCTCTCCGCCCCAAATGGTCCGGTCTGTTCCGAATCCGGTTCCATCCCAAGAAAATCCTAAGATCGGACGGTTTAGCCATTTTGGATCCCAGAGTCCGCTTGCAATATGAGCCTTGTGATGCTGCACTCCCATCGAGTCAATTCCCCGTTCGATTGCATATTCCTTTGCCCAGCGAGTAGTAAAGAAGTCTGGATGAAGATCGTGCACAATTAACTGGGGTTCACAGCCGTAGAGCTTCAAAACATCCCGAACATGATGAGCAAAACGTTCTCTTGATTTTAGGTTGTCCATATCGCCCAAGTGTGGCCCTAGTATCGCTTGATAACCATTTGATAATGCAATTGCGACTTTTTGTTGACCACCCACTGCGAGAACTGCTTCTCCGGCATATTGATGACTCCACGGCAGTGGAAGAGGACTTATACCGCGGCCCAATCGAATAGCAGAAACTTGATCCGCCATGACTCGAACAATACTGTCGTCAGCATGACGTACGATCTCTCTGTCATGTGAAACGATTTGATCCGATCGAAGCAATCCACTCTCTTGCATTTCCATATCGGAGATAATCATAGGATCACCTTCAATATTTGCGCTAGTCACAACGAGCGGCCCCACGCTACGAACGAGCCACAAATGAAATGGTGTCGAAGGTAGCACTAGTCCAATCGAACTCAATCCGGAGGTCAATGAATCCATTGGTACAGATATGTCTGGCATCGCATGTTCAATTTCTTGGAACTTACGCTTGGTGTGTTCCACAATAACAATCGGGCCCGCCTCAGATTTCAGTAAGTCCTCTTCAGTGTCTGTTAAGTCTCCGATCAATCTTGCCTCCGCAATACTCGAGACCATGACCACAAAGGGCTTGGCTGGCCGATCTTTTAACTTTCGGATTCTATCGATAGCACTTTGATTTGTGGCCATCACTAAAAATTGATACCCACCAATCCCCTTGACAGCGACAACATTGCCCAATCTCAAATGGTCTATGACACGATCAACATTTTTGAACTGTGGACCGCATTGAGAACAAACGATCGCTTGAGAATGAAAGCGACGGTCCATCACAGTCTCATACTCTATCTGGCAATTCGTGCAGATGGGAAAAGAGCTTAGAGATGTTCGCGATCTCTCATAGGGCATTGACTTGATCACTGTGTATCGAGGCCCGCAATCACTGCACGAATTAAGCAAATAGCCGTATCGTGAGTTTCTTTCATTAAGAACTTCGGAACTGCACGCTGAACAGCAAATTCTATCTAGGGGTACATTAGTCCGCAGAAGTATTGATTCTTTCGACTCATCAAGAACCAATTTTGAAAAGTTTAGATTCTCGGAATCACGCTCAGTTATCCTCTCAACTTTTCCATTCTTTGGGCAAACAGCGTTACACTCTCGCGAAAATCTGTCTAAATCCGCCTTGTTTCCTTCGAGATGTAACTCTACGCCATTTGCGTTGTTCGCAATTGATCCCCTCAAATTCATGGAGGCTGCAAGCCTAGCGAGTGCGGGACGAAAGCCTATTCCCTGGACCGAACCGATGATTTGTATTTGTCTTGCATTATGGCGAGATCGATCTAGATCATTCTGAGCCATGATCAACCAACGATTGAAGAAGCCTCTTTCGGCTGTTCTCTAGAAATTGACACCAATTTGCAATACCATCACCTGTAATCGCACTCACATATAACGGAGTCAAATCAGGTTGAATCGAGTACGCATCTGCAACAACTGATTCAACGCTAAAAGGCACGTAAGGGAGTAGATCCATTTTGGAAATTACCATTGCCTGAGATGAACGAAACATCTTGGGATATTTGCCTGGCTTGTCGTCTCCCTCGGTCACACTTAATAGAACTACACGAATATGCTCTCCCAAATCGTGTGACGCAGGACAAACTAGATTGCCTACGTTTTCAATAAACAAAAAATCGACCTTCGGATCCCCCAACGCTTCGAGCCCACGCCGGACCAATGACAATTGAAGATGACACGCTCCGCCCGTCGTCAGTTGCGCTGCAGGCATCCATGGAGATAATCGTTCGGAATCGCGGTCTGTCTCTAAGTCCCCAACTAGAACTGCAGATGAATACCTGTGATTCCAATATTTCGCTGTTTCAACTAAAAGCGAGGTTTTTCCCGCACCTGGTGAGGAAACTAAGTTAACAACCAATGTACCACGATTGGTCATCCTCTCTCTTTCCGCCATGGCGTCTTCTTTAGATTCCAGCTGAACATCTCTTCTGACGGAAACTCGCCGGTAAATCGTTTTGCTCATACTAGCTGCCTATCACTTTCTCTTAACTGCAGATCCAAATGCATTAGTCGAATCGAATCACCCTCAATCATTCTCAATCTTTTTCCCCCGCAATTGATGCAGGTGAACGAGAAACTTATAATCGGAAAGTCTGTCAAACAGTCCTCGCAACGAGCCACCAATGGGGCCTCATTGAGGATGATATCCACATCTGCCCGTTCTTGTTTATGTGCCAATAAATCTAACGCATCCGCCAATAGTATTTGTTCGACACCGGAGAAAGCTCCGACCTCGATTTCAATGCGTTTGGCTTCGTAGCCTGGATTGGATTTTTCTACTGCATTGATCTGGGCCCAGATCGTGGCAGCAATGGATATTTCATGCACCTACGTTGTCCTTTCGCATAATGAATTGATGAATTGCAGCTACCACTTTTTTTAAATCACATTCTGACAAACTGAGTGAGTCGCTAGGCCCAAACAACTTGCCGACAATTCCCCACACGGTTACGTGCGAGGGCAGAATCCCAAGGCTCGATGCTAGTTCGAGCGTCATGCTTAAAGAGAAATCGTGAGAGGTCGCAATGGAATTTCCGACGAGATTATGTTCGGGCCATTCGAATCTATGAATGGTCCCGAGCTCTTCCTCTCCCTCACATGCGTCCAATACATGAAGTGCATATATGCCCTCTAAATGGTTAAGCAAGTCCATTGGGACTAGGCCGCATTTCGCTTGCCAACCTTCGGGGAGTTGGGAACGAATTCTCTCGACAACGCACCAGCCAATTTGATCATCGCCGTTGGGGCTTCCTATGCCATAGATCAAGTTTGTTCCTATGTTAATCATGACTCAATCCCCTTTCGTGGGATCCGATCAATTTTAAGCTTTAGAAAGTGGGTGGAACAGCTGATACAAGGGTCATAGCTGCGAACTAGTCGTTCGCAATGTAACGCGATCGCTTTATCCGACTGATCGAGTAGTGTGGGTAGTAACGTTCGTAAATCGGACTCGATCTGTCCCTGATTTTGAGATGTAGGCGGAACGATCTTGGCAAACTTTATCGTCCCTAATCCATCAACTTCGTAGCGGTGATAAATCGTACCCCGCGGGGCTTCTGTGGCTGCACAACCTGAAACCACAGTTAACTCTTCAAGCTGCTCCGTCTTCATCGGCATGCGTCGTGACTCGGATATCGGTCGATAACTCCCGATTATCCCAACTGCCTCTTCGAACGCATGGATGACTTCGATCGATCGGGCAATGATCCCCATGTGTGGGTTGTAGCAGTGATTCGGTAACGCAATAGATTGGGCTGTCTCCTGTGCTGTCGGTGATAACTGATCGCGATTGATATTGATTCTAGCGAGAGGGCCTACGAAATATGGTTCACCCGTTGACAATCGTTTGGAATGGAGAGCCGTCGAATGGGGGACCTGTTCTTCCGTAAATTGATTTTCGTAGTCACTGACAGTACATGTTAGTCCTCGCGACGATTTGAGATTACCATCGAGAATTGCATATTCATCCGGTCTCGATAATGCCACGTATTCGTAAGGTTGAGAAAACGCAGGGAACGAAAAACTCGCAACCCATTTCGCCGTTTCAACAGCTGCTTGCAAGCCCCATTCCAAATCCGATATGAGTTGCTGCAATTCTTCTCGCTTTGGCAATCGATAGAATCCGCCAACCGCTAAGTTGACCGGGTGAATGGCTCGCCCCCCCAGTACCTCGAGCAATCGGTTGCCGATCTTCTTCATTCTCAGAGCCCGTCTCACTTCTTCAGGAAACTGCTTGGCTAACTCCAATCCGCTATCGAGTCCATAGAAATCGGGAGCTTGTAACATGGTTACGTGCAACACGTGACTTTCAATCCACTCTCCGTAATACATAAGTCTCCGCAACGCTCGAATCTCAGGCCGAATTTCGAGTCCATATAGCTGCTCAAGCGCCTGCACTGCTGTCATCTGATAGGCGATGGGACAAATGCCGCAAATGCGTGCCGTGATATCGGGAGCCTCCTCACACCGCCGACCTTGCAACAGCGCTTCGAACAATCGAGGAGGCTCGAAAATAGCCAGTTGCACTGCTTCAATGTGGTGACCATTGACACGAACATACAGCGATCCTTCTCCCTCGACTCTGGTTAAAATAGGAACGCGAATATTACGAGGAGTATTGGATGGATCCGTCATCAATTGCTCCCTTCCCGTACAAGAGAGTCAGAACAATTCAAACGACTCGCTTCGTTTTGGAATGGTTGCGAATTTGCATTGAAGCTATTCAAATAGGAGACAAACTGCTCATCAATTTTCTGTTTCTTGGCATGATTTCCTAGGCTTACCAGATTGTGATGAACACTAGGCCCGAAACAACCGTAGCAACCTCGATCAAAAGCAGGGCAAATCGCTCCACAACCAGCTTGGGTAACAGGCCCCAGACACGCAATGTTTCTCGAAACGATGACACAAACGGTACCTCGTCTCTTGCATGACGGGCAGACGCTCTCCGTCGAAGTCCTTGGCGTACGTCCTGCGATTAGTGATAGTAGCACTTCGAGCAATTGTTGCTTATCCACCGGGCAACCCCTTAACTCAAAATCGACTCGAACATGGTCCGAGATGGGCGTAGAGGTTGCCAACGTCTTGATGTAATCGGGACGTGCGTAAACCGCTCTCATAAACTCATCCTGGTTGGCAAAGTTGCGGAGAGCTTGTATCCCCCCAGAGGTGGCGCATGCACCTATTGTTACCAGCACCTTTGAAACTCGGCGCAGATGGATTATTCGCTCTTTATCCTCCGGAGTTGTGATCGATCCTTCAACGAGCGTAAGGTCATACGGGCCCGGCATGAGGCGACTTGATGCCTCAGCAAAGTGAGATATCTGGACTAAATCGCTGATTGCAAGCAGCTCATCCTCCATGTCCAAAATGGTTAATTGACAGCCATCACATGACGCGAACTTCATGACTGCGAGATTCGGTTTGTTCAATTTGTTTTCTTCGCTGATATTTGGCATGATTACAGATCCCGACAGCGAAGTAGGTGGCGAATCGAATCAAATCGAAACACGGGACCTTCTCGACAAACAAAAGTTTCACCCCATTGGCAATGCCCGCAAAGTCCCGCGGCACACTGCATATGTCGCTCCATAGATAGCCAAATCGACTGCTCGCTAATCCCCCGTTCGACAGCACCCAATGCACAGTAATGCATCATGATCTCGGGTCCACAAATCAATACTTCGGTATTGCTAGGATCGTTGATCTGCAGCCGTTCCAAAAGTGATGTAACCACACCGACGGCTCCTTCCCATCGTGCGTCTGCTCGATCGACAGTCAGTTGAATTTCGATTCCTTGTCGGCGCCAAGCGGAGACCTCTTCTTCAAATAGAATCTGATCGGGAGTTCGGGATCCATACAACAATGTTATCGATTCGTATCTGGATCGATTGGAAACAAGCTCGTAAATCATCGGACGCAACGGGGCCAGTCCCAGGCCACCCGATACGAGAATCACATTTCCGCCTCGACAAGCTTCAATTGGCCAACCAACTCCAAACGGACCTCGAACGCCGATGGTATCTCCCACCTTCAGATTTGCGATCGCATTGGTGACTCGACCCACAAAGCGAATCGTGTGCAGCATGTTACTGCCATCTATGCCGCCAGATAAACTTATCGCAGATTCTCCGCAACCCGGTACGTAAAGCATATTGAACTGCCCAGGTTGAAAACGATACTTATGGGCGATCGCTTCTTCCTGAAATCGAATGCGATACGTTGAAACATCCGTCGTCTCGCTACGCACGTCTTCAATGATTGCAACATGCGATCTCCAGAAATTCTCAACCGTAGGCTCTGTCACTGGTGCGGTACTCATGTAGACACCTCTGCACCAGTCAATATGGCGACCTCAGCTGTTAGATCTATGCCCACCGGACACCACGTAATGCATCGCCCGCAACCGACGCATCCTGAGCTACCGAATTGATCGATCCAATACGCGAGCTTGTGCGTCATCCATTGTCTATATCGCGATCGGATGTCGTTTCGAACCGCACCACCACCGGAATGGGAAAATGACAGATTAAAACAGGAGTCCCATTGCCGTTCTCGCACGATACGATCTTGTGCTAAGTCGGTGACCTCTTCGACGGAATGGCAAAAACACGTCGGGCAGACTAAAGTGCAATTGGTACAACCTAAACAGCGTGAAGCAATGTCTTCCCAGTGTGGATTCTCTAGCTGTTTAAGCAGCTTTTCTTTGAGATCTTTAGTCTCCAATCGACGTGTGATTTGGTGTAGTGGGCCTTGAAGAGCCACTTCTGCTTCTTGGAGTTGTTCCTCGGTTGGGATGCTTCCTGGTAAGTTCTCTACGAAACTTGAGCCGACTGTAGAACCAGATTCTACCAAGAAACCATTCTCGATCTCCGTTAGAACGATATCGAACCCCGAGGTGCACCTAGGTCCCGTCTCCATCGATGTGCAAAAACATGTCGAAGCCGCGGTGGTGCAATTAACGGCAATTATGAGATTGTCTTGTCGTCGCGATTGATACACAGAATCCGTGTAAGATTTCGAAAGAAAAACTTTGTCTTGGATGGCGATTGCAGCCAATTCACATGCTCTCGCTCCTAAAAATACAAACTTGCTCGGCATAGTTGGAACGTCCCGCATGATCCAGCCACTGTTCGTATTTTTGGTTTCCATTAAAGGAACGCGTGGGGGAAACAGGAATTTTTTCCATGAGTGTGGGCCCACGGCGTATTCAAAGTATCGTTGTCGGGATGTTTTGGTAAGTCGGTAACTACCCGGGGATTGATCATCGGTCCAGCCCAGTGGCAAATCATCGATACCATCGATCTCCTCGTAGACGATCGCTTCCTGATCGATTCGCGGACCCAATATCGTATACCCATCACGCCGCAGCTGCTCAATCAGCAATCCCAAGACCTCATGGGACCAGAAAATTCGCGTTGGCCGTGATTGGTTTTGCAGAGAAGTGGCGTCTAACATACCGATTAGCTCCGTGCCGAAGGAGCGGAGAAAAGATCCAACAATTGAAGCCGCGTTGCAACCAATCGCTTAGCAAGTACCGCAGCGGTGAGTTTCATAAAACGGAACCCAAACTCGTTGTCGGATTGCATTTGATCTTGTATTTCTTGACTCTTCCAACGCAAAAGGTTGGTTGGTTGAAGGCACCTTGCGGAACAAGTCATAATGGCATCGCCGGTGATGGACGACCACGCGACTAAATCACCACGTCCTAGGCTGAGAATGCGGCTTTCCCCTCGACCTGGCACCGTCATGAACAATTCGACCTGTCCTTTTACGACGATATAACTCGATTCGTTACAATCACCCTCTTTGAAGAGTAATTCATCAGGTTCGCAGAAAAGAATCGTGCCTCGGGAGACAAATTCATCAAAGTACTTTTCTCCCAGGTACAACGCCAGCATCGTGCCGTGGACCTGCTCGATTAAATCCTTCATTGGCTATTCCTCTTAAGATGCGTGTAAGAGGTTAATGATCGCAAGTAATTGGCCCTGAGTAGATCTTCTGGATTAGAGCAGCGATTCCAGCTCATGCTACCTTGCAATTGATGTAAGGAGCTGTATTCATTGTCCTTCAACCAGCGTTCCATGTTCGTTAGCACTTCACGAATGTGAGTTGGCCCCTTTTGGAGCAATGCGGAAGCCATCATCACGACGTCAGCACCCACCAGAAGCGCTTTGATGGCATCCTCGGCGGAATGGATTCCACCTGTTGCAGCGATGGATGCCGAGATTTGATCACACAAAATCGCGATCCATCGGAGCGTTTGTCGTAGTTCGCTAGGCTGGCTAAGTTCGAGTACTGGCTTAAACGATAGGGTTTCGAAATCGATATCCGGAGCTAGATAGCGATTAAAGAGGACCAAAGCATCCGCGCCGGAATCCACTAAAGATTCGGCAAAGGATGGAATCGATGTGAAACAGCAACCAATCTTCACCGCAATAGGTATACCGATTCTCGATCGAAGATCCTCCACCAGCTTGCAATACTCGGTCTCTAGATCAACGGCGTTGATATCCAGTTCACAGGGAATGGAATAAATGTTGAGTTCGATTGCATCGGCACCCGATTGTTCGATACTCTGAGCATAACGAAGCCATCCGCCTCGAGTGCTTCCGTTCAAGCTGGCGATGACTGGTATTGTGAGCGTGTGTTTCGCCTTTCGAATCAACTCGAGATATCGAGTCGGTCCGGTGTTATAGGAATCCATCTCGGCAAAATAACCGGAGCTTTCCACGTGAGACTCGCTCTGGTAGTCGTAAAGATTCGCTAATTCGATTTCGACATGTTCTACTTGCTCTTCAAAAAGCGACGGTAGCACGACAGCTGCGGCCCCCGAAGTTTGAAGTTCAACAAGCGATTCAAGATTGCCTGTCAAAGGCGAAGACGAAGCGACAATGGGGTTCGCCAGGGAAAGTCCCATGTAGTTTACTGTTAGGTCGGGTTTCATTCGTGCGTGTATTCTCTCTCAATAGTTGCCATTTGTGCGTACCATCGCCAGGTATCATCAATGTCTTGCTGTGCAAGAGAGATGAGATGATCAGATAGTTCGGGATTCGATTGTGCCAACATCGCAAATCTTGCTTCTTGCATCGCGACGTCCCGGAACTTTAGGCTAGGCTCGTGACTGTCGAGCATAAAGGGATGCGTGCCCGCGTGTGCCAATCGCGGGTCGTACCGAAATAGAGGCCATAAACCAGATTTAACGATATCTTTTTGGTGTGACATCGATTTTGTCATATCGATTCCATGTGCAATGCAGGTGCTGTAA
Source organism: Pirellula sp. (assembly GCA_046344995.1). Taxonomy (GTDB): domain Bacteria; phylum Planctomycetota; class Planctomycetia; order Pirellulales; family Pirellulaceae; genus JBKCUI01. The sequence continues at coordinate 57,118 of JBKDKR010000054.1, forward strand.
GCCAAGATCAACGAGGGACCTTCGAACGATTCCGCTTCATGGAACGCACGTACTGCCTGGGCAGGGTTCGCACCAATCGCGATTTGTGCTACGTAGACCGTTCCGTAGGATACGGCCATCATGGCGAGATCTTTCTTGTGTACATTTCTTCCCTGGGCAGCGAACTTGGCAGTCGCTGCTCTAGGAGTGGCTTTGGAGGCTTGACCGCCTGTGTTGGAGTAGACGCCCGTATCTAACACCAACACATTGACGTTGGTCCCGGAGGCCAAAACATGATCGAGCCCACCAAATCCGATATCGTACGCCCAACCGTCGCCTCCAACGATCCACATGCTCTTTTTCACTAGGCAATCTGCCAACTGCAAAATTTCAAGAGCCTCGGGCCATGATGCAGATTGCAATATCGTTTTCAATTGCTCCACTCTAGTTCTCTGAAGTGCGAATTCCGACTCCGAATGTTGCACCGAAGTTAATAGCTCTTCAATGAGATTCGGATCAAGCTGTCGACTATACTTCAGCAATAATTTGCGAACTCGATTTTGATTAGCATCCAGAGCAAGTCGAATTCCGAGACCGAATTCTGCGTTGTCTTCGAAAAGAGAATTCGACCATGCTGGTCCGCGTCCTTCGGCATTTTTGGTCCAAGGAGTCGTGGGCAAATTGCCACTAAAAATCGAGGAACATCCCGTGGCGTTAGCGATGACGGAACGATCGCCGAATAGTTGGCTCATCAGTTTAAGATAAGGAGTTTCACCACAGCCAGCACATGCACCCGAGAATTCGAACAACGGTAAAAGCTGCTGCGAACCTTTGACCGATTCCGTTTTGATCTGCAGGCGATCGGATTCTGGAATTTGAAGAAAAAAATCGAAGTTGCCCTTTTCCTCCGATAGATGTATCCCCTTCGGTTCCATGTTAATCGCTTTGCGCTTCGTGATCTGCTTATTGCGAGCTGGACACACGTCGACGCACACCCCACAACCTGTGCAGTCTTCGGGAGCGACTTGAATCGAGCACGCTAAATCAGGCCCCGTTGTCGATTTCTTTTCTCGATGTTGAAATGTAGACGGTGCGGACTCAAGAGTTGATTTCTCATATACCTTGAATCGAATTGCGGCGTGAGGACAAACCAATGAACAAAGTCCGCACTCTGTACAAATATCACTGTCCCAAATTGGAATATGCGTTGCGATGTTTCGCTTTTCCCATTTCGCTGTCCCCGTTGGAAAGGTCCCATCCACGGGCAATGCACTCACAGGGAGCAGATCACCATGTCCCTCCATGATTAATCTCGCGATCCGATGTTCAGCATCCTCCGTGGTAGGAAAATGTGATGCAGCGGGGACTTGGGAACTCTTCTGCAAAGGAACGGGCACCGCAAAGAGTGAGTCGAGTGTCGCATCAATGGCCGCAAGATTGCGTTCTACGATCGTATCGCCCCGTTTTGAGTAAGTCTTACGAACCGCGTTTTTGATATGTTCGATTGCTTGTTCGCGAGGGAAGATTTCCGAAAGCGTAAAGAAGCACGTCTGCATGATAGAGTTAATGCGACCACCTAAGCCTGATTCACTGGCCAATCGATTGGCGTCGATAACATAGAATCGCAACTCCCTTTCCCGGATCGCCGATTGAACATTCATTGGCAAGTGATCCCAGACTGTTTCAGCGGGATAAGGGCTGTTCAATAGAAAAGTCGCACCAGTGGTCGCCACATCCATTACTTGCATGCGAAAGAGCAAGTCGAATTGATGGCACGCGACGAAACTAGCATGTCGTATAAGGTATGTAGACTCGATAGGCTCAGGGCTGAACCGCAAATGAGATACCGTCGTGGAACCGGATTTTTTAGAGTCGTATACAAAGTAACCTTGGGCATGCAGGTTCGTTTCTTCGCCTATGATCTTCACTGTGTTTTTATTGGCTCCCACTGTTCCATCGCTACCAAGGCCAAAGAAGATCGCACGTTTTACATAGTCCGCTTCGTGATGATGGGATTCGTCCCATGGCAAGCTCAGATCGGTAACATCATCGCGGATACCAATTGTGAAACTATGGCTGGAGTTAGATCGAGCCCCATGGTCGAAGATTGCACGCACCATAGCCGGTGTGAACTCTTTCGATGCTAAACCGTATCTTCCTCCCATAACGGAAGGAGCCTTTCCCGGATGGATCGTGTTCCAATGCTTCGCAAGGGATGCATAAACGTCAAGCATTAGAGGCTCGCCAACTGAACCGGGTTCTTTAGTTCGGTCAAGAATAATGAGTTGGTCGACAGATGGCGGTAATGACTTGATAAAGCGTTCCGAATCAAAAGGTCTATATAGTCGGACCTTGAGCAAACCGACTTTGCTCCCGGTGGCGTTAAGTTCGTCGATCATTTCCTGAGCCGCTCCGCAGCCTGACCCCATCATCACGATGACTTGCTTTGCATCTGATACGCCTCGATATTCGAATAGATTGTAAGCTCGGCCGGTTAACTGACATAGCCGGTCCATATGCGATTGGACGATGGAAGGAGCCGCATTATAGAAGCGATTGGATGCTTCGCGCGATTGGAAAAATACATCGGGGTTCTGGGCCGAACCGCGCAGGACAGGTTTGTTGGGATCGAGAGCTCGTGCGCGATGCTGCATAATGGCGTCTCGATCGATCATAGCGAGAATGGTTTCCTCGCTGAGGAGCGATATCTTCTTAACTTCGTGGCTTGTTCTAAAACCATCTAAAAAGTGAAGAAACGGGACTCGTGCCTCGAGTGTTGAGGCATGGGCAATACAAGCCATATCGTGAGCTTCTTGCACTGACGAGGATGCCAGCATGGCAAAGCCAGTGCCGCGAACCGCCATAACGTCGCTATGGTCGCCGAAAATGGAGAGAGCATGAGTTGCCACGGACCGAGCAGCGACATGGATCACGGTGGGGGTTAGTTCCCCAGCGATCTTGAACATATTGGGGATCATCAATAACAATCCCTGCGATGCTGTAAATGTGGTACCGAGCGCACCACCCTGGAGGGCACCGTGCAGAGCTCCTGCCGCACCACCCTCACTTTGCATTTCCACAACTCGCGGCACATCCCCAAAGCAATTTTTGACTCCGCGTGTGGCCCATTCGTCAGCCCATTCTCCCATCGGTGTGGCTGGGGTAATCGGATAGATGGCAATCACCTCGCTTAGAGCATAAGCAACTTTGGCTACTGCTTCATTTCCATCGATAGTTGCAGTTTTCGAGTTCAATTGCTTCAGTTCCTTGCAAATCATTTAGGGCATGGATTTCTACGGCTCATCGGAGTCGATCAGGGGCAACTACAGTGTCGCAATTGCTGTTCCTCAAGGGCAAGAAATGGCAAGATTAAGCCAGGCTCACGTATTTCGTTCTCATTTGTGGGCAAACCGGGATGAATTACCGGTACAATTTGGTCCGTCCTAATGAAAGAGTGTGCGGCAAACACACCCACCCCCCCTAAATTGGTGTGACGCAACGTAGCGTTCAGCACGGTTAGACTCGGATCAGGCGATTTTGTCGCGAAGGCCGATAATATTCACCCTCTGGGCAACTTTGCTTGGGATAGGTCTTACTTTTTTTAGTGTTGTCGAAGTCCAAAAATGAGCATGCCCACAACCTTGCAAGCCAAGACCGCTGGCGTCATGGGGGCGTTATTATAAGTCTCGTTGTTCTCAGCGTTACTGCATTGTTTTGCCACATATGTCGGGCGTAGGGCGCGGGCTCATATTCTTGCACGAATTGAATTCAATGGGGCTTATGGACACTCATGGGAGGCTATCTCCTACCTTCTCTTATTGAAATAAATCGAAGGATGGTGAATATCGTGATTCTTAGCTACTTTCTGTACTACTGCACTAGAAACATGGTTTCCGGCACTAGCAAATTCATTTCTAAAAAATTGTCTCGCCAAGCGCAGATGCAATAAGTTCTACGGCGACTTTCGCTGTGAGGTTATTACTGTCTAAGATCGGATTGATTTCGACTAAATCCATGCTTAGTAAGTTGCCATGGGTGTGAACTAGTTCCATCGCCAAATGTGCTTCGCGGAGAGTTATACCTGCAGGTACCGGAGTACCGACACCAGGCACTTCCCGTGGATCTAATACGTCCATATCAAAACTAACATGCAAGCCATCATTACCTTTCGAGCATAGATCCAACGCTCGGTTCATGATAGCATCCATTCCATGGCGATCGATATCGTGCATGGTAAAGACATTGACCCCAGCCTCGCGAAGGAGAACCTTTTCGAGCGGATCCAAGTCGCGAACGCCAACTAGAGCGATTGAGTGAGCATTGATGACGGGGCATACACCCATGAGATGCGTTAAGGTTGGCGTTCCAAGCCCCGCTAGAGCGGCCAGAGGCATACCATGTATGTTGCCTGTGAGGGTTGTCTCATGCGTATTGAAGTCCCCGTGAGCATCGATCCAGATCACGCCAAGCTTCCTGAACTTGTTACCGTTTTTGGCTGAACCGTTGATGCTGCCTAGTGATAAACTATGGTCGCCACCCATGATCAAAGGGAAGCGACCAGCGTGGGCAACGTCCGATACCTTTTCCGCTAACGCTTGAAAGAAAGAACGCAGCGGTTCCAGATACCTCAGTTTGTCCGTTGCAGCGGGTGTTGGCAACATTTCTGCCAGCGGTGCATTGACATTTCCCTCGTCGATTACGCTGTAGCCGAGTGAGAGCAATCTGTCCCTTAGACCTGCGTGTCTTAGAGCACTCGGCCCCATATCCACGCCTCGACGCCCCGCACCGATATCGACCGGAGCGCCTATGAGAGAAATCTGTCGATTAGAGAGCATTGCTAATTCAAACTACACAAAACGAGGGAGAGGAAAATCCAGCACAAGCCGTGTTTGGCTTATCGCCCGAATCGACGTAACCACTGTTCGATCGATTGGGCAACCCAGCCAGACATCCAGCGAGCGGAAGATTCGGTGGAATCATCGAGCGAATACTTCATCGACGAGGCCGAAGATAAACCACTTGCTGCACCCGAAGCAGCTTCGGTAAACTGCAATTGAATGCTGTTAAAGGTTCCAACATCGAGTCGTGCATTGTCAACAACCTCGAGTCGCCAGCGGCCAGCAGCGTTACTGCCGTCAAAAGCGGACAACGCTCGTTCAGGCCGGAATGTGCCATTTAATGTACTCGCACCAGCGATTGATGAGGTTGCTTCATCGTCAAATATTACGCGAATGTTGTCGCTTGCCCCAGCACGTCTATTGACGAGTTGAACGCTGGTCCCACTGGGCGATATCAGCCTAATTCTCAGATCGCTCACGTGCGTATGATTGATGGAGAGATTAACGTTCAAGTCTGCAATGGTAAATGAATCAGGAACCGTGAAGTCGATATTGGTAACCCCAGTTCGCGTTGAGGTGGCATCGCGCAGAGCGACCGGTCCGTTGAACGTGTAGTTTCGTACGACCGGCGCATTGATCGTAAAGGAGGCTGTATAGCGATCTTGAATTGACTCCCCGGGAGTGGTATCGCCATCTTGATTCAAAAGATTGCCGGCCACGTCTCTAACTGTCGGCAGGACTGTTAGAGAGTAGACCCCGACAGACGACTGCGTTGCGAAACTAACGCGATAGTTGTTACCGGTAAGCCTAGTTATCGCGGTTACGGCGATGGAACCACTCGGGCCAGTCATTGTAAAATTGCTCGGAATCATCGTGGCCGCGGACATTTCTTCCGAGAAACTCACATCAACACTAGTCAGCCTATTTCCGGAGGTATTGAATGTCGAGCCAACAACCTGAGGTGCCGCAGTATCCCCTTCACCGCCACCACCGGCCAGCGAGGCTGCGGTCTTTCCCAAATTCATGCGGCCATAAATCGTTCTGTCGGTCAAAACCGCATCGGTGTTCGCGTAGAGCGCGCTGGTCAGCACCGAAGCACTCAACGTTGGCGACTGACCCCACAACAAGGCGAGCGCTCCAGCAACGTGAGGTGCCGCCATGGAGGTACCGCTCAAGTTACCGTAACGATTGCCAGGCAGTGTACTTAGAATCCCTTGCCCAGGTGCAGCAATTTGAACATTGGTGCCAAAGTTCGAAAAGCTTGCTAGCGTATCCGTGCTGGTCGATGCCGCCACGGAGATAACTCCGGGGTAGTTCGCAGGGAAGCTTGCGACGAGAGCATTGTTTTGAGCACTATTGCCTGCCGCTGCAACGAAGATTCCACCAGCATTTTGGAATCGTTGAATGGCGGTCTGCATCGCACTTGAGAACCCACCACCACCGAAGCTTGCGTTGATGATCTTAGCACCATTGGCTCGTGCATAGTCGATCGCCTCCACGGCATCACTCAAATTGCCCGAACCACTCGCACTCAAGAACTTTAGTGCCATGAGCTGTACGTTCCAAGCGACTCCGACCACTCCAACACCGTTATTTCCTACCGCGCCGATGGTTCCCGCCACGTGGGTACCGTGCCCATTATCGTCCATCGGATTGTTGGTCTCGTTGATGAAATTCCAACCTCGAATGTCATCTATGTATCCGTTGTTGTCGTCATCAATTCCATTGCCTGCCACCTCGTCGGTGTTCATCCAGATATTAGCCGCGAGATCAGGATGATTGTAGTCAATGCCGGTATCGATAACCGCGACTACAACCGATGATGTGGTGCCGAAATTCCATGCTTGAGCTGCATCGATGTCTCTATCTGAGCTGTTTTCCAAACCCCACTGATTGACGTAGAGGGGATCATTCGGAGTAGCCGTAATGGAAACGCGGAAATCAGGTGAAACCAAGGCGACATTGCTCAGTGTCTGAAACGACTGCATCGCAAGATTGAAGTTTGCCCCCGCACCTACCGACACCTTGAACCAACCGTCTGAACTCACTTGCCGAGAAATCGTCGCGCCGGCAACCGAGGTTCCAATCAAGGAACTGGCTGATGTTTCCGGACGAAACTGAACAAGAAAGTGTTCTTGCGAATAACTGTTAGAATCGATTTGCAGCATGTCTGCCGCCATCATGGAACGTGTTTCGAGAGATTCGAAACCTAATCTGCTAGCATTTCGTTGAGACCTACGATCAGTTCTGCGGCCCATAGCGACTTAACCCCCAGACGATTATTAGAAAAGAACGGGCACCTATGGTTTAGGGAGTTTAGGAGAGAAATTCAAGGGGCGGGATTCCCAATTTTTCTGAGATTTCGCTCCGCACGCTCAACATCACTACAGACGGGAGATTTCGGTCGACTTGAAGGGAAATCCTGCACACTAAGCAACTCACGCGTCGTAGCTTAGTGGCTTGATGACCTGCTGGAACCGGTGTTTAGAATCCTCCGTCCGAAACCACTCCACCAATGCGTCTGGGACCGGAGCGACGGGACCTCGCCAAAGTCTGTTCAAATCGATACCCGGTTCGAACCCGTGCACCATCAAACGAAGATTGCGAATTGCGGAACGGGTTAAGCAATCATCGCACAGTTGATCGCTCATCAGCCTAAGATACTTTTCGTTAGTCGATATCGCAGATTCACCAACGTTGAGAACTCGATCCCCTGGAGCAATATCGCGCCAGGAAAAGTGCGGCAATTTGGAAGCCAGTTTGGCCGTTGCCACGATTCGTTCCGGTGTAATTGACTCGAGAAGCTCAAAATGCTCTGTCACAAAGTAGGTCTTCTGAAACTCACTGATCAGATAATCGGTCGATGCTAAACGAAGCAGATCGGTGTCGCGACTAGGGTCAATAAGTAGTCGAGTTGGTTTGGGAGATTCGACGCTATAAATTGTCTCTCCTGGAGAAGAAAGTATGCCTGCCCCGAATGCCTTCACAGCTTTATCCTGCATAACGAGCCCAAACTCGACCGTGAACCAATAAACTCGCTCGGCATATAACAACAGCTCATCCGCCTTCTTTCGAATCGCTTCGCGGGAATCCGCGGTCGTTGCCTTGGCTAACCGTTGGTCTCGCTCTTCGTAGATAATGTTTCTAGCGACACCATGATTTCGCATCACATGAGCGACAACAGGAATCGTAAAAGTTGCGACGTGTCCCGCTACATCGTGGCCTATGTCTGGCTCCTGCAAGTAATCTTGTTCGATGGCTCTCATAAACGTTGTCACCGGAAAAAAGCGTCGGCTGTGACACGTAAAAAACAACTCAGCCGGAATGATCATGTTGACTGTTGCCAACTGCCAGCCGGTCTGCTGATAGATTCTGGCATTAAGCAAATAGAAGTCCGGTATCACCGTGCCCCCAATCGCGAACATCGACTCCCCATCCAAATACTCTTGGCAGGCAAAGCGATGTTTGGTCCGTTGTTGCTCAGCAATCAAGCATGCCCAGCTCAAATGATCTTCAACGGAATACTGGTCGTAACTTTGCGCGTTAGCGAATTGACCTAGACCAACCGATTCCGAAGAAAGTGAGCCAACCGCAAAAGGAGCCCCTGAAGCTGCCGTTTGCCAATAGGCTCTCGCAACGTCGGGAGCAATAGGAAACGGGACGTTTGTCTCCTGTAAACAAGCCTCCAGTTTTACTAGGCGACTTTCGAGTGGCTCGGGGCAAACATCCGCAAGCTTGATGTCATGACGTCGAGCGATTGCATCCATTTCCATCTCGGTCAACATGATTTAAACGCTCCCACTATCGACTTCGATCAGCATGGCTATCGCTTCGCCACCACCCAAACACAATGCGGCTACCCCAATCGATTTTTGGCGGGCTAACAGTGCGTGCATGAGAGTGACCAATACGCGGGTTCCGCTACAGCCAATCGGGTGCCCCAACGCGATGGCTCCGCCGTGCACGTTCAATTTATCCGAAGGAATGTTTAACGTTCTCATACAGGCTATCGTCTGAGAAGCAAAGGCTTCGTTGATTTCAAACAAATCGACATCCTTAACTAACCTGCCTGATTTTCGTAAAAGTTTCTGAATGGCATACACAGGTGCAACAAAGAGATCGCTAGGTTTCATCGCATGAGTTTGTGATCCGACAATTCGAAACGCGGGCGTACTGTTCAGGTCTCGCTTGATCGATTCGTGTACGACCACGACTGCTGCTGCACCATCGCTTAAGGTGGATGCGTTGCCTGCCGTTACTGTGCCGTCAGAACCAAAAGCAGGCTTTAGTTTGGCTAGCTTATCTACGGTGGTATCTGCTCTGGGGCCGCTGTCTTGAGTGACGATGGTTCCTTTACCGTAAGTTACCTCGACGATTTCGGAAGCAAATCGGCCTTGGCTTTGCGCGGCCAATGCCTTGCGATGACTTTCCAATGACCACTCATCTTGAGCAATGCGATCGATGGAATTATCCTTGGCTACTTGATCGGCATAACACCCCATCAATGAATTGCCTACCGCGCATCGCAATCCATCTTGTTCAATCGCATCTAATATGCTTTGTGAACCGTACTTCCACCCTGTGCGGCCATTGCGAACCAGATGCGGGGCTTGGCTCATACTCTCCATTCCTCCTGCCACGACCACTTGGCAATCGCCGCTTCGAATGGCACGATCCGCGAGCATGACCGAATAAAGCCCAGAACCACAGACCTTGTTCACGCTGACGCAGCCGATGGTATCGGGTAAACCGGCATTCAGAGCTGCTTGCCTCGCGGGTGCTTGCCCGACACCGGCCGATAGTACTTGACCCATTATGACTTCATCGACGTCGGAGGCTGCGAGCGACACGTTTTTCATCGCACCGGCAATCGCAAAGCCACCCAGCTCGAGAGCGGTTAACGGTGCGAGCTCTCCCAAAAATCTTCCTATCGGAGTTCTGACACCTGAGACAATCCAACTATTCACAGCAAGCCTCTTTGTTAGGTAGATGAATTCATGATTTATCTTTGCATCAATTCAGAACTTGCTAAGCGAATCGCTTTAGTTGGAATAGATCTTGGGTCTTGCACCAATACTCTCCGCCCAATCGAGCGATGGATTTCAGTTTGGTGGGGTCAGGTATGCCTGCTGCATCCAAGATAGAATCGTCAATGTGCATCATGACCACTTCACCTATAACGAGGTTGGCTGCGATGGGCCCATTACCCATAGGTAGGATCTCTCGAACCTTGCATTCGAGCGCAAAGGGAGCGTCCGCCAAACGCGGGGGCTTGATCAATTGAGATGCAGTTGTCTGCAAGCCGACAAGCTCTACTTCGCTTTCGTCGGTCGGAATTGTTTTGCCACTGAGATTGATTTGCTCAGCATGTTTTTCCGTTGCAGCATGAATGACGAACTCTCCTAGCGACTCCAAGTTTAGCAACGTATCTTTCTTGCTCCCGTCGCGTCTAAGCGTTGGGGAGAAAACCACGATAGGCGGGTTGGCACCAAACGTATTGAAGAAGCTGAATGGAGCCAGGTTGACAACACCGGATGGAGACAACGTCGTAACCCAGGCAATAGGTCGCGGCGTTACTAAACTAACCATCAATTGATAAGCCTCTACGACAGAGACCTTTGAGACTTCAACGTGCATGGACTATTCTAACCAAGAGTAAGGGTAATTCGGATCATCTAGCTCCATCGCTACTTTCGTTAGCTTGAGCGGTCGGAACGTGTCGACCATGACAGCCAATTCGTTTGTGAAGGTAACGTCTCGGCTAGCGACGATCGTGCCGGGATGCGGACCATGTGGAATGCCATGTGGATGCAGCGTCAATGAGCAAATATCGACGCCGCGCCGGCTACCAAATTGACCTCGGACATAATAAAGCACTTCGTCCGATTCGACGTTGCTATGGGCATACGGCACCTTGATCGCCTGAGGATGTGTGTCGAGCACGCGTGGAGCAAAGGTGCATACTACAAAACCGCTGGCTTGAAACGTTTGGTGGATCGGAGGTGGTTGATGGATCGTACCTGTAATAGGCTCAAAGTCATCAGCGTTAAAGGTGTACGGATAAACGAGCCCGTCCCATCCGACCACATCGAACGGATGGTTGGCAACTGTATAACGGGTTCGTTGATCACCGTCCTTGATATCGATGATGAATTCCCCTTCGGCATCGATAGGTTCTAAACTGGTTGGTCCGTGCAAATCACGTTCGCAGAATGGTGCACCAAGCCGAAACTGTCCATCAGGATTCAGATAGCGAGGTGGGAAACCTAGATCGCCATTCGACTCGACGACGAGCAGTTCCGGTTGCTCGCTGGCTTCAAATTCGATTTCATACGTCGTGCATTTCGGAATCACGATATAGTCCATCGGTCGAAAAGGAAGCAGGCCAAACATGGTCTTGAGTTTGCCTCGTCCGCGATGCACGAAGATCAACTCATCCGCTTTAGCGTTTCTGTAGAAGTGCTGCTGAGCGGCAGTCGGGCGGCAGCGCGAGAGGATCACGTCGGCGTTAAACATAAGCGGAACGCGTCCCGTAATGGGGTCTCCTTTTGCCGGCAAGCGTGCAGATTGAGTATGCACATGCCGCAATGGAACTTCGACCAATTCTATTGGACGAGAGCCCAGACTTTCAACTTTCAGAACGCGGGTTGGTGGTCGCAGGTGGTAAACAATGCTGTAGGCTCGACTGAAGCCTTGGGTCGTGATGACTTCTTCGTAGTAGATACCCTCATTACGATAGCCAGGAGTGGCAGGGTGAGCGGTATGTCGTTTTGGGGGAATCGAACCCAATTGTCTGTACTGCGGCATAATCTTAATCCTGCGTGATCACTTGATTTTCGAGTGTCCCTAATCTCTCAATTCGCAATTGAACGACATCTCCATGCTTGAGCCAGCCGCCAACGGCCTGCGGCGTTAACTCCAGAATGCAGCCTGTGCCTACCGTACCGGAACCGATAACGTCTCCCGGCATGAGTTTGGCATCGCGGCTCGCGTGGGCCAGCAACTGCGGCCAGGTCCAATACATGCTCGAAGCGTTGGCATGAGAAACGCGTTGACCGTTGATAAAGGCTTCCATTTCAAGGTGTAAACGACCATCCCGATAGCAATCTCTCAGATTCGCAAAGGGGACCAGTTCGGGTCCTAGAGCATTGGCAAAGTCTTTGCCTTTGCTCGGCCCTAATCCGACAGCCATCTCCTCGCGCTGAAGATCTCGTGCTGACCAATCGTTGTAAATCGTGAAGCCAGCAACGCACTCCATAGCTCGATCGTCATCGGGCAGGTTGATGGCCTCCTCGCCAATGATCGCGGCGATCTCTAACTCGAAATCGAGCTCGCGCGAACCCTTTGGTCGCAGCACGGGATCTCCATTTCCAATGACGCTGTTCGGATTGGTAAAGTAGAAGACAGGTATACGATACCATTGGTCGACCATCCCAAGCCCACGCTGAGCCCGACACGTTTTCACATGTTGCTCGAATGCGTAGAAATCGCGAATGGTCCGGATGTTGGAGATTGGCATAATGATTTACAAGGTCCCACGGGTCTCTTGTTCTCGCTCGATCGCTTCGAACAACGCCTTGAAGTTTCCTTTTCCAAAGCTCTTGGAGCCTTCCCTTTGAATGATCTCAAAGAACAGGGTTGGTCGATCTTGTACGGGTTTAGTAAAGATCTGGAGCATATAGCCTTCGTCATCGCGATCGACCAAGATACCGAGCTCTGCTAACTCCTCGATATCCTCTTTGATCGAACCAATACGATCTCGCAAATTGTCGTAGTAAGTGCGAGGAACTCGTAAGAAGGTTACGTCGTTGTCTCTCAGGGCACGAACCGTTTTGATGATGTCGTTGGTGGCCATCGCGATGTGCTGTACACCAGCACCGCCGTAGAAGTCGATGTACTCTTCGATCTGGCTTTTGCGACGACCTTGAGCGGGTTCATTGATCGGGAACTTGATTCGACCTCTTCCGCTTTGCACAACTTTCGACATGAGCGCCGAGTATTCGGTCGAGATGTCTTGGTCGTCGAACGAAACTAATTGCTCAAAGCCTAGTACTTTGCGATAGAACTCCACCCATTCATCCATTTTACCTTCTTCGACATTGCCCACGATATGATCAATGCCTAGTAGCCCGGTATCGTGATAAGTCTTGGGGTTGTAGCGAGAGGGATCGATGGGATCGAATCCTGGTGCAAACGCTCCCTTGTAACGATCACGATTCACAAAGGTGTGTGTCGTATCGCCATACGCTTTGATGGTTGCATACTCGTAGATGCCATAATCGTCTTCGATGGCACGCGGTCCGATGACCCCGACAGCTCCACGTTCTACAGCTAGATTGTAGGCGTGTCGGACATCGTCAACTTGCAAGGCAATATCGGCAACGCCGTCACCATGGAGAATCAATCGAGATGCATCAGGATGGCTGGCTCTTAGAGGAGATACCAGTACAAATGTGATGCCACCTTGCTGAACGACGTAACCCGCTTCGTGCTTTACTTTTGTTTCTAAACCCGCGTAGGCGATCACGTCAAAGCCATAGGCGTTACGGTAAAAGTAGGCGGATTGCCTTGCATTTCCCACGAAGAATCGAACGTGGTCGATCTTGCGAAGGGGCATTTCGTCTCTCGAAGTCATGTTACTGGTCCTTTCTCTTATTATAGAGCGAACTTGCAGGTAAGTGTTCCTGCTGTGAGATCACTTTTTATGTTGCGAATTATGTTGAGAGGCGTTGGTTTTTTAATGTGCATCGGTTGGTTTCCAGTTCTCAAAAAACCGAAGTGAATCAGGATTAGCTAAAGCCCCTGCATTTCCGAGTACTTCGCCACATATCGCCGATCGAACCGCAATCTCGGACAGCTTGCCACTGACCGTTCTGGGGAAGTCGGGTGCGTATCCGATGTAGCGAGGAACATGCCGGGGTGAGCATCGACTCTTGAGTCTCACACGAATGCGATCCGCGATTTCTTGGCGATTGATATCTGTTTGTGTCAGGCGTAGAAACAAAACAATCTGTTCATCGCCGTCCTGTCGAAGAACAGTGGCGAGGGATTCGGCGATCTCGGGGAAGGCTTCGAGTTGCTGATAGATTTCAGCCGTTCCTATGCGTACTCCTCCCGGATTGAGAGTCGCATCGGATCGGCCGTAGATAATCAATTCACCTTGATCATTTTCTTCCGCCCAATCACCGTGGCACCACACGTTTTCGAATCGAGAGAAATAAGCCTTGAGATATTTCTCACTGGCGTAGTCATTCCAAAATCCAATGGGCATGCATGGAAATGGACTAACGCAGACAAGCTCTCCCGGCGTGTTGAATACCCGGCGGCCATCATCATTCCAGATTTGCACATCCATGCCGAGCCCTTTGCACTGTATTTTGCCTCGGTGCACCGGCATGTTAGGATTTCCCAGCACGAAACAGGAAAGAATATCTGTCCCGCCAGAAATCGATGCCAACGTGAATTGATCACCAAAAGCTGAGTAGAGCCAATCAAAATTGCTAGGCAAGAGGGGGGAGCCGGTCGATAGCAGACAGCGTAATTTATTCGATAACAAGAAATCCTTTGGCCTGACATCGTGTTTTTCAAGAGACGCATAATAGCGTGCACCTGCGCCAAAATGGGTCACGCCCGCTTTGTCAGCAATCTCTAGCAATGTTTGCGATCCGTTCGCAAAGGGAGAGCCATCGTACAAAACGATTGTTGCTTGGCTTGCCAGGCCGCTTAAGAGCCAATTCCACATCATCCAACCGGTGGTCGTGTAGTAGAAAAGGCAATCGCCCTCATTCAAGTTGCAGTGGAGTCTATGTTCTTTGACATGTTGTAGAACTGTTCCACCCGTTCCGTGAACGATGCATTTTGGGGCTCCTGTCGTGCCTGATGAATAAACAATGCAGAGTGGATGCGAGAAGGGAAATAACTCCCAATCTGTTAAGGGGGGCTCATCGAGCGCTTCTTCCCAGGAAACCCAATCGACTTGAGAGTTTCTAGTTGATGCACTTCCCACCGTAACAACCAGTTCCACCGATGGGAGCCTGGGTAGTATCTGGTCTACCTTTTTTCCAAGCTCAACTATTTTGTGGTTGTAGGTTGTTCGGTCAGCAGTGATGAGAACCCTCGGGCTGATCTGACCAAAACGATCAACAACTGCATCATCACCGAACTCCGGTGAACATGACGACCATACCGCACCGATGGCCGCTGTGGCGAGCATGGCAACAACCGACTCTGGAACGTTAGGTAGCACTGCAGCAACTCGGTCGCCTGCTTGAATTCCGTTACGCTTTAGAAAACCAGCGATTGCGGCAACTTGTTCGAATAGCTCGCGACGAGTTATGCGGATTTCCTTACCCGCCTCGTCGTAAGCTTTAATGGCTATTGACTCGGCGTTCTCTACAACGTCAAAGCCTGATGGTCGCAACAAAGCTCTTGCAAAGTTTAAACGGCCGTCCGGAAACCAGCGAGTATCGATCATTCGCGTTCCAGAGATATTCGCGATCTTACCTTGATCGCCAGGAACACCGCAGTAGTTCCAAACATGACGCCAGAAAAGGTCAGCGTGTGCGAGGCTTAGTGAATGAAGAGTGGAGTAATCGTTTGTAGGAGGTAGGCCGAGTGCCGACAAGAAAGAGACCGCGAAGCGAGTCATGTGAGTCTGATTCACCGAGGCCGCTGAGGGAGCCCACAATACCGACTCTTGCGTTTCCTCCATACCGATTTCTTTCCGACAATCATGACTGAGAAGTGTTTCGGTGATGCCCAAAGGACGAGTGCGGACATCACGCGGGACGGATTCTAAGTTATGGACGGAATTCGGTAATGGAGCTCAAACGATTTTTCGTGACCAAATTTTCGATCGGGAAATTGAAATCCCAGTTTTATCGAACCGTCTTGGGGCTGACCATCGCCTGTTTCAAAGTGCTGTCGGCGGGCTTGTCTGAGAGCCAAATTCCGAACAATGACTGCTTGAATTTTGCCCCGCTGACGGTGCCTTTGTATTTTCCGTTCTTGCTCACTACGACACCTTTGTTGGGCAAATAAAGCATGTCGAAAACGTCCCCTTTCGAGATTTCGTCTTGGAAACATGCTCGAAATTGATCGATTTCCGTTCGAATTTCACGGGTGTTTCCGCCCGTTGAATTCGTGAAGCCATCTTCAAGGGATTCCACTAGATTGCTTTGGCTCACCCAACCCGATGTGATTTTGATCCGAATCGCCATCGGCTCATCCGCTGCGATGATCGCTTTCGGGTTATTGCTCGATTTGGTTAAGTAGAGGCCCGCGTTATACAACTCCATGAATGCTTTGGTGCGAGCACCGGAGCCGTTCAGGATGAGGCGGGTCTCGCCTGCCTTGATTTCAGCTGGTAGCGATTCGGTCGCTCGGGATTGCGTAGGAGCGGTCCCAATAAGGCCTGCAGAAAAAAGAAAAGCCAACGCTAGCAATAAACGTTTCGACATGGTCGTTTCCTCCGTGGTCGTTTTTCAAAAATCGGAAGCAATGCTCTGGGGCGTCTTCATCTTGTTAAGAAACATTCGCCTGCTCGCTTTTAGCAGTTTAGCTTGTGCTCGAAAAGAGGATTTTTTGGCGGGAATTTTTAGGGATCTGAATTGAATGTGACACTCTCCTTATAATGCAGTCATAAGCCCAGGAGTGTGTCGTACCTCTCGCGATCCAGGCTACCCGAATCCCAATTTTTAGGTGACCATCTTGCTTCGTTTCCATTTTTTGTTCGTTTTTAATTTTAGCTTGTGTCTGCTTTGGCCGGCGGTTACTGATGCGGGTAGCCACCAAGATCGAACGGCTGAAACTCTGCGAGCCGCAGCTACCGAAGGAAATCTGGCCGAAGTGACAGCGTGCATTGAAGCCGGCGTCGACGTGAATGACGCGAGTCGCTACGGAGTAACAGCCCTTGCTCTGGCATGTGATCATGATCACACCGAAGTAGTGCGAGCTCTGTTGGCTGCAGGTGCGAGCCCCAATGCGAAAGATACCTTTTATGGCTTCACTCCCATAAGCTGGGCCATTATGAGAAAGAGTCCTAGAATTGTCGAACTCCTGTTAGATAAGGGGGTCGAAGACATTGACTCAGGATTAGTCATGGCGGTTAGCACTCAAAGCGAAGAGCTAATTACTCCCTTTCTGAATACGAAAAACGTAAGTAACAAAGGCCTAGCAAACGCCTACCTAGTGGCTAAGCGTTTTAATAACGAAAAGCTCATTAAAACGATTGAGCCATTTCTGAACGAAGAAGCAAAGGAGATTGCTAAAAAGGCAGAAGCTGAGAGTAAAAAAGGGGCTACATCGGAATCTCCAACTCCTGCCGCATCCGAAAAAGAGGTGTTGAACCCTCGCTTAACATTGACATCCGATTTTCCATTAAGCGATTCGAACTGGCCTCAGTTTCGAGGCGTCTTGTCCCGTGGCATTTCTGAGGCGGCGAAACTGCCTACCTCATGGAGCGTCGAAGAAAACAAAAACATCGCTTGGAAGGTACCCATACCAGGCCTCGCAACCTCCTCCCCTATTTGCTGGGAAGATCGCATTGTTGTCACAACCGCAGATCAAGAGGGCGATCAAGCCGGATTTCGAACAGGTGCGTACGGAGATGTTGATTCGGTCAAAGGTGATGGAGTTTGTAGCTACCAAGTGATCTGTTTGGAGCGAGATTCAGGCAAAATTATTTGGCAGAGGGAATGCGTGCGCGAAGTCCCTAAAGTAAAGCGACATTTAAAGGCGAGCCATGCCAACCCAACTCCTGCAACCGATGGCAAAGTGGTCGTCGCTTCGTTTGCTGGAGCCGGGATCTATTGCTTGGATTTGATGACAGGAGAACTGATTTGGAAAAAGGATTTAGGTAAACTCGACTCCGGATGGTTCTATGACAAGAGTTACCAATGGGGTTTCGGCAGTTCGCCACACATTTTTGAATCGACCGTTATTCTTCAATGTGATCATCAGGATGGCGCATTTGTCACAGCATTGGACCTGAAGACTGGTCAAGAGAAATGGCGAACGATTCGAGACGACATACCCACATGGAGTAGCCCGGTCGCATTTGTTGCTGAAGATGGCACCCCCATCGTTGTTGTTGCTGGAACCAAAGCCAGTGCAGGTTACCACGCGAGAACCGGGGAAGAGCTTTGGCGGCTGGGTGGTTTTTCCGAGATCGTTGTGCCAACACCGCAAATAACTCGTGATCTGATTATGTTGACGAGTGGATACCGTCCGATTATGCCAATCGTCACGCTATCACACAAAGCTCGAGGTGAGTTGCAGATGCCCAAGGATAAAGGGTTGAGTGAGCCGTTTTTCTGGGCAGCCATGAGAGGTGGGCCATACATGCCGACACCACTTATTCGTAAAGACCGACTTTACGTTCTTGATAATTCAGGCATAGTTAGTTGTTACAAGCTTGAAACGGGCGAGCGATTGTTTCGCCAGAGGCTGAGAGGTGAAAAGGCGAGTGCTTTTACTGCCTCGGTGATTGCTAACGACGAGTACATGTTTTGCACGAGCGAAGAAGGCTCAACGTTTGTCGTGGCATTTGATGACGAGGGAACCATTGTTTCACAGAACCAACTCGATGAAGCGGTTATGGCGACTCCAGCAATCAGCGGAGACACGCTGTTCATCCGCGGGGAGAAGAATCTCTACGCAGTTAAAGCGATTTCGTTGTGAACTGGTCGTAACCATAACTCGCCAGATCCATGGAAGAATCGCTACGATCAGGATAATTGTTGGCAAGTTTGGGCACTAGCGGGACGCCAAACAAGGAAAATTGATAAGACAAGGAAATTGTTGGCATCAAACTCAGAATAGCAGAATTACAATGAGCGGCGGAACAAATAGCAGCGCCGTTTCATCAGGGAATTTTCTGGGTATGCTTTCCAATCTATCAGCTCTATTTCAAGCATCTCGCAACAAAGATAACCTCTCACGAGCAAACCTCACGTTTGGCCAAACAAGCTTTTCGAGAACCGTCAAATCTACGGGCGTGTTTCTCAAGAGGCAAATTTGGATCTGGCCCATCATTGCGTTTATCATTCTGGCAATGCTGGGATTCTTTGTGAATCGAGCAATCAAGTCCTCCATCGAGGGGAGCTTGAAATCCGAACTGACAACATTGCTGCAAATCGAAAAGTCCATGCTCGAGAAGTGGTTCGCGCACCAGGAAGCCAACGCGGTGGCTATGGCGAGTAGCCCAGAGATTCGATCGCAGGTCTCCAAGCTACTCGAACTTTATGAAGAGCTTGCTTCCGGGAAAAGTGCAGACACGACTCAAGGAACGCCAACAGAAATTATTGCTGAGACCGGACGTCGGATAAACAAGTTACTTCAACCAGGAATGTCTGCTCACAATTTTGTGGGCTATGTAGTATTCGATCGTGAACAAAAGATCATTGCAGCTCAAACAAAAGAAATCGTCGGACAGGTAATCCCCCAATACTCTTCTATTGTGTCAAAACCACTTAACGACGGAACACCAACTGTCAGCGTTCCGTTTCCGAGTATCGTTCTGCTGCGAGATCGAGATGGGACCATGCGTGCGGAGGTTCCGACAATGTTTGCGTTGGCTCCCATCCGCAATGAAGACTTTCAAACCATCGCTGTTATGGGGTTACGAATTAATCCAGAACGCGAGTTTACGGAGATCCTACAACTCGGCCAAATCGGTAAGTCAGGGGAAACCTACGCGGTAAACAAAAACGGATTGCTGGTGTCCAATAGCCGATTCGATGAACAATTGATAATGGCCGGTTTGATTCCCGATCGAGACGGAGCTGCCTCCATTCTAAATGTTCAAGTTAGGGATCCAGGTGGAGATCTCATGGAGGGCTTTCGACCAAACGTTAGGCGACACGATTTGCCATTCACTTTCTCGTTTAAAGAAGTACTCGGAGGTACAACGGGGGTTAGCTTAGAGGGCCATCGAAACTATCGTGGTGTGCCATCAGTGTCCGCTTGGGCATGGCTACCAAGCTACGAAATGGGAATCATCACTGAGATAGATGCAACTGAGGCGTTTCAACCACTTATGATATTGAGATGGGTTTTCTTTTCTCTGTTTGCATTGCTGATAGTGACTGCAATCGCGATTTTCGTGTTCACGATTATCGTAGCAAAAATGCAGAAGGAGGCGAGGGAAGCAGCCATCGAAGCCAAGGAGCTTGGGCAGTATCGGCTCGAAACGCTTCTTGGCACGGGCGCAATGGGAGTTGTTTACAAAGGCCATCATGCCATGATGCGACGCCCCACCGCAATCAAGTTGCTGAAATCCGAGAATGTGAGCCCAGCAGCAGTTGAGCGATTCGAACATGAGGTACAAATCACCTGTCAACTCAACAACCCCAATACAATTGCCATCTATGACTACGGCCGAACACCTGAAGGCGTTTTCTATTACGCAATGGAATATCTGGACGGAATAAACTTGCAATGTTTAGTCGATCGCTATGGACCTCAACCAGCGGGACGAGTGATCGACATTCTTAAGCAGATTTGCAGCTCGTTATACGAAGCTCACACATTGGGGTTGGTTCACCGTGACGTAAAGCCAGCCAACGTTATGCTCAATCGCCGAGGTGGAGAATGCGACGTAGTCAAGGTTCTCGATTTTGGATTGGTTCGCTCCCTGGAAGATGAATCTTCTAACGAAGCCAGTAAAGGGATGACGGGGACACCGATGTACATGTCCCCCGAAGCTATTCAAAGTCCCAAATCGGTCGACGTTCGAAGTGACATTTATTCGCTTGGGGCAGTCGGTTATTTCTTGTTGACCGGGCACTCCCTTTTCCAGGCCACGTCTTTGGGGGAATTGTTCCAACATCACATCGACTCAACTCCTCTCCCTCCATCAAAACGGATGCAGATGGAGGTTGACCCTCAACTCGAAGCCGCCATCATGGCTTGCCTTGAGAAGAACCGAGCCAATCGTCCACAAACCGCTAAAGATCTCGCTATTAAGCTCGAGTTGGTCCCATCGGTCGACGATTGGGGCCGAGAGAAAGCTGAAGCGTGGTGGCTTCAGCACGAGCGAGAAGCGAAAAACGAAAGAGCTACAGGTTTGCCCGGCCCTATGTCACCATCAAAGACGCCTCAAGAAGACGTCCCCTCGGATGCTAGCACCGCCGGAGCGAAAACGGCAGCCAGCTTTGATGCCACCATAATTCACTCGAACAAATAGTTCATGACAGCCAGCATCGGTGCCATTACGAAAAACGCCGCTGCAAAGAGCGGCGTTCTGAAAGCGAGTGACTTAGGAGAGCGAGTGAAAGCGAGTGGGTGGCACGAACCCCTGCACCGAGTGAAAGCGAGTGGGTGGCACGAACCCCTGCACGGCACGCTGGCGCACGCTGGCACTATTTGGTTACAACTACTGCTCCTTTGTGCCAAGTGAGCGGAACTGTCAGCACCTGCTTACTTTGTCACAACACAAAAAATCCTGATGTGGCAGAAATATCGAACGCAGAAAAATGGGTTCAGTATCTTTCTGCGTTCGATTTTTCTGCCCTTAGAAGTGGTTTGGTTTGGCCCCTTCAATCGATTCGCAGAAGCGGCCGATTACTTCGCCTTAGCAAAGCACTCTTTTGCCATCTTCTGCCCTGGCTGAAAGGACAAGCTATGCGCTACCGCATCCTCACGCATATTGTCCGGCGATCCCGCTCCGCGACTGCGTCCAAAGTACTTCTTAAAGTTCCACACCAAATCGCACCACATCCCATCCGCGATCCCAAGCTTGCTCAATATCGCTGTGGCAGAGCTAGTAGCAGGAGTCTCGCCATCTGCTTTGATCTTACCTCGCTTGTCAGAACGGCCT
>JBKDKR010000055.1:0-21236 GCA_046344995.1 Pirellula sp.
TCAAACAGCGAGGCATCTAATGGTTGGTAGGGGAGCTTGTTCCGTAAATTACTCCCCATTTTCTAAACAACTTGTTGATTTCCAAAGCGTACAAGCTTTAGACTTTAGGTCTTCTGAAATCATCATAGTCCCGTCAAGGAACCCGAACCTTGCTAGCTCTCTACCAACTCAAAGCGCGACTAGGCCAACGCAAACGCTACCGACTCTTGGGTGGGTTCTCCGAGTTAGCAATCCGAAACCGAATTGGTTTCGATTCTCGATGTACCAATGTAGTAGAACAATTGCCTCAATTGTTTAGAAAAATAAAAGCCGAACAATTGCCCTCAATTGTTCCGCACGCCGGTTAGCTATCTAAAGCCGCAAACAGCCATGAAATTAGTACTGGCCAACTCTTGGTCACGGACTCGAAAAGGCTCTCGACGTTCCGCAAACAATTGAGGGCAATTGTTCTACTTTGGTATGGAGGAACTGGTACCTCCATTGGCAACCTGAGTTATACTTGGGATGTGAACAAGAACAAAACTTCCGAGGGCTTTGGCGGAACGATGAGCGGTTACGGGTTCACTTCAGCAGGCACTAGCTACGACGACGAAGATCGTCTTACGGGCTATGCTCGCACAAACGGAACCTTGACTCAGTCTTGGAATCTGACCAAGGTCGGAGATTGGACCAGTGTTACCACCAACGGTACCGCTCAAAACAGAACCCACGGTCCAACCCACGAGGGTAGGACTCTTGTAGTGGACGACGCTAGGAGGCCATTTGCACGGGAGACCGCCTGCCGCATCGCTAATAAGATTCGTGCCAGATTCGTGCCAGGCAGTCAGGCCTCGTGGCCTCGTGGCCTCGTCCACTACCAATACAGGCCTCGTAGCCTCGTCCACTACAAATACAGGCCTCGTGGCCTCGTCCACTACAAATACAGGCCTCGTGGCCTCGTCCACTACAAAATCGGGCACAAAAAAATCCCGAAGACCAGCTAGCAATCCGCCTCTTGCCTCGTTTACAACTCACGGCATGCACGTTCACCCCATCACCACACCCGCAAGCCCATCTCTCGCATCCCCACTCTTCGATGCCTCGTTTGATTCTTTCGCCGATCTTGAGCTCACTGATCGACGCGTATTCTTGACTTGTGTACCACCAGTCCATGATGTTGAGTTGCATTTCTGTTCACCCGTCTGAAGAATTCGGGAGGGTCGAGTGGAGTTTGCGATCACGAGGGGAGGGTGCTTTAGAATAGCTGACTAGTCGGTTTAGGGCTGAATCGCGGTAATCCACTGCCGTAACTTCGCCGAGCCTTGTTACGGCCTACTTACTGTGCCACGCACCCTCTCCTCGCTGCGCTCGACTCTCCCTCAAGGGAGAATGACCAGTCAAGATATCATTCTTCGTGTGCCACGGGCTTCGATACTCGGTGAATTCCATTTCACGCTGACCGCACTGTTTGCAATTCGGTTTACTCAGCGCCTTAATATCATCCGCTCGCGGCGCTTGGTTCTCTCTGAATTATTTCGCTTATTTCACAGAACTGGCTGGTTTCCTAAGACAACAGGCTAAAGCGATTCCAAACACGATTTACTCGGAATCGCGTTACTTGGCGGGCTATATTCTCTTGAACATCTTGTCTAATTGATCGCGGGAAAAGAACAATGCTGTTGGCCTTCCGTGCGGACAATGATGAGTTTCTTGATACATGTCCCGTTGCTTGAGAAGCTCGGAGATTTCGTCATTCGAAAGCTTATCTCCTGCCTTTACCGCTGCCTTGCAAGCCATCATATTCATCATTTCATCGAGTAAATCCCGGACGTCCGGCTTCTTACCACCTTTTAGAAGCGGCTCTAAAACTTGACGTAACACTTCTACCGGAGATATACCCTTGAGCATCGCAGGATAAGAGTGGATCAGGAAAGTTTCCCCGCCGAAGGGTTCGACTTGCAAACCAATTTCATCCAGTACCGTTTTGTATTCCGTTACCAGCGCCGCCTCTTGTGGGGGCAGCGATACGGTTTCTGGTACGAGCAGGCGCTGCACATCAACCGCTTTCGATAACACCTTGGCCTTGATCTGCTCAAAAATGATTCGCTCATGTAACGCGTGCTGATCGATGATAACCATACCGTCTTCGTATTCGGAAACCAAATACCGATTGTGAATTTGAAATCCGCTCGGTCTAGTAGAGGATGGCCCGGTGTGAGAATGATCAAGGCGATGCACCGATGCGTCCGAATGAGCGAACGATTCGGGCGAAAGTGAAGCACTGGACGGGTCATCTAGATCCGACTGAGCAGACCAAACAGAGGCATTTGAAGGCAACTCGGAGTGTGCACGAGTGGGCTCGTTTTTGATTGATCCGAATGGATCGTTGTGATGGGAGCCTGCACTGGTTGGTGCACCGAAGCTAGTTCTCGCAGATGGATACGGCTGAAAATCGGGAACAGCACGAGGCAAGGCGGCTGTCGTGGTTTGCGGCCAGTCCAATAAACTACTCGTGCTGGCCGGCGATCTCTGGAGCGACGGAATCATCGAGTCAGATGAAGCGGATGGAACCATGCTCGGGAGTATTGGTTCGGCAGTTGGTCGTGCGGCTGGAACGAAATCGCTATTGAGAAATTTGTTTCGCAAACCTGATAGCAGACGTGTGTATATGGCTCCGCTATCTTCGAAACGCACTTCAACCTTAGTAGGGTGAACGTTGACGTCAACAGTTTTGGGATCGATATCAACATGCAAAAAACAGACTGGCATCCGACCCACCATCAATAGCCCGCGGTAAGATTCCCCGAGAGCGTGTTGCAAGGCTTTGTCTCGAATGTGCCGTCCATTTAGAAACAGATACTGCATCCGATTGTTGCTTCGCGATACCGACGGATCGCAAACATATCCGTGAATGGCGACTTTGTCGTCACGTTGGTCGATGGAGATCAGTGTGTCTGCCACCTCGTCGCCAAAAAACTTGCGAATCCGCTCTGACCATCTTTCTGTGGGAGGTAAATCATGAACGGTTCTGCTACCGCTGTTGAGCACCATATGCACGCTCGGAAAAGCTAGAGCCACGCGTGTGAACGCTTCAATAACGTGCCCCATCTCCGTTTGAGCGCTCTTCATGAACTTGCGTCGAACAGGTGTATTAAAAAACAGATGTCGGATCTCGATGGTGGTGCCAACCGGACCTGACGTCGGTCGGACCGGCTCCTGGACTCCTCCTTTAACCAGCAACTCGTAGGCGCTATCCGATTGAGTCGTCCGGCTTCGAAGAGTCATGTGACTAATTTCCGCAATCGACGCCAAAGCCTCTCCGCGAAATCCCAGGGTTCGTACGTCAAAGAGATCTTCGTCGTTTTGCAGCTTACTCGTGGCATGCGGCGAAATAGCGAGTTCGAGTTGTTCGGCATCGATTCCGCAACCATTGTCGGAAATCCGGATTAAATCGAGCCCCCCACCCTCAATGCTAATCTCTACTCGTTTGGAGCCAGCATCGATACTGTTTTCCAGTAATTCCTTGACCACGCTGGCGGGACGCTCGATGACTTCCCCCGCCGCGATTTTGTTGACCAAGCCTACCGGTAGCTTTCGAATCGTTGGCATCGTGTCACATCCTCCTCAACTCGCGGCATTCTCGTGAGCCTCAACTAGATCGTCTGGAGACTCTGGCTTCATTCAATTGTCATTACATTACCGCACATGATCCTGTTGGAAAAGCGAGCATCGGGAAATGAAGGGTAAATGAGATTGCGAAATCGATCAGATCTGTTTGAATACTGCGAATTGTTTACGACCGATCCAATCTATCTCTCCCAGCTTTTTAATAATCAGAGGAACCACTCGATGGACATGCATGACTTAACTCGCGAACTCCAATTGAGCAATGACAGCAAAATCGTGATGTTGGTTGCCGATGGACTGGGTGGCTTGCCAATGCAAGCTGGAGGTAAAACAGAATTGGAATCGGCTTTAACACCAAACCTTTCGGCATTGGCAAAGCTAGGGGTCCAAGGGGCCAGTATTCCCGTGAAGCCAGGTATCGCACCAGGGAGTGGACCAGGGCATTTGGGACTTTTCGGATATGATCCACTTCAATATCAGATCGGTCGCGGTGCCCTCGAGGCGACCGGTATTGGATTTGCCCTCCAAGACGGTGACGTCGCGATTCGATGCAATTTTTGCACTCTCGACGCACAAGGGAACATATCTGACCGTCGCGCAGGACGTATCAGCAGCGAGGAAAGCGCTCCTTTAGCAATATCACTCCGACAAATCAAAATCCCTGGAATTGAAGTCTTCGTAGAACCCGTTAAAGAGCATCGCTTTGTTGTCGTTTTTCGAGGCGCTGGGTTGGGTGGCAATGTGGCTGACACCGATCCTCAAAAAACCGGCGTCCCGCCTCTCAATCCTGTTGCCCAGGACGAAGCTAGCAAGAAAACTGCCGAAGTCGCAAAAGAATTCCTAGCCCAAGCCAAAAAGATATTGGCAGGACATCCCAAGGCTAACTTTCACACGATGAGAGGTTTTGCAAGCAAACCAGCATTGCCTAGCTACCAAGAAGTATACGGCTTGAAGGCGGCTGCAATCGCCGTTTACCCGATGTACAAGGGACTGGCACAATTGGTTGGTATGGACATTATCGGAAAAGCTCAATCATTGGCCGAGCAAGTTGATACGCTAGAAAAAGCATGGAATGACTATGACTTTTTCTTCTTGCACTTTAAGTATACAGACAGCACTGGTGAAGATGGTAACTTTGCCGAAAAAGTAAAACGCATCGAAGAACTTGACAGCGTCATGCCTCGAATCAATGCGTTGAATCCTACCGTGCTTATCGTAACGGGCGACCACAGCACTCCGTCATATCTTAAGAGCCATTCGTGGCATCCAGTGCCAACCCTACTCGTTTCGGACTGCTGCCGACCTGATCCGCACGTCACCTTTAACGAGTCGACCTGCATCACCGGAGGCCTCGGGCACTTTGAGGCTCAGTACCTTATGACTTTAGCCCTATCCAACGCCGGACGGCTTGGCAAGTACGGCGCGTAAAGTCTGAGGGGACAAACGAAATATTCGCGATGATCATCATAAATCCAAAGGTGATCATCCCCATGAACATCGCTATCCCTAAGTGCACAGCAAAAGCCAGTAGCAATGCCGCTGGCCGTGTCCATTTAGGCCATACAACTGCAGTATAAAGCACCTCCCAAAACAGCGTTACGTGAGTCAGCAAGGCAACAAACGCCGGGTACCTGCCGATCCATGTCAAGTCGTTCGATTGGTACTCGTAAGATGCTGCTGCAAACCAAAGTGCTGATCCATCCCACCACATCTCTCCACGTAGCTTTCCAAGCCCACCAAAAAAATAGATGACGCAAAGATGTATCTGCATCAGTCGCATGGATAGGCAATTCTGCCAGGAATTCGAAATTTCATTCGATTGGCTTCCATTTAGTCCAGTTAGTACTCTCATTGCCATCGACTGAGATAACTTTGGAAATCGCACGTAAAGAAACCGGTCCAAACTACCTATTTCATTGGATTTAGAGATGCATAGGTAAAAACTAAGCATGATGACAATCTGATCCAAACCGAACAGAAACCCAGTCATTCGATGAACTGTCATCAATGTCAGGAACCACGCAGCAGCCATCGAAAGTCTCGTGAATAACCCCAGGCCGGCCAGAACGCCAAATACAATCCCACATGCTTCGTGGATGCGGATGAGGGAGAGAGATTCGGTCCACGCCAAGTAAGTCCACTTGGAGTCTGCTGGAATTGCAAGTTCTGCATCTCCACCGTGCAGTCGCAACCACAACTCATTATTGACCAGTGCGTTGGGTCCTAGAAAGTCCTCCAATTGCAAGAACCATACGCAATGCACATAGGCGATCATGAATCCAGTCGCGATTCTGATCGGAACAAGTGTATGCGCCGAGGTTGGTTTGAAAAAGAAATCAAGAATGTTATTGATCAGACCAAAAACACCTGAAGATTTTTGATCGCCAGAAGAGGGAGTTATCATTTGGGGACCACCAACTCTTCTGATTTCTCGACAGACGAATCCGTATTCGGTATTGCTGGAACCGTGTTCGGTGTTGTGGCAGTAGGCGAATCACCAACGAGAGCATTCGTTGTTGTTTCGGGAAGAATCTGTATCCAACGCGGGTCTGATATTCGTACTTGCTGTTGTAATGTCGAGATTCTATCCGGGATCTCGCGTTCCAATCTATCCACGCGAACGAATGGCTGTTGCGATTCTCGTTTCACATTATCGGATACGGCGCGAACTAAGCTGGTGTAAATGGAGCGATCTTTCGTCCAACTCTTTTGGATCAAGGGATCCTTGACGAGCTCAGGATCAAGCTCTGGGGGCGCAAATCGCGAGTTAACAAAGTCCGCAAACATAAGGTATCGGTGATAAAGCAGCCGTGGCTTATGTCGATTACGATCCGGAAACAACAATCCCTCGTGTGGATTCACTCCAAACCGATCCTTAGGTGTTGGCAACGGTTCGTCGTCGGCCATTACTCTAAGCAAATGGCCAGGACCTGGGTTTGGTGCAAAGAAAAAGTAGCCGTGATCGAGAAACATAAACTGAGCGTATGGACGGGTTGCGCTCCGAAGCAATTCCGCATCAGCTCCCGATTGAACGGGGCTTCGGGAAAAAAATTGAAAAGGCTCTGCGAAGACGGCGACTAAATGAAATGTTATCAGCCCGAGCAAAAAGAATTGCCAGGGTCTAGAAAGTGTTCCGGCCGGTGTGCCATTTCCCTGACTGTTCGATTTCTCATTGCTCGTCATGAGCTAGATTTCACTTTCGTTGGATTGGTTCGATCTCCTGAGTCTAAGACGGATCGGGCCTTTGATTGTTTCGATACTTCTTTCATCTAAATCGATTACGGCGCCTTGCTGGGTGACATCGATCAATTCATCACGAAACATATCTGCGACGACGTCCCGAACAAGCGGCATGTGTTGGCGCCATTTGGAACCGAACGATCGAGCAGCATCGGATGGGCATATGCTCTCACCTGTCTTCAGGCACATAAGGAGCCGAAGAATCTCGTTTTTTACATCATCTGGACCCGGCTCTTCGTGATCCAGCCACCGCGTCTTCGCCATTTCCGCCCCTGTTTTCTATCGTGTACCAAGCCAATTACCCAACATTAAACCATCACGTGAGACGAATGTATAGGCTGCCCAAAAGATACGGCCAGCACGAATAATCGTACTGGCCGTGAAAAACTGACTATCGCATACTAAACGAAACTTAAGGGAAATACTGATCCTTCGACGGTAAACCTTTTGGCAAGTTAAACGAATTCATAGGGAACAAAGCCCGACTTCGACTGTAGCGAGGTAACAACATCAACTTGAGAACGAGTTTTGAGCAACGCAAGTTTAATAGCAACGCGAAGATCCTTAGGAACGGAACTGTCGACGAAAGCACCGACGAAAGGAACCTCTTCTGATGAAGCAACCACTCTCAAATCTCCTTGTTTGATATTCCCGCAGCCCAAGAGCAGTGGTTCGGCATACGAGCTAATCACTGCCGCTTGTTTAGTGTCATCTGATATCTCAAGCAGTTTTTTGGCCGCGACCGAGCAGGTATCGCAGATCTCAGCAATTTGAAATGACAGGTCTGCTTCTTTCAGTTTGGAGATGGGAGCTAGATACTTCTCATCACACGCTTCAGGGCCAAAGAAGATATCGAATCCATCCAGGTCCAGGATGCTTGAGGCTGTATTCTTGGACCGCACAACGAACATACCTTTCTGGGTTGTACTTCCCTGCTGATCCGAAAGCAACGCAACGGGAGCCACCACACGCGAAAGCATGTGGGCGCCATGCCGAACGACAGAATCTTTACCAATGAAAATCGATGGTGACAATGCATCATCTTTAGCAAGGCCCTCTAGATCATCCGTCCACTTGACACGGACCGATTTCTTGGTCTCTTTAGCAAGATAATCCGCTAGGACCTCGTATTTTCTTTGAGCGTAACCTTCTACACAATCACACGCCAAAGGTGCCGCCAGCGGATCCGTGACAATCAGCGTTAACTCGGCATTAGCTGGCCCGTAATCCTCCGCCGCATAAGCCCGGTTCACAGCAGCGATTGCCGGCACAGCCGCAGCGGCGACTGCAGGTACAGTAATCAGAAACTCACGACGATTGAATAGGTTATCTTGCATGATTGGCCTCAACCATTTCCCTGGTATTGAGTAGACGTTAAAAAGGGGTTGGGCTGCGTGACAAGCGTCCTCGCCCCCGGTAGATATTCTTCATTGGACGAGATCTTCCAGCGTGATGCAAGAGAAGCGACTAAAAAGTGCCCTCATTTGGCGTATCATGGAAACATAATTGGGGGGGATTTCATTCTTGATTAAATTTTGCAAGTGTTAAGAGTTACCAAAATCATTTTATCAAACACTAAAAACGCGTTGACTTATAAGCCTCTCGATCTATCATTTGACAATCTTTGTAGTTTGATCCTGTAACCCGTCTCGATTTTTTAAGCGGTCTCGATTCCTCAAGCGGTTTCTTGGCCCTCTGCCCGGATGAGATCGGCTAGTTAGTCAGCATTTTGTGCGGCTTCAGCATTTTGTGCGGCTTACGAGGAATCCGAACGACTGTGGCCACCCGAATGACCACGGCCCGATGAGGCGTTTGACTGGACTTGCAGAGAATTTCAGTTGAAATTCCGTATCACACTTACATTCCCAGGGAACTTAGGAATATGGTGCAAATGGTTGATGTAGAACGTGTCGTAACGCTTGATGAACTAATGGAACGAGTTCCGGAACATCTAGTTCGAGAAGCAGAGTCAAAGAGTGAGTTAATTGAACATCAAGAGCTATCCCTTTCATCCGAGAGTAACAGAATGTCGAAAGAACCGAGCAAAGCGCAGAGAATTAGAGCTTACATGGAAGCAAATCCAGAAGCTCGTAACAAAGATATCGTCGAAGCGTTAGACAAGTACGATGTCAAGGCTGCGGACGTAGCAAATGTCAAAGCACATATCAAACGCACTTCGGGCGACAAAACGCCTGCCAAACGCGGTCCAGCTCCTGCAGCGACTGCGGCCGCCGCAGTTCCAGCCGGTTCCGGTTTTCCCAACGTCAACTTAAAGCACTTGGAAGCAGCTGTCGATTTCGTTAAGCTTGTAGGTTCTGTACAGGATGCTCAGCATCTGCTGATAATCGTAGAACGAGTCAAGAACGCATAGGCTAATATGTCTTTTCCAAGAATGATGGCGGGGGTCCCTGCTCTTAACGCAGGACTTTACAGAACAGCTGGTTTTTTAGTCGGAGATCCCGTTGTTTGGATTGAGCTCGGCGCGCCCAGCGATGAACGTCACTTCATTCTACGAGACATTGAACTTGATCGCGCGAGAAAGTTATCTCGCGCAACTCATTGTTGGTGTCCCAATGATTTTTCTCCTTCGACCGGCTTGTCGGGGGATAGAGAGACTGCGACAGCGCAATCGGCGGCGGAGTTTTTCGCTCGTCGCCATTGCTCGGAGGTTACTGTAGATCGTTCAATTCCGATGATCTTCGCACATGCATTATTGGAGCGTGGAATCAAAGTCGTTTGCGATACCGAGTGGGGATTGATCGAACGTCGACAAAAGTCCGCTGAAGAGATTGAAAAAATCGCGTTTGCTCAAAAGCAAACGGAAGTTGTCATGGAACGAGCGTGTCAGTTTATCGCTCGGTCGACCCCGAATGCGGCGGGAGTTCTCCATGCTGATGGTGGCGTCTTAACTGCGGAACGTATCCAGTCTCTTATCGATGTCTGGTTGCTCGAACTAGGATTTTCTAGCCCTGGATCCATCGTGGCTTGCGGCCCCATCGGCGCAGATTGTCATGACCATGGTCACGGTCCTCTTATGACTGGCCAACCAGTAATCGTTGATATATTCCCTCGAGATAAAAAAACACTTTACAACGGAGACTGCACCCGAACCGTTGTTCATGGCGAGATTCACCCCAAAGTCGCTGAGATGCACGCCGCGGTCGCGAGAGCAAAAGCTGCTGCTTGCAAAGTGATTCGTGCCGGAATTTCTGGCGATTATGTTCATCAAGCAACAATAGCATCGATCACATCAGATGGATTCAAAATGGGGCTACCACCCGCCGATGCTGATGACAACTACACTGCCATGACTCACGGTACAGGGCATGGACTGGGACTCGAGGTGCATGAGCCTCCTCTGCTTGCCATCGGCGGTCCAGATCTTTTGGTTGGCGATGTAGTCACTGTCGAACCAGGGCTGTATTGCAAAGCTGTCGGCGGTGTGCGACTCGAAGATATGGTTGTCGTTACCGAACACGGTCACACCAATCTTAACAAGCTTTACGAAGGACTGGACTGGTCGTAGATTGACTACTTTGAGCTTTGAGAACAAAACGAAAAGAGCCCTCTAAATCGAGGGCTCTAAGTCTTTTGAGACCAATCGTTTCCAGGCTAGCTCGCGGCTACCAACTCAGGTTCGTCTGCTTGAACGCCTTTGTGATACACAGTGTAAACGTAGATAGGTATGTCTAGGTCGCCAAGTTGTGAATCCACAACCGACTTGACCTCGTTCCATTCCAACCCCCCTACGCCAGTCGCCAACGCAGGTATGGCCAAACTCTTTATGCCTTCGGTTTCGATAACATGTCGGAGTCGTCGAAGCGCATGATTGACATTGGCAATGTTGGCTTTTCCAGGTCGCGATCCATGGCCATGATCTCCCTCCTGCGTCAGCAAGTTAAAAATCCTAGCGCCCCCTGTGCCGCCCCACATCCAGATTTCACCAGGCTTTGGATGGGATTGATGGGCGTAATGCCGAAAATCTTTGGCCATCGACGGCCAGCGTTCTCTCAAAGCTAATGCCAAACCCGAATCAAAGTGATCGTTTGGAGCAACACCGTGCGCAATGGCTTGTGCTTTGGTTAACAGTATGTCCCCACTAACTTCGTACAACATTCTCATCTCTCTCCTGTAGGACGTCGATCTCGATCACCCAAAATGGGGATTCTTTACGTAGCTAGAGCAAAGCGAAATGCGTGCCAACAATCAGTTAATGGTGAAATCTCAAAGAATTCATTGCTTTCGTTCAGAGTGTACGGCAATGATTTGTGGCAGGTCGCCGCAGGTGTGCCGAGGCGTGTGCCCAAATAGCACGTCTCAAACATGTATCGCGATATCTTTGGAGAAATGGTACCAATTTCTATGGCGAACCTACGAATTTGTGACAAATGGTCGTAGTCGCAGCCCTTAACTGCCACTTATAATCGGCCAACCGGTAACGATCCGCGTTGATCGAAATATCCACCCCAGCACATCTCGTGTTTCATAGTGTTGAATACTACTCAATGGACTGTCGTCGTTCGGGCGGCACAAGAAAACCGATTGGCAGAACGCCCTGCCCTTGGACAATTGCTAGAGAAATACTGGAGGCCACTCTACTTTTACGCGAGACAACGCGGACTTTCAGCTGCCGACGCCGAAGACGCAACTCAAGAGTTTATGAGGGAACTGATCGAGGGCGAGATCTTGTCCTCGGCCGATCCAGCTAAAGGTCGCTTCAGAAGTTATCTTCTGACGATTTGGAAACGATTTCTTATTGATCGAAATCGAGGCGAAACCAGACTAAAACGCGGCGGTGGTGACGTTATAACATCTATTTTTTGCGTCTCTGGAGAAAAGGACTTCTTGGACCGATCCTCTTACACTCCGAAAAATCGTAATCCTGAAGAGCTTTTTGAAGAGGAATGGGCCAGTTCTATCGTTAGGGAAGCGTTTTCGACGCTTGAATCAGAATACGCGAAAAGCAACCGATCAAAGATCTTTCATGGTCTGGCTCCCTACATCACAAAGCCAGTAAACGGGGAGACTTATTCAACGATCGCTTCACAAAATGGAATCACAATCGGGGCCGCAAAAGTCGCGTTGCATCGGTTAAGACAACGTTTTGCAGACGTTTTGCGGCAATCCGTTGAAGAAACGTTGGATGATCCGAGTGAGCTAGAGGCGGAAATACAGGTGCTTTTGAGATTTATTTCTGGCGGCAACTAAATCAGAAAGATTTTCTTCAGACCCCTGTAACTCTTCGCAAGCTCTGTCGAATCTATTCGTGTAAGCTTTTTTTCCCCCGATTTTAACCCATGACCCAGTTGGTCTCGCCATGAATGTATGTCCTGAATGCTCCTCTCCACTCCGAGCCGATGGCATCTGCTCAAAGTGCCTCCTAAAACTAGCCTTGGAGTATCGTCAATCATCATCGAGTCCCATGGATGCCAGCAGTCTCCAACATCTCGATTCATACTTCCCCCACTTAAGCATCCTGCGAATGGTAGGTCGGGGTGGCATGGGCACCATCTACCACGCTCGCCAAACATCGCTTGACCGAGACGTCGCCCTCAAAATTATTGATCGCTCCATTTCCAACGACTCTACCTTTCTTGACCGATTCGAACGAGAGGCTAAAGCGCTCGCGAAGCTAAATCATCCCAGCATCGTCTCGGTTTTCGATTACGGAAACACCAGCGACGGTATGGCTTATTTCATAATGGAGTTCATTCATGGTTTAAATCTGCGAGAAGCAATGCAGAGCATGCCAATCGATCTTACTCATTCGATAGAAATCATTTCCTCTGTGGCGGACGCACTGACATACGCCCATTCTAAAGGAGTGATTCACAGGGACATTAAACCTGAAAACATTCTGCTTAGCGATGACGGCCGAGTTAAACTAGCTGACTTTGGCATTGCCAAGATCAACAACGCCTCGTTTGAAAAGAAGATAACTGCAACTCGTCAAGTTCTCGGAACCGTACACTACTTAGCTCCCGAACAAATCGAAGCGAGTAACGAGGTTGACCATCGAGTCGACATCTATGCCCTCGGGGTGGTTTTCTACGAATTGCTGACCAAACAGTTACCGGTCGGTAACTTCGAACCCCCGAGCCATATCAATGCGGCTATCAATCGAGAACTGGATTCTGTTATTCTAAAGTCGCTTAGTCGTAAACCTTCGCTGCGATACCAAACGGTTGAAGAGTTTCAACAGGCAATTTTTGCCGCAACCGACAAATCGAAATCGGCGCACCAAGGTGTTCATAAGAGTCCTTTACCGAATTCATCAATCCCGAACCAACCTGTAGTCAGTCTTCCGTTTCAATGTGAGGGGATGAATGGTTTTTCTATGGTCCATGGGGCCGTACAAGCGACCGACGGAGGTTTGAGAGTCGAGTATCGTAGTCAAGATGTACTATTTGGCACCTGGAAGTCCAAGCTTCGAACACTCGAACTGCCATGGAATCGACTGGTTCGCGTTGAGCTCAAGCCTGGTGTATTCGATAGCAAATTGCAAATCTACGGTGACACTTTTAGCCTGTTCGAGGATTTTCCTGGGACTGAGGGTGGGTATTTAACGGTAAAAGTCAAAAAGCAAAATCAAGAACTTGCGGAACGGTTGGTCGATCGAGTTCTCCTGTTCCAGCCCTCTGTTGTCTCTGTATTGTGCCATGGTGAACTCAGACCAAGTACCCCCAATCTCACCATTGCGATTCTGCTCGTCATTTGTGCGATTTTGAACGGGGGTATATTAGCTATCTTGCAAGTTGCTGCAGAGGATTCTGGATTTGCGCCGAGTATCAAAACTATGCTGGCAGTCGGAATCTCCGTTTGTATCGGCCCGCTGATTCTCATCCAACTGATTTCGGGGACAATCTACGGCACCACAGGTATCGCGAAAATCGGGCAAGTAGGAGTCATCGCATCGATGCTGCCACTTTCTCCTCTCTTCGTGTTTACATTCCCTTTCGCAAGTTGGGCGAAACAGGAGCTATCGGGAAACTCAACCCGCAAAAACCTCCCATCTCAGTCCAAATATCCGAGATGGGGAGTAACCACGATGATCTTCATGAGAGAATCGAGGCATGCGACGCTAGTGTCTGCGCTAGAAAGCGCGGGAGGCGTGCTGATTGTTGCCGCAACTGTGATCTGGCTCATAGGCGCATACCCCACGAAAATGCAGTATCGTGTCGTCGGAAACGTATCTCCAGAAAAACTAAAACAGTTTATTGAACAACGGCTATACGAATACACGGAGGTGAAGATCGTCGTCGATTCCGACCAAAGGTTTACTATCGGCTGCTGGAGATATCAACGGAATCAAATAGCAGATCGCCTCGCGATTACCGAAAAACCAAAGCTTCTCAAGTGTGTCAACTCAGAAGTCTCTTCGGCGACAACCGAATCTGCACAAACGAACTCTAGTCAGGAAACGGTATCGGATTCGGAACAATACATCCCAACCTTTGAAGGTAGCTTTCCAAAAGGACTTGTACATCGCAACTCCAACGTTGGGATTGAAACCTTAGTTGAAAAAGAACTGCCATGGGAAGAATCATGGCTTAGTGGAATCCAAAAACTATCAAGCTCCAAGCTGAGCGTTTCGTGGAGTAAAAGTGGATTAACGGCGTACCGTGAACAGATGGCAGATTCACCTACTCCTATTCTCGCGCTTCAAATCAACGGCTGGATAGAGGCGGTGGCCGGAAAAGAAAATCTCAAATCCAATTCCATTTCCTTTCAATGGCTATCCGGAGCAAAAAGGTCACTAGAGAGCATTCAATCCGCGTTGCGAGGTCCCTCCCTATCGGCGGAACTCGAGCTCTTGGAGTAGCAACATGATTAACAAGATTGCGACGTCGCCGTCTTGTCTATCGAAACATTCCCAATATCTGCCCCAGGAGATAAATGTGGATTGTGGTTTTCCACGCTTCTGGGAGCTTTGCACTAAAAAAACCATGCATCTGCAAATCAGGACATACCATTCCCGGGTTTAAGTATTCGCTCTCTGAAGAATCAATCCTCCCTTTATCATGCATCTGAAGACGCAACTTTGAGCATTTTATGTCGCGACATGGTCGGTGCTAACGTTTGTTTGTTTCTTTGTGGTTCTTCCGAGTGTTGGCAAGGACCCGTCTTTTTCGTTGGCTCTCGCAAAGGAGTGGCCGGTTTTGACCAAACTCCCTAGGGGAGCAACATCGGGGCACTGAGTCGTTTTCGTTCATCCGTATTGCCCCTGCACGAGAGCAACACTTAGCAATTTGGATAACGCACTTGAGTCGAACAATTTGACTGTTTCTATGGTTCAACTTCGTACCGAAAGTCTGGAAGCCGTTCATTTTCCGATTTCCAGCATCTCCAGTACCGTGGAAAAGAATCGATGGAACTTGATCTTTGATAATGAGGGGATTGAGGCAAATATTTTTAGTGCATCCACTTCCGGGGAATGCATGTTACTCCACTCTGAGGTAACGCTACTCTTCGCTGGTGGTGTCACTGCGAGCCGTGGTCATATAGGAAGCAACCAGGGGCTTGCTACTCTAAAGGAGTTGATAAATCGAATCAGCACTAAATCGGGCCAGCACAA
Source organism: Pirellula sp. (assembly GCA_046344995.1). GTDB lineage: Bacteria > Planctomycetota > Planctomycetia > Pirellulales > Pirellulaceae > JBKCUI01. The sequence continues at coordinate 15,422 of JBKDKR010000055.1, forward strand.
TAGCTCGCACGATATTGTGCAATCTGACAGAGGTTCCCAATGGGCTCAGTTTCTTACGTTTGGATGTCCGCTCCTTACTGAACCAGGATGTGGCAATCAATCATCCACATGCCTCCAACACGCCAACTAATCAGCTAATGATAATAAGAAATGTACACCAATAAAAATCAAAACAGTTCACGAGAAGCGGAACTAGTAGCCGCTCGCGAGATCGAAAAAATTTCTGCCATCAACAAAGGGATGGCGTGGGCATTGCTAGTCCAAGCGATAGCAGGGGTGTTGCTCGCTTACTTTCTTTCTCCACTAACATGGAGGGGATGAGAAAGCGAAACTCACCCACATGTTGGGGCCTCAATCGCAGCAGCACTATTGCTCGGAATTGTGCCTGCAATGTTAGCATGGAAAGATGCGAGGTGGATAGGAGCGCAGTATGTTGTAGCTGCTGCACAGTTACTTTTCTCCGCCCTATTTATTCACGTTTCTGGCGGACGGATCGAAACACACTTTCACGTTTTCGCATCAATTGGCATTCTAGCAATTTACAAAAATCCATATGTTCTCATCGTAGCAACTGGAGTAACGGCGGTCGACCATTTGATGAGAGGTGTTTTGTGGCCACGGTCGATTTACGGCGGGACCACTTTTGAGTTTTTCCGAACGATAGAACATGCTGCATGGGCCATTGCTGAGGTCGTCGGATTAATGTTTGGTATTTTTCAATCTAGGGCACAAACAAGACAGTTAGTTCAACAAGAAATCGCTCGCGAAGAAGAACGTGCGAAACTTCAAAGGTCCTTAGAGAGCCTGAGTCCATGGTTGGCCAGAGCGTCCGAAGGAGATCTTCGTCACTCCAGTGTTTATATTGAAGATGAACTCGTCAGAGAACTGTCTACTGATCTAGCTGCGACATTAACTCAATGGGCTAATGTTGTGGGGGAAGTCGCTGCGACCGCCGGCGAGACCTCAAATTGTTCCCATTCCGTATCCAATGGCTCTCAGCAGGTCACGGAAGGAATACGAAAGCAAGAGTCGGCATTCCAGGAAATACAAAGTGAGATTCGCGAGCTGTTGAATTCGATCGAGTCTATTCGATTACTCACGTTGGAGGTTGGTGGCGACTTCAAGTCGGCCTCTGTTCGTGCCCAAGAGGGAAAGATTGCCTTACAAGAATCCGATTCTGCGATGGGGTTGATTCGAACAAGTGCTGATCAGATTGAAAGAGCCGTTATTGAAATTCAAGAAATTGCAGCACAAACAAACTTGCTCGCTTTGAATGCAACCATTGAGGCCAGTAGGGCGGGCGAAGCCGGACGAGGCTTTGCGGTAGTTGCCGCAGAAGTAAAAGACCTTGCGAAACGTTCTAACGAAGCTGCTGAACAAATTGCCAAATTGATACAACAGTCAACCCTGCGAGTCAAAGAAGGTGTTGTAGCGGGAGAACGAACTGCAACGAGCTTTGACAATATTTTCCAAGCCGTTAGCTCGGTGCAGTCCAAGGTTGATTGAATCGTGGAATACACGAGCGAACAAGTACGGAACGCGAAATCGGTCGAAGCTAGCGTTGCAGGTGCCGCGACCATCAACTCTAACAATCTTGCGGTGAGTCAAGCGTTGGAGAATCGAAGCAATACCATTGATGATCTAGCTAAGAAGCTTGATGTATCTGTCGGACACTTCAAATACGACAAATAGACACAAGTAATTTATGAAAGGCTAAACGGAATCCAATAGACAGCCTAAGGCCTTCATCACCAAACCGGCCAATGGGTCGTATCCCACAAGATGCACCATCCACAAATCCGCAGGAACTACCCGCATCGTAGGCCGTAACAAGGCTCGGCGAAGTTACGGCGGGGATCACTGCGACTCAGGCCTAAACCGACAAATCATTTTTGTCCCGACGTGCTGTGCCGTAACTGCGTCGCGTCGCGACTTGTTACGGCCTACGAATCGTGGGTAAGACGTAAGCTTCGATTGGTTGGCACCAATCGCGGTTAAGAACGGGATCGTTCCTCTTAGCTCGGGTGGGCGACACAATGGGCGATGGAAAAGGCAGCTTCGATCGTCGAGATGAACCTAACCGAATTAGCAAAGCGATGCACCGAGCTTTTCACGCTGGCTGACCCTTCCCAAACTTCGTTCGTGGAGTGCGAAAGAGGGCTTTTAGGCCCCATCTGTCCTTATGAAGTTATAACGCGCAGAAGCGTGCCCGCTCTCCCTCGGCCTTGAAGCTAGAGGGGTGCGCTAAAACTACACAGAGAAAGGGGTTGCGATAGAAATGAAGCCCTGTGGAAGTATGCTAGAGCCGCCCTAGAAATGGGAGATCGTAATTTAGTCTATGAGCTCGTAAACGTAAATTTGCAAAGTGCTAGCCTTCAGGATCATCGAGAATAGTCTTTAGGCGGTCACGAAGCGGTTCGGGGAAACGAATCAACCAACTGTTATCGATAAGACCTACCGCGATAAGGTCTTGAATATGAACCTGATCCTTTCGGCGATATGAATTTAGTTTCATTCTGACTAGGGTTTCAAATGGTACGGTGTTGAAGCTATCTGCCCTAATTTGAGGAAAGACGTCGGGGTTTGGATCGACTTCCCACGGCTTCACTATGCTGCCAGCAAGAACTACGTGAATTCCATCACGAGCAGATCCATCTGGTAAGTCTGTGAAGATATCTACGCCAGCGGTGTTCCGATGGAAGAACCCCTTCGCAACCAAAACCTCGATAACAGAGTTAAGATTCTCAGGTCGTACCAAGATATCAACATCCTTGGTGGTTCTTACCGCCCCCTCATCGACTTGAGCCACCCACGCTCTTACGGCGTGACCGCCGACAATCGCGTACGGAATATCTGCAGCCTCCAACGCACCTACTGTTTTGCGTAATCGCTCGTTTACCTTTTCCACTGCGCGATCCATCCTTTCGAAGAGTGCGTCGCCAGTTATTCGGAATTCTTGGGTTCTATGCGGATAGTCCATTCCCATATTGTAATCCTCGAATTCCCTAAACACAAACACCAGCATGATCTTCGTCAATAATCTAATAAGAGGCATGGAAAGCTCGATGTTAGCAATCTTCCCGAAAGCGAAAGTTTCAACGATTGATTGGCACCGATCGCAGCCAAGATTCGAGCGCTGCTCGGCGAGGTTGAGAGGCACAGCATCGTAGGCCGTAACAAGGCTCGGCGAAGTTACGGCGGGGATCACTGCGACTCAGGCCTAAACCGACAAATCATTTTTGTCCCGACGTGCTGTGCCGTAACTGCGTCGCGTCGCGACTTGTTACGGCCTACGAAAGCAATTTGCAAATGAACACGTTGCGTCGTTCACTATTCCGATTTCATTGCGTGAGGCAAACTTCTTACTCGCTATCGCCGCTTTACCGCCACCATCTGGCCCTGGGGCTTGTTGCTTTAATCACATTTCGAAAAACAAGCATTAGCCGCAGGGCGTTAGCCCACGGTTTACGGCCGATAGCCGGACGCTAGCGCGTTCGCGGCTCGTTAAAGCAATACTCCCCCTGTGCCTGTGGAGCGATGACTGAGTGTCTACCAATGGTGAGCAAACGACCGAGTTCGGTGCAACAATGAGTTCGTAAACGGTCTTTAATGGCTTTCGTGAGCACCGACCGTAACGATAGAAAATCCAAAACACCGTTAGGAAACCGGCATTAAAAGGATTGGCTTTCTTTCAAACCTCGAACTTCACAATTCAAACTTCTCCCGCCCGTCCGCCTTGGGCGGAGACATTATAGACTGGTCTATCTCTTATTCTGTGAACCGATTACGTTTGGCCCTCTTAGGAAAAGTTATTTGGCATCGCAAAACTTTCTCCATTGCGTATGGGTTGCAATTCGTAGACGCGTCTCGCCATCTAATTTTTCCCAATGCAAACTTTCAGCGAATTTTCCAAAATTGGAAAGTGCTTTTACTTCCGTATGCTTCAATTTGCCGATCAGTTCGACTAGTTCGAAAATATCTTCGTAAAGCTCTCGTTCTGCCGCGGCTGCGAGAAGTGCCGGTAATTTGAGACGAAATCGAGAAGATTGGAAACGACCACTTTCGAGATGCGATCGTAAGTAACTATCGTCGCCTAACCTAGATGAGAGAAATGACATCTCTGGTATTCGACTTCGCATTAGAGTATCATCCGAATTGACTAACTCCTTGAGAATTTCAAATTGTTTTCTTGCAACGCTGATATCGCCTTCTTGTACACAGTAGGCAGAGAATAAAAATCGGTGAATGAATTGTTGGTCTACGCTGTCGGAGCCTGAAATCAATCGCGACAGTTCGTCCTCAGTCTTGGGTACAAAATCACCTGAATCATAACGATACCCAAAAATTACCTCGGCCCAGTCACGATTTAGACCAATACTTTTGGATATTTCCGCACCCAACTTGATTTGAGTCGCCCTTTTGGAAACATAATCGTCGTTCAAGATTGACGAAACAACTGACTCGTCAAGATCTAGCGGAAGAACCAGTTCGGGTTCCCCATACGATGCAGCAATTGTAAGCAATCTCGTAGATATATCCCGGTAGGATTTGCTTTCTCCAGACACAAGCTTGAGATACATCAATGACAAGGAATAATTTCTGCATGATGCACTGCACTCGACTGCCCAGGTAATCAAATCTTTAGAAGGCCTACTGCTTAATAAGAAACTCGTAATTCGACCGCTATGGTAGTTCGTGTCAAGGTAAACTATCTGCTTGATTAGATCCTCTTTCGCGTCCCCCGGTAGAACGACCGTTTGCGCATCAAATTCTTGTCTCTTTCCCTCAAGAAATAGGACACAACAAAACACGGCTCTCTCCTCCATAGTTAGGTCGAGCTCAGTAAAGTCAATCTCACTTTGAGGACTGCTGTTATCTTGAACCAAAAGTATATGAGTGGAACCTATCGCTACCATTAGTAAGAGTGTTTGGAATACCATTACCGAATCCTCGTGTTTGTCACAAAGGTCTCTTGGGCTGTAGTTGCGGTTGTTTAGGGTTGTTACTAGCTTCTCGTAACTTTTCACACGTGCTCTTTACTACTGGCTTTAGCCAAGGACCATTCGGAGCACATAAATGATGGGGTAACTGTCTCCCGTTCTTGCAGCAAGGACCGTTCGTTGCTGCTTCACGACATTTAACAATCGCGTCTTCCGGAGTCTTTCGAAGTTTTAGCTCAAGCAAACTACGAAGCCAAGGCGCTTCCTCTGTCATCTCATCGAGGCAATTGTCTTCTTTATCGTCGCCGCCATCATATCCAAATATTACAAGCCCCGCGGGGTCCAAAAAATTTAACGACTGGCCATGGACGAACTGATAACGGTTAGCGAGTGTAAGGACAAACACTCGAAAAAATCCGTCTGAAGTAGGATGTGAAATCGGATCTCTTCCTAAGAATCTCCCCGCGATCGGGCTCATCCATTTAGCTCGGAAGTGATGGAGACCGAGGGGCTCGTCCCATTCTCTACCGTTATACGTGAAGCGATTGGCGATTTGAGATTGCTGATTGCCGATTTGAGAACCGGAAGCATCTAAGATCGTAGGTTGACCGTAGGCGGTGTAAGCGTATCGCTCTGCAACCGCGCCGGTCGACGTGGTCATAGCGGTGATGGAGTACTGTTGGTTGCGATGGTAGCCTAATGCAACTTCGGTGACGGTCGTGGTTTCTATAGTAGGTACTACAGACGCAGCGAAAGTGGTGGTTAGCGATTCGATGGAATCGAACGAGGCATCGAAGAGCGGCGATGCGAGAGATGGGCTTGCGGGTGTAGCATTGGGGTGATTGTTCATGCAGTAAATTGTAAACGGGAGAAGA
>JBKDKR010000056.1:0-76781 GCA_046344995.1 Pirellula sp.
GGCGATCCCGCTCCGCGACTGCGACCAAAGTACTTCTTGAAGTTCCATACCAAATCACACCACATTCCATCCGCGATTCCCAACTTGCTCAATATCGCCGTGGCGGAGCCAGTTGCAGAAGTCTCGCCATCTGCTTTGATCTTACCTCGCTTGTCCGAACGGCCTTGCTTGCCGGTAAACACCAGCAGTTCAAAGTACTCCTCCAAGCTCATGTTAAGGAAACCTTTGTCGCTTGCTCGACAATCGGTTTTACTGGCCACGGGGCCTTGTTGCCCAGGACCAATCGTCAGGGGTGCTAGCCAAGCATCACGAAGAACCTTGGGTCCTTTGCGTTTAAGTGCTCTCTTTCGTTTGTCGGCTAATTCCTCAGGCGTACTATTCTTGCGCATCTCCGCTGCTTCTTTGGTGCTTATCGCTTGCATAGCAGCAGCCGACGATTCGATTGTTTTCCCTTGAGATGCTTTCAAACGATCGTAAGCGGACGTAAACAGCGAATCTTCAATCGATTCCGCCATGGCGGCTCGTATGGGATTTAAATCCACATACATACAGCACGCCAACAAACCAGCTTCATCGAGAAGCCTCTGGGCTTTGAAACGTCCTTCCCAAAACGCCCCTGTGCATTTTTCTTCTGAATTCGCACGCCGAGCAATCGGCTCCGAGAGAGCCCGCATAAACCAAGAGATATCAGACAGCCGTGATCGAATCGCTTCTAGCTTTTCCGAGTCATTGGCCAGGGAATCAACATCCGCTTGGGTGGGATTTCCAAGCTGTTCCTCAATCCGTTTCCCAGGAAAAATCTGCAGCCACCGCAAGGCGACTTCTTTATCCGACCACGTTTTCACAACATCGGGACGATTACGAATCACGACGTGTAAATGGTTAGAAAGAATCGCATAGGTCAGCACATCGATCGCAAAGACAGAGGCGAGTTTCTCAAGTCGTTGACGAATCCATTCACGGCGATAGGTGTAATCTTTGCCCGTTTCGTCGTTAACCCCAGCCAGGAACATTCGCCGCACGCAGCGTTGCACGACATGGCAAATAGAAACCTCATAAGGCAAAAACAGTTCGGATCTCAGCGGTCTAGGCATTTGAAAATCTCCTCATTCGCATTCTACCAGCTCCGCTACTTATGTAAAGTGGGTGGCACTGTTTACTTCACTAATAGAAACCTCATAAGGCAAAAACAGTTCGGATCTCAGCGGTCTAGGCATTTGAAAATCTCCTCATTCGCATTCTACCAGCTCCGCTACTTGTGTAAAGTGGGTGGCACTGTTTACCTGTTCCTGTTTACTCTGTTTACTTCTGTTTACTTCTGTTTACTCTGTTTACTTGCACTGTTTACTCTTTTTACCATTACCGCACTGATTACCGCACTGTCTCGCGGAGACGCAGATCCACCGCGGCGGACTCTGCCGCACACATCCGCTAATCGCTGCAAGCGGAATAAAACTCACTCCATGCGCTGGCCGGTCAAGTTGAACCCTGCGAATCCGTTCGTTCGTCGACCTCTTTCTTGCGTGCGATGCTAGGCTTTCATACAAGGTTCTGAAATTTCCATCGGCCCTGCACACGCCCCTTTCATCAAAGAAGCACCGGTATTTATGAAGCATCGCTACTTCACTTGCTCGCGAAAATGGGTTGTCGTTTGGGTGTTCACTGCATTGTGGTTCGTTGGACTAGGGGTCGGCACTTGGAACGCAGTAATGGACGGAGTGAGTGGTCCCGAGGGGTATCCTGGATGGTATCCCTATGCGATCTTGGCAGTCATGTGGGCTTGTGGCATAGGGCTCGCCTGGTTTAGCAATCAACATCCATGCACATCGGTCACGGTTGGTAAAGATGGTGTCGTTGAAGGACGGGCGACTTTTCCATTCCGTGTCGTACGCCGCAAGTTTTGTTTAGAGGAGCTCATCCCCCTTCAACTCATCGAGGATCAGTATGAGGATGGCGGCGCTCTCCACGAGCTACAACTTCCGGTTCCGATCATTCCGGGCCATCCACTGGTACTGGCTGCGGGAACCCGGGAGCGTTGTCTTACAGAAAAAGCAACATTTTTGGCGGCGTTGGAGCAATGCGAGCGTGGGCCAAGGGACAGCCAAGGCTAACGATTCACTTGGTAGCAAACAAACGTATCAGGAGCCTTTGTTAGGTAGGTTGCGTACTTTTTAAAAAGGTGCAATCTCGCCCGCCTTGAAGATCGTTCTGGCTATGAACCCATTTTCTTGGCTATGATTTCGGTCATCCCTCCTGGCTTAAGTTGTGCAAAACAGATACTAAGGAGAGTTTTATTTTGGTCTCTGTACCACCTCGGCGATCGCAAGCCAACTTCAGCTTCGGCGATTCCATCAAGGCATTACTGCTTCAACCCGGTCTGCCATTCGCATCAGTGTTGAGTGAGCAACACATCAAAAATGTTTTGGCTAAGCACGGTTGCACGATGAATGGGGTCTATTCCACCGCAATTGTGTTGTGGGCGTTCATGTCGCAAAATATGCGCGACGGGAAAGAAGCCGCTTGCCAGTCCGCCGTCGCTCGTATTTCGTCATTCTTTACTCTTCGCGGGAAGCCAGCACCCGGGGCCGATACGGGAAACTACTGCCGTGCAATAGCTAAGCTTCCCGAGGACACTCTGAAAGAGCTATGCCTTGGGGTTGCCTCTTAATCTGAAGCCAAAGTAGAGTCAAAGTGGCTTTGGAAGTCGATGCATGCCAAGCTCATTGACGGATTGGGGTGATTCGTTACACCACGCACTCTTCTCAAACACAGTCCCTTCTGGTAGCAACAGGTCATTCGTCGACAAGAAAATGAGGGCAAGAAAATGTTATCGAGTTTTTATGTTCTTGCCCCCATCTTCTTGCCTTAATCATTTAGCAACGCTAGAGTCAGTTTCATGGTCCCGCCCTGCTGTCGGCGGAACGGCCTACCCCCTGGGGGTTCTGTGAAAGCAAAGCAGAGATCTTCAATTGGCAGAAAAATGAATCGCATATCTTTCTGCGTTCGATTTTTCTGCCCTTACAAGTGGTATTATTCCGTCCGTCCAATTGATGTCTTCTCGAGGAGTACGACTGCTCGTGTGCAACCGAATCTGTTCTTCTCAAAGCGAAATCGAACGCATCTTAGACAATCTCAAAACCCTACCGTACCCCCATTGCAAAAGAATAGGAAACCTCGCCAAACATGGCTTCCTAATGGGCTACTATGAACAACACCAACTCGTCAAAACCGCTCGCGCTCGGCGCGTCTACTGCACCAAACGGGTGCATCTTTTTAAAGTGGCGTTGTTAGTTGTATACCAACAAAACTCAAGAGATCACGCGTGGGTTTTGAGCGCTCTCCCTTTTCTACGTGAATCATTCGGGGTTAGATTCCACCAAACAATCAGTCCAAGCTAACGGTTACCGTCTTGCATTCGGTGTAGGCCTTTAGGCCTTCTTCCCCGAGTTCGCGACCTTGACCACTCATCTTGAATCCGCCGAATGGAGCAGCAGCGTCGAAAACGTCGTAGCAATTAACCCAGACGGTACCAGCTCTGACTCGTTTAGCAAATTGATGCGCCTTGCCAATGTCGCGAGTCCAGATTGCGGCTGCCAATCCATAGAATGTTTGGTTGGCTCGTTTAATGAGATCTTCCCAATCGTCAAAGGTTAGAATCGACATGACTGGGCCAAAGATCTCATCAGTCGCGATCGACATGGAATCACTCACACCATCGAACACGGTGGGTTGTACGAAGTAGCCGACATCCCCTGCGCGAGCACCACCGGCAACGCATTTCGCACCTTCTTGGTGTCCCTTGTCGATGTAGCTCATGATCTTATCGAATTGAGCCTTGTCGACTTGAGGGCCTTGTTCTGTATCTGCTGCGAACGGGTTACCTACACGACGATTTTGAGCGAGACGTTGGAGTTTCTCAACGAAAGCACCGTGAACTTTCTTGTGAACAAACACGCGAGAGCCAGCGCAGCAACATTGTCCTTGGTTGAGGAATAAACCGATATAGGCCCCTTGCGCTGCCTTGTCCAAATCGGCGTCGTCCATGACAACGTTCGGGCTCTTGCCACCCAACTCGAATGTTAAGCGCTTCAGTGTGTCGGCGGCTTCTCGCATAATGATTTGGGCCGTGCGGTGTTCACCTGTAAAGGCGATCTTATCAACGCCGGGATGTTTGACGACAGCGGCACCGGCTGTTGGTCCAAAGCCTGGAACAACGTTGATAACGCCATCTGGAATACCGGCTTCTTTGGCCAGCTGAGCCAGTCTCAAGCACGTTAATGGTGTTTGTTCAGCTGGCTTCATCACGATCGTACAGCCAGATGCTAGCGCAGGCCCCCACTTCCATGCGACCATGAGCATGGGGAAGTTCCAAGGAATAATCTGGCCTGCAACGCCGATGGGTTCTCGACGAGTGTAGGTGAAGTAGTTGCCGCGGACTGGAATCGTTGACCCTTGGATTTTATCTGCAAAGCCAGCGTAGTATCGCAAACAATCGATAACTAGGGGCAAGTCCGCATTGCGAGATTCACGAATGGGTTTGCCATTATCGAGCGTTTCCAGAGCTGCCAATTCATCGATGTCTTGCTCGATCAAATCGGCAAGGCGATACATGCAGCGGCCACGGTCACGGGCATCCATTCGGCTCCACGGTCCACTTTCGAGAGCATGTCGAGCGGCTTTCACGGCAGCATCTACATCTTCCTTATCTCCCTCGGCAACTTCGCATATGACTTCTTCGGTTGCGGGGTTAATGGTTTCAAAGGTTTTGCCTGACAGTGCGGGTCTCCACTGGCCATCGATGAAGCACTCAGTATGTCGAATTTTGGGTGGTCGGATGGTTTCAGTTACAGTTGCCATTTCATACTCCGGAATGAGAGGGAGGATTGTTTACAGCAGATGAACGAGTACTGTGCGTTCCCGCTTGCATTTCAATATAGCACATTGGGTACTCCGCCAAGTTAACGAGAGCGCATTCCAGGTTGAGAAGAGCCCGGCAAGAGTCGCTCGGCTACTTTCGCCGGACGGGGCGCCATTGAGGCGACTCTTTATTGTCGCTTGAGTTGTTGAGGTCGCGGTCTGTTTTAGAGAATCCGCCGCTGGAGGTTAGGAGACCGGACATGCTTGGCGGGGTATCGGGCAAGCCAGGATCATCGTCGGGTGCGCCAACGAAAAGTCGCCCTTTCGCAGGATTGCTGTTTGTGTTCCCTTTGCGATTGTTCCGCGAGGACGATGAGTTCGACTGGGACAGTGATTGCAGGTTTTGGCGAGCCAGGGATTTTTCGGTTTCTGCAAGTCTCGTCTCCAGTTGTTGGTTCTTGACCGCCAGATCGTCCGCCCGTTTCTTTTGGGCCCGAAATTCACCCAAAATCCGTTCGCTGTCCACTTGGAATTGCTTGGCTTGCTGGCTTCCTGGCCAAGGGAATTGTTGGCAGCCGGTACAAAAAGAAAGTGCCAAAACGAGCAGCGCCGAGTTCGGAGCGAATCCGAATAAGGCGTGTTGGTCTCGTTTTGACTGGTTGCTGTTCATAGTCAATGCAGATGGGTGCTCTACCACATTTTTCAAGCAAAATATGGATTTGGCAGTTTCGAAGCTCACATCGTTAGTTAACAAAATAGCGAACTTGGGAAAAGACCATTTTTCGTTTTCCGGTTAGCTCTCAACGGCGGTTGCAAGGGTTTTACCGTGCCCAGAGGTTGAAAAGTTGTCGATCCGCCGTTTAGATAGATTTTCTTGCGGGAAAATTCCATTACACTAAGATGCTTGCCCGGAGGTTAGCAAGCTACCCGAATTGAATCGGTCGTTAACCTTTCCCCAAATTGGACCGAATGTTTTCTTCGTGGGATCACAATCGGGTTCGGAGTCCATTTCCTAGCATGGAAAATCGGCATGACGCAAATTACAGCTGAACGAATTCAAGAGTTGCTCGAAAAGAGTCGGCTCGCGGAACCGCAGCAGTTGACGGAGTCTTTTGGCGTCATTCGTGCCAAGCACGGAGGGGAGTTGCCTACCGACCCGGTTTTAGTTTGCAAGGAATTAGAGGATCTCGGGGTTATCACTCGGTGGCAGTCCGAAAAAGTTCTTCAGGGAAAATACAAGGGGTTCTTCCTCGGTAAGCATAAGCTGCTTGGACATTTAGGTAGCGGGGGGATGAGTAGCGTTTACCTTGCCGAACACCTCGTTATGAAGCACAAACGGGCGATCAAGGTTTTGCCGAAATCGAAGCTTGGGAACAATAGTTACTTGGAGCGATTTCGCCGAGAAGCCGAAGCGATTGCGGCACTCAATCATCCCAATATCGTTCGTGCTTTCGATATCGATAACGAGAAAGATACTCACTACATCGTGATGGAGTACGTCGAGGGGGCTGATATGCAGACCCTCGTCAAGAAGCATGGGCCGCTACCATATGAAGTAGTCGCTGACTATATGGCTCAATCCGCTAGGGGCCTCCATCACGCTCACCAATCTGGATTGGTGCACCGCGATGTTAAGCCAGCCAATTTGCTCGTCAACAAGTCTGGCGTCGTAAAAATACTCGACTTGGGCTTAGCTCTCTTTTCAGAAGAGACGGATGCTTCGCTAACGATGGAGTACAACGATAAGGTGCTCGGTACAGCTGATTATTTGGCACCAGAACAAGCCATTAATAGTCACAAAGTGGATCACCGTGCGGACATGTACGGATTGGGTTGCACGATGTACTTTCTACTGACAGGACATCCACCATTTCCCGAAGGCAGTATTGCGAGTCGAATTATCAAGCATCAAAACGAGATGCCTCAGGACATTCGCAAGGATCGACCAGATTGTCCAGGAGAGCTCGATGGCGTTTGTGTAAAGATGATGCAGAAGGATCCAAAGTATCGATACGCCGACTGCATTCAGGTTGCCGAAGTCTTGGAAGCCTGGCTAGAAAAGTTCCGCAAAGAGAATCCAAACAGACCTATCTTCACGGTGATGGACGTGCTTTCCAACAAAACGAAATTTAGCCGTGACGTCGATACCGTCAATAATCGCACAGACGGAACGATGAGTGGCAAGTCTGGGCGATCGAGTGGTATTGTAAAGCTGTCCACATCAGATAGCGGCGTGCTTCGCGCCATTGCCAAGAGCGATGCGTCGTCGGTCGATAGCAAAATTGATTTGGTGCACGATTCCAGCTCTCCTAACCGAAGTAAATCGAAAAGCCAAGCTATCGCCCATGCAGATTCGCCGATGAGCAAATCAGGCTCGGCGAGCAAAAGCGATTCTCCATTGAATAAACCACTTTCACCGTCCCAAGCTAAGCCAAAAGATAAGTCTGTAGCCGCCGGTGCTAAAGCCCCCAACAACCAAACTGCCACCACCGTCTCTCCGGCCGAACCCAATAAGCCTTTTAATCCTGCGGGTCGGTTGAAGTCGAATTTGCCGGTTCTCATCGGTGTAGGTGTTGCAGCCCTCGTTTTAGCGGGCATTGTCATCGCATTTCTTGTGTCAAGAGGCTAGTGGAATTCGGTCGGTCGGCAGTTCTTTGAGTACAATAGGAGCGCTGTCGCTTCTCTACTCGAAGCGCCATAGGGTAAGGATCGAAACCGGGTTTCCAAAACAAGGTCGCGTAGAAGTGAAAGACACAGGAATTGGTTTGCGGAATGACGCTCGTCGCAATTCGCCATATCTTCAGGTTGTGCTGCGCCGGTTCGGGGCTATTGTGGCGGGATTCGCCTTGAGTTGCTTGCTCTCCATTGCGTACGCGCAGGAGCCGATAGACAGCCTCGATAAATTAAAGCTGGAGGCGGACAAATTGACTGCCCTCTACAAGGAAAATCAGCTTGTTGCTAGCTCCGAATTGTTGAATCGTTGTACGGAGGCCTTTATTCAATTGCTCCCATCGGCTCCGCCTAAAGAGGCTGGCGATTGGCGAAAGGTACACACGCAGATCATGCCGATCTACGAAGGGCTTTTGATCGAGGGAGCGGAATTAAAAGAGTTTCCAACGTGGCCCGATCTTGTAAAAATGCGCAAAAAAGGTGGGGCGGGTAAGGGCAAAGAAACACCTGAGATGTCACCCGCCATGCCAATGCCAGCGGTGAGCTTTACGAAAGATATCGCCCCGTGGATGACGGAACAATGTTCACGTTGCCATGTGACTCGAAGAGAAGGTGGTTTCTCTATTGCAACTTTTGAGTCACTTATGAAAGGAGACGACGGTGGTGTCGTTCTGTTCCCCGGTGACGTTGTTGGAAGCACCTTGGTCACAACCATCGAATCAGGAAACATGCCACGCGGCGGTGGCAAGGTTTCACCTGAGAATTTAGCGAAACTAAAACTATGGATTCAGCAGGGGGCCAAGTTTGATGGACCTTCTCCACAAGCTCCGTTGGCAACCTATGTTGATCGACCAGCGAATGCTAACCCAGCAGGCACCCCAGCTCCAGAAACTATGGTGGCCAAGCCCACTGGTAAAGAAACAGTGAGTTTCAGCCGTCAAATTGCTCCGCTGCTAATCGAGAATTGCAAAGGATGCCACTTCAACGCGCAAAATGCATCGGGTCGATTGAGGTTTGATAACTTTACTCAATTGTTGACGGGCGGTGATAGCGGGTCGGTTCTTACGCCCGGCAAAGGGGAAGAGAGTTTACTGGTCAAGAAATTGAGAGGTACCGAGGGGCAAAGAATGCCGGCAGGTGGACGACCGCCTTTGTCCGACGAAAACATAAAACTCGTTTCTAAATGGATAGACGAAGGAGCGTCATTTGACTCAGATGATCCTCGAACCAATCTAGAGCAGATCAGCAGTAAAGCGTGGGCGCAGAATGCGTCGCACGTTGAACTCATGCAAAAGCGAATGGAGCGGGCCCGTGAACGATGGAAGACCGCATCCAACGTGAAGGATCCTGGAGAGTCGAACGACGATCGATTCCATGTAATTGGAAACATTAGCCCCGAAGCAACTCAAAAACTATTGTCGATCGCCAATAACGCTGAATCCCAAGTTAAGAAGTTGCTAAAGATCAGTTCAAAGGAGCCGCTAATCAAAGGTGGCATCACCGTGTTTGCTTTGAAGGGGCGTTACGACTACAGTGAGTTTGGAAAGATGCTAGAGAGCCGGGAATTGCCGGCTGAGTGGTCCAGCCATTACCGGGCGGAAGTTCTCGATTCTTATGTGGCGATCATCTATTCAGGAGGTGCCGATCAGGACAAGAACTTTGAAAAGGTTGTTGAATCTTCACTTGCTCAGCAGATTGCAAGCCTTTGGGTGTCTTCTCATCGCGCAGTGCCTCGATGGTTTTCTGATGGTGTAGGAAGGCAAGTGTTGGCCTCCATGGTTAGTTCGGGAGACGCGAGGGTGCAAGCCTGGACTCAGCGAATCCCTGTCGCGATGAGCAAGTTAGAAAACGTAAAGAGCTTTATCGATGGCAAAATCAATGACGAAGACGCAGCGAACATTGGTTTTGCGGTAGTAAGGTTAATGAATGATGGCGCGAAACGTAAAGTTTACGATACTTTGCTGAAGGGGCTTTCCAACGGGGTTCCTTTTGACCAAGCTATGCAAAAGACTTTTGGCCCGATTGAACCATTTCTTAAGACCACGATGGGACGAGACAAGTAGCATTCTATGGCAATCAAGACGCTATCGGTTCCGGCATCCATTCCGCAACCCGCTCGCAATCTCAATTCGGTTTTAAGAATCCTATTCAAATTGTCCCCTGCTCAATCTGATGGGTTGATTGAGCAAGGGCACGTACGTGTCAATGGTCGGATGTTGCGACATGGTTGGAAGGTATGTGAGGTAGGCGACGAAGTTGCGGTCGATATCATTCCTCAAGCAATCATTGCTCCAACCAAATCTGTTAAGCGTAATCAACCGAAACGAGTCATCGACTTCCTCTATGATGATTCCGATCTAATGGTTATTAACAAGCCTGCGAATCTACTCACCGTTCCTACCAAGCACCGCGAACCACACACGGTGCTTTCTTTGGTGGAACGTCGCATCGCTGCACAACAAGAAAACGCCAGAGCCTTTTGCGTCCACAGGCTGGATCGAGGTGTCTCCGGCGTGTTAGTTGTTGCCAAGTCACTCGAGATCGCTGAGGAGTTGCGAAATCAGTTCGCGGATAGAAAGCCCAAACGGAAATACATAGCGATCGTGTCTGGTGTTCCCAAGGACAATGAGGGGCGACTCGTAAACTACTTGTCGACTGACGAAGATTTGAATCGAGTACTGGTCCCTAACGAATCGCAAGGCGAGCTTGCTATCACGAATTATGCCATTGCTGAAGCGTGGACCGATGCCGCCCTGCTTCATGTACGTCTTGAAACAGGTAGAAGAAATCAAATCCGTGTTCAATTGGCGGAAATCGGTCATCCCATTCTTGGCGATCCACGATACAAACCGAGGCAAGCAGAGCATTGGGGGTGGCCACATACGCGTATTGCTTTGCATGCCGAATCGCTAGGTTTCATTCATCCTAGGACAGGTGAGCCTATTTACATCGAATCTCAATGGCCTCAAGAGTTTAGAGACTTTGTGCGCCAGCAAAGAAAAACTAAATCCTCGTGAGTATCGTGTGATGATCGAGCCACTGGTTCATTGGTGGGACTTGCTTCATGACTCACGAAATCTAATCTCTGCAAAATCCAAATGGAAAATTTTACGAGAGGGAGTTGGACTGCAAGCCGTTTTGTCTAATCATCGATTTGCGACTAGTTGGAGTGTTCTAGCTGAATACGGTGAATATTCTCGTGGTGCAATAAAGTGTTTAATCCGATCCATTGAATTCGGTGACGAGTGCGAGATGGTCGTGTTGTTTCCCAGGTCTGGTAAGCGGGCAACGGTATGCGTTTCGTCGCAAATTGGATGTGCGGTTGGTTGCAGGTTTTGTTCGACAGGCATGATGGGATTCCGTCGAAATCTTTCCTACTATGAAATCTTGGAACAAGTCTATCTGGCGCGTTGTGTAGCCATTCGATTTGGAAGGAGTTTACGCAATGTCGTCTTCATGGGGATGGGAGAGCCCATGCACAATTGCGAGGCCGTGTGGGAGAGTTTAAATGGTATGATTGGCGACACAGGATTCGGTTTGTCTCCACGAGCGATAACGGTTTCGACTGCAATTGGCGGAGGAATGTTGATTGAGACAGCAAAGAAGTTTCCAAATATTCGTATCGCTTTGAGTTTGCACGCTGCTGATGGCGATGTCAGACGAGACCTAGTGCCGAAATCGCCGTCCGAGATGGAAAGGATGAAAGAGGTTATTCGCACGATCAATCGAATACAGAGTGGCGATCCACTTTGGCTCGAGATTACTATGCTGAAAGGGGTAAACGATCGTCCCTCGGATGTGGCTGCACTGGTCGAATTTAGCAGGGATCTAAATGTCCAGATTAACCTAATACCTTACAATCCGATTCGACGTAATGAGAATTCGGATGACACTAAAACGCTTCCGCTGATGTGCTATGGCTCAGAGTTGCAAAGTACAGAATTGATCAAAGTCTATGCGATTGCTCAGTATCTCCGAGATAAAGGATTGGTTGTTCGAGTACGCAACTCATTTGGAGATCAGGATAACGCGGCATGCGGACAATTGGCATTATCGCACTCGCATGCCATCAACACGGCAGCTGAGATCATCAATTTGAAAGCTGAAATATAGAGTTGTTACGGGTCGGTCGTTTAACCTGCCACGCGACGGCTTGGTTCTGCCTGGTTAAGTTTGTTGTAAAGGGTCTTGAGGCTAATACCGAGTTCTTCAGCTGCAGCCGGTTTGTTTCCGTTATGGCGAGCAATCGCTTCTTGAACGGCGATCGCTTCCATGTCGCGAAGAGTCATCGGCGACATGGCAACTGGTGTTAAAACGGTTCGCTGTTCTCGTTTCGTTGTACGATCTTTGAAGTGTTTCGGTAAGTGTTTGAGTTCAATAGGTGGGTTATCACAAAGGATCGTGGCGTACTCGATGACATTGGCAAGCTCGCGTACATTGCCTGGCCACGGATGCTCTTCAAAAGCTTGAATCGTCTCGGGTGCGAAGACTTGCTTAATGGATTCGTGCTCAGGGCGATGACGCAAGTAAAGATGTTTCGCGATTTGAAGGACGTCATGGCCACGTTCACGAAGGGATGGCACGTTGATTTCGAAGGTGTTGATTCGAAAGAGCAAGTCTTCACGGAATGTTTGATCCGCAACCATTTGTTCTAGGTTGCGGTGTGTGGCGCAAACAAGTCTTACATCCACTTGCTTGATTTCATTGTCACCAACTCGACGAAGATCGCCACTTTCAAGCACCCGTAGCAATTTCGCTTGCATCGATAAGGGAAGTTCCCCTATCTCATCAAGGAAAATCGTACCGCCATGCGCTTCGTGAAACAGTCCGTCGCGATTGGAGTCTGCGCCAGTGAATGCGCCCTTCTTGTGGCCGAACAATTCACTCTCGATAAGGTGTTCAGGGAGTGCTCCACAATTGACCGCAACAAAGTTTTTGGTCGCTCGTAGGCTTTGTTCATGAACCGAACGAGCTACCAACTCTTTTCCGCAGCCTGTTTCCCCTCGAATAAGTACAGAACTATTGGTTCGTGCGACTCGACTGATAAGGGAGGAGAGCTGTTTCATCTCATCAGACTCGCCAATGATGACCGTTCCTCGGTTCGTGGCTTTTTGCTTAGTCTTTTCAATTTCGAACGTGTGCTGCTTTAGTTTTCTTCTAGCCGCGACGCGTTCAAAAAGTTCCTCGAGTTCCTTGAGTTTGCATGGTTTTCCGAGATAGTCGATAACACCGAACTTGAGCGCTGCTATAGCGCTTTCGAGTGTTTGTTTTCCCGTTAATACGACGCAATCCATTTTGGGTTGCAATACGGAGGCTCGTTCAATGACTTGGATCCCGTTCATGCCAGGCATATCCAAATCCACGATCATACAATCGAAGGCATTTCGTTCCATAGCCGCGATGGCAGTGAAACCGTCTGGGCAGACCGTTACGGAATGTCCCATTTGAGGAATTTCCAGCCTCATGACCTCTTGAATCGATGTTTCATCGTCAACAAAAAGTACTGATAGTGAACTAGGCTGCATGACTTTGCTCAACTGGCTTTGGGGGACTGAATCGGTTGCGGGGAGTTTCGAATAGTTTTCCGATTGCTGTGCTCGATAGCTCTTTTTCGCGAGGCGAGTGATTCGCGGAGGAAGCGTCTTTAGGTAGTAGTACCTCAAATCGGGAGCCTACGCCAAGACCGAGATTGGTAACGATAATCCGTCCACCATGATCTGCGATAATTCGGCTCGTAATGGAGAGGCCTAATCCAGTACCCCGCCCATCAAGCCTCTTGGTAAAAAATGGCTCAAACAAATGTTTTTGAACTTCCTCGGTCAATCCGCAACCGTTGTCTTGGACACTTACGACGACACAGGATTCCCGCTGTGAGAGCTCGATCGTAACAGTACCGTCGGTTCGCTTCGGGTCGATCGACTCGAGGCTATTGGTAAGGAGGTTCAAAATAACCTGTTTCATTTCCTGAGCACTTACCCAAGCGGAATAATCTGTCGGTTCACGCTGAAAGAGAATTTTCTTGGAGCGAAATTGCCCTAAGTGACGCACCATGCTAACAACGTCGTCGATCACCTCTTGCATGTCGACTAGGGATCGCTTGCATTCATGATTGAGGCGACTGAAATCCAATAGTCGCTCGGTAATACCTTTGCACCGGAATGCTTCGTCCTGGATTCGCTTCAGATAGTTTTTTAATGTCTGAATATCCTTGCTTTCCGATTGGCCTTCAGGGGGCCATAACTCGGGTGGGAGTAGTTTGTGCAGCCGGGATTCCAGCGCTTCGGCGCTCCATGCAATGGACGCAAGCGGGTTGTTGATTTCGTGAGCAACTCCAGCGGCGAGAAAGCCTACACTTGCTAACTGCTCATTCCGAATAACCTCTCTTGACCTCTCTTGAACTTGCTGGTTTAAGTCTCGCTGAATGTTGAGAAAGCTCTCTACACCAAGATTGATTGCGTTGGCCAGTTCGGCTAGCTCATCTTTGGATTCCGATGTCAATCGAACCGTAAAGTCGCCAGCCCCTACTCGCCGCGCTTTGGAGAGTAACTCTTTAAAGGGTTTGATAACAGCCACACGGGCGTAAACTACCAATCCAATCAAAAGCCCCGCTGCGAGAATGGCACTGCCCCACGTTAACGCGATCCAAGTTCGATAACGATTTCGAACGTCATCTCGAAAGCTTGCCATCCGTTCAGCCAGAAATGTCGGTAGCTCGTGAGCTAGTGATGAGAGTTGATCAAGATCCTGCGATTGCTCAACCAACAAAAACGCGTGTGGATACTGCTGAATCTCTGAGTGACGTTCGTAGATCTTGGTAAACAGTTTTCGAATGGCGTTGGTGTGTTCCAATTCCGCCGAGCGGTCCGAGAGATAGCGATCGTCCTTATCAAAGGCTTCCAATCTGGCTTGATAGCGTGCCAGCAGCAGGCCTACCTGTTGAAGCTGTTGAGAAAACCTCAGCTGTTTACGATAGTCTTCGTATTCTGGATCGAGTCGAAACTTGAGTGGCTCGCTCATTTTGAGTGAGCTCTGGTCGTTTCTGAGTTGATCAATAGCGAGCGTAAGCTCTGAGGTAAGCGGCATTTCTGACGCTCGGCTGCTCAAGGTCATCGCCAAGTCACGATAGGCGTAGACACCTCGAAAACTACTATAGCCAAGGACCGCAATAACTAGAGCCAGAACGGCCATAGAGTTAAGCAGTTTTTTGCGAATGGTCCATTTTGGGATTTGAGGCAAGAGGTGCATGTTTAACACCTATCGTTTAATGAAACTGTCCTGCGGCACACCTCGCAAGGAACTGTGGTAGGACGGATTCATGGGAGCCGCTGCAGGAGGTGGCGTTATAGGCAACGGTGTAGCCGTGCCACCCCCTAATGGTTCTGCAATATTGATAAGCTGGAAACCATTTGTATTGGGAAACGCGAATTGTGTGCCGTTATTGCCGCTCATACCATTGACAACGTACGAGCCAATCGAGATATCAAGCTCGATTGGTGGGTCCATCGCTGGTATCAGTTGGATCTTAACTTTGTGCGGTAGGGATGCTTGAATCGCACTATAGTACTCATGATTGGTTTGTTGAGCTTGTGCGACTAACCGACCGGAAGGATCTTTCAGGAAGACCTGTCTAGTGAAACCGAATTTCGGATCGACAACTTGGATTCGCTGAAAAGGCCCTATCGCGCTTTGCACGTAGGTGGATAGCTGGAGCATTCCATCTGTCTGTGTTACAGGCTCTTGTGTGAGCGTGCTTGGATCGAAGCTTGTGATACCCAAAGCTTCGATTAACCAAAGGGGAGATACAGGAAGAATTCGTCTGACCTGTTGGGCATCAAAATCGTCGTGTCTCGCGTAGAAAAGATTGGGCGTCATGCCAATCCGAATCGTCATCCAAAACGCATCTTGATTGCTTCCTAGATCGAGTCCTCTGAAGCCCGCGATCGAAGCGGTCATTCGAAAATTGCGTTCTCGCATCCATGTAAGGGTCGAGTTCAAAGAGGTCTCGTTGTTAACCTTGACCGACACCGAATTCGATTGCAACGATTGTACTTGCGATGTGCGATTGAGAGCTTCGGTAAGCTGTTCCAGTGTTGGAGGAGCACTAAAAATCGGAACTGGCTTGAGCTCGTTTAACTGACGCTTCGGAATGCAAGTGGCACCCGTTGCACAAAAAAGTACAATGCAGATCAAATAAGCTTGTAGGCTCGAACAGCAGGCACGAAGCACAATCTAATCCTCCGTGTACAAGAGTTCGAGGAGTTCGGATTGGATGCAATTAGATTCCGATGAGCTGATTTCAACGACCGGCACCAAGAACTGTTGATCGCCTGAGGTCGAGTTAAGATCCAGGGCCGTCGGCGATGCGCCCACTGACGAATCATGAGTATCTTGAGAAACAAGCACTTTCTTTCGAAGCAGCAATACCGCGAGCAAATAAGCGATTTGATCTTTGCCCGGCGTCTCGAGGAATGATTGCAGTGTATCTAACAGAATCTGAGTAGGGGCTAGCTTAGTCTTCGCATTTTTCTTGTCCGGGATTCGGGCAACCCACCATCCGAGAGTTTCGGCGCTTGGCCCGCTCCATTTTTCGGCAGAGTAGTCCCGTCTTACGAGTTCGCTGCCCTTTTGAATGATTGCAGAATAATAGCGTTCACCTGGAGCCAGAATTCGGTCCGAGTCGTAACATCGTCTGGAGCTTTTTTGGATCGCATATTCCTGCATCCTTTGGCTTGTATCAAAAACTATTGCCGACAGCCAGATCAGTCGGCCGAAGTGGGCTCTGGGGCTGGAGCCGTGTCCTTGAAAGGATACCAACCAGAAAGATAGATAATCTGCCGTCCCAACACGTAGGTTGAGAGCCCCATAATCACTCCGAGGACATCGGCATAGAAATCATTCCAGTCGGCTGTTCTCCCGACCGGGATTTGTAGCAATTCGTCGATGCCCGCATAAACGACACATATTAGTGCCGCTAGAATGACATTGTAGGCGCGATTAGGACGTGTTGGAATCGCCCACGCGAGAAGAAATGAAAGCCCTGCATAAGCCCCTGCATGTAGTAACTTATCGTTGAATCCAATCTTTCGAATGATTGGTCCGGGCGGTATGTGCGTCCCGATAAAGAGAGCAATCCAATAGAGGGATAGCAGTAAAACGGCCCAACGTAGACCGTAAATCGTGGACTTCATAAGTTCCTGATTGGGAAGCGTCAAAACAAAAAAAGGCATCGCAAGATCGATGCCTTTTAATCCTTACTCTACATTCAGTTTAGGAATCAATCCCACCACCATTGATCGGCAGCCAAATCCTTTGGTGCACCGAACTTGCCGATGGTTTCGGTGACGGATGAGTCGACCGAAACTCGCGATGGGGCAACCAATTTGCGAGCCGCAATATGGACCCCGCCACCAATTGGTGTCATCAGTTGTGCATCTTTGATAACATAATTCACGGCAGTCTCAACTTGATTGACTTCGGACGCTCCATAGACCGAAAACTTTTCTTCGCTTCCGAAAATCCCGAGGTTCCAATCGGCTTTGCTGTAAAGTCCGCGGTCTTGAATAAAGGCTGCGGCGATGCTGACGTCAAAAAGGTTTCGCATCTCGTTGAAGACTGGGGTCGCTTCGGCGATTGCATCGAACTTTTCTGTAAATTCCTTGGTGAATGTATTGCTTGCAGCATCGCCACTCTTTCCGGATCGTTGACGAGAGCCGTCTTTGGAAACTCCTTCGAGTTCACCGGATAGCTTCACACCCTTACCAACCAAGTGCATGGCTGTTCCATCTTCATTCGAAGAAACGGTCGAATAATCGGCTTCGAAATACCATCGTTGGAGAGCGTTTGCACCTGGCCGTGGTCGCGTCTTTTGAATCCAAGTGGTCATAGGGACCATTGGGTCTTGAAGACCGATGCCGATTAGCTTCATGCGGTAATCCGCTTCGACGAGTACTTGTGCGAAGTGTGTTGTCTTTGGCACGCCTTTGATCGAAATGGTTTGGAAACCGAGTGCGTCACGCATGCCCGACATGTACTGCGACACAAATTGTGGATTGTTAAGTTGTGCAGCGTTGATTCCATTTGCCGACACATTAGCGTGAAATTGGCTCATGCGCTTCAAGCCTTCCGGCGTTGGATCGATAGAGCAACCGATAACGGATGTGGCTCCCTCGCCTGGCGCAAAGGCTCTCAATGCGACAACCAAATCATCGAGCCGAAGCGTGGCGCGACCGTTGGTAAGGCCGACCAATCGATTGCTGTGGTCCAAATACCACTGATCCGCAGGACCTGCGATTACGATATCCTTCGACTCAGGCAAATAGAAAACATACTCCAGTCGCTGTAAGCCAGCCAAGCTCATGACTTCGTCTGACAACGCTACGCCGGACTCGAGTTGCTTTTTGACAAAGCTTTCCAAGCGATTAAGCGAAACCATTCGCATTGGAGACGACTTAAGTTCGTTGCGAGGTTTGCTCTGCAAAGCCGCTTGTCGCTGGAGAGCAGCTAGCTTTGGGTCAACCTGCATGACTCGCAGTACGCCCGTTGCGTCAATGCTTATACCCGCAACGCCGTTGTTGCCACCGTCACCGCCACCACCACCACCTCCTCCTCCTCCGTCTTGACCAAAGACAGTAACTCCAGTTCCGCCCAGGAACGCTGTAATTGCTAAAGTCCATGCTGTACGCAACAAGGTCTGGTAACGCATGCCGAGATGCCTTTAAAGAGAAGCGACTAGTTCAAACTCGATTCGAATACGAATTTCGCGAGCGAAACGAAAATCCATCCCTCAAGAATAATTGCCCCGCATGCAATTGGCAACAATTTGCTGGAAATAGAATCCCAACGCGGAACGAATAGTTCATAAAAAGCGAAAATACTGTTTTTTTGACAGAATCTTCGGCGATTGATTAAACCTTCCTTGACTGGCAAACGGGGGAATCTGTATCCCCTAAGAGAACTTTTTCTTGTTTCCCTTAACGAAACGACCTGTTTCGCAATGGATTTCTGGTCCAACCCGTGAACGCAACGAGTTTTGTATCAATTAGACTGATTCTAGTCGTGTTGCTGGCGATAGTAGTCCAACTATCTGCCCCAGGTTCGGTTCACGCTCAACCGGTCGTGCAATTGCCGCCTACAAATAGTTTTGGCGGCTACCAAGGAGCAAACCCTGTGTTGCCCTCGGGGACTATGCCTGGTTATCCCACTTCTGGCACGACAGGTTATGATCCTTACTTCCGACCAATTCAACCGTCGGGCGTTTATCCCCAATCTTCCAACTGGGGATTCGGAAACCTTTTCAATTGGAATAGCTCAGCGCCGGTTATTCCAATGGGGCCTGCAAACTACCCAACCTACATCCCTCCCAATTCTGCGCAGCCATGGAATTCGGCTCAGGCTCAGTCCTCGGTTTATCCACCCGGCGTTTATCCAAATCAACCAAACGTTTTGTTTCCTAGCACTACGAATCAGCCGAACCCTGGCGTTTGGGGAAACAGCAACCCGTACGGCTGGAATGGAAACCCTAGCGGAGCAGGATATAACAACTGGTGGAACAACACTACTTCGAGCGTCAGCTACGGTACTAGTCAAGTAATGAGGGTATTCCAGGGCGTTCGCCTACGGCACACTTGGTTGAGCGGAACGAGCGGTTTCAATGATAAGCCGACAAGCTCCGTGGAAATAAACGATACCGATGTCTCTCTCGTGTTTGCGATCCCCAATTTTCTGAACAGTACTCGCGCATTCTATATAATTCCCTCTTACTCCCAGCATCTTTGGGATGGGCCCAGAAATGGTACAAGCGATTTACCAAGCAACGCTTTCAGCGGGTTTATCGATACGGGATGGGATACGAATCCGATGCAAACATTGGGATTTGAATTAGGTGTAAGAGTCGGAGTGTTTTCTGCATTCGACGCTGTCAACTCGGATAGTATCTACGTTCAAGGCAAAGCAGTGGGACGACTTCGATTAACGCCCACTGCAACTGCAAGGTTCGGTGTGATGTATCTAGATAGAAACAAAATTAAACTACTGCCGGTAGCAGGTGTGCTTTGGTCGCCCAATCCCGATTCACGATTCGATCTAGTTTTTCCTGAGCCTAAAATCGCTCATTATGTTTCGACCCTCGGTAACACAGATGTTTGGTGGTACACCACTGCCTATTATGGCGGCGGGGCATGGACGATCAAACAGACTGACGACTCCAATGACGAGATTGACATCAACGATATTCGCGTCATGCTGGGACTCGAATTCGGGAGATCAGAACAGATGCGTCAGGGTTTTCGGTTAGGATTCGTAGAAGTAGGCTATGCGTTTAATCGCGAGCTAATTTATCGAGTTCGAACCTCAAGCAATCTTGATCTCCCCGACAGTATCGTTATTCGGGGTGGATTCAGTTATTAAAAATGAGTTTCTATTGGAATGACGGTGGGCGTGCGGCGGCAGGGTTCACCGGTTTCTGCGGTGATTGCGTTACGCGGTCCATCGCTATCGGTACCGGATTGTCTTATCGCACGGTCTATGATGAACTTGGTGATGCAGCCAATAAAACTCCGCGTAACGGTCTGTCCACGGAAATAGCCAATGTCTATCTCGAAAAAGCTAAGTGGACCTTCGAGCACTTAGATGATATCGAGTTTGACCCGATTACGTTTCCCCGAGGAACATACATCGTCCATCTGGTTCATTTGCACTCGCGACGGGCTGGACATTTGAGCTGCGTCATTGATGGGGTTGTTCATGACACTTGGAATCCCGCTGAAGATGAGTCCTATCGGTTGAGAGGTGTCTGGTCTTCTGCAGTCAATAACAACGAAGAGACATCGCAGCCTGCTCAATCGCCATTGGGAGTCGACGACCAGGCCTCCCTCACCCAACAGGAATTCGAACGAATCCTCCGTCGTTTACGAGCTCTTGACAACACTGCCAATAACGATGCAAGCACCGAAGGAGAAAAACGAAACGCTCTCTTGATGATGCAAGCCTTGCTACTAAGGCATAATCTTTCGCGAGAAGATCTACTAGGTGATTCTGGTACGTCTACGCTTCAACTAGGGCGGTTTTCATGTGTGCTCAACAGTAGTCGAGCTTGCACGTGGGAACATGGAGTCGCTCACTACCTATGCGATGAAATATTCCCATTAGTCCAGTATTTCTCTACTCGAAAGGGAAAGAGGACTCTGATCCATTTTTATGGTCCTCATCTCGATAGTTCGAACTGTATGGCGTTGTTTCGTGAGCTCATCGTCACGATTGCCGCCGCAGCACAAGTTCGATTCGGGGGGTACTATCGGGGCAGCGGTGCATCTTACGCCGAAGGCTACGTCCAGGGACTGCCGAGAACAAAAGAGAAATCAGAATCTGGATCAAAAAAACGATCGCAACCCTCGAGTGACGAATCTCAGTCGTTGATCGCGGCGAGATCATTGATCGTGCATGAAACGGCGAGGCAATGGCTGTCCAATGAGTGTGGCATCCAATTAGTGTCGTCGACAAAGTATTCAAGAAATGAACGCGATCATGCTGCCGAGTCACTAGGCAAGAAACATGGCGCTAGTCATGAGATAAAACCCGCCAATCGTCCGCTGGGAATCGGACATAAAAGAACATAGTTCTTTTCGATTCGTTATGCCTTTTGTGCAACCAAGATCCGCTTGTTACCTGCGAGATCCTTTACTAGCGATTCGTTTTTCCACGCGCCAAGACCTCTAACGAACTCCAGCGATCGATCGGCGATCATGGGAGAAAGCTCACACAAAATCCAACCAGAGGGCATGAGCTTTTCTCTGCCTTGGATCACGAGCTGTTCGATCAGTTCCATACCCGTTGCGCCGCTAACAAGAGCAACTTTAGGCTCGAAGTTCTTTACGGAACGATCTAACTCCAGATACTCGGATTCGGAAACGTAGGGTGGGTTGGAAACAACAAAGTCGAGCGAGTCATTGTCGATCGAGCCAAGCAGATCACCCTGCCTGAGCTCAACTCGATCTGTCAAACCATATAAGTTGACGTTGGCTTTGGCGATCTCCAGGGCTTGTTCGGAGATGTCGATTGCGACAATCTTTGCTGGCTCAAGATGTTTGGCGATCGAGATGGCAACACACCCGCTCCCTGTGCAAACATCGGCTATCTGAAAGCAGTGAGCGGGAGAGTTTTGGCGGATGGCTTTGGCCCGATCCAGGCATTCGATAACCAAATGTTCCGTTTCGCCGCGTGGTATCAAGCAACCCGGGCCGACTTGGAAAGAAATCGAGTAGAACTCCTTTTTACCAACCAGATAAGCAACCGGTTCTCCAAGTGCACGACGCTTGATTAGTTCACGAAACTTTGCCTTGACCTCTTCGGGTGGTTCTTCACTGAAGGCGGTGTAAAGTTCGATGCGCTGGCAATTTCGAGAGTGAGCCAGCAGCACCTCGGCATCCAGTCGTGGACTGCTGGAACCAGATTTTTTGAGATGCTCGGTAGTCCACTGCAGCAATCTCATGATGGTCCATGGTTCTGTATTCGCTGCGTTTTGGTTTGTCATCCGGTTTGACCTCGAAAGCGGGCAACTTAGTTAAGATCGCTATCATCGCGTAGCGTCGATCGTTCGTATTCGATTAACGCTTCGGTGACAGGCTGCATATTACCGGACATGATTTGGTCCAGTTTGTACAAAGTCAAATTGATACGATGGTCAGTGAGGCGGTTTTGCGGAAAGTTATAGGTCCGAATTCGTTCGCTTCTATCTCCGGAACCGATCAAGGACATGCGTTGGTCCGATCTTTCCTTCATCTCTTGCTCGCGTTTGGCTTCGTAGAGCCGCGTCTTCAAAACACGAAGAGCTTTAGCGAGGTTTTTGTGTTGACTCTTTTCATCTTGGCATTGGACAACAATTCCAGTCTCCAAGTGTGTGAGCCGAATTGCGGATTCCGTTTTGTTAACGTGCTGGCCACCTGGACCAGAAGCACAGAACTTGTCTAACCGGTAATCGTCTGGCTTGATATCAATTTCAATATCTTCTGGCTCAGCCATGACTGCAACGGTGGCAGCTGACGTGTGGATACGACCTTGGGCTTCGGTTTCAGGAACTCGCTGAACACGGTGTCCGCCGCTTTCGAATTGCAATTCGCGATAAACCCCTTCTCCTTCTAAGCCGAGGATGATTTCTTTAAATCCGCCACGCTCGCTAACGCTGCTATCCATGATTTCCACTCGCCAACCCTTTAGATCCGCGTAGCGTTTGTACATGTCATACAAGTCGCGTGCAAAGAGTGCAGCTTCTTCGCCCCCCGTTCCTGCCCTTATTTCCAAAACGCATCGGGTTCGGTTGGCATCTTCACCGCCGATGCTCATATCCAGCAGTTCGTTCCAAATGGTCTCTCGATCAGCTTTGAGCCGTACAACTTCTTCCTCTGCCATCGCCCGTTCGTCAGAGTCTGGCGAGGATAGCATTGGTTCGAGATCTTTGAGCTCTTCGCCAAGTCTCTTGTATTTACCGAACTTGTTTCCAACCTTTGCTAGCCCTCCGTGTTCACGGAGGATGGTAGCCATGCGGTTAGACTCGCTCAAAACCTGAGGATCCGACATCATGGCCTCAAGCTCTTGAAAGCGTGCGTAAGATTGTTCGAGTTGATCCCTGATTTTCATGATTATGCTTTGTAGAAATGCAAAAACCGCCGCAGGCCTATCGAGGCAATCTGCGACGGTTTTCGAATTTTGATTGCCAGAGCCAAGTTAGTCCCCAGAAGAGGCCGGTTAGTCCCCCAAAGAGCACGTTAAACCTCAGACGAGGAAGCGGCTCAGGCAGCTATTTCTTCTTGGTAGGCTTCTTAGCTGACTGTAGAGAAGCGTAGGTTCCTGCAGCAAATTTGCTCTGAAACTTTTCAATTCGCCCTGCAGTGTCAACGAATTTCAATTTGCCGGTGTAGAAAGGGTGGCAAACGTTGCAAATGTCGACCTTCAGCTCTTTTCGGGTGCTGCGGGTGACAAAACTGTTTCCACAACCACAGGTGACGGTGGTCGTTTGGTAGTTTGGATGGATTCCGTCTTTCATGGCTTTACCAGCAAAAATATTGGATTTTATCGTTGGTTGCCCCGGGTTGGGAGCAAGCTCAGTTCAAATAGACTAACTTTGGGAGGCGGATTGTAACTTCAACTCACCGCCTGCGTTAGCCCAAATCTCGGCATTTTCTGGACCGCCAAATGCTAGTTTTTGAGATCTTCTAGCTAAAAAGCATCCTTTGAGCCACGTATACCAGAGCGCCAGCCAGGTAGCCTGCAAAAGCGAGTGGAGCAATCTTCTTGGCATACCAGACAAAATCGATCTTCTCCAGTCCCATGGCAGCAACTCCCGCCGCAGATCCGATGATTAAGCAGCTACCTCCCGTTCCAGCACAGTATGCTAGAAGCATCCAGAAAGGATCATTCGGTGGATTGGATTCACGATACATGTCGATACCTGCTGCGACGAGTGGCACGTTATCGACCACCGCAGAAACGAGCCCGATAATGAACGCAATGATCTGTTGATTGCCAATCAATCCTTGAAGCCATTCGGCTAGCGATTGAAGCACACCGGAACTGCCAAGCGAGCCAACCGCCAGAAGAATTCCTAAAAAGAACAGCAAGCTGGATGTGTCGACCCTTTTCAATACTGCCAAAACTCCTGTCGAACTGCGGGTTCGTTCGTCCATGGTGTGACCAACGAGTTCAGAAACAATCCAGAGAACGCCCAACGCACCCATCATTCCAACAAAGGGCGGCAAGTGTGTAATCGCCTTAAAGATCGGAACGGAGATCAAGCCGCTAACCCCCAAGATTAAGAAGAGGACTTTGTGCCATGTTTCAATGGAAAGTTCGTGTTCGGACTCTTTGTTATCAACAACTGGCTCCAAATCACCCTTGAGACCAAAGGAGGCTATTGCAACGGGAATAAGGAGGCAAACCAAGCTGGGTAGGAACAGGTTCACCATCACCGCTTGTGCGTCAATCTTGCCTTTGATCCAAAGCATGGTGGTGGTAACGTCACCAATAACAGTCCAGGCTCCCCCAGCATTAGCCGCAATGACTACTAGCCCTACGAAAAGCAATCTATCTTTGGGATCGTAGATCAACTTTCGCAACAAAGAAACCATCACGATTGTTGTGGTGAGGTTGTCCAGGATCGCAGATAAGAAAAACGTCACAAAGCCCACGATCCAAAGCAACGACGATTTGCGTCGTACGCGAATCTTTGAGGTGACGATTGAAAAACCTTCGTGGGCATCTACCAATTCTACAATGGTCATTGCACCCAACAAAAAGAAAACGATACCTGCAATTTCAGCAACGGTATGAAGTAACTGGCCTTCGGTGATGAAATGCAGTTTTGCGGACAAACCGCCGTCTTCAACGGGATGATGAGCCAGCCATTCTTGGAACGGCTTTTCTGGCACAAGCTGCTCGTGTCCTATTGCGTAAATCGACCAGCAAACAACGCCGGCAAGAATGGCCGATGCAGCTTTGTTGATATGAAGCTGGTGTTCAAAGATGATAAGCAAATATCCGATGCAAAAAGCCACTATTAGAGATGTGAGCATAGCCAGTCGAATCTTAAAAAGGTCTCAGATGACAAAATCGGGCCGAGAGGACAGGGACGAATCATAGACAACAAACTTGTTTTTTCCAGCTTTGTTTCTAGTCAGTTTCTCGGTTGAACGGATTTTTTCGACAGGCTCGTTTCCCTGCCAATCCACTGCTTTGAATTGGGGTAGACCTGCCGGAAAATGGCGATGTTTAAAATAAACCATGGTTCTTCATGGCCAGAACCTCGCCAAATCGGACCAATTCCAGCCCAAAACCAGGTCCCTTCGAGATAAACTAACCGACTCGTTCCTCCGTTACGAAGTTTGCTAACACCCGCTCCGAAATGATCCCGATCTCGACCGACGCTCCGCTCTATCATTACCCGATCGCAACCGTAACCGTCATGGTACTCAACGTCCTGATGTTTATCGGGGTAGGAATAAACCCAGAAATTGAAGTGATCGAAGTTGAAGATCCTAGAACGTCTTTCTCCGAAGCCTCCCCGTCCGAGCAGAACGATCATGGCAAGGCGTGGGATGAAGTGCTCAAGGAAGAAGGGGCAGACGATCAAGGCGGCAATGAGCAAGGACTGGATATTCCGCAAGATGATTCAGCCTGGGGCGTGGATGGCAACACACGGCTGAAAGTGCAAACGGGATTTTTACATCGAAATCTATGTTTAGAATTCGGAGCCTTTAAACCATGGCAGTGGGTTACCAATAACTTTATGCACGCAGACTGGCTGCATTTGATTGGCAACTTAGTGTTCCTTTGGGCATTCGGTATCGTGGTCGAGGGAAAAGTTGGGTGGCTTGTCTTTTCTGCGATATACCTGGCAGTCGGTGCAATCTATGGGTTCTTGCTCCAGATGGGAACCGTGATCATTGGAATGGACGAAGGGGTAGCGCTCGGTGCATCGGCTGCTATTTTTGGGCTGCTCGCGATATGTGTTGCTTGGGCGCCTGCTAATGAATTCGAGACAATTTGGTTTTTCGGTTTTTACGGAGGAATGTCAGAAATAAGCATCCTCACCTTTGGCGCGTTTTTCTTTGTCAAGGAGTTTGTGTTTTTCGGTTTGCAGGGCTTTCGGATGAGTTCAGAGCTCCTCCACATAATGGGTTTTCTGGTCGCACTCCCGGTTGGGTTGTGGATGGTTAAAGCAGGGCACGTTGATTGCGAAGGCTGGGATGTTTTCTCGTATCTTCAAGGCCGAACGGGACAAGATTCGAAAATCCTAAAACAAACGGAGAAATCAAAAAAAGAAAAACGGAAACGGCAATTGGAAGAATCCAAGATAGCAACCGCGCCGAGTCCAGAGAATTTACAGCAGCTTCAATCTCAGGTCTCTGAAGCGTTGGATCGAGGGGAATTTGAGTTGGCTCACCGACTCCACATGAAACTAGCTTCGAAAAACCCAGCTATCCAATGGCAACAAAAGGAATTGCACCGAATTATCGCTGGTTATCTCAAATCAAAACGTTACCCCGAAGCCGCAGGCTTGATCCAGATCTATGTCGAGTTGTTCGACCAGGACCGGTTTGCCATGCAAGCTGCATTGCTGCGTATTTGGTTGAGCGAACAAAAGCCTCGCAAGGTTTTAAGGTACGTTAAGGGTATGAACGTTGCATTCCTGGGCCCTGAAGAAACCTCCAAACTAAAGCCAATTGTCGAGCATGCGAAGAAAATGATTGAGACGGGAGTGATCGAGATTCAGAATGATTAAGGATCATTCGAGATTTGGCCGGCTTTAAAGCTAAGAATTCGATACCATGCATTGCTCCCATGATCTGTGAGCATGAGTCGCCCGCGACGACTCTTGCAGAAGTTCGGAACGTCATTGAACTTGCTCGCTGCTACTCGGTCGTTCCATTCCCGGTTGTGCATCGTGGCTGTGGTTATCAACTTACCGTTTAGCCAGTGCTGTATGCGAGTATCGTGGACAACGATCCGAGACTTGTTCCATTGCCCGGCAGTCTTTAGCGGTTTGTCTTGAGTAGGAGCAAATAGATCGTATATCGCTCCCGTGGAATTCTCTGGCTCTACCCTGTGGGTACCGTCATCATCGTATATCTGATACTCGAGTCCGAGATGTCGGTCGCTATATCGCTGAACCATGTATTTGATTCCGCTGTTTCCGTTCCTTTCAATTTTCCATTCAAACTCGAGGTCAAAGTCTTCAAACTCATCCTTAGTGATGATGTGCCCCCCTGCGAGTTCCGATTGATCAGGCCCGAGTTGCGAAAGACTAATGAAGTCATTGTCGAATGACCATCCAGATTTGATGGAAGTTCCATCTAGAGAGGTCCATTGATCTGGCGACTGAAGCGTTGGAGATTGTTGGGATTCAATGGTTTGGTCGGTTTCGGCAGCTTTCTGAGAGCTTTCCGTAGTGGTCATAGCGAAAGCCATACAAAAACAAAACACCGCAGCCCATATCGAGACGCGGTGTTTGTTGTTGTTTGGCTTATCTTTTCTCTGGACCCATTGAGTGCACATGGGAGCCTGCAGCAATTAGTAGTATCAGTGTTTATCTCTTGATGGTTACCTGTGAACCACTAGACAGCATACCATAAACATCGGCGACATCTGCTGGCGACAAGCTAATGCAGCCCAATTTATCGTTGCTGCTGCTGGATGCACCGTGAATGCTGATTTGATTTCCGAGATCGATCACATAGCCGCCGTACGGATTGTTCGCGTCGGTTGCCATGATTGGAGCACCTGCGCCGTAGTAATTTCTGTTTCGATCTTTCGCAATAACGGAATAGCTACCGGGTTGAGGATTCGGATCTGATCCTGTGGAGATTGGAAAGCGACTGGCATAAAGCTCTCCAAGAAATAAAGTCAGCTCATTTCGATTGAGGTCAACTTCGGCACGGAATGGGCCAGGGATTACCTTTATCTTCGTACCCGCATTGATCACCGTAGTAGGCTCCATTCCATTAATTCTGGCGAGAACTTCGGTTGGGATCTGATATCTTCGAGCGATCTGATCCAGCGTTTCGCCAGCTGCCGACGTGTACGGTAGATCCAAATAATGTTCTGTAGAGTAGATGACTTGCGCGGCAAGAGCATCTAGGAAATCGACAAGATCGACGCGTTGAGATTCGCTAAGATCTGTCGAGTTGTAAAAGACGCTTAAGGTTGCAAGAGCGTCTTTCAATTGCCCCTTAGCTGCTTGATCGCTCGCAACTGTTTTCGCATTTTCGTAAGCTCTGCTGGTTACAACTGGTGTACTTCCGGAACTTGGGCGTGATTCGGTTACCTTGGATTCCGCATTAGGTAGTTTCGGGGCGCGGTCAGTTGAGGGTAAGCTTGCGGCTGCAGTCAGGCTCGGGCTGTCTTGAGTTGGCTTTGCTGCCCCTAAACCGTTCGGAGCCGAGGGTATTGCTAGGCCAAAATCTGGTGTCTGGGTCTTTGAGACATCCGCGTCTGCGACTACGTTGGCAGATGGAGTTCCCCTCGGTGATTCTTGTAATGCGCTAGGCAAAGGTGGCAGCGATGTTGCAGCCTTAGTTGTCGTTGGCTCGCTGGCGTCCTTTGAGAGGCTATCCGCGCTGATGATCGGGGGCAATGGAGGTAACGGAGGCAGATCTGAAGTGTCGAGTGGAGGTAAGTTCGGAGTTGTACTCTGGTTCGAGACTGGAGCAGTTGCCAATGCGGTACCTCCATTTTCTGGAAGAGTCGGCAATGCAGGTGGAGTTGCTCCAAACGCTGGTTCGGGGTTGTCAGGTGCTGGGCTATTAAAACCGGCAGCTGGCTTGCTTTGGAATTGTGCCCACGGGTCTGCTGCAGGAGCCGCTGCGCCCGAAGTTGGGGGTGTCGAATTAGACAGGAATGGACCGGTAACTCCACCTATGTCGGGAGTGTTTGTATCCAAGTCCACCATGTCCGCAATTTCTGGATTTAACGCTGTATTGCTGCCGTTTATTGCGACAAACGCTCCATAAATCACGAACAATAACAGAACAACCACTAAGGCAGTCTTCAAGGTTTGCACTGCGAGGCCTCCTGACCATGCGAATCAACAAATACGACCACCAAACATCCCGTTTGGCGACCTTGATTAACCGCTGTGATGCTAGGAATTAGGTTTCAGGTACGTCAACCTCAATATGCCCATCAATTTCCCGAATTTGATAGGTTTTTAGCATGTGCTTCTTGGTTGCAGCATTGCAGCCTGTTTTTAACTCATACTGCCAACCATGCCAGGGGCATGTCACAACGCCATTACTTACACAACCTTTCGCGATGGGCCCCCCTTGATGCATACATACCCCATCTAATGCATAGAGCACCCCTAAATTGCGAAAGATCGCGACAACCTCGCCATTTAAGAGCTCTTCTCTCGACATCCCCTCTCCCAATTCATGGGACGAACATATCTTCTTCCAAGTCATAGTGTCAAAATACGGAAGGATGGAAACAAAGGTCGTAAAGTAGGAATTCGGGAGTGGCCAAATTGCTTTCTCTTATGCTACTCCGAAACGAAGCTTTGAATCTAGGTAAGGTCTCTCCGAACACTCCATTTTTAAGTTACAATTCCCACGCATCGTTATCCTCCTAACACGATGTCCGCGTTGCGTGCGATGCTAGCATGTCTTTGTGGATTCAATGCAACACTCACTTAAGAGAAACCAGACATTCATGCGACCGATTAAGAAGTTGTTAGCCGCGAACCGCAGCGAAATCGCTACGCGAATTTTTCGCAGTGCTCACGAAATCAAAATCCGAACCGTCGCCATCTACTCGCATGAAGACCGCTTCGCACTCCATCGTTTCAAAGCTGATGAAGCATACCAAATCGGAAAACAAGGGGAGCCGATTCGTTCTTATCTCGACATAGATGGCATCGTACGTCTCTGTCTGGAGTACGGAATTGATGCAGTTCACCCCGGATATGGGTTTCTGTCCGAGAACGCGGAGTTCGCGCGAGCTCTCGAACAAGCAGGAATTACATTTGTCGGCCCGAGTGTTCGGGCTTTGGAGTTGCTTGGCGATAAAGTGGCGGCGCGTGCGATTGCCAAAAAAGTCGGTGTTCCTGTGCTAGAAGGTTCGGCACAGGCGGTCGAGTCCCTAGATGAAGCGATGCAGACCGCCAGCAAAATGGGCTACCCCGTCATGCTCAAGGCATCCAAAGGGGGAGGTGGTCGCGGTATGCGCGTCGTCGAATCAGAAAAGGATCTCGCAATCAATTTGGAACAAGCCCAGCGTGAAGCTAAGAATGCGTTTGGCAGCGATGAGGTCTTTATTGAGAAGCTTGTCGGAAAAGCAAGACACTTGGAAGTCCAAATTCTTGGTGATCAGTATGGCAATCTGATTCACCTTCACGAAAGAGATTGTTCCGTTCAACGAAGGCACCAAAAAGTAGTTGAACTAGCCCCTGCGCCGAACCTGAGCCCCAAGGTTGCTGCGGAGTTGCACGAGGCTGCGTTGGCAATCGGTCGAGAAGTAGGCTATCACTGCGCAGGAACTGTTGAGTTTTTGTATGACACGGAGTCAAACAAGTTCTACTTTATCGAGGTCAATCCACGTATCCAAGTTGAGCATACGGTCACCGAAGAGGTCACAGGAATTGATCTTGTTCGGTCACAAATACTGGTGGCTCAAGGAGAGAGACTGGGGAACGACGCTTTGGGTTTGCCGCTTCAGCAGAACGTTCAAGTTATGGGAGCTGCTATTCAATGTCGGGTTACCACAGAGGATCCTGCAAACCAATTCCGGCCTGACTACGGTCGTATCACTCACTATCGAAGTGCTGGTGGTCTCGGTATTCGACTCGATGCGGGTAGCGCATTTAGCGGTGCAGTGGTCAATCCTTTTTATGATTCGATGCTGGTTAAAGTGACGGCCCGAGGTCGAAATCTCGGAGAGGCTGCAGCGCGTATGGAACG
Organism: Pirellula sp.; assembly: GCA_046344995.1. GTDB lineage: Bacteria > Planctomycetota > Planctomycetia > Pirellulales > Pirellulaceae > JBKCUI01. The sequence continues at coordinate 30,969 of JBKDKR010000056.1, forward strand.
TTCGCTCCAAGAGTTCCGAATTCGTGGAGTGAAAACAAACATTCCGTTCTTGATTTCGCTCATCACACATCCGACCTTCCTGGCCGGTGATGCGACGACACGAATGATTGACAAAACACCGGAATTGTTCCAGATGACCGAGCGCCGCGATCGCGCTACGAAACTGTTGAGCTACATCGCCGAAACAATTGTTAACGGTAACCAATTGGTCGGTACGAACATTAAGACGATCCGCCGAGAGCCTGCACCTGTTCCGAAGCTAGATGTTCGACAACCGATTCCTGATGGATATCGAAATCAGTTCTTGAAGCTTGGTGCGAAGGGATTTTGTGATTCCATTCGAGGTTCGAAAGAGCTCTTGTTGACCGATACAACCATGAGAGATGCACACCAGTCTCTTTTGGCGACCCGTCTTAGAACTTACGACTTGCTTCAGATTGCTGATGCGTATTCGCGACTCGCGTCGAAATTGTTCTCCATTGAAATGTGGGGCGGTGCTACGTTTGATACGTCGATGCGGTTTCTATCCGAAAGCCCTTGGAGTCGGTTAGCCGAGCTTCGACAAGCGATTCCAAATGTTTTGTTTCAAATGCTTTTGCGTGCCTCAAACGCTGTGGGATATACCAACTATCCGGACAATGTTGTCAAAGCGTTTGTGAAAGAAGCGGCCGAAGCGGGCGTTGATGTCTTCCGCGTTTTTGATGCGCTCAATTGGACCGAGAATATGCGGGTCGCGATGGATGCCGTCATAGATTCAGGCATGATTTGCGAAGCTGCCATTTGCTACACGGGAGATATCACGAATCCGAATCGCACCAAGTACTCCCTCAAATATTATGTCGATCTAGCCAAACAGCTTGAGAAAATGGGAGCTCATATATTGGCCATAAAAGATATGGCAGGTCTGTGTAAGCCAATAGCTGCGCGAAAGCTTGTCGCCGCGTTGAAACAAGAAATCGGAATACCGATCCATTTTCATACTCACGATACAGCGGGCATCCAAGCGTCTTCGATTCTCAATGCTGCAGATGAAGGTCTCGAAATTGCTGACGGCGCTTTTGCGGCCATGTCGGGTGGGACCTCTCAAGTCAATCTAAACACGTTGGTGGAGGCGCTTCGGTTTTCTCCTCGAGAGAGCCAGCTGGATACCGATACTCTTACTCAGATCTCCGAGTACTGGAAAGCGGCACGACAATACTACGCCCCGTTCGAAAGTGAATCGCTCGTGGCCGCAGGGGACCTGTATCAACACGAAATGCCAGGCGGTCAATACACAAACCTCTATCAACAGGCAAAGGCTCTGGGGCTGGCTGATCAATGGGCAGAGGTCTGCAAGAAGTATGCGGATGCGAATCAACTGCTCGGTGATATCGTCAAGGTTACACCGACCAGCAAAGCTGTCGGAGATTTGGCGCTATTTATGGTTGCGAACCAATTGTCCGCAGCCGATATCGCAGAAAATCGACGAGAGATAGCCTACCCAGCATCCGTGATAGACCTGGTCGGTGGAAACATGGGGCAACCACCTGGTGGGTTCCCCGAGAACGTCAAGAAAGCGATTCTTAAGGACCGCGAAGAATTGATCGAGAGACCTGGGGAGAGTTTGCCGCCGGTCAACTTCGAAGAAATTAAGGAGACGTTGCATCGTAAACACAAAATTGAGCCGACCATGCAAGACATCGTTACGTCGGCTCTTTACCCGAAGGTATTTGATGACTTCCTCAAGCAATGCAGCGCTTACAGTGACTTGTCTATTCTTCCATCGCCAATCTTCTTTTACGGACCCGAGGTTGGCGAGGAGTTTTCGATCGATATCGAAACAGGTAAGCGCCTAATCGTAAAGTTCTTGACAGTCGGTGATCCTCGACCAGACGGAACAAGGGTCGTCTTCTTTGAACTAAATGGACAACCACGAGAGATTGAGATTCAAGATAAATCGATCGAGGGTCAAGCGGCATCTCGAGTTAAGGCTGATCCTGCTGATCCTACTCACATCGCTGCTGGTATGCCTGGCATGGTGATTGGCGTAACTATTGCGGTTGGCGACAAAGTCAAGAAGGGACAAAAGTTGTTAGCATTGGAAGCCATGAAAATGGAGACTGTGGTAACGGCAGAGCGAGACGGTGAAATCGCTCAGTTGCACGTCAAGTCAGGCAGCCAGGTAGAAACTGGTGACTTGCTACTCGTGCTCAAGTAATAGATGGTAAGCCTCGCGACCTGTGCAATGGTGGCACGCTTAACGCGGCCCAATGGGCAGTAGGCTAAACGAAGATTTACTTGCGGTGATAACCAGATGATGGCCTAGATTTCAGGTTCTAGGTCGGGGGTATTGCCGTGTAGGAAATCGAAATCGCAACCTTCGTGCGCTTGGGTGACGTGGTTAGAAAATATCTTCAGATAACCTCGCTCCCACTTCGGTGCTGGTTTTTGCCATTTCGCTCTTCTTCTCGCAAGCTCCGTTTCATCCACAAGCAATTCTATAGATCTATTGGCGACATCTAGTTCGATGTAATCGCCATCTTCGACGAGCGCTAGGGGGCCTCCCTCGTGCGATTCTGGTGAAACGTGCAGCACACAAGTCCCGTAACTAGTCCCGCTCATTCGGGCATCGGAAATGCGAACCATGTCTCTTACGCCTTGCTTAAGAAGCTTTTCCGGCAATGGTAACATGCCCCATTCCGGGAATCCTGGAGCACCAATCGGCCCTCCCGACTGCATGACCAATACGCTCTCGGGCGTAACGTCTAGATCTGGACTATTGATACGTGACTTAAGATCACCGTACGATCGGAACACCACCGCACGCCCTTTGTGTTTGTGCAGCTTACGATCTGATGCCACCGTCTTGATCACGCATCCGTTCGGTGCCAAATTTCCATGCAGCACACACGTTCCCCCTTCGGGCCAAAGCGGATTGTCGCGAGTTCGAATTATGTTGTCATCCAAAACCGATCCACTCTCAATTTGCTCTCCCAAAGTCTTATTATTGATGGTGATCGCGCCCAAATGAAGTTTATCTCGCAATCGATTGAGCAATCCCGATAATCCCCCTGCGTTATAAAAATCCTCCATCAGAAATCGTCCACTAGGCCGCAGATCCGCCAGCACCGGTATCTCGCGTGAAATGCGATCGTAATCTTCCAGCGTCAACCGAATACCCGCACGCCCTGCCATGGCAATCATATGCACGATGGCGTTGGTTGAGCCGCTCAGGGTTAGCTGCGCGATGAGTGCATTCTCGAAATGTTCTCTAGTCAAGAACGACAGCGGTGCCATTTGACTCGTCGCCAATTGAACCGCTTTTCGCCCAGTGGCCACTGCTAGACGACTGTGCTCCGATACAACAGCAGGTATGCAACTCGCGTTCGGTAGGGTAACCCCAAGGGTCTCCGCAATGCACGCCATCGTCGATGCCGTGCCCATAGTCATACATGTTCCAGCAGACCTGGCGATACAATTTTCGATATCCTTCCAATCGCCATCACAAAGGTTGCCAGCACACCGCTCCGCCCAGTATTTCCACGCATCAGTGCCACTACCTAGTGTTTGATCTTTCCAGCGAGCTTTTAGCATGGGGCCAGCGGGAAAGAACACAAACGGAATGTTGGCCGAAATCGCTCCCATGATCATGGCTGGTACCGTTTTGTCGCAACCACCCATCAATACTGCCGCATCAACTGGATGACAGCGCAAAACCTCTTCGGTTTCCATCGCCAACAAATTACGGTACAGCATGGTTGTTGGCTTCATGAGCATTTCGCCCAAACTCACAACCGGAATTTCGACGGGAAAGCCCCCCATTTGCAACACGCCACGCTTTATCTCGTCGACCCGAGTTTTAAAGTGGGAGTGGCACGTATTCAAGTCGCTCCAGGTATTCAGAATCGCAATAATGGGCTTGCCAAGATAATCTGCATCGTCAAACCCCATCCCCTTTAATCGAGAACGATGGCCAAAGCTACGCAGATCATCTTTTACAAACCATCGGCTGGACCGAAGTTCTTTTGGTTGTCCGTCCAATTCAAGCTCCTAGAGAACTGTTTTTAAGAATCGAGAGATTAGCGATTGTGACTTAGGTAATTTCAGGAACTACATAAGGTGCACGATACTCACGTTTGAGGTATTTGTTTGCATCCTGAGATCCGTCACCAACAAAGACTTCTTTAATTGGATCGAACTCTAGCATTTTGCTAATCCGAAGATTTGCGTCTTCCATTTCAAGCGAATGAGCGGCCAAATGATCTTTCATCTCACCCAGTAACGATCGCCATTCAGGCAACTTGACTTGTTCGGCCGCTTCCATGGAGAAGGCTTCGCCCGTTTGATATACGACGTTGGCCAAATTACACCAACCGGTCGAATCATGGCCCACCTGTACGTCTGCTGCCAATATAGATGCATCTCGCGTACGGACCGCATTTAAGAAGTTCTCTTGGTGAAGCCCGTTTCCACTGTTTCCTCGGAAGCGTTTGATCTCCTTTCCCTTAGCATCAAAGGCGACCGCGCCTCCGCGCTGTCCTTCGAGCCTACCTCCTTGACCGTAAGCAATATAGCCACTGCCGGGGCCTTTTACTTTCGGTTGCTTGTCCGAGCCAGTACCTTCGGTCAAATTGCTAAGGCCGATTACAACGGGAATGGTTCCTGTATCGAAATACACGAAGTGAACGTTGGGAGTCTCTCCCGCGTCATTCCAAACCACACGGCCACCGCCGCCAAAAATTCGCTTCGGCAAATTGACTTTATCGAGGAACACGTTGTTGCGAAGGTCATCAAGAACGTGAACACCCCAATTGCCCATCTCGCCGGAACCGGTATTAAAATCCCAGTGCCAGTCGTAATGGAAGTTCTCGCGGAATATAGGCCGATCTTGTGCGGGCCCAAGCCAGAGGTCGTAGTCAATTTTGGGATCGATAGGCAATGGAGTCGAACGTAATCCAATCGATTTACGCACCCCATAGCGGTTGACTCTAGCAGATAGAATTTCACCGATTCCCTTCTCTTCGTGCAAGAAGGCTTTAATCTCTTTTTGCATTGGATCGGAACGTTGCTGTGTTCCGACTTGGCAAATGCGATTGTACTTGCGGGCGGCCGCTATCGTTTGTTGGCCTTCCCATTGGCTATGGGAAAGAGGCTTCTCCACGTAGACATCCTTGCCAGCTTGCATGGCCCAGATGGCGGCCAAGCAATGCCAATGGTTGCAAGTCGCAATAACAACGGCATCGACGTTAGGATCGTCGATAAGCTTTCGTAGATCCGAGTATCCTTTTGCCTGTGGTGCAAATTGCGAACGCGCACGTTCCACTTTGATGCTATCCGGATCGCACAGCGCTGTCACCGCGGCACCTTTGAATTTTGTGAAGGTGCTTAAGTGTTCATTGGCTCGACCACCGCAAGAGATGAATCCGAGACGGATTTCATCATTCGACATCGAGACGCTTCTAGCGACCGTCGGGCGGGTGCTGGCTACCGTTGATATCATTGCAGAGGTAGCCGCGAGACTAGATACAAATCGACGGCGACTTAGTTTCTTGGGGAGGCTCATGATGCAATCCTGTGATTCTGGTGGGAGGTGTTTTTCTCCCACCAGTTTACCACATAACCGATCGAATGTTGAGGCAGCACTCTATGCTTGATAGAGCTCACCAAAAGATTGTTGCAAAAGATCGGGACGTGTTTTGCCCCACCTCCATGACTTGCCCGTTTTCAAATTGACGATCGTGATCATCGCAGGGCTGAACAAGCCTGGATCCACTTTGTAGAAATCACACTTGTAACTGCGAAATGTTTCGGCAAAAGGGCGACCGTAATCCTTAGAGTGGCTACTCGGAACCTTGGCACCGATTGATTCAATCAGTCCATCGTCAGCTTGGACCCAAAGAGTGACGTGAGCTCCATACAATATCGCATCGTTGGTCCGTCCGATTCCCTCAACGAAATCCAGTGCGGGAGGTGGCAACGGGGCCGCTCCATGACCATGCACGACGGCATCAAGAGGAAATCCCAATTCAAACAGCTTGTGTAGGCTCGTTTCCACTGACCGAGCGACTACTTGAACGGTACCAGCGATCGATCGCGTCGGCGCAACACACAAGAATACGTTTGCGGGAGGTACTTTGCACTCTTCAGCAACGAGTGAAGCGACCTTGCAATCGGGAAGCGTATCGCATTCCAAAACACCAACTGCGTACTCGCTTTCATCAGTTACCTTTAATGATTCTAGAACCGGTTCTCGGCCTCGTTTGGCTCGCATCGGTCCCGAGCCCATGGCAAAAAAACCTTCGCATTGGACAGGCCAACCTGCATATTGACTCGCCATACAAGCGTTCACCGGATCCTCCGTGTAGACCTGTATAAGTGGCCACGGACCGAGCGAAACATCTGCGGGGTGCACGGTCACTTTGGCTCGATCGGCAAGACAGATCCGTGCCAGGTTCTGGCCAGCAAGAATCCCGCCCGTCGTTTGAACGCCGAAGTCGATGACCGTCGCCCCGCAAGCTAGCGTATGAGATGCGATCCTCCACGATGGAGCGTGGCCCAATGCGGAGCGGCATATTCCAAGTGATTGATCGTTCAAGTTTCTGGAGTTGATTTGGGACAACGTAGCACCAGGGTCAGGAGGGGGGAAGCGGGGTTCTAAGGGTGGACGATAGACACACTATAGCGATTTTTGCGATTCGTCCAGGTGCAAAATACGTTCGCGGCCACCTGGCACTACCCATACGGCGGCGCACCTCGTCTACAATGCCTTAAACTCATCTCTCAACTACGCTCAAAACCTAGTTCTATGGACAGTCAAAAATTTGTAACTTCGATGACCAAGCTTCTGTTGACATTGCTCTGCACTTTGAACCTAGCAGTCGATTGCTTCGCCTCGCAATTGCCGGATGAGTCCGATACCACAAAACGCTCTGAACCTCATCCATGGCTGGCCATGGCTCCCGGTGAATACTTGCGACTAATCAATCGCGGCAATGTCGTAATCCAAGTCGACGATTCGATACTGGCTTCCTACCGTAAAGCGGCGTTAACACGATTTAAAATAAAGCTGGACTACAAGTGTATCTACCGACCTCCTAGAACAACCATAAAAGACGGCGAGCAAATCTTGATGCTCGATGTTCGTTACACCAAACGGGATTTCAGCGTTAACCATGCCGTCATCATCCCAACGACGTACTTACCCCCTGAACCTTGGAACGACCGATTGATGAAACATGAAATGGATCATGTGGCCATCACTACCGACCCGCGTTTACAAGCCATGGTACGAGGGGTATTCAGCCGGGGATTCGCGATGGAGGTTCAGCCGAACGCAAACCGTGATCTTCGACCTGATGATTATCAATCGCAAATCGACCAGTTTACGCAAGGCATAATTCGAGAAATTGAAGCTCTGCTACAGTATCAATATGATGAGTTGGATAGATCAAGTAATGATGGACTAGTCGAGCTAGAAGACAGAGCTGATTTTTTTCAGTCACTATATGACTATGATGCTTGCAAAAAGCACCTATCCGAATCGTTAACCAGCGTCAACAAAGACTTGTGGGATAAGTGGATGAAAATCGACCCTAAGACGCTTGCAGCCCACTACTCACTAAGTCGTTGAGACAAAATAAGAGGCGTTACTGGAACGCTGAAATCACTGGGCGGTTGAAGACGATCCGTTAGGAGATGCACCCACTGGAACTCCAAACGGGAGTGGGCGAGCCGCGCAAAGGAATCCCTCCGGAAAGAGTGTGTCTTTCAATTTTCGGAATGCACTAAAACTGTCGGGGTAGACCCATACCGTGACGGTTGTATTCTGATTCTTATGCATTGCCAGTTCTGCTCTCAGACGTCCACCGGTGCTTAGCGTTTGTTCTACTGTTTCTTTCATCAGATCCGGTTCCGGTGTCAGCACAAATCTATCCAGCTCGACCATTCGACCCATCGCGGTTCTTGCGCCATCGCTCATCATACCAGTCTGACTTTTCAAGGTATACTTCATCGTAAATCCACCGATCGGCCCAAGCTCGTTCGTGAACCTATCGCGTTGGGTATTCCGTTCGACGGCACCACGTGCTTCACGTTTAAGTGAGTCCACTAGTTCATTCCATGGAATAACCGACACCTTGTTTTCCGTCATCATGACATGGATTTCATGCCCGAACACAGTTTTTGCCATCGGAGTTGGCAGATGGTGCAAAACGATAGGTGGTACTTCGCTATCGGGCAAAGTGCCTTGTTGCCCCATCAAATCTGCAAGCTGTTGCTCCAATTCGCTCAGTTCCCGATCGATCTCAAACTGATTTCGTTCTTCTTCTGAAAGCTCATTGACTTGGCCATCTATTTTGCTTTTTGCCACGTTCACTTGATCGAGCGTCATCATTCGTTCGTTAGAACGGTAGGCTAGCTCCAGTTCATAACGTTGCAGTTCGGCGGCTTGTTTAGCTAAATCATCCTCAAGCTGAAGGGCCTTTGCCAAGGGATCTTTAAGTTCATCGCGTTCCAAGGCGATTTCTTGACCAACTATTTCTCGGGCTGAAGACTGGCTCTTGGCTCCGACAATTACGACCAGAATGATGATAATACCGATCAAGTTGGCAATGGTATCGAGGAAGGAATCCTCGCCTGCCAATTCTTCTTCTTGATGTCTACGACCCATACCAATACCTAGTTACGGGGCAATTGCAGAGGAACGATTTTTAGCTCGACACCGCTACCCTCGAGAAGCCGCTCCATACGTCCAACGCTCAATTGAGCGTCACTGGCTTGATGGATTTCGACCGTGGGTACCCAGTATCCGCCTGGGACAGAGGGCCCCCAAGAATCAACTCGTGAGCGAATCGCCTTAGCGAGCTCCTCGGATGCGATTTGTGGACCCTTTTCATGATGAAGTATGTTGGCCTCAATTTCCAATTTGGAAGAGTCAGCAACAACGAGCCATTTGTCCTTTAATGCAATAATCTTGATGGTTCTTGTGACCGGAGTAGCTTTGCCCTCCGCCTTTGCTTGCGCCCAGTTCTTACCCGCACCAACGGATATAGGCTTTAAGTCGCCATCGCTGCTAACGTGTCTGGTTTTGCTATTGTTAGTCGAACTTGAGTCTGTGCCTTCAGGATCCTCTGCGGATTTCTGATTAGCACTTTGCTGCACCGATCCCGGCGTGTTCGATCCACGTTGGTCTCGGAAATCATTGGGCATGTTGTTGTTGGGATCGTTACCCGAGCCACCGTTAGATCCTGATGCCAATCCAGATTGATTCGATACAGATCCGACTGACTGATTATTATTGCCTGAGTTGGCTCCAGTAGACGGTTGTGAACTGGCGTTTGTGCTTCCGCTGGATGCCATACCTCCAACAACTCCCCCGGTTGTGGAACTGCTTGATGATGAGCCTGTTTCGGACCCTTGTCCGCTGCTTGCACCGTCCCCCCCTCCTGCGCTCGAAGAAGTGTTGGCCCCGTCGGTAGCTGCGAAGCCCGCTGCTAACCCATTGTTGGAAAATCCTGATTCTCCAGATCGCCCTTCTTGTCCAAGAGGACTTCCTTGGGCGTTTCCTTGATAGCCAACGACCGGAGAAACCATACGCCAATTTCCTTCGGGCGGCTGGCTTGTCGCTTCTTGTTTGGTGGCTCCTCCAAATCCAGAACTAATCGAACTATTGCTGGTTACAGGATCGTCCCACGAATCCAATCCAAGCTCTTGTTCTCGAGCCAATCGAGGATTCGCAAGAACTAATGCTTTTTGTCGTTGTTTGGCATCTGCAACAGCGTCGGCCAAGGTCTTGTCTAACCCAGGCACACCGGGAGGAAACGCAAGTTCCATGTCCGCTTCCACCAATTCATAGCCGAATTGATCGTCCCAGCCGCTCATAGCTGTTCGAGCTCGAGCATAGGACTCGATACCATCAGGGCGAATGATCAATAGTGGATATGGAGGCTGCGTGAATCCGTACTGAGAATCTCGCTCGGTATACGCGTTTCTCAAAACTCTTAGAGCCGTCGCTAGAGGATTGCCAGGACCGGGAGGAACGAGATCCTTATCTTCTATGACTATCCCTTCGGGCTGAATGACCACCTTGCCCTTTACACATTCGATATAGACCGGTCGACGCGTCGTGCCGCTACGTCCGGTGTAGGGCATGATAGCGAATGCTGGACGGCGATCTTTCTTTTTGGCGATCTCGGCTTCTATTTCCTGCTTCTTTGATTGAATCTCATCCTTTAATTCTTCCGCTCGCTTGATCTTCTTGTCAACGGAGACTTCTGTCGAGATGTTTTCGTCATTCAGCTTCTCAAGCCCATCTTCCAGAGACCTGAGTTCCTCTTTCAAGCGTGCGAGGTGGTCTTCGATGTCTTGAAGAGCCTGACGTCTACGCTCGATATCCTGTTTCATCTCTTCACGACGAAACGCTAACTCATTGGACTGAGCCTTGATAAGATTCGATTGATCTTTTGCTTCGAGAAGAGCTAACTCAGCTTCCTTTTTCGCAGAAGCATGAGAACTCGTCACTGTTATTGCCAGCACCATGACAAGAGCGCCAATGGTACAGAGGAGCACCGCCAAGAAGGGAAACAAGGCCGGCGCCATGGTATCGCTACGGCGCTTTCGGCGACTCATCCCGCTTTCCTTCTCATTGGAATAACGTTTGGATCAGTGGAGGTATCTTCTATCGCCTCTGCAACCTCGGACGATCGACGACGTGCTGCCGTTCTGCCGATATACCCATGACGCTCAAGCTGTGTTCCTAATACGGCAACGGCTTCTGTTAGGCAGATTGCTGCATCATGGAATCGGTCTATGTCGGTCATGCGATGTAGCACTCGCTGGATGGGTTCTTCCATCGACGAGATAACCGAAGTGCTTTCACTAAGATCCAATATCCGTCTGGTAAGTTGCTGTATAGCGTCCTGCTGCTCAAGCGTAGCTTGGATTTGCTCTGAGAGCTTGGTTTGAAACGCAAGTACATCGTTTCGCAGCTGATCCAAACAAGAGAGCTGGGCAGAGCTAAACTTTTCGAGAACCTCGGTTTGATTCCCTAGTATTTGTGTTTGCTTGCTTGCGATTTCATTGTGCAGATCGAGTAAAGGTGCGTGCGCTAACTGCTGAACACTAAGCACCGATTGAGTCAACGAATTGCGGAGCATCGATTCTGCTTCGCTACCCATGGAGGACCACCTTGTTTGAGCCAGTTCCATAGAGTTATGCCAAAGTTCTGCCTGCTTCTTGATCAGCTTTTCGACCGTACCCAAAAGTCGCTTCGACATATGCTCGAAGGCCAGATCTACACCCGGTAGATGGGGCGTTTTATGAGTCGTTGTCAGGCAGCATCCGAACAGTTCTTCTATCAACCGGTTCATGCGTTGAAGCAGTTTCAACTCCGCCTTGTTCACAGTAAACTGCAAGAACATGACCATCATCGTCAAAACTAGCCCGACCGCAGTGGTATCGAAGGCGACATAAAGGCCCTTGGTCAAATCGTTCATCGCTTCTTGCGAGCCACTCGCGAGCTTGCTAGCATCCATTTGCCCTAAAGTCGCTGAGATACCAATAACGGTACCTAGGAAGCCAAGCATTGGCATGGCCCACGTGATGATGCGAACTATCGCATAGCTGTCATGTTGCTCGTCTGCGTAATACTCTTCGGAGCTTTTTAGATCTTGATCAAGGTGAGCAAAAGTGCGGCGGCGATTTTGGACTCCCAGAATTTCTCTCACCCGAGACCCAAATCCACTCGTATATATTGCAACGGTTTGGGATTTCCAAACAGCTTCAAGCCAGCTTAGTTGCGAAGATTCATCCTCTAGAGATTCGGAAGATCTTGCAATCTTGATGTCTTCGACAACGGATTCGCATTGACCTGTTAATCGTTCTTGGTTTAACGATTCTAAAAATTTGTAAATGAGCGCACACAGGGCTGTGAAGAAAAATGCAACCGAGACATACGCTACCTCATGGCATGTTGCATAACGGTGCAACAAAGCCATGCGACTCGGATTTACACTCAACAGTTTGTAGAAAACGACCGTGAAAATCAAACCTAAGCAAACCGACCAAAAGATCGGGGCTTGGAAGATTCTTGGGTTTCGCGTTTTTTTTCCAAACACTGGTGACCTTTGGTAATTGCGTGCATCAGTTCGTGAGGCGTTACGTTACCAGTGACATATCAAATTCTTGACGTGTGTCGCAAGGTGACTGTTCCCAACCGATCGGCATAATCGCTACAGCTGTATTACGGAAAACCGTAGCTTGGTTGATTTTGCAGACTTTTGTTCGAGCGTATGGCAAGTGTCGCCACCAAAAGAAGCCATCACCGCAGAAATCTTGTGCCAAGAAAGATTGCAAGCATTTCTGATGGGTCACCTACTGAAGTTATGCAAAAAACACGTTTACCTAAGGTGGATCATATCCACCCTTGCAAAATGGATGGCATCTACAGATCCGCCAAAGTCCTTTTGCTACACCTTTTACCGGTCCATACTTTTGAATAGCCTCAATCATGTAGTGAGAACACGTGGGGGAGAATCGACAATTCGACCCCAGAAGCGGGCTTATTCCTCGCTGATAAAATCGCACTCCGGAAATCAAAACATATGTAACGAACTTGGTAAGGTACCTAATCGGAGTGTTCCTTCTTTTTAGCTCAGTAACGGGATCATGATCAACCTAGGAACGATAGGGGGTGTGTCCGCCTTATTGACGAGGGGGATAATCGCCGACCCACACGCTACCGAGCGTACATGCGACGGTGACCGCTGTTTCAACGCGTAGTATCCGTTCACCGAGGCTCAGCACCCGAGCACCAGCTTGCTTCATTTTAGCGATTTCATCGTCCGAAAAGCCTCCTTCCGGGCCAATTGCAAAGATGACTCCCGAAAGTGGATTTGTCAGAAACTGTAGTGTTAGGTTTTGAATGGAATCGAAATCATTACAAGCATCGGGAGGATGAAGAACCCAAGTTCGAAAACCAGACTCTGAGAGATCTAGAATTTCACGACAGAAATTGTCCATGCTCATTGACTCGTCAATTTGCAGCATTCGATTTCTTCGGCTTTGTTTACACGCCTCGGTTGCGTATCGTTCAAGCCTCCCTGCATTTCGATCTGTGACTTCTGCAACACCAAAGTTTGTTTCTAGAGGTATTAAACGGTCCGCGCCGAGTTCGGTAAGCTTTTCGATAGTGCCACGTTGACGGTCCCCCTTAGGAAGCGCTACCGCCAATGTCAATCGGCCATAATGATCATTTGGTTCGAACCGTTTTTGTGACACTTGCACTGCCACATCACGCCGATCCAACTCCACAATGACGCCACTTGCAACGTTTCCAACACCATCGAAGAGTTCTACTTCTTCACCGACCTTCATTCGCAAAACCTTGGTTGCGTGATGCGATTCTGGCTCCGGTAAAGAAACCACTGCGGAATCTGGAACGTCAGGAACAAGAAAACGTGGAGCTCTCATAATTGACCGCGTTATTGTCGAACGACTTACAGCTTAGAGATTTCTGCAAAGCTATCCTTGAGGGCTTTGTAGAGGGACTGATAAACCGGAAAGCCCTTATCGTAAACTTTTTGTGATTGCTTCTTAGGAGCTGTTCGTTCCACAACTTTGATTGTTGCCGCGCATGCTTCCTCGATGTTTTTGTACTCACCATTACCGACTGCGGCTAAGAGTGCGACGCCGAACGCCGGGCCTTGCTCTGCATTGATGGTGCATGCTTTTTGACCAAAAGCGTCTGCCATAATTTGTTTCCACAAGGGGCTCTTGGATCCACCACCGCTGACTCGAATCTCCTTTACCGGCACCTGTAGCTGGTCGAGGATCTCAAGACTTTCTTTTAGCGAATACGTGACTCCCTCCATGACCGCGCGAGCCATGTGTCCTCGAGAATGTTTGTTGGTTAGTCCCACGAAACAACCCCTCGCATGCGGATCAGCATGTGGTGTCCGTTCACCTGCTAAGTAAGGCAAAAAGAATAGCCCTTCGGAGCCTGCTGGAACAGCTGCTGCTTCGGCGTTGATCGTTTGATACGGATCGATACCGCGCTTCGCATTGAGTTCGACGCATAGTTGATTGACGAACCACTGGAGTGAACCAGCAGCAGAGAGAGTAACCCCCATCATATGCCACTTGCCATGAACGGCGTGGCAGAACGTATGCAATCGACCATGAGTATCATATTGAGGTGTATCGCTATGACAAAACATAACGCCTGATGTTCCAAGCGATGCCGTGAGAATCCCTTGCTTTACGATACCGTTGCCTACGGCCCCGGCGGCGCAGTCTCCCGCACCACCAACGACTTTGCAATCCGTGGTAAGTCCGAGTTCCTCGGCAACCTCGGGCAGTAGATGACCGGTGACTTGTTCCGATTCGTATACACGGGCCAGGATAGATTCGTCTACCTCAAGCTTCCCTAGTAGTTCTTTGGACCATTGTCGTTTCTTTACGTCTAAAAGCAGCATACCGCTGGCGTCACTGGCATCGGTCGCAAACTCCCCCGTCAACCGGCGTCGAACGTCATCCTTGGGCAAAAGCAAATGAGCGAGGGAATCGTAGTTTTTCGGTTCATTGTTGCGTAACCAAAGCAGCTTTGGGGCGGTAAAACCGGTTAGCGCTGGGTTGCCGACCATACCAATCAACTGGTCGCGCCCGCCGGCTCGTTTTGTTATTTCGTCGCATTCCTTGGCCGTTCGCTGGTCGTTCCAAAGCAATGCCTTACGGATCACTTTCCCTTTTTTGTTGAGAAAAACCGAGCCGTGCATTTGGCCCGACAGACCAATCGCTTTGACATCTTGCTTCTTGACTTTTGCAGCCTTAACAACGGCTTTTACCGTTTTCTTGACAGCGGTCCACCAGTCCTCGGGGTCTTGTTCGGTCCACATCGGTTTGGGCATGTGGACAGGATATTCGGCAGCGGACTCGGCCAGAATATTCCCGGCTGAGTCGATCAGAAGACTTTTCGTGCCAGAAGTACCGATGTCGATCCCGATGTAATAAGCCATTTTTATCTCGCTGAAAACTATGATTCGATGAAACTGAGTCGAACGAACTCTAGGAACCGTCCGTAGCTCGATACTATACTGTTCCGTGGCGAATTGCAGAATCTCTCATCACAACTTGTAAGCCTAATGAAAGACAAGAAACCGATCGGTCCACTATTCCTGAAGCTGATGCATTTAAGGCCAGGGTATTTCATGCTCGGGCTGCTGGGCCTCCTGGGGCTAGGGATTGCGGGTTGCAGCCCAAACGCCAAAGAAAAGTCTGGTGCCGAGAACGAGAAACAGGTTGTTTCTGCGAAAGATAGACCTCCTCTCAAGGTCGTTCTGGTGGACGGTCGTTTTGCCGAGGAGCTTAATATTCAGTGGCAAGCATCCTCCGAACAACCGTTGGTCATTGAGAACTTATCGTTTTCTGATTTGAAGGATCGAAAGCAGGACGCGACAGACATCTGGATTTTCCCTGCGAATCTTCTCGGCGAAATGATTAGCAAACAACTAATTGGACCGCTTCCGCAAGCCGCATACGGAAAACCACCAGCCGAAGATGGAGATATCCAAACCGTAAAAGGCGAGTCCTCCGCGGATCCGTGGCCGGCTCGATGGAGAGGGGCATCGCGATACGGAGGAACCGTTTACGCCATGCCGCTGGGGGCAAAACCCTTAGCATTATTTTCCAAGAAATTAGATCTAGGGCCAATAAGTGCCGCAGAACCCACCGTTGGACGCTCGGAAGAACTCTCTCAAAAGGCTCGTGAAGCATGGCTCAAAGTCCTTCAAGACCTGCCGACTGTCAATCCCCCCGAAACCCTCGAATGGAATCAACCGCAGTTGGATCGATTGGTGGATCACTTTCTGTTTATTGCTTCGACAACAAATGCTCGGTACCGAGGGTTGTTCGACATCTCTAAAATGACGTCAAAGCTGGATTCGAATGATCTAATTCAATCGTCAATCATCTTGGCTGAGCTTTGGAGAGTTGCCCCGCAATCCATACTCTCGAGCGCGCCTGATGCGTGGGAACAGACCCGAACGAGCCAAGGCGGGGCAATCGCGATTGGATACCCATCCTCCACAGACCCGATCGATTCTGAGAATGACTCGGTTCTCCAGTTAGCAAATGTTTCTTGGAATCCCAATCATGGCCTCCTTATGGCTGTTGGGAAAAAGACAAGACAATCAGCCGTCTCCAACCAATTTGTCTTGTGGCTTTCCGCTCCCGAACAGCGAGCTACATTCTCTAAACTGGATAGCCGCATTGAGCTATGGCCGAAACAAATGGACCCAAATTCAGGACGCAGCGACTACAGGCTATACACCACCCTTATCAACCGAGATGGGCGGCCTGAACCAACATCATTGCTGATTCGATTCAATAATGCACACCTTTACCGTCAGAAGCTCGGTGAAACACTTTTGGCTTGCATAAAATCTCCCGATCAAACGAAATCCTTGCTAGCGGAATGTTCGCAGGCATGGGATAAAATCACCGAACAAAACAATGCACCTCAGCAGCGATTATCCGTTGAACAATCGATAGGCTTTTCTCAGTGACACAACTAGCGCAACCCCTTCGTAAACTGATCCTGAATCAATCAAAAAAACATTCGTTCAGTGGCCATCATCCGTGGATTCTGGATCACTCCATTCACATGCCCGCCTCGCAACCAGAAGCGGGGGAAATTGTCGAGTTGGTGCGTGAGGATGGCAAATTCATTGGTACCGGATTTTACAATCCCAACAGTCGCATTCGAGTTCGACTCTTGACCTGGAAACAAGACGAACGCATTGACGACGATTTTTTTCGTCGCAGAATCGATCGCGCTATTTCGCTTAGAACTCATTTTTGCCCTTCGGCGAACAACCAATCAATGCGGCTCGTATTCAGCGAGGCAGACCAGCTCAGCGGTTTGATCGTTGACAAGTTTGGAGAGCATTTAGTCATTCAAGTCAATAGCGTAGGGATGTTACCCTTTATCGACACGATAGCTCAAAGGCTATTCGAGATTTATCGCCCACTCAGTATCGTGCAAATGATAGACGAAAAGTCGGCTAAATCCGAAGGTATGGAATCGGGCATGACTACCTTGATGGGCAGTGTTCCCGATGAGCCCATCGAGCTTGAAGAGAACGGTTTACTGTGGAAGATTGATTTAGCCCATGGCCAGAAGACTGGATACTATCTGGACCAACGGGACAACCGATTAGCAGCAGCCCGCTGGACACCGCGAGACGCTCGAGTACTCGATGTGTGTACTTATTTGGGTGGGTTTGCGTTGACTATTGCCAAGCATGCAACAACATTATCTATTACAGCAATCGATAGCAGCGAAAGAGCTTTGCAGGCAGCACTCGCCAACGCAGAGCGAAACGGGTTGCAAGATCGAGTCGATTTTGTACAAGCCGATTTTATGGACTACCTGTCCAATGAACTAGATCTCGGTGCACGCTTTGACATGATCGTTCTTGACCCGCCTCGCTTGGCATCTTCGCGAGATAACATGCGACGCGCCATGGCGGCATATCATCGAATAAACTACTTGGCGATCCGGATGCTTGAGCCAGGCGGAATTCTAGTAACATGTAGCTGCTCCGGTCGGGTGACACGCGATGATTTTCGGGACATGTTAAAAGGAGTCGCGGAACGGGCCGGCAGAGAAGTTCAGATTCTTGAGGAACGAGGAGCTCCGGCGGATCACCCAGTCAGCTTGAATTGCCCTGAGTCCGATTATCTCAAGTGCACAATCGCAAGAGTTCTATAGCGATGTTGATCTATATCATTCGACATGGCGAGAGTTTATTCAATCGCGAAAACCGCATCCAAGGACAAACAGATGTCGCATTGAGCCCGTTTGGTGAGCAACAAGCGTTAGCCATTGCTGAATGTTTTCAGCCAGGCGATCTTGATGCAATCATAAGTAGTCCACTTCAAAGAGCCTACCATACAGCCCGCCCGCTAGCGGAAAGGCTAAATCTGGAACTACAAACGCTTGATGATTTAAAGGAAATTCATGCAGGCATCTTTTCGGGATTATTGTGGAGCGAGATTGAAAACCGATATCCCGAATACTCCGCTGGCTGGAACAATATGGAATACGACTTCGTAATTCCTAATGGCGAATCGAGGAGGCAGTTACAAGATCGCGGTGTACGAGCCTTTGAGCACATCGTAAAGCTTCCTTTCGAGAGAATAGCTGTTGTTGCTCACGGTGGCGTTTTGTGCGCTGCACTGAAAGGGCTTTTGCGAGTTCCACCACAAACAAACCCGTTCAGTTTGTTCAATGCCTCAATCAGTCGGCTTGCATGGGACGGAAAATGGAGCTTGTTGACCCTAAACCAGATGGATCATCTAGAAAAAGCTGGCGTTGCAAAAGAGGTTGGGCGAGGAAACCTTTAGGTAGACTCGCCCCATGCGTCCGTTCATATTGGTTATAATGGTCCTCAGATAGTCGATCCTCTCTCGCATGCTTATTGGGAGTTAATCCATGCTGTTTCGAACCCAATTCGGACTAATTGCGTCTGCGATACACATATCGCTCATCCTAAACCTTTGTTCATTCGGTCCGTCCTGCCATGCAGAAGATGTTGTGCGTGGGATGAAATTAGTTTTTAGCGAAGATTTCGAAAATGGACGTGGCAAATGGGAGACGACAGATGACTCATCGTGGGATGTTGTAAAAGGCGAGGGTAATCATACCCTCGCTATCAACAAGCGAATTAGCAACTACACCCCGAAACATAGATCTCCCCACAATATTGCATGGCTAAAAGACCTACCTCTTGGAACTTTCGCGATCAAGGTAAAGGTGCGAAGCACAAAGGACACCGGTAATCATCGGGACTGCTGCATTTTCTTTTCGAAGCAAAACGCAGACCAGTTTTATTACGTTCACTTGGGAGCCAAACCGGATCCGGCTAGTGGACAAATCATGATCGTGAACAACGCCCCACGAAGTCCATTGACCAAAAACGAGAAGCCAGTTGCTTGGGATGACCAATGGCATGACGTCATGTTGATACGCGATGCAGAAAGTGGTTTGATTGAGGTCTTTTTTGACAACATGACTGAGCCAATCATGCAGTGCAAAGACACCACGTTTCTGCATGGCACCATCGGCATCGGATCCTTTGATGACATGAATGAGTTTGATAACGTACGAGTCTACGCCGCTGAATCAACATCCAACAAATGACCATTGGAATGATCCAAAATTGGGGCAGCGTGCACGTTCCGGTAGAACCGCCTACGTAAAAGAGCGAGTCCCGCTATTGATCCTAGCAGAACGAAAGTGCCTGGTTCAGGCACGGCTGTAATCCCCCACGCTATCCCGAATTTGGAATCCAAATTCGAACTGAGCCTTAAGGTGTATCGCCCTGCATCGAGATTTCTCAAATACAAGTGCTCGACGTTATCGACGAGCGAGTCACTAAAGAAGAGCTCATTACCAAGAGTGCTGCCGTTGTAATTATGGAGTGACAGACGCATATTGGCCAACCGAAAATCACCTAACGAAAAGTTGCCGTTTGCATCCGCATAGTCTGAATTCCAAGTAACCAAAATTGAGGCCGTATCGATAGTTGCTTGCGTATCAAAGTTCCAAAACAAATCCTGCGATGCGTTAATTTCTCCGTAGTCCCAGCCTTTGAAAGCGCTGTCGCTGACGGTAAAGGATGTGCTTCCATCAAACTGGCCAGCTTCGAGAATGCGATAGCTGTTATACACATCGACTTGGCCAGCTCCATAGACGCTGTCCAGAGGCCGCATGCTGGTATTGGACCATGAGGGCACTGCCGTTTTGTCGGCCCCAGCCATGATGATTGCCTTCATGGCTTCTGGGTTTCGGGCATCGTTGAATCCGAATGAGCTGGCTGCCGAGTGAAGTAGCGTTGCGGTTGAAGAAACGACCGGGGTAGCATAACTAGTGGCCCCAAGAATTCCGGGTGCAACGATATCTGGCTTGGTACGACCTGCACCGCCGATGGTGGTTTGTCCTCGGCTATGATTACCGTTCGAGAGACCAACCACGATCGAGTTGTATGACTGTCCATAGATATGGGGTAATGCCCCAGTGCCATTATTCAATGCAACCACATTGGTGAATTGATCGCGTTGTACGGTGAAGTCCAATCTCGCATTGGACTCGATCGCGGCTGGCAGGTCTGTTGGGTTCGTGAAGTTATCGATGTAAGAATGATTGAGTACATCTGCCGTTACAATTCCGGGATTAGCGGCAGTTCTCAGCCCCTGCTTACCATTCACAAAATCGCTCGCATAATACAGCTGAATTGTAGTCACACCAGCGGATTGACTTTGTTGATTTCCGGCTAGGTAGCGGGCAACAATAGTCGCATGGCCGGAGTTTTGGCTGGGCAAAACCTTACTAAGGTCAATAATGTTTTTTCCCGTAAACTCAGAGCCGGCTGTATTCACAAGATAAGCATGCAACGATGCTGAGTCACTGGTATTGGCTTCAACGAGACCAACCACAACGCCAGTCCCATTCGGAATGGTCTTTCCCTGAGTTGCCAGTTCTGCTTGAAGCTGTGTGTACCCAATTTCGTTTTTGTATGCCTGTGCATACGCTGAAAGACTGGACAGTGTCGCTACAGCACAACAACACAATGCGGACGCGAAAACATGTTTCATTGGATCCATATCACGGTTCCTAGGGTTTTGTCGTAAGATCTACCTAGGATAGACCGCGATGGGTACCGAGAAAACGAAAATGACCTACTTTTTAATGGACTCGGTCCTTTGGTACACCCGCACCCAGTCGATTTCGAAGCGGCTTGGGAAAGGGGTATCCGGATTGGGGGCACCAACGAAACCGCCACCGACAGCTAGATTTAGTACCAAATGAAAGGGTCGATCAAAAGGAGCAGGAAACTTTCCGTTCTCGGAATTCCACTCCTTTTGCGTTTGATAAAGAACACCGTCCACGTACCACCGCATCTCTCCCTCTTCCCACTCGAGGGCAAACTCGTGAAACTCCTCGGTAAAGGAACCTTTAGGCAATTGGTACTGAGTCCCTTTGAATTTGTTGTTGGGCCATTGTCCTCCAAAGTGGAGTGTCCCCCACGCCGTTTTGGGCTCTTGCCCTTTAAATTCTAGAATGTCGATCTCACCGCTGGCTGCCCAAGTTCCGTAATCTTCATCGGTCGGAAGCATCCAGATAGCTGGCCATAATCCCTGTCCAGCCGGCATTTTTGCTCGGAACTCGAACCTGCCGTAAAGCCAATCGCCACGTTTTTTGGAGCGAATTCTCCCCGATGAATAGGTCCGAGTGGTCCCCGCAATTCCGGCATTGTCCTTATGAGCTTCGATCACCAGCAATCCGTCAGCCACTTTGACGTTCTTAGCGCGGTCGGTGTAGATTTGCTCCTCCTGATTACCTCCGCCGAACGCATTGACCTCTACTTCCCATTTCGAATAGTCGAGTTTTTTGCCTTCGAATTCGTCGCTCCAAACCAGCTTCCATTGCGAATCTTGCGAATGTGCTGACCGCGAATCGATCTCACACGTGAGTGTTGCTAGAACGAGGGAAAAGAACGGTAGTGTTAAACGTTTCATAATGAGTTAAACCTTTTCGGCAATAGCCATACGAGCTGGTTTATAAACGCGGACATCCCACTCCAAACAGCTGGGTAGCAATTCCAACGGGGTTTTGTCTTCAAGTTCTACAGCAAAAAGGGAGCCGACAGGTGATTTCTCGATCCAAGACTCCATCATCTTGGTGAGTGCTTCTCCTTGGCTGTCCCAAAGCGCGTAGGGAGGGCAACAAAACACGATCCATGGGAAACTCTCGAGCCGAAGAAAAGCGAGATTTTGTTCGAGTGATTCGCTCCAGCGGATTACATCTTTTTGGAGGACCACAACCCGGTCCTTGATGCCCAGAGACTCGCAGTTTTTCCGAATTTCTAGAACTCCATGTGCGAGAACATCGAATAAAACGGCACGGGTCGCGCCACGAGATAATGCCTCGAACCCCAATACTCCTGTTCCTGCAAAAAGATCGAACGCTATAGACTCGCCAAACGTACCACCCAACAGATTCATTACAGCCTCTCGAGTCCGATCCTTCATGGGTCTAGTTCGGGGGTCGACTGTAAATTGGAGCTTGCGAGAACGCATGTCCCCGCCGATGATTCGTAAGCTGGTTTTTTCCACGACTGGGTCTATCGGCTTGAGTTCGATTTTGACATCCGGCGCTGAAAATCTCCGGTTTTCAGGACATCTTAGGTTTTCAGAGCGAAAACCGCTTGGAGTTTGACGCCAGGGATTAACAATTCACTATGATCGTAGCTCATTCCAAATCAATGGATAGGTTTCCACAAAGATTGTTTGCTTCAGGATTTCAAAGAATGGCTGCACGGGCCCAACGATTGGCGTTTGGATTTTCGCTGTTTACGACGTTTGTCTTTGCGAATTTCGTAGCGGGACAGGAACCCCCAAAAAAGTCGAATCGCCCTGACATTCCATGGCTCAACGACGAGATTTTCAAAAAAATCGAACCCCAACTTCGCGAGTTACAGAAAACTCCGCCGGCTAATATACCTCAAAACCTAGAGGGGCAGGCCAAAGGTTCATTGAGCCCAGAGCAACGCAAAGCCGTACAGGCCCAAGCCGAGTTGGTTGAGACGGCGGAGTTAATCGCGAGAGAGATGAGCTTCGGCGTTGTTCCTGAATCAGACGACAGTCAGCTTGCTAAAGATTATCGCGAAGCTCTCAAGGCTTTTCATGCAGCATCTGTTGGATTGATCGTCGCACGAAATCGGCATGTGTTGGCTTATAATTTGACTCCTGAGAAAAACATTGACTTGGAAGATCAATGGCACCAAGCGATAGCAGCGTGTAATAAAACCAAAAAGTCATGGCTTCAAAAAGGGGCTGAACTGTATGCATCGTCACCCAGTACTTATTCAAATATAGGTAAGACTTTACAAGAGGCATTCTTATACGATGTGCAGCACGATCGCTTTGATGGCTGGGTCGATCCTTTAATGATGGTTATTTCCGCGGGTGGGCCAATCGTTACAGAGGAGCTGCTCATTTTAGGAATTAGTGTATGCATCGCAAACAACAGGTACACGGAGGTGGATACGATATTCAAGGTGCTACGCGAACGGGGATTAGTCGACGATAACAAAGAGAAGTTCGCTGAAGGAATTCCAGTTCAAATGGAAAAATGGAACAAGGAGTTGGACCGACGTAAATTAGACAGCGAAAAAGGAAACAATCCAATTGTCGAGTTGCGGACAAGCAAAGGGATAATGAAAATTGAACTCTTTGAGGATGATGCACCAGAAGCCGTAAACAGTTTTATCTACTTGGTAGAGCGAAAATACTATGACCTCAAACCTTTCTTCCGTGTAGAAAAGGGGCTTGTTGCACAAACGGGTTGCGAGAAAGGTGACGGATCAGGAAGTGCTGGATATACGATTCGAGGTGAAGCAGATCTGCCGACGAAGAGAAATCACTTTAGAGGAAGCCTCGCAGTTGCTTTAGGGGGTGACAAGAAGGGGAACGTCGACAGAGATTCGGGTAGCTCTCAATTCTACATTGCTAAAACCGATTTGCCCCATTTGGACGAAGACTACACCGTATTTGGTCGGGTAATTGAAGGGATCGAATGCCTCGGTCTTCTTAGGCAGTTGAATTTGTCTAACAAAGAGGAGCGTGAAGCAAACAAGCGTCCCGACCTTATCATTAGTGCAAAGGTGATTCGTAAGCGAGATCACGAGTACAAGCCGACGCCAGCTTCTGGGCGGGTATTCGGTATGGCATCTTCGCAAAAAAACTGAATTTCTTCGTCATAGCCGCTCTTAATAAATGCCGATTTCGCAGCCCTTTTGGATGAGTTTTTCGGCATGAAACGGTGACGATGCCCTGTGGAAATGTGTAACCTTCTGCCGTTTTCACACTGTATTTTTAACCCTCATTACCTCGTAGAAATACCCCACACTGGTTGGAATTTTGATAAGATGAGGTGAATGGATTCGTGACCACTTAGGGAGCGGATAATATACAGAATGGTTGCTTGCCCGGTCCGGAACAAGTCACCGAATTTTGTTGACACAATCGTTAGGGACCTATGTACTTCCGACTCGCTAAACGACTTCTTCTTGAAACCGACAAAAGGCTCCTATGGAAGCTCGCGTATCTTGCCGGTTGGAAGGGCTTGAGGAGCGTACAAAAGCACAAAAGCCGACTTAAGCGAGGGGAGTTTTTCCCTCCGTTTCTCTATATCTCGATCATCAACACTTGCAATCTGCGTTGCCAAGGTTGCTGGGTAGATGTGGCGGGTAAACAAACAAAGATTGAGTTGACTGCCATGAATCGCATGCTGAACGAAGCGAAAGCGATGGGCAACTCATTCTTTGGCATTCTCGGTGGAGAGCCATTCCTCCACAAGGAGATTTTGGAGATTCTAGAAGCCCACCCCGACGCATACTTTCAAGTCTTCACGAACGGACATTTTATCACCGATGAAGTTGCAAAAAAACTTCGTCAGCTCGGTAACGTCACCCCGCTGATAAGCGTCGAGGGGTCCGAGATTATCAGCGACCAAAGGCGAGGTCGCGATGGCGTTTATAGCAAGACGATGGAGGGGATCCAGAACTGCTTGAACAACAAAGTCATGACTGGTGTTTGTACCAGCGTCTGCAAAACCAACATCGACGATCTGCTCAACGACAGATGGGTCGACCGGTTGGTTTCGATGGGCGTCATGTACTGTTGGTTTCACGTATATCGAGTTGTTGGTCCCGAGAGTTCGCCAGAGTTAGCTCTCAACACAGAAGAGCTTCGGCGCGTTCGCGAGTTTGTTGTCAACACACGGGTCAAGAAACCAATCATCGTGATCGATGCCTATCACGACGGACAGGGACGTGCACTCTGCCCAGCCGTAACGGGCTTTACGCACCACATCGGCCCTAGCGGCAGCATCGAGCCATGCCCAATTATCCAGCTGGCTACTGAGACCATTCACGACGAACGATCTCTCAAAGATAAATTCCAACACAGCGAGTTCCTTCGCGACTTTCGCGAAACGGTAGCACAAAACACGAGAGGCTGCGTCGTCTTAGAGCGTCCCGACTTGCTTCTGGAATTGGCCAAGAAACACTCCGCCAAAGACACGACACAAAGGCAAACGGCTTTGCAAGAAATCGCAGCCATCCAGCCCAGACGCAGCCAGCACGTGCCCGGAAACGAAATTCCCGAAAGATCTTGGGCATATAAACTTGCGAAATGGTATGCATTTCATGACTATGGAATGTACACTCGAAACTTCGATGCATCCAATTGGGTTGATCCGGACCAGGTCTCTCATCCCATTGAAGAATCGTCATTTCCTACCAAAAACGTCGCAACTCCCACCGTTCACTCCATTTCCCCTCCACTATCCTCTGAGACTTCTTCGCGATCATGACTTTAAAATCCTTGCGCAGATTCCTTACTGCTTCAACTCTGACTCTCGTCTGCGGATTGCCTTCTGTTTGCAATGCAGAAATCTACACCCTCTTTAACGGAAAAGATCTCTCCAATTGGTACGGAAGAGAAACGACCTCAGCGGAGAACTATGCTGCCGCGTCAGAAGATCAGAAGGCTAAATGGAATGCCGATATCGCAAAGCATTGGCGCATCGAAGGTGACGAAATCGTCAACGATGGTAGCGGTGCTTACCTGACCACGTCAAAAGATTTTGGCGATTTCGATTTCTCCTTTGACTACAAAATCGTGAAGGACTGCGATTCTGGAATCTATTTGCGAGGGATTCCTCAGGTGCAGATCTGGGATCCAGACTCCCCAGGCACAAAACCACACGGTGGCGAAAAAGGGAGCGGTGGTCTTTGGAATAATCCAGCAGGCTGGTCTGGCAAGGATCCGTTGGTACGAGCCGACAAACCAGTCGGCGAATGGAATACCATGAAGATCCGCCTTGTGGGGGAACGATGCTGGGTATGGCTAAACGACAAGGTCGTCGTCGATAACGCGAGACTTCATAACTTCTTTGCCGGCGACAAGGCTACACCGCTTCCCAAGACTGGCCCTATTCAGCTTCAAACCCATGGCGCCGAAATCCGCTTCAAGAACTTGCTTGTCAAAACATATGATACTGACGAAAGCAACAAACTACTTTCAGAAGCTGAATCCAAGCTTTATGGCTCTGATAAATTCGTGCCTTTGTTCAACGGAAAAGATCTGTCCGGTTGGTCGGGTGCTACCAGCAACTACACCGTGGTTGATGGCGCTATTCAATGCATGAAAGGCAAAGGGGGAGTGCTTCACACCGAAAAGGTTTACTCGGACTTTATCTTCCGAACAGATTTTCAATTGCCTCCTTCAGGCAACAATGGACTCGCGATTCGCTACCCCACCAAGGAGGAATTCGATGCCATGCCAGAAGGGCAACGAAACTACGATGGAGCCTATATTGGAATGTGCGAACTCCAGGTACTCGATGACGGGCATGAAGCATACAAAACGATTGACCCTCGCCAAGCACATGCGAGTGCATACGGTATGGTCGCTGCCAAACGCGGCTTTCTCCGTCCCCAAGGTGAGTGGAATCATCAATTGGTTCACGTCGAAGGATCAAAGGTTCGGGTCGAGCTCAATGGTACCGAGATTCTCAATGCAGATCTAAGCACCGTCAAAGAGTTTATGGCAAACACGCCGCATCCCGGCAAAGATAGGACCTCGGGACACGTGGGATTTGCAGGCCACTCGGACCCGGTCAAGTTCCGCAATGTTTCGATTCTACCACTCAAGTAAAAATCGAATTCAATTACAAACCATACGAAGCGAAACATTCGCTTCGTTAGTCGCCAGTATTGACGACTTCCCTCTACTCATTTCAGCATCGCTGGTGAGTTTTCCCACCATGCTCAGCACAATCTGCTTTCAATAGACGAAATCTGTTCACGATGATGTATGCTTCCTCTGTTTTAAGAAAACTCGTTGTTTCCGGAATTGCTACCGGTCTTTGCGTTTTGCCCAGCCTAGGTATTAACGCACAAGACGATCGTACCTTGACAGTCAAAAACTCTGACGCCAAGACTCAAGAGGAAATGAAAACCTATGTCGAGTTGATCGAGCATTCGAATGTAAAAATCGAGATGCTACCCATTCCCGGGGGCGTCTTCAAAATGGGGAGTCCTGAATCAGAGGCCGAACGAGGTACTGACGAAGGCCCCGAACACGAAGTGTCGCTATCTCCCTTTTGGATGGCTAAGACGGAGATCACTTGGGATGCTTACGACATCTGGATGTCGGATCTCGATGTCTTCAATCGCGACGTCAACAAAATCCCTGCCGGTACACGAGACGATCTAGCGGACAAATACCAGAAGAGCCAGCCCACTAAGCCATATTGTGACATGTCCTTTGGGATGGGGACTCGTGGCTATCCTGCAATCTGCATGACTCAGCATGCCGCACGCACCTACTGCAAATGGCTATCCGCAAAAACAGGACGCTATTATCGCTTGCCGACCGAGGCCGAATGGGAGTACGCGTGCCGAGCAGGGACGACGACCGCTTACTCTTTTGGAGATGAGCCGAGCGAACTAGGCGATCACGCATGGTTTGCGGATAACTCCAGCGAGAAGTATCAACGTGTTGGAAAAAAGAAACCCAATCCGTGGGGGCTTCACGACATGCATGGTAATGTTGCCGAGTGGGTTCTCGATCAACACGATCCAGCCGGGTATTTGCTCGATAAGCTACGTCCGAAAGATCCTCTTTTCGTTCCCGCGACACTGTACCCTAGAGTGGTACGCGGAGGTGGTTGGAATAGTACGCCTCAGCAATGCCGAAGCGCAGCCAGAGAAGGCTCAACAGAAGACTGGATCGCCCAGGATCCTCAGTTCCCCGTTAGTATATGGTATCTGACTGATGCGCTGCATGTCGGCTTCCGGATCGTGCGTCCCTTAAACGAGCCCACTCAAGAAGAAAAAGACATGTTCTGGGACTACTCGGAACCGATTCAAAAAGAACGACCCGTGCCTCTAGAGAGGTAATAGAAACGCTTAACGCCACGAATTCCTTCACTACTTTGATACACGATAGGACTAAGAAATCCGAATGGGTTTCTTGGTCTGACGAACACCTTGCGAATATCGTTCGATTATAATCTAACGATCCCCCCCTCATTCCTCTCTGGAGCTTTACTCATGACACAATCTACCTCGAATACCTCCGAATCCTCTCGTCCAGATCGACGTGGCTTTCTCAAGACCTCCACAGTAGCTGCGGCTGCTGCCGGAACCGCTACTGCTAGCTTTTCCCGAATGGTTCATGCCGGAGAAGACAACAACATTCGCGTCGCGTTAATCGGGTGTGGTGGACGTGGTACGGGCGCTGCTGACAACGCATTGAGCGTCGAAAATGGACCAATTCAATTGGTCGCGATGGCCGACGTTTTTGACTATAAGATGAAGCAGTCCTTTGACGGTTTGAAGGAAAAGCATAAGGATAAAGTTGACGTGCCCGACGATCGTAAGTTCGTCGATTTCGATGGCTACAAAAAAGCCATCGATTGCTTGCGGCCGGGCGATATTGCCGTGATGGCCACACCGCCAGCTTTTCGCGCTATGATGTTCGAATACGCGATTGAAAAAGGGGTCAACGTTTTCATGGAAAAGCCTGTGACCGTCGATGGTCCCACAAGCGTGAAGATGTTGGAACTCGCAAAAAAATCGGTGGAAAAAAATCTAAAGGTCGGTGTCGGCCTGATGTGTCGACACTGTGATGCAAGACACGAACTCTATCGACGTATCAAGGATGGTATGATCGGTGATATCACCTTTATGCGAGCGTATCGAAATGCAGGACCAACAGGTTCGGCTGCAACGACCGCAAAGCCAGAGGGAATGAGCGAGTTAATGTATCAGATTAATCGCTTCCACGGCTTTCTTTGGGCGAGCGGAGGTGCGGTGAGCGACTTCTTGATTCACAACATTGATGAATGCTGCTGGATGAAAGATGCGTGGCCCGTGAAAGCACAAGCGAACGGAGGTCGTCATTACCGAGGCGATAACGTGGATCAGAACTTTGATTCCTATTCAATCGAATATACCTTCGCCGATGGCACTAAGATGTTCGTCAATGGTCGAACCATTCCCGGATGCAAGAATGACTTTGCGAGCTTTGCTCACGGCACGAAAGGTCTCGGAGTCATTTCTTCGGCCGCACACACGCCCGCTCGCTGCCGAATCTACAGCGACCATACCATGTCGAAGCAATCGTTGGCATGGCAATATCCGAACTCGGAGGAGCCAAATCCATACCAATTGGAATGGAATCACCTCATCGCTGCGATTCGTGATAACGAGGCTTACAACGAAGTGGAACGCGGAGTACAAGCGTCGGTTGTAACGAGCATGGGACGGATGGCAGCGCACACGGGTGTTGAAATCAGTTATGATGATATGCTCAATTGCTCGCACGAATTTGCGCCTGGCATTGAGAACCTCAAGTTTGACTCGCCAGCGCCTTTGCAGAAATTAGCAAACGGACTCTACCCCGTTCCACAACCAGGCATCGTGACCGATCAAGAGTACATGTCCTAGTCGTATAGTCGACGGATCAACTTGAAAACCAATCAAGATCTCCTTGAGAAACCCGCTAGCCCCGCTCGCGGGTTTTTCTTTTTACTCAACAGATTCACGTCAGACTAAGCTTTGTAGTTGGACAGAAACAAGGAGAAGAGGATTATCGAAAAACCACCGAGAGCAATCCAGAGCCAAAGCAGTAGTCGTTTTGGCTCGTGTATTTCATATTCGCTAGCCAGTCCGTAAACTTTCCTCTCTGCTTGCGAGATGGACATTCCAAGCTCGTCCCGGTAAAGCTGAACCGCTTCGGACCATTGGCCGTGCTGTAGGAAGTGAATTGCTAGCGAATCAATCGTCGACATCTTTTTTGCCTAGTCGAATCCTCGACGGGCCCTGAATCTTTATTGAGTTTCCCAAACTACCCGTTTAGCGTAGAGTCGCCAAACCCGCGATTCATGTCAAATTGGGTAGCATTGCACAACTTTAAACCACAATAAATTGGGATCGGACGCCAACATTCCGCATCTTTAGCGAAAGCTTCGTCTTGAGGCAGATTTTTTCCATTTCTATACTCCCCCCAGCCGGCAGTTTGGATTCTGACGGCAGTAGAAGATGCATATGCCTCGAATTTACTACACCAGCAAGGAGCGGAAAGGATTCCCATCCGCGATCGAAACAGCAGAAGCAGAGTGGGCGTCCTAGTCACGCGATTCTCTTCCCATAGCCCAAAGTTCGCGGGTGCTTGCACCGAACGCTTGAAGTGCGCACTGATTAGAACTTTGCCACTCGCATACCTCATTGCTCTGCATCTTTTTTTGGGACTCTCTACATTTGGTCAATCCCTAGTCGATCCAGTTAGGAACCAAGCCACCACGGAAAAGGTTCCACGGGTTGAAATCGGCGTTCCACTGGTCGACCCAAAGTTTTCAATCAAGGCGTCCGCCAATGAAGCCGTTCGACAAACCGATGGTGGCTATGAGGTGATAACGTTCAAGGGAAATGTGCGTATCGCTCAGGGACCATTCAACGCGACTGCTGAAGAAGCAACCATTTGGATTGATCAGACTATTCCCGATTCAGCACTCCAAGATCATCCCAGAAAATACCTCATCGAAACGCGTGGCAAATGCGACGTCGATTTTGGAGAGGGGCGTTCCATTCAGGATGAACAGTGGATGGGGCGATTGTTTAGTCACTTCACTCCAGAGTTAAATCCGCGAGTTTGGGTTGAACCAATCGGTCCTCCGCCTGAACTATCTTGGACCAAAAATCAATTCGCTTCAGAATCGAAAGACGGCAATGGATCCGAAAGCGTTCCTGCAATAGCGTGGACAAAAGCAGACGATGCAAACTACGTTAAATTGGCGGCACAGCTACTCGAGTCGCAGTCCAATCAAAACCAGCTTATGTTGGGACAACCTGGTTTGCTTCTTGGTAATCCAGGACTGGGTGGTACGGTGATTGACGGTGGGCTAATGATGCCCACCTCGCAGTTACCTCCCCCCAACACGCAGCCTAATAATCCACCTGAGACGGTCCAATCGTTTCAGATCGGGCCCCCATTGGAAACAATCCCGACAGCTCCATCGGTGCCCGCACCTGTTGCCGCACCATTTGCTCTGTCGAGTCCACCTGGAACAGTGCAGCGTCGCATTGGTGCACGAACCTTTGCGATGTCCGGACGGGGGAGTGTTGAACCGCTAATTACATCAACCAATCGGCCCGAACGTGGCGACTCGGTCATAACGATTTCTCGTGGCATTCGACTTCGCTTCGGTGATGTTTCCATGACCACTAATGGAGGTGTTGTTGACCTGGGTGCGGTCCTTATAGAGGCTGACCGTGCTGTGATATGGACCTCGAACTTGACCAAGTTGCTAGCTGAAGGAGGCCGCATCGATGACCTCCCCGTCGAGGTTTATATCGAAGGAAACGTCGTCTTTCAGCAAGGGATGCGGACGATCTACGCAGATCGAATGTACTACAACGTTCAGGCTGAGTACGGAATGATCTTAGGTGCCGAAGTTTACACGGATGCTCCTCAGTTCGATGGGATCCTTCGATTGAAGGCTGACGTGATCCAGCAGCGATCTCGCGAGAATTTTCTGGCACATCAAGCCGCTCTAACAACAAGCCGCCTCGGCGTGCCAAGATATTGGTTGCAAGCAGATAAAGTCGAGTTCAGTGACAAGAGTAGCCAATCTCCGAATCGCATGATGGGTTTTAAGTTACCCGGGCAAACGAGCGACGAGACTGGAATGACGGCTCGTGCAAGAAATAACTTTGTATATGTCGAGGGGGTACCAGTCTTTTATTGGCCTGTGATGGATACCAACATTGACACCTCAAGTTACTACCTGTCTGCCATTAAATATCAAAATGACTCCATTTTTGGGAACCAAGTTTTAGTCGATTGGAATTTGTATCAGTTGCTTGGGATCGCACCGATTGATGGAACGCGGTGGCGGCTATCTACTGATTATTTAAGCGAACGCGGGTTCGCATTAGGTACCAATTACCAATACAACGTACCAAGTTTCATTCTTGGGGGATCCGCAGCTGGGCAATTCGATTTCTGGGGAATTCGCGATGAAGGGTTGGATGCTCTGGGGAGCGATCGCGTTGGACTGACGCCGGAGGAAACGACGCGTGGAAGATTGCTTCTACAACACCGACAGCGCCTGGGCCCTGATCGAGAACTATGGGCTGAAGCTGGCTGGATTAGCGACAGAAATTTCCTCGAGCAATACTTCGAAAACGAATGGGATACTTCTAAAGATGCGGTGACGGGACTGCGTTTTAGGCAGTATCTCGATAACCAAATGTTTGACTTATCGGGTAACTTCCAAGTCAACGATTTTCACACGGAAACCAGCTGGTTGCCACGTTTGGACCATTTTTGGCTAGGCCAGTCAGTAGCCGATGTGTTTACGTACTACTCTAGAACCTCCGTGGGATATGCTCGTCAGCAAGCCGCATCGACTCCCTTGAATGCAGCCGACGCTGCCAAATTCCAACTACAACCCAATGAAGTCAATGCAGATGGTGTCGTAGCAACCACTCGGCATGAATTGAATTTGCCCTTTGAATTCGGATTTACCAAATTCGTTCCTTTCGCATCAGGAGAGGCCGCCTTTTGGGGACAGGACGCCACCGGCGACTCATTAACACGTCTGACAGGACAAGCTGGTTGGCGATCATCGACTCCTGTTTGGAAGGCTTATCCAAACTTTCAGAGCCGAGTCTTTAATCTTAATGGCTTAGTGCACAAGTTATCTTACGAATCTGAGTTCTTGTATGCGGACAGTAATCAAGATTTAACGCAGCTTCCCCTCTACAATCCAATTGACGACAACTCGCAAGAGCATTTCCGACGAAGGCTAGTTTTTAATACCTTTGCCGGAGCTTTACCCCCTGAGTTCGACTCAACTCAATTCGCTGCACGTCAAAGTATGCAGCGATATGTGTCCGCCTCCAGTACTGAGGTTGTCGAGGATCAGCTGCAAAGTCGATTTGGAATTCATCAACGATTGCAAACGAAGCGAGGTCGTGCCGGACAAGAGAGAATTGCAGATTTTATTGAGTTCGATATCGATGCCATTCTATTTGGCAAACAGGATCGAGATAACTTTGGCGAACCTTTGGGAGGTATAAATTACAACTTCCGGTACCATCTCGGTGATCGAGTCACTTTACTTAGCGATGGCTACTACGACATGTTTGATAACGGGCTGCATTCGACATCTTTGGGAGGAATTATTAACCGACCAGGACGAGGGGATGCTTATCTAGGTGTCACCAGCATGGAGGGGCCCATTAGTGCATTAGTCGTCGTCGGAACCGTAAACTATAGAATGAATGAAAAATGGCTCGTAACGGGTGGTAGCACCATCGATCTGCGGTCTACCGGTAACATTGGGCAATCGTTGGCGGTAACGCGAATCGGTGAATCTTTCTTGTTCAGATTGGGTGCCAATATAGACTACGGTCGCGACAACGTTAGTTTAGTCTTCGCGTTTGAACCCCGCTTCTTTCAACGTAGGGGCTTAGGAGCGGTAGGTGGGCAACTCATTGGTCCAGCAGGACTTACCGGATTGGAATAACTATGGCAGATCAACGAGACATACTTGATAAAGCTTATTCCCATGCAAAGCGAGCCAATTTGGTAGCTACCACTATGGCTATGCTCGAATGGGATCAACATACCTATTTACCAGCACTCGGGGGAGAATATCGTTCCGATCAAGTTACTTGGCTCAGCGAGGAGCTTCACAGGCTTCAGACTAACTCACAGTACGGTGCATGGTTGGACGCTCTTCAAGATTCTGAATTCGCAATAGAATCTAATTCCGCACATGCTGCAAATATCAGGGGCCTTGTTAGGGATTACAAGAAGAATGTTCAATTGCCCGAACGATTGGTTTCGGCATTAGCTCGCGCCACCTCTCGCGGCCAACAAGTTTGGGTTGAGGCGCGAACAAAAAATGACTTCGGAATGTTTCTGCCATTGCTCGATGAGATCGTTCGATTGCGCATCGAAGAAGCGACCATTCTCAAGCAGCCGGGCCGAACCAAATACGACAGCCTCTTGGACCAGTACGAAGAGGGGGCGGACTCCAACGAAATTGCACTCGTATTTCAAGGACTCGGCAAGGAACTCGTTCCGATTGTTCAGCAAGCCGGAGATCGAGAACGCGCACATAGCAAAAAGATTCACTTCGCGAATCCTCTTGGTATCGATGCACAACGAAAACTCTCGCAACTAGTGGCTGAGCGAATCGGTTTTGATTTTGAGCGAGGGCGTCTCGACGAGACTGCCCATCCGTTCTGTACAACAATGGGACCCAATGACCATCGGATCCTAACTCGCTATTTGACCGATTCCTATTCGAGTGGCATGTACGGCGTTCTTCATGAAGCCGGACACGGAATGTATGAGCAAGGTCTACCGCTGGAGCACTTCGGATTACCTGCCGGTTCCGCCGCTTCATTAGGGGTCCATGAATCGCAATCACGGCTTTGGGAAAACATGGTAGGACGCTCTGCTGGGTTTTGGAAATGGCTCTTGCCACACGCAAAGTCACTCATCCCTGAATTGTCGAACGTTACACTGGAACAAGTCGTTGCGGATGTCAATAGAGTCGAGCCAAGCCTTATCCGAGTGGAGGCAGACGAAGCAACTTATAACCTTCACATATTCGTTCGCTTTGAACTTGAGAAAGAATTAATCGACGGCGACCTCAAGCCAAGAAATTTACCAGAACGTTGGCATGGCCTCTACCAGGAGATGTTGGGAATCAAATCGCCAAGCGATGCCGACGGTGTGTTGCAAGATGTTCATTGGTCAGCAGGCTTGATTGGCTACTTCCCGACTTACACACTCGGCAATCTATATGCCGCTCAACTTTTCCAGACCGCAGAACGGGATCTTGGAAATCTCGAGCACATGTTCGAAGTTGGGGAATTCCAATCATTGCTTGATTGGTTAAGAACCAATATCCACTCTAAAGGTCGTTGCCAGTTGCCCCATGCGCTGATACAGAGCGTGACCGGTCAGCGGCTTAGTGCACAGCCATTCGTCTCGTATTTACGTCAAAAACTGCTGCCCTAGCGGAAACAATGTCGCTTTTCTTGAACGGGACCAATGAGCTGGCATTTTTTGAGGGATCTCAGTTTTCTTCGATATTCTGAACGCCTTTTGCAGGAACTCTAGGTTTTCGTATATAAAACAGTAACAACTGTTTTTTGCACTCGAATTTAGAGAGAAACCATGATTCCACGAATCAAAATTCCAAAGTGTTTCGGACTAGCAAACGCAGTGATCCTGATTTCATTCCTTAATCTGCCGTTTGTAAACGCGCAGCAATCCAAAACAGAAACTCAAAGAGAGTCTATGGCTAATCCAACGCAAACTTGGTCAATCGCGATTCACGGTGGCGCAGGTGGTATTCCATCCGAATTTAGTCCCGCCGCTCAAGAGAAAAAACTCGATGGATTGAGGACTGCGTTGAAAAAGGGTGTCTCGCTCCTTCAATCGGGAGCATCGGCTGTGTGTGTTGTTCAGCAAGTTGTTCAAGTACTCGAAGATGATCCTAACTTTAACGCAGGTCGCGGGGCGGTTTACAACAGCGAAGGCAATGTGTCGCTAGACGCAAGTTTAATGAATGGTTCCGATCTCACGTGCGGTGCGGTCGCAAACGTCACCTTACCAAAAAACCCGATTGAACTAGCTCGCGCCGTAATGGACAAAACGCCTCACGTTATGCTCACCGGAGATGGGGCGGACAAATTTGCTCGCGAACTTGGTGTCACAATTGTAGACCAAGACTACTTCAAGACCGAGAGCCAGACTGAGAGTTGGAAA
Source organism: Pirellula sp. (assembly GCA_046344995.1). GTDB lineage: Bacteria > Planctomycetota > Planctomycetia > Pirellulales > Pirellulaceae > JBKCUI01. Next base: position 66,873 of record JBKDKR010000056.1, read on the forward strand.
CGCTGGAAAGCAAGGCAAGTTGCGAGAGCGAACCAAATTTCCAAAGATGATTATTCAAACGGGGATGACCGTCTCTTCTATTTGGGAACCGTTGGTTGCGTTGTTCGAGACCAGTCAGGCAACTTAGCCGCTGCAACCAGCACAGGTGGCTTGCTCGGGAAAAAGTATGGGCGTGTTGGCGACTCACCTGTCATCGGTGCAGGGACCTACGCGAACAACAAAACGTGTGCAATTAGTTGCACCGGAGAAGGTGAGTTGTTCATTAGACATCATATCGCCTCCGCGATTTCAGCCAGAATGGAATACCTCAAGGAAGATTTGGAAGCAGCCACTAAGGTCGCAATTTTCGAGACTCTACCCAAGGACTCTGGTGGTCTTATCTCGGTTGATTCCTCTGGGGAGATTGTGCTTCAGTTCAACACTCCTATGATGGCAAGAGGGCAGGCAAAGAGCGACGGAACTTTTCAAGTTGGCTTGGTCGATTGGGCTCAATAAGATAGATCGACCCGTAAAGCAATCACAATTTCGATGGCAGCTATTCCCGAGATGGAAAGAATTCTGGAATCCCTATGTTGGCGTCTCTCTCCAATCTTGATCACCATATGAACCGTTCGTGGGCCATGACTTCGGGTTTTTATTTTTCTGCTCGTGCGGTCATTGGATTCGCCCTCGTTGCTTTATTCAGCTTACTTCATGGCTGCAACACACCAAGCTGTTCCGCCCAAGGATCACGGGAAATAAAAGTCACTGTAACTAGTGACGCGAAACAGCAGGAAGTGCCCGCGATCATCTCTGTATCAGAAGGCTGGAGCAAATGGCGAGGAGCTAAGGGTGATGCTCACGTGGAGGAACTCCCTGCTGCTTGGTCCAAACCCGAACGTTTGTGGCGATTTCCTCTCGATTCCAATGGAGTTGGTGGAGTTGCACTATCTCAGGAAATCGTTGTTGTCTCATCGCGCGATATTCAAGATCGATCCGATTTATTCATCGCATTGGATGCGCAAACTGGTGTCGAGCTCTTTCGCCACCAATATCCATCGGCACTAACCCTCGACTACGGGAACTCACCCCGCACGACCCCGCTCATTCTGGAAAACCAGATCATCACTTTGGGGGCTGGCGGCGAACTCACGACTCTCGACTTAGAATCGGGAAAACCGATTTGGTCAAAGCATTTGGTTAAAGACCTTGGGGGGAAAATGCCTGCTTGGGGATACTCAGCAAGCCCCATTGTTTACGAGGACACTTTGATTGTGCAGGCAGGCGGTCCCAACTCGGCTCTGGTCGGACTAAACTTGGAAACGGGGGAAGTCTTATGGCGATCTTCAGGTCGGCAAGCTGCCTACTCCTCGCCCATATTGATGGAAAGAAACGGAATTCAACAGCTACTGGGGTGCGACGATAAATCTTATGGTGCATGGAGTGCTAAAGACGGCAAACGCCTCTGGGAGCTAAAGCTTCCTATCGATCGAGACTTTAATGTACCCTCTCCACTTATTGTAAATGATAAACTCTTCATTGTGAGTGAAAACAATGGTTCCTTACTTTACGAGCTTCCTGAGGACTCCGAGGATACCAATGGCCCAGATCAGAAGCTTAAATTGGTTGCGCAATCCGATGCGCTTTCGCATGATGCGAACTCGCCCGTTACCGTCGGGAGCTTCATCGCCAGTGTGCACGAAGGATTGGTATTGCTCGATCCCAACAAGGAATTAGAAACAGTCGATCAATGGAATGACCCGTCGTTACATAGTTACGCTTCCATTATCGTTGACGACGAAAGAATGCTTGTCACGTGCATTGATGGCACCGTAATCCTATTGACAATCACGGATGGAAAAATCAAAGAGTTGGGCAGGATGCAATGCGAAGAGTCAAAAGGTGATTTACTCGCTCATTCAGCTTTTGACCAAGGAGTACTTATCGTCCGAGGCCCTCTCTGGGTAGACGCATACCGCTGGTAACAGCCTGAGGAGATTATCATGGTATTTGGTCGCCGTCTGAGAAAAATCGAGTCAGATGACTCTAGCTCCGAGGTACCAACCGAGGAGACCGGCGTCTCGTTGGAGGAACTCGGCAGGGCGTACGCTGAAGCAATTGGCACAGATGATCAAACAGGACAAGAAAGCCCAGGGATTTCTACACTTAATCTGATCGACGAGCAACAAGACGAATTGCTCGATGCGCCGGATGTGGCCGATTCGGATGGGCTTGCCGTAACAACAGAGGGAGCTCTAGAGGCGATTTTGTTCGTCGGCGGCGATTCTTCGCATCCAATTGCGGTAGATCGTATCTTAGGGCTCTTCCAAGGAATGGCCATCGATGAACTCGACGAAATCATTGCACGTCTAAACAAGAAGTATCGCAGACTAGGAAATGTCATCGAGATTGTAAATGAGAAGGGAGGGTATCGAATGAGACTCCTTCACCATGCCTCCAATTTGCGAGATCGTTTTCAAGGCAAGGTACGCGAAGTCTCTTTGCAACAGGCTGCCATCGATTGCTTAGCGATGATTGCATACACTCCAGGCATTACGAGGCAAGAAATCGAGAATCTGTGGGGGGATTCTCCTACAGGGACTTTAAATTTGCTTATAAGAAAGGGGCTCTTGCGTGCGGAGAAAGATGGTACAGAAACAAGATACTTTACAACGGATAAGTTCCTGGAAATCGCGGGTTTGACCTCGCTGGATGATCTTCCTCGAGAGGAACTATAGAGTTGACCCAGGACTCATCATCACCCGACGAACTGAGACCAAACGAACGCATTGTCTCCGTTCGAGCATGGACCGATTTTGAGATCGTGAATCATCACCAAGAGGGTGGGCTTGGAATAGTTTATCGGGCTTTAGATCGAAATCTCAATCGCGAAGTCGCTCTCAAAGTGATTCGAGGCAAAGGAGTTAACGATCCCGAAACTCGGTCTCAGTTTGAAAAAGAAATCGAGATTACTGGACGACTCGAACACCCAGGCATCGCACCGGTTTACGCTCGCGGATTATCCCCGGAAGGAAATCCTTTCTACGCGATGAGATTCGTCGATGGAATTGATCTTAGCGAAGAAATCGACTCATTTTTTGAGCTTGCGAAACCTGATTTTTCTAGCGTCGGTTTTCACCGTCTACTGAATACGTTAATTTCGGTGTGCCAGACAGTAGCTTATGCTCACGGTCGCGGTGTAATCCATCGCGATATAAAGCCACTAAACATTCGAATCGGAAAATTTAGCGAAACAATACTTCTTGATTGGGGGCTCGCAACAGTTGTTGAACGCTCTGATCAACTTCGCAGTCACGATGAATCAACGTTGATCTTGTCGAGTCGTACAAGTTCATCTGCCAGTGGAGGTACTCCTGCCTACATGAGTCCTGAACAACTGTCAGGTTTATCCGCTTCGCCTGCAAGTGATGTTTACTCACTAGGGGCCTTTCTATATCGAATCCTGACTGGAAAATCGACAACGGAAGCCATTCCTGGTTTCCATGTTCGTGAGGCACTTTTGGAGGGGCGTATCATTCCCCCTCGTGATCTGCATCCCCAAGTGCCACGTCCACTGCAAGCCATTTGCTTAAAGGCATTAGCACTTCATCCTAAATCTCGTTTTGATTCTGCTATCGAGATGGCTACCGAATTGGAACGGTACATCGCAGGCCAGCCGATCGTCTGCTACAAAGAGTCGCTCCTGGAACGATACAACCGCTGGGGCCGTAACCATCGCATGATGATTCGATTCCTTGGGGGCTGTTTGTTCTTAGCCACAATTTTCAGCTTGTTTATGGCGATCACGACACTCAGGCTCGCAGAAAGTCGCAACAAACAGCGAATGCAAGCCGAGATGGAACGATCTGAGGCCGTACGTTCCAAGTCACTAGCCGATATCGCAAATCGACGCTCACTCCAACTAGCCGCACAACTCGGCGCTCGTTCTATCGCTACCGAGATAGAATTACGGGTTTCTCAGCTTCGCGAAGAGGCGACTCAACCTCTGCTACGAAACTGGGTTTTCAAATTGAATAGAGATCCAGATGATCGTAAATCGGCACAAGAACTAAACAGCTGGCTCAAAGATCGTTTTCTTCTCCGCGTATCCGAAAAGATGCCTACCAGCACCTGGATCATTCAAAATGCGCAGGGACTTCAAATAGGACGTGTTGCAACCCGCGAGGCCGATGGAAACGCATCGTCGCTAGGTAGAAATTTTCGCTTTCGAGATTACTTCCATGCACAAGGGGAAGACTATCCACCCGACTCGACACAAGCGAACGAGACAAAACCGCATCGATTCGATGTCCATGTTTCTACGGTTTTTGTTAGCTCCAGTTCTTCACAACCATCTGTCGCCTTTACAACTCCGATTCGTCAACTTAACGACTTAGATCGAGATTTGTCTTTTGGTGAAACCAACGATACCACTGGAGATGCCGATTTGGTTGGTCGCGGTGATCCCATTGGAATCTTTGGCTCAACATTGCATCTCGGCAAGCTTGATTTGATTCGAGGTGCCATGCTGGTGGATATTCGCCGCACAAATATAGACGATCGTGTCGTAGAGGGATTGGTTTTACGGCACCCATCGATTCCGTACGACTCGAGCAAAAAATCGCCGGTGTTTTCGCTTGCCCCAGAAGACCTCGCCAAGATCAAGGCGATTGAAGCGTCTGCTGTTGGTTCTCGATTGCAGGAAGCGACACAATCGACCGAACTAGTCAAGATTACAGATCCTGTAACCAATCAATCTATTGATGTGGCGGTATCGGTTGTCTTTCTGGTCAATCAACCAGAGCATAGCCGTGTTGGTTGGGTCGTTCTTATGTGGCAACAAGATTAAGGACTCGGGCGCTTTATGATGCGAGCTTAACAAGCTGCTCTGAGATCTGTTAAGCCTTCTTCGACAGCTCCAAAACAAATCCTCTGATGGATACGGGGTTTTTATTCGGTCAGGAACGAGACGCAGAAGAATGCATTGCCGATGCTTAAAGGAAACTTCTTCATCTTGTAGCTCAGAAATGATTTGGCATGCACTCCGCTTATCCACTTAGTCGGCCTCTTAGTAATGCTCCAACAGAAGTGACAAGGAAAATCGGACGCACACTGTGACGTCTCAATTTGCTTTATTTGCTGGATCATTTGGAGTCTGGTATCAGCTCCAAGCACACAACTCGATTCACACCGCGCACGTACAAAAGTCCATGCGATACGACCGGTGGCGCCCAACTCGGTGCGATAACTAGAGGAGCGTTTTCTTGTGGTGACCTGATATTCCCCAGATCCATTTCGCTAACCACTTGATAGCGATCGCCGTCGATCTTTGCCAACTGCAACATGCCATACTCGCCAAGCCATAGAATATGCCCATCGATCGCGATTCCTGTCATCCGATCGCGATTCGCAACCGACCACACTAGTTTCGTCAACGATTCTGTTGTTTTGTTTTGGCCTGCATCTGCTCCGACATCTTTAGCAATAGAAGCATCAAACTCAACGCATCTCAAATCGGTATCTGGTTCATTACGACCACTGCTAACAAAAACGCGATTTCCGACAACAATCGGGTTGGTCCAATGCGGCCGAAACATTTGCTCGCGCCGACGTGTTTTATCTTTCCATAACGTTTTGTGTGCCGCGTCGCTCACGTTTACAAGAGCCCCACCGATTTCATAAGCTTCGCCGACGAGCACGTTGGATCCGACGAGAACTGGAGATGCACCATTGACACTTTCCAGCGAACTCGCACGCCATGGAGTGAAGCCCAGTTCCGTTCCTGTTTTAGGGTCAAACGATAGTAGCCCTTCTCGGACCAAAACGAGTCCAATATCGCGGCCGTCGATCTTCCGAATCACAGGAGCGGCATAACTCGCCAAATAGTTCCCCACCCGAAACCGTTCCTCTCCTGTGAGTTTATCGAAAGCCACCATTGCCAAGCCGTTAGGCTTCGCGCGTGGCAAATCATTAATCGTCAAGCCGCGTTGATCTTCCGGACTTCCACCCACCATTGCCCAAACCAAATCACCGTAAACCAAAGGCGATGCTGCAACACCAAAGAAGTTCTGGATCACGTTGTACTTCTCGTTTAAGTCGATTTCCCATTTTGTTTGACCAGCGGACAAATCGACGCATGCGAGTCTTCCCGCCACTCCATAGGTATAAATGCGATCCCCGTCGACAACGGGGCTGCATCGCGGACCATTGTTGTAACCATAAGCATCACCATAGACGACAGAGCTTTCGGATCTCCACAGCTCGCGGCCCGTCTCGGCTTCATAGCAGGTTAACCGTTCTTTGGATTGAAAACGATCGAATTGCAGCCATCGTCCTAAGGCCGCAACTCCATTCCCGTAACCTTCGCCGGTTTTCTGTGTCCATACAATCCGAAGCCCTGTTTTGCCCCAGTCTGTGCGGATACCGGTTTCGACGCTGGTTGAGTCGTATTGCAGCCCCAACATGCGAGGCCAATCCTCACCTGCCTTACGAGTCCATAGATTGGTTGTTGGGGACTGAGACCAGCACCAATGCGAACAAAACGCGAAACAAAAAACAGAGAGTAAAAGAATAAGCCGTTTTCGAGGCATCATGCTTGAGCTAAATTTGGATGGGAAAGGTGAACAATGGAAGACTTAATTATAAACGATCAGATCGTAATCCCAGCCGAAGAGCTTGAGTTCTCGTTTGCCCGCAGCGGGGGGCCTGGCGGCCAAAACGTAAACAAAGTCAATTCCAAAGCAACGATGAATTGGGATTACCAGAAAACGTCTGCCCCATTATACCCCGCAACTATGACTCGGCTAAAGGCGTTAGCTTCAAACCGGATCACCGACAAAGGAATCTTGCAAATAACCAGCCAAGTTCATCGAGACCAACCACAAAACATTCAGGCGTGCCGCGAACGACTACGCAATCTCATCCTGGAAGCGATGAATCCCCCCAAGCCCAGAAAGCCAACTCAGCCAAGCCGCGGAGCTCAACGACGACGCATGGAGGACAAACGACAGCGTGGCGAAAAGAAACAAGGTCGCAGCGCCCGCTGGGAATAGGTAGCTCTCGATTTTCTCGACAATCTCGTTCCCCGTCGGGACTGAAACGATTTGTTGTCGTTGTAGGCCGTAACAAGTCTCGTAAGAGACGCAGTTACGGCATAGCGCGCCAGGTCTGAAATGACTTGTCGGTTCGTGTCCAAATCGGGATCGTTGATTTCTCGTAGCGTTATCCACTCGCCCAAAGAATTTGGGTGGGAAGAGTGAAGTTTACGATCACGAGGGGAGTGTGCTTGTAGTGGACGACGCTAGGAGGCCCTTTGCACTGGAGACCGCCTGCTGCATTGCTAATAAGATTCGTGTCGTATTCGTGCCATATTCGTGCCAGGCAGTCGGGCCTCGTAGCCTCGTCCACTACAAAACCGAACACAAAAAATCCCGAAGACTAGCTAGCGATCCGCTCCTTGACTCGTTTACAATTTACGGCATGAACCTTCACCCCACCGCCACACCCGCATGCCCAACTCTCGCATCGCCACTCTTCGATGCCTCGTTCGAATCCATCGAATCGCACACTACCACTTTCACATCGTCTGTGGTACCTACATTAGAAACCACGACCGTCACCGAAGTCGCATTAGGCTACCATCGCAACCAACATTACTCCATTACCGCTATGACCACGTCGACCGGCGCGGTCGCAGAGCGCTACGCTTACACTGCGTATGGTCAACCTACGATTCTAAATGCCAGCGGAACTGTGCTTACGAGTTCTGCGGTTGGTAATCGGTATACCTATACAGGTCGAGAATGGGACGAGACCTTAGGTATCTATCACTTCCGAGCTAGATGGATGAGCCCGCTAGCGGGTAGGTTCTTGGGAAGAGATCCGATTGGGTATCTTGATACATATGCTCTTTACGATTTAGAGATAGCTTTGAGTGCTCTCGATCCGACTGGAAATTCGCCGTCAGGACCTAGTGATATTGATGTAATGTTTACATGCCTTCAGAGTAACTACACGCAATTGAGTGTGAATGTTGCCAATCGGCCTGGCGAGTGCCCCTACTTACCCCTTGGAATTCTCGAACAAGGTCGTTTCGTGCAGTTAGTAAACAACTTAGGCGTAGGAGTTATTCTCTCTCTGGATCATGTAACTACACTTGCACCCCTGTTTCCGACAAAAAAATACTCCATCGAACTTATGAATTTCTTAGATTTGCATGAGATCAATCGGGAGTTTTGTTGGAGTATATGAAGTAACCGTTCACAGAATAAGAGATAGACTCAGTCAGTAATGTCTCCGCCCAAGGCGGACGGGTAGCCGGTTGGTCTTTTTGGGTTGATTTGCCGTTTTCTCAATCTTTTTCCTATAGGTTTACCAACGGTGTTTTGGATTTCCTATCGTTCCGATCGGTGCTCAAGCGAGCCGTTGGAGACCGATTTCGAGCACTTTGTTGCACCGAATTCGGTCATTGGCTCACCATTGAGTTTATCTCAGTGGAAGCGTGACTGAGCAGCTACCAACAACGCAATCTACACCCCCCATATCCTTCGTCTGGCTGTAGGCCAGACGAAGGATATGGGGTAAGAGGGGGACACATTTTGTAGCCACTCAGTCAACGCTCCGTCGGCACAGGGCCGAAGGTGGCGGAAGGATCGGTCGCATGGAGGATGCGGCTTTCATTGGACTTCGGGCATTGTTGTGATCAATGCAATGCACTTAATAAGAACGGCGTGCTGGCGCACGACGCGTCAACCGTGTGCTAACGCACATCGGCTGATGGAAGCGGTAATTGGACCATCGATAGCTCAAAGCTACTCACACGAGTGCACGAGCACTCCAACTGTGAGCAGGTAATTGTTTCACCGCATTCAAGCTCACTGACCGAGGCGTATTCTTGTTTGTGGAGCCACCAGTCCATGATGTTTAGCTGCGGGATTCGAAGCTGTCGACTGGCGTTGAGCCATGCCTGATGGACCTTGTCATCCATCGTCGTGCAGATCACGGCGAAAAATTTCATCCAGTGATAGATCTCCGCGATGTCATTCTTCGTGTGCCACGGGCTCCGATACTCCGTGAACTCCATCTCGCGCTGGCCGCATTGTTTGCACTTCGGTTTGCTGAGTGCTTTCAAGGTCTCGATGCGCGGTTCTTGGTTTTTAGCCCGGAGGGCGGCATATGTCTGCCGGTGTGCGTAAGCCACCGGAACTTGGGCCGCCCCACTCTTTAAAGCCCGGAGGGCGGCACATAAGTCTGGTGCATCACTTTTCTAACTCGGATTGGTACCCCTCGGCCTTCGAAGCTTCCGCGTCCAGCGCTCATTGTGTCGCCCATCCGGGCTTAAAACCATTTAAGCATCCTTACCGGTGGTTTACACCACCGGCAGGCATATGTCGCCCTCCGGGCTAAGAAGAGAAATCCCCGACAGATACACCGAGCACTGCTCTTTAGTGGCCAAGCAGTCAGGAGTAATCTGCGCATCGGCGATCCAGTTCTTGGCCGCGATCAGTGCTAACCAATCGTCGAAGCTTTCGTCTTCGGCAAGCTCCCGTAGGCCGTAACAAGTCGCAACGCGACGCAGTTACGGCACAGCACGCCAGGACTAAATTGACTAGTCGGTTTAGGGCTGAATCGCAGTAATCCCCTGCTGCCGTAACTTCACAAAGCCTTGTTACGGCCTACACGGCCACCGGGCTTCGAGATTAGTGTTCATTAGTGACGATTAGTGTTCCCCACATTCTTCATGGTTCGATTGCAAACGCGATAGTGGTCGAGTTTCGCAATCTAGTCTTCCTAGTCTTCTCGCCAATAAGTTCGGGGTTTTCATGATACAATCACTGACAGCGAGTCTTGTCTTTTGCAACTCTCTATTGCCCCATCAACGCCTATGTCTACGAAAATCGGAATACGAGCCTGGATCGATTTTGCCTTCAA
>JBKDKR010000057.1:0-6353 GCA_046344995.1 Pirellula sp.
TCTTCTCCCGTTTACAATTTACTGCATGAACAATCACCCCAATGCTACACCCGCAAGCCCATCTCTCGCATCGCCGCTCTTCGATGCCTCGTTCGATTCCATCGAATCGCTAACCACCACTTTCGCTGCGTCTGTAGTACCCACTTTAGAAACCACGACCGTCACCGAAGTTGCATTAGGCTACCATCGCAACCAACAGTACTCTATCACCGCTATGACCACGTCGACCGGCGCGGTTGCAGAGCGATACGCTTACACCGCCTACGGTCAACCTACGATCTTAGATGCTTCCGGTTCTCAAATCGGCAATCAGCAATCGCAAATCGCCAATCGATATACCTATACCGGTAGAGAATGGGATGAAACCCTAGGCCTTCATCACTTCCGAGCCCGATGGATTAGCCCGCTCGCGGGTAGGTTCTTGGGAAGAGATCCGATTGGGTATGTTGACGCAAATAACTTATTCCAATTCGTGTCCGCGAAACCGCTCTTGTCCTCCGATCCGCTCGGACTTTACAGCCTTACTGACGCAGAACAATCACTAAGGGACCAAGGAGTATTACCCTCGTTTCCTGGTTCATTCTGCGCAGGATCAACTTTTCCATTGTATGTTCCACCTTCGTACAGTTATCAGCAATTATTCGATGAATGGATTCGTCTAGAGTCGCAAGACCTGAGCTGGATCGATCAGCTTCCTCGCTGCCCATGCAATCTCACGCTTAAAAAGAGGTGCATTGGGTGGGACAATCAAGGAGGTGTAATAATCTCGACAGAGCGGATCCGCCCGGTCAACCCTGATGCAAGTGATTGGCAGGACCCTGGGGTTCCCTCTGCCGCTGAAGCAGCACTGCACCCTGGAGCGGCCTATACCATGAGAAGTGTTGGTAAAAATGGAAATTACAATCAATGCGTCTTCGACGCCGACGGAAAGCTAATCACTCAACCACCTGGAGCGGGTACAGTGGATCGGGAAAGACCGGGAACTTCTGGGCACTATTTGGAAGACGTTGAACCAATAGTAGTTGCTAACTTTCTCGATGGTGGGATCTTGCACGGATTCTGTGGAGTGATTATCGGAAACACACAAATGCTACAACCAGCCGGGCCAAATGTTCAACGTTATTATGGTGTTCGTCCGTCGCGTCACATGAATTGTCCTTAGATTTCTTGGATTTGCTTTTGTGAGTACTAGCCAACTCTTTTTGCATTTGTCGTTGTCTGCGCTGAGTTCAGTTGCGGGTCTTTTGGTCGGAGTTTATTCGGAGTACGAGTCTCCAAATTTTCCGAGGGTCCAATTCGGTTTAATCGTATTGACGAGTCCAATGATCGCGGTTGCCGGATTTCAGTTAGTGCTTTTGCGAAAGTTTTCGAGGTATTCAAAGGTGATAACATCTTTCGGTTGTATTCTGCAATTCACAGTCGGATTTACCGCAGCACGGCTCACGAATTTCTAGAGTGCGGAGAACAGTGCGAGAACTGCGAACAGTAACAATGCTACCTACGAATAGAAATGTGATCGCCTTTGATTGCGAGGTTCACAGAATAAGAGCTAGACCCAGTCAGTAATGCCCCCGCCCAAGGCGGACGGATAGCCGGTTGGTCTCTTGGGGCTGATTTGCCGTTTTCTCAATCTTTTCCCTATAGGATTTCCAACGGTGTTTTGGATTTCCTATTGTCCCAATCGGTGCCCAGATGAGCAGTTAGAGACCGGGTTCGAGCACTTTGTTGCACCGAATTCGATCGTTTGAAGAGTGTTTTTCGCTTTCCGCGAATATGATCCACGCGGTCGCGTGGAGAATGCAACTTTCATTGAGCTTCGGGCATTGTTTCTTTCATTGCAATGCACTTAATTCTCCGGCAGTGGTAATTGGACCATCGACAGTTCAAAGCTACTCACACGAGTGCACGAACACTCTAGTTGTGAGCAGGCAATTGTTTCACCTATTTCGAGCTCGCTAATCGACGCGAACTCTTGGCTCGTATACCACCAGTCCATGATGTTAAGTTGCGACTATTTCACCCGCCCGAAGAATTCGGGGGACCAGAGTGGAGTTTACGATCACGAGGGGAGGGGGCTTTACGATCGCTGACTACTCGGAGACAGCCGGCATGGCCGTGCCTCTAACCCTCTCCTCGCTGCGCACGACTCTCCCTCAAGGGAGAATGAATCCAGTGGCTTCGCCCAACATTGCTCTTCGTCGTCTTCTGCCATCCGGGTATCGCTAATCGCCGTCCCTTGGACGTATTCCGAAAGATACACTGAACACTGTTCTTTGGTGGCCAAACAGTCAGGAGTAATCTGCGCGTCCGCGATCCAGTTCTTAGCTGCGATCGGTGCTAACCAATCGTCGAAGCTTTCGTCTTCGGGAAGATGACTAACATCGAGCTTGCCATGCGTTTTTAGGTACTTTAAAGACCGAACGAATTTCTTTTTAAAGAGGGCTGCTAATTCTTGTGGATTTAATGCTGGTGCATCTTGCGGGATATCCACCCATTGGCCCGTTTTAAGATCGATTCCTCCGGCTGTCATCATGCAATGAACGTGAACATGCATGAGCATCCGCTGCCCCCAGGTGTGCAAGGTAATGAGAATGCCTGGTTTGCATCCGAATTGCTTCTCACACACTTCCATGAGGACTTTCAAGGCGATTCGAAAGAACAGGTTGTAGCTCTCGGTGGCGTTGTTCTCGAAGAACTCTGTTAGCTCATGGGGAGCGGTAAAGACGATATGGTAATATTTGGTATCCAGTTCCCAGGATTGAACCGTATCAAGCCATTTCTTGCGTTTGAGCCACCCGCAGTTGGGGCAATGGCGATCCGTACAAGGGGAATATAAGATGCGTTTGCCAGAACACGACTGGCAATCAAAGACACTGGATCCGTATTCCCCCGATCGACAGCCTAGAATTTTATCAAGGGATCTTCTAGCGACGCGTGGAATACTGGAATCGTAAAGGAAGGGCTGCCCATAATGCCGTAACGTCGCGAGTACATTCCCACGCGGTTCCGGTGGCAAGCGATGTTCGAGCGATGCGGATAGAGTGCGTGTTATCATTCACCCTCCCTTTGGGAGGGTCGAGCGAAGCGAGGGGAGGGCTTACGCTGTCTCATGCCGGAGCGATTTCCATTTTGCGAAGTGATCGGACTTCATAAGAGGCCTGTTATTCGTAGATGCCTGAATACCCCTCCCCGAACTGCGTTCGACCCTCCCCTTCTGGGAGGGTGAATCAAGCTTCACCCTCCCAAAAAGTTTGCTCGTTGTACCACACAAACCGACGACTTTGCTAGCGTTACTCTCGTCGAGTTTTGGTAGTAAGGGGTGGACTTTCATTTATTGACAGCGAATGATTTGGGACGATTTGTTTCGAATGAGGAGTCTGTTCCATTCATGGAGGTGGGATCGATGAGTACTTGCAATCTGTCCGATGAACTTCGCGGTTGTGATTTTGGTGACGCAAGGCTTAATAAACGCGCGTGTAAGGTTATCGAGGTACTTGGCCAAAAGCCAAACATTAGCATCCCCGCCGCTTTAACCGAACGGGCTGACATCGAGGCCTGCTATCGTCTGATGGATAATGAAAATGTCACGCCCGATAAAGTGCTGCAACCGCACAGGGAAGCGACTTACAAAAGAGTGGAGCAAGAAGACTTTGTCTTGATTGTTCAAGACACAACCGAGATTGATCTAACTCGGCCCAAACAACAAGTTCGAGGGGCAGGCCCGATGGGTTCTGAAATTCGTCGAGGGGCTTTCTTTCATCCGATGATTGCTTTTAACTTCGCAGGAGTTGCACTGGGAATAGTCGGTCATAAGATCTGGACTCGCGAAGCACTTAAAGTTCTGCCTCCTTCAGAAAAATGTGAGGAAAGGCGAAAGACTCCGATCGAAGAAAAAGAGAGTATCCGTTGGCTCGAAGGTTTAGACGCGGCAGAGAGAACAGCCCTGGCATGCCCTAGTACGACATGCGTCTGCGTCGGCGACAGTGAGGCCGACATTTATGAACTCTTTGTAGCCAAGGCTCAAAGCGAAACAAAGAATCTACATTTGCTAGTTCGCGCTGGTCAAAATCGAAACACAACAGACCGGGATGACTGGAAAGATCAAGTGAGAGCGACAACGAAAATTGGTGCTCAAGTGGTTTGCATAAGAGAACGAGAAGCGAAGCCCAATAGAATACCAACTGCACGTACTTCTTCTCGAGAAGCGCGAAATGCGGAGCTTGATATTCGCAAAGCCACTATCGAAGTTGCACGTCCTGTTCATGCTAAAGCTAAATTGCCTAAGCATGTCACTGTAAACGTTGTTTTATGCGAGGAAATGAATCCACCTGAGGGGGAGGACGCAATATGCTGGATGCTTGTTACAACATTACCAATTGAGACCGATGAAGATGTTCAACGTATCATTCGTTCGTACTGTATTCGATGGCAAATCGAAGTCTATTTTAGGACTCTTAAATCGGGATGTCGGATCGAGGAACGTCGCTTCGAAGACATTGACCGTGTATTTAATTGCCTCGCGTTTTTAAGTATCGTAGCTTGGCGTTTAATGTACATCTGCCACATGTGCCGCGAGTGTCCGGAGATGGACTGTGAAGTAATCTTCGAGCCAAGCGAGTGGAAGAGCGTGTACGCGACGTTGGGAATGACAATCCCCGAGCAAGGTTGTCCCACTTTGAACGAAGTCGTGCGCGCGATAGCACGCTTGGGAGGTTTCCTAGACAGAGCTAAGAACAAACCAGGAACCCAAACTCTGTGGGTTGGGCTGCAACGATGTTACGACCTGTCCAACGCATGGAATACTTTCGGGCCTGGGGCAAAAAAAATTTCGACCGCCTAACTTGTGTGGTACAACGAGAAAAGTTTGGGAGGGTCGAGTGGAGGGACGATCACGAGGGGAGGGCTTACGCTGTCTCATGCCGGAACCGTTTCCATTTCGGCGTTCGAACGAATACTCTAGCCCCAAGTAGTTTGCAATGAATCTTGCGGCCGCTTCGGCATCGCCTTCAATGTCTTTGTCACTAAAGCGAATTACGTTCCAACCCAGTTTCGTGAGAACTTCTTGTCTTTCAAGGTCCTTCGTTCCAATGAGATCGTGATATCCACCATCAACTTCGATCACGAGTTTCTTTTCTACGCATGCGAAGTCGACAATGTATCCGCATATAGGATGCTCCCTCCGAAACTTCAGGTTGCATACCTGACGCGCACGCAGGATGCTCCAGAGAAGTCCTTCGGACACCGTGCTTTTTTTACGATTGTGTTTCGCAAAGTGATCTGAATTCATAAGAGGCCTGTTATTCGTAGATGCCTGAATACCCCACCCCCAAAAGCGTTCGACCCACCCCGTCTGGGAGGGTGAAGTTAGTTGTGACTGCGTCATACATACTCTCATTGTGCAGGTGTATGCATCCGTAACACCGTCATTGTAGGGCAACACTATCACTACGATGGTACCTCATAGACGCACCTCGCTAAAAATTCTTTTTTGATTTTGTTTGAATGACTCTTGCGAGTCTTAGCGTGTTACTGCTTCTCTTAAAGGGAGTCCTCTGTTTGCTGTTTCTTGGGAGTCACGTTTCATGTTGAAGCCATCTCGCACTTTCGATGCTGCTTTCCCTCGCTTGGAAGCCTTTCACGCGTCTCCTTGGAACACGACTGCGCACGTCTACGCCGAGCATTTGCGATCCTTGAAAGAGGTTACGCGGTTGGCCTCGTTTTTAGAAGAGCGACTTGGTCTTTCACTGGAACAAGCTCACGCATTAGGCGTTGGGTTTGCGGATCGCAACCTGGGGGAAGAATTACCTTCTAATCGGATTAAAGCTGGTCGCGAGATTCGCTCGCGACTCACGGAATTAGGGATCTATAAAGAGAATGGTCGCGAGACACTGCGTGGCTGCGTCACCATTCCTTTGGTGGATGAAACAGGAGCCATCACGGGCATCGAAGGCTACCGAGTCGATCCCAATTGCAAGAAGGAACCGTCCATTGTCTTAGGGGCTGGCAAGAGCAAGATTACCTCACGAGAAGTAAAGCCTCAACCGGCCGAAACACCCAAGCCTATCCAAGAGGTTACTGTTCCGGTTGTGCAAGAGATTGTAACGCCAACCGTTACTGTCCCAGCCCCCACTCCCCTGGACATCGTTGTCGAAGCCAGTGCCGTCGTCATCACGCGTGGCGATCGCCGCTATCGCATCCGAGGTTTAGAACGCAACATGTCGTCCCTTTCCCTCAAGGTCAATATCACCGCTTCCCGGGACGAACTTATCCATGTCGATACGGTCGATCTTTACAAAGCTCCATCAAGAGCTAGTTTTCAAAGAGTAACGGCTTTAGAACTCTACTGCGACGAA
>JBKDKR010000058.1:0-86940 GCA_046344995.1 Pirellula sp.
GTGGAACTAAACAACGCTCAAGCTGTTTGGTTTTACCATTCGATGTTAGCACCTCCACCAATGGAGTAGTTCTCTGCCAAGCGACTTCTGCAATCGAGGCAGCATCCCTTTGTGGGTGCTGCTTATTATCCCAAGCTCGCAATGTGAGCTTGTAAGTTGCTCGGTAACTGGTTTTTCGTGCAACCGGCCGTACGTATGGTTAAGCCTAGGCAGAAGCTCTGGGAATTGAGAAAACAATGATATTAAGGCCAAAGATCTGGCCGGTTAGGATGGCTCGAATGTTATGCAAGCAATAAACGTTGTGCTCTTCACCCTCGCAACGCGTCAGCGAACGATTATTCGCCAAGCGAATTTCCGAGCTTAGGCGTCGGGTTAGTATAAACACCATCTCAAGGTTGAAGCACGAACTTCATGATCGATGGCATCCAAAATGGCTATTCGCAACTTGTTACGGTCTACGGCAAGACAGAAAGTTACCGGCCCTGGTGACGTGCCACAAAGCAGAGTTAAATCCTGAACATTCTGCCCATACAAGAGGTCTTGTTTGGTCCGTCCGATTGATTTCTTGAAGGGGCTTATTATCTCGCGTTAGCGATTGTTCGGTGTCCCTAGTAAGCGAGTACAGGACTCGGACTATTCTAGACAATAAATCGCTTCGAATGTTCGGAAGTAAATGCGACCGTCGACAAACACGGGCGTAGCAACCGTTTGACCATCGAGTGGATTCTCGCCGACCAATTTTGGCTTCTCGTCGGATAGATCGAGAACCGAGGTCATGCCATCTTCGCGACTACAATAAAGATGATTGCCTGCCAAAATCGGGGAACTGCTGTAAGCATTTCTGTTGCGCGGTAGCGATTCTTGCCAAAGTACTTTGCCCGTGGGGGCATCTAAACACGTTACAACACCCTTGTCTCCTAGGTTATAAACTTTGCCCGCTTGATAAACCGGCGTTGGCACGTCACTGCCGAGCTGTGCCGTCCACGCAACGCGTTTATCGGCAGGCAGATCTTTCTCTAACTTGATCGCGGTAAGGGTGTTACCCCGTGCATAAGGGCATATCACTACATCACCAGCAATGACCGGCGAAGCGATGGAGCGAAAGAATGGATTGTTCTCAGGATTGAGGCCACCGACTCGCCATAGTTCTTTACCGTTTGTTGCATCGTGGCTCGTCACGTGGTCTGCGCCAACGGTTATGATTTGGCCATCATGATAGACAGGTGTCGTATACGCTTGATTGGATTCCTGATTCACGTCTAGCCAGCGATCTGCCTTCCATACTTCGCTGCCGCTGGACTTATCGATGGCCAGCAAGAAGCTCGGTCCGGAATGCATAATAGCGATGACTAAATGATCCTTAGTCAAGATGGGTGAAGTGCCAAGGTCCCACCATAGAGTATCTTTGCCGTATTTGTCTTGAATGTTAAAGGACCATACGACCGCGCCGTTGAGATCGAGCGCGGCGACCTCTCCATTTTTGAAATAGACGAAGATGTGTTTACCATCGGTGATCGGTGAGGAGTTCGCGCCACTGGCTTTCGCATTTTTCCCAGGAGCTGATGTGCTGAGTTGTCGCTCCCAAACTTTCTTACCATTCTTATCGATCGCCCAGACCGTATTTTTGTCATCGTGAGAAAGGGTAAAGACTACTTTCTCATCAACAACGATTGGCGTCGATGCACCGCGACCAGGTAACTCCATTTTCCACTTAACGCCTGATTCTTCCGACCACTTGATTGGGTACTTGTTCCCATTCGCGACCCCCGAACCGTTGGGTCCTCGCCAATTGTTCCATGGAAGATCTGCTAAGACGACATGGCTGAATGCGCACATCATTGTGAGAACTACTACGTTGTTGAGATTCATACCTCGTAGGAACGGGCTATTGTCGATGAGCTTGGATTTCATGATACGTTGCGGGTGGTAGTTGCGGGTGGTACAAGTGATGTAGGTAGGAGTCGTTCGGCAGGGAGCGTATCGGGAGTTATTATAGTCGATTTTAATCGATTCGTATTGCGGAATAGGTATTCTTGGATACGGGGGAGAGCCGCAGAAGAAGGGCTGGCTAGAATTTAGACGGGAGCAGTAGTAAACGACTGGAAGTGCCGCAGTTCTTTGTGACGAGGCATATCGCGGGCTGGTCGTTTTTACGCGGCTCGTTTGATTTTGGTTTGAATGATCTCACCCTTTTCGTTGACCTCTTCGAATCGAACGGAAACTTGTCGGGAGACGCCACTTTCTTGCATGGTCACGCCGTAGATCATGTTGGCGGCGGTCATGGTTTTCTTGCTATGGCTGACAACGATGAATTTGGTCGAATCGAGGAACTCCCGCAAAACAGTTACAAACCGTCCGATGTTGGCCTCATCGAATGGTGCGTCCACTTCGTCCAAGATACAGAAGGGACTTGGGCGATATTGAAAAAAGGCCATGATCAACGCGACCGCGGTTAGTGCTTTTTCACCGCCGCTCAAAAGCGAATTGCTGAGGGTCGTTTTGCCTGGAGGTGTGGCCACAATTTCGATACCACTGTCTGGGTCCGATGGATTCTCTAACACGATATCAGCGAATCCGCCACCAAAAGAGCGGCGATAGAGGTCTTGGAAATTCGTGCGGATGCTTTCCAAGGTTTCAACAAAGATATGGCGAGAATCTTCATCAATCTTGGTCATTGTAGCCAACAACTCCGACTTAGCTCGATTCAAATCGGATTGATGGCCCGATAGTCGATCGAAACGAGATTGCAACTCGTCGAGTTCCGTCAGTGCCTCCATGTTAACGCTGCCGGTCATATCAACTTCCATACGAAGCTGCGCGACGTTGGCTTCTAGTGTCGCTTTGAGAGCATCGAGTTGGTTCGGATTATCAATCCGCGATACTTCGTTTTGAAATGCCAGCCACTCCACATCAGGTTCAGAATAATCTTCCGAGATAACAGCGTTTGCATTGGATGAAGCAACGTAACTGTTCTCGCAGTCTACTGGAATATCGATTCGATATTCGCTCGAGTATCTTTCAATGAGTTGGGTCACTTGCGTATCCAAGAGGGCATGCGAAGACTGCAATGCGAGTATTTTGTCTTCATTCTTCTCTAGTTGACGACGACCGGAATCGCAGGCGCGAATCGCTTCGTTCGTGGCCCCGTTTTGCAGTTCCCATTGCGTAGCATGCTCGCTTCGTTCGTACTCCAATTGCTGCAACAATTGCCGGGCAGTTTCCATGCGTTGTTGGAACTCGACACTAGATTGCACCGTTTGATGCATCTTGGTCTCGATATTGCCTAAGGCCAAGTTCGCCTCGGCCGAATTCTTTTCTCGCTCCGAAGCGTCTTGTTTCAGCTGGACCAGAGTCGTGCGTAGCCCCTCTAGGCGTTGATCCAATCGTGCTAATTGGACACGTTGATCACCCATATCCGACTGCTTGGTTTGCAAGTCCAACTTGGCGGCTTGGAATTGATGACGCAGTGCAGCAATATCCGTTTCCGAGGATTGTTTTCGCGTTTCAAGGTCGGCGATTTGTTGCTCTGCACTGCTGCACATTGCGCGACGTTCTTCAACACGTTCGCGAATCGAACCAAGTTGATTTTGTAGGTTATCGATTTTTTGAAGAATCTGGTTCCGTTTGGAATCTGAACTCTCGAGCTGGGCTTCTAACTTTGAAAGCCGGTGCGATGCATTTCGTTCGTCGTTACTGAGGGATTTTAGATTGATTTCGTCGTTTTGCAGACGCGTTTGGTACTCGGTGAATTCTTTGTTCTCGGCTGCCAGCGCAATCTTCAGAGCTGCAATTTCGTCTCTTGCGATTTGCATTTCGGTTCGTCTGGAAATCAGCCCTAAACCAGCTTGAAGTGCACCGATGGTTATACTGCCATCGCTGTCGACAAGTTGACATTCCGCAGTAACGAATCGGAGTCCTGCACCTCGAAAATGACTAAGCTCTAAAGCAGTGGCCAAAGAATCTACGAACCAAGTCGTTCCTAATAGCGACCGCATCAAAGGCTCGTACTTTTGGTCATAGCTGGTCAAACGATCTGCCCGGCCAATGATCCCTCGCAATCCATCCAGTTCGATCTTTTCGCCTGATCGACGATTGGGGAGGCGATCAAGACGAAGTAACGTAACCCGTCCCTCAATGCTAAGCCCGCCTTCGTTGATCCAATCGACGATGAGTCCATTGGTAAGCACGATCGCATCGGCAAGATTTCCAAGAGCAACGTCGATCAAGGGGGCGATGTGCATTTCGCTAGATAGCAAGTCCGCTATCAAACCAAGAACCGTATCCCAAGTATTGTTCGATTGTCCATAAGGGGACAACGCAGCATCTTTTGGACTCGTTTGATTGGCACGAGCTAGTCGGAGCAATTGCTGGCCACCTCGCCCGGCAGCGGTAAACTGATCTTCCAGTTGTTCGAGAACTTGAAGCCGTTCACGAACCCCGTGAAGTTTGCTTTGAAGGGCCGAGACTGATTCTTGTTTTTTGAACAGCTCCGAACGGGCCAATTCTAGGTTTGCTTCCGCATCGCGTCGGCGTGTTCTGATGCCTTCCGCGATTTCTCGTTCTGCAGAGAGTTGGATCTTAAGTTGGCTGAACTCTTTATCATGATGTCCGAGTTCCTTAGCGACCACCGAGCTATTCTGAACTATCTCTTCGATGTTTAGATTCATTTCCTCGATGTGCAGCTGATAAGCCACAATCTTGGAACGAAGCTCGTTGATACTGGAGGTTAGATCATTGTGCTGTTGCGTGAATTGCTCCAGTTGATTTTCTAGCAGAATCAACCCGGCTTTGGATTGAGCATAAACGGCTTCTCGCTCTACCAACTCATGGCTAGCGAGTTGCTTTTCCTCTTCGAGCAGAGTCAGTTCCCGTTCGCGAGCCTGCGACTCTTCCGTACCGAGGGAGGCACGTTCCTGTAAGGCTTTGAGACGCTCGTGAATGATGCCTTGTTCAGCGTTGAGATCTTCGATCCGTTGCAAAGAAGCGTGATAACCGGACTCAGCGGATACCGATTGTTTTTGAGCGTCGAGGTATTGCTGTTGATGAGAAGCCTGCTTGGCTTGCAGATCCTGCAATTGTTTCTTTTGCAGATCGGCCGCTTCTTGCAAGCCTTTTAAGCGTTCGGTCAGCTCGATTTTCGATTCTTCAGCCGAGGCAAGCTGGGAAGCGAGATTGGTTTGTTGAACCTTAAATAGTTGAGACTCAACGAATCCGAGTTGGCTTCGCTTGGAAAAAAGCTGTTGCGATATTTGGCGGTAACGCTGCGCTTTGGTTGCTTGACCTTTGAGGGTGCTTAAACGGCGACCCACTTCGTCAACGATATCGCTGAGACGGAGCAAGTTCTGGTCAACCCGTTGCAAACGGCGTTCGGCTTCGACTTTTTTCGCTTTAAAGCGAGAGATACCGGCTGCCTCTTCGAAGATCCCTCGTCGGTCTTTAGCGGAGGCTTGGAGAAGGCGATCCACCTTGCCCTGTTCGATCAAGCTGTAGGCATCAACACCGACGCCTGTACCTCGGAAGAGATCTTTAACGTCTTTGAGTCGGCAATTGTCACCGTTGATGCAGTATTCGGTATCGCCGCTGCGGAAAACGCGTCGTGTTACGTGGACTTCGTCGGCGTCATGATGAAACGTACGTTTCGAGTTATCGAGAATCAGCGTTACTTCGGCGCTATTGCTAGGACGTCGACCTCCAGCAGCCGAGCCCTTAAAGATAACGTCGGCCATGTCGGAGCCGCGAAGAGCTTTTGCGCTCTGGGAACCAAGCACCCATTTTACAGCATCGACCACATTCGATTTTCCGGAACCGTTAGGTCCCACGACAACGGTGATGCCGTCTGGAAAATCAAATCGCGTTCGATCTGCAAAGCTCTTGAAGCCAACTAGCTCTAACGCCTTAAGCATGGCGAATTCCAGTCACGATGACTATTTGAGTGCGTCCCAGTCAATTTCCGGCAGATCGTCGCTACCTGCCCCACCAATTGAATCGCTCGAGGTACTCGATGCCTTGGAGCTTTCTAGCATAGATATTCCTGATTCCTGTTTGCTTTGCTGCTTAGGTGCAACATCTGCCGGAGCAGGTTTTACCTCGGTCTTAGAACTTGCAAAAGCGCTCGGAGTCAAAGATCCCGGCCACTTCATCCAACTCCAAGCCGATTTAGGCTTAGCGCGAGTGGATGCATCCAATGCCATTAACTCAATTCCCTTTGCAGACTCTCGATTGTAGATTCGACCAGGAATCGGACGAGGATTGAACACGATAGGAGTTGGCGTTGCATTGAGATTCTGCAATTGATCGATGGTTTGAACAAAGTCATTGTAAGTTGCATCAACCGATCCCATCCCACGTAATATGGAGGTTAGGTCTGCCTCGACGATTACAGTGGCTGTCTCACCATAAGCTCGTCTCGAAATTCGTATTTCGTTTGCCCGCTCCGGAGTAAGAGCCAAAAACGGTGTTGGGCTTAGCTTTGAGTTCAGTTTCACAGGCGCTGTCGATCCAAACAGGACCAACTCTTGGTTCTCTTGTAGAGATGGAGCCAGAAGAGGCACGGAGCTTGGGACGATAACTAGCTTTGTGTTTTTCGTTAGCCTTTCCCCTTGGACAATCGGGTCACCACTGCTGCGTTCTCGAAGAGCCAGAAATGCTCCGAATCGAAGTTCTGGCTCTCGCTCCTGAAGAAGCTGAACCAAATACTCGCGAGCCAGATCGACTTCCGTTACGGTAAGTCCCGTCAAGCAGAGAGGTCGAAAGGCAGCCTCTCGTTTCGCAATATCGACTAGTACTGGGATCGACTCTTTGCGATCCAGATAGGCCAAGGAATAGGCCGAGTAGAAGCGTGTTTCTGGATCGAGCGAGGAGAGTCCCTCGAGCAAAACATCGATTGCCTCCGGTGTTCCGAGAGCTTCTAGTTCTGCTGCAGCTCGTTTGGCTGTTGTTCGATCAGCCAGCAATCGTTTGCACCCTTGGATTCGTTCTTTGCGTTCCTCATCAGTTTCATTAAAACCTGTTGCGAGGATCACGTTGGAAAAGTGAGCGGGATCAAGCCTATATTTTGGTACAGAAGTGATCGCGATTTGCGCACTATTCTTTCCTTCTGCCATAAACTTTTGTTTATAGGAGTCCTGAAAGTAGAACCGCTTGTTGAGTGCTTTTTCGATCTCCTTAACCACTAAAACGTGCTTATACTCAGTGGCCATCAAGACGCTGAGAGGATGATTATTGAGCAAGGTTCCGCCGCCGACGATAACTGCAATTCGAGGGTCACCGTTTTTGCGAGTATAACTCGAAGGTAGTTGAACTAACTCTCCCGAAGCGGAAGCCTGGTCACTACCTGATCTAAGCCTACCACCGACAAACGCCATTTCTCGAAGGCGTGCCTCGAGGAGCTTGCCACCAGTTAAATCGGACGCGTCGCATTCCGTAGATGTTTCAATGCCAACATCCAGAATCTTGCCGGAAGTGAAGCCTGGGTTGCCAAATACGCGGACTTTTACGAGAGCCGTCGTTGGATCATCTAATATCTGTTCAGGTGTATCGACACCCTTGGTGCGCATTTCCTGGAGCATGATATTTCGCTGTTCACTTGGCTTTACCTTGCCACCCGTCCCGGGTAAACCTGCCACCAGCCCAAACGACTCATAGATCTTAACCTCGATACCCGCCATTCCAGCGACTTCGCCAATCAAGCGCGGTCGGTCAGGGTCTGACATAACCTCTTGAATGCGTTTAGTATCTTTGACGAAAGACGAGTCTTCTTCCTTGGATTTCTTAAACCAAGACTGGCAACCCGATATACTCGTCAAGCCAACAGCGCCCGCAAGTACAACTTGGGCGATTCTTGGTCTATAAGGCTTGTTTGCCGGAAGAGGTAAGAACATTGTGGTAACCTGATGATCAATGTTGATTGTGAATTATGGTCACTTGCGAGCAATCGATATCGCCCCCTTTTTCGTACTGGATTGCGTGATACAACCCAGAAGACAAACGGGTCAATATCAACGCTTTGCAGTTCGGGAAAACGAGGTTGGAACTGCTGGCAGAACCACTCCATCGACGTGTCCCGTATCAGTTTGTATTTGCTGAGCTACGGAGCCTGAATAGACTGGCCCCATTCCCAGGGTCGTCCAGTGTTGGTGGTCGCTCCTGGCTAGCGAGTAGCCAGAGTTGATCACTGGTTGTTTGGTTTTGACATCTGTGGCAATGATCGCGAGCTTAGCAGTTCCCATCGCCTTGTTGCGTTCATAGAAATTGATTTTAGGAACGCTTCCCATCAGCCCAAGCGGTATCTCGGGAGTGCCAACCACCAGTTCTGTTCGGTCAGTTCCAACTCCTCCTGATGCGATTTCCAGTTGGACCTCCGCATCGTCCGCTGAATCAACTACGGTGCATTGATTTGCTAAAAGCTTTGATTTGGTGGCTAAAATGGCGTAGTTCTTGTCAACGCATTCAAGAAGGTCTGACTTAAGGTGCACTTTGGCACCAGCGATGGGGCGGAAGTCCACTTTCTGAAGAGATTGGTCAATTGCGTTGCTAATCAGCAATTGTTCTAAACCAGTCCTAGATGTGTCAGACTGTTTCATTGTGGCACATCCCGGCACCAGCGTCAGAATACAGACTCCAATCGCTTTCGACAGAAAATCGCATGTCACTGATAGTCTCCAACCTGCTAATTCCCAGTTCTTTAGAAAAACCGTGTTGGGAATGACAAATATGTCGTCTGGAGTCAATAGTGATCGATTCTACCAATGTTCGTCTGGTAAGTAGCGACTTTCCTTTTTCGAGTAAATGCAGGCATTCGACCCGTCACCGATGTATAGTGGAGGGAAGCAAGTAGACGTCAATATTTTCCTCTCAAGTCTGTCTTTTCATTCATGGCTAAGTCGAAAAAGAACGCCCTTAATGGGGCCGCGGACCACCCCCCGGTGATGGAATCAGAACGGAACGAACAGCCCTCTGCAAACGATCGTGAAATCCCTGTTCCTCAAGGAAAGGAACTTGAGACCGATTCGGTCCAAGGTAAAACACAAACGGATCGCTCTAAAGGAAAGATAGCTAAATCCCAGAAGACACGTCGCGAGAAGCCCTCGCGATTGGTAACTGAGGGAGATGTTGTAGGGACTGAATCCCGGCGTGGAATCGGGAATCGCGTGGTAGATCAAGCTATCGATGCGGCGCAATCGGCAAAGGTCGAAGCCTTAAAGGACATTATTACGTCTGTTCCACTCTACGATGTAGCGACATTGCGCAAAGTCCTTGAAGCAGTCATGACTGGTGCCTCAAGTGATGATGTGGCGGTCCTTCGAAAAGCGTTAGTGGCTCAGGAAGAGCTTGATCTGCCCGTTGCTATCCATCCAGATGACGAGTTGTCACCCGATTGGAAGACCGGTGCCTATCCCTACAAAAGGCTTATGTCTCGCAAGAACTATGAGCGGCAGAAATACAGACTCCAAGTGGAGCTGCTTAAGCTCCAGGCATGGGTGAAAACTACGGGGCAACGAGTCGTTATACTTTTTGAGGGGCGCGATGCGGCCGGCAAAGGAGGGACGATTAAGCGGTTTATGGAGCACCTTAATCCTCGGGGGGCTAGAGTCGTAGCTCTGGAGAAGCCAACCGAATTAGAAAGAGGGCAATGGTACTTTCAGAGGTATGTCCAGCATTTACCCACAGCGGGCGAAATCTGCTTGTTCGATCGGTCTTGGTACAATCGGGCTGGTGTGGAACGAGTAATGGGTTTTTGCAACGACAACGAATACAAAGAGTTCATGCGGCAGACTCCGGAGTTTGAACGCAATCTAGTGAAGAGTGGTATTCATCTGATCAAATTCTGGTTCTCGGTCAGTCGCGAGGAGCAAAGAAGACGATTTAAAGAGCGCGAGGTGCACCCCTTAAAGCAATGGAAACTTTCACCCGTCGATCTCGCGTCCCTCGACAAATGGGATGACTACACCAAGTCGAAGGAAGCCATGTTTTACTTCACCGACACGACCGATTCACCTTGGACGGTCATTAAGTCCGATTGCAAAAAGCGAGCTAGGCTCAATGCAATGCGTTATGTACTGCACAAGTTCCCATACACAGGAAAGTCCTCGGGTAGGATCAATCCGATTGATCCATTATTGGTTGCTCGGGCCAATGCCTTTGAGATGGGAGAACGAAGCCTCCACATGCTAGCCCGAACTGACGCTTAATCGAATTGTTGTAACTAGCTCGCAGTCTGCATTGCTTCTTCTTCGGATTCTCTGCGAAGCTCATCGATGAGAGGCCAAAGTTCATCAACTCGATCTTCGAAGATATTTCCGATAAGAATATCAGTGATCAAGTTCTTCTTTTCTGGGTGCTTTCTAACCAGCTTCCCAAAGTTGAGTCCGTCGTAAAATGCCAGGACAAGATTTCGCATCCTGTCCATTGCCTTGTTGTATTCTGGTTCCCACCGACGAAGCCTCTCTTCAGACGGGTCCTTTGCGTCAAGCGCATCGGCAACGGCCTCTCCAACAACATCCGCTGATTTGAGAGCCAATAGCACACCTGATGAGTAGAGCGGATCCAGAAATCCGTAGGCATCTCCTACCAAAACCCATCCGTCACCACCACCACGTTTGGCTTTGTAAGAGTATTCTTTTTGCACGAAGTACTCATTGCAGCGGGTTGCATCCGCGATTCTCGGCTTAACGCCCGGGCATCGATCGACTTCTTCCATGTAGATCGTCTCTGGATTTTTTGTTCCCCGATTCCTGAACAGATACTCAAAGTCTGCGACGACTCCGACACTGACGACATCATCGTGGAGCGGGATGTACCAGAACCATCCCTTTTTCTTTTCTGTCTGGATAACGATGGTTCCTCCCTCATCTAGACCGGGTTCCCGATGGGCACCTTTCCAGTAGGTCCAGATCGCGGCCTTTTTCAGTTCGGTATCCCATTGTCGCAATTCAAAGCGATCGATAAGCATAGAGGACTGTCCGCTTGCATCGATAACAACTTGGGCAAAGAAATCGGAGGCTTCGTCGCTTCCCTCCATCTTGGCTCGAACGCCGACGACTCGTTCTCCGTCCTGAAGACAGTCGAGCACGCGAGTCCCCTCGTAGACTTCGACTCCATTCTCTCGGGCGTTGTCAATCATCATTTTGTCGAACTCACTTCGCAAAACTTGCCAAGTTTGCGATCGCTCGTGCGGGTCATATTGAGAGAAACGGAATGGCTCGGAGAGTTTCCCAGCCTCATTGATAAACTGAACGCCATACTTTTTCGTGAAGTGGCTCGTTTGCATCTTGGGAAGCATTCCGATCTTCTCAAGTACTGGATAGCAAAACGGAATGAGCGATTCACCAACATGAAAACGGGGAAAATGATCTCGTTCGAAAATAGCAACTCGATACCCTCGACGCGCCAGAATCGTAGCGGTAGCTGATCCGGCGGGGCCACCACCGATCACGATTGCATCAAATCGATTGTTCGCATTAATCACTTTTTTCGTTCTCCTTAAATCGTACTGGGCATTTTTACTGGGCATTTTTACTGGGCGACCAACGCATCGTTTATACGATACCGTACCGTCAAATCGAATCATCCCCACACGCCGCCGCTAGGCTCGTGTGGGGCTCGGACCTTTGCAAGCAGATCGCAAAGTTCCTGCAATTCGGAAGGCGTGACATGACCTAACTGTTTTTCGTGCAGTTCGGTTAACCCATTCGCCATCGAATCCAACAGCTGCAAACCTTTGTCCGTGATCTCAACCAGAACCGAGCGGCGGTCTGTATCGCTACGCACACGTACAATCCACGATTGTTTCTCCAATCTGTCAAGCATTCTCGTAACGTCCGGGGCACGCGAGATAAGCTTGTTTGCGATCGTTAGGGTCGGGAGGGGAGTTCCATTCGACTGCAAAATCCTCAAAACGTTGTATTGCTGGGCCGTGAGTTGCCATTCAGCAAAAAACGCATCCTCGAGGGCTTTTAGCCGATCGTAAGTTCTCCAAATTGACAAATACGATTCTTGTTGGATCGAATCGAATCGTTGCTTAACCCGCATACTGATAACTTTCAGGTGTTTTAAAAACTCCCGAGCCGTTTCGGGACTGGCTTTACGACCCGCCCCCTTTATTTTAGTCGTCCAGACAATGGTTGTCCAGACAGGCATTTCTTTGAAAAGGGAATTGAAAGTGCCAAATTGTGGGAAACTAGACAATCGATTACACTTCCTGCTCCGCACGCTAGCTCGCCGCAAAAGTGCGTTTTCGACTCTTTTTTATAGATCTTCATGGGCCAATTGCGTTTTCGGATTTCCAATGCCCAGGATTACGATCCGCACATCTGGCAGACCGCCTACTTTTCGGGGCTTGAGGGAATTCCGTGGTCTAGTCGGAATCGCTTGGATGGTGACACACTAATCATAGACCGTTCGGTCAACGAGTCGGGCAAGTTATCGATTGTGTGGCCGACGCAGGAGTATGGTCCCCTTTTAGTTTCGACTGCATCGTTACGATGCCAGGAACAACCTTATATATTGCCGCTAGAGTTGGCCCGCGGAACCATTCACCGGATTCGGGGGCGGGCAGTGGATTGGCAGCGAATAGGACTAAAGATACCAGACACGTTTACGCAAACGATGGATCGCTCGGTCGGTTATTTCGTGCAGGCCATTCTTGCAGCTAAGAGACTTGAAGAATGCTGTGAGTTATCTCAAGCGTCAATCGACTGGGCTATAGCAGCATCAAAGCCTTTGGGCCGTGCATTTGTTTCCCAATCGTTGCAAGCCAGGCACCAATCTGAGCGACAGTTGAGCACTTTGCTCGGAGTGAAATTAGTGCCCTTTTCAGGTTGGGAGGGGCATACCAGTGCACTAGAGGCTGCGTCGAATACCGTGCAGCTTTCTATGGAGATCGGGCAATTAGAGGGGGACATGAAGTCGGACCGCGTCTCTATTTTAGACAAGCAAATTGCATGGGCGAGAGATCACTCTCTTAGAGTTTTTGGTGGTCCGCTTATTAATCTGCAACCTCATGCGATTCCAAAATGGTTCTACTTGTTTAATGACTTTGAATCCCTGTATGACGCGGCTTGCAAACATGCTACTCAGATGGTGGAACGATATCGTGGTCAGGTTCATATATGGTCGGCGGCGGGTGGTTTGAATGCACCCAACACGCTAGGGCTGTCTGATGACCAAGTTTTACATTTAGCGGTAGGTGTTATTCAATCGGTACGTCGTGCAGACCCAAAAACGCCTGTCATCGTAAGTATTGATTCACCATGGGCAGAGTATCTCGGTCAGAAGCAAGACGGCATAAGTCCGCTTCATTTTGCAGACGCATTGGTGAGAGCAGACCTGGGGCTGTCGGGGCTTGGATTGGAATTGAACTTAAATTATTGGCCGCATGGTTCGTTGCCTCGGGATATGATCGACCTATCCGACTTGATGGACCATTGGAACATTTTGGGTTTACCATTGTTAGTTCAGGTAAGCACACCGTGTAGTTTGTCCCCCGATTTGCATTCCACCGCAAAGACAGAAATCGTCTCAAACTGGCGGCATCCAATCCCTGCAATATGGGATACGGGAGCAGATTGGGGAACAAAACAAAACAGCGATCCTGAATGCGGGTCAGCCGATGACAATGGACGACAACGGCTACCGATCAACGGTCTGGAAGCGATACAAATGTTGATGGCAAAGGTCAACGTTCATGGCATTATCTGGAACCAGTTCTGTGATCGAGCGGAACATACCTACCCCAACGCTGGACTCATTGCTCCGGTAGGCAAGAAGCGATCTTTGCTGGACGGCCTGACCCGTTTAAGACAGCTGCACGTGCATTAATCCAATGCTTGCCGGCGTCACCCGCGTGGACTGCAAGCGAGGCTCTACATGGATTCGACCGCGTCTTTTCCAAATAACGTGTGATTGTCGTAACAATTCCTAACGAGGCTTGTTTCGGAACAACACGGTAGTTTGCCCTAGGAACCAGCGGACGGAAAAAAGAGTGCTATACTTAAGAAACGTGAGTCGATCGAGCTGGCGGTCTTTTCTGAGGAGTCTAATTCTCATGACAATGAATAACTATCTGCGGCAAACGATGCTATCGTTTTCTCCAAGATCCATTTATCGATGGGGTGCGATGGTTACCTGTGTCATAATGCTCCTCTCAACATTCCCAGTGGCGAACGCTCAAACAGACACGGGAACATCTCGCATGTTTGAGATGTCAGCGCCGGGATTAGATAAACCATCCATCGCGATCCTGAGCGATAAAGACTTAATCATCACGGATCCTAGCGGCACACAGAATGTTTACTTGCGTTCGAATCGTTATGACACGCAGGACGGGGCATGGATTGGATATAGTTCTCGCGAAGCGAAGCAAATCATTCGTTGGCCGGCTAGTAGTAAAGGCCCTATGCAAATCGGAACACTTCGCGAGGGTAACATACAATTCGCGACCAGCCGCATGAAGGTAAGTGAGCTGGTTCGACAAGAAGGTAACCCGGCAGCTACGAAAGGGGCAAAAGGTAAAACTGTCCCTATCCTACCCGAAAGCGGCATTGAACCTCCCGGAATGGAATTGAACCTGCCAACCCCCAGCCAAGTTCCAAAGCCATCATCTCAACAAGCGTCAGTCACTGGTTTCGATGGCGTCTCCGCGTTACCAATGCACTTTAGCGTAGGCCCAGACCCAACGAGACAATTCCTGTCACTTCGGGGCAGCGATCAGTTCGGCCTCGTACCGCGTGCAACCGACATTTCATCAGCTTGGTATGTGGCGCCAGTCGGAAATGGTTTGTTCCGCTTGCAACAACAGGTTGGAAATCAGTGGATGGCAATCGGGGTCGACGGACGATTACGAGGTGGAGCACGGATGGCTCCAGGTACGAGACATCCCGTCGGGCTATTTCCCATCAGCAACAATATTGGACAGCTTTGGCGAATCAATCCCTATCAAGCTGGCTATTGCTTTGAGAGCGTCCACTTTACGGGAATGGCTTTGACATGGAATAATCCAGCAGGACTTTTCCTGCAGCCGATTGTCTATGACCCTTGGCAAGTGTGGTATCCACAGCAACCGGTGATATCGCTTCCACCTCCACAATTTCGATCCGTTCAGCAGCAAGTCGTTCCGAACCCGGAATTGCCGCCTATCGACTTGATTCTTCAGAACAACCATCGCGATGAAGTTCTAGTTCTGCTAGCTGACCGCCGAATGCCAGATAATCCACAAAAGATCAGGATCCCAGCAGGAAAAAGTGAGTCAGTATCGATTCAAAGAGACGCTGGGGCGACGATTGTTGAGTCCATCGAGGTGATGGATTTGGCAGGTAATTGGTCCCAACAGCAATATACAACGCCCATTCCTCCATCCATTCTCTACGACATTAGCGTTTACGAAATCTTTCTGCAGTCGATCGCTATCGATCGGACAGGCAAAAGCCCGAATCCCATAGAGGACATCAATATGCAACCTCGAAGTATCGGTTTTTTCCTTATACCACCTGGCGATACGTTGCGAGAGGGCTCGGTACTCGATGTCTACCGAGTGGCCGACGAGGCGAAGAATCCAGGTGCAGTGCGACGACTTTCACCGAGGGATTTAAAGCAGGGAGAAGTCAGCGGAGATCAGGACCCCTTGCGGGCTATACTTAAACAATTCCAGAAACAGCGGGCAGCGTTTTGAACACGTCGGATGATCAGCAATCAGAGTCCATAAGCGAACATTTCTCAAGCGGACATGAGTCAAACGAAGTAAACGCCCAATCGGCAGAGGTCTCATCGGAAGATAAAACCTCCGTTCGAAAAAACTCACTCGAGGTTTTGAATGACCCTTCACCCTACGCACCACGACTCCCGAAAAGGCGACACAAGTCTCGGCCCAATTGGTATTTGATCGCAGTGGTGGTTGCACTTTTGATCGGATGGGCGCTCTACACGTTTGCGTGGCCAGCTATTTATCAATCGATACGAGTTTATCTACAACCGAGTAGGGCCAAGTTCGAAAAGGGGCTCGAATGGCCTGTAAGGGAACTTTATCACACCTGTGAATACTTAGCGGTTATCTGGTTCTTTTACTTAGGAGCTAGCATCGGTAGTTTCTTTAACGTCTTGGCGGGGCGACTTCCTGAGGGCCGTGGAGTCGTACTCGGGGGTTCGAAGTGTCCGTTTTGCCAGACCCGATTGAGCTTTCGGGACAACATTCCCATTTTTGGTTGGTTGTCTTGTAAGGGGCGATGCAGCACATGCAAATTGCCGATCGCGCCACGTTATCTACTGATTGAATTGCTTGTTGGGTCACTATTTGTTTTGATTGCAAGCCGAGAGCTGTTTTCAGGAGGAGCAAATTTACCTAGATTCAACGTCTTGGTTTACGCGGGAATTATTTGGACCGTGTTTTATCCTAAATGGTATCTGATTGGCGCCTTTGTTTATCACGCCATGTTTTTTGCGACGTTAGTGATGTTGGCGGTCGCGGATCTCGAAAAATCTAAGTTTCCGTGGCGAGCGGTTGCATTTTTCGGCGGCTTATTCGCAGTCGTAAAGATCGTTCAAGTAGACTTGAATTTTTTACGGTGGTTCGATTGGTTGCCGTTGGCTGCTCCTGACCTTAGCCCTTTGGTGAATGCTGTTATCACCGTCGCAGTGGGTGGTTTGGTGGGTTGGCTTTTCGGTCTGGCCGCATTTCGACTGTTCCCTCCCTATGTCTTGGAAAAATCCCGAATCCATTGGCTTCAAGTATCCATACTCGTTGGAATCGTGCTTGGGTGGCAAGCAGTGATAATCACCGGACTCTGTACTTTTTTGATGACGTGGTTCAGCATATTGCTTGCGCCAGTGCGCACTAAATACCCATCTCAGCTCTTTTTTGGCATTCTTGTCTCCACAATCTTGGTTCACCACATGTTTTGGCGGCAAATCGATAGTATCATTAAGCCTCTCGTCCAACGCTGACTTAGTGGTTCTCGGCCCCCGAAAAGAGTCGAAGATCTCGTCGGCCATCCTTCCCACCCTCGAACACGGTGTTCATCATGAAGAAGTTTGCTTGGATGCTCGCGGCTATCGCTTCCTGCTCGATAGCCTCCAGCAGTTGTTTTGCTGAAATAAAACTCCCCAATATTTTCACGGATCACATGGTCTTGCAGCAGGGGCAAGCGAATAAGATCTGGGGTAAAGGAAAGGCCGGCGAGAAAGTCGCTATTTCCATCGGCGATCACAAGGTCGAAACCGTGACGGATGAAACAGGGAATTGGGCGAGCAAAATTCCTGAACTTAAAGTCGGAGGCCCCTACGTACTTAAGGTGGTCGGGGAAAACACAATTGAAATACAAGACGTCCTCGTCGGGGAGGTATGGATCTGCTCTGGCCAATCTAACATGCAATGGTGGGTTAGAAGTTCTACGGATCCAGATCTAGAAAAACTGGCGTCAAACTATCCTAACATTCGAATGATCAACTTTCCTCAGGTGGGAACACAGGATCCCATCTGGAGTCATGATGATCGAAAATGGAAAGTCTCTAACCCTGAAAACGTAAGTGATTTCTCTGCGGTTGGTTATTTCTTCGCTCGACAGATCCATCTATCGACGAATGTTCCAATCGGAATGATCAATAACGCTTGGGGCGGATCAGCGTGCGAGGCTTGGATTGATCGATCAGTCGTTGCATCCGAATTTCCTAAGCTCAATGAGCGATGGGTTGCTTTGGAAAATTCTTTGGCAGAAGTTATGAAGAAAGACAAAGCATCGCTAACCGAAGATGAGAAGCGAGCACTAGGCAACCTGACCGGTAACGCTAGACCCGCCAACATTTACAACGGAGTTCTTGTATCACACATCGGTTACGGTATTCGCGGCGCGATATGGTACCAAGGGGAATCGAACGCTGGGAGAGCCTATCAATACAGGACGTTGTTCCCTGCGATGATCAAAAATTGGCGAAATGCCTGGGGCCAGGGAGACTTCCCATTCTACTGGGTTCAATTGGCCGATTTCCGCGACCAAGAAACAGCTCCTGGACAAAGCGATTGGGCTGAGCTACGCGAAGCTCAAACCATGGCGATGGATGCAGTGCCAAACTCAGGTCAAGCGGTCATTATCGATATCGGTGAGGGTAAAGACATTCACCCAATGAATAAAGTTGACGTGGGACGACGACTAGCACGTTGGGCGTTAGCCAAAGAGTACGGC
The DNA here is from genome assembly GCA_046344995.1 of Pirellula sp. Taxonomy (GTDB): domain Bacteria; phylum Planctomycetota; class Planctomycetia; order Pirellulales; family Pirellulaceae; genus JBKCUI01. Next base: position 18,171 of record JBKDKR010000058.1, read on the forward strand.
TTTCCAATCGCGCACCAAAGCCCTCGCTACAAGTCTTTAAGCACAGACGGGGGTAAGGCCGTTTTGAGTTTTGAACACGTTTCAGGCGGCTGGAGACCATTCGACGTCAAGGAACCTGTCGGTTTTACAGTAGCCGGTGAAGACCAAAAGTTTTACAAAGCCAAGGCGACGATTCTTAAAGATGGAACCATAGAAGTTTCCTCACCTGACGTGCCATCACCCGTCGCAGTGCGGTACGCATGGGCCGACAATCCGGTCTGCAACATGTTCAGTGCTGCCGGTTTGCCTCTAACCCCTTTCCGAACCGACGTCTGGCCAGGTGTTACCGAAGGTCGAGACTAGTCGTCCGACACGCCCTAAGCAACCATGAGTGCGGTCCAACGCTGAATTGACGGTTTTCGCACTCCAATAACCAAAAAAACACCTCCGGAAACGGAGGTGTTTTCGTTTAACTAAGGTTTACCGCTAAAAAACTTTGTAACGATAGAATTTCTATCGTCGAACCCTCCACACTCCTATGCGTAGCGTATATTGGTTCTTAAGAAAACAGGGAACCAGTGGCATCGGCTTTCGGGGCCTTGTTCCGTTTCATTACCCATTGATAGTAGTAGGTTCCAAAATGCGTCGCAGCTTAGCACTCGGTCTAGCCTTTGCTGTTCCTTGCCTCTTCGTCGGTTGCGAGCCCAGCGCACCGCCAGCATCCAGCACATCCTCCACTCACAGCCATGATGGTGCTGGGCACAGTCATGACGGAGCAGGCAAATCTCATGATGGGCATAGCCACGAAGGTCACTCGCACGGTGACGAAGGGGCAGCCGCCAAGATGAACTTGAAGGACTCGGTGACTAAAGTCGTTGAAATGGCGACCAAGATCAAAGAAGCTGGCGAGAAGGGGGACTTCGAGGCAGCTCACGACGAAATGCATGACATCGGTCATCTGCTAGAAGAACTGGCAGCGAAAGCCAAAGCTGAGTCAAAGAGCGAAGAAGAGCAAGCAGCCATCAAAACCGCTGCAGATGCACTCTTTGCAACGATCGGCAAAGTTGACGATGCATTGCACAACAACAAAGAAATCAAGTACGACGAAGTCAAAGCGGGTTTCGAAGCTGAGTTGGCCGCGATCAAAGCGTTGCTAGAAAAGATGTAGGACCAAAGGATCTCTCTTTGGTCGGGGGAGAAGATTCCGTAAATCAATTGGGATCGTCTTTCAGGATCGGAATCATGGGGACGGGACTGGAGTCCCGTCCTACATTTTTGTACGGGGAACGTGTTATGTCATTGATCCAAAAGAAGTGGTTTGCTGTTTTGGGACTTTGTGCTTGTCTCGGTGCACCAGGGTGTTCAAAAGATAAATCATTATCGGAAACGGCCAGTACCTCCACGAAATTGACGCTCGGAGAGGATACGCCTCTAACGCTCGAACAAGCGATCCAGCAGTGCGCGTCTTTGGATACTTTCCTCGTTAATCTCAAAGTAGGAGCCGGAAAGGGAGATGCATTTGATGCCAAGTCGACTGAGTTTCTAGTTTCGGAAATCCCAGAAGGAGAAAAAGCGACCGACCCGCTCCACGACCCTGCGACCTGTCCGTTCTGTCGCAAAAAAGCAGAAAGCGCTCCAACGGTCGTCGTACGAATGCTGGATAGCAAAGGTAAGACTTTCCCCGGTAGTGCAGAACAGATCTTCGACCTCAAGCGAGGCATGCATATCGTTGTAAAGGGAAGCGGCGTATTCGATTCAGAACTCAATACGTTTACGATCAATGCTACTGGATTGGCAAAGCTCTAAGTGATTGTTTCGGCACTGTAATGTTTCGGCACTGTGTTCTTATGTTCGACGGATGAATAGACATCCCAACCCGAAGTGTAAGCGAGGGAAGCCAAGCGATCGTGACGGATCAAACATACGTGCAGGCTCAGCTTAAGTCCCTCGCTCTAAAGCCTCATTATTGCGGTGGTACGGGAGGTTGCTGAGGCGGAGCAGCATTGGTGCCAAAGGGCAGATTGCCGCCGAAACCTGGAATCTGCAGATTCGGCAATTGAGGTAAATTGTTTTGGACCCCTTGTTGCATCTGCTGCATTCCTTGTTGGAACGGTTGGAGCTGATTGGAGAGCGGACCTAGCAACTTGTTGAGCCCCTTGTCAATTTGCTTCTGAGCCTCACCTCGAATTGCGGTCGTTGCCACTTGCTGCGCCAGGGAAGTCAGACCCGAATAATCAAGTTGGGGCTTTTGGATAGTTCCTCGGATTGGAATGACGATCGATTGGCCCGCGAGAGAGCTTAACGAGTTAACTTTCTCGAGCCATTCCGCTTGGATCGGAACCGAAGCATTCAGTTCCAAACTACCGTCGATACCCACCGAGCCGTTTGTGGTCAACGTAACCTCGCCCGCTTGGAATTTCATATCACGGTGCATAACTCGGCCTTGTTGGACATCAAAGTTAATGTCTTGTTGAGGCATGTGCAGCCAATTGGCGGCTTGGTTAGGTTCCGCCGCACCAAGGCCCCGCTTAAAGTTCCTAACTTGCTGTACGATTCCGATCAGTTGGTCAGCCAATGGCCCAGGACCCACGTTAGCGCCGTGAACAACCAATTGCCCTCTGGCGGTTTGGTTCATTAGGCTGGTTGGAACCAAAACGGCTTCGTCAATTTTCAGGCTCAAGTTTCCTTGGATACTAGTCACGTCTGCGAGCATTGGCGCAACGAAACGCAACCATCCTTGGCACATTTGCGGCGTGATAGCCACATTGTCGATAATGGTTTGAGGCTGTTGAACAATTTTGATGGGAGAACCTCCAATGTCACCATCTAAATTCCATCGCAGACGACCTTGCGAGACAGGAATATCAGCTTGTGTCAGCAGATGTCCGTTTTTCACAACGATAGGAATATCCGCCGGGCCTACTGGGATTCCTAGAACATTCGCTTCATCCCAACCAACTTGTGAGGATGCTTGGAGCGCTTCGGCCCACGTCCCCATGCCAGAGTCATTGGAAGTCCATTGAATCTCGAGAGGTTGTGTTTTTTGTCCCTTGATAGCTAGGTACGATCCAGTCCACGGCTTTATTTTCTCAGCGACTCTGGCAGCGTCATAGACCACCTGTCCTTTCGAGATCAGTTTGGTTTGATTATTCGCTTGAAGAACGGATGCTGTTCCTCCATAGGCCAACCATTCCGTCATGACTTGAGCTTTCGAAACGCTGAGCAAACCTTTTTCAAGTTCATAGGTTCCTTCAGCGATAAGTTCCGCTTGCGGTTCACTCCAAAGCAGGCTTCTAGGTGTACCATCGTTCTGTCCTGAAGTACTCACCAGAATTGCGCCATTGTTGGCCAGGTTTTGAAAGACCTGTAGCGCAGAGCCTTTCGAGTTACATCCCCACTGGATTATCTCCGAATCAAGACTCCACTGCGCCGTTCCAGTGACATCACCTTCCACCGAGATCCCGTTGAGGCCTTGGGACATACCAAGCGATTCTACGAGTTGTTTTGGGTTAATTCTGTAGGCAGCTTGACCGATCCGACCAAACGCTTTTTCTGCATCTGCATCGTCTTTCGCTTGTAGAGCAAAGGAAAGGGCCTGCACAAGCAGGTTATCGATTTTTAGTTTAGTGATATCATTCGAGTTTGCGGCACCTTTGAAGGTTGCGATCAACTGCGGTTCAGCGAAGGTTGTTTCGCCGGATTGCACTTGAAAGGATTTTACATCTAATGACGCGTCTTGAATCTCAAGGGATGATGCGTCCACAATGCCTCTTGCATTAAGATTGCACTGGCCTCCCAATAACATTCCTAGATCGATTCCCGCAAGCAGTTGACCACGACGTTGCCAGCCAGCCAAATCACCGACTAGCTTCAGTTGAAGTCCGGCGGGTGGTACGCCTGCGGTACCTGGTGCAGCGGGAACGAGGGAAACAGGTTCCATAACAACTGCAGATAGAAGCTCATCTTTTGCTTTGAGCTCTAAATTGGCCCGATCAATCTGAATAAGTTGACCTCGATCTAGTCTAGCAACAACTTGGAAAGTACCATCCCACTTTGGCTCTTTAAGCTCACCGTTTGCACTCCGGATGGAGATGGGAGTTGTTCGTATTCCGCCGGTGGTTACTAGACGGTTGCCTTCATCCTGTTGCCAGGTCACGTTACATTCTGCCGACCCTTTGACTTGTTGCATCGGTAAAGCCACCCACTGAGACAGTCGATTGTGCATTAGTTCCAGATCGAAACTGCCTCCAACGTTCCCTCGAATGAGGTCCCCTTCGCCTTTAATCGAGCCAAACTCCGAGGTGCAATCCAGCTTGAGGCTGGGCTGTCCGGTGGGGGTGGAGGCGATATTGACGATGGCGGAGAACGCTTCGTCCCAATTCATTTGCTTGCCGTTAACGTTTGCTTTGAGACCACCGAGGCCTAGTTTGATAGTGCTCGTTGGGGGCAAACTCGAATTGCTAGAAAATTTCTGAATTGCTTGAAGATTGGCTCGCCCAGCATTCAGTTGCACTTGATCTTGAACAGGGATTAAATCCGGCGCAACGGCAACAACCCTCGCAAGGTCGATATTACCCTCGATGTCATACTCCGCGTTTGCGAGCCATGGCTCACTGATTGACGGAATAGAAAACTCCGATGGCAAGTCCGCTGAAGCGGTAATAGCTCCCACATCTGTTTGAAGAATCAAGCCATCAGCTTTGATTCGGCTGTTCATAGATTGGATGTTGCCGGTTAGTCGAATCTGGTTCATTGCAGCACCTTTGGGGCCGACCAAGCTCGGTGCAACGAGGCGTAGTGAGTCGATTTGTGCCGTGTGAATTCGGGCAAAGAACGATTGGTTGTTATGGACCTCGAGTTCTGATTGGACCGTAGCAAGTCCAGAAAGATGATCGATCGGCAAGTCTGGCATTCTACGTTTTGCCAAGCTTATCCAGTTAAGTGGCAGCCCGGTGGTAGCAATCGTCATTTTAGTAGGACCGATTAGACTATTGGTACTTTGTGGGCCTGTCTGTGCCAAAGGCTCGGTCCGAATTTGGAACTGGCCACCCATAAGGACTTCACCAGGATGAGCCTTGGTTTGACGCAGGGTTCCTAGCAAAGTCATCGGAGGAATTGGTTGGTTTGCTGTGGGTATTGGAAAATCAACCTGGTTAAGAACCAAATCCCAGCTCGTTTGGTCGACACTGTCGGTTGCATGAATCACAGCGTCTGCGACGACGATCCGTCCGGTAAAATTAGTCGAAGGGCTAGATGATGCTGGAGTCGTATCAGCATTTGCGGTCCCAGCTAACAACGGTTGCAGAGCCTGTTCAATATTAGTAGTGCCCGGTAGGACTTGAACGTGTAGCTCGGCCCCTTTGACAGTCACCTTTTTGAGGTTGCTGTAGTTTGTCATTAAGTTAAGGAGAGTGAGCTCTGTTTCAAGCTCTCCAACTCGGACGAGTTCAGCGCCGTTTCCATCGATCAATCTTAGATCCCGAATTTTCAGTGGCCTTAACCACCCAGCTTCGACGGAGGTCAGGTCAATTCGAAGTGGCGCAATGCCAGCATGTTTATTAGCTAACGAGAGAACAAGATTGCGATTTTGAATAGCCAACGGGATACCTAGAAGCGAGACCACAACCAGGACGACGATGGATAGGATTACGAAACGGCCGATACGTCGCTTCTTACTGCGCCGTTTTCCAAAATCAGAATCCTCGTTTTTCATGAGCTAGGTTACTCCAACCAATTAAACAGGTCGCACAAAACACTGTGGGAGCGCGACTATCATTGGGGACTGTAGTCGAATCAACGATCCCAAGTCGAGAGCGACTTTGGGTTTAGCTAGCATCGCGTTACATGACAAGATTTTGGCGGTATGTACTGTTACTCTCGTACGCTAAGAAAAGTCTTTGAGCTGGTAAAATCGGTTTTTAGACCATAGCGGGTCAAGTTTTGCGGCTTGCCTATTTCTCTGAAAAAAACGCAAGAAAGCGATTTTGAGTTAGGTCCGTGACCATCCTTGTCAATCACACCATCGATGATCAAGTTGTCTCAAAACTGGACGCTTGAATTTCGATATCACTACTGTTGGTTTACCTGCTCGAACCTCATCACATGACCAGCCACGCGTGGTCACGATCGAAAGCCAAAGCATATTCCGGAATTGAGTTACGGCATCGTTGGGCTTTCTAGAATGAAAAGAATCAAATGGCAAAGTTTTACGTTCAAAGTGGTATCCTGCGAGGCATCGTTGATTGTTATGACGAACAGTGTGCTGCAGTTTGGGTTGTTCAGCGAACAGTTACACGAGCGACGCAAGCGTTCGAAAATTGTGGGTCGAAAGAAAAGAGTTTACAAGAATTCATTGATGAAGCGATCTTCGAACTAGACGAGGTTATTGAGATAAACGAGCGAGGATTCTCCCGCAACGATTCCTCGACCGTAGACATTCACGATGCGTTTTGCAGCTGGTACCAATTGACCAAGGTAATCGAATCCCTGTCAAAAGCGATGGAAGAGAAGTTAGACGACTAACCGGATCCAGGCCGAAGGATTCGGCATTTTTCATTACAAATTTGCAGTTTTTTGCCGCGATACTAGACCTGGCGTGCTGGTAGAGCCCCAGCTTGGTGTTCAGGTTTGTCATACAGATTCTAGGATATCCAGCGCTTCGACAGACTGCTTTTCAGCGTATAATGAGGTTGGGAAGGTTGGCATCGCAGTCCCTTTTTCTGCCAACAATATTGCCCTTTAATCATCTCAGTTGTTTTGGGCTGACAAGAAATGTCGCGTAGACTAACGAATAGCGGAGTGCAAGCAACGCGTACTTCGCATGCATCTCCATTTGGGAGTGCTTCCTCACAGACATCGCGAATTCAGTTTCCTATTGCGATAATGCTGCTGGTGACCGTTGTCTCCACGACCTGCTTTTCTATGGTGCTTTTAGCCTTTAGAATCCCAGAGGTCCAAGGAATGGTAAGTGATTTGTTTGGTGGTACCAAGGGATCGAAATCCAGCAACCACGAGACCCAGCTTCGATTCTTAATGGTCTGCTACTCGGCACCTTTGTTACTTACCGGTATCACAGGCATCGTCTATTACGTCTCGACATTGTTTGGGCGAACCTCAGCGGACTTCACCGAAGCCGATGACGATTCCCCGTTTTCGTAAAATGTCTTTGGTAGCATCAACAGACTCTCAATTTTGGTGAAGATAGGTGAACCGTGAGCGAACTTCGAAAAGCGATCCAAAAGCATTTAGGAATCACAATTGAGGGAGAGTCGGTAACCTACTATCAACTGCTAAGGATCCCCCCCACTTCAGATTTCGACACCATCAATGGAGCGTTAAAAGAAACCGCTGATAAATGGAATCGATCAGATAGAAAGTCAAATCCCGAAGCCGCAAAGAAGGTGGCCGCGCTGATCAAAGAAGCTCAGTCTGTATTGCTTAATGTGGACAAGCGGCACGCCTATGATTTGTCTCTATCTACGGCTTGGAATACACCATTTGATGCGACTGCTGCCCTGCCTGAATACGACATCCAAGACTTCGGGACGGCTGAAACGCGCTGGACTGCCTTGGTGAGCGCAACCTCAATCGAACCATTTCTTCGAACGACCGGTACAGCAACGGTTTCATTGCCGGCCACGTTCATACCGCCCAATATTCCTTCTCGTAGCCCAACATCTAGTGCATCTAAATCCAATACCGCAGGGGCAGGCACGGACCGCGCTGCGATTCTTCGCAAAAAAAGACAGCGTCAACAGATTTACATTGCATCTGGGCTAGTCGGAACCGCTTTTCTTTTCCTCGGTGCGGCTGGCATTTATTTTTACAGCAACCAACTCAAGCTAGCGCAAGCCAAGGCGGAGGCCGAGAGTAGTACACCTAAAGCCTCTACTCCGCCAAGTGGTGCTCACGATCCATTCTTGCCCGGAATACCTCCCAACGATAAAGAACCTGGTAAGCAAACAGCAGGGCGCCCCAGTGACTTCCGATCCAATTTACCTAGTATTGCTAAGGATTCCCGTGCGGGGATGGAGACCGATGGTATGGCATCCAATGAGATGGGGTCATCAGAGATGATGCCGCCTGTTGGAGAGATGCCGCCAGCAGATGAGAATATGAAGAAAGAGGCTGAAACGGCGATGGACGCAGACACCGCCATGATGTCGGACGATAAAGACAAAGCAATGATGGATCAGTCAGAATCAATGACTAAGGATCCTAAATGGACCGACGCGATGAACGAGGCTCGGGCCGCGATTAAAAAAGCCGATTTCGAAACCTTCAAAGCCGAGATCGAGAAAGCCTTGCCACTGAACAAGACGAATGACCAGGAGAATATGTATAAGAGGCTCGACCAAGTTGGGCAGCTATACGAGATCGCAGTGACCGCGATGAAGGATGCCAGAAAGAGCTTGCGCGGCACCGAAACCCTGTCGGTCGGAACTATCAAGGTAAACATCGTTGAAGTCAAGGAGGATGGATTGATCATCCGAAAGGGCGGAGATAACGAGACCCACAAATGGAGTGAACTCCCGCCAGGAATTGCGTTAGCGGTCTCTAATTTCACTCTTAGCGAAACAGACCCTACCGACGTAGCAGCCCGCGCAGTCTATCTTGCCTTATCACCGAACCAAAACGCATTTCAGGAAAAAACCATTCAGGGCCTCTGGGAAAAATCGCTTGGAAAAGGTTCTATAAGATCCGATTTACCCCAAGCTTTGAAAGACGTATACGAATAGCCTGAGTTACCCCGCCACGATGGTTTCGTTAGAGTGAGAATGGCGATGGATTCGGAAAACGGAAAATTTACGGAACGATCCGAATTTGATGATCAGATCCCTCCGGTTCTACCCATTGCCCCACCCATCATGCTCGGTCGAACAGAAGGTGAGAGTATTGATCAACAGATCGCGAGTGCAGCATTAGTTGCCCCGAGCCCCCCCTCAACCACTCGCGTCGCACCGCGTTGGAAGAAGAGGTTGCTACTAATTGGTTGCGGGTTGGCCGTCGTCTCTGGAATTGCTTGGGCTACTTCGCCGAAGCCGTCCTTGCTTAGGGATGCATCCCGAGAGGCAAACAATAGCTCTATCAATTTAGACGGAAACATTTTGGATCGCTTTAATGCCGAAGTATTCAGTGGAATACAGCAGGCAGATCTAGAACTGGCCGAAAAAGCAGACTGGCACACTATATGTCGTAGGATCAGCCTAGCCCTAGTCGGGACGGGTATGTCGTTAGAAGAAATACGGGCCTTGGAACAAATTGCGGAGGCTGATCGAGTTAGGTGGTGGACCGAGTATTTGTTTCGCGACCGACGTTCTGCGGATTATTTGGCTGAACGATTAACCCGCGCGACGGTCGGCACCAATCAAGGACCGTTTCTTATTTTTCGTCGGCGTAAATTTGCGAAGTGGTTAGCAGACGAGCTATATGCAAACTCCCCTTATGATGTTTTAGTTCGAAAACTCATCACGTCTAACGGATCTTGGACAGACGCCCCGCAGGTCAACTATTTTACGGCAGCAATTAACAACAACAGCAATGACAGACCCGATTTGGTGCAGATCACGGGTCGCACGTCGCGAGCGTTTCTGGCCCAAAGAATTGACTGTCTTCAATGCCATCGCGATTATCTAGGCAATGTAAATTTCATAGCTGCCTCTGCGTCCCTTGAAAAGTCGAATGTGGCAGACGCCACAGACTCAATAGAACAATCCGCCAAAGAGCCCGAAAAGGTTACGGTTGATTTACGCGAAGGGGAGCAGGAAGATTTCCACCGACTAGCCGCCTTCTTCTCGGGCATAGTCATGGAGAATCCCTTTGTCGGGCTTCGCACGAAGCAGGAGGACTACAAAGTTCGATTACTCGATGCAAGCGAAGAGACCGTTGTCGAGCAGTCGGTACCTTACATGCCAGAGCTTTTGCCTGACGAAGGGGCTCCACGTGAAAGACTAGCCCGTTGGTTAACACATCCAAAGAACCGTGCTTTCGCTCGAGCAACCGTCAACAGAGTCTGGGCTATGTTATACGGGCGAGCCTGGATACAACCGGTAGATAGCATCCCGCTCGACGGACCTTATCCAAAGGGTTTCGAGATACTGGTTGATGACTTCATACAGCATCGATTCGACTTGAGACGATTGATACGAGTCATCGTTTATTCTGAGGCCTTTCAGCGTGATTCCCGACTCAAGAACAGCGAGCCCACCGAAAAGCATGAAGAACTCCTGGCTGTATTTCCATTGACGCAATTGCGGCCCGAACAAGTTGCAGGAGCTATTCATCAAGCATGCCGAGTCAAAGCGATTAACGAATCCAGTTCGATTATTTCGCGTCTCGAGTTATTCGGTGGGATTAATGATTTCACACAAGCATACGGAGATCGCGGGGACGACGAGTTTGAAGGCTGTCCCATAACCATACCGCAAAGGCTGTTGGTTATGAATGGAGATTTCATTCATCAACGCATCAACGAAAACCCAATCATGAACGCTGCGACTCGCATCGCCAACTTAGCAACAAACGACGACGCCATGATCCGGTCTGTTTATCAAGCGGTCCTCAATCGATTGCCGACGGAAGCAGAATTAGCAGCCTTTCGTGAAGAGCTATGCTCCGACGAAAGGCAAGGGAAAAAGATTCAGGTAGAAGATATCTATTGGACATTACTAAATAGTACGGAGTTCTTATGGAACCACTAAACGAGAGCTTCATCCCGCAACAGATTACGGACGTAGGTTGCTTATCGTTAAAGCACATGGAAAGACGTCGATTTCTAGGACGAGGCGCGGGGCTAGTCGCTGGGGCGATCGGTGGCTGGACAGCAATTGCCGAACAACTGGCTATGTCCTCTTCATCAAAAAGCAGAGTCGATGAGACACGTCCGAAGAATCTGATCTTCCTCTGGTTACAAGGTGGACCGAGCCAACTGGAAACCTTTGATCCCCATCCAGGTAAAAAAATAGGAGGATCGATCAAAGGTGTTGATGCTTCTTTAAAGGGATTGCAGATTTCGGATCTGCTGCCACAAACCGCTGAGGTCATGCATTTGGCGACTTTGGTTCGTTCCATGACATCAAAGGAGGGTGATCATGAGCGCGCCACATACACAATGAAAACGGGTTGGCGTCCAGATCCAACATTAATCCATCCATCGATCGGCTCTGTTTTGTGTCATCAGACAGAAGGTAACATTGAGATACCTCGACATATCTCGATTTTGGCAAGCCAATGGCCCGCACGCGGTGGTTACATGGGACCTCAGCTTGACGCATTTCAGGTAGGCGACCCGAACGCTCCGATAGCCAACTTAAGAAGCCCCGTGGATGCCACGCGGCGTGATCGTCGCATGGCAAATTTGCAGTCGATCGCAGAAGCAGAATTCCGTAAGGGTAGACTAAAGAATCTGGATGCCGAGAGAACACAGCAAATTACGGCAACGCAACGAGCGTTAAAAATGATGGACAGCAATCAGATTGAAGCATTCGAAATCGACAAAGAGCCTAATTCAGTCGTTAAACTATTTGGCGACAGCTCATTTGGTAGAGGATGTTTGGCTGCAGTAAGATTGGTGCAGCAAGGTGTCACTTGTGTTGAGGTAGAACTAAACGGCTGGGATACTCACGCGAACAATCACGGTTTTCATCAATCTCAATGCAAGATTCTGGATGCCGCGTTACATGGCCTAATCACTGAATTAGAGCGGCGTGAAATGCTTCGCGATACGATTGTAGTATGCGGGGGCGAATTCGGTCGAACACCAACCATCAACATTGCCGAGGGACGCGATCACTGGCCAACAGGTTTCTCTACTGCGATCTTTGGAGGACCATTTCGACGCGGATTCGTGCACGGAGAAACTTCGCCAGAAGAACCTGTCACGGGTGAAGATCCCCTCAAACGCATTACAGATCCTGTGAGTATTGAAGATTTGCACGCAACCATACTCAACTCGTTCGGATTAGATTTTTCTAGGGAATTGCAGACCCCGATCGGACGTCCTCTAGCGTTAAGCCAAGGAACTGTTCAGAAGTCGTGGTTTCAGTCTTAAACCGCCTCGAGTGTTTTGATAAACAGCGATTTCCTCCTGCCCGGTTGGTTCGTCAATACGCTATAATCCGGTGTTCATTGACACAAATCATCCCCGAGGAAACGCGAGTAGGACATTAGCACAACATCATCCAATTCCTCGCCTGCGAAAACAGAGCGATGGATCGACATGTCTGCCATCATGCGAATGGACGATTTGCAATGGCGAGCAAAGTCCATTGTTTCCGGATTTCACAACGGACTGCACCGAAGCCCCAAGCATGGATTCTCAGTGGAGTTCAGCGAATATCGTCCTTTCTCAGTGGGCGACGACCCGCGAACGATAGACTGGAAACTCTATGCAAGGTGCGATCGCTACTACGTTAAAAAGTTTGAGGACGAAACCAATCGTCGATGTTATCTAGTGGTGGATCAGAGTCGATCCATGCAATATGGACATTTAAGCTATAACAAGCTCGAGTATGCCCGGACCGTTGCGGCCACGCTATCGTTTTACCTAACCTTACAAAGAGATGCCGTTGGTTTAGTAACATTCGACCGCGAAATATCGGATGTTTTACCAGCGAGATATCGGCCCGGGCAGCTAAAGCGTATTCTCTCGATGCTTTCACGCGAGGGCAGTGGAGAGTCAACCAATCTGTTGGATCCGATTATCCATCTTTCGGAGATCGTGCGTCAGCGTAGCTTGATTGTGGTTGTATCGGATTTTCTATTGCCTGTTGAGCCAGTCTTTCCCGCCTTCTCAAGGCTTGCAGCACGGGGGCATGAGATCGTGCTGATTCAGACACTTGATCCCAGCGAAACCGCGTGGACTTTCGATAAGCCAGCCATGGTTACGGACATGGAAACGGGAGCCGAGATTTTTGTAGACCCTCGAACGGCAACATCGTCCTACGCAAAGAGGTTTGAGGCGCACCAAACATCATGGAACAAGCTTGCGAACGAGCATCGTATGAGTTGGGTTCCATTACGCACGGATGAATCCATCGAGATTGCTCTCTTTGAATTACTACGTCGGCAACAACGGGCCGTCAACTCACCACAGAGACGTCCCGCGTCATCGATCAATCGGTAGCATGAGTATCCTATGAGTTTTTTGGCTCCCTTCTATGCCTTAGCAGGCCTCGCAATTGTTGCTCCGATTATTGCGCATTTGGTGAAGAAAAAACCAAAGGACAGGATTGAATTTAGCAGTTCGTTATTCTTGGAAAAAGATGTTCCTCGACTTACGAAGAGCAGCCAAATCGATCAATGGTGGTTGTTGGCAGTGCGAGCATTGCTGGTATTGTTGGTTGCAGCTGCGTTTGCAAGACCATACTGGAACACACCTATCGCTGCGGATTCGGCTCGTAGTGGAGCACGGCGCATGATAATGATTGATATCAGCGCCAGTATGAAACGCAGCGGTCTGATGGAATCAGCCCGAACTAAATCGATCGAGTGGGTTGATTCCGCATTGCCGGAGGATTTGGTTTCCGTTTATGCATTTCATCGCGAGTTAGTTCCGTTGTTCAACCTGGAAAGCAGTATAGATGCGAGTCCTGACAAGCGTCAGTCGTTAGCAAAACAAGCCATCAACGGCTTAGAGACGACATGGTTCGACACAAACTTTGGCTCTACCATTCGTGCTGCTGTCGAGTTGCTTTCCAGAGAAATGGATCCCTCCGAGAATAGCGAGACAAATACTCCATCAACTTTGGAATTAGTTGTAGTATCTGACTTTCAGCAGGGTGGCAAATATGATGAGTTGGCATCGATTGAATGGCCTAAAGGTCTAATCGTTCGCCAGGTCACAGTTGGTTTGAACGAAGATTCTATTGACAATGCTTTTGCTCGCGTATTGAAATCGAACGCTCCGTATTTTGATACAGAAGGGAGCGTTGATCCCACTGATGAATCTGAAAGCAAGCGGTCTTATTCAAGCGAAACGAAAGTGCGAGTTAGCAACTCAGCTCAAAGTCGGGTCGAATCTTTGAAGCTAGGATGGACTGATCAACAGGGCCGAATGATCGACTCCAGTTTGAAAAATGTCTTGATTCCGCCAGGCCAAACCCGAAACGTCAACCTTGCTGCAATGCCTGCTGATGCCGGGTCGCTTCGGCTAATGGGCGATCGAATAGAATTTGATAACGAGTATTACTGCACCCCAGTTACCAAACAGTCTTATCGAATAGTTTGCTTGACGAATCAAGTTTCTGCGGACGAGAAGTCGGCAGAGTTCTTTTTGCAGCAACTACCCTTAGGCAGCGAAACGTATAACATTGAGCTTCGGATTCTGCCGCTTGTTGAAAACTGGACATTGGATCCAAAGCTTGAGCCGTGTGTTTACCTTATTGGATTGCCAGAGGGAGAGTCGCTCATCCGATTGAGAAACTACTTAGAGCAAGGGGGCTCAGTTTTTTGGTTGCTAGGGAACACAATCAGTAGTGCCGTGGAAGCGTGGCAGACTGCGGTACAAACGTTGAGTAGTGACGAGATCCTCGGCGTATCTGAAGGAGATGTAACCGATTATCGATTGTTACAAGACATAGACTTTGCCGATTATCTTTTTAGTGATTTCGCAGATGCCAAGTTTAGTGATTTCACGAAGGTTCGGTTTTGGAAACAACGCAACTTGGAATTGCGAGTCGAGAATTCTCTGCGGGTATTAGCGAATTTTGATCACGGTAAACCAGCTATACTCAGAAAGTCGTTTGGCAAAGGGGCTTTGATCATTATGGCTGCGGGATGGCAACCTGATGAAAGCCAGCTTGCACTGTCTAGCAAGTTTCTTCCACTCATGTTGCGATTCATTCAAGCGGCCGTCCCAGAGCAAAATCAAATGGAAAGCTTGTCAGTGGGAGGGCAACTGCAGATTGTAGGTCCAAGCGTTTTGACATTTCCTAACGGGACCAAAACAGAAATTCCGGATGGCAAGTCTCAAGCACTGGTGATTTCAATGCCAGGCAATTACATCATTCAAGATTCAAATGGTAAAACTCGGAACATATCCGCAAATCTAGAGCCGAGTGAAAGTCAGCTGGAGAGTGTTGATCCGAGTCGATTGATGCAATGGGGTGTACCGCTCGAGGAACGCAGGGCAAACAATCCAACCGAAGGAATGCTACGTCAGATGAGAGCGGTTGAGTTAGAATCCCAGCAAGGTTCCTGGAGATGGTTACTTGGAATCGTTTTGTTTGCCTCAGCGTTTGAATCTGCATTCGCATGGCTGAGAAGCTATCGCAAGCCGATTATTGCATAGCCTTACTTTCGGTTCCATTGAATATAGCTTCTCGAATAGCCAAATTGTCGTGACCATTGCCCGGTATTGGTTGTCCCAAACCAACCGTACGAGTAGGGTGCTGGAGATCTTTGCTGCAGGACGGCAGGCTGAGTCGCGGAATTGCTCGCATGATGTTTGACTGACTCGGGGGCAATTACCCGATAAGTCGAGGGAGACTTTAATGGTGATTTCACGACTGTTGTCTGCGCTAGCGTAGAACGGGAAAAACACGCTAAACAGACAACGATTACAAAGCTAATTGATAATTTTATTTTATTCATCATTGAGGCTTTCTTACGGCCTGTGGCTTGATTTGTGTTGAGGTAGTTGCGAGTGGTCGTTTCGAAACGTTTGAGCTCGGACTTGTCACTGTGTTGCGAGAATTGGGTGAAGAAGCTGAAACAGCAGGCTTTCCAATGATTCCGGCGTTTACATCAACGGACGAAGCGTCCTGTATCTGTCCAACGGATATCGCGTAGCATGTTCGATTAGGTTGATAGAAGGTGCCTTTGCAGTGAGACTGCGCTTTAAATTCGGGGCCGCAATCAAATAGTGTTTCAGAGCCGCCGACGAATAGATAACCGAATGTAGGAAGCAGCGGAAGCATCCGTCTAAACAAATCGATCTTAACCTTCTTCTCGAAATAGATCGCCACGTTTCTGCAGAAAACGATATCAAACTGGTCGCGGAATGGAAATGGATTCATTAAATTCAATTGTTGATAGCGAATCAAACGAAGGATGGATTCTTGCACCTGATAGCCATCCGTCGTCGGCCTCATATACTTTCGAGTGTACTCCGGAGGCATGCCTCGCTCGACATCTAGTTTTGTGTAAACGCCTTTCCTGGCTTTAACAAGCGCATCCTCGGAAATATCTGTTCCGATAATCTCGATGTTCCACTTAGGTAGATCTGGGATCATCTCAGTAAGAATCATTGCGATCGAACAAGCTTCTTGGCCTGTGCTTGCAGCAGCGGACCAAATTCTCAATCGATTAGTTTTAGTCTTAAGTTTTTGGTCTATGAGTTCAGGGATCGCTTTGAACTTTAAAGCATCAAATATATTCGTATCACGAAAGAAATAGGTTTCTCGCGTGGTCATTGCTTCAACCAATGCTTTGCGAATACTGTCCCCACCTGCAGATTTGGCTTTCTCGACCAGTTCCGTTGCAGAGCGAACATCGAATTGCTTTACTAGCGGAGCTAGTCGTGCATCGATTAGATAGCTCTTGTTTTGGTCGAGTGAAATGCCGCAAAGCTCTTCGATGAAATCGAAGATGAAGACAACATTCTCTGTGGAATTCTGCGACATATTAACCTTTTAGTAGTTGGCATAGTCGTTGTGCTATGTCAGGAAGATGTACGATTTCGTCGGCCAGATTCTTCTCCACAATCTGCCTCGGCATCCCATAGACCACGCATGTTTCGGCCGATTGCGCAATGATATGAGCCCCCTTGGAATGTAACTTGTTACACCCGGCTAAACCGTCATTCCCCATGCCCGTCAGAATCATGGCGAGCGCATTCCCTTGACATTCTGCAGCGACGGAATCAAACAAGTAGTCGACACTCGGCTTGCAAGAGTTTACAGCAGGATCATCAGTAATCGATATTTCGAATTTGCCATGCACTTTTGTAACCTTCATCTGCCGCCCACCCGGAGCTACATAAACGGTTCCAGGTTGTGCTACGGTGCCATCAACAGCCTCAAGAACTGGGAAACGGGTGCTTTGTGCGAGATGGAAAGCCATACTCTTAGTAAACACAGGGGGCATATGCTGCACGATGAAAATGGGGACGGGCAGGCCGCATGGAAGCTTTGGTAGAATGGCAGCGAGTGCAGCCGGTCCTCCTGTTGAAACACCGATACAAAGACATTCGAACGTTGACCCTTTGCTACGACGTCCAGTTATCGAATTCGGCCGACTAACGGTCGTTTCACAAGAGTTAACTGTCGAACCATGCTGTGGGCCGGGGTAGCAACAGCTTGGTCCAACGCTCCCCGATTCGCCCATTCGCCGGTCAGTCATTGCGATTGATTGCCTGGGCCCGGCCGTTCGTTCCAACAGGCCTTGCACCGTTTCTATGTGCTGGAGCAGTTGGTTTTCGAGGGATTTCCGATTTTCCTCTACGCTTGATCCGCTAGGCTTAAGGATCATATCCAGTGCGCCATTTTGCAAGGCGCGAACTGTTTGCTCGGCACTTTCTGTGGTTGGCGAACTCACCATGACGGCATGGATACTGAGTTTTCGTTTTCGAATTTCGTCCAAAACAGCCAAGCCATCCAGTTTGGGCATGTTGATGTCAAGCGTAACCAAATCTGGATTCACCTTTTCGATCATCATCAGGCAATCGGCACCGTCATAAGCCGTTCCGACTACTTCAACGCCAGGAATCCTAGAAAACAGATCGCTCAACATACGTCGGTACATTGCAGTATCGTCTGTAACTAATACTCGTACCGATCGGATTGTACCGGATCGCTTCCCTGCAGTTGAGTTTCTAATTACAGCTTGCATAGTGAGGAACCGTCGCGAGGCAACTTAGGAATTTAACGATAATGACTTTCTATTGTGCAGGCCAATTCCATTGATCGCCTGCAACAAAAGCCTCATCATTAATATTCTTACATGCGTTTCGGAGTCATGTGTGTTTATAGTGAATAGGGGAATACCAAATTCACCTTTACGAAGCCGTTACAATCGTTTGCTTTTCTCAAGTGGATCTTGTTTCCGAACTTTGAACCGGCCAACAAGTTGTGACATTTCGTTCGCCAACTTGCTTAATTCAGTGCCTGCGTTACGCGATTCGTCCGCTCCGGTCGCAGACGTAACAAGGACAGAATCGACTTTTGCAAAGTTCTCAGTGATCTCTCGGCTTGCGAGTGCAGTTTCGGATATTCCAGAAGCCACGGTTTCTGCTGCGGAAGCTGTTTGTGTGACGTTATCGGAGATTTGTCGAGTCGTGATGCTTTGCTCCTCGACAGCCGCCGCGATGCTTCGTGATACTTCGTTGACATTCTTAATCACGTCGCTGATGGCCCGTATAGAACTAACCGCATCGGATGTAGATCCTTGAATTGCTTCGATCCTAGCTCGAATATCGTCCGTGGCAGATGCTGTTTGTTTCGCAAGTTCCTTGACCTCAGTAGCGACGACCGAAAAGCCTTTACCGGAATCACCTGCTCTAGCGGCTTCAATCGTTGCGTTGAGGGCGAGTAAATTGGTTTGCTCTGCGATTTCTTGGATGACTTCGATAACCTTTCCAATTTCATTTGCCGACTGCCCAAGTGCCGAGATTCGTTCGTTGCTTTCTTCCACAAGCGAAGCTGCTGTGCTCGCGACCGAGGCACTTTTCTCTGCGTTTCCAGCGATCTCACGAATGGTCGAGTTCATCTCCTCTACGCTAGCGGCGACTGCTTTAATCGAGCAGCTCATGCTGTCAGTGCTTTCGGAGACGCACTGCATACTGACGGACATTTGCTCCGCCGCAGCACTGACGCTGGCGGATTGTTGTTTGCTGAAGGATACCTGAAAGGCTAGAGTGTCTGCAGAGGACTTTAATTGAGTCGATCTCGCAGTCAATAACTTCGCATCTTCCATGATGATGCAGATTAAATCATGGATCCGATTCGCGAATGCGTTAAACCATCGAGACAATTCACCCAGCTCGTCGGCTCGCGATTCGTCAAGTCGCTGAGTTAGGTCTCCGTCACCCTCAGCGATATCGCGCAACGTAGCGATCGTAGCGTTGATCGGGTTCATTAGTTCCTTTATGATCCAGAGGGATAAAGGAATGACGATGCATAGGGTACCGCAAATTGTACCGAAGATCCAATACAACAGTGTGGATTGAGCCTCCTGATTGACCTGATTGACGCCATCGACTTTCTCTAATGCAATCTTAACAGGTTGATCAACGATAAGAGCCCATCGTAATCCAAAAATCTGAAGAGGGGAAAAACTGCTTATCGTAGGTTGTTTTAGGTAGTTATTGTCGTGAATCACGCCCGTTTCGCCTTGGAGCGCTTTTGTGACGGCCGTGGATTCGACTCGTCCCTTTTGAGGATTTCGAAAAGCCTTTAATATCGTGCGATTATCAGTATCCAATTTGCAGTCAGATCGTGGTAGATAATCTGGTCCTACGATGTAGGCTTCTGTGCCAATACCGAGGGTTGACCCGAGATCCATGACTTTGTTAAGTGACTCGATTGATGACAGCTGCAATAAGACGACACCAATTCGTTCGTCTCCATCGAAAATTGGTGATGCGATGAAACTTGCTGGAGTCTCGTAAGAAGGAAAGTAACTCTCAAAGTCTACCAGAATCGGTTCAGAATCTTTAGAGGCGGCATTCGCCTTGCGGAACGCCTCCCCCAACGAAGACTTCGCGAACGGGCCATCAATCAAATTGGTCGCGAAATCGGTTTCCTTAAACACGGTGTAGACAACATCGCCACTTTTGGAATCTACCAAGAATAGATCGTAGAAGTTGAAAGTAGTAATGAAATCGAAATACTGTGGGTGTACCTGCTTGTGAGCAGCGTCGTACCTCGAACCATAGGACGTTTCGATTAGCTTTACTTTACTACCAAGTGGATTGGCATTATTCGCGATAAAAGCGTTTTGCAACGCTAAAGCGTCAGGCGAGAGTTTATTCAACACGGAATCTACATCTGGAGATTTACCGTTGTTTTGGGATTTGTAGCTGCTAGTGAAATCCCCATGATAAAAAGCAGCCAATTCACTTAGGTCGTCAACCTTTTCATCAGTAACAACGTTTCGATCATCACGAAAACGAAAGAAGCCGCTTTTAAGTGCACGGATTCTATTAGGCAGTTGAGCATCTTGCGCTAGTGCGGAAACTTGCTTCGCGGCGTTCTGAAAGTAATCGGTAATGTGTGTTTTTTTAATCTCATTGACCACAGAAATCGTTTTTTCCGAGACTTCATGTAAGCAGTCAACGGAGTGGCAACCTACCTTGGTCGAAGCAGATTCGGAGATTAGATAGCTGGAAATCCCCACTCCACAAATGGGAAGAACGCCTATAGCGATGAATGTACTTAAGAGTTTCGTTTTGATCTTCATAATTGGCGTATAACGATCTTAAATTGGAGTAAGCCTTTGATTTTTTGATCGGTCCTTTTTGAGTCACGATGCGATGCAAGGGATTATTTTGCTTAAGAAGTCAAACCTAAACGATGTCCCCTGATTAGAACCGTATCTCAATTGGATACATTGTGGGGCAACAGAGTTTATGATTCTCATTCTCGCAAATGCAGATTCATCGAGAATGGAATCATTAAAATCGAGTCGGATCAATCGCCCGTCTAGGAGGCATTTTGCATCTCGCCGCAGAATATTTAAGTCGCGGGTCGATGAGAGGGGTTAATCGGAATCGTCCAGACTGGTTATCGTCTAATTACAGGTAAAAAACTGTTATTTATGTCGAAATTTTCATAATTACTTCTTTAAGTAATCGGCATGGGGTCGTATTTTTGACATAAAAACACATTATCATGCATGAAATAAATTTTAAATCAATTCTGGTACATTCGCGAAATTGACTTAGCAAATGCAAAGAGACGCAATCCTGGCAGAATGCGTCTCTTGTAGAAATCGAATTGAAAATTCTTTACTTTATCGACGAACTAAAGCGCGATTCTCTGCGTTAACGCGGAACTGCCCAACCAACTTCGACATTTCCTGAGCGAGCGCACTAAGCTGTGCTCCCGCCTCGCGAGATTCATCTGCACCAGTAGCAGATTTAACAAGTACGGAGTCAACTTTCGCAAAGTTTTCTGTTATTTCACGGCTTGCCAAAGCTGTTTCCGAAATTCCGCGGGCCACCGTCTCTGCAGCTGACGCAGATTGAGTCACATTGTCAGAGATTTGTCGTGTAGTGATACTCTGTTCTTCCACGGCTGCAGCAATGCTTCGGGACACTTCATTGACGTTGTTGATTACATCGCTGATCGCTCGAATGGATCCAACTGCATCCGATGTCGACCCCTGAATCGCTTCAATTCTCGCTCGAATATCATCCGTCGCTGCGGCTGTTTGCTTTGCCAATTCCTTTACTTCGGTAGCCACAACAGCGAATCCCTTACCCGCTTCACCTGCTCGGGCGGCTTCGATGGTAGCGTTCAATGCAAGAAGGTTAGTTTGTTCTGCAATCTCTTGAATGACTTGGATCACCTTGCCAATTTCATTGGCTGATTGCCCAAGAGCGGAGATACGATCATTACTTTCTTCAACAAGCGAAGCAGCTTTTCCAGCGACCGTGGCACTCTTCTCAGCATTTCCTGCAATTTCGCGGATGGTTGAGTTCATCTCTTCGACGCTTGCTGCAACTGCACGGATCGAGTTACTCATGTTATCGGTGTTTTCAGATACGTTGAGCATGCTGACCGACATTTGCTCGGCCGCAGCACTGACGCTTGCCGATTGTTGTTTGCTTGAAGTAACTTGACTGGAGAGAGATTCTGCACTGGATCTGAGCTGGACCGAATTAGCACTTAGTAATTGTGCATTTTCCGTCACAATACAGATCAGGTCGTGAATTCGGTTCGCGAACTCATTGAACCACTTCGCAAGTTGTCCAAGTTCATCTTTTCTACTATCGTCGAGTCGTCTAGTTAGATCCCCCTCGCCTTCAGCGATGTCGCGAAGAGTCGCAATGGTCGATTCAATCGGCTTCATCAAACCTCGGATAATCCAAAGTGAGAGCGGTACAATGACAGCAACCGCGCCACAGATTAGAGTAAAGCTCCAGAAAACGAGCGCACTCTGCGATTTCTCGTTTACTTCGTTGATATCTGCAATGCCAACTAATGCCAAGTCGACGGGTTGATCAACGATAACGGCCCACTGCAGTCCCAACGCGTTAATGGGCGAATAACTACTTATGGTTGGTCGCCCGAGGTAATTGGCACCTTGAAGAATTCCGGATTCACCCTTTAAAGCTAGTTCTACGGATTCCGATTTCATGGTGCCTTGAAGAGGATTACGGAAAGCATTGACTATGGTTCTGTTCTTGGTATCAAGCTTGCTGTCCGACCGTGGCAGGTAATCGTGAGCTACGATGTATGCTTCTGTGTTTTCACCAAGTGTATCTCCAAGATCCATAACCTTATTGATCGTGTCGATGGACATTTGCAGTGCGAGGACACCAATTTTCTCGTTTCCGTCGAAAACAGGAATCGCCAGAAAGCTTGCAGGGGCCTCGTAGGAGGGTAAGTACTTCGCGAAATCCAGCAGAACTGGAGGGTCATTCGGCCCTAGATTGTTTGCTTTTTGAAAGGCTCGTCCCAATGACGTATCAGCAAAAGGTCCGTGGTTCAAATTGGTGGCAAAATCAGCTTCTTTGAATACAGAATAAACGAGATCACCGGTCTTGCTGTCGATTAAGAACATGTCGTAATACCCAAACTCGGTGATGTAGTTTGTTAGATATTTATGAACATGCTCGTGAGCTGCATCATATTTGGATTTTGCTGGCGAGCCGAGGAGTTCGAACTTCTTTCCAAGCGGATGCGGGTTCGAGGCTATGAATGCGTTTTGCAACGCTAGAGCTTCTGGTGACAGTCTGTTAAGCAAGCTATCGATATTTGGGGAGAGCCCACCGTTCTGTTGTTTGTACAAGTTTGAGAACTCAGATTGGTAGAACCGACGCACGGCTTCACGGTCATCTACGACTCCCTCGATTGCCACCGTGCGGTCAGCTGAATACGAATAGAAGCCTTGAGACAATTTTCGAAGACTGCTCGCGATCTGTGGATCTTTAGAGATCGTGGAAACTTGTTTTGCTGCAGAATCAAAGTAGCTTGCTATCTGGGCTTTCTTGATGCTACTGACGGCAACAAGAGTCTTCTCAGCGGCATTGGTAAGTCCTTCTATCGCGTGGCTTGCGACTTCTTTCGAGGACGATTTCGCATTTAAAAAACTCGCGATGCCAATCCCAGCCATTGGAACAACACCGAAAACAACGAAAGACGCAAGTAATTTAGTTCTTATCTTCATAATGGGGGCAAAGTAGGTAGACAGGGGAAAGGAATAAACCGGGGGTTACGGCGTTAAGTTCTAAAAACTGCAGCGATGGGGGAAGGGGCTACGCTGCTGTTCGGATGGACACTAAAGACGCGTTTAGTATTTCTCTCGGATCGATCAACATGATCAAAACCGTATCGGTCTGGTACACGCCTTTTATCAGCTTGGACTCGCTAATGGATAAGTTAGATGGTGGAGCTGTGACAGCATCGGACTCGATAGTCAAAATGTCTGCTACACCATCTACGCATACACCAAAAATATCTCCGTCACATTTCAGGATTAAATTTCGATTGGAGACTGAGTTGCGGTTGCTTGGTAATCCAAGGAGTGTACGAAGATCAAGCATCGATACTACCTCGCCGCGGAGATTCATCACCCCACGAACGCAATTGGCAGCCAACGGTACACCAGTCAGGCCGCTTGTCCGATTAATCTCCTGAACATATCCAATATCTAAACCAAACAATGAGTCGCCACAATAAAACGTCGAATACTGAGCCATTCTTTAAATCCGTTACTTAATTTTCAAAGTGCTCTTGATTTATTAAACTTCATTTACAAAATGAAATCTATGTTATATTTCAAGAGATGGTCGCCAAATTATCACTTAAAAACAACTTTATTTTTCTAGGCATTTTCAACCGGATTCATCGGGCGTTGAGCGAGCCCGACGTTAACAGGTTTACTACAATTCCAATTTTGCCGTACGAGATGTCTCTACGAGTGTGTCGTACACGTGAATCTGCGCACCGAATCTACGAGTCGCGCAGGATCCATCTTGATTTGGTAGTCATCGATTCCAACCTCGGCCCCCCGTTGCCGATCTTGATCACCCGCCAGACTAGTCAAGGCGATAATCGGAAGACTGGATAGATTTGGTGTCGCACGAACGGCTCTTGCAAACTCCAATCCATTCATACGCGGCATCTCAATATCGGTAATAATGACGTCGATTTCGTCAAAAACGACTTGCAAGTGCTCCCAAGCATCGCGACCGTCGACCGCTCCAATTACTTTGAACCCTTCACTTTCCAGCGTTCGAGTTACGTGATTTCTAAAGAAGTCCGAATCTTCTGCCAAGAGAACAGTTGTGGGGGTGTCTGGGGCGTCGTTTGTAACTGCGAATTCTTCTTCGAACCACTCGGTGTATTTGATACGAACGAGTTCCAACGGATCGAGAATTCTGGTGGTCGTGTTATCGACTACGGTTGTACCTAGTACGCCAGCCTCACGCAGAGTCTTAGCATCAATGGTCATTTGAATGTCTCGGATATCCCGCAACGCAGGAGCGACCAAACCAATTTCACGATCTTGGACTCGGAACACGATCACGAATACTTTTTCTTGATCCTCATCAGGTGCTCTGGCGGAAATATTTTGCTCCAGGCGAAGTATTGGCAGCGATTGTCCTCTGTATATAAGGAGATTTTGCGAGCCAACTACTGAGATATCGCTTGAACTGACCCTTTCAATTCTCGCCACCATAGCCATGGGCACAGCGAATAGCTCAGATTCATGATTTGTGAACAGCAGCAGTCGGTGAACCTCATCACCGTGTTCGACGATATCTTCGGCCTTATTGCTCTGAGCCTCGATGCTTCTCAGATTGCATTGCATCGCTATGCCCATGACATCCAAAATCAACGCGACATAACCGTCACCTAGAATTGTGGCTCCAGCCAAATATCCTAAATCGCGAACATGCTTGCCAAGAGGCTTAACGACAATTTCTTCGTTGTCAAAAAGGGAGTCCACCAACAAGCCGTATCGAATTTGCCCAGTTTCCAGAACCAGTATATTGGCACTAAATGGCCGATCGGTCGAGTCAACTCTCTTAAGCCCAAGAGTCTTTTCGAGACGAACCAAAGGAAGCAGTGCCCCTCGAAGTCTCAGAACCTCAGCACCTTGGACAACTCCAATTCTCTGTTGCATTTCCGCTTCTGGAACTCTTACCAATTCAACAATATTCGCTTGAGGAACAGCATACCTTTCACCGGCGCATCCTATGATCATCGACGGAACGATGGCGAGAGTTAGAGGCAGTGTGATGTGTACTGCCGAGCCCTTGCCAACTTCGCTCTCAATGTCGACAGTTCCTCCCAGTTGCTCTATGTTCGTCTTGACCACATCCATACCAACACCGCGACCAGACACATCTGTCACATGCGAAGCAGTGGAGAATCCCGGCGCGAAAATCAATCGGTAAGATTCGCTCTCCGTCATCATGGCAGCTTGCTCAACCGAGATAATCCCCTTTTCGATCGCTTTTGTTTTTAGCTTGACAGGGTCCATACCAGCGCCGTCATCCTCAATCCGGATGCAGACCTTTCCTGCCTGGTGAAAAGCGCGGAGTCGCACCGTCCCTGTCTCGTATTTTCCAGCCGCACGTCTACGGTCCGGGGTCTCGATTCCATGATCCACACTGTTTCTCACCAAGTGAGTGAGAGGATCTCCCATTGCCTCGACGATCGTTTTATCGACTTCAACTTCATCCCCCTCAATCTCGAGGGAGCATTCTTTACCCAGCTTTGCACTAAGATCACGAACAACCCTAGGGAACCGGCCAAAGACCGATCCGATCGGCTGCATGCGTGTCTGCATTATCGTTTCTTGAAGTTCGCTAGTGACTTGATCCACGCGAGCGGCGATGGCATCAAAACCTTCTTTCATTCCCTGAGAAACGGCCGAAATCAACTGGTTTCGACTCAACACGAGCTCGCCCGCCAAATTCATGAGACGGTCAAGAATTGCAACGTTAACTCTGACAATCGAGTCGGAAGGCTTCGGTTTCGCAACGCTACCATCGGAACTGGATTTGGATTTGGATTTGTCCATAGGATTTGGTTCCTTTTTGACATCCCGATTTACTGAAGGTGTTGATTGGATGTGAGGTGCGACCGGCTGAATTGTTGCCGACTCGAAAGCTTGCGGACCTGCGTTGACCAGCACGTCTAACGAACCTAGCTCTTCGATCTTGAACGGTTCCAACTCTGATGCGGGATACGACGAGGCGTTATTGACGGACTGATCGCCGATCGCCGAAGATATCTGCTCTTGGATCGCTCCGAGATTCTCTTGATGTTCCATTACGACTTGCGAAACATCGTCTTGACCATTTGCAATCGCCTCCAACTCTACGACAAGATGAGAGACGTCTACTTCATTACTTGTTTCCACATTATTGACCAAAGATAGCAACTGGTCGGCAGCTCTTAAAAGTACGTTAATTATATGAGAACTGGGCACTAGCTCTCTGTTTCGAATCAGATTCAAAACGTTTTCTAGACTATGTGCTAACGAATTGATCACCGTCAGGCTCAAGAAGCCAGCAGCGCCTTTCACAGAATGAACTGCGCGGAAGACTGTGTTCACCAATTCGGGGTCGCAGTTCTCCCCACCTGCCTCTATCGCTAATAGCTGACCCTCTACTTCAGCAAGGTGAGCTGCGCTTTCAACCACAAACTCGTTTACTAGTTCATCATCCTGGAACATAAGGCTTCTTTACATCAAAGGGAGATCCATTCAACTAATCTGTGCGATCTGCTTCTGCACAAGTCAGAAGTTTATTTTCTCGCACTCCAATATGAGCTTTGGAAGAGTAGCTTATGCAGAAGGGATGTCCGAATCATTCGCCAATAATTTCCTAGAAAGAATATCTTACCGTACTACAATATTCAGTCTTTCGTATTAAGAGGGATAAAATGATTGTATCAAATAGACAACTTTCCGAAATCTTTAAATAAAAATGATTCAATTTGTTTGACCTGTAGAAATATCTGACCAACAGTAATCCCAGCACGAGCTCAGTCGAAGTGATTATCACAGCTCAACGCAAGGTGGAATTTTTTAAACAGTTAAATATGTAGAGGGAATAAGGAATTATGAAAGTACTTGTAGCTGACGACTCTGGTATCATGCGGAAGATCATCATCCGCTCACTAAACTCAGTTGGCGTGACAGATATCGTTGAGGCCGCCGATGGTCAAGAAGCGATTAACGCTTACAACGGTGAGATTGATCTAATCCTCACCGATTGGAATATGCCCAATAAATCGGGATTGGATGTGGTCAACGAAATTCGCGGCCAAGGTTCCACTGTTCCAATCATTATGGTGACCACCGAAGCTCAAAAAGGTCAAGTTATCGCCGCAATTCAGGCCGGAGTAAGTGATTACCTTACTAAACCGTTCGAGGCGGACGATCTTCGCGCAAAGTTAGACAAATTCGTTACCGCCTAATTTGGAGTCCGCTCCAAGTGATTTCCGACTCCAAGAAAGGATAGCATGCCAACAACTACTCCCACGCAAATCAACACCCAAGAATTAACCGAGAAACAGAAAAGGTTTCTTGCACCGTTCGTTAAATGCACGAAAGATGTGTTTTCGATGATGCTTAACTGGGAAGTCTCCCTAGTTGGAGTCATCACCAACGATCTTAATGCCGTTCGCCACCACTTGAGCGGAATCATCGGTCTTTCCGGCTCCATGCGTGGTTCGCTCGTTTTGAGTGTAGAACAAGAAGTTGCCCTTGCAGCGGCTACGGCCTTTCTAGGGGCGCCTCCTGAGAAGATAAACGCAGATGTAATTGATACCGTTGGCGAACTCACCAATATGATCGGAGGTTCAAGCAAGGATCGACTGGGCCTAGACGGCGTTAGCATCGGCTTACCAACGGTGGTTTGCGGTGAAGGCCACACTGTAAACTTTGATCCAGGTGCCCACATTGAGATGCTGCAATTTCATTCGCCTCACGGTCCATTCACGGTTGAAATTGCGTTGACTGGCATTGGCTAGTCGTCGCATTTGAGATTTGTTCGAAAACATTGATTGTTTCGACTAGGATTGACCCAGGTTCTGGCCCCCCCTCATCCAGCGCCTGGGTTGATTCGTTTAATCAAAGAGCTTTATACACCCGCTTGTGAGGCCCGCTTGTCAAACCCGCATATTCGTTCAAACTCCATTATCGTAGTCTTGATGCTAGCAATCTTCGATTGCTAAAAAATACTAATAATAACTCAATTCTGATCTAGGAATCTTGAGGGACTCCTGAGTACCATCCGCGCTTGAGTCGTTGCCAGCGGACCGTCTTGGCGGAGGCGAAATACACGCAGATCGACTTTTCGTAAATGCTTAATAAAACGTTTGCACTACCTAAGGTCGTGTGAAAATGGCAAAGGTTGCGTAGTGATGGAAAACTCTCGGCGAAGCAAAAAACGATCCAAGTTTTTTTGGCCCGAGATAGGTCTCTTGATTCTAGGCGTACTTGGTTTCAAACCAGATCTTCTCTTTGACATCGTAGGATTAGGCAACCATTCTTCCTACGGAACAACACGACCTGCCAACCAACAACAACCTACCGGCCAACAACCGCTTACCTCGAATCCTCTCCTAGCCTGGGGCGTCCAAGCAATCCAATCGGCCGCATCACAAACTATGGCAGGTCTACCAGTGGCGGCGCCACCCAACGGTCAACCTTTACAGACACAGCACCCCTACTATCCCAATTACCCCACAGTTCAGAATCCACCGTACCAACAACAATTGAACTACGGGGACTACGGTAATCCGGTGTATCAATCCGCCCCAACCGGCCCAGGCTACGCTTACCCTAATGCCAACTGGTCCTCACCAAACAACAGTAATTACTACGTCCCGGCAGCGACGGCAAATTTCTCAGGACCAAGTTCTACTAACCGCGTCCCACCGGTAGATTATCAGAACACATCCACTACCTATCCCGCCCAATTGAGGCCCAACACTCCGTTCCCATCTACCAACGCGACAAGCCAATCCATCAACCCAGCCTACGGCAGCAACTATGGTGCGAACGTCCGGAAGGAAGGCACCGGATACACGGATCCTCGACTGAGCCAATTACAACCCAATCAAGCCCAATACGCTGTGTCCCAATACGCTGTGTCCCAATACGCCGTGCCACAATACCCCACGCCCCAATACACCACACCCCAGTATCAAACGCCTTTAGTACCCACTAGTCAACCACTCTACAGCCCCGCGGCTAACGGAGTCCCCCTCTATAGCCAGCCGCAATATGCCCTTGCAGGTGTCGCTCAAACTCAGGCTTACTCGAATTTTCCCAACCAACCGTTGCCTCAATCGCAAGACCAATACTTTTGGGGAGCTGTTGACCCGCGAGTCAACAGCATCCAAAGGGCAGGCACACAAGGGAGTTGGGTGCCAAACGTGCCGGCATCCAATCCGGCCTCTGGTCGGACTGGAAGATATTAACCCTCTACTTAAAACCAAATCTCAAGCCACTCAAGTTCCTGCCAAACTTACTTTAGCAGTCGGTTGATTAGAACAACGGCCCCTTACCCATGGCTCGTCGCCACGCGGACAATTGTCCCAAATGGAGGTTGGTGTGGGCAACGATCAAAAACGTTGCCATGTCTGCGATCGTCGGCAACTCGGTTTCAAAAAACCCTAGCTTCTGTGGTTTTGCCAAATCGGCCTCACTCGACTGATCATAAAGTTTTGCTGCATTGAGAAAGGCCGCTTCGAAGGTATCAAGAAGCTCTTGTTTCTTTGGATAATCAGCTCGGTTGGTTGAAAGCGGTTTTTTTGTGTCTCCTAGAGCATTCCAATTTGCCGGACACACCCCTTTCCCTCCTAACAAATCAGCTGCATAATCTGCCGCTCCGGCCAAGTGGATGAGAAGCCAAGCAGGATGATTCAAACCCATCGGCTGCTCGCACATGGTTTCACATTCGACATCGGACAAGATGCCTTTTGCATATCCAATTGTTGCGTTTGTATTGGTTGAAATAACACTCATACTCCACCACTTTCTGTCATTTGACGAAACCCAGAAGATTTGTGCACTGGACGATAATTAAAACATGTTCGCGAATTGTAAGCGGGAATCCCAAACCGTCGACCCATCCAACGTACATGGTCTGCTGCTTTGTTGGTTAAATGAATCAAATGGGAGACGGTTATCCCGAAGGACCTTAACAAAAGATTAGCGAAATGATAGACCGCTCCCCATTGAGTCGCCCTGGCGGCCCGAATAGTGGTACGCAGATTTGGCGCGACCTGCTATTCCTACACTGGAGTATTTCCATCGACCAGTTGCGACAACTCGTTCCAAAGGAACTCGAGATTGACACGTATAATGGACAAGCTTACGTCGCGCTAGTTCCATTTCGAATGTGCGAAATCTGCCCTCCTTGGCTGCCCAAACGTTTTGCTTTTAACTTTCTGGAAACGAATGTACGAACTTATGTTCACTACAAAGGAAAACCAGGTGTTTACTTCTTTTCTCTAGACGCTAGCTCTCGCCTTGCAGTTTGGGCAGCGAGAACGGGTTGGTCTCTTCCCTACTACTATGCCAAGATGAAATCAGACAGTCGCGGTGACCTGCGAACTTATCAATGCACCCGAGGTGATGTTAGCTCGTTAGTCAATTTCCATACAGAGGGTGCACTCGGAACTGCCGAGCCAGGAACCATCGAGTACTTCTTGCTCGAGCGATATGTGCTATTCGTCAAACGTGCAGGTGTTGTCTATTCCGGGACAGTTCATCACGTCCCCTATTCGTACCAATCTTGCGTGGTCGACAAACTCGACGATTCTCTCGTAACGAATTCGGGTCTAAAACTCTCAACGACTATGCCAGATTTGGCCCACTTTTCTCCTGGCGTCAACGTCGAGGTTTTCAAAATAGCGCCGGCGTGAAAGATCGTGTATGATATCGGAAGTCGAACTTCGTATGATTCCGACGCCTACCTTAAAGCATTTTCTATGACAAACTTTGTATTAGAGCCCCCCAAACCCGACGAAGCGTTTGAATTCTATTCCACCTACATACGCTTGGTCCCAAGTGGAGATCTTCTTGAAACAGCGACTCTTCAAATCGAAGAATTAACGAATTTACTAGAAACGCTCAACGATCAAACTGCGTCGTTGATTCATGCACCTTACACATGGACGATTAAGCAAGTCATCGGTCATATGATCGACACTGAGAGGATTTTCGCGAACCGACTTCATCGCTTCGCTTGTGGCGACCTGCAACCGCTACCAGGAATGGAACAAGAACCTTACGTTGCGAACTGTGACTATGAGAGCCCCAGTGTTGGAGTACTGATCGAGGAACTTTTATGCCTGCGCCGTGCCAATATTTGCCTGATGCGTCGCTTAAAGCCCGAACAGTGGGATCATCGAGGAGTCGCCTCTGGGCATCCAGTTACCGTGCGGGCACTAGGCTACATGTTGGTAGGACATGTGACCTATCACTTGCAGATCATTACGAAGCGATTACAAGTTAATCATTGAGCAAGCAAGTAACTTTGCTTGATAGCCCTATGGCCACTTCCGGTAAACCAACGAGCAAAACCGAGCAAGACCTGTTGTGGCAACAGCTTGCAAAACTCGAAATCACTCCCCCTAGCTACACGTTGACATTTGAAGCTCGGCTTGCACGCGAGCAAGCATGGAGCTTTGATCGGTCATTGGCAGTCGTGGAAGAGTACCGTAAATTCCTCTTCCTTTTGCTCACCTGTCCGCATCCTGTCACTCCCTCCGAGGAGGTGGATGCGGTGTGGCACCTTCATTTATTGTATACTCGCAGTTATTACGAAGATCTTTGCCAACAGATAGCAGGATTTGTAATTCACCACCAACCGACAGCAGGTGGCCCGTCAGAAGGAAACAAATTTCGAGATTGGTACCAGCAAACGCTTAACTCGTACGCCGAGAAATTTGGTAGCCCGCCAAAAGATATTTGGCCGGATCCAGACAAACGATTCGCCAATGCAGGATCAGGCAACTGGTTCAACCCTACAACCCACATTTTGATTCCCCGCCCAGGGCACGGGCTATCGAGGTGGATTGGCAGCCAATTTTCAAGTATGCTTAGGGTTCGATTAAGAATGTTCTAAATCGGAGTCGTATTCAGGGGTTGATAAAGGAGAGTTAGAAAAATGAATCCTTTGGAAATGAACGGTCCTGAGTTTCTTAAATTGTTTGGCTTGGCAATTGTAGCAGCTTCGGTGCTCACGATTGTTTATCGTTTATCGTTCTCGTTAGCCAAATCATACAGCGATGAAACTAAACTTCCTGAGTTGGATCCATGGCAACTGGCATACTTACGCAGTGGGACCAAAGCTGTCGCGCAAACGGCAATCATAGATTTGGCCGCGAAAAAACTAATCGTTGGTGATCCAGTTTCCGGTCGCTTTGTTGTCAGCAAGAACGTAGATCAAGTGCGTATGGAGCCCATCCCAAACGCTCTCTATCGCGCAACCCAAATGGGTGAAGGAATGAAAGCAGAACGTGCGACAGAAGCAATCAGATACGAATGCGAAAAGATAAAACAGAGCCTTATTGAGCTAGGAGTCCTGCAAACGTTTGGGCAAAGAGTCGGGCTTACCTGGCCTGGTATACTGGCATTTGGTGCCGTTCTAGTACTCGGAGGAGCCAAATTTGTTGTTGGCATTTCGCGAGGTAAACCAGTCGAATACCTTCTGCTTCTGATTTTACTTGCCGTCGCATTGGCAATTATCTTGAATTATTCCACGCAACTGACACGTACAGGCAAATTGGCGTTGGATAAAGAAATCAGGAAGATTCGTGTCGCTCAGAGCAATCCGCAAACGGAATCGAGCAACACTCGATCCTCGTCGTTTGCAGACGATATGTTGTTCTACACCATACATCCGATGGCAATCGGATTTGCTGCACAAGGTTTCGTTGGGATGTATGGCGACGAAATGCTTGATGCCAATACGCGCAAGTTAACCGAACGCATGCACGCCAATGGCACTACTGGTGGAGATGCTGCAGGAGCAGGATGCGGCAGTGCTGATAGCGGTGCGTCAGGTGGCGGCAGTGGGTGCGGTGGCGGTAGTGGTTGTGGAGGCGGAGGATGTGGTGGGTGTGGCAGCTAGAATATTCGCCGCTCGGCGCCTTATAGCCTCAGTATTGCTCAATCCAATAATTTTCGCACCGATATCTTCGTCCACCGGATCTTTGACATATCATCTGCTTCGTAGAGACAGCCAACCGATAAATCAGGAAGCTCTACCAAACACGAGTAAGCGAAGAGCCCAGGCTCAATGACCTTGGACTTCGCCCACGTTTGGCCTTGATCCTCGCTCAGGAAAATGGTGCCGTTGGATCTCTTGTCGCTGTTGGGTCCTGAAAATAAAAGCAATGGTGGTTTATCGGCATCTGGATTCTTACAACGAATAATGGATCCCATACAACTCGGATCTTTAATCTCGGGCACATCGACGACCGATTCCCAAGTCTGCCCACCGTCATTGCTAAGCGATGACTTTCTAACCTTGGCACCCGACCAACGACGGGCGTTCATCATCAATCTGCCATCGCTGAGCTCTACAATTTGGCACTCGTTGACTTGACTAGTCCGTTTACCATTTGTATCGACAATTCCACCAGGAGCCACCTCCCCCATGCTCCAAGTCACTCCGCGATCGTCGCTATATACGGCATAGATATTCCACGATCCAAATGGGCCTTCGTTGAATGGAAACACAATCCTGCCCACATGAGGTCCACTCGTTAACTGGATACCGATACCAGGTCCGCTCGCAATCGTCGTTACAATGTTCTCTCGTTTCGCGTTACGGGTTATTTCTCTAGGAACGGTCCACGATACGCCGTCGTCAGTGCTGCTGATCAACCAGCATCGAACGATCTTCTCCCCGTCGTACCCTGTCTCGATTTGTCCGCTTCGTTCCGATAGGGTCCCGGGATAGGATTGATAAGTTAAAAAGATTGTTCCTGAGTTTTCCTCTAGAACCGCACACGGATTATTTAAAGCTGCATCTTTATCTTCCGCGATGATTTTGACATCCGACCAGGTGACTCCTAGGTCGAAGCTCCGTCTGAGAATTATCTTGTTGAAAGCTTGATCTTTGTCCGCCGCGCGGCCTTCAGCAAAAGCCAAAAGCACCTCTTTTTTGGAGAGAATCACCGACGGGATACGAATGGAGGCAAAGCCGTTCATCCCTGATTCGAACACGACATTTGCGGAGGATTCCATTTTCTCGTGTACAGGCGTCTCTCGTGCGGAAACCGAAAGACCGCTCATCCAACATGTCAGGAATGCAAGCACAACAAATGGTCGCAAAAACATAGATAGCATTCTTATTCTTCACTTGGATAGCAACTAATTGGGGACGATTGCCCCCCATTTTGCGCAACTTTCCATGTCAGCAGAAAGGCATCTTGGAAAATTTTCCGGGATTTGTTAAAGCTCGATGTAACTCAAGTCTCGTATTTCCGAGGCGGTTAGGAACACGGCGAAAACCATAACGGAGGTTGTCCATGATTTCCCCATTGGATATTAGTACCAGCGCGTTGGTCGCACAGCGTACGCGACTCAATACCATTTCAGGAAACATTGCCAACATGTCCACGTTGAAAAACGAGGAGGGAGAGAACAAGCCCTATCAGGAGCGGTTTGTGATCTTCAAAACGGATGAGCAACAAGCCGAGGGTGGAGCCGCCGGGGTCAAGGTGGAAAGAGTTGATATCAAACAATCAGAACCGAAGTATCGATACCAACCGGAACATCCACTTGCAATCACGGAAGGGAAATGGAAAGGATATGTTGCGTACCCAGACATCGACATGAACCAGCAATTTGTCGACGCCTTGGAAGCATCGAGAGCCTATGAAGCCAACGTCGGCATGATCGAAATGACCAAAGGCATCACTAGACAAAATCTGAGTATCTTGGCTTAACGATGCAGCTTCATTCCCACGATTTATTCTCGCGACATCAAGAGCGGGTCTATCAAATGATGGATCAACTCGCCGATCGCAATCAGGTCACATCTCAGAACGAGCCCAAGAGCCCGTTCGCTGATCTCATGACTTCTGGAATCGGACGTGTTAATGCGATGCAACACGATTCGCAAGAGATGATCGAAAAGTTGCTTTCCGGAGATGACGTAAACCAAGCCGAAGTATTCACGAGCGTACAGAAAGCGGATATGTCCTTTCGAATGCTCGTTCAGATCCGTAACAAATTGATGCAAGCCTACGAAGAAATCAACTCCATCCGAGTCTAGTCCATCTAAAGTAATATGAACATCATTAATAAACTACTTCAAGATGCGAAGACTTTA
Organism: Pirellula sp.; assembly: GCA_046344995.1. Classification (GTDB taxonomy): domain Bacteria; phylum Planctomycetota; class Planctomycetia; order Pirellulales; family Pirellulaceae; genus JBKCUI01. The sequence goes on from JBKDKR010000058.1 coordinate 53,632, forward strand.
TTCGCGGGAATGACTCCGCAAGCGCGATTGCTGAGCGTGCTCTTAACAGCAGCAATTATGGTCAGCGCTGCGTTCCTCATGAACGGAGCTTCGGTAAGCGAAGCTAAAACCGAATACCTTTTCGATGGACGTACTTTTAACGACCAAGAAATCGCTCGATTCAGTGTAGCATTCAGCAATGCTGGACTTAAAAGCTGGGACACTGTCAATGATCGAATCAAGATTCCAGAAGCGAGTCGCGCGGAATATTACAAAGCCATCTCGGATGCCAACGCCATGCCTGACACGATGTTCGGCCCCATGGATGCAGCCATGAAAAGCAATTCATTGCTCGAGCCGAACAAAGTCACCGAAGCCAAACATCTAACAGCAAAACTCAAAAGCATATCCGCCGCTCTTGAATCGATGAATGGAATTCAGCAAGCCTTTGTTTCGTACGATGAAAAACGGGAAGGATTTAGTTCAACGAGACAAAAAACATGCAGCATCGCAGTGATGCCCAAAGGTGGAATTCCGCTGAGCCTAGCGCAGAAACGTTCCATTATGAACTGGGTCCAGAAATCGATGGCCGGTCTTAGAGCCTCCGATATCGCATTGCTCGATCTTTCTACTAGTCAAACGACGATGGGCGAAGATGATCCTAACACTCTAGAACAAGAGCGATTCTACTCTGTAAAAAAGCAACAGGAAGATGATCTTCGGCGCCGCAGTCTGGAGTTGTTAAAAGATTATGGAGATGTCCGCTTGGACGTGAACGTCGAGCTTGATCCGACGCTCATGGAAGAGACGAGCAAAATGAGCTTCGACCCAAAACCGACCACAATCCAAACGAGTACTTCCAAGAAAGACGAAGACTCTCAAAAGGTAAGTACTCAAGGGCGACCGGGGGCTGAGCCCAATGCCATCTCGAACCGGAGCGCTTCCTTGACGACCCCAGATCAGTCATCCAAGTCGAAGGAGACCTCGGAAAATGTGAAGCTGGTTGCAGGGAATACCGTTACCAACACCAAAAAGGCCGGGCTTCAAGTAAAGTATGCGACTATAGCGGTATCGATTCCCGCGTCTTACTACCGAAAAGCCTTTGTCGTGGCTCAAAAGACTCGCGATCCTAATTTCGATGAAACTAAAACTGCCCCAACAGAAAAGGACATCGAAGATTTGCGACTAAAAGTCGAAACCAGCGTCAAAAAATTACTGAGTGCACTAATTCAAACCTCGGTCCCAGGTGAAGACAATCTGCCAAGAGTTACCGTAGATGAGTACATCGATTTTCCAGTAGAAGAACTCACTGGCCCATCGATAGCCTTTCTTGCTTTGAATTGGCTACAGGACTCTTGGCAAACACTAATGCTCGGTGCTATCGCACTCGCCGCAATATTCTCATTGAAGGGCTTTGTTGCTGCAGGCAGCAAAGCAAACAACGAAGACTTTGAAAGAGGTTTCAACTTGCCAATCGACGAAGCAGCCGATATCGACTTGTCCGGACTAGCAGGCGATGAGCTAGCTATGGCCCAAGAAGAGAATCAAGGTGGGGAAGGGGCCGACCCAAATTCTCCCCCTCGATTTAAGACCACCGGCGGCGATATCAAGAACGATCTCACCGCGATGGTTCGAGAAAATCCCGACGCCGCTGCGACCTTACTAAGAAACTGGATCAGCGGTGCCAGCGCGTAATGATTAAGCCGTTCTACGACGATAAGTACGATCCGTAAATTGTTTCGCCCGACGTGCAGCTACAGCTACAGCCCGCTCCACCATCCGAAGCTTCTGATACACGACGGGCCGACTGGCAAAACGCTCTAGCGATCTCCGATACTTCAGGAAGAACATGAATGTCTCCGCAAAGTCCTCGGAAGCGTTTGTGGTCGCATAGTCAGTGATAAAGTTCTGCAGCAAGTGTTTGTAATAGTAGTTCAATCGCGCGTTGTCAGTCTTCCTGCGCGATTTGCCCTTCTGATAATCGGGCTCACGCTTCAACTCTTTCCTCCATGCACGATAGGGATCCGGAGCAGCATTGCTGTAGGGAGCACCAAAAGTGTGCGCAAACCAATCCTGCCGAAAGAAACCGGGATCGATGTAATACCAAGCATGTGCGTATTCATGGCGAATGGTATCCATCAACGTGTGGCCAGGCTTGTGCGAAATATACGGCAAATCCCGAGGAAGATAGATCACTCCTGGCTTATAGCCTTGTTTCGCATAATGACCTACATATTCAAAGACGTATCCACGTTCTCCGCCGCAGCCACTCTTCTCATGAGAAATGCATAGCTCGACAGCATCCAGGTATACACCGTCTGCGAGCAAGCCCACTTGAGCAAGTTCGTTTCGAATATGGTTGTATGCACGATCTACGTTTGCCATGAACCGGGACGTTCTTACGAGGGAAATGAATGCCGATCCTCCTTTCGGTAGCTGTTTGCACTCGCATCCCTGCCCAATCCAGTCTGCTTGGAACCCTTCGGCTCGGCAAATCGAATCCGAAAAATTCAATCTGCACCACCATTCGGGGGGATGCGAAGGTGTTCCGACCTAGAGTTTTGGTCCAAAACCTACGCTCCCACTTTCCGAGCAGCTTGATTCTTACGCTCCAATCCCTCCCGGCAAGGATTTTTCTGCACCAAAAATTAGACCAACTTATTCTGAAAGCCGCTTTCGCTCGGGTCTTTGTGCTAAGGCGGGGAGGTTGGGGCTAAATCGGGAGCCGCAAAGTGTTCAGGACACCTAGTTCATGGCTGAATTTTGAACTTGCTCAGACTCCCGATGTTTCGATAGAGATGTACTTTTGGGAGTGCAACAGGCTTTACTTTGGTTGAGAAAATGCCGAATCGACGAGAGATCTTGATGGCTGGGACAGCCACATTCTTAGGTTGCTGCGGGTGCCGAAGCGCCCCGATTACGGGTCGACCCCAGCTAAAATTGATTCCCAGTTCCCTTGAGATGCAGCTTGGGCAACAGAGCTTTGATGAGGTTGTGCAGTCAGTACCGGCATCGCAGAACGCACACTGGCAGCAGATAGTCAGTCGAGTTGGCCAACGAATAGCAGCCGAGGCGAACCAACCAAAGTTTCAATGGGACTTCCGTCTGCTAGCGGATCCAACACAAAACGCATTCTGTTTGCCTGGTGGCAAGGTAGCGATTTATGAAGGGATAATTCCGGCTTGTCAAAACGAGGCGGGATTAGCAGTCGTCATGAGCCACGAAATCGCGCACGCGATTGCACATCATGGTGCAGAGCGAATGAGTCAACAGGCAGGCGTGTCGGGAGTAAGCACTATGATGGGCTGGATGATGAACGATGTCACGCCCGCTACGAAGCAATTGGCGATGCAAGCGTTCGGAACAGGCGCCCGTTACGGATTGCTGCTTCCCTACAGCCGGAAACACGAAACGGAGGCCGATGAGATCGGCCTGATGTTGATGGCCAAAGCGGGGTACGACCCGACCGAGGCACCTCTTTTCTGGGGACGATTTGCTCAAGCAGGTTCAAGTGGCACTCCTGAGTGGGCATCCACTCATCCGAGTGACGATCGCCGCGCTGCCGAGCTGACCGCGAAACTTCCCACCGCAAATTCCATCTACGAAAGCACCAACAATCGCTTTGGCAAAGGCGAAGCCCTCGTTTAGTCGACCTTTGTACGACCGGTGTTGGTCCGAATAGGGAGAGTCTGTCGTTATCGGCGGAAGAACCTAAAGTATCCTCAAGAGGGAGCGCGAAACCCAGTATTATCTTCGCCGTTCTTCCGCCAGCAATTCATCTAAACGATTGAGGATTTGAAGCTGCAATGACTCTTTACCCGAATCGACCTCAAAGCCGGCAGGTGAGTTTTGAGCATGCACAATCGCGGCGCTAGGTTGCCGACCAAGTCCCGGATTGCCATAAACCTCGCAGAGTTTTCCTGTATGAACAAAAACGCGGTTTCTTCCTGACATCTTCGCAGAATACAGTGCTTCATCGCTTCGACGTATAATCTTGGCGATACGATCATCTGTGGTAATTTCGGACACGCCAGAAGATATGGTTACCTGAACGGTGTGCCCCTCGGCATATACTTCCTTGTCTTGAATAGTTGTTCGAATCAATTCCATTTTGCTTGCTGCGGCATGCAATGGAGTTGCGAACAAGAGTGCAAACTCTTCTCCTCCATATCTCGCCACCAACATACAGCTTTCATCCTGAATGCGTAGTCTATTCGAGACCTCTTTGAGAACTGCGTCGCCGGCGGGATGTCCGTAGGTATCGTTTATCTTCTTAAAATGGTCTATATCTATCAGCGCCAACGAAAAAACCTGCTTGCGTTCCACCCAGTTTTTGTAGCATTCATCAATCCTCTGATCGAACGCACGTCTATTTGCCAAACCCGTCAGCCCATCGGTACGAGCCTCGTTAAGGTAACCGGCGAGTTCATGTGTTTGTTGATCGAGTTTCTTTTCTGCGTTTTCCAATCTCGATTGCAGGTCACGGTTCGCAACAACGATTTGTCCAAGCAGTCCCTTGACGTCCTCTTTCGTTTTAAAAGAGTTTTCATTGGAGGCTTTGATCGACAATTCATTCATCTGAGTCCGGTACCGATGAAAGTCCCCTGCAAAATCGGAGGTCCAAGTAGCGAAACTGCGCAAGGCATTTAGTAGATGTTGCGTTTCCGCACGAGAGAACGAGCCAATTGTTTCTGGAGTGGTCGATGCCAGATCACTGGATTGGCGTTTCGAAAGCCAAACTCCGAGTGCAATTCCCAACGCCAGGAATGTTGTTCCGAACAGCACTCCCATCATCAAGTAGATAACCGGTGTATTCATTCTCTCTCTCGAAACAGTGATTCCGCTTTAACAATCTTATCGGGCGATTTGCTAAAGTGGGTTGAATGTGGGCCAGTGTGCCCCGACGCATGAAGCGTTGAATTACTGAGTTGATCACGATGGGTTATTCGGTCGAACAACGATAAATCTTCTGTCTTAGCAACCGTCACTATTCCGCGGGGGGATACAGTAAAACCACGGGACCGATCAAGCTCTAGATCCACCCCGATTTGCATTCCCGAGGGGATTTTGACGTTCTTATCCACTATAGCATTTCGTACCACAGCGTTTCGACCGACCTCAACTCCTTCGAACAGGATGCTATCGCTAACATGCGCATAGGAGTTTACACGTACTTTAGGACTTAACACGCTGCGTTCCACTTTACCACCGCTGATTATCGTCCCAGAACAAACAATGGAATCGAGAGCCATGCCCATTCGATCGGTTTCACCCCTTGAACCAAAAACAAATTTTGGGGGTGGTAGATTTGGTTGATAGGAACGGATAGGCCAAGATTCATCATAGAGATTGAGCTTCGGATCGATGTTTACCAGATCCATGTTGGATTCGTAATAGGCATCGAGTGTCCCAACGTCTCGCCAGTATGCCTCGACTTTGCGGTTTTCATCTTGGAACGGAAATGCGTAAACGCGCTGGCTTTGAATCATCGATGGGATGATATTCTTTCCAAAGTCGTGATGACTCTTGGGATCGTTAGCGTCCTGGCAGAGTTTCTCCATTAGAAAGCGAGCATTGAAGATGTAAATTCCCATCGATGCCAGAGCACGAGTTGGATCGCCTGGAATGGATCTCGGTTGCTGAGGCTTCTCTTGGAATCCGATGATCCTTTGATCTTCGTCGATCTGCATGACACCGAATTCTTTCGCAGATTCCAAATCGACGGACAGAGCACCAATCGTTAGATCGGCTCGCTTTTGCTTGTGATACTCAAGCATGGAGCGATAGTTCATTTTGTAGATATGATCGCCGGCCAAAATGATCAGATAACTCGGTCTAGCCTTTTCGATGGCGTAGATATTTTGGTAGACAGCATCGGCTGTTCCCTGATACCAGCTTTCGTCGATGCGTTGCTGTGGAGGAAGTATATCGATGTACTCGTTCAAATCCCGACAGAAGAAATTCCGCCAGCCTAAATCGATATGTCGATCCAAACTCATGGCCTTATACTGAGTCATGATCAGCATCTTGCGAAGACCGCTATTCAAGCAGTTCGAAAGTACAAAATCGATGATCCTGTAATTTCCTCCGAATGGAACGGCAGGCTTTGCTCGGTCGCGAGTAAGAGGCTCGAGTCGGGTCCCTTTGCCGCCCGCCAGTATCAGTGCAAGTGTATCGTTCATAACATCCTTGGCTTTAGAAACGAGAGGTGGTGGCACCCGAGAGACTCTTGCGAGCTACCCTGGCACCGCTATTTTTAACTATACCAATATTTCTCTTGCTCTGGGGCGAAGCATCTGATCAAAAGTCGGAACAGTTGATCTACGTTTTTGAAACTTTATGCTATTGGATCGCATTGAGAGGGAGATCGTAAAGTCGGTATGTTTTTGACCGCTTCGTTCCAGCCCGCTCTAATGAGCCTCTCGACAAGTCGTTGCTTTCCAACACCCACGAGAACTCCGCCTCCTCGATTCCTTTTGCCAAACAATCGGGAAGCATTCTTTCTAGCGCGACCAATCCCAACCCCCAGCGTTGATATTCAGGAACCACGTTGGTGCTGATCACCCGTATTTTCTTGAGTTTTCGTCTTTCCCAAAGCAATCGCAGCGCTCCAAACGGAAAGAGTCGGCCATCGATTTTTTTGATAATCGGATTGTAATCGGGCATGCCCAGCCCGACACCGACCGGTTTTCCATCGACCTCTATGATCGAAGTGACGGCAGGATCGATCAAGAACTTAAGGGAAAAACCAATCGCTTTGGATTCCGCGGCCGTCAACGGGACAAACCCCCACGTCGCTTGCAAAGCTTGGTTGTAGATATTGAGAAATAACTCGATTTCCTTGCCAAAGTTTCTTCTGCTGGCTGGGCGAAGCGTAACGTTGAAACGCCGTTTTACCTCTTCAATAACGAACTTGAGCTTTGGATCCAAATGATCGAGCATGTTAACGTGCCCATCAAAAGCGTAGAGATCCTGAGTCTTCTTAAACCCAAAACTGGTGATAAGCTTGTCATAATACGGCCAGTTATAAGTCATCATAAAGGTTGGTGGTGTATCAAACCCCTCAACCAATGTGCCAATCTCGTAGTTCAACGACGGGTTGCAAGGCCCTCGGACATCGGTCATCCCTTCCGAACGCAAGTAATCGCAAGCGGCTTGAAACAACGCATTGGCGGCCTGCTGATCATCTATGCAATCAAAGAATCCGAAAAACCCACGCTTTTCGTTGTATCGCCGATTGTGCCCATTATTGATGATTCCAACAATTCGCCCAACTACCTCACCATCCTTGTAAACGATGAATGGTTGGCACTTAGCATCGTTGTAGAACGGATGCGGCCTAAATCCCACCAACTCCTCTTGATTCATGCGCAAGGGAGGAATCCAGTTCGGATCGTTTTTGTAGAGCCTCCAAATTAGCTGCATAAATTCGCGTTTATGCTGCTTAGACTCTACCTTTATAACGTTGTACTTTGTCATCGATGATGTCGCTTCGTTGTGGTTGTTTCGGTTAGATTAAGCCGTTTATGCAAAACCTCAAGCCCGTACCCCCTATGTTACTGACGCTGTACCGTATGCATCAGCAGTATTTTCTAATTCGAAATCACTGTGCCTGGATTGAAATCACTGTGCTTGGATCTGGAACGGTATGACTCGATAGATTCCGTTGGTGAATATTTGTTGTGCGGCATCGTTTGCTCGGGAGATAGGCTGATCAGGCACGATGATTAGATCCGAATCACGCAACCAAATCTCGTCTGACGGAATTGGTCGCTTCCCCAATTGTGCTCCTCTTAAATCGAGCATGGTTGCGACCAATCTCCAATCCTCAGCCCGTCTCATGACGACAACTTGCCTAGTGTTTGCTCCAAGCACTGGGCCACCCGCTAATGCCAATCCCCCCAATGCCGTGGTGGGCCCCAACAATTCGAATCGGCCTGGCTGTGCAACTTTTCCAAAGACGAAAACGAAATGCTGCGCCTGCCGTGTCAATCGTGGCTCAACTTCGATTCCAACGACTCGATCTTCGTACCTCAGATTGACTTCACGACGAATTTCCTCAAGAGACATTCCCAAAACGTAGATGCCTCCCAGCCGAGGTAACTGTATGCGACCGTCAGGGTTGACCGTTGCGACAAAGAATCTGCCGCCGGCTGCGAAAGGGCCGTTAACCGCGTCTAACAAGTCAGCAAGCGCGGTGTTCAAGGTGACGGGCTCAATGTTTATCGCAGGGATTTTGATCAACCTCCCGTAGAGCACCTCCAAATCCCTTCGCAACTGCGGTATGGTCTTACCAGACGCTTCGACCGGCGCGGCCAAGGTTCGAAGATGGATTTTGCCGTCTGGCTGTACCTGAATTTTCTCTTGTTTAAGGTTGTCGTCGGATGAGGAGCTTATGGCAATGATATCCCCAACCATTAACCGGTACTCAATGTTTACCTGCTCCCGCTTCGGAATGTACGTGAAGGTAATCTCGTCGTTGACTCGTACCTTGTACTCGAGCATCGCTGGAAGTCGGACTGGACCAATGTACTCACCGTGATAGAGCGGCTCAAAGTCGATTGATGTCGCATCTCCCCAACGTTTCTCACCGATCGACGGGGTAGCACAATCGACTCCTATTAAACAAGGTCTGCAGGCACCGCTACTCACCCCCGTCGGTTGCGATGGTGGCAGCATGTAAACGGACGAAAAATTCGTGGCGTTCTTCGAGCATGATTGACATTGCCCCGATGCCTCATAAAGCGGGATCGGTCCATTGAATTCCATTTGCTGGGCCAGCCCCACACTCGCTGTGCCAACATACGCAGTTAGCAAAACGATGAACGATAATGGTCTCATATTTATTTTGGTCTGGACTTTATTCATTATCGAAACATCTTAGTGAAGAAGTTGCCCGCTTTAGCTGTTTGCGGATGCGTCGGTCCTTGACTTGTAGCCGGCGATGTCGCCGGTGTAGCGGAGCCGTTCGCGTTGTGAGCAGGGCTGAATTTCGCAAATACAGCCGGGTCAACCTGTGTGATGTCGAGCTTTTCCGATGGCTGGCCACCACCCAATGCCATCGCCTGTTGAACCGCGTAATTAGCTTCAGTTGCTGCTCCACGGCGGCGATAGACCTCTGCCAAGTTCGTCCAAGCTGGTGCGTTTGGTTTAGCTTCGATCGACGTTCGTAAGGCATCGTACGCCTCTTCGATACGATCGAGGTGAATCAATGCGTAGCCCAATTGGTTCGATGTGTGATGTTGATTAGGACGTAGCTGAATGGCGGTTTGATAACAGATAACAGCTTGGCTTCGCAATTGCTGGGCACGATCCGAATTAAGCTCGGCGTCTTTCTCAAACGTCTTTCCCAAAGCGTATAGCAAATCGGCGGCATACAGATGACCATCAGCAGCTTGTGTCATCTGAAAACGTGCATACGCTCGATAGTGTTGGCACGCTAATTCGTTTGTCACAGATTCTAAAGGCCTGTTCTTTAACGCTGGAGTTGTATGCATGGCAACAATAGACGATACACTTCGATTCATCTGCAAGTTATGAAAGTCAGATTCTTCTCTCATTGCCGTCAACGCGGCCTCAAAGCAATTTTCGCTATGGGTGGCGCCGCGGTGAAGATCCATAATTCGGAATAACTTGCGTAAGCCGACCAAAACCTCAGCTCGTGCACTATGGGTGGCTCCGCGTTTTAGCAATGAGTCGCACGTTTCGAGATGTCTTGCCAACTCTTCGCGGACAGCTTTCCACCCAACAGGAGATTCCAAGAGCCGAGGCTCGGCATAGGCTGGCTCGAGAGATACAGACTGTAGTTCATGGCTCTGCATTTGTGCAACACGCATTCTCTCAGCCTCCTTGAGCGAAGACTGTGTCGACGTTACTCCAGGGACTTGTTCTGGTTCTGAGGGAACTAAGATTGGCTTAGATCTCGTCATCGACTCTCGCGTGGATGCGAATTGGCTAACACCTCTCGATTCTGCAACAGGCTCCTGTGGTGCTGCTGGCGATAAGGAAATGCCCTCGTCCTCGGATTTGTTTGCTTCTCTTTCTAAAGTCGGTTTCAAATACAAGCGATCCGCATCTGCTATGCGAGAATCAGTTCCACCCAAAGGAACATCCTCGATAACCCGACCCACATCTTCGGAGGCCCTATCGGGAGTAATACGAACCGATGGCATATCAGCGAGCTCAATAAACTCGGCTTTCTGTCGCGGTTCCTGTTCGAAACTCTCTAGAGGCTGGATTTCACGTATCCTTCCCCACGTAAGACCGGCTGGCTTATCAACTACCCTCGCTGGCGACGGCTTGCGATTTGGTGGCTTTAGCACATGCGATTGTTCAGCTACAACACGCTCAGGTGCAGACGGCTGTTCGTAGCTAATTTGTTTTGACCAAGGTGAGGCTGGTAAATAACTTGTTACGGATGGTCCGGTGGCCGATTGTGTCGATTGTCGATAAGCGTCTTCAGGCGATGGGTTAAAGGGTTTGCTTTGAGTTGATTGACTGAAGCCTATCGAAGCCGTTGCAAGTATTCCGGATGCACTTAGCACCGCTGCAAAGCAATCTTTAAAAACCGCGAGTCGCAAAGTCCTTCGCGACAGCAATCGATTTTTGCAAGCTTTCTTGTTCGGCATCAACCGAGCCCTCTTTAAGCGTCAAGTAGCGGCATCGCCCTAATTCGAGCGTCCAGACTAACGCATACCATCGGACTTTTGGTACTTATGCGTTCAATCATCACAAGTGCTACAAAGCGACTATGCAATACGATCACCGCACAAAACGAATTTCAAGAAAGCCTTTACCAAACTACCCAAGCTACCAAGGCGTTGGACATTCATGACAAAGCCAGTACAATCCTCAGGCAAATTTACAAGGACAACCAGTATCACTATTTCTGATTGATTATCGCTATGAAAAGAGTTGCTATTCTGTTCGCCGGTGGTCCGGCTCCCGCTGCTAATGCTGTTATTTCTGGGGCCGCATTTACCTTTTTAAACGCCGGTATTGAGGTTATTGGGATTAAGCACGGATATTCCAAACTCATCGATTTCGATGGCTCCAAGCCCCTGACCGAAGGGAGCGATTACTTCAAAATTACGATGGATCGACTGGAGTTCTCGCGAACTGAACCGGGAATCATGATCGGCACAGCGCGCGCCAACCCCGGCAAACAGGTCTCCAGCCCCGATCACCTGAAAGATCCCGAGAAATCCGCACCTCTCGGACGTGTCTACAACGCTCTTAGATCGCTAGGCGTCGATGCCCTTATCAGCATCGGTGGCGACGATACATTGAAGACGGCCAACAAGATGAAGCTCTATCAAGATACGCTGCCTGCTGACAAGCAACGCATGCCAGTCATTCACTTGCCTAAGACGATCGACAACGACTACTCCGGGATCGACTTTACGTTCGGTTACTTTAGCGCAGCCGAAACCATCGCCGCCGAGATTCGCAATTTGAATCGTGACGCGGCTGCCGGCCAAGCGTACTTTTTGGTGGAAGCCATGGGTCGTTCCGCTGGATGGCTCGCATACGGTGCTGCCATTGCCGGTGACGCTTGTATGGTGCTAAGTGTTGAGGACATTACTGGCGAACTCGAAAGCTCAGAGATAGTTACTCAACCTGACGGGACTCAGAAAACACGCAAAGTTATGAACTTGGATGCCGTCATGAAGAAAATGACATCCACGATGATCGCCCGCGAGAAACTGGGGCGCAACTACGGTGTTATCGTCATTGCCGAAGGTTTGGCAGAATTCTTACCCAACTCGTATCTCGCAGGTATCGCGAGAGACGATCACGGACACATCGCCATTTCGAACATCGACATTGGCAAGGCAATGGCCAAAATGCTTGGAGAGGCCTACAACAAAGCCACAGGAAAGAATCGCAAGATCAATGGCGTTCAAATGGGTTACGAATCTCGCTGCTGTGTACCAACCGCATTTGATGTGATGCTCGGATCCCAAATCGGTGCCGGCGCCTACAGGGCTCTCATTGAGGAAAAGCTCAATGGTGTCATGGTTTCAGTAGGGGGACAGTTCAACGTATCCTTCGTTCCCTTTGAACAATTGGTTGACCCAAACAACTTGGTCACCAAGGTAAGATTCATTGAGCGATCGTCCGACTTCTATCGATTGGCACGACTTTTAGAGTTACCAACGAATAAATAGAGACGTTGCCAACCAGTAAGTAGTTTTCGCAATTGTAGGGCAAAAAGAAATAGCATGAAGGTAATCGAACCTTTCACGTTTGGAGTAGGCGACCGCTTTGCCCACCAAGCTGCATCGCAACTGAAGGCGTTTCAAATGCTGGAGTCACAAGGAGTGCTTGTGATTCCAGTCTGGAACAAATCCAACCGCGAACACACGTTCGTCGGATCGGAACCTAAATCGGTTTTCGACGCAGCGGCACGTGCTGTCGAATCCTGCGGATGGATCCATCCCTGGCACGTCGATGCCGACCATATCGGATTGGCTACTGTGGATCGCTTTATCCCACATAGCGATTTTTACACTATTGATGTTGCCGACTTTATTGGCAAACCCTCTGACCAAGCGGACTTGGATGATTTCTTAAAACAGAGTCAGTCTCTTATAGGAGAACACTCTTTCGCAGGTCTTTCGTCCCCGTTTAACCTTTCCATTGCCACGATGCACTCGATCGCAGCCAAATATCTGGGCGCGATCCGAGAAGCAGGCCGAGTCTATCGACACATTGCAGCTATCAAGGGAGATGATTCCATGATTGTTGAAGTTTCGATGGATGAAACAGACAAACCGCAAACTCCAGTGGAACTGTTTGTAATCCTAGCGGCTTTGGCCGCCGAAAAAATCCCAGTGCAGACCATTGCGCCGAAGTTCACGGGACGATTCAACAAAGGAGTCGACTACGTTGGTAACTTGGATCAATTCGAACAAGAGTTTCGGGATGACTTAGCGGTGGTTGCGCAGGGAATAAAACAATTCGGTTTGCCTGAAACACTCAAGCTGAGCATTCATAGTGGCAGCGACAAGTTTAAGCTCTACCCAATCGTGTCTAAGGCACTTGCAGAGACAGGAACTGGAATTCACGTCAAGACCGCCGGAACGACTTGGCTGGAAGAAGTGATCGGACTTTCCGAAGCAGGCGGGGACGGATTGGAACTCGTCAAAGAAATTTATGAATATGCGTTGTCCCATATCGACGAGTTCTGCGCCCCGTACGCCAGCGTCATCGATATTGATCGAGCTCTGCTGCCAACTGCCGAGTCCGTTTCGAAATGGTCTGGTAGCGAGCTGGCCCAATCGATTCGCCACGATCAAAATAATTCGCTATTCAACGCATCCATGAGACAGCTCTTACATGTTTCCTTTAAAGTTGCGGCGAAACAAGGGACTAGGTACACCGATTTGTTAAAGTCAAATGCGGCAATTGTTGGCAAGCACGTGTGCAACAATATCTATGAAAGGCACCTTAAGCCTCTTTTCCTCGAGTAAGGGTCGTTGTGATGCCAAGCTCCACAACCGGTTCTCAAGAGCAGCAATTCAATCAAGCCCGAACAGCGTCCGTTATGCTGCTCGCTGGATGGTGTGGATTACTCTCCTTGTTCTTTATCTCCATGCTGGCAGTTCAAGCATCGCGGTCCACGAGCCCGTCCGATCGAACCGTCGGAGCGATGGACTCGATAATGTATCTCGTGCCCATGATCGTTTTCGCAACATACTTCTCTTTTTCCGCGGTTCGTATTCGCTATAAGTGGGCCGTCTCGAGATATGCAGCCGTGGCTCAGTTGTTGGCCACCGTGTCACTGGCTCTTTGGCTAATTTTCGAATTCCTGATCTAGTCCTTCGCTTTGGCAGTAATAAAGGATCAGCAGGGAAAATCCTTGATATTACCGAGAGCTGACAATCGCTTGCAGTGCCATGATGTAAAATCGCAGCATTGATGATCTTTTTATAAGGTACATAGTAGGTTGATACTGCTTCAAGTATTGAAAGATCCTAATTAGAATGCTCATAGCACTTGCGTAGTGCTCCCGAGTAAGTTGCGAGAGAGTTGCCCGTTAGTTGTCGACGATGAAAGCAGATGCAATGCTCATGTTTCGAATAGTTAGTTGTAGCGTATTGGTTTTTTTGTTTTGCGGCGTCCGTTGTGATGCTCAGGCGCAAGTTCTTAACAAGCAAGAAATGCTTCAACGCTTTGATTTTTGGGACAACCAAGATTGGGATTGGTATGTGGACAATATCCCATTCTTTGAGTGCCCCGACAACGATATTACACTGACCTACTACTATCGCTGGGAACTGATCACCAAACACTTGACCTATGGTTCCCCCAACACCGGTTATCTCTTCACGGAGTTCATCGATCGCCCGTTTTGGTCCGGAGCATACGGAGCTATCAGCTGTCCGGCAGGTCACCAGTTGTACGAAGCACGATGGTTGAGATCACCAAGAATTGCTCAGGACTATTCGCGTTACTGGTTACGCACCCCAGGAGCCCAACCGAGAAACTACTCGACTTGGTTAGCTGATTCTGTCTGGGAAGTCGAACGAACCCACCCCGATCAACAATTTACCACAGACCTCCTAAATGATCTGATCGCCAATTACGAAGGATGGGAAAAGCGACATTTTGTAAAAGAGGTCGGCCTGTTTTGGCAGACCGGTCACGATGACGGTATGGAATTCAATATTAACAGCCGCCAAACGCAAGACATCTTGCGAGGTGCTCCAAGCTACCGACCGTCATTTAACGCCTACATGTGGGCAGATGCTATTGCCATCGCCAAAATCGCTGCTGTAGCAGGCAAACCTGAGATTGTTGCTGAGTATCAGAAGAAAGCGAACAACCTCAAGGAAAAGATGGTGGAACTGATGTGGGATGAGAAACGCCAGTTTTTCTACCCCGTCTTTAAGAATGACGAAGAACGCGACGGTCATGTAAGCAAAGCTCTAACCAAGACTTACGAGTCAGGCCAACACGCTGGTAGCCAATACGGTCGAGAGTTGATCGGATATGTGCCCTGGCAATTCGAAATGTTCGATGAGGATCGATTTGATGTTTCTTGGAAGAAGCTGATGGATCGAGATGCGTTCTACGCTGACTTCGGACCCTCAACCGTTGAACGCAATGACCCGATGTTTCTGCTTCAGAAGTCATGCTGCTGGTGGAGCGGTCAGTCGTGGCCGTACGCTACCACCCAAACGCTCAAGGCGATGGCGAATTTGATTCAGCGAGGAACAAAGGTTGTCAATGCGGCAGATTACGTTGATCTGCTAGGAATCTATGCTCGATCTCACCGCAAAGATGGTCGCCCCTACTTGGCGGAAGCTTTGCATCCAGACACCGGTTCCTTTGAAGGCCACGATGGTTACAACCACTCGGAACATTACTTTCACTCGGCATACTGCGACCTCGTCATCACCGGATTGGTCGGCTTCAAGACGCGCGACGATGATGCACTCGAATTAATTCCACTAGCACCGTCCGAATGGGATTACTTTGCACTGGAGGACGTTCGCTATCGCAACAAAGATGTGACTATTCTCTGGGATAAGAATGGGACTCGCTATGGAAAAGGCAAAGGTCTCAGTGTTTTCGTAAACAACAAACAAGTTGTGAAGTCCGAAGAATTGCGAGCCATCAAGATCGACAATGTTTTCGCCAAAAATGACGAAACGGACTCAGCTCAATCCCAGCTAGCCTCAGAAACGCTTGTAAATTTTGCGGTTAACAACGATGGCACCTATTACCCACGACTAACCGCCTCGTTTACGGGCGGCGATTCACCTCTCATGAAGGTGAACGATGGAAACTATTGGTATGTCAAACATCCACCCAATCGCTGGACCGCAGAGGGCTCATCGAATGCCTCAGATTGGATTGAGATCGACTTTGGAACACCTCGACCAATCGAAAGCTTGAAATTGTTTTTCCTCGATGATGGGTCTGAGAGTCGCATAGTTCCTCCGGAATCCGTCACAGTCGAAGGCTACGCACAAGGAAAGTGGTTTAGCATTGCCGATCAGAATGCAACGCTAAAAAATGTTGTTGGTCATAAACCTACATCAATTGCTTTGAAGCAAGTAAGTCTCGAAAAAGTTCGCGTTACCATGCAGCATGCGTCAGGCGGCAAATCGGGCTTGACCGAGATCGAAGCCTGGGGGCCAGCTACATTACCATTGAAAGCCGCCTCACCACCTGCGGGCAACCATGCGTACAACGATGGATCGGCTCCGTTTCCACAAGCGACGGCATCTCACAGCGACCGCTTTGGTGGTCTGCCTAAAAACGCCATCGACGGCAAGGTTGTATTCCCTCCCACGCCGATGAATCGCTGGACCAGTTACGAGTCTCCTAACGCTCAAGACTGGATACAGGTTGAGTTTAAAGAGCCTCGCAAAATTGGCCGCGCGGAACTGTACATCTATGACGACCGAGGTGGTGTGCAGCCACCGAAAGAATACTGGGCTGAATATTGGACAGGAAAGGAGTGGAAGCGAGTCAGCAACGAGAAACACGAACCTGCTACACCAACAGGTAGTGTCATGAACACCTGTCGATTCCAAGCCGTTGAGACGACAAAGATGAGAATCGTTTTTGTCCACAAAGCTCCCGCCAAAAGTGGCGTAACAGAGTTAGAGTTTTGGAGTGAGTAGTGAGTAGGCCGTAACAAGGCTCGGCGAAGTTACGGCACGCATCGCCCCCCTCATGCCTAAACAATTGAGGGCAATTGTTCTACACTGAATAGCAACCAACAATGCTCTTGGTAGTGGATGAGGCTACGAATCCCGACCGCCTGGCGCGAACACAATGTCGTTCGCAACAACCCCTCAGCTTTTTGACAGGCTTGATTTTGAGGGCAAACCGTACTCGGTCGTAACACCCCTCTTGGAAAGAGGTTTCGCTGAATATGGAAGCGTTAACTTTAGTTCGCAAAGCTCTGATAACCATAAAGGCTACGAAGCCAATTGGGGAATTAGGGACGGTGTGTTGTACCTAAACCGATTTTCAGGTTGGGTGGAAAGAAGGGAAGTCTCCCTGGAAGATGTTTGGCCTGACCTGAAACCAACTCCAGCCAGGGCGAAATGGGTCTCTGGGGAAATCATCATCATACCCGGTGTACTGACCTCCGATTCCATTGGCAGGACTGTGGACAATGCGTTGTCACTATTCTTTGTCGACGGTCAGTTAACAGATACATCACCGCTTCAAGACTACGAGATAGGTTCAGAAGAAGGCGGTATCGGTATGAGTCTAGCTTTCGACTCCGAACGCAACGTCGTTATAGAAAAGGTTTTTCCAAATAGCCCGTGCGCCGAACACTCCATTATAAAGCCCGGATTTAAGGTCATGGCTGTTCAGACGCAGGGACGAGATTTTAACGTTGCAGATTCACTTTCCAGAGCCATTGGACTGATAAGAGGGAGCGTGAGCACAGACGTGACTGTCATCTTCGCGACCCAAGAAGAGGAGATGAAAACAATAACGTTGATGCGAGTATCGCTTACAAAGCTAGCTAAGCCGAGCTCTAATTAAATTGTCGATTTCCGTAGCAATAGTCCCGCAAGATCTACCTCTACCATGCTCGATCACAATCCCTACGAATCACCAATCGATACAAGTGTTTCAACTCAAGCCGCCATTGATCGGTTGGTGAAAATCCGTCGTGCTTTGACAACTGCCATAATTCTAGTCTTGATTGTAGGAATTTTGGATGCTGGGATTGGAGTTCGAAGAGTTTTCCAAGAGGCATCCGAGACCACCTCTGTCAATCCCGCATTTTTGGCTAGTGAACTCTCTCAGGCTTGTCAGTTTTGTTTATTCACAGTGCTCGGCGCGGGAGTTCTCTACTGTGTTCAACTTTGGGCGGTTTTTCGGCTTCGTTTTCTGGGAGTCGTTTCGGGGCCAACGCTTCATCCGTCCGAGCAATATTTCAAGCAACGACTCAACCGGATGCTCGACGACGATGAGTAATCTGCCTGTCGCAGAATTCGGGCGGCGAATGGAGTAACGTTCACGAGGGGATGGTGCTTGTAGGCCGTAACAATTCGCAAGGCGACGCAGTTACGGCAGAGCACGCCAGTTAATGTTCCCGAAGCATTAGTAACCCAAACGCCAAGCCCCCTAGGCACCAATCGCATGCGAAGATCTTATTTAGCCGGTTCGCGCACTTTAGGCCGGAGCCGGGACGATGCCTGCCGTAACTTCGCCGAGCCTTGTTACGGCCTACGTTGTCGCCAGCCACCAGGCTTTGAGATTAGTGTTCCTTTCCTCTTGATGGTTCGATAGCTAAAGAGAGTAGACGGTGCCAAACCCTTGTATAGAGAGACATTGTGAGGGCCGAAAAATCGAACGCAGAAAGATACGACACTCATTTTTCTGCGTTCGATTTTTCTGCCATTTCAGGATTTTTCTTTGTAAGTGTTCACAGAATAAGAGATAGACCCAGTCTGTAATGCTGTAGCCCAAGGCGGACGGGTAGCCGGTTGATCTCTTTGGGCTGCACACCAGCAAAACATCCAATCTGTGGCCAGATCGGCTACGGACCCGTGTAGCCGAAGTCACCAGACTTTGGACGACTACGCTACGAGACCTTTGGTCACCAACATGAAGACATCTTCCAACGTCGGGTCTTTGTCTTGAAATGACTTCATCTTGACTCCCGCGTGAACTAATCGCTCCATCAACGCAGACAGTCCTGCATCATCGGTTTCGAATTCTGCAGTGGCACGATCGCCATCGATATCAATCCCTCGCATCGTGGGATCGCTCCGAAGAATGGAGACTCCAAGTTCCTGATTCTCAATAAAACGCACTTCGACAATGCGGTTACGTCTTATCTTGCGATACACCGATTCAATAGGACCGTGCATCAAAAGCTGACCACGCTCGATGATCCCAATTGAAGAACAGCAATCCGCTAACTCGCTAAGAATGTGACTGCTAATCAAGATGGTCTTACCCATTCGCTTAAGCTCTTTCAACAATGCCTTGACATCGATTCGAGCTCGTGGATCGAGACCGCTCGTGGGCTCGTCGAGTATGAGTACCGGGGGATCATGTACCAGAGTCTTGGCCAAGCAGAGTCGCTGCTTCATGCCGCGTGACAGCCCGTTCACGTAATCATCACGTTTATGAGTTAGATCCAGCAACTCCAGTACGTCACCGATCACTTGCTTTCGCTGAGTTCGACCGATTTTATACGCCACCGCAAAGAAGTCCAAAAACTCCCAGACCTTCATACCGTCATACACGCCAAAGTCATCGGGCATATAACCGATGCTGCGTCGTACATCCATGGGATTCTTGTTGACACTAAAACCATTGACCGAGCCATCGCCTCGCGTCGATTTGAGCAACGTGGCCAAGAAACGAATCGATGTACTTTTGCCAGCACCATTGGGCCCAATAAAGCCGAAGAGTTCGCCAGCCTCTATCTTCATCGTTATGGAATCGACTGCAGTGAACTCGCCGTAGTCTTTTCCAAAGTCGTTTAACTCAATCATCTCTGGACCGATTTCTTTTTGGGCTATAGGGAAAAAGCACTCTGCTTGGTATTCGACAATCGATTCACAACTTGCGCAATGATCGTAACCGCTTGGTGCACTTCGTCTATTGTATTGTTATGGGAGAAACTGAATCGCAAACCACCGTTAATTATTTCTGTGGGCAAGCCCATGGCCGCCAAAACATGTGACGGTTGACTCGAACCACTGGCACATGCTGAACCGGTGCTACATGCCAGCCCACCCAAATCCAAGGCGACCTGAATGGCTTGACGATTCAAGCCGGGAAAGGCCACGCTCGATGTATGAGGCAAGCGTTTCGAGCCTACACCAATGATGACCACGTCTGGAACTGATTCTAGCAACTTTGATTCGAACTCGTTTCGCAGAGAAGCGAGATACGCTCTTCTGCCCTCGATATCGGAGAATCGCTCAATGGTCATAGCAAACGCATCCGCGAGCACGGGTGACTCGGTTCCCGGCCTCAAACCCAACTGTTGAAACCCTCCGAACAGTTGTGGATCTAATTTGATACCGTTCCTAACGATCAAGGCCCCAATGCCTATAGGTCCATGTAGTTTATGGGCAGTGATGGTCATCGCATCTACCCCATCCGCCTGAAATGCAATCGGCTCCTTACCGAGCATTTGAACAGCATCTGTGTGCAGCAACACGCCCCGTGCACGACACATTTCTGAAGCTTTGGCGACAGACTGAATCACGCCTGTTTCATTGTTGGCGAACATGATGGACACCAATGCAATGGGCTGAGTATCCACTTTGCAAAGTAATTGGTCCAAGGCTGTCAGGTCGACTTGTCCATCGAGATCAACGGGCAAGCGATATACCTTTCTGCCCTGGCTTTCGAGCTTTTCTGCGGCCCCTAGGACACTGGGATGTTCAATTGCTGAAACGACGATCGCGCCCGGTTTGTTGTTAATTAAACCGAACACAGCCAGATTGTTGGCTTCGGTTCCGCCGCTCGTAAATAATAGCTGGTCGGTCGACATACCTCGCGTACAAGCACCCACACCGGCCAAGATACGATCGCGAGCATCTTCGACGAGCTGTCTCGCGATACGACCAAAACGATGCTGGCTGCTCGGGTTGGCCAAACCCTGTTGATTTAGCTCGAACATCCGCACGGCAATTTGCTTATCAAGGATGCTGGTAGCGTTGTTGTCGAAATAAATCATGTATCTAGGCGACTAATCGGAAGCAAATTTTTTCGAGGCACTGGAAACTAGTCTGGCTAGCAATACAAATGAACACAATGGGGTACCGACTTTTTGATAAATGCTAGACCGAAAGTTTTGCAGGATTTTGCGATGCAAGCCACAAAATGTTGAAAAAATTCGACTAAATCTTGCGCGTCTTCGCTCTGGCCGAACTGTCGGATAGAATGCTGAACCGCTCAGGCGACTTCTACCCCGTGGTCGCCCTAAGGAGGGATGGGCTAATTTTTGGGCCAAGCAGATTAAACTCTCATAGGTTTTCAACGGATGGCAAAGAACAAAAATCGATTTGACCGCGACGGCGACAATCCTAAGAAATCGCAGACTCCCAACATTCTGGACCGATCACCACCATTTGATCTGGCTGCGGAATCTGGAGTTCTAGGTAGTCTCTTATTAAACCCAGACGTTGCCAACGAACTGACGCTTGTTCTGCGTGACAGCGATTTCTACGACGATGCCAATCGCAAGATCTATTCTGCCATGATCGAGATGTTCGATACGGGTAAGAAGATCGACGTCACCCTGTTGGTCAGCGAATTAAAGGCACGTGGCGATTTCGATTTGATTGGTGGTGCTGCTTATTTGGCGAAACTTGCCAATAGCGTTCCGAATGCCGCGCACGCCGTCTATTATGCGGAAATCGTACGGACCAAAGCGACCTTGCGCCGTTTAATCGATGCGTCAACGACTATTCTAAGCGAAGCCTACGACGAAACGTTTGACGCCAAAGAACTGGTATCGCAAGCCGAACAACGAATCTTCCAAATTCAGGACGAACGAAACGCTAACTCAGCGGCCCAAGTCGGAGATGTCCTGAAAACCGCGATGGAGCGTATCGATTTACGGATGCAAGGGGTACAGTTGAACTCGGGGGTTATGACCCACTTTACCGATTTCGATGCAATGACCGGCGGTCTTCATGATGGTGAGCTTATTATCCTCGCAGCCCGTCCTAGTATGGGCAAAACAGCCTTTGCGATGAACATCGCCGAGCAAGTCGCGATGAAGGAAAATGCGCCCGCCCTCTTCGTTAGCTTGGAAATGAATGCGGTCGAGTTGGTAGACCGACTTTTGTGCTCGGTCGCCAAAGTAAATGGTTCAAGATTAAGGGTCGGAACGATTTCCCAAGATGATCAAAAACGACTCATTGCTAGTGCGGCACGAATTGCAACTTCGCCACTCTACATTGATGATGCCCCAAGCCGAACCGTTAGTGAAGTTGCTGCCGTTGCGCGTCGTATCACGCAACAAGAACTAAGAAAACCAGGGGGGCGTAAACTAGGCTTGATCGTCATCGACTATCTGCAATTGCTCGAACCCGACAACCCGAAAGATCCGCGTCAAGAACAAGTTGCAAAGATCGCTAGACGTTTAAAAATGCTAGCTCGGGAGCAACGCGTACCGATTCTTTGTTTGTCACAGCTAAATCGTCAAGCGGAAGATAGTAAAGACCACAAACCAAAATTGAGTCACTTGCGGGAATCAGGTGCTATCGAACAAGATGCCGACGTGGTTATGTTCGTTCACCGCGAGGGTTACTACCACCGCGGCGAAGACGCCGAACAATACGCTGGTCAAGCGGAGATCATCATCGCGAAACAGCGTAATGGTCCCGTGGGGGATGTGGAGTTGATCTGGGAACGTGACTACACAAGATTCCTTAACAAAGCTCCGGAACGACACGAGGAGTTCAGCGCCTACAGCGACTTTTCAACTCCAGGTGGTTATTAACCCAACAAACTGAGCAATCAGCGATCACCCAAGACCGGATCTTTTGCTTCTAGCGGATCCATCGGGCGAACAGCGTTACCCTT
Source organism: Pirellula sp. (assembly GCA_046344995.1). GTDB lineage: Bacteria > Planctomycetota > Planctomycetia > Pirellulales > Pirellulaceae > JBKCUI01. The sequence goes on from JBKDKR010000058.1 coordinate 76,153, forward strand.
TTTGCCTGTCAGTGAATCCCCCAGTTCATTCCTCCAATAATCTGCCAAAAGCTTAAGTGCTGCCGCTTGTTCGGGGTTAGCGTCGATGACGTTGGTGGATTCGCTAACATCGTTTTCCAAGTCGTAGAGCTCTGCCATTTCGACTTTTCGATTCTGATAGTCGATTGGACGGCCATCGTTCCGGCCCATGTGCCCTGCGATGCTTCGATATTGATGTGGGAAGACCAGCTTCCATCTCTCACTTCGAATCGCTTGTAATTGACCATCGGCATAGAAATAAGGAATCGATTCATGAGGAGATGGACTATCACTGACCATCAATGGCAAGATGTTTTTCCCATCAATAGCCAACGAGGGCAATTCCGCGCCGACGAGATGAGCCACCGTCGGTAAAACATCGATCGTGGAGGCTAGCTTATCGCAAACGGTACCAGCTGGGAGTCTTCCAGTCATTTGCATAATCGTCGGAACTCTAACGCCCCCTTCCCATGCGGTTCCCTTTCCTTCTCGAAGAGCCCCAGCCGACCCAGCATGTTCCCCATAGCTTAACCATGGCCCATTGTCCGAACTAAAAATGACCAACGTTCGCTCAGACAGTTTTAATCGCTCCAAAGTATCCAGGATCTGACCGACCGACCAATCGACTTCTCGAACCGCGTCTGCGTAAGGGCCTGTTGGCTGTTTCCCCTCGAATTCAGCAGAGCTATAAAGGGGTACGTGGACCATCGAATGAGGTAAATACAAAAAGAAAGGACGCTGCACATTGGACTCGATAAAACTTACTGCTCGCGTTGTATAGTCGCGTGTCATCACCTTTTGATCGTCTGCTGTCACTTCCGGATCGACAACTCGATTACCTTCCACCATGGGTAATGCAGGATAGATCGATGGGCTTTTGGGATCCTTGTTACGAGCAGCTATAGCAGCAGGATGAAACGGCCACATATCGTTCGAATAGGGCAATCCATAGTAGTCATCGAACCCATGTCGAGTAGGTAAGAATTTGGGATGATGCCCTAGATGCCACTTCCCGATACACGCGGTCGCATAGTTCTTTGTTTTACACAACTCGGCAATCGTCGTTTCTCTTTCAGCGATGCCCGTTTTTGCATTTGGCCCCAAGGCTCCGCGAAATCCAACTCGCTCATGGATACAACCAGTAAGCAACGCCGCACGAGACGCGGAACAGACCGCAGAGGAAACGATAAAGTCCGTAAAGCAGCGTCCATTGCGAGCCATCCGGTCCAGGTTAGGTGTTTCGTATCTCGTTGCACCAAACGGCCCGATATCGGCATACCCCATGTCGTCAATGAAGATCAACACAATATTTGGAGTCTCTTCGAGAGATTCGCTAGCTTTTGTTACCGAAGTGAAAGATGACAGAGCCAAAACAAATGCGAAAACGCACGAAAAAAACACACTGATGCACCTAAGCCCCCCCACACGGGAAGCAGTCAAAGAAATTCGACATAGGTAAGATCGAACGAGGCAACCCATAGGTAAGCACACATACAGCGAGAGAGGATGTTTCTGAGTAGGGCTCGCTAGGATCAAACGGCAAACACGAACTTGCTATAAACAAGCACTTGATTCTGTCGTCTGATTTCTGAGAGCCTCAATAAGAATATCATAACCAATTCTTAGATGGCGTTCACTCAAATATCGAGCCCTGTCCCCATCACCTTGGCGAACCGCTTCGATAATTTGGCGATGCTCTTTTATGCTTTCGCTGATACGAGTTGGCACCGTCGAAAAAACACAACTAATGACATGCACCATGCGGGATGAAAACTGTTGCATCGTATCGATGATCAAACGATTTCCCAAAAACTCACATGGCAGCAGATGAAATTCGGCGTCCAATTCGACCGCTCTATGACGCATCGCATCGGAACTATCTAACGTCGCGTATTCTGCTAGATTCCGCTCCCATTGCTCCCATTGATTCGCGGTTAAACGCCCCACTATCGATCGCAGGACGAACCCCTCCAAGGCGACGCGAATCTCGTAGATCTCGGTCATCTCCTCAATGGTAAGTCGTCGCACCACAATGCCCGATTGAGGTGAAACGATGATAAATCGCTCCATCTCCAATCGCTCTAATGCGGCCTTGACCGGCGTCTTGCTCATCCCCAGGTCTTCCGCCAGCTGCCGCTCAGATAGATGCATACCCGGCTTGTACTGACCGTTATTAAGTCGGTTACGAAGTATTTCGTAGGCTTTATTTTTGAACAGCTCCCGAGAACCGGATGCAGTCCGAGAACCCGTTATAGCCGCAGTCTGCCTAGACGAACCCGAATTGGTCATAGATTATCACTAGCAAGTTAAGTACAAGCGTGAACCAACTGAATCGCCCATTAAGATCGGCTGAGGATACGCCATTAATTCAACGATTACAGTGGTTCATTTACTATTGCGCCGAGGGTTCGCTCTGTCTAGGGGCTAAACGCTACCTTTTTTGGCTTCTTTACTTTTACTCTTATCCCCGGGAAACCAGGCAACATATCTAATCGATCCTACGATCATCAATCTCACCCCCCCCCAACTCGGGCTTGCTCTATTTGTCGATATTGGTTCTGCAATGGATACTGGATTGAGACTCTTGTCCTTCAATGGTGCTCATGTCGGCCGTGAGTGGCCAACCCACCAGCTTAGAAGCATGCTCCCACCCCGAGCGAGATTCGGAATCTGGCTATGCCTTTTGGAACAGTTTGCTTTGTGTCCCTTCGACCAAAATGCTTTGGGTCAGCACCATTAGATGATTGGCCTTTCCAATTGCAATCGGTCGATTAGACTCGATCCCTTCAAATCAAGACGTGACTCCCTACAGGAAAATCTAAAGCATGACCAAGCCTGACCACTTCTTTAACGGCTGTATGCCAGCACTGATGACTCCCTGCACTTCGGATCGCAAACCGGATTTCGATGCATTGGTAAAAAAGGGCAAAGATCTCATTTCTGCGGGTATGAAAGCTGTTATCTATTGCGGCTCGATGGGGGATTGGCCGCTGCTGACAGATGCGGAGCGCCAAGAAGGGGTGAAACGTTTGGTAGATGCGGGAGTTCCTGTTGTCGTCGGAACCGGTGCCCAGAACACATCCATAGCTGCATCGCATGCTGAGCATGCAAAACGTGTGGGCGCAGTTGGCTTGATGGTGATACCTAGAGTTCTCTCCCGTGGCATTTCCGCAGCCGCACAATATGATCACTTTTGTAGAGTTCTTGCTGCAGGGGACAGCTTGCCATCCGTCATTTACAACAGTCCTTATTATGGCTACCAAACCCGTGCAGACTTGTTTTTCAAGCTTCGAGAGAAGCACAAGAACTTAGTCGGCTTTAAGGAATTCGGAGGAGCCGATTCGCTTAACTATGCATGCGAGCACATAACAAGCGGAGATCCAGAACTGTCGCTCATGGTAGGTGTTGATACGCAAGTCGTGCATGGATTCCTTTATTGCGGAGCCGCGGGTGCTATCACCGGTGTCGGCAACGCGCTACCAAAAGAAGTACTGAGACTTGTCGAACTTTGCCATAAGGCGGTACAAGGCGACTCGCAAGCAAAGACTTGGGCCATGGAACTTAGCGACTCACTACGAGTCCTCTCGACCTTTGACGAAGGTCCCGATCTGGTTCTCTATTACAAACGACTAATGGTCTTGGAAGGCAATCCTGAATACGAACTACAACTCATGGAATTGGATCGACTTAGCGAAAGCCAAAGCGGTTTTCTGGATCAGCAATGGACCCAGTTCCGCACTTGGTGGAAGAACTGGCCCGGAGCTTAAAAGCTGCCCCACTGATCGTCACTCGCCCAGCGACTAGGAATATCTTCCAGCCAACTCCGTTGCATGTTGCACGCGAGCTATCGCTAACATGAAGGCAGCGGTTCGGAGCGAAACATCATTGTTCGCGGATGACTGCCAAACGTTTTCAAATGCATCCGACATTGTACGATCGAGTTCCTGTCGAACTCGATCGAGACTCCATCGGTAATGCTGACGATTCTGAACCCACTCAAAGTAACTCACGGTTACGCCGCCGGCGTTTGCCAGAATGTCTGGGAGTATGAGGATCTTCTTTGCATCCAATATGTCGTCAGCTTCAGGATCCACAGGGCCATTGGCCGCTTCGATAATCGTTTTTGCCTTAACGCGATGTGCATTCTCTTTTGTAATCACATCCCCTAGCGCGGCTGGAATAAGCAAATCCACATCAAGCTCCAGGATAGCCTCAGAAGGAATCTTCTCCGCACCGGCATAGCCATTGAGCTGATTACCATTCTTGATGGCATAGCTAAACATCTCAACTATATTCAGCCCCTTGGGGTTGTAGTAGGTCCCACTCAAGTCACCGATCGCAACTATCGGGAACTCCGATTCAAAAAGGAACTTGGCAGCATGCGATCCCACGTTGCCGAATCCTTGTAGGGCGACTCGACATTCCGTTGGGTTTACTTTGAGCCTCTTCATCAGCTTGACGGCCAACGTTCCTACACCGCGACCAGTCGCTTCCTCACGCCCCTTTGCACCGTATTCTTCAACAGGTTTGCCCGTGATGACCGCAGGATTAAATCCGTGGTACTTCTCCCATTGGTTTCGGAACCAGGACATCACCTCAAAATTGGTCCCCATATCTGGGGCAGGAATGTCCGTATCTGGCCCGACAATATCGTGTATCTCATCTACAAAAGATCTGGTGAGACGTTCTTTTTCTTTGCGAGAGAGCGTCTTAGGATCAATTGCTATCCCTCCCTTCGCACCACCATAAGGCAGATCGACAACCGCCGTTTTCCATGTCATCAGAGACGCTAGCGACCGAACTTCGTCCAGATCAACGGCCGGGTGGTAACGTAGCCCACCTTTCATTGGCCCCCTGGCATTATCATGCTGAACTCGGTACCCCAAAACCGTGTCAATTTGGCCGTTTTCACGTTCAAAGGAGACCTGCACCGTCACCTCCCGCTTTGGCGTCACTAGGATTTTCCGCATCCATTCGGACATTTGCAGTCGGTCTGCGGCCCGTTGAAAATAGATGTTTGTGGCTTCGCTAGCTCGCATGTGAGGTAACTTTCTACAAAATGTTTAAGATATGGCACCGGCCGAAAGTCAGCGCCCGACGCACCAGAAGTATAGCATTATGTTTTGGTGGAAAAGCCTAACCCAGAAGCAGAATATCAATTCGATCTGCTAGAACGCTTTTTCGCAAACCCGAGAGAACGTGTTTTCACGAAGCGAAAAGCTCGCTGTAGCTCGTTAGCGTCTCGATACCGATGAGAAGGGCGTGGCTCCAGACACTTCTTTACAACCACTATCAAGGCGGGATGGGCTTTGCGTCTCAGCGTCGCGATTCCCTGTTGAGGCCAATCGAACGGCCACTCAGGCAAATGCCCTGTCAAAATCTTGTACATGATCAATCCGAGCGCGAATACGTCAGATCGCGCACTCGGCCGCCCCATGGCTTGCTCAGGTGCCATGTATCCGACTGTTCCGGAACCTGAGCCGACCATTGTCCTAACAATCGTGTGCTGCGCAACCTTGGCAATACCGAAATCGCTAAGGAGAAGCCTCCCATCGGGGAGCAGAATCATATTGTCCGGCTTGATGTCACAATGAATGATTTTGTTGCGATGTGCGTAGGCAACGGCGTCGATCATCTGGTCTATGTACTGAATTGCCGTTTCAAATGAAATTCGATTTCTCAGCCGATCAGCAAGAGTCTTGGCTCCCAGTTTACATGCGATGACAAAACGTCCATCTATGAAGCTGGCATCTTTTAATGGCAGTATGTTTGGATGGTCTAATTTGGCGACCAATCGTGCTTCGCGTTGGAAAGTGTCCAACATAGATGCTGTGACATTGAATTGATGAGGCATCTTGAGAGCGACCCGCACACCCTCGATGGTGTCGAGCGCTTGATAGACGTGGGCAAAGCCACCTTGAGCGATGCGCCGCTCAATTCGATATTTACCAAGACGCTGTCTAGCACGAATCACGTTCGGTTCGTTTTGCGGCTTTGGCATCGCGCTGAAGCTCAATGCAATCATATGTTGCTGACAACGCAAATAAGGTTCGCTGACATCGCGAATCCTGCGTTGGTGGTTCCTCCCTATTCTATTTCAATCTAGCTTACGAAGTGAAACTTTCCCTCGGGAAATTAAACTCTTCAGCAAGGTTCTACCACACTCTACTATCGTGATTATCGGCAAAGACGTTCTGGAACTTGGTCCGAGGACAGAAAACGCTCAAAAGAATCAAGATGCAAAAACAAGGTTGAGAACAGCACTGAGCGTCCGGTTGTAGCACATATTTGCTAACAAGAGCAACATAAGTTGGGGCAAAATCCCAACGGTCATTGCGATTTCGATTTTCACTAAAAGAAAGTGCCGCGCGTAACTCGTCGCGTTCATCGCACAAAAAAAGCCCTTCGTTCTCGAAGAGCTTTTCATTCTTATTTCGTTGGAACTAGCCCAGCACACTATGGGTTGCCGCCGCCACCGCGACGGCCACCACCTTGGCCTCCAGGGCCTCCGCCGAAACCACCAAAACCAAAACCGCGACCTTCAGGGAACTCAAACTTCTCTCCCTTGAGCTTCTCTAGCTTATCCTTTTGATCAGCAGTCAAAAGACCGAGAATCTTCTCTTCTGATTCTTTGCGAGCTTGTTGCATCTTTTCTCGCATTTCTTCCATTCGCTTCTGCATTTCTTCACGGTTACCACCCCCGCCAAAGCCGCCACCTTGACCACCGTCCGGTCTTTGGAACACATTTCGCATGGCTGCGTTAGACTCTTCTTCAACCTTTCGAATGCTAGTAATAGTGTCAGCGCTGAGCTCAAGCTTTTCGCCGATAGCTTTGTGCGTCAAAGCTTGTACTAGACCACGTTGGGCGAATAGTCCGAGAAGACGGTCAAATTGTTCCGGATCGAGGACTTCCTCAATTTTGGCGTCCAACTTCGAGGTGAACTCACGCATCTTTTCCTGCATGGCAGAAAAATCACCGCCTGCTTCTCGCATCTCGGTAAACATCTTTCTAAGATCTTCGCCGGCAGATTCCTGGAGAGTCTTGAGCTCACCCTTTTGAGCATCGTCCAACTTGAGATGGCCTTGCACTTGCTCCATCATCAGGAGACCTGCCAAGCCTTGGCCACCCATCATACCCATTCCGGCGCCGCGACCACCACCGCCAGGTCCCCCCCCCTGTGCTCCCCCTCGCTGACGACGCCCCTCATCCTGCCCGAACACAGGAACCGCTACGCTCGCTACGAAACCGCACAGAAACAACCCGGTGACGGCCTTTGAAATTCTCATTTTGACCTCGAACTGACAATAAAGTGATAAGAGAGGAGACCATTAGAACGTGGCCTTCTCTCCAGTAAACACGGTCAACTGCGAATCGTTTCGAATTTCTAAGAAGTTTTTGAGGCCAAAAAGCCTTCCTAACGGCCGCCAGTTCCACTGCTAACTGTGCCTGCCTGACTTGCACTCGGGGCCACGGACTGCTGAGCAGGAGTGTTAACGCCCCCCCCAAACGGCGGAAGACGTGGATTGGGGGTGCTCCGAATCAACGCACGGTGCACCAAGGTTTGATACGAACCGGAAGAGGTCGGTGGCTCGAGTTCTGTTACTAGAATCTGTGGTAGAGATCCGGTCGGGACCAGCTCAGAAACGGCAATTTCAACGCTCTCGATGCGAGCGGCCGTCACATCCTGGGTAGGACCTGATTTGACGTAAATCACTCGCTGACTCGGAGGGGCTTGGGTAACGATCCACTGGATCTTGAGACTCCCAGCTGTGCCTAGCTCATTATTCTTATCAAACAACAGGCTCCCCAGAGTATTGTTCTCTCGCCAACCATTCGCTCTCATCAACTCAAAAGGTGCGATTACGGACTGAGCGTCCGCTGCTCTGAAGGGTTGGGGCCATGTATTGTTGCGTGCGTACAGAACCTTGTGGCTGGGCGACTGCGCAAACGCGAGCGATCCACTGGAAGCCACAATCGCAACCACGAAAATTCTTGCTAACCAACGCATGGCAACTCCCTTTACCCTGCAATCCGGAACCAGTTATCGCGATCAGCGTGCAAATTCTCGGGGTCTTTGAACGCGGATACGAACTAAGAAGATGATCGGCCAGTCGGCACCTTTAACTCCCGTTCCCCCCATCTACACTGCATAGCTTCTACAGTCCTCAGATTCCGAGGCTTTTGCTGGCAAAACTCAGGCCCCACCAAGGCGTTAAATTCCTCCAGGTTTACTTAATCTTCGCACGTGGAATTTCCGATCCAATCCGATAAGACCAACCTAATCGACAAGGTTTAACATTTTCTCGAGGGCAGCATGCCAACAAAACGAATCTACAAGTCGTCACTTTCCGCCCTTATCGCTTCATGTTTGGCATTCGCTGCTGAGCCATCGTTAGGCCAAGAAAACGAAGCCCCCGAACCCGTGAAAGTCACGAAACGCAACACTGCCTCACTCCAAAAAACACCAGCCAAAGTAAGTGCTTCGGTTGAAAACAAGAGCGAAAGAGTCTCGGTCTCTAAAGCCGCAAAACCAACAGGCACACGCCTCAAGAAGTCGAATGATTCTTCCGAGGTCCCTGCATCGAGCTTGGTCGATAATGCACCTCTGCGAGTGCCGTCTGATGAGCCTGCAGTGGTTAATGAGGAGCCATCTCCCATGGCCTCTCAGGAAGAATGGTCTTATCCGTCAGCCTACGAAAGCGTTGGTGCGGGCTATTCTGGGCAGGGAGCACCTAGTACGCAAGTTTATATTGATACCGGAATCCTTGGTAGCATCCTCAGCCGTACCAAGGTACGCATCGAGGGAGCCACGTTCTGGGGTAGCGGTCACACTCTGCAACCTCTCGTTACCACAAGACGCCCCGCTAACAGCACCACGACTGACGGTCGTCTTGATCAAACTGACACGATCGCCTTGTTCGGAAGATCAGAAGTCCTCGATGGGACTGCTCCTGGCGTTCGAATCTCTGCAGATTTGAGCTTGGATGCATTTAACAGGCAAGGAATTCTCTTTCGAATGTTCCAGGCTTCAGAAATCGATAACGGCTATACCAACTCTGGATCGACCGAAGCTGTTGTCGTACGCCCTTTTTTCGACACTGCCAGCCAAGCAACGATAGTGATTAATCACCCTGGGAACGCCGACTTGACGGGCAGACGTCGAGGCACCGTTAACGCCTCAATCACTAGCGATGTAGCTGGAGGTGATTTACTTTTACGAACAACGTTGGGACGTGAACGATCCGGTGCGATCGATTTTCTAATGGGTTATCAACATGTTAGATTGGACGAGAGCCTACTGGTTTCGTCATCGAGCACAGTGTTATCGACAAACGAAACCATCCCAGTAGGAACGGTTTCAGAACTTCAAGATCAGTTCCGAACAACCAATCGATTTCATGGCTTCGCACTGGGTCTCGATTCCACATTTAGGGAAGGAAGATGGAGCTTTAACTCGCTGTTCAAGCTAGGCATGGGCAACATCGAGCGAGAAATTGACATCAACGGGTTTAGTCGAATAACTGTCCCTGGCGCTCCAGCAAGCGTTACAGAATCTACGAATGGGCTGCTCGCGAGAAACACCAATAATGGGTCTTACAGAAGCGATCGATTTGTTGTTTCGCCCGAAGTTGCATTGACACTTGGCTATCGATTCAGTCGACGTCTCGATGCCACGCTGACCTATACTTACCTAGGGCTTCCGTCGGTCGCACGGGCTGGCGAGCAATTGGATCCGAACCTCGCGGTCAACCTTAGCAACCCTCCGACAGGAGCGGTAGCGCCGCGATTTGCAGAGGTTAATAGCAACTATTCCCTGCATAGCTTGAGCTATGGTATTCAATGGCGATACTAGATTCTGGAACACTCAACCTCTCCAAATCCATTCGAACGGCTAGAAATCGCTCCATTTGATTGGATTGAGGATTGCCCAATTGGAGTATCAGTTGATAATGCATAAGCGGTCAGAGCGGTTCTTAGGAGTCGTTTTGTCCGTACGGATACCGGGGGCGATCTGGAATCGACCGGGTAAATTGAGGATAGAGGTGGCATGTCGTGGTTGGTCGGCTAGCCACGTATAAAAGCCGATCACAACAATAACTGCTGAGGAAAACCTCGCACTGGCTGCCTAATACTGGCAACCCGGTTACCTGATGCCCGTCGGAGGCGTTAGAGTGACCGTCGCAATTCCGAATCGCATCGTCGCGTGTCTCGCACCGGCGGTGTTAAAAAAGCTCGAGGCTGGCGCACCGCACCGAGGTCGACAACGAACGCGGTGGGCGAGACAACTAAAAGTTGGCTAAGCATGTAGAGGCCCTATCTGAAGTATCGCGGGACGCGGGTTCAATCCCCGCCGCCTCCATAAACTTGGTCACCGCAACGTGACCATACCGCTCAAGACCCGCTGGCTCACCCCAGCGGGTCTTTGCGTTTCTACCCAATAAATCTAGGGGTTTTGCAAATCGTCGAGCTTCTCCGTTACACAAACCACGGGACGCGTCTGGCACTCATCGCCACCCAAAAAGGCTCAAATCGGGGCTAAAGGCTCTAAACCACGGGACTCACCCTAAACGAGTCCCGTGCTCGGAAACCCAATAAAACACGGCGCTTTCGTGATTTCCAAACCGCGTGAGGTTTTAGCGAAAAACGCCAGTGGCAGTTACATGAAAAACCTGACCATCGCGTCCCGAGACGCAGCTGGTTGGTTGCGATAGTTCGTTTGCATCTAACTCCTAAACTCTCCTGCTGTGGCCAAAAGATCGGCCTGATAG
>JBKDKR010000059.1:0-2327 GCA_046344995.1 Pirellula sp.
GGCTTCGAAATGGAATCGGACACCCGCATATCGGTTGTCGGCTCATCGCGAAGTCTCCTGATTCCTGGTATCGCCCACGGATGTTGGCAACACGCCAACTGCACGAAAAGAATAAGTCTACTGAATGAGAAAGCGTTTTCCTAGCTGTTTGGTTCGAATCGACCGGGTGTCTTCGTTGCCGTTGTTGCAAAAAGGAGCGACCGCAACGGATGGCTTTCGCAGTTTGAGGATCTGCGGGTCAGTTCTGTGTGATTGATAGTGGGTGAAGATAGTCTGCTCGTTGACATCAGAAACTCCCCAAAAACTCTACAGTCATATTTTGGTCACAAGTACGACCAGAAATCGGCTCGCAACGACTAAGGGGAATCCGGAACCATTGGCAGCTCCTGAAAAACGAGTCCCTGAAGACCTTGTTCCTCGACTGTTGTGCGAAAAACTTCGTCAACAATCAACTCCGATCCCGATTTGTTTGGCAATTTAAACATGTGAATGCCTTCGATCATACTTTGCCGAAATGCATATCGCCGAACTTGGCGAATTCTGGGGTCTTCCATCGATCTCCGCTCTATTTCGCTTCTCTCTTCATCTAGTGCATCGATCGTGCGAAGTACGTGAATAAGAACGTACTCGCCTAGAAAAGGATGTTTTATTGGCAATGGCTCGCAAACATTTTCAATCAAAGGTCGTAGCGATTCCCAAGCTCTGAAACTCATCATTGGAACACGGTTGTAGTCGCTGACGCTAGGGAAATCCCCAGTCCTTGAGGGATTATCGTCGAATCCAACGCACTCCCGTACTTTCCAGGATGTTCCATATGGAGAATCTTCCCAGTGTAGGTCCGCAATTGTTGGGCTATCATTTCCGGAAATGGACTCCGCAAACGTAACACCTGCAAAGGCATTTGAATCAGGTTTGTAGGCATAGTAGCGATGCCTGCTGTAAGCGTCGATTTTCATGGGAACGTGCCTCCGGCAATTTCACCTTTAAGTTTTGCAAGTTCATCTAATACGCGTTGTCTCCCAGTAGCCCAATCGGGCGAACCTCTCACCGCATCTTCAAGTCTCCTGTTGACTTCATCGATTCCGGCATGTGAATGGAGTCCATGGCCATGATGTGCAGGTTTGGTGCCGTAGGGCTTAAGTCCCACTCCGTTGACAGCATCGTTGATATCGATTTGATATTTGTCGAAAAGCTTTCGAGAGGCGGCGGCTCTGGGATGAGTCGACTGCACTATGTGATGCGCATCTTCCCCTGACTTAACCGTATCCCCCATATTCTTTCGAAGTAACGCAGAATTCTTGGAGGTATCCCATAGATTGCTCGATTCCCATCCCTTAACAGGGGTATTTTCAAGACTCTTGACTAGAGTGGCAGGATTCTCGTTAGTTGGGTTCTTCTTGATAGCCTCAAGTTGATCTGCGGACATGTTTCGGACTTTGTCCGCCAATGCCCGATCCATCTTGATCCATTTTCCACCGGGCCCTTTGATAACAACCTGACCAGCCTTGTCAAGTATTGTTGATGGGATAAGTGGCACCATTCCTAATGCCGAAATCATCGACGGATCTTCGTAAAAATCATTCACTGATATTACAACATCAGCACCAGTGCTTACTACTGTAATCCCCTTGTAATAGGCCTCGGAAAGCTGCTTAACTATAGGTACAGCTCGGTTGTAGCCCTGCAAAAGTGAATCTTGGTAAAGCTCTAAATCTCTTTCGCTCGAATTTCCAAACCCAAGCGAGGTACGTACCCCAGACGATCCTGTTGACTCTACAAGCCGCGACATCAACTGCTCTGCGGCCTCAGATGGTGATAAACGCCCGTCAATAGAAATGCTAGGTGCCCATAATCGGGGTTTGTCGTAGGTCCCATATAAGCTGGATCCATTTCCCCACCATGTACTCCAGCTACCTTCTGGTTGAACGGAAATTTCGGCTCCAGAGGCCTGGTGCGCCCTTAACAGTTTCTCCGCATCAGAACCATAGATTGAAATCAATTGTTGGAAAATTTCGTTTAATTCTGCCAACCCACTTGGATCACTAGCATTCAGTGGATTGTTCTTTACGTAGCGATAGAGGTTGCTATCGTCTTCGGCCGGATCACGGCTGGGGAAGGTTCCCGTTAACGGGTCATAATTCCTAAAGTGCAACGCATACTGGAGCGATGGAGCCGCGTCCGGCTCTCGGTAATACGCCAGCGATTCTCCTTTCCAACGATGCGCATTGAGGGTCGAGCCACTAGTCGACAGCTCCGACCCGAACGCATCGAAGTCATATTCGTCTGTCACCATTCCCGTGTCATCGGTCAACATCCGAAGGTTCTTC
>JBKDKR010000060.1:0-25051 GCA_046344995.1 Pirellula sp.
GCGATTGAGCTCGACAAGCCAGTTCTGGTGATCAACAGCGACTGTTCGCTTCGGGGCGCTGGAGAATGGCTCGAATTTGACGAGAAGCGGCAATTTGTCGGGATCCGATGGAATTACGAACCAGGGATTCCGGAGGTCGTGAGTGAATTCCGATGGGGTTTAGATGCGTTTAGCTTCACTCCTGGTCAAGCCGCATTGTTGCCAGAGAGTTTTCCATTTGCGATCGGGCATCCCATGTGGGACTATGCTGTGCCAGCATTGATGCAATCGCAAGGAGTTGAGTTGAACATTGTTCATCGGCCGTTGATTTATCACGAGAACCACGTCCAGAACTGGATCAAGCAAGATTGGTTTAGGGGGCAGCGATGGGTAAGAGAAAATCTAGGGGTGCAGATCGAGTACTCGAGTCCAGTCTTCCGCGATTCTCTCGATCCGGGATATCGGTACAGCCAGACGAGGTGGGTAGCTACGGGTTGATACCAAATTGATACCACGAAGTATCTAAAATGGCAGTTTTCTACTAGTTTTGCACAGTGTAGAATGTCGAAAGACGTGAAAAACCCCCAGTTTTTGATGAGTAACCTCAGTTCCTAAAGCTGAGGTCGCAAGTTCGAACCTTGCCGGGGGTACTAGGTGTTCTGTAAATGTTTTGCCTAGGCGAAACTCTTTGTCCTTGCTGCTCACTACTGTACCTTGTACCAGTCCGACATCAATCGATTGCTCGCAGCGAGTCTTGGCGCTAATGCCAGCTTTCCCGCAGAACCTGGACTAGACTTACAAGCCCAACTGGCTGCTATAGTGAAGGCGTCGTATTCATCCCTGCCGGTTAAACTGGCATATTGGCACCATTTCGCTTCAAGCATCGTTGAATCGCTGCTTAAACTCGAGCTCGTGCGGTATGAGTAAGAAACAAAATAAGCCCATCACAATTATGGTCTCGTCGACCGTATACGGTAGCGAAGATGTTCTCGATCGTGTTTACGACTTGCTCACATCTTTCGGCTATGAAGTGTGGATGTCTCACAAAGGAACTCTGCCAGTGTTCTCTAAAAAGTCCGCATTTGAGAATTGTCTGGAAGGAGTTCGCCGCTGCCAAATCTTTCTTGGCATCATTGGCACTCGTTATGGCACTGGGATTAAAAAACAGGATCCAGATTCGCTATCCATCGTTCACCAAGAGTTGCGACTTGCTATTGAACTCAAGAAAGCTAGATGGCTTCTTGCGCATGAGAATATTCTGACGGCACGAACCCTCTTCTCTAAACTAGGGTATGTGGGAGTCGAAGGACGAAAGTCCCTCACTTTAAAACCCTCCGACGTGCTGGAAGATAAACGGCTTATCGACATGTATGAGGAGGCTACTTTTGACCGATTGCCGCTAGATGAAAGAAAGGGTAATTGGGTTCAAAAGTTTCATGACTATCAAGACTCAGGTCGCTACATTATCTTTCAATTCCGTCGGTATCAGGAAATAGAAGCTTATATTCGCGAGGGATTCGATGCGGTACCTCCGTTCTCGGAATTAGGAGGTTCGTCATGAAGGCAAGCGACATTTGCGAACAGTTGAGTTTGGGGGATGCTCTTCAGGTTGAGTTTAAATCCAAGCTAGTTCCCTTTGATAGTATTGGCCGCGTGATTAGCGGTCTTCTCAATACTTCCGGTGGGTTTGTGATCTGTGGCATTGGTTCCGAGAGCGAAATCTTGGGAGTCAATGTTAAAATGGAGCAATTGGCTGAGTTCGAGAGTCGTCTTCATGCGAGCATCTCTCCGAAAACAATGATCTCTGTCCAGCCACAGACCTTGCAGGGGAAACAGCTTGTTGTCATCGAAGTGCCGAAGGGGCATGATGTGCCCTACTCCTTTAAGAACGTGATTTATCTTCGAGACGGAAATCAAACCAAGCCAGCCGACGGTGCTACGATTCGGCAATTGGTTTTAAATGCAGAGATCGCTCCAGAGCGATGGGAGCGTCGCCTCTCGTTAGCCAATATTGAGACAGATGTTGCTTCTGATGCGGTCATGGCTACTGTTCGTGATGCCCAGCGAGTTCAACGAGCCTTCTTCTCCGATCCGACAGATGTGGTTCGCACTTTGGAGGATCTGTCCGCCGCCAAATACGGGCGACTTACTAATGGTGGTGATGTTCTTTTCGCTCGTAACCCTGCCGAGCGTCTGCCTCAAATTCGAATTCGAGCGATTCGCTACAACTCTGACAAAGCAGGTGACAAGTTTAGCGACATGAAGTCCTTTGAAGGGCCGCTAAGCAGTATCTTCGAGGAGGCGTATAGCTTTATTGTTCGTAACATTCCCAGTATCTCTAGGTTTCTAAGGGGGGATCCGAAACGACATGACTCGCCACTTTATCCTGAGGAAGCTGTTCGGGAAGCACTAATCAATGCGTTAGCTCATCGCGACTACAGTGCATCATCGGGTGGGGTAAGCATTCACGTGTTCCCTCGTCGATTGGAGATTTGGAACTCAGGCCCATTACCCGAGGGAGTCACCGAGGCCAATCTCCTCAAAGGGCATATCTCGGTACTTCGCAATCCAGACATCGCACATGTTCTCTATCTACAAGGTCTCATGGAAAAGGCAGGGCGGGGCAGCGTTCTAATGGTAAAGCAATGCCAGGATGCTGGGCTACCAGCGCCGGCGTGGAAATCTGATCCCAAGCTCGGCGTTACCGTTGTTTTCCAGGCCCCCGAAGTCACCCCCGAAGTCACCCCCGAAGTCTTAGGAATGCTATTCATCCTCGAAGGAGAGATGAACCGTGGCGAAATTATGGGAGCCATGGGTTTAAAAGATGAAAAGCACTTTCGAAACCATTACCAGCAAACAGCGATCGCAACTGGCCTCATTGAGATGACAATCCCCGACAAACCCAAAAGCAGCAAGCAACGGTACCGACTCACTTCACTCGGCAAAGCCATCCTCGCCAGCCAAGCCCGCGACCACTCGTAATGACCGAGTTTGCGAAAAGCTGACGCCCCGAAACTAGATGCCAATTAACTAGGGGAGCGTGTTCGTGGTGTAGGATTGTTCTAGTTGCGAACTGTTAGCTCCCGTGGGACACGCCCATCTAGGGCCGGGTTTGGTTGATTGTGTTCTTATAAAGTGGAATCGGCTTCGCATTGATCGAAAAACGGTACTGGTCCGGATTCTGGAAATAAAATTGTAACGTGTACCAATCAGAGATGCTGCAGTACTCGATGTTGCGTAAGTCTGTGGGCATCCCCTTGTCGTCGGGAAATAGTTGATCGTAGTCTGGCTTGCCCAATATCTTGAAGCACTCGTCAGGCTTCCGTATCATCGATGCGGTATCGAAAATGCGAGCATATTCACTTGCGGGAGCGATACTGCCGTCTCCAACCCGTTTAGGCAATGGTTCGCCACACCAAGGACAGTGATGGATAGGGTACAGCGTTCGGTCAGGCCCTCGAACAAAGAACCCACTGACATCGGAATACTCAAATGGGGTTGGCCTGTCATTGACCATCATTGCCATCCAACCGCAGGAGCACATCAATGCGGTCTTTCATTCAGATAACTGTGGACATCACCTCATCAGTCTTTAATGGCCGGGCCCGATGCGATCTTGAACGCCGCTAGGATCGCCAGCAGAAAAAACAATCCGTAAATCGGGCTGAAGCTTTGGGTAAACGCTGCCATACGGAGATCCTTAGCGCCTGCCCGAATCTTGGACTTTAGTTCCTCTTTGCGTGCTTTTTTCTGATTGAAGTGCTCGTCGGGCGGTGTGCTCTTCCAACGAGTACTCGCTTCTGTCGCCACGTCGACCGGAAAATCGGAGAGTTGTGTTGCTGTTGTCGCCGATTGACCGGGAGGCCAGTTCAGAGGTTCTCTCGCAATGTCCCGCTCCTGGATGATTTTCATCGCCTGGATCACCGCCATTTCCTCATCCGTAACGCGGACGTTATTGGTGAGATTCAGAAGTTCCCTATCAAACAACAGTTTTGTCCCGACATACTTACCTCCGATGATCGCCAGAACCGCGATAATGGCCGCTGTGATGCCAGGTGCCCATCCTCGGATGTTTCCTGCGGCCATCCGGACTGCCATGCCGACCAGAACTCCGATACCCAAGGCGATCCAGCCAATCTCATGATGGGTCCAGTAGGTGATAGCCGCCCAGGCCCAGGCACCAACCGCTCCGCCGATCACTCCGGCAACTACCCATTTCAGCTGATGAATCATTCAGGTCCTCGATTACGAATGGCCTGCTTAAGTGTTCGCTGCAAGCAGGAGGGCAGCAATGATGACACTCATGCGCCTACGCCGATTGATTTATACTCGAATAACGACCAAAATCACCTGGTTACCGCCGAGAGACTTTGATTTGGAGGAACGCCCGATCGGCAAATCGGGACCATTTTTTGGGTTATCCGCGTTTAGCTTGCGAGTAGGTCGCTTCGACTTGTAGAAATTGCAAATTGTTTACCACGTTGCTTCAGAAACACCGGAGTCAGCATCAAGCTTCCATCCTGCTTTTGTCTTCTTCATCTTTTGCGAAAGGATAGCCACACTCCACCCCGGAATTTCGAACTTTAGATCGACAGTAGTTTCGTCGACATTTCTAATCGCAAGAGCCCGAAAGCTCGTTGCTGTAGCTTTAGCATGTTTGAGCCACTGACGTTGGGCTTCAGGGTTGTTTGTTTTATCTGGAGAATCAAGACAGGCTTTGC
This sequence comes from Pirellula sp., assembly GCA_046344995.1. Classification (GTDB taxonomy): domain Bacteria; phylum Planctomycetota; class Planctomycetia; order Pirellulales; family Pirellulaceae; genus JBKCUI01. Next base: position 4,701 of record JBKDKR010000060.1, read on the forward strand.
CAATGACGTCTGGCTTTTGTTCACGCACGGCCCACATGAATGTTTGTAAGGTCGCCTGTGGAGTATCGAAGCCAACGTTTCGCCATGATTCCACTTCAAGTTTTTTCTCGGTTAACACTTGAATTTTAGTAGCTTCTTCCTTTTCAGTCACAGGCGACTGAGACATCGAAGTCCTCGGAATTGCGGTAAATCCAATTGGAAGAGCAGCAGCGAGAAGAAAGATAGCTTTGCGTTTCACAGGAGAATCCTTTCAGAATAGTGAAAATCGAAGTGTCTAACGATACACAATTGCAGTTGGGCGGCAAAGACGAATTTCATTCGGACAACGACTAAAATCACCAAGTTGCCGCAAAGTGACTTTGACTTCAAGAGACGCCCGACTGGCAACTCGGGTGCATTTTGTTGTTCTGGCGCATTTTCCTTGACAAGCAAAGATTTGATTCCTATCAGTCGATGTAGATCAGGACAGCGTCCTCACTGCTTAGCGGTTTGAATTGGAATCGATAGGGAAGCGGCTTGAAATACTGCACGATTGTTTCGGAATCCATGAAATGAGCGAAGTCATAGAAGTCTCGTTGCTCCTTGGGAATCAGTGTAGCGTACATACAGTCGTTGACCGGCACAAAAATCATCAATTTGAATTTGTCGTTGTAGTAGCGATTGTCAGAATCGACGAACGCGAGCGAATCAAAGTTCTTCAGTTTTCCAACGGACCTAAATAGGGTGGCATTGTCGAAACTGAATGCAAAATCGGAGCAGCGGCCCCCTCGAACAGCCCGCCCAGTCGTTGTACTAATTTTCGGCGGCGTTTCCATACTTTTCGCCACTTTGGTCTCAAGTACGATCGCTAGTTTTTCCTTAACCAGATGGTCGATCAACAGGCTCTCGTTATCAGTTGCCTCATTCGGCGTTGCAGGCTTCTTCGGTTTCTTGACGTATTTCTCGTTCGCGGCTATTTCAAGTATTTGTTTTTCGTCTTTGTCAAGATATGCCAGCACGTACATTTGCATCGAAGATTGTTCTACCGGACCACCGCACCTGTTGAAGGTTACTTCAAAGTCAAGCGAAGTGCGTTCATCGAAAAGAGCAATTCTAGGGAGGTACGAACTCCAGACCGGCGGATCGCGCTGCGCTATTGCGTCAACGGAGGACAAAAGGACTAGAACGAAAGCGAAGATCACTCGATTCATGGAACACCTTCATTATCCTGAGCTTTTGGTTGTTAGAACGAACTCGATGACCGAGTTCCAGCGGTGGGCTCAACGCAAGTCCAGACGCCCGATCGAGCCCTTCGCGTGCAAGTACGCCCAGCATGGCCGCGAACTTATCAGGTGAAAGTACCGTGTGTTTAGTTCCAGTACTTTCGGTAAGGAGTCATCGTACTAGATGAATAGCTCATAAGAAAGTAACATTAGGTGTACCAACCCCGCGCTCCTGCGCGTCGAGCAACGCGGCCGGATCCGCATGCTAGATGGTGTGGGAGGACGCCCAGGAAAACCGAGCCCTTATACCGATGCATTGTTCGTCGATAATCTGTCTCATCTGGAGGTCGTCAAGGGGAATCAACAAGTAGGTATTCCGGGCATTGTCCGCAACGGGTTGTTCGTCCGCTTCACGCTTGGATGTGGCAGATCCGCCACATCCAGTATGCGTTGTGAATGTGGAAACCGATAACAGTCAAGGACAACAGCATCATTGTCAAGCGAGACCGACTTATCGCGGGAATAAGTTCCGGGGTTGGAAGTACACCAAGTACGATCAACCATGTCCAAAACATCCAGCTATACGGTCCGAAGAACCGATTCGTGACAACAAACCCTTCGTAAGGGTTAATTGAAAAGTAAGGGCTGATCGATAACACGAATGAAGCTGGAATGACTAGTAGAGCAAGCACCCACCATCGGTTTACCAACGGTCTCGCCTTGTGGGACCATACGATTAAGTGGGGCAAATGGACTAGAAATGATAATGGTACAACAAGAAAAACAACGTGCGGAAAAACGTCCCAGAGTTCCCGAGGAATTGTCGTAGCGGTTGCATAGTTTGGAGCAATGACGCAAATGGGAACCAGTGCGATCAACACATTCGCCAGGAATGACGATTTCGAAACGGGCATGTCGCTCATTGATTCTGTTGCGTACGGATTCTTCATGTAACTCCTCGAAGGACTAACGACCGCGATCATACAGCCCGAGCAGTTGACTCGGGCACAAGTCAAAACGGCCGATAGAGGGGATGGCGTGCATCGCTTGGCTCTGCTCCTTCCCTTATCGTAGCGAAGGATGCCAAATCAGTGTATAAACTTGACTGTCCCTAAATCGGAGAAGGTGCAAAATGTCAGTCGAAATACCAAGTGATTTTGCGCTGTTCGTGAAATGGCTTGTTGCCCTCCCTGGCTTCTCTCAAGAGTTCTCCATCTATATCGGACGGTTGGGTTTGTGTTGCGAATCTATACTACTGCTGATCTGTCCATATCGGAGTAGGGATAGTGGCCGGCTTGCTTAAGCTTTTCGAGGAGTTCTTCGCCACCGTGTTCCCTCGCGTAATCCATCTCGGATCGGTGAATCTCGATGATCAATAGTAAGCCGAACTCCGAATGTTCCCCATCAAAGCCGTACGCATCGAAAATCAAACACTTGCCACCAACAGTGGCCATGTCCGTAGGAAACTCACACGTTTCGTGTGGATTCAATGTCGCTTGGGCGCTATACGGGGCAATGCAATTAAGAATCGCATTGATCGATTTGTGAATTCGGCCGAAAGGAGTCGATTCGTCTTTTGCATCATCGAGTGATATCGTCTGGCGGGTAAACATTACCAGCTCATAGGTGTCAAAGACATCGTTCGCTGATCCTTGGCCCGGTAGTTCGCAAAGCTCCTTGGTTGCAATCGCGGTGCCGGTTATGCCGTTTGGAAAGTAATACAGATCCAGACCACCACCGATCGCATAAGGTATGATGGCGTGCATCACCATATCATGTTCTCGGCCGAGAATATCGACCATCAGCGAAGTCTTTTTGTCGTGCCAATCCTGTGCGAGCTTCTCATTTGTTTCGTCAGTCATCCCTTCTTTCTCCTTCATCTCTTCTGCTACGGACGAGTAGCCATACAACATAAGTAGTCCACCGATGCTGACAAAAAGCCGACTGTTGGTGTATCCGTCGATTGCGATGCGATAGATCGAGTAGATTATAAAACCAATCGCAATCGCCACGTAGAGCCCAAGGCCAATTCGAATTCGGAACCAAAGAAGTGCCCCAGTCGTCAGTGACGCGATTGCCATCGCGCTGGTTAGAATGGAGAACTGCGTTGAATGTGACAAAACAAGGCTTGCAAGGTAGATCCCACCCAATAGAAAAGGACCGCAATAGAACACAAGCCACGGCGTTGGGAGCAAGCGGTTAGCCCATGTCGTTTGCTTCTTTTTACGGGAGATCGCTTCTTGTTGTTGCATAATCCTGCTAAGTCTGTTTCGGGTTCTTTGGCATCTTTTGGTTGTAGCAAAATGTTGGCCCCACTGCGGCGTGAAAATTCTAAACGATGTGGAATGATGCTTCTGGGGCAAAATTTGGGAAACGGGGGATGGGGAAACCCTGCGATCGAGCTCGGTATCGACTTGGTGGACAGTAATAGGAGTCAGCCACAAGGTACACAAAAGTCCACAAGAGAGGAGCTTTTCACTAGCTGCCAATGGCAGAGGTTGGCCAGTCCCTTTTTTGTGTGCTTTTGTGCCTCTTGTGGCTAGCCTCGGCTGTTTGGGATTTGAGTCCTGCGATCGAGTGCGGTATCGACTTGGCGTAAAGTAAGAAGGGTCAGCCACAAGGTACACAAAATACCACAAGAGAAGAGCCGTTTACCAACTGCCGTTGTTAGAGATTCATTGTTCTTCTTTGTGTGCTTTTGTGACTTTTGTGGCTATCCCTGGCTGTTTGGTTTTGAGTCATTCGATCGATTGCGGTATCGACTTGGCGTATAGTAAGACGGTTCAGCCACAAGAGGCACAAGATTCCACAAGAGAAGAGCCGGTTACCAACTGCCGTTGGTAGAGATTCATTGTTCTTTTTTTGTGTGTTCTTGTGTCTTTTGTGGCCAATCCCGGCTGTTCTGGTTTTGAGTTATCCAATCGAGAGCGTAATCGACTTGGTGGACAGAAAGACGGTTCAGCCACAAGGTACACAAAATTTCACAAAAGAAGAACTGTTCACTAGCCACTAAGTACACATTGCGCAGTCAGTAAGCTTGAGGAATGGATCGGGTTTTCACCGCGGAACAACTTCTATTGCATTGAGCTCAGACCGAAAACATTTCCCTCTGTGTCCAAACAAAGTGTGACCCAGCCGAATGCACCGATGGAGAATTTTGGACGCAAGACCTTGCCTCCAGCCGCCGTTACTCTCTCTTCCTCTACCGCGCAATCACGTACGCTAAAATAAACCATAGTCCCACCAGGTCCAGGTTGGCTGTGTGGGGACTTAACAAGTGCGCCCGCCGCGCCGTAGACGCTCATGTTGCTGGGAAAGGCCCGCATGAGTGTCTCTCCTGTTGGATCTCCGATCGGCTCTAGCGTCAAGGCTCGACAAGATGCGAGCAGTGATCGCGTTCGGTTGGGCATAGCCGTGCGTGATGCACCACCGCACTTGCTCAGCCAACACAGGCCTCATGTCCGAGAACGAAAGACCAACAAGTCGTTGGCCCGTTTCCGCCAGCGGCAAAGTGCCTTCGTAGGGCGAGCCGACATATCTGTCTATTATCTCGGACCTATCCCCTTGCCACGTTCCTGGATAGAACTGAACCCCCGCGTAGTGGAAGGACCTACCAAGATTCAGTGTTGTCGCTTTGGTCTGAAGTGCCGTGACCCCCGCGATCCGTGGGTCTAAAAGATTAAACAGGAGGTTCACGCAGGCGTCGGGCAGCGCGTGATAGTGAAAGTCATCCGTCAGTACACAAAGCGTCCGCAATTCCCAGAAACAGTGGACCACTTCAGATAGGTCATCGGTATGGGAGGACTCGGTGTAGCGCACAGCCGATCCACCCATGGAGAAGCCGTCGACAACAGGGGAATACATTGATGGTTGATTTATCTAGCTGATCGCAAGACGGGCATTCTGCTTTTTATTGCGAAATTGTGATTATCCCGGAAGACGTTCCCGGGAAATTTCTTATCGTCGGGTGTCATCCCCGAAAGTCAACAATTTTGATTAACTTGGGAAAACCCGGGATATAAGTTGTCGAGGTTGTTATCGCGGTCTGAACGAAATGAGCCGTGAAGCATAAGTTGAATCGGGGATTCGTGTTGCAGAATCATGGCTGTGCCAAGATGATCATGGACCGAACTATTGATTATCACTTGGTTGGTGTACATTATTAACCAAGTCTAATCGACTGTGTCTAGCCGTTTAGGTAGTTCGTTGTTCGCGATACCTCAATCATCGGTTCGAGGAGGTCTCGCGAAATTCTGGAGATGATAAATGAACATACGAATCGCAAACTTAAGCCGATTTCATCTTCGCCATTTGTTAATTGTTGTAGCGATTACGGCTTGTATCCTGACTCTTCCGGGGTTGTATTTGCGAATACCAGGGACTTTGTTTTTTGATTCGTCCGGACGAGCCCACGGAACTGGATTGAAGCAGTATTTCTACGATTCAGGGATGCTGATGATCGATGAGCACTATTCGTCAGGCGAAATGACTCGATCGGTTTGGTATCGTCCAGATGGGTCGATTGTTGCTGATGTTACAGTTCCTGCGAAAACGGAGCCCTTCGTGGGGTATTACTTGAACCAAAACGGAACGCTTAAAGCTAAGATGACGTATCGTTTCAGGTCAAGCGATAGAGCTTGGGTCGCGGACGGTCCAAGTGAAAAATTTGATGCGGATGGTAACCAGATCGGAATTGAAACTTACCGAGAGGGACGATTGGTCTCAGAGTCAATTCATCGGAGGGGATTGTAGGTAAAGTAAGCTTACCTACCCGAAACGAATCCAAAATGATTGAACGTTTGCAGACGTACAAGTCAGTTATTGCTCTGTTTCAGGATACAGCATTGTGAGTTTTAGCTAGGCTGAATCCGAGTTTACTAACTTTTTTTCTTGCTAATGGTGACCATGAAAACTACCGCTAACGAGATGGCAACGGCCAATAGTGAAATCCAAAGTGCGGTACTCACGCTTATCTCCTATGTTGGTTCAGAAAAACGATCGCGAACAGTGCGGCACAACTAGCACCGCGAGACATGTTTTCAAATGTGTTCAGCTTTCTTCGTCAGCTAATATAGTCGGCGTAAGGATGAGAACGGAACACCGAGTAACTCAATTTCAGTAATTCGTCAGCTCATTTTTGTAGTCCATCGGATTGGTTGTTGACTCAGTCAGATCGCGATAGCAGTCGGCCCGACGCTTCTGCAAGCCGGACCATAGTGCGATTCTGTGCTTTAGAGCAGGGTTTACGCGAGAGTTGGGGGCGATCTGCTATCGGTTCACAGGCTGCGATGGTTGGCAATGCATCTCGGTGTAGTGTGTCGATAAAAACTAGTGTTTTGAATCTACAACGTTCATAAATCGCAAGCCAACAAGTGGCACAAGTGACTTTTGAATAGCAATTTCTGATCGTCGATCGAGTGCGGTATCGACTTGGCGGATAGTAAGAAGGTTCAGCCACAAGGTACACAAGATTCCACAAGAGAAGAGCTATGAGCCAACTGCCGTTGGCAGAGATTTGCCATTCCCTTTTTTGTGTGCTCTTGTGGTTCTTGTGGCTATCCCCGGCTGTTTAGGTTTTGAGTCCTGCGATCGAGTGCGGTATTGACATGGCGGATAGTAAGAAGGTTTAGCCACAAGGTACACAAGATTCCACAAGAGAAGAGCTATGAGCCAACTGCCGTTGGCGGAGATTTGCTATTTTCTTATTTTGTGTTCTCTTGTGCCTCTTGTGGCTATCCCCGGCTGTTTTGCTTTTAAGACATTCGGGTCGAGTGCGGTATCAACATGGCGGATAGTAAGAAGGTTCAGCCACAAGGTACACAAGATTCCACAAGAGAGGAGCTATGAGCCAATCCGTTGGCAGAGATTTGCCATTCCCTTTTTTGTGTTCTCTTGTGCCTCTTGTGGCTATCCCCGGCTGTTTAGGATTTGAGTCCTGCGATCGAGTGCGGTGTCGACATGGCGGATAGTAAGAAGAGTCAGGTACAAAGTACAAAAGAGAAGGATCGTTCGTGAAGAGAGCCGTTATTCTTGGTATAGTGATCGTCGGCTGCTAAAACGTAGAAGTCTTCTATACCGTTTTCAAACAATTCTCTTATGTATTGTCCTTCGCATTTTAAAGAAGATCGAATTGAGATCATTCGTGAGTTGATCTCCAGATATCCACTGGCGACAATCGTGTTTAAGATTGATAATCAGCTGAACGCAGAGCATATACCATTGATTCTTGATCCGAGTTTAAGTGCTCCTATTCGTATGATGGGACATGTCGCGCGTGGAAATGAGCTTTGGCGGATTCGGCCCGACGAAGAAGTGCTCGTCATCTTTCAAGGCCCATCGCTTTACATTTCGCCGAATTGGTATGCAACAAAGACCGACGGTGGAAAGGTCGTGCCGACTTGGAATTATGTCGTCGTCCATGCGACCTGTAAGCTGCGTGCCACACAAGATCCCGATCGATTGCTCGAAATAGTTACCAGGATGACCCACCATATGGAATCGGCCCAAAGAGATCCATGGCGAGTTACCGACGCACCCGCGACCTATATCGATCGAATGCTCTCTGGCATCGTAGGCTTGGAACTCGAAGTGCTACGATGGCAAGGCAAATGGAAGGTAAGTCAAAATCAGCCAGAAGCCAACCAGCATTCGTTGGCTAATCGGTTGCTATCCGATGGTTCCGATCTAGCCAAGGAGATGGCAAACGTCATCTCTCGATTTGGCAGCGCCTCGCAGGAGTAAGGATTCTGCCTAGAGACAAAGACATCGTCCCGATCGATTCGCAAAGAAATAGGGTGCAACGAAAATGAGTAATGTCTCGAAGGGTGTGGTAATTGGGGCTGTACTGGTTGTGTTCGGCGCCCTCGTGATGTTTCTGTGCATCGATACGATCGAATTTCGCGAATTGGGTTGGGCCTTGGTATTCGCTATCTTGGTCTCATCTGTTTTATACATTCCCGTTTTTTGTTTCCACTACTACGAAACCGGCTCGCTCCGAGAGTCGTTTTTTAAAGGCTTTGAGTTTTGGATCCATTCCGTATCGGAAATCTTCAGCTCTGTCAGCTAGGATGCGGTAAAAAAGAGCCTTTGGGTCTCGATAGCAAGCAAAAAGTCAAGCTTTTTTGAGGGGGCGTCTCAATTTGTGAGGGTTGGGACGCAAATTGTTAAGAACGTGTTAATTCTAAATCCGCATCAATAGTAAGGCTCAATTTTCCTAACTACAATCCTGCCGATGACTCAACCCGTGGGGCAGCTTTGAAGAGCGGTTGCCCCCTCCTTTCCGTGTTGATACACCAGGACTCATTTTGTTTAGACCACTCAGTCTAGCTAGACGCGCCGGTTTTTGCGGACTCACACTTGTGTGTGGCTTGTTGCTTGGGTTGCCGTCATCTCATGCGGACGAGCTTGGTCAATTGATGGTGGTGGTTGAGCAGACCTCTATTCGCGTTGGCACTGAGGAATTGGAAACGCTTCCACGCGGGTTCCCTTTCGTAGTCAGCAAGGTCGAGGGGGATTGGCTTGCGGTAGCCAACCGTAGATCCGGGTGGGTACGGCGAACCGATGCGTTGCCTCTAACGGAGGCGATCTCCCACTTTTCCAATTTGCTGGAACGCGAGCCGAAGGATGAGACGCTGCATCTTATTCGTGGCGTATTATTGCAGAAGGCGGGCGAGCATGATCGAGCGATCGCTGATTTTACAGATGTCCTAAAGCTGAATTCCCGCAATCGACTGGCTTACAGCAATCGAGCCATTGCCTGGAAGCAAAAGGGGCAGATGGAGTTGGCTTTGGGTGACTACAACGAAGCATTGCGATTGGATCCTCAATCGGCCATGACTTGGCACAATCGCGGTGCGATTTGGGCAGCAGAGGGGAAATACAAGAAAGCGATTGCTGATTTCCAAGAAGCGATTCGCTTAGAGCCTAAGTTGCCCGATGCGTACAACGCTCTTGCTTGGGTCCAGGCGACTTGCGAAGACGAATCGATACGTGATGGGAAAGCGGCCTTGGAAAATGCAAAGCGAGCGTGTGAGCTTTGCGATTATGGTCGGTGGTCGTGCTTAGGGACTTTAGCAGCGGCCTATGCAGAGCTTGGAGATTTCGCCAAAGCGGTCGAATGGAAGCAAAAGTGTTTGGCCATCGCGCCTGCGGATCGCAAAGGAGAGTTGCAGACGCGGCTGATTAATTATCAAGCTTCGTTGGAGCGCACCGATGCGTCCAAAGCACCGGTTGCTTCGCTGGCTCGTCAGTAGTTTATTTGAAGCTGCATACGCAATAGTTGGCCTACGAATTGATCGTAAGAGCGTCTTCCTCCACCCAGAGTTTGTAAACTCGTTCGATCGGTGAATGTGTACATCATATTGAATCGCATATCTGGTTTTGGCTCCCATTCGAAGCCGATATCAAATTCTGATATGTAGGTTTTAGGCGCGTTGGTCGCAGATTTGTAACCACCGTCATAAAATGAGTATCTGCCAAAGGGGATCCAAGTTCCGTGGAAGTCCTCGAGTTGATACATGAGCATGGCGTAGCCACCACTGAGAGACTCTACCTCTACTGCCGTTTGTGCCGCGTTGAGTTCAGGTCCTCGGCCGACCGTCCATTCGACTTGCAATCCCCAGGGCTGAGGGTAGTAGACGGCCGTCCATGCCAAGCGTTGGTCCATGAGTCCATCGCGACCACCGGCATCTCGTGTGCCGAGTGGGACAGCGGCGGGTCCGGCTCCTCGGGGATGAATAGGAGCCCCGAGTACTACATAGTCTCCCATATAACCCTGCATTGCCAGTTCAATGATTTGGCCGGAGGCGAGTTTGAATGGCCAAGTAAAGCGACCAATTACGTGCACATCATCGTTCTGTTCTCGGAGCGAACCTCCTTGGCCGTTGTAGATTCCAATGCCAAAGGCGCCGTAGTTACCCGAGCCCTTGAGACCCTTTTCTTGTATTTCCTGAAAGACCTCCTGCACGTAGGTCGGAGTCCAATAGTAAAAAATTCCGAGGTCGCGTTCGTTACGTGCGGCGCTGTTCAACGCATCATTTCGATCCAATGGAATACGTCGGGAGCTGGATTGCATGTTCTCCCAACCGTAGGGAATTTTGGATTGACCAACGCGGATTCGATTGACTTTGTCTTTATCCAAATAGATATCGCCGTACCAGTCTCTAATTTGACCAAACAAAATAGCGTCCGGGCTACCTGTTGGAGTGCTGGCAAAATCGGGCTGTAGATATACGAAGAGATTTTCGGAGACATTGGATGCCAAAACCAATCGAGCCCGACGAATGAAAAAGCTCTGTCCATCCCCGACCGACCCGTCCCCTGCATGCGTAGCAGGAGCGGAACCAGGTTCCGTTACATTGTTTGGTTGTATCGGAATTGTGCGTAGCCGGTGATCGACATCTTGTCGAACCATCGCTTCTTCTCCGAGTCCCCTTTGGGTTTGTCTGGGATGAGCCCCAGATCGAGCTCTGGCCCAAGCTTTAGAAGCGGCAGCTCGGGTATTTCTTCAATTTGAAGGAAGCGGGCAGGAGCGACAGAATTATCTGTTTCTAATGGCGGAAGAGTTTCTTCTTGTGCGAAGGCATGTGTCGCGTACAGAAAAGTCAGCAACAAGACTGCTAGGCCAATCTGATAGAAGCGAATGACACTTTTTCGAGATGAACCACCCAGATTGCCTGCACATAAATTATCAACGCCGTAAACAATGTCATGCAAGATCGTGGGTTCCCACGTGGCAAAAACATGTTTCAAACGATTGAGAGAAAGATAACGTCGCATGCGCGGGGAAGTTAGCTCGCAATGAGACCTGCTGTCAATCCAGATCTTCATCGTATCTTAACTTTATAGGGTGTGGTCTCAAGCCATTCGAATCGCCCCCAAGAAAAGCCCGTTTTACTTGTGCTGCATTCCCCAAGGTTGGCTTAACAAACAAAGTGTAACCTTAGCAGAGCTTGCTTCCTACCCAAATCCCCTGGTCTAACACCAGGCCGGAGCTAAACACGTTAGCCGCAAGTTTTTCTCCGCGCTTCGATCGCATAAAAATCCTGCCAATTGAACGATCATCATCTAAAGAGATTGATCCAGACAAGCAAGGAATCATTAGGCAATGCGTTCTTCGAAAGCCCAGGCGATATGGTCGTTCTTCAGAAGAAGTGCTTCGGCGTGCAAGCCTGGGCCGAATGCGATCGCGATGCAATAGGGTGCACTCATGTCGCGAACGGGCATTTGATCCAGAATGAATAACACCGTCGGCGATGACATGTTGCCGTGCTCGGATAAGACTTTCCGGGATAACTCAATGCGGTGTTCGTCGAGTTTAAATGCCTCAGCGACCGCATCGAGGATTCTTGGACCACCCGGATGGACAACCCAGGCAAGTTCGCTGCTATGGTCGAACGGATCAAGTCCGTAGTTCTTAAGCCACTGGCAAGTTGGTGCACTTAGTTGTTCTTTGATGATCTGCGGCACTGCGGGGGACAATTGCATCGAGAAGCCGTAGTCGCCGATTTTCCATGACATGGTGTCGGCTGTGTTTGGGATGTAAAACGAAAAGCTCGAAACTATTTTCCAGCATCGTGCGTCCGATGACGAAGCGTTATCCATTGAGGTGTCTGTGAACGGTGGGCGAGCTGCCACGATCACGCTTGCGGCTCCGTCAGCGAACAACGAATTCGCGACGAGTTGCTGAGGATCTTCCGTATATTGTTGGTGCAAAGAGCAGAGTTCTACTGCAGCTACCAAGACGATCGCATTAGGATCGGATTCCGCGATCGACTTTGCCGTCCGCAACCCGTTAATCGCGCCGTGGCACCCCATAAAGCCGATGTGAGTTCGCTGTACGGTTGGGGGCAAGCCGAGCGATTGTATGATTTGATGATCGATTCCAGGAGAGGCAAATCCCGTACATGAGACGGTCACGAGGTGGCTGATTTTAGCTCCCTGTAGTTGGGCACGCTCCAATGCAATCTTTGCCGATTTGGCAGCGAGCGGTCCGGCATGTTCTGCGTACTGCGACATGCGATCGGCTGTGGTTGGTCCGAATGGGCGGTCTGGTGTTGCGTTAGGGTAAAACGTTTGCCGAGTCGAGGGAGCACCGGCCGCGGCGTTGAGCAATACTGATCCTCGCTTACGAACTCCCGATTTGCGATAAAGAGCGGGTAGCGCGTTTAGCCAACGAGTAGTGATTCCGATTTCTTGTGCAAAGGCCACGGCGTCGGATTGTTCGATCGAGTATTCCGGACTCGCCGTTCCGATGGACCAAATGCCAGCGAATTGATTCATTGCATTGCTTTTTGGATGATGAGATTGCGAAAACGGGGCATCCAGTCGAGGGTCTTCACAATAAGTCTGGCTCTGAATGTGTGGCGAGTTTGATTTGCGACCCATTTGCATACCCGTTGACGTGTTTGTCGATAGGTATTGTTCCAAAGGTTCCATTTTCGTTCGATTTCGTTCGTGTTGTCTACATTTAACGAGTTGGTCAGCTTGAATAGTTCTTTGGCGCCTTCGAACGCCCAGGACATGCCTTCACCAGTAAATGGCTCTACATATCCAACGGAATCTCCCAGCAAAAATAATCGATCCTGTGCTGCTACGAGAGAAGAACGAGTTAGCAAAGGGGTTGCGCTCCAAGATTGGGCTTGGAGTAGTTCCAAGAATGCGGGATGCTTTGGATGAAGGAGTGAGGCGATCACATTCGCTATGCCTCCTTGTTCGCGAATAGCTTTCGGTTCAATGGCGGCAGCGAAGTCAATCCATCCACCATCCGTTTCGCAGACACCGACGTACCCGTGACGCCGAAGTGTCATATTCAATGTTCGGTTATCGATTTCGATTGGGCACGAGGCACCGGAGAGACTATCTTTTGGGATCAAGCAGTGAACCCCGACGCGTGATTCTGGCATGACTTGATCTTCCCACGGTTCATTGCGTGGAAGTGGTGATCGGGAAAGGCCTGCGGCGACGACAATCAATGGTGCGCTCACGAGGATATCCATGCCCGTCTGTTTGTTCCGCAATCGCACGCGACGACCACCTTTGTCCAGGAGAGCATCAAAAGGCATCACGGTTGCATGTGTTGAATCGACGAAACGAGTTCCGCTTTGCACGGCGCGTCGAACTAGAGTGGAATCCAAAGTTGACCGGCGAACGCTCAGCATTTGTGGTACATTCCAAGTCGCAGTTTTTTTATTCACTTGAATTCGCAAGCGATGCAACGAGACGGCTTGGTTCTGAAGAAGTTCATCGAGAACGCCAAGTTCAGAGAGTTGGCTTTGGGCGCGTGTATTGAGACAACCTCCGCAGACCTTTTCGCGAGGAAACGAACTCGCTTCAACGAGCAGTACTTTTTTTCCGGTTTGGCTGCTTCGGATCGCGAAAGAGCTACCTGCTACTCCCGCCCCGATGACAACTGTATCCCAATGTTCTTGATTCAACTGGAGTTGTTCGACGAACGAAATCATGAATGGCTTCTCTCCCAAATCAGTTGATACCGTTCTGGCCAGTGCAACTTAATTGCACAATTGTTCAATCCAGCTTGGGCCGCCAACCTTTGCACCTCATCAATAGTGTAGGCCGCACGAACTGATTGCGGCCCATCAAAGTGTACAATCGGAGACCGAGATAGAAGATGGCAGCCGACTTTAGCCATGAGCCAACCCCAACGCGAACGCTTGAGATCATCGACAATGAATGCCACTCGGGCCAATTGGCTCATGGATTTGAGAATGTGAACGGAATCCTGTTCATTGAAGTGGTGAAGAAATAGACAGCAATAAACAAAATCGAACTTCGGAGTTGCCTGAGATTCGCTCAGGGCGTTTTGGACTTCAAATTTGGGTTGGTCCGCGCCATTTGTGCGTTGTCGTGCGTTGAGAATTGCCACGTCGCTAATGTCCCAGCCGGTAATCTGACAGGGAACGGTTTTGCTAAGTAGGCGTTGGACGCCAATAGCGATGTCTCCGCTACCGCAACCCAAATCCAGAACGTCGGCCGACGCAAGGTTCCGTCGGTTAGCGATTTCGAGAATCGTCGCAGAGATATGTTTTGAGGTGTTGCAAAGCCAGTTAACACGGCGGAGACCAGCGAGTGCATGGGCATGCTCTACTGGATCTAGGTTCGGCGCATCCATGAGTTCGGGAACTAAATGACGTTCCTGTAGATTTGGTATCATGATGTGACCAACTCGGCGTTCGGTTGTTGATCGATGGATGATTCTCGGTTCAGACGATTGTTGTTTCGACGACCGATTACTTTGCCCAAAGGAGAAAGTAACAATGCTGGTAGGACAAACAAATCCCCGACGATTGCCAAGAGGAGCATTGCGATCATCAGCTTGGCAAATTGTTGTGTTGGTAGGAAATCAGCGAACAAAAAGGGAGTCATCGCCCCACACGAGATTAAGGTCGTATGAAGCATGGCGGAGGAACAATTCGAAAAGGTGTTTCGAATGGCTTCGAGGCGTGAAAGACCTTTATCGAGTTGTTGCATGTACCAGCATGAAAAGTGCAGGGTATCATCGACGGCAATGCCCAGAGCAATGCTCGCGGTGAGGATTCCCGCAATATCGAGAGACCATCCCATCCAACCCATGATTCCAAAGGCGAGTGTAACCGGCAAGACGTTTGGAATCATGATCAACAATCCACCCAGAAAACTTCGAACCATCCACATCATGACGGGAGTGATGAGTGCAAAAGCGGACAGAAAACTGTATCCTAGATCGGTTAGCAATGTGACCTGAGTTTCATGCATGACTGGTGACAATCCTGTATATTCGGTCCGCACGATAGAGGTTACTGGACTATCTTTTAAATCATTTGACACGCATAATCGAATCGCGTCGGTCAATTCACCGTAGCTTTTGTCAGAGACGGCGGAAACCTTGGCCATAAGTCGCCAAATCGTTTCTTCCGAATCACGAAACAGGACACCTTGTTGTGCGAATTGTTCGAGATTGTTTTCAAGCCTATAGCGAAGCACCGAGCGAGTCGCTACCGCCTTGGTAGAGCCTCCTTCGGGCCAACGGGGCAAAAACGTCATGGCTGAATAGACACCGCCTACCTCAACATGATCCTTTAATGTCTTCGTCAACTGATAGACGATCTTCGATTGATCAAGAATAGGAGTGGAATCTGCATTTTTAAAGTGGAGTAGAACCTCCACGGTGGCGATCGGTCCGATGTTTGATTCGAACCATTTCATATCGGAGTTTGTTCGGCTGTTTTCGGGAAACATATCGCAGAACTTAGTCGACGATTTCAATTGACTTAAACCGATAAAGGTTGCCAATAACAGCGCGATGCTCGCTAGTGTTACGATCGAGGCAACGCGATACTGCCAATGTATGTACCGATTTTGCAAACTGATTGGAAACTGAATCGTCGTACTGGTTTGGTGAGTTGGAACATCTGCTTGGCTGGACGAAACACTATTGCGGGAACCGCAGATCCAATCAGCTACAGCGGGGAACGCGATGAGAAGCAGCAGTGTTGCGATTCCCAGTCCGATAGCAGAATAGATTCCGAATTGTCGAACGGGAATTAGTTGGCTTGTTATGAGAGATCCCATGCCGAGCATCGTCGTAAGACTGGACAGAAGGCATGGTTTCCATCCATAAGACACTGCTTGAATCCCTGCGGAAGCGAGATTTGTAGCGTTGGGGGCGTGATGGATTGTGGTGGCGGCGTCAGTGAAGTAGTTAATCAAGTGAACTGCGCCGGACAATGTCAACATAAATACGAGCGTTGGTAGGACGATTAACACGGCACTGAACTGAAGGCCAGTGTAATAGACTAAGCTGACAGCCACCAGTTGCCCAAGTCCGGCGATTGCAAGAACAACCATAGCAGATCGCAATCGCCCCAAACACAGCCACGATATTAGTAACCCGAGAAGGCTCGAGGGTAAGACCAGTTTTTTTAAGGTTCCTTCGGCTGCTTCGTCCACTGCATAAGCTTCGTAGAGCGTTCCCACTAGTTTGATGTTTTCGCGTCCCAAATTCGGAACGGTATCCGCCTGCGAACGAATAAGCTCGATCGTCTCCTTGGCATGGCTAACGCCAAATTTTTGTATACCCAAAAGAAAAGCAGCGGTTCCCTCTGGGCCAATGAAGACACCGTTTAAACGCGATGCAACATCCGTTTGCGAGAGTCTCAGAGGAGGTAACTCGAGTGATTCCGCGATTCGTTGCGGTGATTCGATTTTGCTGAAAAACCTGTCAAATTCAGGGTGGGATTCGAGGTTTGCAACGAATTGTGCGAGTCGTGAATCGGCAAGCGAAGCGCCATCCCATGAGATGAGTACAAGCTGATCACTACCAAATCGAGAACAAAACTGTTCGTAACGCAATCGCTCCGGTTTTCCCTCGGGTAGCCATTCGTGAACTCCAGACGATCCGATCGGTATATTGATCACCGCCCAAACACCCATGGGGGTCAACAGCATCACCGCAATCGCAAACCATCGCGAGATACGACTTAGGGTTAAGTTTGGTTTCATTATTCGACTGGATCTCAGTCACTCACTCGTGGTATACCAATCAGCGTCGTCCGATTATACAAATGATTTCTGGGGCTGGTGTCAAGACTAAAGGGATGACGGTGATATCTTGCGACGCGCTTTATTATTTATTTTGTGTCTTTATGTTGCGCATGTGTGCCAGTTGGTCTCGGCTCAAGAGTCGCCGAAACCAGGTAGTGTCAATTTAGACTATAGCCGAGTTTATATTTTTGTAGATAAGTCTGGAGTTGTTGGGCACCAACATGCGGTGGTTGGAAAATTAAAGGCTGGGCAACTTTATTCTCCCCGAGACGAACGAGGCTCGTTGGTTTTTGACATGAAAAGCTTCGACGCCGATGGCTTGCCAGCTCGAAAGTACATAGGTCTCGAAGGGGAGACCGACGAAGGAACCCGCAAGAAGGTGAACGAAAACATGTTGGGTCCTGAGATACTCTCGGTGGAGAAGTATCCAGAAGCCAAGCTAGAAAATGCGACGCTGAAGGGGACCGGGCAAATGAGCAAGCGGCAGTTGCCTGAGTACATTCTGGAGGGCGACTTTACGCTTCACAAGACGACAAAACATATTCGAATAAAATGCGAAGTGGAACAGAAAGACGGCTGGCATCATGTCAGAGGAGCATTCAAGATTTTGCAATCCGACTACGGCATTAAGCCATTTAGCAAAATGATGGGTGCTGTCGGGGTTAAGGATGAGTTACTCATAATTGGAGATCTCTGGGTCGTACCAGCCTCATGATAGAATTAAAATCGGTAAAGAAACAAGTCATACGAAATCACTATGACATAAGCACACTTTTCTATCGGCTGCTATGGGGGCCGCACATTCATC
Organism: Pirellula sp.; assembly: GCA_046344995.1. Classification (GTDB taxonomy): domain Bacteria; phylum Planctomycetota; class Planctomycetia; order Pirellulales; family Pirellulaceae; genus JBKCUI01. The sequence continues at coordinate 22,251 of JBKDKR010000060.1, forward strand.
ACGGTTACTGGGAAGCGGAAGAGACTCCCAGGGTCGCACAAGAGCAGTTGACTCGACGGTTAGCGAATCTAGCTTCCATCGAGCCTGAGTCCGTCGTTTACGATATCGGTTGCGGGATGGGTGGATCGAGTATTTGGTTGGCGCAGAATCTTGCCTGTGCTGTGACTGGTGTGACCCTTAGTCCGGTGCAACAAAAGTGGGCTAGCTCCACAGCGGCATTGAAACGGATCAAGCCGCGTCCTACGTTTCGTTGTGCTGATGCAGAGTTAATAGAGTTCCCCGATGAGTCCGCCGACATTGTTTGGAGTATTGAATGCACGGAACATTTGTTCGATAAGCCGAAGTTCTTTAGTCGAGCCGCGCGTTGGCTCAAGCCAGGAGGTCGGTTTGCGTTGCTCGCATGGTTAGCGGGAGAGGCTCCGTTGACAACCCAACAGAACGAACAAGTTCTCCGCGTATGCGAAGGAATGTTCTGCCCTTCGCTCGGCACTCAATCGGATTATGTATCGTGGTTTGAGCAGTCTGGTTTGAGAGTTGTCGATACCGGAATTTGGACCCGACAGGTTGAGCAGACATGGGAGATATGTCGCAAGCGAGTGGAGCGGACGGGTGTCCGTTATTTGGCCAAGGTGCTTGGTCAGAATCACGTCCTATTTTTGGATCATTTTGACGCGATTTTGAACGCATATAAGTCAGGCGCGATGGAATACGGATATTTTGTAGCGGAGAAAGTTAAATGAGTGTTGTTATGGAGTCGTCGAATCAAATCAGTTCGACGAAGGGGATGGAGTCTTTGGGGCGGTTTGTTGGAATCGTATTTGGGATTGGGACACAACTGTTATTCCTTTTTACCGTCGTCTATCTATTTTTGTTTTTGAGATTTGGGAGCCAGCATTCTAGTGCAGGATGGTGGTGGATAGATTTCGCTTTGGCCATCGGGTTTGCGATTCCCCATAGCGTATTGCTTGTCCCGGCGGTTCAGAAAAAGATGAAGTCGTATGTGCCGGGTGGATTGCTGGGCTGCATTCACTGTGTGACGACTTGTCTGACGCTCTTGGTCATGTTTCGACTTTGGGGTAAAAGCGATGTTGAGATCTGGCACACGAGCGGTTGGATGGAATGGCTAGTGTTGACCGGTTTTTATGGTTCATGGGTTGCTTTGTTTTACAGTCTGTATTTAACGGGCTTGGGATATCAGACAGGATTGACTCAGTGGTGGTATTGGGCCATAAAGAGAAAGCCACCGGTGCGGCAATTTGTTACGAAAGGTGCGTTTCGGATCATGAGGCACCCAGTGTATATGAGCTTTTTGGGTTTGATTTGGTTTACGCCTGTCATGACCTTGGATCACGCCGTGTTGACGTTGGTATGGACGCTCTACATTTATGCGGGGAGTTATTTTAAAGATCGTCGGTTGATACGATTCATAGGCCGCGACTACATTGAATACGGCAAGAAGGTGTCGGGATTACCCGGTATTTCGTTCGGATCGTTGCGACGTTTTCCCGCAAGCATGTAACGATTGGAGGACAACCGTTACCCGATCGCAACTTGATGCAAATTCTCGCGCATAAATGCGAATCGAAAAAGGAGAATTGTTTTCTGCTGGTATTATCCCTCAGGATCGTCGAGCAGCGATTGCAGTCGCTCGCCCAGCGAGGGTGGGAATCGGGCCGGCCAAGATGCATCAATCAAACCGATTTGGATCATATCTCGCAAATGGGTGCGGTCCTTGTCGCGGTAGCTGTTGAGTTTCATCTCAATGAGCGCCTTCAGTTCGACGACACGTTTGTTATTGATCTCTACAGCTCGATCCACAGTGGGCGTCGGGCTGGCGTATTCGGGACGCACTTTGCGATTAGCGATGAGGATATGGAGTCCTTGGCTAGGTTTTCCATTGGGCCCGTCGAGAAACACGACCGTTTCCATGACCATATCCCGGACGAAGCCTACCTTTTCTAAGGCCTCGGTGGCCTGCGGGAGATCTTCTTCAGCGAGTAGCAAATCAACATCTCTTGTATTGCGAACAGCACCATCGTCAATGGTCGCAACCCATGCGGCAACGGCATTGCCTCCGACGACGGCATAGGGCACTTGGGCTGAGTTCAGTGCATTACAAGCTCGATTCAAACGTTCTTGAACGAGTTCCACGGCGCGAAACATCCTCTGAAATACGTCGATCGACTGTTCGCGAACAGCGTCGACTAAAAGTTTGGGGTCCATGGCATCATTGTAACATGGTTTGGCGATGGGAATAATCCAGAAGTGTCGGGAAATCGATGCGATCCCGTGCGGGATCGCATTCCGAGTATCAATCTACAAACAAGCTGAGCCACTCGTTGGCACAAAAGGGAAAGGGCGCTTGAAAGGGCAGAAAAATCGAACGCAGAAAAATGAGTCGATCACGTTTCGTTCGCGAAATCGGAAAACGATAAGGGGACGGTGTTGGTTGTGCGTTTATTGAAGCGGGGCTAGATCTGAGCCTCCCACACTAATACTGATCTGCGTTGACGAAGTTTTTTGTTCTTCACGCCAAGGGCGTTGATCAACATAGCCCAGGGTAAAGGTTTCGCGAGCGTAGCGAACGAAACCGCAACCCTGGGTTAATCGACACCGCCCAGATCCCCCCCTTGGGTTTTTGGGGGGGTGGCGGCCAAACAAAAGTGGGGGGGTTGGTTTGGGGTTTTTTTGTTGGTTGTTTGTGGGGGGCCGCCCCCCCAAACCCCCAAGGGGGGGATCTGGGCGGTGTCGATTACCCCAGGGTTGCGGTTTCGTTCGCTACGCTCGCGAAACCTTTACCC
>JBKDKR010000061.1:0-5485 GCA_046344995.1 Pirellula sp.
GAGTGAACGCGTAGCGTTTAGCGCGAGCAGCGCAGCTGCTCATAGGCCCCTGCAAGGGGCAAGCTGGCTTTGTCTGCTTGCAACAAAAAAGCGACGTAGTCGTCCAATAATCCGAGCACGCAAGCAGAAGGCGAGGAACATTCTGCTGCACCTAAGTGCACATCGGATAGAAGAAACACAATCCGACAAAGATATGGAAGAGAGCAAAGCCATTTAGTTCAACGCTCACAATCACCCGGCGGCGGCTAAGTGACTTTGGTTTGTGGAAATGCCCGATCCGCCGCTCGGGTGCATTGTATTGTTATTTGCCTGCTTCGGCAAAAAAGTGAGCCAATTGTGATTCGTCCCATTCATGTGTCTTTGATGGGTCGGCAGAAGGTGGAAAGCCAGTGCGACAGCAACCAACGCCATCGGCGAAATTGTAAATGGCATGTGGGTATGAGTTGATGAAAAGTGCGGCCTTCGTCGCGTCCGGCGACCAAATGAGGTGCAGTTCGGACGGCTTGTCCTTATCCGTTACGGATTGAACATTGTAGATGTGCAATGCGTCCACAATTGGGTTGTCAGCCTTCTCGGTGTCGAGCGCGTAGAAATAGCCCGTATCACCATCGTCTTCGAATACGGCCTGATAGCGCCCGATTGGCGAATCTGATTGAACAACTGACGCAACGCCGACATTGAGCGTTTCCTTCGTCATGGCGCTTGCGGCGAGTCTCGGCGGCATTTTGACGTCTCGGGAAGTTGAAGGTTAGGATATCGATTGCGGTTGAGGCGGCATTCCGTTGTCGCAGCCAATGGCGATGAGCACGGCAAGTGTCCCAAGGAATCGTGTAATTGGCAAATAACGGCAACCGTCACCGAGCATCCGCAAGTGAGGTCTCTAAAGCAACAAACGCCCGAACGGATGCTTCGGTGCACGGTTAGGTTATCGGATTTCAGTTTGGCGTGCCATCCTCGCGTTGGTTGGGCAGGACAGCAGACGGCGGATTTTGGGTCAACGCGATTTTGCGATTCTCAAAGTCGATGTTGATTACCCACGCAGAAACGGAGTCACCGACCAACGGGAAATCATCGAACGTTACTCGTCGTATTCTAGCGTCTTTGAAGTCAGGCACCAGCAGCAGAGCAAAGGCACCAGCACCATATCCGATATCAAGGAACACTCCAAACGGACGGCGGCAAATCACTGTACCCATCACGTTGCTGCCAATTGAAAGTTCTTCGCGAATACGCTTCCAAAGTACAGGATCGTTACAAGTGGTTGGAATCGTGCCGTCCGCGTCGTTAGTCAAACCGTTGTCCTTCGTGAGTCATCTTCTTTGTATTCATCCGATAACGACCGGGATGACCGAGGGCGAGGAGTTGACTCAACGCAAGTCAAGCACGATCTATCGAGCCCTTCGCGTCCATCCCATTGTTATTTGCGGTTTTCTTTGATTTCTGACGATCGTAAAAGTTCTTTCGCGTATTCAGTCAGTCGAATCTTCATTGCATCAACGAGCACGCCCTTGAAGTCTCCAGTTTCGTCGCCAGGTGACTCAAGTGGCAGGCCGCTTTTGTAGGACGTAATAATCCATTGAAGCGAATCGGTCACACCAGAAGAGCCTAGGTTCTCTTTCACGTAGTCGAGTGTTGCAACGCGAAGCGGGTATTCCACGCGGTGACACATGACATCAGCATAGCAGGCGATTTCAAGAAGGGTAAGTGCGCGTTGACCATCAACCGTCTTGGAAGAGTTGTCTTCCGCCCATTCCTTGCGCCATTGTTTGTTGTCGGCAGAGTAACTGGAATCCATTTGGTTCAAAATTGCGTCTGGCGGTTCACTGAGCACGACATACGAAACTGTCGCAGCTTCAGATCTAACTTCGTTCGGCACATCAACACGTGCAGTTTGAGATTGGCTCAAACAGCCTACAGAAAGCAGCACGATCGACAGTAGTAGCAATGATTTCATGAAGCAAATAACGCCTAAATTCAGCCAGTGCGAGAGGGAGACTCAACGCAAGTCACAACGGTCGACCGAGCACTTGGCTGCAATTTTATGTTCCCGGTGTTTTCGGTGTTTTCGGAACCTGAATACACGGTTTGGAGTATATTCGTAATTCAATTGAAGTGGCGCTAAGTTCTGCGATTGTAAGAGTATGATAAGTTTTATTTAGGAAGTACGACCCCTTCGAGCCTGCCTACTTTGGAATTCCATGTGGAAGAGAACTGGCCTCGCGTCAGGCCAGTGCAATCTTCGAAAGCCGTGTTGGTAATCACCGCATCTTCAAAGTTGCAACCGTCGAATTTGCATTCATAAAATTGAGTATTGACAAGGACTTGTCGCGAAAAGTCGACGCCCGAAAAATCGCAACGATTAATAGTCATGTTGACCAAGTTTCCAACCCTGAAGCTTTGTGTATCGGCTACGTTCTTCGCGTTGAGCAGATTCGTAGTCAGCCAGGAGACATTGGCATTCGTTAGTCTGGCTACATCAGTGGTAAAGCCAGTCAGTTTACGCCCTCCGAACGCCGATTCACTCAAGTCTATCTCGCCTTGAAACTCCACATTCTCGAACGAACATCCGTACATAAAGCCGCACTTCTCTTTCAGTCGCTGATAGTTCACTTGGCAAGCTTGAATCTTACAGCTGTTCAGGTTAGCGTCTTTGAAATCGAATTTTGTCAAATCACATCCGCTAAAGGTGGTCTTGTGCAAATTGCAACTAATTATTGACGCCTTTTTAACGTCAACCAGACATGCGTCCGACAAATTGAAATGGCTAAAATCATATCCTTTCCCGTTGTCCGTAGGAACGTAACATTTCGACAGGTTCTTGTTCTTAAAGGACCAGGTCGTCAAAAGGCTGTCTGCGGTCATACCCGTGCTTTCAGCCTCATTCTGGCGAATGATTCCGTTGATAACCGCATCGGTGAAATCGTTGTTTCCCCATTCGCAACCATCGACTAAAGTTCCGAATAAAACCGCTTTGCGAAAGGTAGCTCCCCTCAAATCACACTGTCGGAACGTTACACCTGCAAGGTCACAATCGTCGAACGTCGAGTTACGTAGGTCTTGTCCTACAATCTCACATCCCCAAAGACGGTGCCCCTTCGCAACCATGTTTCTACCAAACTTGAGATCGCCAACAAACGGCCCCCGATTTATGGCTGGAGAGTATGTGTCTGCGAAACCAACTTTGGTACAGCTACACAACCAGAGCAATATGGCAAGGAGTGCTTTAAGCAAGGCGAACCTCAGGGGAGAGTGGTGATGTATTTGTATTGAAAGCCGAAAATTGATGACAGGGAGTGACCTTTGCGTTTTTATGAGCACGGCAGCGGGATCGGTATGTCAATCGCGACTAGTCGGTTTTCACAGCGGGAACGACTGTCATCATCGAGCCCCCGATGGTGAACATTGACTAAACCAAACAACGTGCGTCGGGGGCTTCGATGCATGACTTTGTTCGTTTTTAAGGTGGTTGGCGATGAGTTCCGCAAGAGTATCTGCCATCAATGACGGCACTAAGTGGGTTATGAACGGCGGTGGTGCCACATTTATTCTGGGTACTCGATTGAGTATTCATCAATTACTGACGGAGGCAAAGCAATTGCGACAGCGGCTCCAGCAGGAATTTCGTGAACAACAGACGACAGATTTGACGGATCGCGAATGATGTGAGGAAGTACGCTTTCTGATATTGGACCGGAGATTGTGATTCCATTGCGAAGCACGATCCGGAAGTTAATAAGATCGCCGGGAGTTGAATCGTCTTCTGAGTCCATTTGCTGATTGCTTTGCTTAAAAAACGAACGAAAAGGATCACTCACGTCGAGCGATAGATGATGGACCGCCCGCGGCCGGGGGATCGAGACGTTGAGTGCATCCGCTGGTTCGTCGCACTGCCATTACGGCTCGTCCGACTTCTGCATTGCGGCGAGAGCTTGGCCAAGCTTGATATCGAGAGCGAGGGAAATAGCATCATTTAACATACTCAGCATTTTTTTCATCGATTCCCCAGACTCCTACCGAGTCGCCGGTTGAATTCCACACGACACCGTATTTATCTACCCAAAACTCGTTTCCGACTCGATTCTTTCCTTCGAGCTTTGAGATCCTTGCCTCAAGTCGTTCAATTTTCCTAAGTATCTCGTCAAGACGTTTCAGTATCTGGGCAGTATTGTCATCTGAAACGGTCGATTGTGAAAACACAGGTATTGCTGGAACTACTAGGAAAAGCCCGATTGCGAGAATCATGCGGCACATTGTGCACTCCTTTAAAAGTCATTGATGGTAGCTGAGATCACCTAAGATTTTATACTCGGCCAGTAAATTGAAAACAACGGCGATCCCATTAACGTATGGAGACGAACGCCACACGTCACCGAGTCGCGGCATGGTGACGTTCCATTGAAAAAACGCACCGACCGCGACTTCGGTGCACGTGATTGTTATTTCGCGTATTTGGTTCGGAAACCGAGGAGAGTCGTGCCATCCCAGCCCAAAACACGGGGATTACCGACACGTCGTTTTTCCAAGTCCGGCGGATCAGTATCGTAATAGGTAAGTTTACATTCCATCAGATCATCTACGTTTTCGACCAATGCGTCAACGAATACCCTAGTTAGGTCGGTGGGTTGGAAAGATTCAGCACATTGTCCCCAACAATTACAATGCGCACACGTACCATGTACGCTGAAGAACGCTAGCGGCTTTATTGCCCGCGAAAATGCGATGAAGTTTAAGTAAAAGCCTCCGCCATCATGATAGAGCTTCGCGTTGGCCTCGAAGCCAAGTCCTTCCGTCGTGAGCCGCATCAGTCGAGCAAGTAACCATGACGCAATGGGAGCAGCACCGAGATTGGGAAGCTTGGCCGTTTGCATAAGCAAGCCGTCAAGCGAAAAGAGATCTAGGGGGTTCGCGTTAGGCAAAGTAGATTGCATCATGTGCTTATCGACAACGAAGCCAATGTCGTCGTACCAAAAGACGCCGTCCAATTTTCGTGTTCCAGTCTGCTTTGCGAAATAACGACCGCATTGACCGATGGGCGAGAGGGAATCTCGACACAAGCCAGGGCCGTGAAGACGAGCCCTTCGGTCCAATGCTTGGTTCTCAAATTGTTTTCGGGTTTTTAAGGATCGCCATTCGATCCCTGTCTCTATTCTGTCTCGTCATTCTACGAGCTCTGGTGTCGCGCTGCAATCATGGCAAGCGTTCCAAGCAATCATTCTCAATCTATGCTGTCGCAAGGCTCGCATCAGATCCGTTACAGCATGTCGTTATCGAGCATTGGTAACAGCATGAAAGACGGTTTTAAGTTCGGCTCTGCCATCCGTCTGGATGCTGGATTTCAAATTTGAGAACGCCAGCGATCACCCAGCCCGAGCAGTTGACTCAACGCAAGTCAGAACGGTTGATCGAGGGCTTGGCGTGCATCGCTTTGTTCTCAAATGTTTTTTCGGTTCGGCATGGATCGCCGTCCGATCCATGCACGATTGTG
>JBKDKR010000062.1:0-4136 GCA_046344995.1 Pirellula sp.
CGCATCGTAGAGCGTAATCGCCTCAAGACCGAGATAGCCACGGCCATCGACTATTGCGGTAAAAAGTAGATCCAACCAAAGTAAAACAATTGTCCTCAATTGTTTCGGCACATAGTAGAACAATTGTCCTCAATTGTTTCAGCACGCCGGGAGGGCTATGCCTAGTCGGTGATGCATGGGGTGCGAAGAGGCCGGCCTCGTAGCCTCGTCCACTACGAAGATGAGGCCAATGCCGTAACTTCGCAATGCCTTGTTACGGCCTATGATCGTAGAGGATCGGCTATCTCCACAAGCAATTAACTAAATTGCCAGGGAAGCATAATTGCCAGAATAGAATCCCGCTGCGGACAAAATATATCCATAGCCTGCCGAACATCTTGAACTCAAGAGCTGCTGCAGCGAACAATTGAGATAGTACGAAGCGTGTTAGGTAGGAGTTATCGTTGTTTTGTCACACTCGTGGGGATTAAATTCATGCTGTCTCGCAGGGCTTTGCTTGCTGGTTTGTGTCTTACACTGGTTTTGCCACGTGTTTCCATTGCCCAAAACGAGGAGCTCGACCGAGTTGTCGGCAAGGGGCTTGAGTATTTGCAGAAATCCGGCCAAGCAGAAGACGGGACGTTTTCCATTAAAGCAGGTCCTGGTGTGACCGCATTGGTGGTCACTGCGATGCTCCGAAACAAAGTGCCACTAAATAACCCGTCGCTCGCCAAGGGGCTCAAAGCTCTCGAGGGATTCGTTAAGCCAGATGGTGGAGTTTATGGCAACGGACGGCTTATGAATTATGAAACATGCGTCGGCGTTTTAGCGTTCGCCGAGGCGAACAAAATCGCAGGCGATGGCCGATACGATAAAACGTTATCTAACGCAAAAACATTTTTGACATCATTGCAATATGGCGAAGCGTCGAGCGAGTCGGCGACCGATCCCAACTATGGTGGTGTTGGCTACGCAGGCAAGGGGCGTCCTGACTTGTCGAACACGACGTATCTTCTGGAAGCTTTGCACAGTCTCGATGTTGGCAGCTCCGATCCTGCCATTCAACGTGCGTTGGTTTTCGTTTCGCGATGCCAAAACTTGAAAAGCGAACACAACGATAATGAGCTCGCGGCCAAGGTAAACGACGGTGGTTTTTTCTACACGATCCCAACCGAAAAAGAAGTTGAGTCCATCGACAAGAATTCGCCTATGGGCGGACTACGAAGCTACGGCTCGATGACTTACTCGGGCTTTAAGAGCATGATCTATGCGGGGCTGAGTAAAGAAGATTCGCGAGTCAAAGCAGCACAATCCTGGATCGCTAAACATTACAATCTCACAGAAAACCCCGGCATGGGTAAAGCGGGGCTCTACTACTATTATCACACGTTCGGAGCAGCCCTGAATGCGAGCGGACTCAAATCATTAACCACCTCCGATGGCGTGGATCGAAACTGGAAACAGGAATTGGTAAAGCAGCTCGGTTCAACACAACAGTCTGACGGTTCTTGGCAAAATGAAAACCGCCAATGGTTCGAAGATGATAAGAACTTGGCAACGGCCTTTGCACTACTTTCCTTAGCTTACTGCCGAGAATGAGTACGATAGTACCTTCCAATACGAAACGCTGGGCCAATACGAAACGTTGGGCTGTATCGCCTGGACGTTTTTGGGATATCTTCCAGAGTTCATCCTGGCGATGGGCTCTGGGTGTGTGTTGGGTGATATCGTTTGTTATGCCCATCGTATTCATAACATGGCTACTGTATGACGGATATGCAAGTCGTGCGTTATCAGGAACCTGGATGGATCTTTTGGAGGTTCCACAACGGGAAACACAACAGGAGCCACTTTCGCGATCGTTGATGGGTCCGCGATTGTATTGGGTGCAGTTCATTGCGATCACGGCAAGCTTGGCGAGTTCGCTTTCCGTGCTTGGGTTTCTTGTTGGACCAAGGCCATTCAGCGGGCTTAAGAGCTTGTTCGGTTTTATCCTATTGTCCGGTGGTTGGCTTCTGATGCTAACCCAGTGGGACCGCATTCATTATCTAGGTCGTTCTGCCTTCGTGTCTGCCACCTCAAGCTCTGTGGCTGAGTTCGCAGATCGGGTCAATCGGAATTGGAACGCTTTGGTTACGAATACAAACAATGAATGCCAAATCGAACTTAGCAGCTTTAATGCTTACCCGCTTTACAACCCAACGATGATGATGTTCCTTGGGGAGAAATCCATTCCGAACAGTCCACTATTGTTTCGTGCGATTGAACGTGACGAGGATCGCGCGATCCGGTTTGAGCTCTCAGGCGAGAATCTTGGGTATTGGATCGAGCGACGTTTTGATCGAAAAGAGCCCACCGACTTTGTTGGTGGATTGGCCGAGGCATATCGAGTGGGCAAATACCGAAAAATCGCAGATCAGCTTTATTTAGTCGATTATCGATAACGCACTTGTTCGAATCCACTGTTTAGCGTCTTCGGTGGTTTCAATCTCGCGATCCAGCTGTTTGGCTCGCAGTGTTTTTAATATTTGCGCAAAGGCCGGTCCAGGCGAAAGTCCCAGCTTTTGCAGATCATTGCCTGTTAGCAGCGGAGCGGGATTCAATTTTTCTGGATCCCATTCCGAAGCCTTGCGGCACTTGCTCAGCCCATCCAGCGATAGCTCATCAGCGATTGCAACAGCCATTGCTAGATCGTATGCAACCTTTACATGTGGGCTGATCAATAGTGGTTGCGTGACAGACCATGGTAAGCTATCCGCATGAATCAAAGTATCAAACGCTCGAATCGCAAACAGGATTTCGTCATGTTCGAGATTAGAAAGTTTCCAACGATCTCTGCAGTTGCCAATCGCTATTGCCGCTTCCTCTCCCTTGCAATCCGCAGTCCAGAATAAGCTTGCGAGTAGGCTCGTAAATCCGATGTGGCTTCCCAATGCCGATATGACCTTGAATGCACGATCCATTTTGAAACGGTCCGCCCAAGCGACATGAACCTCGGGTATCAGAAACTGCAGCAATCCGACATGAAACGTTTGTTCAAGGCCGTAGACCAAGTGTTTCGTTTCCACGAATTTTCGAAACTCGGCCGAGATTCGTTCGCCGCTAACAATTGCAATCTCGTTAGCATGAGTCCGAATTGCAGTCGACGTTTCTGGATCGATTTGAAACCCGAATCTCGCAGCAAAACGAACCGCTCTTAACATGCGAAGCTTATCTTCGTCGATGCGTTTTTCTGGATTTCCAATCGCACGAATCACGCCTCGTTTTAGATCCTCTTCGCCACCCACGAAGTCATGTAACACTTCGGCAACAGGATCAAAGAAGATGCCGTTGATGGAAAAGTCTCTGCGTTGAGCGTCTTCTTCGGGGCCAGTAAAGCGAACCCAATCTGGTCGTCGTCCATCGGAATAGGAGCCGTCGCTTCGAAACGTGGCGACCTCAACTTCGAACCGTTGTTTATCGACTTTGCCTGTAACACATGCCACGCCGAAAGCGGCGCCGATGATTTTGGTTTGTTTGGGACCGAATAACGATTGCACTTGGTCAAGGGTCGCGTTTGTAGCCACGTCGTAATCCGATGGCATGTTCCCCATGAGAGCATCTCGGACGCAGCCACCTGCGAAGTATGCAGTGTATCCATGCGATTGCAATGTTCGCACGACGTCAGTCGAAAAGCGATAGAGACCCGATTCATCTTCCCAATGTAGTTTTCTCATTCTTAATATCTACGATCGTACTCTCTTGTCTTATGCTGGCTCGTCTCGCGTTGGCTTGTTTATTCCGTTTTAGCACGCACGCTCACGACAGGGCACTTCGGCAATGACTCGATAAATAGTTTGCCATACGATTTGGATAATAGTCTTGGGTCAGTGACCAAGACGACACCTTTATCAGTAGCGGTTCGTACCAGTCGACCAAAGCCCTGTTTGAATTTGATGACCGCCTCGGGTAGCTGATAATCTCGAAACGGATTGCCACCTTTTTTGCGGATGTCCTCCAATTTAGCTTCGAGCAACGGATGATCGGGAACGCTGAAAGGCAGCTTGCTAATGACGACTAGTTTGAGAGCATCGCCGGGCACATCGACTCCTTGCCAAAAGCTCTCGGCCCCGAAAAGGACTCCCTTTGGGTTCGCTTTGAACTCGTCTAGGAGTTGA
>JBKDKR010000063.1:0-17046 GCA_046344995.1 Pirellula sp.
CCTATCGCCTTGGGTGATACTGCCAAGTCGACATCTAACGACCCCATGTGATTGCTCGACGGGTACAGTAGGTCCGGAACCCATCCACCGACGATTATCAGGTCATCGCGCATCGCACCCAGTGCATTGAGTACCTCCAGCAAAACGGCTCGGGCCGCTTCAGTTTCCTTCATAGTGCTCCGCCGTTTGTTCAGTCGCTTCCGTGAATAACTGCTTGAAGTATTTCTCGTAGATCGCCATGGCCGCTTCTTCTCCGCGACCATCCATCGCTCTCAAGTCAAGATACGTTTGCAAAGGAGACGTTGTCTGAAGCGTCTCGCCAAGTCGATTGCTAAGGTAACTTTCATCGTCCGAAATTTGCAGGACGAGATTTGCACCCGAGTCGACCTTGCGTGCTCCGAAGTTGCTGACGAGATCAATAAATGGTTCAGCCAGAATTGCTCGTGTAGGAACCATAAAGCTCGCCACGTTATAACGTACTTCAGGTGCTAATCGCCATGCGGCCGAGAAGCGTGAGAGTGCAAACTGGCTTGTTGATTTTGAACACCACAACGCAATCTGTTGCTCAATCTGCTCCAGTTCACCTCGCATATAGAAGCTGTATTCTCGCGGCTTGTGGTTTCTGTAGTGATTCACCCAATCGCCCAGCAAATCATCAGGCCTCTTCAAGCGAATTTGTCCCTCTCGCATCGCCGCATAACCGCCCTCAACAAGCGAACGTTTGATGCGAGACATCAACCCGGGGCTGACACGAACGTCAGAGTGAGCAGCCAATTCATTTAACTGCCAGCCACGAAGCGGCTCCTGCAACATTGCACGCACCACGCGACTGGACTTGGAAGAAAAGACGTTCAGCACTTTTGGCAGTTGCTTGCCAAACGGATTCTCAATGCCGCTTCGACGCACGTAGATTCCATATGCAGGAAACACCAGACGGCAGTTTCCGGCGTAGTCCATCCAAGACACTCCATGCTTGGTCGCAATCTCAGAAGTCCGATCAGATACAACGGAGGCGAAGAGTAATGGCTGCGAGCCCGAGGCCTGTCCTTGTCGATTCAGCATCAAACAAGCGGACTCAGCGGTTGCTGGCGTGATTCGCTTGTACTCTTTGACTTCGAGCCGGAACTCTGTCCCCGCCGGCCCAACCACACGAACGTCGCCTTCCGGATCTCTTCCACCCGGCACCAGCAACACTTGGAATTCCCCAAGCTCCGCAAGTATCTGCGCAAGTAATCGATCGAATTGTGGCGGTTGAAGGGTCATGGATTCACCAAAACGGTTATTTTACTACCGCGTAAATATGGCGTTTCTAGTAAATTTCGCAACCGGAATTTACCATTAAGCGTGCATTTACTCCGAAGTAAAGACCCAATCTTTGGTAAAACCGGGCCAATCGCCCCGCATTCGATCCGAATTGACGTCGATACATCCACCGAGTCAGGAGCCATCTGCTCTCTTATTTTTTTGCCCTCAAATATTTTTGCCCCATTTTGTTTTTGCCAGACTTTAGGAAACCCATTAATCAAATCGACAATCGAGGACAGTCCTCGAAATTTTCCAGAGTTCCGGAGCGTTGGCATGATCGACTTCCAGAGCTAAATCAAATGGCATCATGTGTGCTTCGACGATCGGGCTCCCCGTGCGAAGAACGTCATCGGGAGCATGGCGAGTTGTAGATAGTGCGCGATACGTGGCAATGGGCTTGTAAAGCAGAGATTCTTTTGTTCCGACGCTTTGCCTTCGATCGAAACCAGTTTGTGGAAATTCGACGAGAATTAAAGCTGCTGCGAACTGAAGAGGGATGGGTTAACACAAACAGAGATAGACCTAACAGAGTTAAGATTGGACCAACTTCCCAGAGGCGACTGAGTCCAGGTACGAAGAGATTCTAGAAATAGCGGAAAGGATAAGCGGTTACCGCTAGCTGGGCTTTTCCTTAAGGCCTAGACCCCGCACAAGAATCGGGGCACTCGGCTCAATTAGCTGGCGGGCTCTGAATCCCGTTTGGCCAAGTTCGCTTCCAATTCCGCGTTTGCTTCGTCTGGCGATAGTTCTACGATCTTGCCATCTCGCCAGATGACAATTTCGGTATTCGCAGCGCGAGCTCGATCAATGACTTTTCGGCATGCAGCTTCGAATGCCATATCTGATTTAGCGATCAGAGAGTCTGGAGCGTTGCTTCTAATCATTGGGGGCCTCCTTACAATGCAGTTGAACTCGTTCCCAGCCATGATAGTCTAAGACCCGCTTTTTTTCACCCTCAATTTCTGCGATTGGAACTGGCGGGAAGGAAGCACCATCGTATACGCAGACGGTTGTGACAATCGGAATATACAAATCGAAGAGATTGGCCAACCCTCGAGCGTATCTTCGCCGAACAACAGCTTCGGGAATATTGTGGCCACCTTCGCGCACGCGTTTCGCGACTCTCTGGATCGCCAGTTCCGGTGACGGAAGCCAGATGAAGTGCAGCACCACGCGGTATCCCAAGCGACGCCATTCAAGTATTGAAGTACGGTAGCTCCTCGCTGCCAGTGTTGTCTCAAACGAGAATGTAACGCGAGCCGCAACCAACTCATCGATTCGCTTCAACAGGAGTGCAGACGCTCGAACAGCCTGAGTCTCTGGAGCAAACGGAGCCAACCCCGCAGCGATCAGATCCGCGTTTAGAAACTCTCGGCAATTGACGAACGTGGGCAAGAACGAATTTGCAAAGGTTGTTTTTCCAGCTCCGTTTGGACCAGCGAGAATGTAGATCGTTGGTTGCGAAGATTCATCCATGAGTTAGCTCAAAGAGGCAAAAAGTAACTGTCTTTGTACCGCCAAGTCAACATTGTATCCAGTCCGTGATTCAATGGGACTGACTGATTCTAGCCCGATCATCAAGGATGGCGAACGTTGCGATCACAACACTTTACGAGTCCTCTTCGCTCGCTAGCCCGTAAGAAACCCGTTTCCAACTCCCGGCCCGAAAATTAAGGGCGTGGAAACTATTCTTAGAATTCTCGCCAAGTTACTTCGTCCAACTGCTTTGTCTGCGTGTAACCCTACAGATAGGGGGACATCACATTGCTGTAGCAGCGGGGAGACCATCCAAGTGAACTATTTTCCAAATTCTTCAACCTTCGACTCGTCCGACTGCCTAGTTTGCGTGTAACCCTAAAGATAGAGGGACATGTTTCCTCAAAGCCATCACGACTATTCAGGACAATTGCACAACGTAGAAGCATGACATAACCAAAACCTCGGGCAAAGCCCACTAAAAAACACACTCAACTACGACCGAGTTCGTATCGATCTCCTAACCAAGACCGAGTTGGATCTGTACGTACCTACCAAAAATCCCCGTGCGAAAACGTCATCGGGAGCATGAATGGTTGGAGATGACGCAGCTAACGCGGTAATCTCTTGGTTAAGCAGAGATTCGTTTGTTCCGATTCTTTTCCTACGATCGAAACCACTTCACGAAAAAATGGCCTGCGAAGGTGTGGTCTGCGGAATCGCAGACGTCTTGGTCGCCACTCTGGCGACAACTACAGGCGACTGAGAACTCGATGGTCACGCGTTTAGAGACGTGACGGCGGTCGAAAAACTTGATTCAGGGCAGCGGGGAACTAATCTCAAAGCCCAGCACCCATGTGCAAATATTCCGCTCCGCCCAAGCTTTTCCCGAGAAATCCACTGTTTCGACGATGGCCAGCTTTCGCAACATATACACGTCACTAATGCTCGTCATCGCCGGCTCCACTAGCAAGGAATTGGCCCGCCAGGTGAGCTACCTCAAGGCCGAAAACCAGATCCTTCGGAGCCGACTTCCTGAGCGACTTATTCTAACTCATCGCGAAAAGAATCGCTTGGTCAGGTTTGCAAAGAACCTAGGATCGGCGCTCAACGAGCTGGCCACGATCGTCCATCCATCGACGATCCGGCGGTGGATTCGAGATGCCTCGGACAAGGTTGCCAAGGCACGAAAAAATATCGGTAGGCCACGAACGGCCGAGCAAATCGAGAAGCTGATCCTCAAGTTGGCGAAGGACAATTCGTGGGGCTACACGCGGATTCTAGGCGAGCTGAAGAAGCTCGGAATCGAGTCGGTGACGCGCAATACTGTGAAAAACATTCTCAAGCGAAACGGCTACGATGTCGGCCCAAAACGTGGACCTGGCACCTGGGACGAGTTCCTTAAACGCCATGCGAAAACTATGTGGCAATGCGACTTCTACTCCAAGAAAGTTGTCTCGAAGACCGGCCTTCGCGATCTGTTTGTATTGGTCTTTCTGCACTTGGAAACACGCCGAGTCTTCATCACGCCGGCCAGTTACCATCCCGATGAAGCCTGGGTTTTGGAGCAAGCAGAAGCGTTCAAGCAACACGTGAAAGAAGAGAAGTTGTCGTGCAAACTCTTGATGCACGATCGCGATACGAAGTTCACGAAGTCGTTTGACGAGGCATTCTCTGCCGGCAAGCGTGACGTCAAAGTCTCAGCGTTTCGGTCGCCTAACACAAACGCATACGTCGAGCGATTCATCCAGACGCTACAACAAGAATGCCTCGATCATTTCGTGGTGTTTGGCAAGGCGCACTTCGATCACCTCTGTTCGGAGTATCGCGAGCATTACCACATGGAGAGGCCTCATCAGTCACTCGAGAACCTTGTACTTCCGACCGCAAAAGCTAAACGCACTAAGAAGCCGAAAAACCAATCACCCGCCCCCGAAACGATTCCACTATCCAGCATCAGTTGTAAAGAACGGCTGGGAGGCCTGCTGAAGCACTACTCACGGAAAGCGGCCTAACGCCAATTCGCTATACTTGTTGTTTTCCCAGCAGCCAGTTATTGGAAGTGACATCAACAAGTGGATTCGCAATCACGATGGCTAGCGACATTAGGAAAGCTCCGCGTCAATCGGTCGCAGGGATTGGCACCGCATAAACCTTTGTTGTTGCTAGTGGTTCTGGAGATGATCGAGAATGGAGATCTACAGGGACCGATATTGACCCTCACACCTGAACTTGCTTTTAGATTCAGCCAGTTCGGTACGATTGTCGCGCATCGCCGAACTCAGCGGATGGACATTCGCCTTCCGTTCTATCACCTGTCATCAGATGGCGTCTGGTCAGCTTTCACAAAAGACGGAACAGAATCACTTGATCCGAAGGCAACACAGTTCGTAAAGATCAATGAAGAGTTCTTTAGCCTCTCGCAGTCGGCAGATTTCCGATCGATGGCACGCGGTGTTTTGATTCGATCCTATTTCGAGCCAGCAGAGCAAGTGGCTCTGGCTAGTCTTGTGAACCTCTCGATAGCAGACTTGTCCGATAGCAACTCCAAAGTTCGCGAAAGTGAGTCGTCTTATCAAAGTGGGCGCGATGTTCGATTCCGCTTGGACATTGTAGCCGCTTACAATTACACCTGCGCGTTGACTGGATACCGAGTTACAACAATTGACGGAGCATCGATTATCGATGCGGCGCACATCCACCAGTTTTCAGAATCCCGCAACAACGATCTCAAAAACGGCATTGCGCTCTGCAAGAACGCCCACTGGATGTTTGACCAAGGTCTATGGTCGCTAGATGATGACTACCGTGTTATCGTCGCTCACTCGGCCTTCGACGAAGACACGCGTGACCAGAAGTCATTGCGAGATTTCCACGGCTTGAAAATCGCATTACCTTCAAGCACAAATCTGTGGCCCGATCCCCAGCACCTCGCTTGGCACCGCGAGCATAAGTTCTGTGCATAAACGCGCGAATATTCTGACTCACATACTGAGACATGACCAAACGTGTCCAGATTTTCCGAGAAACTCTACTACAGCAGCAATTGCAGTCGGGCGAATCACACTTTCTAGGATCAACTGCTACAATAGTAGGTTCCAGTCTAAGGTAGTTTAGCCTTGACGCAACTAGACTTCTCGCTGTAGTTTAGTCGTGCTAGCAAAGGCGGCTGCGTAGGCAATTGTACGAGGTGTTCCGGCAAGGAGAGGTCAGATGCGAAATGCGATCGTTTTATTGAGCGGAGGTGTCGACTCCACCACCGCGTTGGCAGTTGCTCGGTCTAAGGGGTTCAACGTCTCGGCTTTGTCGTTTGCCTATGGACAACGTCACAAGTCGGAGTTGATTGCAGCTAGAGCCATCGCGCGGGATGCGGGGGTACGGGATCACGTCGTGATAGAGATTGATTTGCGGGCCTTTGGCCGATCGGCGTTAACGGACGAGATTGACGTTCCGAAAGATCGTTCCGTCGAGGAAATGAACGCCGCGATACCGGTAACTTACGTACCTGCACGGAATACGATCTTTCTTTCGTACGCCCTGGCCCTTGCCGAAGTGCGTGAGGCAAATGACATCTTCATCGGGGTGAATGCTCTGGATTACAGCGGTTACCCAGATTGCCGGCCCGAGTACATTGCAGCGTTTCAGGAGATGGCCCGCCGTGCAACCGCTCGATCTACAAGCGGCGAACACACAGTCAGCATTCATGCACCGCTGATTCACAAGACTAAGGCTGAGATCATCCGAATAGGTTCGGATTTAGGTGTGGACTTTAGTCACACGATCAGTTGCTACCAGGCATCTGAAGCGGGCCGTGCTTGCGGGCACTGCGACGCCTGCATTCTCAGACGAAAAGGCTTTGAGCAGAACGGTTTGTCAGACCCAACCAGATATGTCGAATCGGAAATGGTGGGCTCATGAGTTACTCAGTCAAAGAGATCTACTACACGCTGCAGGGTGAAGGAGCGTATGCTGGTCGGCCCGCAGTGTTCTGTCGGTTCACTGGGTGCAACTTGTGGACGGGCCGTGAAGAAGATCGTCACAAAGCAATTTGCCAGTTTTGCGACACGGATTTTGTCGGCACCAATGGACCTCAAGGTGGCGTGTATCAATCTGCCGCCGACCTATCGAATGCGATTGATGATTGCTGGCCTAGCAATGAGGCTGGCGAATGGATGGGCAATAAACTGGTTGTCTGCACTGGCGGCGAACCCTTGCTTCAGCTCGACTCAGATTTGGTCGAGGCGTTGCACGCACTGAGCTTTACCGTCGCAATCGAAACGAACGGAACGAAACTGCCGCCACCCGGCATCGATTGGATCTGCGTAAGTCCTAAGTCTAACGCGTCACTAGTGCTGACCTCCGGCGATGAATTGAAGTTGGTTTTTCCACAAGTTGGCGTCGATCCCGCAAGATACACGAATCTCGATTTCCAACGCTTTTTCCTTCAACCGATGGATGGCCCCCGCCAAGAAGATAACACTCGCCTTGCAGCCAAGTATTGCTTGGAGCATCCGCGATGGGAGCTAAGTCTTCAAACACACAAGTTAATTGGGCTGCCATAGGAAAGGGTTGAACAAATGGATCTTTACAAAGAGTTTCGATTCGAGGCAGCTCACCATTTACCGAATGTCCCTGAGGGCCACAAATGTGGTCGTCTGCATGGTCATTCCTTTCGCGTAGAGATTCATGTCGAAGGTCCCGTTGATCCATATACGGGATGGGTTATCGATTTTGCTGACATCAAGGATGCGTTCAAGCCGCTACTCGATCGCTTGGATCACTACTACTTAAACGACATTGCGGGCCTTGAGAATCCAACAAGCGAAAACATCGCGATTTGGATTTGGCGTAACCTAAAACCTTCGCTTGCTTTGTTGTCCAAGGTTGTTGTCTGCGAGACGTGTACCTGTGGTTGCACTTATCGAGGTGAGCACGAATGACAGCGGGTTTCCGACAGCTTGAAGAGGTGACGAGATGACAGACGTTGTCAATGTCGTTGTCACTTGCACCAAGGATAAGCGGCAACCAGTTGCTGATGAGTGCCAACTTCGCAATGTTCCAGGAGAGTCGATTCGCGAGCGCATTCAGGAGTGGCAGGCTCGTACCAACCGTCACTGGAGGGAATCCGTACGAGTCGCGGACTTATATGCAGGCGACCATTGGTCAAACGTCCGGGCTTTGGAATCTTCTTACTTTGCAATTGACGTCTGGGTTTGTTCTGCAGGGTACGGGCTAATCCATTATGACGACCGCGTTGCACCTTATGCGGCCACATTCTCTCGAAGCCATCCTGACTCGGTTGCTGCCCAACTCCCAGAAAGCGATCGTCTCAGCGCCGCGCAGAATTGGTGGAGTGCTACTGCTTCAAAATGGAAGACGCATTTCGGTGATAGGCCTAGAAGTTTGACCGATCTAATGGCTGAGTATCCGAAACGTTCATTGTTAGTGGTTGCATCAGACAACTACATGCGAGCAATCGCTGACGATCTTCGAGATGGCGTTTCCCATCTCGAAGAGTCAGATCAACTAGCCATCGTTTGCGCTGGGGTTAAAAGCCTTGATGGATTGGACCAGAATCTCGTTCCATGCGACGCACGAATGCAAACCGCGTTAGGGGGAGCTAGACGATCGCTGAATACTCGATTGGCCGCCAAGATCATCCGTGAGTCTCGCCAACCTCCGCGGGCGACAAACCTCAGGAAGCGTTATCAAAAGATGCTTAGTGAGCAACCTCCAATCGAGAAATACAATCGACAACAGCTTTCCGATGACGAGGTTAAAGCGTTCATACGAAAGCAACTACGAGTAAGCCCCAAGTCGCAACACTCTCCGATGCTAAGGGTACTACGCGACTCCAACATGGCATGCGAGCAAAAGAGATTTGCGAATCTCTATAAAGAAGTCGTGGAGGCACTGAATGGCTAGTCAAAGAAACGGTAGACCGGAACCTATCGTACGAAGAGCACTGCGCATCGATCAGAATTCGCAGCATCCACTTTACATGTTCACCCTCACCAGCGATGAACTCTTGCAGGTAGCCGACATATCTCGAATCACTCGAGACGAGTCAGGCAATTTGATCGGCTATCAACGTCCTGATGTGCGACAGCACGTTCAAAACATCGTTGAGTATTTGGACTCAGGTGAAATTATTTTCCCGAACTCCATCATCCTGGCACTGTCATCAAGTGTGAAGTTCAAGCAAAGCCGGGGACCAGGCACAGATGATGGTTTTGCCAAGGCGGGGACGCTTGAAATAACCATTCCTTCCGGTGATGGGCCGAAACCAGCTTGGATTGTCGACGGACAGCAACGTGCTCTTGCTCTCACCAAGTGCAAGCGCCGCGACTTACCCATTCCGATCAACGCATTCGTTGCTGATGAAGTCGAACTGCAGCGAGATCAGTTCTTGAGGGTTAACAGTGCCAAGCCACTTCCCAGGGGACTAATCACAGAGTTGCTCCCCGAGGTAAGCAGTAACTTGCCTGCGAATCTGTCGGCAAAGAAGATGCCTTCAGCAATCTGTGACTGGCTAAATCGCGAGAAGTCGTCACCGTTCTACGGCCTGGTACACCGCGCTTCAACGTCCAAAGAAGATAAGTCGAACACCGTCATCGCCGACAACTCGATCGTCAAGATGGTCGAGGAAAGCTTGTCGCAGCCATCGGGCTGCCTATTCCCGTACCGCAACATTGCAACAGGGGAGACCGACTTCGACGGAATCACAACGCTCCTCGTGGTCTATTGGTCTGCCGTACGCGAGGTGTTTCCAGATGCCTGGGGCAAACCAGCGACGAAAAGCAGACTCATGCACGGAGCTGGTATTCGCTCGATGGGGAGACTGATGGACAGGATCATGCCGGTCGTAGACCCTAGAAAGCCAACTGCTCAAGCCGAAGTAGTTCGCGAACTCAAGCTCGTCGCACCGATTTGTCGCTGGACCGCCGGGCGATGGGATGACATGGACGGCATGAAGTGGAACGACCTTAACAACGTTCCAAGACACATCAACATACTCAGCAATGTCCTCATTAGAGGTTACCTGCAGGCGAAGGGAACCAGATAGTTATGCAGTTTTTTTTCCCAGACAGCCAGGATCTTGTCGATCCAAGCTTCGACTTTCAAACAGAGAAACGATCCGACACGCGCGTACGACAGCGCGACGATCTCTACGCCCATGAGGTCTTCAAGAAGATACCTTACGACGGCATGTTGGTCTCCAAAGCCATAGTCGAGGGAACAGGCCAATCCACGGGTCGCTATACGCTCGGGCAGCAACGCCGCTTTTCTGTAAGCGGCGTTAAGGAGTTTCTTCGTGTTCCCGAGACGATGAAGGTTATGGGGGATTGCGGTGCATTCACCTATGTAAAGGAAGAGGTGCCTCCTGTCACCGTAGAGGAAGTGACACGTTTCTATCAAGACGCTGGTTTCGACTACGGCGCATCAATCGACCATGTAATTCTCGACTATAACCCGTCTTGGGATCACAACCTACCTGGCATCGAAACTGTCCCGGACAAGTGTTTAAAACGTCAAGAGATAACGATTGAATTGGCACGCGACTTCAAGCAGCATTGCAAAAAAGAACGCGTGACATTCGAACCGCTTGGGGTTGCACAGGGATGGAGCCCCGTCTCCTATGCCAAGTCCGTGAGCGCGCTGCAGAAGATGGGCTATCGGTACATTGCGATGGGCGGAATGGTTCCCTTGAAGACTCCAGAGATCGTCGCTGTCCTAACCGCCTGTTACCCTAGATTACGATCCGATACCCGCCTTCATCTATTCGGTGTTACCCGCCTGACTCACATCGCCGAATTCAAGTCAATGGGAGTCGTGAGTTTCGATAGCACATCACCCTTACGACAGGCTTTCAAGGAGGACAAAGGCAATTACTACAGTCGAATTAAAGATGATCTCGGCAACGAGAAGAGCTACACAGCGATTCGTGTTCCACAAGTTGATGTAAACGTCCAACTCAAGAATCGCATCTTGTCTGGGCAAGTAAAACAAGCTGAGGCTTTTCGCCTGGAGAAAGAATGCTTAGATGCCCTTCGGGCTTACGACAAAAAGCCGCACCACCGTAAAGAACTGATACAGTTGCTCGTCGACTACCAGTCGCTGTTCGGCAACCTTCGCAACTACGCGATCGAATACGAAGACGTTCTTAAAGACCAGCCTTGGAAACAATGCGGTTGCGAAGTTTGCAAGACGCTTGGAATAAATGTAGTGATCTTTAGGGGGGCCGAGCGCAATCGTCGGAGAGGCTTCCACAATGTACACGTAACTTATGAGAGACTGAAGATCGCGAACCGTCGAAAGGTTCCAACTTCGGCGTAAAGGAATAGAGCAATGACAGGCAGCACAATGGCCAACAACAAATCAACGAATCGGAAATCAAAGATAACCACACTAGAGTTGCCTGCGCTCGAGATTCGGCAGGGAAAGAATCGGCGACTGTACAGTTTCGCCGTTGATGGCAAGAAACTACACGACTTCTGTACTGTATCCCGTGTCAGCCGTCACGATGGTGAAGGCTTAAGTGGCTATCAGCGTCCAGAAGTCGTCTCGCATATCACCCAAATCAAAGACTATCTCGAATCCGAGAACCCACTGTTGCCCAACGCCATTGTGGTTGCATTCAATCCAACGGTACAGTTTAGACCTGCAGCGGGTAGCAAGCCGGGAATCAGTCGCATGGGAACACTTGTGATTCCCGTCGATCCCGACTGCCCGGATTCTGACAAACCAGGCTGGATCGTCGATGGCCAGCAACGATCAGCTGCCCTACGTGACGCTCGCATTGACTCGTTTCCCGTTTGCGTGGTAGGCTTTGTTGCGGATGGCTACGAGGAGCAGCGACAGCAGTTTATTCTAGTCAATGCAACCAAACCGCTACCGAAGGGCCTAATCTACGAACTGCTTCCATCTACCGAAGGGAAGCTTCCTCTTTCGCTAGCGCGACGACGCCTACCCTCGTTGATTGCGGAACGTCTCAATTACGATCAAGGCTCACCGCTTGAAGGAATGATCCGAACGCCCACAAACGGAATAGGGGTCATCGCCGACAACTCGATTCTTAAGATGCTAGAGAATAGCTTGACGGATGGTGTGCTCTACAACTTCGAAGACATTGACGATCAACTAGAGGTGCTCAAGGAATTCTGGGACGGAGTCAAACGCACATTCCCCGATGCCTGGGGCAAACTCCCGCGTCTTTCGCGTCTTATGCACGGTGCTGGTGTGATCTCTATGGGTTTCCTGATGGACACGATCGCCGATCGGCATCGTAAGCAACGCAAGTTGACGTCGAAACTCTTCCAGCAGGAACTCGAACCCCTACGCAAAGTTTGTCGCTGGACCGAAGGCTACTGGGATTTCGGAAACGGCGAATCACTCAAGTGGAACGAGTTGCAGAATGTGCCCCGCCACATCCAGATGCTATCCAGTTATTTACTGAATCAGTATCGTTCACTTGCGAAGAAGTAGTCATGTCCTGAGATGTCCAACTCTCGTTCACATCGTGCGCGAATAGCTGGACAAGACTGAGCGGTATCCATTACTTATTCTGTAGACGGGACTAAAGCCACCCCTACCAACGGGTCGTCCACTCGGTTCGCCGCTGCTGTCCTAATTTCTGCTAGCGATTGTCGAATAAGACTGCGCCCCGCAGAAGTGTCTAGCCCCGTTTCGGTCCATTTCATAGACCAAAATCGTGATGGAACAGGTAGCATTATTGCCTTACTGAACGCTTCGACCGAAACTAGATCATTAACATCAAACCCGTCTTCCAATTTGTGATTGAGTCGTTCGACGATAAATTCAGTAACGGCCACTAACCCTGCTTTGTCAACCAACTTCGAATGCTCAGTTTCCGTATTGCTTGCGGAGTTCCAGGCTACGGTGTCCGAGTTCCACGCGTCTCTAACGCCTCTCCATATAGCTGATAAGAGTTGAATCGCATCATCTACGTCAATGTCAACATTTGCCCTAAGATTCGAAATAATCGTCCTTAGTGCAGCCTCAAGCGCAGCAGGCTTTATCCGACGAACAGCGTCCGCGCTTCGGTTAATATCCCAGTCGACAAGATTTTTGAACGGACTCGTATCGTTAGTGTTGAGCACATTCAACGCAAGGGCATAATTTCCCAACGTGATCCCAACTCTAGTAAGTCTGTTTTTCAGAGCTTCCTGCTGTGTTCCCGACAATTCAGCAACTATCGCCTTGACTAGGTCACTCGGAACGCGTTTTGTCTTGTTGTTGATAACGACAAAGTGAAGGGCTCTCTCAAGTTCGCTTGCCCCCAAAATAGCACATGCAAGCAACGGAGGACTTCCCGCTAAGTCGGCGAAAGCCAACAATCGATGTTGCCCATCGATCACAAAAGCAGCTTTTTCATCGCCTTCGACCTCAATCGTCATCTTTGCTGACGAAACGTTTCCCTGACTATGCATCACATCCGATATTGTGAATTTTCCGGGTGACACTGCAAGAGTAACCGTTGTCGGAATTATATTCTCCGGAGATGCGTTCATAAATCCCTTGATAGCTGAGATATGTGCATCATTCTTTATTCGTTGGGCAGCACCGTGCATCTCCGCAGTTCGAACAATATCGGCCCAGCTAAGAATATCTTCGGCGTTCGTCGCAAAGGCGAAAAAATCAAGTGAATGACCTCCTGCTCGTTGCTTGATCAATATTCCGTCATAACTTGGCATTTTGAGTCCCTTGGTCACATGTGTTACATAAAAATTCAGTATTTGGAAACCACCATGGCTCCTCATCTTCCCTTTTTGAGAGCCTCCCCTCGCCGACTTCGCGAATTTCTTTCTTGCACCGAACGCATTTAAAGTCTTGTCGTCGTAAGACGGCAAACCTCAGTTGAGTCGCTCTTAGGTCATCCGCATACGAAAAAAATTCCTCATCGTTCGAAAGCGTTCGTGGCCACCAATGTCCATCGTTTGGCGGTTCGGACAAGTGACGGGGTAAGTTCTTTGCGAACGCGAATCTGCCGATCGGAGTGTCTCCGCAAACTGCTAAGTCACGAGTAGTCTCTTCGCAAACGCGATGCGCCCTCATCAAATTGCTTCCGCATCCACCGCCAGCATTAAGCGGCCAAACATGATCGAGTTTCTCCTGTCCCGCATCGATCGCGCGACCGCAGATATAGCAAGGGTTGGCACTTTGTTTTGCAAGAATACTTTTCCGCCTCTTTTTATCCGGACGATCCTGCATCGTTGCCAACACGGCTGCTCGCAGTATGTCGCGAAAGTTTGTCAAGTTCTTCCCAGTAAGTCGCGTTTTGCTTTTCAAAAACCCATCCAACTTTCCTTCGAAGTTTTTCCCTTCGCATTCGAAATAAATGCTCTTGCCAGTTGCTAGCAGATACCTGAAGACGCAGTCCGTTATAACCGACTGCAAAACACTTGATGACGTTTCTTCAGGAATGAAGCAGTTCAGCACCGCAACAACTTCTGCAGTTTGAGCAAATTCTTCAACAAATTCATTAAGTGCGTATTTCGGAATTGCCGATCGCAGATTTTTTCCGGCATCAGGATCATGAGCCATTTATTTGTTTTCTCCACAACTCAAGTAGGCGACCATAGCTCTCATGATACTTCCTGCTGACTTTCCTGATGGCTCGATCATTGCTTTTGCGACCGGGCGGCTTTGCTTTATGCCATTCGTTGCAGCGTGCTTTGCGTCCCACGTGTTGATGATGAAGATGTCGGCGGATTGGGCGAGGCTTTTCATGCGGTCGGTGAGCGATTTGTCATGGACGTAGTGGATCTTGATCCCGTCGAAGGCTTGCTCAGCGAGTTGGCCGAAGCGTCTTGCGATTCGCTCGGTGAGAGAATAGATCGCGATGCTTTTGCCGGCCAGGAGACTGCGAACGTCTGGAAAGTCGTCTTGGGTTGTCTCCTCGGGTGCCGGGCGGAGACCAGCGACCATTTCGGTGAGATCGAGATCGGCGGCGAGTAGTTCTAGTAATGACCATTGATCGTCGCTGATGCGTCTTGCCCAAAGGCGGCTTGATTCGGCGATCGCGGCGAGGATGGGTGTCAGGCTGGTGTGTTGCTGAGCGCCTGTGTCGATTAGCAAGTCCAGCATTGACAAAATCCAATCGAAGTGGCGCGGCGCGGCGATCGAGTCCCAAAGATAGGCGGTCAATTCGGCGACGTGTTGGAAGTCGTTGTTGCTGGCTTCGTGGCTTGGAGCGGTTGTTAGAATCGCTTCACTGAGTTGTTCGATGGCGGTAAGATCATCTGGGCCGACTGATTCATCGTAAATCAGCAAATCCGTGAGCGCGTTGTAGATCGGTTTGCATTCACGGGTCGCTGAGCGATCGACCAAGAACGCGCGAATGAAAGTAGGGACCGCGTTGCGGATAATATCTCGTTGCTTTCCTGTTCGGGACTTCTGCAATGCTTGAGCGATCTTCGATGCGTCGATAGATGAATTCGATATCCACTTCTGAATCCCGTATTCGAGGACTTCACAGGAGGTCTCAATTGCTTCTCCTGCGTCGACGAATTCAAACCAGTCAGCTAACGATTCGATCTGTTTGACTTCGCCAACTGAATCTTGTCCAAGGATTTGCGAGAGAATTTCAATGTGGCCAGCACAGACTCTTCGACACAATATCTGCCCCTGAACGTCCTCGGGCGCGGATGACAAATACGCGATGGCATCCTCGGCAGAGCGTCGAGTATCAATCTCGACTGCTATCTCCAGCACGCGATGAACCGAACGGTTGGTGGGCGGTTGCAATAGGTAAAGTGCGAACGCTTCGTCGAAGTTGTTTTCGTTGTATCGAGCATCGGCCACGTCGTAGGCTATGACGGCCTCAGAAACTCCTTCCGCAGGTGCCGGGGCGGGCAGCGTTGCAAGCAATGCTTTCGCCCACTCGGCGTTCGCCGCGATCGCTGAATGCCCAGCTAGTTGCTCAGCCAGTTCACGCTTGGTTGGATCGGAAGCAACGAACGACACCAGCGCAAACTTGATCGCCTCGGGTGATTGGAGTCCTGCAGTCGATCGGACAAGGTTTTGGAAGCGTTTTGCGGTGCGGCGATAGGTCTCGACGGCCGCGGACGCATCCCCGGTGAGTTCGTGCTGCGAGAGGTGTTGCCGGTAAACCGCCTGAGCGATTTGATCAGAAATCCGCTTTGGCCGGCGCACTTGCAAGATGTCGTCCAGGATCGGAAGCAGCAGCAATTCTGCCCACTTTTCAAAAGCTGCGAAAATTCGCACTTGGAGGAATGCGAGGTTGGTAGCGCTAAGTCGTCCGCGACTTCGGATTTCACCATAGATGGCCCATGCAGATTGCTCGTTCCTGGCGAGGATCGCCATCTCGAGATCGCGCAGCAATCGGCCAATCGGCTTAACCGCGGCTAGCGATCGTCCTGACTCGCGATCACGATAGTCAACAAGCGTCGTGAGCAATCTGCCCACGTTCGTTCGATCGTCGTTGTGGATAACTGGCAAACGGAAAACGAGCGAACCAAAGGTTGATTGGCAACAGTTTTCAATGGGGTCCTCAGGATCGAGTTTGGCAAGTTCGCCATGAAAGCTCGAAAAGGTGGGACCGATGAAGGCGAGCAAAGATTCCCGCATTGACCTTGCTTCACGCGAATTGCCACAGAGCACATACCAAGTCGTCCGCTTGGATGATGGATCGACTCGGGGCAAAACGAATGGGCTCTCCTGTTTGAGAAATCGTCGCACCCACGGTTCAAGATAGGAACGAATTGTATCAGTCGGTGCGGCGGTCTCGTAGGCATCCCATTGGATTGAGTTGCCTGAACCGAAGAAAGTTCTCAAGAATGCCTGCGAATCATCGCTCGATTGCGTCATTGATCCGCCTCGTAATTTTCTTGGAAGTGAATGCGAGCTTCCGCGATGGCTTCGGGTGATCGATTCAGCGAGACACCTTCGTGGTTGATCTCAACACCGTTATACGTCAGGTTCATCGAACCGCTTAGGTAATAGTCTTGACCAAGCAACCCCTTGAGGTGCAAAGTGTCACGAATTGCTACGTGAAGATTGACGGATCGGAGCAACTCGGCTTCCCAATTGATGGAGTGCATCAAGTGCGTGTTGATCCATCCGCGAATCTTGTTTGCCTCGCCCTGGCCGAGCACCCCATTGTTCTTCCAATCGTCCAACTTTTTTATGAACTGTTGAATAACTGGTGGATCACGTTCGACCTCGGGTTTGTCAGTTTCGCGTTCAGGTATTGTCGGCGGCGTGCCACTCCCCTCGCTTTCC
>JBKDKR010000064.1:0-81732 GCA_046344995.1 Pirellula sp.
AATTGCATTCAAGCTTGCATAGAGGTCCTCTTCTTTCACCATCCTGCCGCTTGGTGGATCTCTGCGCAGATCCGGGTTGAGCGAGAGCATTGCGCTGATGAATTGGCTGTCAAAGTACTGGAGAATGCAGATATCGGAAGCCGGCTATCCTACGCCCAGTCGCTGCTTTCACTCGAGGAGCATCGTCAATTACCTCCCCTATCTATCGCCGCCAAAGGAGGTAATCTCCTCGATCGTGTACGTCGTCTGGTGGGAGCCAATGATACTCGTCCAGCGTTTGCTAAGCTGGTTGCAGTCATCACAGCCACGTTTTGTCTGCTGGGATTACTTGTTGCATCGACCTGGCTCCCAAACACACTGGCGGAGACGAATCCCTCTGAATTCGATAAAGCTCAAACCGTAGCTGACCAAGGCCAGATCGATACCAATATTGTTTCAATGCCAATCGCGGAGGCGATCGTTGCCAGGTTAAGCAAGACCCAAATAACCTCCGACGTGGTCAATTCGCTACGCGAGGAACTTTGGCTCGCCATCGATGCGGGCAAGCCTTTGAGCTTACAGCAGGTGCATGAACGACTCGGTCAATTCGGTTTCGACTGGAAGATACTGCACACCCCACCCACCAACGAATTACCAGAGAAAACCCAAGCTGCGGTCACGTCTTTAGGAAACAAGACTATTGTTGATGAAGAGATCGCTCATGCGATCGTCGCAAGGCTAGCGGCAGCGCGAGTTGATTCAGAGATACTCTGCGCGACGCGTGATTTCATGTGGGAAGCAATCCATGCAGGGAGACCAGAGAGTCTAAGTGATGTTCACGATCTGCTCAGCAAACTCGGGATCTCGCTGGATACCTTGCCTGCCCCTCTCGAAAATCCCGATCGCCAGGGTAGCGCTACAGCGACCATTCAGATTCGCGACGCTAAAAACCGCAAATAGATTTCGACTAGAATATGGCACCAGTCATTTTTTAAGTCGGAATCTTGAACAGAGCTATGGTGGGCTTCAGCGATTTTGACTTGGAGAATCGAAACGCGAACATCGTCCATGGCAAATCGGGGTACAACAGAGTCGCGGGTGGCTTACGCTCATCAGACAGAATTACCGACTTCCCGGTTCCCGATAGAAAAACGTCAGGGACATCCCATCTTCCGTGATAAGCGGGATGTTTTCAGGGATAACATGCTTGCCCCGTCCGGAATAATGGGCGAAATTTCAGAAGTGATTTAGTCCAACTTGGAAATAAGAACCAGTTCGACAAGAGCAGATTAATCAAGCCGCGACAGGAACACTCGATGGTTTTTCTGAAAATAGTTCTTGGGATTCTCAGCTGCGCTGCTGGGAATGTTTTTCTCTGGCTTCGCTATTTTAGGCTCTATAATCTTGGCTTAGGGACTGAATGGAAAAATCATTCAGAAGGTTGTTAAGCATAAGAATTTAGGTGACATTGTCAAAACTGGCTCCGAGGGCGCGGCGAAAACAAACGCTAGATTTTCAAAGATCGAAGTCAGCTTTCCAATGTGTCGTGACGAAGTAGACGACAATGTCGTGGCAGCAATTATGCGATTTAAGAATGGATATAAAGATAAGCTTCCTGAGATTGGGCAGCATGCTGTTCGAGAGTGGGACCAAATCTCTGATGTTTACAATTCGCCGGAAGATGAGCACATTGTAGCTTCAGGGGACATACCATTTTGTAACCCCTGACGATTTTGGAGAGACTCTTTTATGGAGCTTAATCGATTGGGAAAGCTGTGCATTCCCTCTAGATAAAATTGCCGCATCTATCCAGCTAACCTCGTCAACAGGGTAGTTAGAAGGATCGGTTTTTTTATCTCGCGGGAATTGGCTTGGGTTGGTGCCCATGACTTCTTTATGTTGCGATTGTGTAACTTCGAATTGACCGATGTAAAAATCTCGGGAGAGTGTGACTTGGTGCTGTGGTTCGTCCAGATCTGCACCGGGATCGTTGGCAGCCGAACCCATATCGAAGGTCCCTTTCGGGTTCAGCTGTAATTTCATCCCGATACTGTTCGTGAGCACTTTGTCAGCCTGATCTATGGCTTTCACAGCTCTACTCGGCCACATCGCAAATACCAACGTCATTGTCATCAACATAAAACATAATTGCATCTCATCCTTCTCCGGTTTAGACCAATCAACAACCCGGACTGCACGGTGAAAAACGTACCATGCAGCCTAATCAAGGTGGTTCGTTACCAGGCGTCGAATGGATGCAACATTCTCTAAAGCTATCAAAAATCGTCTCAAAACGAGATGTCCACCGAAGTCGTATGATCCCACGGCAGCGGCTTGCTTTAG
Source organism: Pirellula sp. (assembly GCA_046344995.1). Taxonomy (GTDB): domain Bacteria; phylum Planctomycetota; class Planctomycetia; order Pirellulales; family Pirellulaceae; genus JBKCUI01. Next base: position 2,323 of record JBKDKR010000064.1, read on the forward strand.
CTCGTCCTCAATCGAATAGAACAACGCAGCAGAAGATTGAAAAAGGTCAAAAGGGGCAGTTGCGTTCCGGTACACACATAGATTGGGTCATAAATATGGGGGTGGCACAAAAAGAATGGCTTGATTCTTGATTTAGGCTAAAGCACAGCAATAAAAGAGCGTTTGCCGTTATCCTCAAGACGGGGAGCCTCCGTTCTTCGCGCTGACCAGCCAGCTCGATCAACACACGCTCTCTCCACGAGTTGATCGCTTTTTGCATACGCTCCAGACGCCGAATCTTCAATGAATTGGACGGTGGCCTCACGCATGGTTTGGGAGTATATTGTTCGGCTAGTGGCCCCGGCCACGGAGCCGGGGCGATCATTCGAGAGTCTCAGACAACCCCAATCACCATTATCGAGCGAGATATGATGGATATTCTGTTCCTGCTGAAGCCTGACTTTACCGACAGTACCCGCGACAGTGAAGGAAAGCGGTATTACTGCCCGGACTGCGCGTTTCTGGAAGGCGTTCTGGGCTACTGTCCCGAATTGCAAGAACGACTAGATATTCGCTACGTCGACTATCCTAAACCGAGACGAGAAATCGTCGATCTTGTTGGCGAGGCGCACCAAAGCTGCCCCAACCTCGTGCTTGATCCCTCGAACCACTCGATGGTCGATCCGAATCGATTCCATCGGCACGGCGAACAGCTCCATTCGGATGACTCGCGGATAATCGTCGATTACTTAGCGGAGCGGTATGGTGTACAAACGGCGCACTTCTAGTCGCAGGGGGAGCGTTTGACTGGGCGTCGCTCGCAGTTTGGGTTTTGTAAACAGTTTAGGACGAGCGGCAACTGACTTAGGATTGGCACCCGAACCGCACGGCAGCGAAGCGGTGGGCGTAGTAATCGGTGGCATCCTGGTACTTTCCCGCAGTGTACAACTCGCTCCCGCTGAGGATCGTGTCCAAGATATAACCGACGTAGTTTTGCCAATTCTGATCAAAAATAGAAGAACAGGCACAGCAATTCCGTGACTCGCAAAATCGCATCCGTCAACGTAGCCTGCTTCCGATACTATCAACGGACACCAGATGGGCTGCACATGAGGCGCTTCGCTGAGAAGTTGCGAAAGCCCTCCCAGGGACACAGCATCTGTTCGGGCGGGTAGCCGTAAGTTGAAATCGGATTTCTTACCCTAAATCGATGATTCTCGCATGGTTACTTTAGACGGAGTGAATCATCATGACATAGGCGTTGGCAGAAATTATTGATCCCTCTGAGATTGGGCTTGTTGCCTTACTGGTAGATTGGTCACTCTTGACCGACTTCTGCGCCATTTAACGGGCTGGAGTACCCATTGTACGTTCGCTAAACATCCAATTTCGATGAAAGCAACAAGCCCCCTCGCATGCGATTAGCACCTAGGGGAATTGGCGTTCGATTTACTAAAACTTCGAGAACGTCAACCGGCCATCATATCCGACGAACCGCTAGTTGTGCCTAAAGTTGTGTGTCAAATTGCGTTGGTCGCTAATTCCCTCAGCTTCAGTAATATGGTGGGGCGAGACGGCGAAATCCATGACAAAGCACGATTGCTAGAAAGATAAGATTTCGAAGGATCACAGCAAACGGGTTTACGATTGGAGCACGTGCGGCATGTGAACTCGGCCAAGCCTGTGTGAGGGCTTTCCCAAGCGATTCCATCCAACTGACGCTTATTGGCCATTCCCAAATGCAGCTGATCCACTCAGTTGGTATTCCATTTTTACAAACGCGTGCTCCGAGGATAGCCGCCGTACGATCTGTGGTTTGGAAGATGCTGCAACGGACTAGTCCACATAGTATGTGTTCGTTGGTTCCTTCCACACAGTTGATTTGACCATCGGCTTCCTTTTCTGACAGGAGTTCGGTCCATCGCTGAAACATGGATTGAAACGACGTCGCTCCAATCGCTTGAACCATTTCTGCAGCAGCCTTTTTCCACTTCTCGGTCAGCGAATTCCCTACGAGCACGCAATGCGCGAGCAACTGCTTCCAGTTTTCTTGAAGAGCTGGCTTCATGCTCTCCAGATCCTTCGACATTTGAATGGCCCATGGACAATCAACCTCGAGTTCATTCTGCTTGGAGGATTGTCCGAGCAACTTGTCAATGCGAGCGAAGAAGCGTGTAAACAAAATTATGCGGCTTACTACCCTTCGGATACCCTGAAAACCAACGATTGATCAGCACTCAGTTCGGCGTTTGGCAATGTTCTGTCCAATTGAATGACTCTGGGCAGCGACCAATCGATCCGTCCTCCCCGTGCAAAAACTTATTGGGAGCATACAGAAAAATCAAACCATTCCCTGGTGCCATATCCAGAATGGCAGCCCGAGGATTAGCCTTTGGTCGATATCATTTGGCTGCGGCTCCTGTAAGATCAGCTTTATTGCCCCCCTATCGGAGATGGTTCGTGGAACACTCATGCCGAGAATTCAATACAAAAATTGAAGGTCGATGCAGCGAAGATTGACGATCTGTTATTCTCAATATCATACAGATCGATAGTTTTGATATGGGAAATCCTATGATGATGATTATTAGTAGGTGTTTTTCAGCTTCGAACCTAGGCGTGAAATCGGGGATCTCTCCCTTTTCGCATCGTATTGTGGCATCGGTTTCATTAATGGCATTGTTATTCTTTTCGGGATTCAGTGCTAACGTGATCGGGCAGTCAGATATCTTTGAGGAAACAGATACATCAAGTGTATCCCAATTGCGTTCAAATGGAACTTCTGCGGGACTCCTTGAAGAAGCATTTGCCGCAGAGATCAATCTGCACTTTGAGGCAAGAAGGGAGTTTCTTGAAAAAATCGTCTCAGGAAAAGGCGTTGAAAAACGACGGTCCGCTCATCGTGATTTGGCTCAGTGGTCTCTTGGTAAATTGAAAGATAGTCGAGGGCGTTGGCAGAGCCTGGATGATTGGATTGCCGACAAATCGAAATCCAACGTTGTGGAGTCTTATGAAGCTTTTAGAAATAATTCGATTGAATCGATCGATTCGCACAAAGCCTTGGCGATGTTCTGTTTGGAAAATGGACTTAAGGACCAAGCCAGGGTTCATTTTGCTCAGATTTTAACCCAAGAGCCAGATAACTTGGCTGCAAGAAGGGCTCTAGGTTATGTTCGAGTAGGGCCAGCATGGATGACTCCGGAACAATTGGAGATGGTAAAGGAGCGACAAAAATTGTTTCGAGATTCCGTGCGGAGTTTTGGTCCAAAACTCAACCAGATCGCAGAAGGACTTAGGTCATCCTACTCGACAGACGTAAAAGCTGCGATTGAAGAACTCCGGCAGATCAATAGTGATCTCGCAATCCCCGCCATGGAGTTGATATTCGGTGATGAATCGGAAGAAGTTACTCGAGCGATCATTGAATGGCTCAACCAACGAGAAGGTCGTGAGTCGAGTCTCGCGCTGGCCCGTTTTGGCATTTTCCATCCGATTGAAGGCATAAGAAAGGGGGCGGCGCTAGCGTTGCAAGATCGGCCTGTTGTCGAGTACGGTGCTGCGGTCGTGGATATGGTGTTGTCACCATTCAGCCCGGCCGGCATTATTCCGATCCGACACGGAATCGACGGACCCGTATTAGGTTTTCAGAAATCGTATCACAGAGAGGGTGCGGAAGCAGACCAAATGTTTATAGCCAACACCGACATATTTGGGGCGATCAGCTTACCTCAAAGAATCGAGATGATGAATGCTCAAACGGAAAACACGAATTTACGAGTGAGTGAGCTCTTAAGTGCAATCTCCGGTCGCAGCATTTCCCCGAACTCCTCTGACATTTGGGATTGGTGGTATCAGGAAATGGAAACCTCACGCCCTGAAACACGCCGAATCTCATCTCATTGGTCAAACAGTTTGTTGCTATCCTACGCAACAGTTTCCTCTAGTCTTGAAAATGGTCAATCGCGATTCCAAGCCGCCAGCATTTCAGAGAGTCTTCCTCGGAATGGTGATCCTTTTCTTTATCGGGTGGGCACACCTTCTCGAAGCAGCGAGTGTTTTGTTGCGGGTACTCCTGTTATGACTCAAAAGGGATTGCGGCCGGTTGAGTCAATACGCATGGGAGATATTGTCCTCTGCAAGAATATAGAGACTGGCGAACTCGCTTTTCGGCCTGTTGTCCGTAGCACTGAGAGAACTCCGGTCGATCTCGTAAGAGTTGATCTGACGAATGAGACACTCGTTTGTACGCCGGGACATCTGTTTTAGGTATCAGGTCATGGGTGGAGAAGGGCGCGAGACCTTCCCATAGGTAGTGTTTTGCACGGTGCAACTGATCCCACTCAAGTTCTGCAAGTCTCAGACGCCGAACAACAACAGACATACAACTTAGTGGTTGAGGAGCACGCCAATTACTTTGTTGGAGAGAGTTTAGTTCTGTCGCATGATGTCACTGCACACGAACACCGCGACCAAATCATTCCCGGAGTAAAAGAAAAGCGGACTGAATAGACAAGATCGCAATAATTTTTGTTTCCCTAACAATATTCACAATCGTTAATCGTGACGCAGTTCACTGTCGTCCACAATGCCTGCTTACGGCACCCGTCAGCGATTCGCGACATTCCAATGCATCTCTCCATCACGAATCTATTTCGAGTTCGCTGGACCAACATGATCCACGACGAGTAGATTCGCATTGTGCTGAAAGATCGCTCTAACCTCGGGGCACACCAACTCAACCAAACTAGACAATTCGTAGATGCCAACGTGCTCGACTGTTTGGTGACTGGGGATCTAGGCCGTTACAACTTTGTCTTCGCCGCAATTCCCTTGCCGAGCACCTAAGAATAGCCAAGTAGTCCGAGCTAGGCAGCCTTAGGTAACTTTGTTTGCACCCGCGTCCATGTCCGTTGAGAGCGATACTTGCCAACGGCCATCACCAATCAGATTCAGGACATGTTTGTGGAACTTAAGGATGTTTAATCGATGACTGACACTAATAAGTGTCGCGCCGGAATCGAGTAGCTTTTGGTAAAGCTGGTCTTCATTTTTCGAATCCAACGCGCTGGTTGCCTCATCCAAAATGACATACCGAGGTTTGGCAATAAGTACACGAGCAAATGCGACTCGCTGCTGTTCTCCTAGCGAAAGGATCTTGCCCCAATCGGATTCGATGTCCAAACCGCCAAAACGATCGGGCAAATCGGCTAAGTTGACGTCTTCAAGCACCTCAATTAGTTCTTCGTCTGTGCATCTATTGTCGTTTGGATACTGCAATTGGCTTCTTAGCGTACCTATGATCATGTAGGGTCGTTGCGGCAAGAAAAAGATTTCGTTTAGCGGCGGGCGAATAATGGTCCCAGTTCCAGAGTTCCATAAGCCAGCAATCGCTCGCAGCAAGGAACTTTTGCCACCTCCGCTCGCTCCGATAACAAGCACTCCCTCGCTCGGTTTTACTTCCATGGATAGGTCGACGATTAAAACTCGCTTGTAGTCAGGCGTTTGCAGCGAAAGCTTTTCCAACACCAAACGCTCCCCTTCTTGCATCGTGATCAACTCCTTGTCGTGAGTGTGACCCAAAGCCGACTTCTCCAAAGAATATGAGAACTTGTCCAATCGGCTGACGCCTGCAACGAAGCGACTCAGGGAATCAAAATTATTGACGATCACGGTCAAGGCAGCGAAGATCGCTGCGAATGCTCCAGCAGCTTGCACGACACGTCCAACCTCAATCTCACCAGACAAAACTTGAGGAGCAAGGATTATTCCAGGCAAGATCAAGGTCACTGAGCTATAAAAGTATTGAAAAAGATTCAAAAACCACTGCCGGTTGATGATCCGATTGTAATTCTCGAATACATCCTTAAATCGTCGTTTGATGTTGAGCGACTCAGGTACCTCTCCACGGTAGAATGCGATGGACTCCGCATTCTCTCGTACGCGAACCAAACTGAATCGAAAATCAGCTTCAAGCTTCAATTGGAAAAAATTGAGGGCAACCAAACTCCTTCCGAAAACCATGCTGGCAACTAACGTACCAATGGTCGCATAGAAAACTAAGAACAAAACAAGTGTCTTCGATATGGACCAAAGAACGCCGCTGAACGCAACCAATTGCAAAGTAGTTTCAATAGCGAGTAGGAAATAGTAAATCGATCTCAGCGTGAAAGTGTTTATATCCTCGGCGATGCGCTGATCGGGATTGTCGATCTCGGCATTGAATGCTAGCTTGTAAAATGCATTATTTCGAAGGTAAGTGTCTAAGAAATTGTGTGTGAGCCAACGACGCCAGTAGTTGACAAGCTTGTCGCGAACAAAGTAATAGAATACGTAAACAGGCGCCGCCGCAGCAATGAGACCAGCTGTCTTGTAAATTGATACCCAATATCGATCGGAGTCATGAGCAGCAAGCGCAGAGGTGAATTCCCCGGCCTGCTCATTGAGAAAGACGTTGAACGCTGTGTTTCCTAAGAGTAGGAACGCCAATAGTACCAATAGACTACGGGCTTTTAACCGATCTTCAGAGTACCAATAGGGATTGGCAATTGTAACAAACCGTGGTGCACTACGCTTCCATCTGATTCCGAACATACTTACCTTATGAACGCATTCCCAAAGGATACCATTGCTTCACGATGGTCCCAATGTTTCTCGACGGATACTCAATAAGAAACTCTTCGCATTTTCCCGCCAGTACTTTCCGTATCCTATCATTCACCTTTTTCCCACCTCGAAATCTTCTGCATTACCTATGGCCCCTTTACAGCCCCTAAAATAGCTTGAACCTGTGCCACAGCGCTCTACTACGCCAGCGTTCTACTCAGCAAATCCATCAAAACCTGCATTCGTCACCACAATCACGCCATCGCCATCTATAACGGCGATGTGGGACGAAAGCGATGAAAGGATCGCGGTTACATTCTCTTCGTTCGGATTCACGTCACGGCCTCGATGTTATCACCCTCGAGGGCTATCACTCTCCATGTCATTCAACCTTCACAAATCAACAATTAGCTTGTTTCGCTTCGCCCTCTCGCTCGTGATTTCGAATAAGGGTAGGGGCATTCACTAGGCAATCGTATCATAAATCACGAATGAGTGCGTCGAGGGACTATCAAGACACAACCGGCGGTTTCGGGTTTAGAGGAATCCGCCATGGTTTGAATGGCTTAAGGTTCGATAGGAGTTGCCAGTGCGATCGCGAGAATTGTGCTAACCGATGTGCATACATCCGAATTGGATCATTCGCACTGGAGCAATTGTCAAATGGTGGCCGGCCCAAGAACAACGTTGAACAGGTCCAATGAATGGTCGTACCTCGAAGGAGTGACAAAACTATTGCTAACTCGCCTTGCTACGACATTGCGATAGATGCTTTATGTCACTTCCGTCCCATCCATAACCTCCAACTAAAGCGGATCCTGTGCGAGATCCAATGCACATTGCGTTCATGGAACGCAATGCACCGGACAACGGACATTGTTGCGATCATGAGTCAATCTCCAGCGAGTGTCATACGTACGAGTCTTCCACTCACCGGGCACTTGCGAATTATTCGCAAGCGTAACAATCCCGCAGAACGCAATAATGATCGAAGGAAAGGTGAAGCAAAATGAGCAAACTTTTAAGAGGTCTCGTAGCTGGCGCAGGAGCTTGGAAATTGGGTGGTGGATGCCTCTCTACGATTATCATCTTTTTGCTTCTATGGTGGATTTTGGGTGCTTTCAACATTTTTCGTTAAATCGGCACAGGTAAAGGGGGCGAGAAGGAAGCACGGTTCGAGGGGACCGGTGTTGATCTGCGATATGCAACCATGAATCCCAAAGCACCCTCGAATGTTTGAGCAGCCATAGCGATGAGCGGAATAACGAACAGCTAGCTACATTGAAGAGGTGCGAAAGCAACCAATCGAGTTTAACAAACGTCTGCATAACTTTATTTCGAAAACGAAAGCTCGAAAGATGTTCGGCAACTGGAATGATCGCGAACGACTACTGTGACCACTGATGCTGAGTCTGTTACGGTCAACGCGCATTTTAAGAATCTTCTTAGTCCATCGCTGGCCGCTAGGCGACCTACTACAATACCACCGGAAGCGGTTCGATTTGGATCGCAACTCGATTCGTGTGTTTGTAGGTAAAACGAATGAAACGCAAGACAATGATTTACCTCTCAGTAACGGCGATCTTCGTTTTGGCTGGCATTTTCGCTTGGAATACCATGGCAAGGGCTGCCTACGAGTCGGCGGAATACAAGGTAGTTGAATCCGACGGCAAGTTCGAAGTCCGCGAATACCCCGATCTGATGCTTGTCGCCACCACGACCAAGCTAGATTTACAAGGCCGAGATGGAAGCTTCATGAAATTGTTCCGCTACATCAGTGGAGCGAATGAATCCGACAAAAAGATCTCAATGACAACCCCGGTCTTTATGGAAAATGACAAAGCGGATTCGGCAGTCCAAATGGGCTTCGTAATGCCTAAAGACATCGCCGTAGCAGGTGTCCCAACGCCGACCGGCGACGGAGTCGATGTTCGCAAACGAGTGGGAGGTCGCTTTGCCGTTCTGCGTTTCTCGGGCCAACTCACTACCAAGTCAGCCAAGGAATCGGAAGCAAAGCTTCGAACCTGGATGGCAACCAAAGGCCTAGTCGCTGACGACACAATCGAATCCAGTGGTGTGGAAACTGCAGGATACGATCCACCGTTTACACCAGGTCTGCTGCGACGCAACGAAGTTCTGATCCGTTTGAAGTAGACTAATTCCCACCTGCGTCCACCGTTGCCCGTAGGTCGTAGTCAGTCGTACCAAGTTGTTACGCTTGGCGTTTCATACGTTCGGAGAAAAAGTCGCGACACGGGCCAACGTCGTTGAAGCCTTAGCGATTCCCAACGGTGACGATGCTCGCGAACTCCGCCGGATTGCGATCCTGGCGAGTTTAGATATGTAAGGGCTGCTGTAGAGGCGTCTCGCTGCCGCATGTCGCTCGCTAGAAATCGATTCTTGCCCGCAGACCAAAGAGAAGAGAAGAATCGATCCGATCGCGAAATGGATCAATGACTTGTAGGTTAGGTGTCACCTGACACCACGGCGTTGCGGCGATCCTGTAATAGAGCTCTCCACCTTGTTCATCGCCGAGCGGCAGCAAGACCGGAGCAAAGTCTTCCAACGCGCCGCTCAAACCTGTGTAGAAATAGCCGATTCCAAATGTATCGGCCGATCGCCCAGCGATCGGACTAGTTCCTGCAAGACCCACGTTACCGGTCCAGCGGATCGGACTGGGGTTATCATCAGCAATACCGAGATTTCCGAAGACTCCCCATCGTTTTCGCGGATCAGTCGATGATACATAGAAGGCCTGATCGAAATTATAACCTAACGCCCACGATCCGTCTTTTGGTGCTGATGTGATTACGATCCCGCCTTCAGGATTGAAGTAACCGGTTGGCGACAGATTTGTATAGTCGCCCGTACTGTAGATTCCCAGTATTCCCTGATGGCCGGGCAACCCCATAAAACCAGTCTGCAGATTCAAACTCGAAACGATCGTCGCTCCGTTGTCAAAGAACGTATCGAAACCTGACACGGTCGGAGTGTTGTTCGTGTCAAATACGGCCAGCGAAAAGACCGGCTCCATGTTGTGAAGCTTCGCGAACCCCGCACCAAAGGTCGAGTAAGGGACCGTCCGAGCGACGATGGGGTTAACCATCAAAGACATGTTCATAAAACCGTCGGTGAGCCCCGCCCCGGTCAACGGCTGCTTAAAGTCATCAAACGTGTTGATCTTGCCAGCATAAACAAGCGAACTTTCGGAAAGGAACTGAGTGAACTTTACGCCGGTGAGCGCGGTCACGTCTCTGGGGACTGGTAACGCTAAAGCCAGATTGGGAGGAACGAGAGCCCCCGCCAAGGGATTTACCGAATCTGCGTATCGGGTCTCACCATGCAGCGTGATGAACGCACCCTTCCAAAGTCCCGCCTTCTCACCGTCGACGTTCAAGAAATAGTCATTGCGGCCGCCGTATTCAAAGCCTTGCTCTGCTCCCCCGCTCGCCACTCCTTGAAAGAACTGTGTTGTGCTAAGATCAAACGAAAAGCCGCTCTCGGTAAGGGCTGATCGATGCCCTAACCAATCTCCCGTCAGCTTTTGTCTAGTCATCAAAGATTCACAAAGCGTGGTCTGCGAATCGCAGCCGCCAACTATCCCAGACGCTGCTATTCCCATTTCGTCGCAATCATGACCGGGAAGATACCCGACCCCTCCTTCACATGTTGCGACGTTTTGAGGTGTCAACGCGTTGTCAACAGTTTGCGAAAACGATGGCGATTGCCACACAGTCGCACTCGAAAAAACTATGCCAAGTGTTACTGCAGAAAATCTGCTCCGAATCTCGTGACGCATCGCCCACCTCCGAACTTTGTAATCCCTCACCATCGCCCGTACCTGGATGTTCCATTCGACGCATTGCCAAAACAATCTTGACAGCCAGATGTGATGGCCCCCAGATTCCCATTCGAGTTGCCACCACATCGTTAAATCCGGATTAGATTCACGCAACTTCAGACGGATTGCAATTTCTGGAAAACGCCCTGGTAACCTCGAACCTGGCAGCCGCCAGGTTCGAAGCGACGTAGACGAGCCGCTTTCCAACACCGATTGCTAAGGAATTAGTTTTGGATCAAGCCTGCTGAGAATGCTCATGAGAAGACCGCAAGGAGGGGAAATGGGGGTTGGTGTTTCATCGGTAATGTGAGTGAGGCTTTGGTTTTCTCAGGCTCCTTCTTGGCGAGATCCCTGGTTTCGGCGGGATCGGTCTAAAGGTTGAAGAAGCTCCCACTCGCCACTGCGGCTGGCGGCTGCTTGGATTTGGCAGAGCTTCCATGCGGTGTGAGGTGAGTTTGTTCCGCTAGGCGAAGAACGGTGTTCCATCCGCCTTGTGCTTCTCGTTGCCCTGGATGATGAAGTCAATGTAGGCTACCTATGAAACGTGATCACTGGGCAGATTGTCGAGCGGCTTGCAGTGAAGCGTGCCCGCCCAGCGAGCTTCCTACTATGCTCGAGAATTCCGGCATTCACTCCATGCAGATGGGCATGCTTGCAAGGAAAGCCGTTGTTAGAGCGAAAAGGGCCAAGGCGAGAACTAATATACTGGCTCGTAAGCGGCGCGAATCGAGCGTCCCTGCGATGCCACCGAAGAACAGCACCGAGGCGAACAGGACAGTATGCAGTAGGTAGGTGTCGGAAGTTTGATTGGCCTGTATCGCACCATCGTATTCCTGAGCGTAGAATTCCTCAAATCGTTTTACATCGATCAGTTCTGGCTGAACATATTCTGCCATTTTAAGAGGCCCCAAAGGCGCAGCTGGATTATTGAACGGGTCGGTTTTCAGCCAAGCCTCGACAGCTTTCTTCATTTCCGGACGAAAGCGGTCGAAGAGAAATTTTTCCTGGCGATCATTGCCGTCATGTCTTGCTTGCATCCAGCTAACGCCCATCGAAGCGTCGAATGCTCGGTTCTGTAGAGCGGCAAGGTTAGCGGTTGAGATTTCGCGGCCGGTCTTATTCGCTGCCGCCAGCCGAAATGTCTGTACGCCGCCCCAGAGCGTCGATTGATAGGCACACCAGGCCGAGGACATCGTGGCTAGAGAGAGCACGACCGCGCTGGTGATATCCACCCAGCGGTTTCGTTTGTCTTTTTCGACAACCACCAGGATGCGTTGTAATAACGCCGTAGTTTCCTCAGAGTTCAATTCTTTCGGCAATGGTGATCCAGCGGTGCTCATAGCGACATTTCCTAGTCAATAACGTGGTAGCTATACCTCTTCTTCAACAAACACCTCTAGCTTACCCGCACGCACGGCCTTCACGAGGAAGTCGTGATCCTTTTCAGTCTGGTCGGCGTAGGCTATCGAAAAATCTGCTATGGCTTCGTCGAATTTGTCGCTCTCGCCTAGATAGCCAGTGATCTTTGCCGGCTCGCCGGAGCGTGCATGGGCGTGGGCCAACGTCCAACCACACAAACGAGCGTATTCGAGCATGACTCCATGCGTGAACACCTCGACCATCGGCTTGATTTTCATGTCCTTGAGCTGACGGACATAGAAATGCCGCCCGCCTGCTCCTTCGGTCCAACCTAGAAAGAGATCGCTGGCCGATTGCATCATCCGGCAGCCATGCACGATGCGCTGACCATGGTTGGAGTGTAGGCTTTTGCCGGCATAGGCTTCGAGGACGGACGGGCGAGCGTGTTTGAACTGGAGGAAAAGGGGATCGTGTTCGCTGGCCATCAAGAGGATGATGCCGCAATAGGTTCCGACGCTGCCGACGCCGACGACCTTGATTGCCGCATCCATGATCTTGAATCGGTCCAAAAGGAGGCGTCGATCCTCCTGCATGGTTTCGCGATATTGTGCAAACGCTTGGAAGAGATACGCTGTCTGCTCCTCGTGCCCTTTTTCTCGCATATGAAAGATCAGTGGGGGATTGTCCTTGATCGACGGTGCCAAGCCAGCCGTGGTTGCGAGTTCTGGAAAGTCATGTTCTGCTACGCTGCGTTCGCGTGCTTTGGCCAAACGCTTCTTCATTCGATGGTAGGCTTCTGAGTCTTTCACCATATCCATTACCTTTTCCACATCGATACTTGCATACCACACATCCATGACATGCATGGTGCTATATTCCGCCATGCGCGTACGATAGGAACGCACGCAAGTCAACACGGCATCGCGGGCCACATCCTCGCTGAAGCCATTGTCGCGACACGCGAGAACGAAACTGGCTGCTAGGCGTTTCACATCCCACTCCCAGGGCGCTGGCAGGGTCTCGTCGAGATCATTGATATCGAAAATCACTCGGCGTTCAGGGGTTGCGTACGAACCAAAATTCATGAGATGACAATCGCCGCAAGCCTGCACGCGGATCCCGCTGGCAAGCGTACCAGCCAAGTCAGCAGCCATATTAAGCGCCGCACCTCGGTAGAAGGTAAACGGTGACTTCAGCATTCGACCGTGGCGAACCGGAATCAGTTGGGGCATGCGTCCCTTGTTCGATTCCTCCATCAAGACCAACGGGTCCGGCCGATCGGCAGCGGGTTTCCAGACCGCATGCGACTCGCGAGGGCATTTTTCACGCAGGCTCTTTCCCATCTCAACCAGTTCCGCCAGCGTCGGATGTGATTTCAATGATTCACTTGTTTCGATTGCGTGCCGCCCATTGGATTTCTTCGACGGCTTGCCTTTTTTCCCCATAGTGATGTCCTAGTTTCGAGCGATCGCGAGTTCAATTCAGGCTAGGTTGTTGCCAAGGCAGTGAGAGAGCTCCGTAACTGTGCCATACCAAACCTAAAATGGCGGCCTGCCAACGGGTCTTTTCTAGATAAAAGGCTTCTACCATGTAAACAATCACTATGCTAATCGTCACTATCCCACCAAGCCGCCCCACCAAACCGTTTGTTCATATCAACTCATATCGAAAACGACTAACTTCCAAAATGTTTACTGACCCACAGTTTGGTGAAAGGTCCGTTAGTCGCTTTTCTTCGAACATTGTTGCTGCAGCCAGCGAGTTTCAGAAAGATTTGATTCGAGAGCATATTGTCGAATCGCGCGCGGTCTTGAAGGCTAACGGAATACATGTCGCTGAACGCATCCCATCTGGTTATTCGTACAATCGAGTATTCAGTCGCTTGGTGGCAATACCAGAAGAAGTTGAGTTGGTCAAAGATTTCTTCGCTCCCCGTGCACTTTGCTCATCGGAACCATAAAGATTTGCAGGAAAGAGCTCAGAGCAGGCCACTTCTTGGTGAAGCAGAGAATCGTTTGTTCCGTCGCTTTTTGTACGATCGAAACTAGTCTGTGGAGATACGAAGCAAGCTTTTGGAGGACGGACATATGATGAAAGGTGTCGCGAGTTGGTCGTGCCACAAAATCCGCTCCTTTGACTTGGGAGTACAAAATCGTGGCCTGGTCTCAAATTTCCTTGGCACCAAATAAAACCCCTGACCAGTTGCTTGACCGAAAAGACTTTCTGGAGCTTCGGCTTAATGAAGAATATGGAGAAAAAAGCTGGGAGCTTTGCGGGATCGATTCCGGCATATACTACTTTCGACGGTCAAAATAGCTTTTGACAACAGACAGTGGTTACGAAACTTTTTCTTAAATAGCTTTAATACGAGTCTGGGGTTGGATAGCTTAGCAGACGCTTTCCTGAAATGCTTGCCAATCGCAGTCTAACATGCACTGCTGAGATACACTTAGATGCGATCGGATTTCTCCATTTGAAAGACCGGAACCGAATCGTCCGGGCGGATTGTTACCACGACACCTTATCGGTGCGATGGTATACTTCTGTACCGTTGCTCACAATTCACGAACACTCTTGTCCTGAAAACCACTTAGAGGAAAGGACTGTAGACCTTGGATCTTCACGAGGCTGCGAGACAAGGAAACGACGAGTTAGTAAACAAGCTGCTCGGCATTGGTTGCCCAATTAACGAGTTTGACCATAACGGGATGACGCCTCTTGCTCATGCATCTCAGAGCGCTAAAGCATCAACCGAAGCTCTGAAGCTGTTGATCGATTCAGGTGCAGATCCCAATCTAGCCGTCTCTGATGGGAGCAATTACTCGATTGGCTTGGCCGCAACCGCGGGAAGTATTGCAAAGGTTCAAATGCTTCTGGATGCTGGTGCCGATATTCGTTATTCCGCTAAAGGAGGATACTCGATTGTCGTCCATTGCATTTATGGGCTTTACGACAGCGAACAGCTATGCGAGATGATCAGCTTTCTTTATGCAAACGGAGCCGATCTCAATGCAGAGTCTGATTATCGAGAATCACCACTCAGTGTCGCTTCGTTGTTCGGTCGATTTGATGTAGTGAAGTGCTTGCTAGACCTAGGTGCCATGGAGCATGTTCTCGGTTGGAACGAATTGATGAAGTGTATGGCCTGGGGTACAGACTTCGAGTTTCAGAACATTCTTAACCAAACAGTCGACTTAGCTTATTGCGACCGTTACAAAAGATCAGCATGGCATCTAGCGGCATTGGGTTCCAATATTGAAAAGGCGAAAATGCTCTTGAATCGAGAGATCGATATCGAGTCGAGGGCTCTCGGTGGTAAGACAGCGCTGATCCTATGTGCAGAGCGAGGAAATGATGGCATGCTCGCATGGTTGATCGATAACCGTGCCCAAGTCGATGCAACCGACAACACGGGGGCAACCGCACTTATAGCCGCAGCGCGAGCCAGTAAGCGAAACTGCTTTGAACTTTTACTCAGTGCCGGTGCAAACCCCAGTCATAAGGACTCGGATGGTGGAAATGCGATGTCCGTTACCTGCGATACGAGAATTCTGAAGTTGCTCGAAGATGCGGGGGAAGACATCGCCGACTTAAGTACGGAATCCAAGCGTCAGTTGCTGGGCTTCACGGATCAGGACACGATTGACTGCACCGTCGACGACTACCGTTCGGGCTGTAAACCGAGATTTGGCGATTCTAATCCGGAGATGATGGATGTGCCGTTTTGGAAGGCCATGATCCGTTTTGGCGGAAATACCTACCGAGCTCAAATTCAGTTCGATCCTAATGAGGAGATGGGGCATCCCATTTGGTGTTTCGATCGATTTGGAATGTCCTTTACCAAGTTGACGGATGGACGATTCGTGCAGATCGCTGGCGAACATGAGGATTACTATGATCCTGATTTTTGTATCTACAACGACGTCATCGTACACGACACTAGTGGCAGATTCAAAATCTATGGATACCCAAAGGAGTTGTTCCCTCCGACCGATTTCCATACCGCGACACTAGTCGATGACTTTATCTATATCATCGGTAACCTTGGTTACGCGAAAGCTCGTCGCCATGGGGAAACACCTGTTTATCGTCTGAATACAAAGACGTGGTCTATGGAAGCGGTTCAAACAGTTGGCGATAATCCGGGTTGGATTTACAAGCACAAGTGTCGTCTAGAAGACGGATATAGATTGGTAGTGAACGGGGGCACGATTTGTACCCTTAGCAATGGAAAAGAGAGTCATGATGAGAACACAAGCGAGTATGAACTGGATCTCCGCTCACTGATATGGGCACGGATATCTTAACCTGCCTCTCGCGTACTTGATCTTCCTTGTAAACGGTCAACCGCTCCAAAAATAGCGTTGGGAAAAAATCGAGTCAAAGTAAGCATTCCTTGAGGCGTGGTGATTTAATAGACCATGCGATCGAGTACGATCTCTCCCATAACATGGTAAATCCTCCAGATAATGGTGCTTTGCGACACCAGTTGCTAATTCGTCACCTCCCGGAATAAGGTCCTTTTGACGGATTCATGTGCTAGATTTCTTAATCGATGTCGCTACATTCGTCATAATGACTGCGAGACGATCTTCCCCAATATTTCAAGATAACTTCGATGAAGACACCCTCAATTTCCTGTCGTGACTTAGGCCGTTGTACATTGTTGGTACTTTCCACGTTCGCTCTTTCTTACTCGGCCATGCTGCCTAGGGCTGATGCTCAAGAGCAAAGTCAAGCAGAGGCCGTCTTCTCAGGCCCACAAGTTGGTGAGGCACTCCCACCCTTTGAAATCGTCGGTGTCTTTGATGATAAAGCCGGCAAACGTTTTGACCCGATCACGGAAGCCCAAGGCAAACCGATCGTGCTGCTGTTCGTCCATCAAGCCAATCGACCCTCTATCGGTATGACTCGAATCTTGATGAACTATCTATCGGAACGCAAAGATCAAGATGTGTCGCATTGCATCGTGTGGTTATCACCCGATCCGACTCAAGCCGAAAATGATCTCAAGCGAATGCGGCATGCTCTACCTCAAAAGACAATGATCGGTATCTATCCCGATGGCGTCGAAGGACCCGGAGCCTACGGGCTCAATCGCCAAGTCACGCTTACCATATTGGTCGGCAAGGAGAACAAGGTGACAGCCAATTACGCTTTGGTCCAACCGAGTATCCAAGCGGATCTGCCAAAAGTCTTGAAGTCGATCGTCGAAATCGCTGGCGGTGAAGTTCCCGATATCACCAAGCTCGTGCAACCTGACATGCAACGGCCCAACATGCGAACCAGGGATGGTAATTCCAATGCGCCCAACGAAGCCCTCACCGAAAAGGTTCGCTCCTATTTGCGACCGTTGATACAAAAGGATGCGATCGATAAACAAGTGGACGAAGCGGCCGCTGCGGTTGAGGCTTGGGTGGAAAAAGATGACGTCGCTCGAAAAGAAATCGCTCGCATTTCAAATACGATTGTTAACAGCGGCAAGTTAGAAAATTATGGTACACCGCGCTGCCAAGACGTACTTCGCAAATGGGCTGAGAAATACAAATGATTCGACCATCCGTGTCGCTCATTCTCTTGGTCATCCTACCGTTGCAGTCGATCGCGAACGAGTCGATTGATTTTGATTTCGATGTACTTCCGGTACTAACTCGCGCTGGCTGCAATGCCGGAAGCTGCCACGGGGCTGCCGTGGGTCGCGGTGGCTTCCATCTTTCTTTATGGGGCTCGAATCCTGCTGCGGACTATGCGGCGATCGCTCGCGAATTTGAGGGCCGTCGCATCGATGTCCGTCGACCTACCGAAAGTTTGTTATTGAAGAAGCCCACCGGCACGATCGATCACGAAGGTGGAGCTATCCTCGATGAAAACTCCCCCTCTTGGAATATCTTGCACACGTGGCTACAGCAAGGAGCGCGCCGTATTCGAGGGCGTGAACTTGAGAAGATTGAGGTTCGATTCCAGCACACGATGCTTGCCCCTAACTCTGCGGCCAATCTATCGGTGCAGGAAAGTGGAACACTGGATGTATTGGCTCACTTCCGAGGGCAAGCTCCTATCTCAGTCAATCATATGGTATCCGTCAATATTCCGGATTCCAGCAGCTTAGAGATCGATATAGATTCAATGCGACTGACTGCATTGCGCCCCGGTATTCACACGTTGACCCTACGATATGGCGATCGGGTGCAGGCATTACAAGTCTTGACCCCAAATCGGTCCGCTACCAACGCCTCCGCCGAATCAGCTTTACCAACCGACCTAACTAACGTCGCTCGCGGTGAGATTGATCGCTTGCTTGATGAGCGTCGCGCACAGTTATCCGAGAGAGTGACACCCATCGCAGATGAAGCGACGCTGCTCCGCCGGCTGATGTTGGATTTGATCGGTCGTGCTCCGTCACCTAAGGAACTAGAAGCTTATCTCCAGGATAACTCGAACGATAAATATGCGCAGCAAGTAGAGCAATGGTTGGGTTCGAAAGAATACGTTGACTTTTCGACGTATCGCTGGACACGCACCTTTGGCTTGAGACCAAATAGCAATGCGCCACAAGGCTTGCATCATTTCTATCGTTGGTTCCATCAACAGCTCGCGACCGGTCGACCTTGGGATGAAGTGTGTCGTGAACTGATAACAGCCAGTGGTGATTGCCACGTGGAAGGGCCTGCGTTCTTTATGCTGCTTACGAATGATCCGAGACAACAAGCCGAGCAGTTCTCGCGTTTGTTTGTCGGAGCGAGGATGGAATGTGCGAATTGTCATGACCATCCGTTAGATCGCTGGAAACAAGATGACTATCATGGTCTCGCGGCGGTCTTTGCCCGCATCGATCGCAAGCAGACAGTCCGTTGGCTTGACCGAGGTGCGGTGACCAATCCGCGAACAGGTCTCCCCGCGATCCCGCAATTACCAGGCGGTCCACGTTTTTCCTCAAGTGGCGATGTACGGAGCGAACTTGCCGATTGGATGATCCAACACCCCGATTCGCACCTAGCCAAAGCTACCGTCAATCGCGTGTGGTCACATTTCTTTGGCCGTGGCTTGGTCGAACCGGTCGATGATATGCGTTTGACCAATCCTGCGACCCACCCAGAACTGTTGCAGGCTCTAACCGCGAGCTTCATCGCACAACGTTACGATCTGCGAGCATTGACACGTAAGATTGTACTTTCCGACGCTTATCGCAGAGAATCACCAACTACGACGTCCGCGAGCCGTAGCGATTTTACGTACAGCTTCGGGCCTCGCAAACCTTTATCCCCCGATGTATTGCTAGATCTAGTCGATGATGCCACTGGGAGCACGCTACCTATTGCAGAACGAACCGAGATCGAACGGGCGATTTTACAAGAAGATCCCACGACACCGTCCCTCGCCTTGGATACACTAGGCCGGTGTGTACGCAATGACGTTTGCACGACGTCGTCAGCAACATCCTCGTTGGCGCTGATGCTCCACTGGATCAATGGTGAGACGGTCAACCAACGAATTGTCCATGAGCAACATTGGCTGAAAACAACGCTAAAGGAAGATATCGGATCAGAAGAATTTTTGAAGCGCATGACACTGCGAACGCTCTGCCGCTATCCGACCCCCGTGGAACAGCAGCGGTTTCTTCAATTGCTCAACCAGTTACCTCCCGAACAGCGCGAGGCGGGTTGGGAAGATTTGTTTTGGGCTTTATTGTCGTCCAAAGATTTCTTAGATAACCGGTAAAGGATCAATGAGATGCCACTGCGATCGATTCCAATCACGCGTCGCGACTTTTTGCAGGTCGGTACCATTCCCCTGCTGGGTCTGGGACTTTCGACTGCGGGATCGATGCCATTGGCCGCACGCGAACCGAACCGAGCGAAGTCTTGCATATTGATTTGGTTAGATGGTGGGCCGAGTCATTTAGAAACCTTTGATCCCAAACCCAATGCACCCGTGGAGGTGCGTGGCCCGTTTCAATCGATAACAACCTCCGTGCCTGGATTAGCGCTGAGCGAAGTAATGCCAAACCTAGCCCGAATTGCACATAAGCTTTGCGTAATTCGATCGGTTACTTCCCCCTTGGGCGAACACAACATAGCCAACCAATATTTGTTGACCGGTTATCAGCCGACCCCAGCGTTGGTCTATCCGAGTTATGGAGCAGTCGTTTCTCATTTCCGGGAACCAACGACCGCTTTACCAAACTACATTACTCTAAACGAATATCGTTCCACCGCAGGGGCTGGCTTTTTAGGTTCACAATACGAACCCTACCTGGTGCCGCGTGATCCCAAGAGCAATTCGCTAGCACCCAAAGATTTAACCTTCTTTCCAGGTCTTGATGAAACGCGACTTTTGCGGCGCAAACAGTTCCTTCAAACGCTCGATCGTCAAGAGCGAAGATTGGAGCAAGAGTCGATAGCTGCTTCCTCATCGTCGCCACTCGAACAAGCGTATCGGATGACGTTAAATCGCGAAACTCGGAGCGCGTTTCGACTCGAGGACGAGTCTCCAAAAACACACGCGCGTTATGGCGATCGTCTCTTAGGCCAATGTTGTTTGTTGGCTCGACGCTTGGTGGAACACAATGTCTCTTTCATCAATATTCATAACAGCGATTGGGACACACACGCTGATCTAGTCCTCCGGTTAAAGGAAGGTTATGCCGGGGCCAAGATCGGTGTTGGTTTGATTCCAACGCTAGACCAAGCCGTGGCGGCACTCATCGAGGATCTCGAGGAAAGGGGGCTGCTCGACAGTACGTTGGTAGTGGTTATGGGAGAGTTTGGTCGTACCCCAAAGATTAACAGCACCGGTGGCCGAGATCATTGGCCACGGGTCTTTAGTGTCTTAATGGCAGGTGGTGGATTGAAACGCGGCTACGTGCATGGCGCGAGCGACAGCACCGGCGAAAGTCCCTTAGATGCTCCCGTTACACCAGCAGATCTAGCCTGTACCATTTATACTCAATTAGGTATCGCAGCAGAAACAACGCTAACCACAACTGACGGCCGCCCGATTCGCGTCAACCAAGGTGGTCAGATCGTGCGAGAGCTCATCGCATGAACACTTCTCTTTCTATTGCCCGCAACTTGGAGTTGATATTGATCATAACCCGACGCGTAAGCAAGGTATTTTGTCGCGAGAATGATCCCTCGCTCACACTGCGGGTTGGGATTTCGGCGGTTCTCCAATCAAGGTTATCTCCAAGTTGCAGCACTGGTATTGAATACATGACCTTACAATTGTACTTATTCCAATATCTTCGAATGGTTTGTTTCTTGGCAAGTTGCCTCCTAAGCCTTTCCTTGATCCGTTCGGAAGAAACAATTGCCGAACACATGCAAGTTACGTCACCTACAACCGCCATTGCCTTCCAGCATACGCTTGGTCAGTGGGTGACTGCCCAGGGTAGTGAGTTGGTCGTTTGGGATGAGTTGTGCCAGCATGTACAGCAACGCCTGGAAACGAAGATTGCCAAGATTCATGATTTGAAATTTTCGGCCAATGGCTCACAAATCCTAATCGCAGGAGGAGTGCCTGGCGAAGAAGGCATATTGGAACAATATACGTGGCCAGAGTTCCAGTTGATAACGAGGCGTGTCATAACGGGTGACACGCTGTTGAGAGTCGATTGGCATTCGCGCCAGGGCTTGATCGCAGTGGCTGCGGCAATAGGTAAGCTGCTGTTGCTCGATGATCAAGAACTCGAATCGCGATGGGAAGTCGATGCGCATCCGAATGGTTGCACGGCGGTTCAATTGTTTCCGGAGTTGGGTTTACTGGCTTCGGGAGGGAATGATGCGGCTATTCGTCTGTGGAAGATCGAGGATGGCTCTGCCGTGCGATCTTTATCTCAACATACGGCAGGCATCACGCAATTGGTATCGACACCAACCGACTTTGATTCCAAGGTGCACATGGTCTCGATTTCGCGCGATCAAACGGTCCGGTTATGGGACCCGCAAACTGGCCGCCTCGTTCGCTTCGTGCGTTTGGCAGCGGTTCCTAATGAAGCCGTCTGGGAGAAGCCGAAGCTGGATGGTGTGGTCCCGATGTTGTGGGTATTGGGTGAGGATGGGCGTTTGAGACGGATCGATTTGAAACAGGCAACCATCGAACAAGATATCCAAGGAGACCGCGAGGCTACGTATGCCTTGGGTTCACATGCGAACCGATTGTTTGTTGCGGGCGTTAAACCGGAACCTAGAACGATCGCCATGCGGGAGCCATTGCAACGCATAAGAGTTTCGGAGGATGGTAACCAGTTTATTACAGACCGCGACCGTCAAGAGTTTCGAGTGAGGGGTTTTAATTACGATCATGACCAAGTGGGGCGGTTGATCGAAGATTATTGGAACGAGCAATGGGCGGAAGTCGAAAGCGATTTCTGCGAGATGCAAGAGTTGGGGGCCAACACAGTTCGGGTTCATCTGCAATTCGGTCGTTTTATGAAATCGGCGACGGTACCGGATACACAAAGTTTGGCAAAATTTGTAGCCTTGGTCCAACTAGCTGAGCGCACGCGTCTCTATTTGGATGTTACAGGCCTGGGCTGTTACCACAAAAAAGATGTTCCAGCATGGTACGACGAACTGAACGAAGAAGAGCGTTGGGCGGCTCAAGCGGTCTTCTGGCGAGCTGTCGTGCAAGCGGCCAAAAAATCGCCAGCAATCTTTTGCTGGGACTTGATGAATGAACCGGTCGTTCCAGGTGGCAAGAGAGGGGCAGGGGATTGGTTGGGACCCGCCTTTGGTGATAAACATTTTGTGCAGTTTATTACCTTGGACCAAGCGAATCGGCCCAGACCCGAGATCGCCAAGGCCTGGACAAAGTACTTAGCCGGAGCGATCCGTGAAACGGGTGATCCGGGCTTGATCACTGTAGGCTTGGTGGATTGGAGTTTAAATCGGCCCGGCTTAACGAGCGGATTCGAACCGGAGCAGATTGTGGAGCATATCGACTTTATCGCAATGCATCTCTATCCGAAGAGTGATCAGTTGGAAAAAGATGCGGAGACGCTTCGCGGCTTCCGGTTAGGTAAGCCATTGATTATCGAAGAGTGTTTCCCGTTGAAGTGTAGTAGCGTGGAGTTGCGGAACTTTTTGCGGGAGCAATCGCACGTCCACAATGGTTGGATCAGTTTTTACTGGGGTAGTACGCCGGATGAATTGCTTGAGCAGAAAACGATACCTGCTGCCATCACGCGTGAATGGTTGCTGGGCCTGCCCTAGACGAGGAACCTCATAAGACGGTTGGTATGACTAGTGCCGCAATTTGGAGATAACCTTGATTGGAACCCCGCCGAAATCCCAACCCGCAGCGTTAGCGAGGGACAATCCCCCTGGGGAATTCCCATGTTTACGCGCCACGTTATCTTAGATATCAACTCCGTGTTGCGGCACTAGCTGTTACTAGAAATCGTAATCGTCGAATAATTGCAAATCCATTTCCCAATTGACCTAACTTGTCACATGCCCATCTGATAATCGTTGTGTTGGGATGCGGCAGACCAACAATTCCCGCACTGTCGCAGCAATCGAACTCATGGAAGACTCAAAATGCTAGTTCTAAGTCGAAAAGTTGGTGATAAGTTGGTTATCGACGGCAACATCACTGTCGAAGTCGTCAAGATCCAAGGAAACCGGATTTCGCTTGGTATTGCTGCCCCTTCTAATGTTAAAATTCTCCGTGACGAGTTAACCGAACAGCAAGTCAAAACGCAGGTTGTCGAACTAGTTATTGAAGATGGACTGCTGGTGGCATGTTAGGGTCATAATAGGTTTAAGACGATACGCCTCTGCGACTGTCTGCCCAACCAATCTCGTCAATCCTGACCCCTTAGCACAGCAGCTTAACGCGGGTGTCTATCAGCGACCAGCCGCCAGTTGTGCAAGCCGTATAGTACAGCTTTTCACTCCTCTAAAAAATCGATTCTACCGTGGTTCAGTATAGATTGTTCATTTTTTGGTAATTGATCAGATTGGACTTCTACCTCGATGACCGTTCGATGGAAAGACTGACAAGTATACAACTTCCATCGTCGATGACGTTGAGTCCTGCGTCCCTAGCGGCCTGGCTTCCTTGAGAGTCTTCAGCTCCGGGTTGCATCCAAATATTCTTGACGCCAGCAGCGATTGCTTGCTGAATAACTTGGCGTGTTACGTGAGGCGGTGTGACGATCGACAGGGACTCCGGGACGACTGGTAGGTCAGCAATTGAAGCGAAAACGGGAACGCCTTCGACTTCGACTGTATTCGGATTAAGTGGATATGCGATGCGGCCCGAGGCGATGATTGCACGGAAAACTATGTTCCCATATTTGGTTCGGTTTTGCGATGCACCAGCCACAGCGAACGATTTTGATTTCAAAAATAGCTCGATATCATTCATTGAGGACGGTAACTTTCGCTGGTACTGCGTTTTTACGTATGTCGGAAATGTTAACTTGTTGCGAGCACTTTAGCCAACCAAGAACTTTCGGTCTATTTCCTGAGATGCTTCAAATCTTCGATTTGATTGGAGACAATCTTGCCGTCGGGGTCAATTATGACGTCGAAAGGCATGGAACGAACTCCAAATGCACGAGCCAAGTCACCTCCCCAGCCACGCTCGTCGCGAAGATTCGTGAAAGGCATCTGAAACTTATTTACTGCTTCAAGGAACTTTTCTTGGTCATCGTCGAGGTTAACAAACAGGATTTCGGCTTGGCTTTGATCCAGCTTAGAAAGCGATTTGATATATTCTGGCATTTGGCCCATGCACGGACCGCATGATGTTGCCCAAAAGTGAAGCACGATGGTTTTTCCTCGCAATTCCCTCGAGCTAATCTTTGCCCCCGTTTCGGATTCGATTTCAAATTCAGGTGCGTTAAACAATCAAGCTCGACTTAGGGAGAACGACAATCGCCCTGATCGCACCGGCCCTGCAAAAGTCGGCAATGCATTGCTTGGTGGAATCCTATTCTGCGGTTGCGGACGTCGCATATCAGTGTCCTATAGCACAGCAAATTCTGGAAGCTATTATTGCAATCGACTTGCAACCATTGCTCAAGCGAAATCTTGCCTATGTACCATCACAATTAAATCGCTGGATACCTTTGTTATAAGGAAGCTACTGCAAACGCTTGAACCGGCCCAGGTCGATCTCAGCTTGCGAGTGGCTGACGACGAGTCCACACGGCGTCAACAACTGGAACGACAATCTGAACATCGCTTGCAACGAGCGGAATACGATGTTGACATAGCCTCACGTCGCTACAAGACAGTCGATCCAGTAAATCGACTTGTTGCTGCAACCCTCGAGTCGCAGTGGGAAACAGCATTGCGAGAATTGGATATCGCAAAGCAAGAGTATACAGCAATGAAGAAAACTCGTTCAACGGCGGTATCGAAAATAGAATGGGAGCAAATGGTTTCGATGTGCAGCGAGCTTGGGACTCTCTGGAAAAGTGAAGCAACTAACGTCGAACGCAATCAGATTTTAAGATTGATGATTGAGCGAGTAACCGTGGCCGTTCAGGATCGAAGTCAGTCGACGACGGTGACAATTCGCTGGTCGGGTGGTTACGAAAGCTGCCACGGTATCGAACGTCCTATCCAAACGTATGCTCAACTATGCAATTACCAAGAATTAATCGATCGCGCTCTGAGCCTGACACTTTCAGGGATGCGATCACCGCTTGTTGCGTCGATATTAACCCAAGAAGGGTTTAGGACACCTCGCAAACAAGAGCCACTCTCAGGTGGCATGGTGAATAAGATTTTGAATGACGACGAGCATGCCAATAAACACCTAATTGCACCTGAATTGCTTCCAGATCATTGGTACGTATATTCTCTTGCAACCCAAATTGGAGTTTCGGAAAAGCTACTAAAGCACTGGGTTAGCAAGGGCTGGACGAATGCGATTCAGCGACCATTCGGACGAACCTGAGTGGTCTGGGCAAACGGACCAGAATTGACAAGGCTGGAAGCTTTGGCAAGATGCCAAGCTGGTCAAGGTTCTACATCCCCAGCAGAAGAATTACGGACACCGACGCCTAAAGTCCGAGAAAAGACACAGAGATTAGCAACTGAGTTACGCAGCAAACGAAAACGCTTGAATTTCATATTGCTTCATCCAAGGAAAAAGAGGACTGCACAATGCCGGACGATTCAAAAAAGCACCCGTGCACTTGTCTCGCTTATTCGCAAGACGAGCCAAAGGCTCCTTGAGACACTTCATAAATCAACCCAGTGACGCTAATCGCTTGCGCGCCCCCGCCACCCAGTCCGCGTTCCCGACACGAGCGGCCACCAACTCCTTGGAAACCTTCATCGGCTTCCGGTCCGACCCGCAAGGCGGAAACAGTCGAAACCAACTCTCGACTACTTCCGAGTCCGACCAACTGCTGGCAACTTCAGGATCGATACGCAGCAGCAAGTGCAAATGGTTGTCCATGAGACTGAACCCACCGACAGACACGGCGAAAATTTGGTCAAGTTCCTTAAGCCGATTCTCGATCCAATCCTTACGTCCCGGAGCGGCTTCATCGCCCATGAGATCAGCCTGTCGAACGCAACGAGAAATACAGTGGTACCAACGACTCACTGTCGTATCAACAAGTCGAGAACGGAAGATAGTCACAGCAAAAGCTCCAAGACAAAGACTCGGAACAATGGGAAAGGCTTAGCGAAATCACCATGTCCGTCAATCGCTGTGTCTGTCCTTTTTTGTTTTTGGCCTGACCTCATCGGTCGCAAAACCGCCCGTCCATCGCGGCAATATGTGGCAAAAGTGGAAGCCCTTCTCGCTTCGCGACTTCCAACTCCACTTGCATAGTAAACGCCCCACGTACCGTTCCGTCAGGCAGCGTCACCACCCAATCCTCGAGTGCGCTCAGCGGCATGCCTTCGGTGATATCATCGATAGGTTCGCCAGCGACCAGAGGAGTCTCAAGCGTTGCACGGAACGAATCCTCTCCCAAAAACTGCAACTCGCCCCAAACGTGTTCCGTCGTTCCTTCGCTTGTCTTTAATTCGTATTTCACCCACGCTGCATTGTTGTCGGATTCACACAACTCCTGCAGGATTGGCAATGTGCTGCGAGCCTTGGAGACGGCACTCCTCCACTCGATCGAATCTGGATCGATAAATGTGCCTCGGGAACCGTTCGCCGTTTGCATCAAGAACAGATAGGCCTCCGGTTGTATCCGTTCGCGGGGAACATGTTCCAGCACCAGTTTTGAAAACTGGATCAAGCCCTCCTGCAAAACGGAAATACGAGCCTTCGCCCCACTCGTAGATTCCAGCACGTACCAACCCATCGTTTGCGAAATCGATACACGCTGAACGCTCTTCCATGCCATAAAGCCTTGCTTGCCAAACATGCCACCGTAGTCGATCCCTTCCTCGGTGAGGCGATGGCGTGAAAACAGGTAATCCGCGATCAGTGGAAACCCGAGTAGACTGAAGCCCACGAAAAAAGAAGTCGTCCAGATATTCGTGGTTGCGTTCTTACCAACGGTGTTGGAGATAATGGCAAGTCCGAAACCGAAAAGGACTGCCACAGCGCCTAGGATTGGAACCCACCCTTGGTGACGCAGTGTCCGAGATTCGTCGTCCTTCCAACGTCGACTTAGTCGGCGATTGATGACTCTCATAACAAAATACAACAGAACCGAAACGAGTATCGGCTTGAGCAGTGCGATCCACCAAGGCTGGTTCATTGCGAGAGTTCTCACCAACGGTTTTCTGGGACTCTGGAGTGTGTGAAAGAACGGT
This sequence comes from Pirellula sp., assembly GCA_046344995.1. GTDB lineage: Bacteria > Planctomycetota > Planctomycetia > Pirellulales > Pirellulaceae > JBKCUI01. The sequence continues at coordinate 29,848 of JBKDKR010000064.1, forward strand.
AGTACTTTCGCGCCGACGAGGCAAACGGATCCGCCCCCGTTGTGTGAGGATGGCACCCGCATCATCCAGTCTAAGACGTCTGTATCGATTATCCGGAGGGCCGATGCGTCTTCGGCGAACCGTATTCCAAACTCGCCCCTCCACGATCTGTACGCACTCTGCAGTGTGTCTCTGTGCACTCGAAGCCATATAGCTTCTAAATGTAATGACTTACGTGTTTTGTGTTCGTTCTGGTCGTCGAAGCATGTCGTGAATTGGTCTCAAAAACTACCCCTCTTCAGGTCGTAGCAATCTGTTAACTGCCGGATGTTTTTTCGCAATCAAAATTTCCTACCGAATCGGTTAACAGAACAAGGAGTTGTCACGGCCCCCAGAGCATTTTGCAATGCGAGTTCAGTAGAATGTGCTTTGGAATCGATTCGCCACCGAACCTACCAGAGAATCATCACCCCTGTGGATCAATCGTTGAGTGTTCCTGAACGAACTCCGTAAATCACCTCATTAGCAGACGATGTTTCGACTGCTACAACCAAAGGACATTGACCCAAAGCTATGCCAGACATCACCATTAAGCTAGATCGCCCGCGTGTTGAGGAACTACTCGCACGCTACCGAGCAGTCATTGGAAGCGACTATGACGGCTATCGGAACCAAGTGTACCGAGCAATCACATAAGCCATGCACTTTCTAAACAATGCTCCGGAGCATGAACAGCTCGTAGAAACAACATTCGTTTATCACGATATTGGACTTTGGACGGATCACGAACTGGCTCATCTTGAACCATCAGAAGCAGTAGCACTCAACGATAACGAAAAGTTCGGTTGGGGATTAGTCCCGGACGCTTTGCGAGGCGCAATCCATTTGCATCACAAGTTGTTGAGATACCAGGGAACGCATCAGGACGTAATCGAGGCCTGCCGCAAGGCCGATTGGATCGATGCTACACAGGGCTGGGTCCGAAAGGGAATGAGCAGGTCTGCAATTGCCAAAGTCGAATCAACCTTTCCCAACTGTGGGTATCATAATGCCCTTCTGCGTTTGGCGAAAGAATACGGTGGTTCGACAATCATGGGCGGCTTCAAAGTTGTGCGTGGCATTGTAAAGTTTTGATGCTGGCCGCTAATCGCCCGATACTTCTTGGCAACCTTACGTTCATTGCGAGGTACCAATTTGACGATCGATATGTCGATACCTTGCACTGCCCTTCCGTTGAGTCCGTTCACGCTCATGATTGCACCCCCGATTCGGCAGGTTGTTCAAAGCGAAAGACAGCCGAAAATGCAGGACGTTTGTCGAGCTAGTGCTTTGCCAATAAATCCACAAGCTTCGCATCTTGGAACAAAGTGTTGACCCCGGTTAGCAGCGTCATGAACCGATTCTCTTTCGAATTGGCTTCCGGACAAATGAAGTCTTCACGCGAGTGGACTCAGCAATAGCAGACTGAAATTGGCTGAGGGTATAATCGCTCTTTGACGGCATTTATTTGACAACTTTGCTCGAGCTGCGATTTTGGACATCGAAATACCTGGCATGGACGGCTTGACTTTGTTGAGAGAAATCATGAAACGCGACTCGGGGCCGAGGAATGCATATTCAAACCCATCAAAGACCTGGACAATGGCAGTGACGCTGTCGATCACTGCTTCGTAAATATGGAATCCTGGTGGGATGCATTAAGAGAATGGATGAGGCGTAACAACAAGGGAACCTATGCGCAATCGTTGGTAAAAAACGAAGCGCTTCATTTCATCGAATAGCGGTAAGTGTTCATAGCATAGGTGATGACGATTGCACAACCATCCGAACGAGCTGCACGACAGACTTGACTCCTAGTTTCTTGGTGATACGACTGCGGTGGACCTCGACCGTCTTGGCACTGATCCCAAGTTGCTTAGCAATTTGCTTGGTCAAACTACCTTCAACCACCATTTTTACGATCTCCTGCTCCCGTTCGGTAAGCGATTTGAGGCGATTGGCAACATCAAGCTTATGCATCTCAGATTCGCGTCGCTGTAAATCGATTGCCATGGTTGTCAGGACAGTTTCGATGAAAAGCTCGTGGCGAAAGGGTTTTTCAATGACGGTTACCGCTCCCATTTTCATTGCCTCGACGGCCATTGCGACTGTACCGTGGCCCGTTACCAAGACGAACGGTATAAATCCGAGGCGGCTACGCGCCTGATTCAGCAACGCCAATCCAGTCATGTCGGGCATTTGGAAATCGACAACCATACAGCCTGGTTGGGTGCCATCCCACTCGTCTAGAAACTGCTTCCCAGAGGAGAACGCCAGACAGTCGATGTCAGCTTTCTTCAAAAGGAATGACATCGACTCCCTCATCCCATCATCGTCATCGATCACATAAACAACTTGATTGCTTTCCATCTTAGCACCCATTTGATTTTAAAACGCAAGAGGCGTTAGATTTTGTCTATAAGCTATCTGTGCCAAATTGTCCAGGACAATTCCTATGGTTGCCTCAAGCGTTTTGGCGGATAACACCGTTAGACGCTGAGAACGCATTGCCGTAAAACTACTCGTTTTGGAGTATTTCGACGCATTGGTATTGTATCGAATGAGAGCATTCGGTTAACCAATGTCTTTTGTGTGCAACTTTGTGAATAAATAAAAAATGAGCTTACCGCCGATCCGATCGAAACTCGCTGATGATCCAGACTACGCCGAACTTGTTTCCGAGTTTGTCTCGAACATTCCGGAGCGCATCCTATCCATCAGAAAATCGATTGAGCAAAATGATTCCAATCAGCTTTGCACGCTGATCCATCAGCTCAAGGGCGCTTGCGGCAGCTATGGTTTTCATGAGGTAACGCCGCAAGCAACCACGCTTGAGGAACAGCTTCGTTCTGGGGCAACCATGCTAACGTTGGTCGACAGGTTGGAAGAGTTTCTAGAGACTTGTCAACGCATGACAGTAGACCGAGCGTAAATCAAATGCAGGAGATCAACGGGAAGCCATCGCTAACTCGGGTCCTCTTGATGGAAGACGATGAGTCGCAGGCCGCACTCATTCGGAAAAAACTCCAACAAGCATTTTTTGATGTCACTGTTTGCCAAGATGTGGAAACAGGGCTTCGGCTATCCGAAGAACAAAAATTTGTAGTCGCAATCGTCGATTTAGATCTAGGCGGAAAAAGTGGCTTCGATTTTGTTCGCGGTCTCAATCGAACCGGAATCAACACAAAAGTCATTCTGCATTCGGTGGATTCCACTTTCGAATCTGCAAAGGACGGGCTCAATCTTGGGGTTTTTGCCTATGTTGAGAAAGGGCGTCACGACAACCAACTCATCGAACAGTGCCATCGAGCAACCGCTGCCTATCTAAGTGACAATCTAGATGTTGCAAACGAAGAAATCGCTTTCCAGCTCAGACTCTTGGACGCTGTCGATCACGGAATTATCGCAACGATCACGGACGGCAGCATCGTTTACTGGAATCGCTTCTCCGATAACTTCACAGGCTTTTCGCAGATGGAGTCGTTGGGGAAATCGATTTTTGATTTCTTTTTGTTCGGGCCAAACGATCGGCAACTTGTCCAACGACAGATTCAGTCGGGTGGAATTTGGCAGGGAGAATGCAAGCTCCGGGTGAATTCCAGGGGATCGGAACCGATTTTTGTGCGACTAGTCATCTCGGTGTTACGCGACTCTCGCGGCGCCATCATGGGTTCTGTCATATCCTATCACGATCTGTCTGAAGCGAAGCAGAATGAACAAAGACTAGAGAAACGGGCAAACCTGCTTGCCATCAATGCCGAGTTAGGTCGCCTGGCTGTCGTGATTACCGATCGCAATACCTTCCTTCGGCAAGTTATCAAGAGTATTGACGATGGTCTAAACTTGGAATCCGGTCGTGTTCTGTTGACGAATGCAACGGGAAAAACGATCGAAACGTTGGCAAATGTGGGCCTTAACTCAAGAGCAGCGTTGGGTGAGATCCAACTGATCGATGTCGATCAATTGCAACTCGGAGAATCGATCGACGGTTTTCGTATTCCCCTGCACGAAAACGAAATTCTCGTTGGTTTTATCGAAGGCGAGTTTCAATCAGCTCGAATCGTTGACCAGGAAAAGAGAGGTTTCCTTCAAAGCGTATCCTCCTTGGTTTCGGGTGTTATGCTTCGTAATTGGGCGACCCATTTGTGGCAGTTGTCGGAAAAGCTCATTTCGGAAAAGCAAGATCAATTAACACATGCGCAGCGGACGTCGACCCTAGGACAGATTGCAGCAACTCTTGCTCACGAAATCAATCAGCCGCTGGGTGCCATTTGCAACTTTTCGGGCGGACTTCTTTATGGGTTGAAGAAGTCTGGTTCCACTGATTCCGAATTATCCGAAACGCTTGAGCTGATCCATGGTGAAGCGACCAAGGCAGGCGTAATCGTGAATCGACTTCGAAAATACCTAACACTCGATGTATTCCAGCTTCAAAGGATGGATGTGAATACATGCATTCATGACACTCTCAAGATCCTCAAGAATCTACTATCCAATGCAAATGCCGTCACACGTCTAGAGCTGGATTCGAGCGGAGCGATCGTTGAAGCCGACCCTATCCGCATCCAACAGGTGTTGGTGAATGTCATCAAGAATTCAGTGGAAGCGATTCAGGGCATCGAGCAAACAGGACGATTTATAAGAATAACTACCAGCACGGTGGATAACTGGGTTCAGATTTGTATTCTCGACAATGGTCCAGCCTTAACGAACTCCGAGATTGCAGACCTTTTTAAACCCTATCACACAACCAAACCTGGCGGATTAGGAATGGGGCTTAGCATCAGTCGATCGATCATCGAACAACATCACGGAAGCATGAACATGACTCAGATGATTCCGAATGGAATGTTGACGACGATACGAATCCCTGCGGTGTCTTGATGCGCCCCAGACTTCGTCGAAGCCACCGAGGACTCGCTCGATCTCTGTGTAGTCGAGCATGCGCTACGCGCAGTCGAGCATGCGTAATGTCGACATCGTCGGTTGCCATTATTCGACACGCGGAATAGGGATAAGGAACGCTGAATTTCAAGAGAGACTCTGCCGAACGTCAATATTGCTCCATAAGCAGCAGGATGTCCCTCTGTGTGAAGGTGTTCGTCGATAGATTCCACTAATCATTAACTTTCAGGTACAGCTAGCCTTACAAAAGCCTCGGCTCGCAAGATTTCCGGTACAATCATTGCGTCCACTCAAGGGAGGCAAATCTTTTGTTAACGGTTGATATTTAAGGAATGAGTATGTCGGCTGGGGACCAAGAAAACGTTGAGCAGGTAGGCGAATTGATTTCGGCTGGTGGTTCGGAATCGTCAAAGTCCAGGTTCTTTGTCGTTGGAATTGGTGCCTCGGCGGGTGGCTTGGCTGCATTTGAACAGTTTTTTTCTGGGATGCCAGCAGGGGTTGAACCTGGGATGGCTTTCGTGTTGGTTCAGCACTTGGCACCGGACCATACGAGCCTTTTAGCCGAGTTGGTTCGTCGGTTTACGACATTGACAGTCTTGCAGGTCGAGGACGGGATGCCGGTTGAGCCTAACCATGTCTACATCATTGCACCAAATCATGACATGACTTTTTTGAATGGTAAGCTGCATCTTGTAGAGCCAGCAGAACCGCGCGGTCATCGAATGCCTATTGACTACTTCTTTCGTTCGCTCGCCCAAGATCAACATGATCGAGCCATTGGGATCGTGCTCTCAGGTACAGGTAGCGACGGGACACAGGGCGTTCGAGCAATCAAGGCCGAGGCGGGAATGGTCATGGTGCAAAGTGCCGAGTCTGCCGAGTTCGATGGAATGCCGAGAAGTGTTATCGAGACCGGGATAGCCGATTACGAGCTAGCACCGGCTGCGATGCTTCCACAGTTGATCGCATATGCATCCCAAGAATTTAATCAGCGACGCGATTTGGAAATTCGCATAGAACCCAAATCCGAGGAGGCGATGAAGAAGATCTTTGTCCTCGTACGATCCCAAACAGGTCACGACTTTTCTCTTTACAAACCAAGCACAATTTACCGTCGTATCAAGCGACGTATGGCGGTGCAGCATATCCCAACAGTCCAAGACTACGTCAAGTATATTCAGGAAAGTCCGGTTGAAGTCGAAGCCCTGTTTCGCGACATGTTAATTGGTGTAACGTCTTTCTTTCGCGACCCGGATGTGTTCGAAATTCTTGAGAAACAGATTATTCCACAGCTTTTTAAGGACAAATCAGCGGCAACGGATTTGGTTCGAGTTTGGATCAGCGGTTGCTCCACGGGCGAGGAAGCCTACTCGATCGCTATTTTGATTCGCGAGTATCTCGAAAGTTCAAAATCCGAATGCTCCGTTCAGATCTATGCAACTGATATAGATAGCCGAGCTATCGCAACGGCACGAGCTGGCGTCTATTCGGTGAGCATTGCTTCGGATGTGAATTCCGAGCGATTGTCCCGCTTCTTCTCGATTAATCCGGGCGAGAATGTTTATCGAATTAGTAAAAACATTCGTGAGATGTTAGTATTTTCCGAGCATAACGTAATAAAGGATCCTCCATTTTCGAAGATTGATCTGATCAGTTGTCGCAATCTACTGATCTATTTTGGGACCGAACTGCAAAAGAAGCTGATGCCGCTGTTTCATTTTGCACTTGTGCCGAATGGAGTTCTTCTATTGGGGACAAGTGAAGGAATCGGTGATTATGGAAGCCTCTTCAAAGTACTCGACCGCAAGGCGAAACTCTATCAGCGACAGGGCGGCGTTCTTATGACTCAACGAAAGCCGCTTGGATTGGCCTTTCCATCTACCGCATTATCCAATGATTCCAACATCGATTCGTCTTATTCCAAGCTACGCATTTCTGGGGCAAAAGGGGCACAGGAACTTGCCTCCAAGATTCCGTTGAGAGACATCCTCGAAAAATCACTCATGAATTTAGTCGCCCCGTCGGCTGCACTCATCAATGCTCAGGGGGATATTCTGTATCTTCATGGACGGACGGGCATGTTCTTGGAGCTTGCCGCAGGTGAGTCGGGAATAAACAACATCCTCAGAATGGCTCGTGAGGGGCTTCAGCAGGAGCTCGCAATGATGCTCAGTCGCGTGGTCGTGTCACAAGAGCCAGTTTCCGCTAACGGTATTCTTGTAAGGACCAATGGTCATTACACGCGAGTCGAAGTTAGTGTCTCGCCGGTCACAGCTCACTCGGCTTCTAGTACGACGACTGAGCTAAATTCGACATCGCTTTATTTAGTCACAATCAAAGAATCGACTGATACCGAGAAGTCAACGACCAGTCTACTGACGACTGACATTTCACCAACGATCGCTAATACAATCGATTCAACTCTGATGCCGTCCGGAGATCCCGAAGCTCGGATCTCTGCTCTTTTGGAGGAGCTTCACGCACGTGATGAATATTTGCAGAGTGCCCGCGAAGAACTCGAGAGCTCGAACGAGGAACTGAAATCATCGAACGAGGAGATGCAGTCAATCAATGAAGAGATGCAGTCTACGAATGAGGAACTGGAGACTTCCAAGGAAGAGCTTCAGTCAGTCAATGAAGAATTTGCGACTGTAAACATGGAACTGCAGGCCAAAGTGCACGAGCTTTCGCATCTCAACAATGACATGAACAACCTTCTCTCGGGCACCGGAATTGCGACGGTTTTCGTAGATCATCAATTGCGGATTCTGCGATTTACTCCAGCAATGTGCGCGATCATTAACCTGATATTGAGCGACGTTGGCAGACCGATTGCTCATACAGTTACCAATCTCGTGGGCTACGATCGGTTGGTCCAGGATGCTCAGGAAGTACTTGACAGTTTGGTCGCCAAAGTAGTCGAAGTGCAAACCAAGGATGGGAAATGGTATACCATGCGGATGCAACCATACCGGACGATTGACAATGTAATTGAAGGGGCCGTTATCAACTTCACCGAGATCACTTCACTTAAGCGTATCCAAGCGGAACTCGAATCAGATAAAGCGAAACTCCAATTCAAATCAACGCTGCTCAATGCGATCGGTGAAGCTGTCATCGCAACGGATCTTCAAGGTGAGATTTTGTACTGGAACGAAGCCGCAGAACGCACCTATGGCTGGAAATCCTCCGAGGTCATCGGCAAGAATGTCTTTGACGTTACCTCAGACGACGATGGTAAAATCCACGCCTCGGAGATCATGGAGGTCCTGAAAAAGGGCCATAGCTGGAGCGGTGAGTTTCTAGTACGTCATCGCGATGGACATCGATTTCCTGTGAAAGTCACCAACACTTCGATTTTAAATGATCAAGGAAATTTGACGGGCATCATCGGCGTTTCAAGTGATATCACGCTGCGCAAAAACGCTGAAGATTCGCTTCGTCGATCGAACGAGTTGGCGAGACTTGCAGTGGTTGTTCGCGATTCTCGGGACGCCATTACGGTCCAGGATTTGGATGGTAGGATCATCGCGTGGAACCCAGCAGCAGTTAAGATCTTCGGTTGGACGGAAGCGGAAGCACTTATGATGAATGTGCGTGATCGTATCCCCAAATCTCTGCAAAAAGATGCACTTGTGAAAGAATATGAACTGAGCCAAGCTGAGATACTCGAACCCTACCGAACACAGAGATTGACGAAAGACGGTTCTGTGTTGGAAGTTTGGATTACCGCGACGGCGCTGGTGAACGAAGAGGGTCACATGCATGCGATTGCGACAACCGAACGAGTAGGCTTAGAATCCGAAAATGGAAAGGTCTCGTAAGAATGAATGCCACCACAAAGCTAGCAATCAGACCACGGAATTGACGGAGATTTTGAGCCTGAGGCTCAATTAGGGTTTGTTATGAAAAACGAATGATCCACCGGGTATGCCGGTGGGACTAACCGACTAAAGAATGAATCAATATGACGCGAAACTTGGATTCAAACTCAAAAGCCAATGATGCAGCACAAACACTGCGCCGGCAAGCAGAGGCAATATTCGCAGCGAAGTCGATTACGAGTTCGGCAACGGATTTGCCCGTCGCTGCAGGTGGACTTTCGTCTGAGGAGACGAAACGATTGTTGCACGAACTGCAAGTACACGAAATCGAATTGGAATTGCAGAATGAAGAACTGAGACGCGCACAATTCGAATTGGACAGGTCCCGGTCTCGCTATTTTGATCTCTATGAACTGGCTCCGACCGGATACTGCATCGTTAGCGAACAGGGGCTGATCGAGGAGGCAAACCTGACCACGTCCAAACTGCTAGGCGTTGATCGTAGCCGGTTGATCAGGCAGCCAATCAGTCGGTTCATTTTCAAAGAAGACCAAGATCGTTTCTACTTAAATCACAAGCAGATTTTAAAGTCGGACGATCCCAGGTCGTACGAGTTGCGAATGGTCAAACCAGATGGAAATTTTGTTTGGGTGCAAATAGCTTGTGTTGCAATCGAAGACAGCGAGGGGATACTGAAAGTTCGAATTGTCCTAACCGACATCTCGGATCGAAAACTCGTTGAAGAAAAGCTTCGAACCAGGACAGCCTTCTTCGAGGCCATGGTTGATTCGCCGCTTGATGGGATTTTGGTTGTGGATAATGAAGGCAAAAAGATTCACCAGAACGCAAGATTTTTAGCGTTGTACGATATCCCACCAGAGATTGCAAACGATCCTGACTATGCAGTTCAACTTCAGTATGTTTCTAATCGAACCAAAGACCCGCAGGCTTTCTTGGATCGCACGACTTATTATTATGGCCACCCAGAGCAGACTGGTTGTGATGAGATTGAGTTAATTAACGGAACGGTGCTGGAACGCCATACGGCTCCTGCTCGAAATGAACACGGAGGCTTCTACGGACGTATTTGGACATTTCGAGATGTGACGGAACAAAGACATGCGCAGCGACTTCAAGCTGAAGCATTGGACCGATTGAGGAAGATATCAAGCCGTCTTCCTGGGGTCGTTTATCAGTTTAGGATGCGAAGTGATGGTTCCTCGTGTTTTCCTTATGCGAGTGAAGGGCTTTATCCGCTCTATCGAATTCAGCCTGAAGAAGTGATTCTCGATGCATCGCCTGTATTCGCTCGGGTTCATCCTGATGATCGCGATGAATTGGAAGCAAAGATTGGCAAATCATCGAAGGACCTCTCGCCTTTCCAATGTCACTTTCGACTTCTCATGGATGATGGAACGATACGATGGGTTTCTGCGAATTCACTCCCAGAGCGTGAAGCCGATGGTTCAACGCTTTGGCATGGCTATATGACGGACGTAACCGAATCTCATAAAGCAGCCATCGACCTCGAAGCAGCAAAATTCCAAATGGAAGAAGCTCAGGCGTTAGCTCGAATGGGCAATTGGTCATACGACCTTTCGACCTTCAAGATTGATTGGTCCAAACAGCTCTTTGCTATTCTTGGCTTCAATATATCGGACGGAGAACCTACCTATCAGGAAATGCTCGATAATTACTGTCCCAAAGATGCTGCCATTTTAGATGAAGCGGTCAAAAAGGCTATTGCTGATGGAACCCCATACTCGTTAGTCCATCGCATTCGGAATCCTAAATCCGATGTTCGATTTGTCCGAGGCTCAGGGAGAGTGAGACGAAATTCAGCAGGTAAGATTGTTGGCCTCTTTGGTACAGCGGCGGATGTGACAATCGAGATCGAACGCGAACAGGCCTTGCAAGTCGCTCGCAATCAAGCCGATGCTGCGAATCGCGCAAAGAGCGAGTTCCTTGCGAACATGAGCCACGAAATCAGGACTCCGCTTACAGCCATTCTTGGTTTTGCAGATATGCTAAGCGAAGAGGGAAATCTTGACGTCGCGCCCGTTCAGCGTCTGCAAGCGATCGATACAATTACCAACGCCGGTCAACACTTGCTGACCATCATCAACGATGTCTTGGACCTTTCAAAAATTGAGGCGGGCAAGGCATCCACTGAACTGATCGAAACACGCTTGATCGACGTGATTTGGGAGGTCGAACGTCTTCTAAGTCCCAAAACGGCCGGTAAAGGGGTAATGCTCATTGCCACGCTATCAACCCCCGTTCCAGACCGAATCCTAAGTGACCCAACGCGGTTACGCCAGATCCTAATGAATCTCGTCGGAAACGCTGTCAAATTTACCGAACGTGGGACGATTGCCATCAACGTCAGTGTCACGGCGTCCGCAGCGAATACCTCGTTGGTAATAGACATCGAGGATACGGGGCCTGGGATAACAGCCGAACAATCGCAAACGCTGTTCGATGCATTTTCGCAGGCAGACAATACGGTCAGGCGAAAACATGGTGGCACAGGTCTAGGTTTGACGATCAGTCGACGATTGGCAAATCTCATGGGAGGCGATGTGACACTTCAACGAACAGAAATGGGGCGAGGTTCTTGTTTCCGGTTAGAATTGCCGCTTATTCCAGTCACTAATTCCTTCATAGTCGACCGAATGGAAACACAGCCCGTGCCTCCGGTAAGTTCCCCGACCCCTAAAATCCAAGTACTTGGTCGAATCCTCTTTGCGGAAGATGGACTGGATAACCAACGGTTGATTTCGTTCCTTCTAAAGAAAGCAGGCGCGACGATCGACATTGCAGAAAATGGACAAGACGCTTTAGAAATGTTGAACAAAGCGAACGAATCGAATATCACGTACGATCTTTTGCTAACCGATATGCAAATGCCTGTCATGGACGGATACATGCTCGCAAGTACCTTACGAAGCCGAGGCATAAAAATGCCTATCATTGCGTTGACTGCGCATGCCCTATCGGATGATCGTCAAAAATGCTTGGATGCGGGTTGCGATGACTACTTGACTAAACCGATCGACAAAAATTCTCTCTTGGCTGTTTGTGCCAAGTGGATCGCCGTTCGGCCTTAATGGCTAGTGGAAGTTAAGCGCTTCTACGCTTTCGACCAAGCCAGTCTTCAGATTAATGATGGGCTGGTATTATAAAGTAAACTGGTTCAAAACAATTGCCTGGCGCAATTCGGAATCGACTTCCAAGCGATGAAGGGCTCTTATTCGCATGCTGTTGTCAAAGGATCGAAAACAGCCGCGACCAGCTAATTTTGCCTCATACATTGCGACATCAGCGTCGAGTATCAATTCATCGATAGTGTTGTACTGCCCACTACTAGTTACAATCCCAATGCTTGCACCGAGGTAGACTAATCTTCCGCCAACCATCATGGGATCGGACATCGCGGATAAGATTCGTGCCGCATTAAGCTCGACTAAGTTCACATTCGGTAACGATTCGAAAAGGATAACAAACTCGTCTCCACCGAAACGGGAAACAGTCGCGTCGTTGTTATCTCGAACTACAAAGTCGCTTCCTCTCACGCTCGCTTTCAGTCTCTTCGCCGCTTCCTTAAGTACGAGATCACCACAGTTATGCCCAAGGCTGTCGTTAATCAACTTGAATCGATCAAGGTCGATAAACATGACGGCAAACAAATTATGCTCTTGACGACTTACATCGATAGAATTCTGTATCTTTTCAAGGAGAATTGTCTTGTTAGGCAAGCCTGTTAACGCATCGAATCCGGCTCTTCGCTTTAGATCCTCGATCAGACCTTGCGTCTTTAACGCCGAAGTAACGCGTGCGCGTAGTTCAACTGCTAGAAATGGTTTCTTAATGTAGTCGCAAATGCCCTGCTTATATGCCGACACAATTAGTTCTTGATCATTGTCACCAGTGATCATAATTACTGGAATATGTTTTAGACGGCTGTCGGACTGAAGTAGCTTTAGAACCTGAAGTCCGTCGCAATCGGGCATTGAGTAGTCCAATAGAATCAAAGTTGGGACGGTAGTGGCAGCCAAAAGAAGACCATCTTGGCCACCTGACGCAAAACTCAAGCTTGCTCCAATTGGTGACAAGATCTTGTTAATCAATGCATGAATATCACTGCAATCATCGATAGCCAAGATTCGGTGCGATGTAAATTCCTCGGTCACCATTTCATATGGACTTTGCATAGAATATTACTCAAAAAGGGTTCTTCATCAATAACTGGAACCACACTTGAAATCGCCGGCTACGATTCTGATATGCAAGCCTTTTACAATAGTTAATTGTGACCTGACCGTCTTGATACAGAACACGGAGGTCTTTAATCATTTATACGCATGAACTTCTGCAGAACGCAAATGCACCAATGCAGTTCGTGAAGCGTAACACCAGTTTCCGTTTCAATCGCTTTAAAGCCACAAGTTGCATAGTTTTGCAGAGGATGACCAAGCGACCTCTATCGAAATTCGGCAAAACAGTCGCATGCTTTTTCAAGAAATTGACGTGCGATTACCCTAGGTGGCATAAGGGCTGATTCTGTTGGCTCCAGCATTCGCCACCCGAAGGTAGCTGAGGAGGGAAGCATATTTCTGTTCGATTTGTAACACTGCCCCTTCTTGCAACCAACGTCGATTACTCGAACATACCAATGGTTGAGACAGGTTGATCATTGCTACAGTATGGCTGGGGCATCTATATTGAGTATTCGTCGTGGTTGGTTTTGGGATCTTTTAAGGGCGAGATAGTGCTGTTGTCAATTTGCAGAAAGTAGTTCTGCGTATCGGTACGGAAGATGCCGGAACTTCGGCGAGGTTTTTTGAAGGGAAGGTAAGTTGCGGTTAGTTGATTGAGCTTTGCGACTTTTTTCACAATGCACTCGAGCGTCTGGGGTTGAGGTATAATGTCTTCATTTCCTCACGTATTCTGGTTTCCGGGGTATCCTGCTCGATTGCGTTTGATCGATAATTTCGTCAGCAATCTTTTCCAGCGGAATAATCTTGTGAGCATGTCCAGCTTGTGCAACCGCGCCTGGCATTCCCCACACGACGGAGGTCGATTCGTCTTGAACAACGACGCGTCCGCCCGCTTGGCGAATGGCGATACAACCTCGTAGACCATCGTGCCCCATGCCTGTCATCACCACCGAGAGTACATTTGCTCCAAAGATCTCGACTGCAGAGCGAAAGAGGACATCCACTGAGGGACGGCAAGAACATTCGGGCGGCTCTTGATTCAGTACTGCGTTGAGTTGTGTCCCCTGGCGGCGAAGCTTCATGTGGAAATTACCTGGAGCGAGCCACGCACCGCCAGGCAGCAGGAGATCACCATCGGCGGCTTCGTGAACGTGAAGGTTGGAAAGCTGATTTAAACGGTCAGCAAGATGCTTCGTGAAGACCGGAGGCATGTGTTGAACAATCAAGATTGGGACAGGGAAGTTGGCCGGAATCCGTGGAAGCATGGCTGATAGTGCATTCGGCCCACCGGTTGATACTCCGATGACAACGATATCTACGCGACCAACTTTATTGGGAGTTTGTGAACTCGCCGATGGAAGTCGTGAACCCGGCTTGGTCCTACCGTCTTGTTGGCTACTCTTGGTTGTGGCTGAGGTTGTCCAGTTGCAAAACTGCTTGATCTTTGGAACCATTTCATTGGTTACGTTGGCAATTGCCGCAGTGACACTTCCAACATTTGCTGGCTTAGTTACATAGTCGTTCGCTCCCTTTAAAAGAGCTTCCATGGTAGCTTCCGCGCCGCGCTGAGTGAGCGTGCTGAACATGATGACGGGCAACTTCGGATAGAGCTTGCGAATTTCCACGAGGGTGGTCAAGCCATCCATCTCAGGCATCTCTATGTCCAAGGTGATGAGATCCGGGTTGAGCATGGGTATCTTCGAGAGCGCAATTTTTCCGTTTGCTGCAATACCTGCAATCTCGATGGCAGGATCGGCGGAGAGTGCATCGCTCAATACACGTCGGATTACCGTTGAGTCATCCACAATGAGAACTCGGATCGGACGCATACCTAACTATGCTCCGATGCCAAGTAGTAGGAGTTTTTCAAGAATCATGTCCTTATCGAATGGCTTCATGACGTACTCGTTGACGCCAGCCAGAAAGGCCTGACTAATATTCTCCATTTCAGTTTCCGTAGTTACCATCATGATAGGCATGTCGCAATTCGCGGGGATCGCTCGCGCTGCCTTAATGAATTCTAGGCCGTTCATCTCAGGCATGTTCCAGTCGACCAAGACAATGTCTTGCGGACCATGAGCTTCCAGTTGCGCTAGGCCCTCGAGACCGTTACTAGCTTCGATGGTATCGTAGCCTAAACCTTTCATGATGTTGACGATGATCCGACGAATAGATCGGGAATCATCGATGACTAATGCTCTCATGGGACTTTCCATTGTGTATGAATGTGGTGGTTCGGACTAATAAACAACTTTTAGACTTATTAGGTTGGTCGGTAACAAACTGCCGATCCCAATTGCTCTCGTTCAAATCTTACGTTGAGATTCATGGTCGTCTCCGATCCACCAAGAAACAGATAGCTATCTTTGTGCATCACCTTGTGCACTTTTTTTAGAATTTCACTTTTGGTCTCTGGTGAGAAATAAATGAGCACGTTTCTGAGGAAGACAATATCCATCGCAGGAAGCAACGCGGGGAAGGGTTCAACCAAATTTAATTCTCGAAATTCGACCATCTTGCGGATCTCATCCCGAATCTTCCATTGCCCCTCATTCTTAGTGAAATACTTTAGAAGAAAATTCATCGGTAAGCCGCGGTTGACTTCCGTTTGGTTAAATTCACCCAGTCTTGCTCTATCCAAAATTTGACTTGATAGATCACTGCTAATGATCCTTATTTTCCAATCCTTGAGAATCGGAAAGTGCTCCGCAATTAACATCGCGATAGTGTAAGGCTCTTGACCGCTGGAACAGGCGTTGGACCAAATGGAAAGCGATTTTTCTTTGGCCCGACGCTGAATCAGATTGGGGATGATCTTTTCCTTAAGTGCCGTAAAGGGATGTATGTCACGAAAGAAACTGGTTTCATTCGTGGTCATAGCTTCGACAACTCGCTGCGTCAGTTTTTGAGAGCCAGGTTTTTGTAATTCCGAAACAAGTTCGGCAATATTCTTAAGACCAAGTTCTCGTGCGACCGGCGATAGCCTTGACTCGACCAAGTAGGCCTTACCGCTTTCTAAAACGATCGCCGACTTGCTGCGAACCAAATTGGTAATGAAATTAAAGGATTGAGGATCTAATGCTGCGGCAATGGTACTCATGAGTGCTTACAATCTTAAGGGTTTTCCGGTTGCTCTCGGCCTTGAAACCATTCCAAGTTGAATTGATGGCAAATATTAGAAGGGTCCGTGAGTCAACGCACCTAAGCCGACCATCTGGAGTTTTTCTTGAATCATAATGGGGTCAAATGGTTTCATGATGTACTCGTTTACTCCCGCGTCAAAGGTCAATGCCATCTGCGCCATTTCTACTTCCGTCGAGACCATGATGATCGGAAGATCGGTATAAACCGAATTGGACCTTACTGCAGTCACAAACTCGAGACCATTCATCTCAGGCATATACATGTCCACCAAAATGACATTCGGTGGACCTAGATTTGCCAATTGCTCCAGCCCTTCGAGACCGTTGCCTGCTTGGCTAACTTCGAAACCCAATTTGCTCAGAATTAAAGAGATCAATCGGAGTATCGCAGGGTCGTCGTCAATAACTAACGCTCGCATGATTTGTTGTTTCGTCACTAGTGAAGGATATTGGGACGGAGGGGAGGAAATGGGCCATCGACGGCGATCGCCCATTCTAGTATCGATTCGACATCGGTCTTAGCCGTTGAAATTCGAAACAAGCTGTTGAAGCTCAGCAGCCATGCGGGATATTTCAATGGCTGCTTGTTGCGTATTGCTAGCACCCTCGGTCGTATTTTGGGCAGCCGTTGCAACAGCCGTAATATTCTCCGAGATCTCACTGGAGCCCTTTGACGCCTCCGACACATTTCTTCCCATTTCGTTTGCCGTAGCGGTTTGCTCCTCGACAGCACACGCGATGGAACCCGAGATTTCGTTAATCTGATTAATGACATTGCTAATCTGTCGAATGGCTTCGACTGCCCCGCGAGTATCGGACTGGATGGTCTCGATTTTTTGACTGATATCTTCGGTGGCTTTGGCTGTTTCCTTTGCGAGCTCCTTAACTTCATTCGCAACGACCGCAAAACCTTTTCCTGCTTCACCGGCACGAGCAGCTTCAATCGTAGCGTTGAGAGCCAGCAGATTGGTTTGTTCAGCGATCGATGTAATCACCTTGACCACTTTTCCGATCTCGGTGCTGCTTTCACCCAGCTTAGCTATGGTTCCGTTGGTTGTATTGGCGATCGTTACAGCTTGCTGTGAGACCTTGGCAGATTCCGAGGCGCTCTTGGCAATTTCCTTGATGGCTGCGTTTAGCTCGTCGACGCCCGAGGCAACGGTTTGAACGTTCTTGCTGACTTCCTCAGAAGCAGCTGACACAACGTTGGCTTGCACCGAGGTTTCCTCAGCCGTCGCGCTCATGGTCGTGCTAACCGAGGTTAGTTCTTCGGATGCCCCAGCCAAAGCGGTCGCATTCTCAGACACGGTTGCCAGCAATTTCTTTAAGGCCTCCCGAGCATTCACTTGTGCGGTGATATCGGTAGCATACTTGACGACTTTATATGGCTTGCCGTTCAGATCGAGAATTGGATTATACGAGGCTTGAATCCAAACAATTTTTCCGCCCCGCCCAACTCTCTTAAATTCACCTGAGTGGTGTTCGCCTCGATTGAGTTTGGCCCATAGTTCTCGATAATCGGCCGATTGCCGGTAGGCTTCCTCGAGGAACATACCATGATGTCGCCCCTTGATTTCCTCGAGCGAGTACCCCATGGTAGAGATGAAGTTTTCGTTTGCGGTTTGAATGGTTCCATCCATACCGAATTCGATCGTAGCTTGGGCCTTGCTGATGGCTGCCAATTGGCCTTCAAAATCCACAGCTCGGACCTTCTCCTCGGTAACATCGGTCGCGATCTTCACTATTTTGAAGACTCTGCCCATTTCGTCTTTGACCGCGGCGTAAACGGCTTGGATCCAGACTTCCTTGCCCCCTTTGTTAATACGCTTGAACACGCCCGCTTGGTTGTTACCAGCGTTTAGTTCGCTCCAGAACTGCGAATAAGCGTTTGAGTTTACATAGCTCTGCTCGACAAACATGCGATGATGCTTGCCAACAATCTCTTCGAGCCGATACCCCAGAGTCTTCAGGAAGTTCGCGTTGGCAGTAATTACATTTCCATTGGTGTCGAATTCGATATAGGCAAAGCTCGTGTCGATGCCGGCTAGAACGCCCTTCGCATTTTGTCTCTCGATCTCAGCGGCGGTAATATCGTAGCGAACACCAATGTATTTTTGTGGCTTGCCATTGGGACCCATCACCGGTGCGATGACTGCATCGACATAGTAAGGTGTGCCATCTTTCGCTCGGTTCTTGATTATGCCACGGAAAGGTTTGCCACGTCCGATGGTGGACCACAATTCCTTAAACACTTCTTTGGGCATGTCCGGATGGCGAGTCGTATTGTGGGGTTGTCCGATCAGTTCTTCTTTGCTGTACTTCGAAATCTCAATGAATTTGTCATTGACCGTGAGTATGTCCCCCTTTAGGTCGGATTCCGAGACGATGCTGGTCATGTTCATAATATCGACACGAACCGAGAGCTCATTGATCTGAGAGGCGAGTGCAGCTTTTTCCGCTAGGAGCGATTCTTTTTCAGCGCTGAGCAATTCCTTTTCGGTGGTGAGCAACGCCTTTTCGGCATTGAGCACATCCACTTGCTCTTTGTATTTGCTAAGTTCCGAATTGCTTGTTTTGTTGCTAGCGGGCTTGCTTGCTACAGCAGCTTTTTCAGCAGATGGCTTGGCAGTTGATTTCGATGATCGTGCATTACTTGACATAATTTTCCCCAGGATTTTTAGTTTAAAATGATTGTGTTCACGTTCGTGAACTTGAGTAAGGAATAGTTTATTTGAAGGTCAGTCGTTGACATAAGTTACGTCTATCACGCGCTCGGTATCGAGGATGAGGAGCAATCGATCTTTCATCTTGTAAGCTCCGCGGATCAGTTGTCCGGCCCCCCCCCGAAGTGTTTCTGGGGGCGACTCGAAATTCTCCAAGTCACTCTCTTGAACGTCACCGATTTGGTCGACGAGCAAGCTGACAGCACCATCATCACTTCGGACTACGACGTTCATTGGCAACTGCCCCTCGGGGCGACTTGGTAAACCTAGTCGCTTCCGAAGATCGATGGCGGTCACTATTTGACCTCGCAGATTGATCAGCCCACAAACCGCATCCGGGGCTAAAGGGATGTCCGTCATCTGTTGGTAGCGGATGACTTCTTGCACGGTCTGAACATCTATCCCAAACATTTGGCTGTCGAGAAAGAACGTACACAGTTGGCTTGATATCGGCATTTTCAGGACTCCACTAAACGAGTGCCGTAATAGGATCTGGGGTAGCGATTTCGATCATTCGAATGATTGCGGGCAAATCCACTAGGTCTGTCACGCGTTCGTGAATAACAGCGGATCCCAATAATCCTTCGCGAGCGGAGCGATGATTGATTTGCAAATACAATTCAACAATGTCAACGATTTGGTCAATCACTAGCCCAAAACTGCGTTCGTTCTCGATGTAGACAACCACGTTTAGCAAATCGTCATCGACGCTTTCCTCGCATTCGAGACCAAGGAAACTGGCCAGTCGAATCAGCGGAAGGATCTTTCCGCGATATTGAACGACTTCTTGATTGTCAGCGAACTCAACCGCTTGCTTCGGGATCTTTTCTAGCCTTGCAACTTGTGAAATCGGCAGAGCCAATCTCCGGCTTGTACCGGTCCCAAGAATGAGAAGCGTTTGTTGCTTACCATTCGAATCCTTGGCTCGATTATTCGATTCGGCGATCGCACCATCGCGGAGTTTGGAGATCACTTGGGAGGCATAGGCTAGACCGAGAACATCTAAGATCAAGGCAACTTTTCCATCACCCATGATGGTCGTACCAGAATAGACTGGTACCCCTTTGAGTTGTTTGCTCAGAGGTTTGACCACGATTTCTTCGGTGTCGTTGATTCGGTCGACAACCAGCCCGAACTGACGATCGTCGGCTCGGAGGATGACGATATTGACTGCATCCGGGGGGGATTCTTTTTCCTCATTGATGTTGAGGACCTTTCGAAGATAAACCAGGGGCAACAAACGTCCTCGCAATCGATAGACAGGCGCACCCTGGATCCATTCAATGCTGTTGCTGGTTTGGTCCCCTTCGAGTCGAACGAGCTCTAGAAGATTTACTTGCGGGATTGCAAATCGGTTTCCAGCACTGGTAACGATCAAGGCTGGAATGATGGCCAAAGTCAAAGGGATCTTGATCTTGATGGTCGTTCCAGATCCTGGTCGCGTTTGCAGATCGACGGAACCGCCGATCTTCTCGATATTGGTCTTCACGACATCCATCCCGACGCCGCGTCCCGATACATTGGAAACTTTTTCTGCGGTGGAGAAGCCAGGCAAGAAGATGAGTTGCGAGATTTCCTGTTCTTGCATACGAGCGGCGTGCTCTTGGGTGATTAGCCCTTTTTCGATAGCCTTGCTTTTGATTCGATCGAGGTTGAGGCCTGCACCATCATCGCAAATCTCGATGATGACCTGGCCTCCCTCATGAAAGGCGCGAAGGGTCAGGCATCCCTCACTCGGCTTTCCTTTGGAAACGCGGACATCCGGCTTTTCGATACCGTGGTCAACCGTGTTTCGAACAAGGTGGGTCAAAGGATCTTTGATTGCCTCGATTATCGTTTTGTCAAGTTCCGTTTCTTTTCCTCGCATTTCGATGCGAACTTCCTTACCGCAAATGACCGCCAGGTCGCGAACCAATCGTGGAAACTTGCTCCACACGTTTCCGATCGGTTGCATGCGAGTCTTCATGACCCCTTCCTGCAACTCGGTGGTAATTAGATTCAGTCTTTGGGTCGTTCTCATCAGGTCGCTATTGCCGAGTTCGCCCGTGAACTGCAGGATCTGATTTCGAGCAAGCACGAGTTCGCCAACCCGTGTCATCAGCGTGTCGAGAAGTGCTACATCGACACGAATCGTGCTATCCGCAGCGGAGGTTATCGCTACATCCTGAATCGAGGAGTTGGACGTTTCCATCTGCGTGGAGGGCGATTGTTCACTAGGTGCCGAGACCTTTTTCGGTTCGGCTGTGACTCGCACGTCGCACTTTGGCTCGCAGGCCGTGGTGGTGAGGGAACTCTGGTTTTGAGTAACCATATGCAATTGGTGAACTTCGTTCAGAGTTTTGATCATATCTTCACTGTTGCAGTTTCCCTCGCTCCCGTCGCGTTCAATGGCCACGAGCATGGTGCGCAACTTGTCGATCATGGAGAAAAGGACTCGGCTAATTTCTGCATCAAATGTGATGCGATTACTCCGCAAACTACTCAGCAAATTCTCGCCTGCATGAGCAAGCGTCTCGACATGCTTTAATGCAAGGAACCCTGAAGAACCCTTGAGGGAATGAATACTTCGGAAGATACTGTTGAGCAGCGATTCATTGGTTGGATCACGTTCTAGCGCGATTAGATTGCGATCGATTTGCTCTAAATTGTCAAAATTTTCTACCAAGAATTCGCGAAGAGTCTCTCGGTTGACACTGGATGAATTGGCTACCGGAGTTGCAGCATGGCCAGAGCCGTGATCATTCGATTCAGCGGTGACATTCGATTCAACGGTGACTGCGGGTGCTTCGATCCGCTCCGGCTCTTTGGCCTCGCATTCGTGATTGGTCGATTCCATCACCATTGCGTCGGAGGACGCATCTGACCCATTCAATAACGCCTCGAGGGCGGTTATGTGTTCCGTCACATTTTGCTCATTGGAGGTGTCTAGGGAATCCAAGAGTTGTTTCAGGCGATCGGTTGCCTTCAAAAGGGTATTGATGACCAAACTAGTGGGACGCATTTCGTTATTGCGAAGGCGATTGAGAACCTCTTCACCTCGGTGTGCCAGATTTTCAAGTACCCCAAATCCAAGAAAGCCCGCAGCACCTTTGATGGAGTGGACTGCACGAAAGACTTTGTTGACCAACGCAACATCGACTCCATTCTGTTGAGATTCGAGCGTCAATAATTGACTTTCAACGTCGGATAGATGCTCCTGCGATTCAACGATGAAATCCTTGATCAACTCGTCATCTTCAATAGTCATTGAACTCGCCCCAGATGGTAAAACGGAAACGTCTTATATCGATTATCAAAAACACTCCGCTGGGCAACTCACGGAGTTCGCCCAAGTTAGGTCGGCATCGGCTTCGGTCACACATGAATTTTGGTTCGATACGAAATTTTTAGTTTCGCATTCCGACCGTAACTGCTGCCGAAACTATATGCATTACGCAGAATGGAAACACCAACGAAATAAGCCGAAAAAAAATCGTTCGATCGATTTGTCTGATATCAACGCATCTTGGTGACAATGCATATCCACTTTGAAGAAATTGTGGCGACATGAAACTGTTCAAAACCGCCATCAACGATTTCAACAATCGTTTTGAGTTTAGCAGTCTTAGGGGGGCCTCTAAGGGTTTTCCTTACGCCGATTGAACGAGTTCGCTCTCATTCGAATTGTTTTGATGATGGCATGCATCCGAACATTGAAATGTGTAGTTATGGACTCGAAAGCAGGTCATCGATGCGACGGTTTCCATGCGGCAAGACGCTTGCGGAATTTGCGGTCGATGACGAATAAGCAGCGGAAAATGGACGTCGTGGATGAATCAATTGGTCTCGGTTAAAGATGCCTCCCACTATCTCGGCGTAAGCTCATCGACCTTTAAGAGGATTTGCGAGCAGCACTCCATTCCGCTGATTCGTACGCTGGGCGGTCATCGCCGAATCGATCGGGCTGATCTGGATCATGCGTATAGCCTTCTTTGGGGTCGGTCACAAAAAAAACACGGCTCGACAGAACTGTCACCTGTCGATAGTGCAAAAGAGATGGTCGAGCAGTTGCTCGACGGAAACGCTCAAAGGGTTATGTCCACCCTTTGGGCTCGCATCGACAGGTTAGACGAACTCTCACACACCTTGGAATCCACTCTAATCGCAGCACTTTGGAAGATCGGTGAACTTTGGCGAACCCAAGAAATCGATATCTACCAAGAACACATTTGCAGTAATACCGCGTGCACTGTTCTCGACATGATAATGCAAAGATTGCCTGAAATAGATGGCCACGCGCCATTGGCAATCGGTGGAACCTTTGAGCGTATTTTCGATACCATTGGATCCAAGATACTTTCGGTCGTGCTACGGTCGATCGGTATGCGAACCATAGATCTGGGCTGCAACCTGCCAGCAGCATCCATTGCCAAAGCTGCACAAGAATTAAATGCATCAATCGTATGGATTTGCCATACTCACGTTGAAAACGTCGATAGCCTCCTAGCAAACCATCAATTGCTACGCAAACTGCTACCCAGTCCCGTTCGGGTCATGATTGGAGGAGGTGGATTATCGCCGGCCATTAGAAGGTCGCTTTGTGATAGCTTGTACTTCGAATCGATTTCCGTGATGACGGAAGCAATGAAGCACTCCCTACCCTCTAGTTCGACCAATCCAGTAACAAGCATGCAATGAGTGCAATGACTGCAATATGGGTAGTGCTGGGGATTCTACGGACGCCTGACAGCGAATAAAAGCAATGCTAAATTGCACTGTCGTACCGATAATCATGACAGAGAGAGCACCGATATGAACTCACGCCGCAATAGTTGTCTGTGTCTGGGATGTTAACTGAACTCATATTGCGTTTTGTTTCTTAAACACCCAATGCGAGCACTAACCCTGTGCTTTGCCACGCTATGGTTGAGTCCCTCCAGGGCAGGAATACTTGAACCGCGACAAGTCAAACTGCGACCTAAACCATACAAGCTGATGCAGAAGCCGAGAACCGAACTCCAAGGCGAATTGCGCAAGACGAGCACGTCAAAGAACTTGCGATACGATAGTGCCATTCGGGCCTGACTCCCGATTGTTGATTTCAAGTAAACTATCGCGTTCTCTTAATCGATCACTGCGGCAAATTTTGTTTGTGTAGATTGACGAACATCGAAAGTAGCTCCTGCGAATCGAAATGATCAGGCACGAAAGATCCCATATGGTCGCTTTTCTCCATAAACTTTCGTTGGACATGAAGATGCTTCATTGACCAGTCTGCAAAAATTCGGTGAGCACACTCGGCAAATTCCACTAAACAAACCATGGAGTGGCGATCGTCCAAAAGAATGCGAGCAAAGGTACTCGACAAGGCAGAACGTGGGCCCTCTAAAATTTGTGCAAAACGACAATCAGCGAAAACGAGTGCCCCGGTAACGCCGTTCTGAGTATTTTTTTCCTCTGCTGTTGTTAATATCGCATGGAGATCCGAAAAATCTAAGCCCGGTTTTGCGGTGCTGTAGTAGGTTAGCCGACACAATTGCTGATTAGAATCGATTGACATCACGCGATCTTTGAAATGAGAGTATGGATTGGTAAACAAACGTTCTACTTTCTTACTCGTCTGTTTCGAACATCATACTATTCGATAAACAATCTCTGATGGATTATGCCGTGTATAGCGATAACTATAAAACCTCGGATTGGAAACTGCGCGGCATGAAGGAATGTCTTGCGGCAACACTGTTGATAGTCGCTTGCGTACCTCGCTGTCAGGATCTTTCAGATACATGATCTAAGCGTTGGTATCAAGTAGATACTGCATTACCAGTCGTCCCGGCGAGGCATGGTTCCTTGCGATGGACGCTCAAAAGACTCGTCGGCGAATGCTCCGGCGGTTTGTTGGAAATAGCCTTCCGGCCACGCATCTTTCTTTGCCACTAATCTCAGCTCAAATTCAACTTCGGATTTCTCGGGAAGGTCAACGGACTCAATCGGCCGAAATACACCGTTCTCAAATACGGCGTGAATCGTTGTTGTCATCCCAGTAACTCCTAGATAAATCGACAGACCGAATGCCAACAGACTGGCTGTTTAATGACTGCACCACATCAAGCGATAGGGTGAAACGGATCGCTAACGGACCGCTTTAGCCGTGAATTTTAGGCTTCCACTGGCCGGTTTCGGTCGACTGCCCAACTTGCTCGCACCGAAGAAGAAGATCCATGGTTCCAAAGTGTATCCGCAAAATACCCGCACTTGGACATCATTTTTCAAATCAGTACGGTGTCTTCGTGTTCGTAACCGGGTGCACAACAGCAGAGCAACCTGAGTTCCACTTGGCCCACATTCGTGATTTTGTGGACGGCCCCGGGCGGGATAGCTATCGCATCACCGGGGCCAACTTGACGAGTCTCGCCATCAATAACCATGCTGCCCGAACCCGCGAGTATAAAGTAGATTTCCTCGGTATTGGGATGATAGTGAGCTTGCGTGGCTAAGCCGACGGCGATTCGAGCTTCGGCCAAGGATTGCTTGCGGATACACGAATTCCGATGAGCCAAGAGTTCTCGGATTTCCGATCCATCCATGGTGATAAAAGCTTTGGCGTCATTTAGGTTTTGAATATCCATGAAAATACTTCGCCCTTCTCGTGTCTCGTTGATGGCAGCTTCAGTGTATTGGGGGGAGTGAACAACAGACGAGTTTACTGCTAACCCACCTCGATCGTACCCAATTCCTTGGCCATTTGTACCGGACATATCGTCGGGGTCAATTACTAGACCGGCTCAAGTTGTCGTTCAACTTTCTTCTTTACGATCAAGTTTTTGCCCCGGGCGCTCCGCAGTTTACAGAAGTCAGATCCTGAATGAGCGTAAAAACTCGTCTTTACAGTTGGGCTGGAACCCCTTTCGGAGATTGCCAAGGTCATTTTATTTAACTTGGGCAAGACTCTCGAAATGCCAACAACAAACTTCCCGTGACAGCCCGGCCGTTGTAAAATCTAGAGACGAGGTTCGGAAACGCACAGCAATTGGAGGAATTATGGCCGCAACGATCGACGCACCTCAACAGTGGGTGGAGAATATTGCCATGCTTCGATTGCCTGAGCAAGCCGATAGACGCCTTCAGCAGCTTATGGACCGCAATAATGAAGGACTTTTGACAGAACAGGAAAGGGCGGATTTGGCGGCGTTGGCAGAGCTTAGCGAGCAACTCTCGTTGGTCCGTGCGGAAGCTCTGCACCTTCTTGGTCGAAAACCGTAACTGGACGGGAAGTGGCCGACGACTCTAGAGCCATTGTAGTTGCCCGTGCCGGGAGCAGATGCGAATACTGCAAAATGCATCAGTCGCTTCAGGGAGCTACATTCCACATCGAGCATGTGATTCCGCGTGTGCGTGGAGGATCCAACGCATTCGAGAATCTGGCTCTCGCGTGCCCTAGTTGTAACCTACATAAAGCTGACCGCGTGTCTTCCGTTCTTGATCTCGATTCTGCGGCGATCACGTTGTTCCATCCGAGAATGGATGTGTGGAGTGATCATTTCGAGTGGGATGATTATCAGATCGTTGGGAAAACGGATACTGGAGTGTTGACAACCCGATTGCTTGATTTGAACCATGTGCGGCGAATCAAGATTCGTCAGGCGGAGCAGATGTTTGGCTTGTTTCCGCCTGAGGCTCTCGAGGACTGAAACCTTGAGCGAAGGAGGCCGGAATGTGCCTCAGGTCCGTGGGGATGCCTGATTTTCGCATTCTAACGGTCGACGAATTGTCGAACACTTGTTTGCACCGAAGCCATTTGCGTAAACGAATTTTAAAATTGCGATCTCAACTCTGATTCCAACTGCTTTTGATCACCCAGCTTTTTCGTTCCCAAAATCATTTTTCTCAATACGATCAAGTTTTTGCACAGGGCGGATCCACAATCCGAACTATTCCCATAGATTGGCAGGCAAGAATTCAGGCCAGGTACCTCGGAGCTCCATGTTTCGAAGCTTGCAACCTTGGCTTCCCGCCGGGGTGTAGATTCCTGGGTATGTTTGCTCGTTCTGTGATATCTCAAGCCGACCTACTTCCTCGTTGTTCACGCGTACCAGAACGATATCTACCTCCCTTGTAAGTTGAACGTCGTTCCATTCCTTATCACGGAGTTTCGCATGTTTACTATTTGTAAGGGAGAATCGCTTGCCCTCTTGGACTTGGAGCCATTCTGCATCGTCTTTCGTTACGAGAAATTCTTTCGAAACGAATTCCCCTTCGAGATGAATAGCCGTTCGCCCAAGAACGGGTGTTGGTATAGCCTGTCCTTTGTCGTACCAAAACGAGTAACTCCACGTCTCACTACGATCAAGCGGGCGTTGATAGGATATACAACTCCAATCGGTCTCCTTTTTCGATTCCATCTCTGGAATACGAATTGCCTCTTGTTCCAGCGTCCAGGGTTCGGTCTCGGTCATGAAGTTAGGGGCATATTGCCATCCCGATTCAGACAATCCGCCAACCCTGAATTTGGGATCGACAGGCAATTTTGGCAAGGCAGTCTCGGTGTACTCGCTCGACCATCCAGGCAGCGTCGGATGTAACATTCGAACACTCTTGGCAATTCGAATCGGTTGGTCCGGTTCCAACGACTCGAGTCGAATGCCTCGAAAGGATTTCGAATTGGAGAGCAGCGAGTGAATTCCGAAAAAGGGAAAAGAATCGAATCCATCCGACGCCACCTCGGCTATCAAGCTGCCATCGATTTGAATCCGCAGCTTGTCTTTGTCTCGTGTCAATTCCCATCGAGTCATTCCGGGTGACTTGGTAGCATCCAATGGGGCAAGATAAAACCGGCTTCGATACCCGACATAGCCAAACATAGCAGCCGTGCCCGATGTCGAACCGGCCAAGCCTCCTAGGGACGGAGCCCCTAACTGTTGACTGGTGTGCGAGGCTTCTAGCTGTATACGAAAATCTCCCGATAGAGGGTATTTCAAAAACAAGGATTCTCGCAATGGACCATAGACAATTCGTACTTCCGTTTTTTCTTGCGGTTGATTTGACTCGCGATCAACCGACCATCGACTCTTTTGAGCAGAACCGAATCTCACTCCCGCTTGTACGTCGTGTGAGGCTGACAGCCAATGTCGAAGCATATTGTTGTTTTGAGTATTAGAAGCATCCGCTTCTTTTCGATACTCGTCTCGTATTTGGTAAATCCTAGCTGAGAGGGCTCGTTCCCATAACTCGTCGGTATAGGATTGCAGCGGAACAAACAACCTGTCGGCTTTCTCAAACTGGTTCGTCGCAAGAAGCCTCTCGTAGAGTGCAGCAAAAAGCCACGGCGTTGAATTCGTATAGTCACTTAAAGGGCTAACTTTCTTGATTTGCTCCAGTGCTTGCAGCGCACTATTAAAGGTGGACTCGGTTGTCTCGCCGCGACTAACGGTTTCGTACCATGCTTTCAGCGCGGGCAAAGCTACATATTCAGAATTCTCCAGTTGCTGAATTCGTTTCGCTACTTCTTCCAATCGCCCAAGTTGTTTTGCGTCTTCGACCAGATAGTCCAAGAGCCCAACGATATACTGCTTAGCGGGAAGGGACTTTATCTTGGGGGGAGATGTTCTGGCCCACGAAGGCGCTAAATCGGTTGGACGCGAACATTGAAAGTGATGTACAACCGTCGGTGTATTCGCTGGATCGTCGGTTACAAGCTTGTTTTCCACTAGCAACCTTGGTAGCAATAGTTCGAATCTTTCTTCGGGGGTCATGGAATCGACCTTATCTAAGATGTCTGGAATACTGTCGCGGACCAGTATGTAGAATAATCCGTATCTCTCCGGGGTTTGTAGGCCGCGTTGGATGTAGTCGAGCGCAAGATCAACCCTTCCTTCTTGAAGTAAAGCCATCGCTCCGATGGCTAGAGGTTCACGGCGGCTTTCCGGAAACGATGTGATCATCTTTTCTAAAACTTCTGTCGACGAACCGTTGTTGTGTTTTGCGACATGTTCCATGGCCTCCAATCTCGCCATCTCCATAAACCTTTGGCTGACCAGATGATCATTGTCTCGTCCAAAAATGCTGAGTAACTCATTTGGTAAGGGACCCTCCTGCCACGCTCTTGCCAATCGCATGGCGAGTATCCATGAGAGCAATTTGACCTCGTTCGTGGTGGCTTGCATCTTTTGCGATTCATCGAGTAGCCTCAAAGCACGCGAGCGAAATTCGATTGACTCATCACGCGATCGTAGTGTCGACTCCTCCAGCAGCGCCAGCGAGAGTCGATCCTGGATCGCATCTGTCGTCATATAACTCTGACGAATTCTCTCTTGCCTCGCCATTCGCTGTTGATCCGTCTCTGATCGTTTTCGTAACCCGATGGAGTCGAGATCAAGCATCTTCACACGCTGTTTGAGAACCATGGGGGAGCCAAGAATTGAACCGCTTGTCTGCAATTCCTTCTTATTCAACCAACCTAACCAAACGGAATCGGTCCGAAGAACTTGACTGTCCACGAGGTCGTTGATTTCGATTGATGGAATTCCACCTTTCTCCCAGGCACGAATCAAGTCAACCAATCTTTGCGATTCCTCCCATTCACTCGCGAAGGGAACTGAATAAACGATCTGAGGCTGACGTAAGTACGTAACGATTCCTCCCACCTGTGCTGTCGCTTCGGTGGCAAGACCAGCTATCTTGCGAGTATCCTTTCCGACTTTAGGCTTTTCGGCTCCTTCATTCTTAACAGCAGCTATTTTGGTAGAGTTCTTGAACAAGTCCACAGAACTCTGCACCGCTCCTCGTTCAGCCAATCGCAAAGCCACGTCGTATTTCTGGCTCTCTCGAATCGAACCGTTAGCAAATCCATCAAGAACTTTCTTGAGCCAGGGATTTGAATTGCCCGTCAATTCGGATTGGTCTCCTGCTAAGCCTAAGACTAATGCAACTTGATATTGCAATGGGGATTTCACCTGTTCAGGAGACGCGCATATCAATTGTAGAATCTGCTCCCCACTCTTCCGTGTACCTTGCAACTTTAAGGCCTCGGAGGCGACGTACCATAGTACGTTCCCATGCAATTCTAGATTGAGAGGATTCGATCTGTTTAGCTCGCACAATTGATCCGTCATACTTTGAACAAGATCATTTTGCTCTAGGCAAATCGCGATGCGGATCATGCCGAGTTTCGAAGCAATGGAGTCACCCTTCCATTCCTTAATCTGCTGAATCAGATTGGCGCGAAGCGAGTTTAACTCCTTCTGCTGGTCATCCGAATCTACTCCCTGCGTGCCAGATGGGCGACTTACTTGTTCAAGCAAACGCTCCATGGAGCATTGATAAGGATCGCCAACATCCAAACGCTCGACGGTAGGTTCCATGAGCATTTCTAACCTTCTTTGCCCCGAGTCGCCCTGTCTAGCCACTTGCAATAAATACTCGATAGCGGTCGATTCCTTGAGAGCGGCACTGATACTTGCTTCTAGTGAATCCGCTGCCCGAGAAGTGAAATCTGACATGGGATCTCCAGGCTTGCTTGCACTCTTCCTCATTGCTCTTAGCAACTGCATGGACTCGCCGAACAGGTTGTTCTCAATAAACAATCGCACACCAGACTCCATTTGGTAGGCATAGTTCATATTCGTGTTAGACTTGAGCACCCACTCGTAATACGCCGCTAGAAATTCGTCCCGTTTCGTGTAAGCCTTTTCCGCCGTTGCGACCTTGACATACAACTGGACAAACGTCGAATTGGTGAATGGCAAATTCTTGGCTGCAATATCCAGTAGCTTCATGGCTTGCGATTGGAGTTCAGCATATTCGCAGATTGACTCCGCCAGCGAAACCAGATTGTAGTGTTGATCGCCGGGGCTGAAATCGTTTGCGATTTTTCTCGCATCATCCCAACGTTTTTCGCGAATCGCAAACTGGACTAATAGATCCACGAGGATCGGACGATTCGGATTTGACTGATAGTCTTCTTCGGCAGCTGCTTTCAAGGCGTCAAGATTCGCAGGCTCTTTTCCTAGAACGTCTAAAAGTGCACTTGTAAGGAAAACGTCTGAAAGGGCATTTTTGAGGAATACGGGTTTTAACCCTCGGAGTCTAGAAAACGAACCAATATCCCCTTCCGAAGGGTTTCGGATGAGATCGATTAGAGTATCAGTGATCTTTTTGCGAGTCTCGACAGTGCTCCGTTCGGTTAGGTAACGATAATGGGCAGTCTGCACTGCCTGGCTGAAAACGATGAAGCCATAACTCTGTACGAGTTTTTCCATTAGTTCATCGGCAAGAGCGTCGTTCCGGCGTTCCAGATTCGCGATCAGAGTCCAATAGGCACTGCCCCAACCTGTCTGGTCAACATACGGCAACACAGCCTTTGTAATGGAATCTGCCTTTCCGGGGTCTGAGAATTCACCGAACGCGTCTGACCGAAGCTTAGACCATGCTTTGGGGTCCTCCTTGAGCATTTTCTCAATCTCGGCGAGCGACAGCTTCTTCATACCGCTCCCCAGCAGATCTCTTGCATTCGACCTGTCCGTTTTGGGTTCTGGTTGATTAAATTTCTTTCGAAGCTCACTCACTAGAGAGAAGTCTCCCATCGCTGCTGCAATATTGGCGAGCTGTATTGCTGATCGCTCAAATGCCGGGGAGGCATCAAACTGCTTTTTCAATTCGTCACGAAGAGCCCCTAATGCATTAGCTCCCTTCAAGTAATTAATGGCTTCCTGACGGGGATCGGGCTGGTTAGAAGTTGTGTAGTTGGTAATGTTAGCATTCCAGTACGCATCGAATGCCGTTTTGCGAACAATTTCGTACGCAATTTCAATAGCTGATTCTTTGGCTCCAAGACTATCATAAACATTCATTACATCGCGAAGGCTCGTGAATGGAACTCGAAATCGAATGCTATCTAGAAGCTCAAGACCTTTTTCAGGGAGCTGCAATTCTCCCAAGGTCTTTGCAAGCTTGATTTGGTCGGCCATCGACAGTCCAGTGGTCGCCATGGAGGTCGCTACCCGCCGACTCAACTCAATGTTCCCCGTCTTAAGAGACGCTTGCAGCCGCAGTCGCGTTAGTCCAGAATTCGTAGCGAAACTCGTGGGTGCGATCTGATCACATTTGGCCAAGCATTCTGAATATCGACCGTCTCGATAATCGATACCCGCTGCAACTACGTCTACCAAGTCTTTGGCTTCGATTGCATCTTGCCAACGAATCAAATACTTAGCTCGGGCGTCACTATTTCCTCGAAGATGTTCAACATAAGCCACAGCCGCGCAATAGACTGCTTGACGTTCCTTAGAGTGAACGCCGTCGGGTGCATCCGCAATTTTGCGGAGCTCCTCTAGCCAACTCTTGTTGCGCTCTGCATTAGATGGCTCGCGATGAATGGCAGCAATTGCTCCTTGCAATTCAATCGGCAGATAAGGAGTTAAATCAAAGACACGGTTGTTGGGAAGGTTGCTACCTGAACCTCTGTCGGTTTGAATGACATAGGGCGTATCGATCAAACTGACGAAATTACTCCTCATTGATTTGGATAGTTTCGCGACCTCGGTGGCTTGCGTGTCCAAATGGTAAACCAACAGGTCTCGCATCGTGTCGGGCGGATCCAGCTCTTTAGTCAGGCACTGCTCGAAGAAGCTAGGAAGGTGATACGCTGTCGTGTAGAGCTGCGTGGCAGGCTGAAGCTCGGTTAGTCGTTTACCTGCCACCATCAACAATTGGCTGTTGTTTTGAGTCTGGCAAAAATTGACTACCGCGTTGCGGACACTTCCGTCACGGGTTTTCAGCGCATTCCCAGCAATCTCTTCGGCCTCGGCTAATCTCCCCTTCTTTGTTAGTTCAGTGAGAGCCTTTTGAACGGGGACATAGTAGTTGTACCCCTCCTCTGGAACTCCATTGCGCAGGACCTCTACGACCAGTTCCAGATCGCCAGCTTCGATCAATTTCTGATTCGGATCACCCAGGTTTGAGGTAATGTACATATCCACTCCCTCTCGATTACCCCTTCGCCAGGATTCGACGGCCAACGCCCGAAACTCGGGGGATTTTGGCGTCCTCGCAGAATACTCGTTTGGTTTGACGCCTGGTGTCGCTAATTCTAAAATCATTGCTTGCTTCAGCTGTTGATCG
Organism: Pirellula sp.; assembly: GCA_046344995.1. GTDB lineage: Bacteria > Planctomycetota > Planctomycetia > Pirellulales > Pirellulaceae > JBKCUI01. The sequence continues at coordinate 62,778 of JBKDKR010000064.1, forward strand.
GTGAGCGTACCAGCCTTTAATAGAGCCTGGTACCTCGAACTGAGCTCGGACCGAGCATCCGCGTTTAGCGAGTAATCAACGAGCCCCTGGGCTGCACCTCGCAACCCCACGAAGTTTCGAATGGGCCCCCAATCACTCGTATTCGCCAAATTGGAATTTGGTAACTTGGCCTTGTCTAGTTTGGTAGTCATACCAGCTGCTGCGTTCAACTCTTGTTGCAGAAAGCTGCTCTTGGTCCCCGATTGAAAGACAACGTAGTTCCCTTTCTGGATCGTCGTCGGAATGATCGAGTTAAAGTCAGAAGATTCGGACTCTGTGCTATTTAGAATTCGTTGAGCTGCCACCAATGCCTCTTTGGTTAGTTTCTGCTCCAAGAGGATATACATGGCGATTCCCTGGATCTCCCAAGTAGCTTGATCCGATTCGGCTATCTTCTTCGCGTACTCAATTGCGGCGGGAGTGTGTTTACCAAGATACAGATACTCCATAGCCGTATTGCGTACGCTAATCTCCTTGCTAGTTCGCACGATATCCAGGTAGATATCGCAGGCTCGCTCTCGATCGCCAGCGTAGTTATAAAACTTGCCCAACACGAGTCGATTTCGATCGCTCGGGTCTATCTGCAACAGACGCTCTTGCCAAGCAATCATTCCGTGAAAATCGCGATCAAGTTCCGAAAGACTTGCCAACATTTCAACAACTGATGGATCAAAACTATCACTTTGTACGAGGGGCTCCAGAACGGCCCTAGCTTGACGAAAGCTACGAATGGCTTGAAAAGCATAAGAAGCCCAAAGCGCCGCAAGCCGATCCGATTGCTTTTCTTTCGCAATCTCACTGAGCTTATCGGTCAACTCTACCATCCTCCGTCGTTGCAAATACAGGGGAGCCAACTTCTGAATAACCGAATTCTGTTCGGTAAGACTTTCAGACAAATCAAACGCTTTCCAATAATTGGCAATTGCCTCATCGGTTCGACCAAGCTTGACGGAGGAATCGGCAACTTGAATGAAGCCGACGCGATACGTCGGATCCTTTCGAATGGCGACGTTCCAAAGCTCCACTGCCATTTCGATTTGATTTGCGTCGACACAAACCAAAGCACAGACGTTCAGATCGTCGCTGCTTGCGAGGGAATTCGCCAGGATGTTTGCAGCTGCCTCGACAGCTTTAGTTGGTTGACCAGTCTGCAAATAGAAACGAGCCAACTGTTTCTCCCATTGGTTGCGGTTCTCGGGATAGGTCGCAATCAGTTTGTCGCAAATAGAAATGGCTAGTTTGTATTGTTTTACGTCACGGGCAATTTCCAAGGACTTGGTTAACACCAAATACCTGTTTGGTGAATCCACGTTCAAGTTCTCAAAGATGCGACTTACCAGCGCCAGCCCCGTTTCCTGTTTTCCTAATTTGCAAAAGATATTCGCCGCAGTCAACTGATCTATCGGGGCAGTGGACGTCGCTAATCCATTTGCGGCAAAATCAGTCCACACAGCTGTGTCCAGTTCTGCATTGAGTATCTGCGTAAGAGAACTAAAAAACAGATCGCCCGAATCCGCGTCAACTCGATTCATGGCGTCTCGAACGGCAACAGTAGCTTCTCTGTCTTGCTTAGTCGCAATCAGCAGCTCAGCGGCGACAAAAAAATCGCTGACCATCACTTGGCTAGGTGCATCCTGGCTCGCACGCATTTCATCGAGAATGGTGGTCGAGATATCGATTGCCTCTCGATAAAGCATGTGCCTGCGGAACAGCTCTACTAATCTGCGTCTTCGATTGATATTGTCATTCGGTGGATCAGTTATTTGTTTCCAAGCCGTTATGGCCTTTTCTTTTTGACCAGACTTCCAATAAAGCTCGCCAAGCTCTTCGCGAAGCTCCAGGGCCAAGTCCACGGATTTAGGTTCTTCTGCACTGAGAGCAATTCCTTTTTGAAGCCAGTCGATGGCCGGCTCCCAAGCCTGAACGGTACTCATGGCTTCAGATACTCGAAGAATACTTGGCACATCGTCCTGCAACTCTTTTGGAAGCGAACTCCAAATCGCGACTGCCTTATCGACGTTCTGGTTGGATGCCCGATAGGCAGCATCCCCCCACTGGATTCGATAGTCCAAATCGTTTGGTTGTCGCATCACCAATCGTTCCCAAGCTTCAGTAGCTTTCGGCCAATCCTTGCGAGACTGGTACTGTTGAATCAAAGCTGTCTGCAATTCGATGCTGGTAGGTGACCGAAGCAATGCGTCCCGCAACCTTTGCTCTGCGAGTTCCGGTTTGCGAAGATAGAAGAATGCCTGAGCGAGTCGGATTTCGGAGTCGATGTCTTCGGGATGTTCCTTGAGCTGGTTTAGCAGATACCGAACCCAACCATCGAAATCGTTAGTGGCCATAAAGATGTTTTCAATCCGACGCCGCATTTCTTTGTACCGCCAACTGTCAGGCTTGAGCTGAGAAGCGATCCGTTCATAGGTTGCAATGGCATCGACGGCTTTGCCGGATTGAGCTTGCAAGGCCGCAGCATTGCATTCAAATTCGAACCGACGATCCTTGTCTTTGGATTCGCTAGCGAGGCTTTGGAATCGCTTCAGAGCTTCAGGCAGATTGCCTTCCGTTTGGTTTATTTGAGCGATGCGTTCGCTGACCAGTAGGTCCTTTGGAAATGCATTTTCGAGTCGCTTCCAAACTTCAGCCGCCTTGTCACGTTGTTGGGTCCGCAGATATAGCCGACCAAGGGACTCTTCAATTTGTAGCCGCTCGACTTTGGTCGGATTCTTGCTGAGCGCACGTTCGAACGATTCGATCGCATCCGATGTTTTGCCTGCGAAGACTTCAGATTGAGCTCTGTATAAGCTGAGCATTGGCTCCTTGGGAGCGAGATCTTCGGCTATTCGGAGCCAACCAATGGCAGGCAAGTCTCGACTGCGTTTGCTTTCCAGCAATCCAATGACCACGAATACGTTAGCAGTATCGAAGCCTTCCTTCTCTGCATTGGATTCCAATAGTCTTAGGTAATCGTCTAGATCGCCACGTTGAACATGAGCTTCGTAAACCTTGTCCAATGCAATCCCCTTCTTGGGGCTGCGCAGCAATACCGATTCAAAACGTTCAAGCGATCGCTTGGAGTCTTCATCTGATTGGGATGCATCTTGTCCCAATGCTGGCGTAGCAAACGGAAAGGAAAGGATTAACCAAATAGCCAAGATCAATGTGAATCGGACGTTCATTGACATTCTCCCGTAAACGAAGGTGTAATCAATCAAGACCGATTGTACAGAGCCGTAAACCGAGTTGCTATAAGCAAAATAGTGCCAGTTGGAACGTCCCGTGTGCGCGTTACGGAAAATCTGCATAACAGCCAGATGGGTTCGACACCAGTTCGGTCGTGATACGATGTAGGTTACGATCTATCCCACTCTAACTTTGCTGATGCTCAGAACTGGCGACTGGAATCCGTAGTTGCCCCCTGAGGCAAGTTGACCATTCTATTAGCTTTCGAGAAACGCGGGTTTCTAGTTCAACTCGAGCAACAGCGCAGAGTTCTCGAACGCATTTTCCCGGAATGTCCTGCAGATCCGGTGCGAGGCGAATACATATAAAGAGAAATGAATCAAAATCGAATCTTATCCCAAACAGGAAATAGTCGTTGCGGCGAGGCCCCAGTCTTTGTATTCTACTAGTAGAAACTATTCCATGTGCAGAACAGGCAATCCAACCCAAGATGTTCACGGATCCTAACCTAACCTCCGATGACGGGATCTCTTCGCCCGGATCGGCGCCTGCATTGGACCGTGCTCTCGATATTATGGAACTTCTCAGTACATCACGTGAAGGATTGACTCTTTCCGAACTGAGCGAGCAGCTTGAGCTTCCGAAAAATTCCGTTTTCCGTATCACGCAGACCCTTCTCGCCCGCGGATATTTGGCCCGAAACTCTGAATCTCTCGCTTTTCAACTCACGGGACGTTTGCTGCGACTCGCTCCACCTCGCTGGGGGAACATCAGTCTGCCTGCAGTTTCGCGCAATGTGATGATCGCACTGAGAAATCAAACCAGGGAAACCGTGCAACTCGGGGTGTTGAGCGGATTGGAAGGAGTCATCATCGATCAAGTCGAAGGGCTCGAGCCACTGCGGATTTCGGTCGACCTCGGTCTGCGATTCGCTTTGCACAACAATGCTCCCGGAAAACTGCTGCTCGCCTATATGCCTCCCCCGCAGCAAGCGGCCGTGTTAGCAAAGATCAAACTGTCCGCGACGACACCTCGCACCATCACCACCCGAGATGAACTCGCCGCGGAATGCCGTCACATTGTCGAATGCGGTTATGCTACGGATTTTGCCGAGTCCGATGAAGGTATCCACTGCGTCGCTGGTCCTCTCTACGATGCCAACCAAAGCGTGATCGGTACACTGTGGGTTTCTGGCCCATCGAAACGAATGCCAAAGAGCGCATTTCGCGAATTGGGTACCCGGGTCAAGGAAGCGACCCATCGTATCTCACGGATCATCGGAGAGTTGGGATGAAAAGCCAACACCTTACTCTGTGCCTATGCATTGTCATGTTGGTGATTTCCACATCCCGAGGCCAGGATTCGACCAAGCCTGCTTCCGCATTCACGGATGACGCGCAGAAACTGATGACGAAGTACTGCTTTGATTGCCATGATACCTCATCCAAAGAAGGGGGCCTCGATCTGGCTGCATTGCAAAGCCAGGAACAGTTCGATGGCACAATCATTTTTGAGAACCTCATTACAGAGCGCATGCCTCCGTCAGATGCGGACCAACCCTCTCTAGCCGAAAGACAATCGCTCCTTGCTTGGCTGGCAAATCACTCCACAGAACGTGCGCCAGGATCTTACCGGCGAATCAGCAGACATGAATTTGTTCATAGTCTCAACGATCTGCTCGGTGTCCGCTTGGATATCGTCAACGAAATCCCCGAGGACCGCGGTACGTATATATTCGACTCGAACCGTGGGATCATGCTGTCAAGAGAGCAATTGACTGCTTACTTCAAAGCGGCGGATGACCTGCTCGACTTCGCTTTGCCCAGGAACGGTTTTCCTCCAGAAAAGTCGTGGATTACCAGCACCATCAAGGAGAGTCACGAAACGTACAGCATGTATGTGCGTGAGTATAAAAAAGGAATGTTGTTCTCCTGGACGCGCGCGAATAATGGAAACAGCTATTCCTATTTCTACGATAACTTTGAATCTCCTGTACGCGGCTGGTACGATCTCACCTTAGATGCCTCCAAAGTGGGAGACTTCGAGGGTGACGTGAGCATCTTGGTTTACGCAGGCAAATACTATTACGCAGATGATCGCCCACAACCGCAACGACTTCTGGGTGTCCTATCAGTCGGTAATCGAGAGGTCCAACCTTTCACTCTTCGAGGATTCCTCAATCCCGGTGAATTTGTCTCGGTCCATTGCTACTCACGACATACATGGAGGCAACACGGTGGAGATCAAGGAGCCTACATCGAGCGACTCCAACTTCGAGGGCCTGTACTGCCGGATTGGCCACCCGAATCGATCAAGGAAATTTTCGAGGGAATTCCTGTCCAAGCCCCCCCGCGCAAAACACAAAGGATCGAGTCAGCACCGACCCATTTACAGCGAATCGGAGGAAATGTCAGCGCAAGTAGCTTCCAGGTGGGTATGGAAAAGGAAAAGATGCTCGACCGCTCGAGCAAAACGTTCTGGCATACACGATTCACTCCTGATGTTGCCACACCTCCTCACTATGTCATCGTCGAAAACCCAAACCAACAGTCAATTGCCGGCCTATCCTACGCGACCTGGACAGACGGGAATGGCAATGGACAAGTCAAAGCGTATTCGGTGTCCGTATCGAACGACGGTAAAGAGTGGAGTGCACCGATCGCTGAAGGATCATTAGAGGTGATGCACGCCGCGGAGCAGGAGATCCGCTTTCCCAAGAAAACAGATCATAGATTCATTCGATTTCTCGTAACCGACGCGGTGGAACTCGACGGAAAATCGCTTGCGTCTATCGGCGGATTAGACGTGATTCTCGATGTCCCCGAAGCAGTGCCGACTCCTTCAGAGTCCACACTGAGCATTGCGATTGCATCTGATTCCGAAGATGACCTAAAGCGCGTGGTGCGGCGCTTCGCCGAACGTACCTTTTCCACCGATCTGTCAGATCAGGAACTCGAGCCTTATTACCGTGTGAGCTTCGACACATGGCGGGAGGAACGTCATTTTCTAAACGCGGCACATGCTGGGCTCAAGGCAATCCTTTGCTCGCATCGGTTCCTGTTGGCACCTGGAGTTCACAGCAATCGCTCCTACCGAGTTGCTGCCGATCTGAGTCGCGGATTATGGCTTTCTGTTCCTGACGAGAAGCTCATCGAGCTTGCCAAGATGGATGGCCTCAACGCAAACACGATCCGTGCCGAGATCGATCGCATGCTTAAGGACCCGCGCGCACGGCGAATGATCCATTCGTTTTGTGATCAATGGTTGAACCTTCGCGGTTTCAACAAAGTATCGCCGTCGTTAAAACTGTATCCCGAATACAATGACCTTTTGAATTATTACTTACCCCAGGAAACCGAGGAGTTTTTTTACCATCTCGTCCTCGAAGATTTGCCTGTCACACGATTGATCGATGCAGACTTCTCCCTATTGAATCAACGATTGGCGGAGCATTATGGCATCGATGGAGTTATTGGCCAGGAGATGCGCCCCATTGCTCTTCCGAATGGCAGCCCCCGCGGCGGCTTGCTGACGATGGGCAGTGTTCTCAAGGTGACAACCGATGGATTTCAGACATCCCCAATCTTACGTGGAGCATGGATCTCGAAAAACATCGCCGGCAATACGCTTTCTCCTCCACCGCCCAATATAAAAGCGATCGAGTCGAAAGTTACTGAGGCAACGACACTCAAAGAGCAGATCGACGAGCACAAACAAAGCGTCACTTGCAATGCGTGCCACAAAAGCATCGACCCCTATGGTTTCGCCTTGGAGAACTTTGACGCCACCGGGCAGTGGCGCACCAAGTACCGCTCCGAAGTCCCTCATCATGGAACATTTTCTTTCCGACTGGAGGGGTATTTCCAGATCGCAGGAGATGTGGACGCTTCGGGAGAAGTATATGGGCAGGCGTTCCAAAACGTGATCGGACTGAAAAAAGCTCTTCTCTCAAACCACAAAAAAATCGCTTACAATTTCGCCCGAAAATTCTTCGAGTACCTCAATGGCTATGAGCCAGGCTTAAAGCAACGTGTCGACCTCTATGAGATGATTGAGGATGATGCGGAAGACTGCCGACTGAAGGATCTTATCACACGCATCATCATCTATTCATTCTTGGGGAAACAACCATGACCCACCAACTCGAGACAAATCCGAACGAGGATGGTGTCCGCGCTGCGAGATTGGGGCGGCCCGATCCGATTCGGCGAAAGCTTCTCCAATTCGGTTTTGCGTTACCACTCGCGCTCGAGTCGCTGTCGCTGCGGAATTCACTACTGAGCGCTGAGGACAAGGCAAAGAATCCTCCCCGCCGCATTCTGTTCATCTGCAATTCACTTGGATTCCATGCGCCCTACTTTTTTCCAAAGACTTCAGGCGACTTGTCAACGTCCGAGTACCTCCGCGGAATGAGGTCTTTAGAGAAGATGACCGTTTTCAGCAACCTTTTTCATCCTGGTATGGAAACCAGCAATCATGACTCGGAAAAATCGTTCCTGACCGGGACGCCGAATCCTGAAGCCTCCCATTTCGTGAACGGTATCTCACTAGATCAAGTGTTCGTCAATTCGCTCGGCTCGGATACGCGATTCCCATTCCTCAGTTTCAGCATCTACAACCGTGGTTGGGGGTGCAGTTGGAACGACCGTGGCGTTTCCATTCCACCGATGCATGATGAGGAACAAATTTTTGAAATGCTGTTCGGAGCTGAGGACCTGCAAGCCAAACAGCAGCAACTCGCCCATGATGCGCGAGTCCTCGAGGCTCTACGACGCGACCTCGACACACTTCGCGCTGGACCGAACGACCCTCATCAACTCGAAAGCTATACCACGGTCATACGAGAACTTGAGGCACAGTTGAAGCGAGAAAATTTTTGGTTGAGTACAAGTAAGCCTATGGTCGAGAAGTCACTTAGTAGGGATAGAGAGTACGAGTTCTCAACCAAGATTCAAAACCTGTTCGAACTCACTAAGCTCGCCTTTCAAACGGATTCCACACGGATCATTACCTTGTCGTTGGATTGGATTTATGGAGCGATCAAGGTTCCTGGCGCGACGGGCGGTTGGCATACGCTATCGCATCATGGTGGAAGTCCAGATGTTCTTTCGAGTCTCAGTCATGTGGAACGGGACATCCTGAAGCATTTCGATCAGTTCCTATGGGACTTGGAGCATATCGACGAGGGAAATGGAAGTTTGCTGGATCACACAACCATTGTTTTTGGAAGTAACTTTGGCAATGCCTCCGACCACACTTGTCATGAGTTGCCCATCTTAGTGGCCGGTGGTGGGTATCGACATCAGGGGCAGTGCGTCTTAGAGCAACCAACACCGCTGTGCAATCTTTATCTCGAACTACTGCATAAGCATAATATCGACACCGGAAAGTTCGGGAGCAGTCAACGGGACATGCAATTGCTATAGCCGAACAATTTGTTTTTATGGTCGCGCGATTGTTTACTGGCGTAGCGATTTTCAGAACGCATTGCTCCTCGACGGGATTTATTCGAATGATTTCCCCGTATCGCTACAACACAGGTGAGAGAGATTGTTATTCCTTAGCTAAAGCAAACACAAAATGACATTCCATCCCGCCGCTTTTCTCTTTGGCGAATTGGTTAGTTGACTGATAAGTCGATCGAGAAGTGGGCAACTGCGACGGAAGCCGACTTGCCGGTTGAAGTTCAGTCGCTGATCGTATACCGCAGCTCGGAAAGCGGAGAAGCACAAGCGCTCGTCGCTGGTGGACTCGACAACGTCCGATGGGACTTGTTGTCCGATGCTGCCAAGGGACCGACGGTTTGGGCTGCACTGGCTCGTAAGATGGGACCTCAGGCACTGCGTATGAATCTCAATACTTTGCTGCGTCACGATGTGTTCAATGTAGAACAGTTGTCCTCAACTGTTTCTGGAGAAATCCCGGATAAACGATTGGGACAATCGTTCTACAATGTAGAGCAATTGTCCACAATTGCTCAGCCATCTAATGAAAAACGATTGGGACAATCGTTCTACAATATGCTTGATTACGTTGCTGAGCGGATCGCCGACGAGTCGGAGATTCGACGATCGAAGCAGTTCCCTCCACCGTGTGAAAATACGCGCAGAGTACGGTTGGTAGCGTCATCAATCAGCCAGCTTGTTCCTTGCTGAAGGCATTTGCCGCTGAGCTTTTGACCCGCTACTTATCGATTCTTCAACTTGACTGCCAGCAAATATCGCTTTTGTCTGTCTCTCTATTGGCTATCCGAAGTTGCTTCAGCCATGCATCGTGGCAATCAAGTCGTTTCGATTTTTGTCGGCTCAAAACTGTGGAGAGGTTTTATACCGCATGAGTTAGGTCCATGATCGAAAATCCAAGATCATTTCATTCTCGTAAAACTACAACACCATTCCAAACCTTGTCGCCTGGATAGTTCACAACGTCATCCTCGGGCGACAGCCCCGATAGAACTTCCACTTCAAAATTGCTCGATTGACCCACGCCAATCGCTTGTATTCGAGCACGACCGTTCTTCACGATGAAGACGGCCCAATCCTGGCCTTGACGAAACAGCGCGCCTGAAGGCACTTTTGTTGCGAGCGGAGTCTCCCAAACCACAATGTTAGCATCGACGCGATAATTATCGCCTAATCCCCTCAGGCGGTCAGTTGACTCTGCAAAGTCCGCGATCACATTGACTCGCTGCTCTTCAACACCGAGTGCCGAAACCTTGGTAAAGCCCGATGGCTCTATCAAGCGCACTCTAGCTTCCAATGTTCCAAAGCCAGCATGTTCAATGAGTACTCTTGCTCCAACCTTGATCCTTGGCGCGTCCACAGAGAGTACATCGATGACGAGCTCTAGCTCCTGAGTGTTGCCGATTTCAGCCAGCGGTTGGCCGGCGCTTACAACGATTGCATTTTCTTCAATTACACGAAACACTTGGCCGCTTACAGGCGATCGAATATCGAGGCGATTGAATTCGGACTGGCTTTCAGATTTTGGACGCGTTCTCACAAATGCAGCCTGCGCCATCTCCAATTCGAAGGTAGCCACACGATCACCAAATTCGGCTGCTCGAAGGGTGGCCGCAGAAATAAGTTCTTGATGCTCTGCCGAGTCTATTTCGGCTTGCGAAATAGCGTTAGGCGATAAACGCTTCGCCCTGGCCAATTCGTGTTCCGTTAAACCGTAGGCTTCGCTGGCAGCTTCCAATCTTGCTTGCGCCCGCTGCTTGTTTGCTTCAGCCGCTTTCACTCGTGACTCGGCTTCCGCCAGGGACCGAGCATCTAGGAGCGCTGGATTGGTGGGTTCAATTGTAGCAATCACCGTCTTATTAGCCTCGACGATGTCACCCGCGTGAATTTCCAAACGTGCCAAAAGTCCTGAGACCGGAGCTGAAACTATGTAACGCTCTCTAACCCGCGTCTTTCCATCTTCGTTCACAGTCACCATCATCGGTCCCCGTGAAGCTCGAACGATCTCAACACGGACCGGCGAAGGCCACAACGCGTAGATTAGTGCGAATGCGCACAGCCCGAGTCCTAGTATCCACGGTAGACTTCGAATCAATGGCCTCATGACTAATCCCGCGCCTTAAGAACTTCGACCAAATTGAAATGGTTTATGCGTCTCCTGACGATCACTGCGGATGCCAAGGATGCGAGTACGACGACAACTACTGCCAGTGCATAAGTTCTGCCTAGAATAACCAAGGGAAATCGATGCAATTCTGTATTGAGTGCGAGGCTGAACAACCAGGACAATCCGTACCCCATCATTAAGCCCAAAGGTATAGCAAAAACGACAAAGATCGACAGTTCCCCAAGGAGTATTCGCGACACTTCTCCTCGGGTGAAGCCCAGTACTCGTAGAGTTGCCAGTTCACGAGATCTCTCAGCCAACGAAATGCGAGCGCAATTGTAAACGACTCCTACGGCTACAATCGACGCGAATAGGACATTGATGAGTTTCATCCTCAGTATGTTCTCAGCCATAGTTTTTTGAAAACTTTCGATATCAGCCCGTTTGATGCTCACGCCAACGACGCGCGGTGTCTGCTGTAATTGTTGGTACAGCTTTTCGACGAACGCACTATCAATCGACATTGTTGCTCCCGACACTGCGTCTTGCTCTCGTACTAAACGGTGAAGCGAGTCGAGTTCAATATAGGCACTCAGATCCAGATAGTCATCGATCACCGCCGCGATGGGTAACTCGCAGGTCATTCTTAGCCCCTCTAAAAATTCTACCTTCACTTGATCGCCGCAGTGACAGCCTAAAACGTCGGCCAACCTACGCGACAATACCAGGCCGCCCGGCGGCAACTCTATTGGTCCACGATTTGGATCGACTACACGAAAAAGCTCTTGGTTGGCTGGCAAGCCCAAAAGTTCCATGCGTCGTTTATTATGCTGGTGAACCAAGCGGACGGGTACAGCTCGAAAAGGCTCAACAGTTCTGACTCCAGGCATCCGCTGCAATTCGAAAATCGCATCTTGGGTCGTTGGCTCGACAAAGGTCACCATGAGGTCCTGGCGATGAACGCTGAAGAATTGAAAATCAAGCACGTGCTCAACTGTGTCTTGAACAAAGTTACCCATCACCAAAATGGCCACAGACAATGCAATTCCGACTGTAGAAAGTGCCGAACGAATTGGCCATCGTTCCAGATGTCGCAATACGATACGGGACGTTTGCGACAGTATCGATTGCAGTCCGACACGTTCAATAAAACTGGGTCGATAACGAGGCGGCGCTTCCGGCTGCATGGCTTGCGCAGGCGGTATTAAGGCCGCTTTCCATACGGCATTCCAGACGCCAGCCATCACGGCACACAACGCCACACTAGTTGTAACCAAAACAAGTCGCCAATCTAGTTGGTAATCTATTACCGGAAAGCGAAAGAAACGCGTGTAAAGTACGGTTAGGTCCGAGCCAAGCTTGGCTCCAATCAAAGTGCCTATGACGACACCGCTTAAACCAATGACAATCGCGAAAGAAAGATAATGCAGCACTAGTTCGCCCGGTCGATAGCCAAACGCACGCATCATGGCGATTTGTTCGCGCTGAATAGCGATCTGACGAGATATTACAACTTGTATCAGAAACACTGTGACGATGAGAAAAATCGCTGGAGGTACAATCGCCATCGTTCGCAATTGAATCAATTCATTCTCAAGAAAACGATGCGAAGGCTGCAGCTCCCGACCGTACGCATTTGCACCACCATACGCAGCCAACAGCGTATCAAGCTGACTCAGTACTGCAGCTTCACTTGCGTCGTACGACAGCGTTAATGAGAGGTCATTAAAAGCGTCGTGGAGATCACACGCTGACGATAACTCTTCATACGCCATCCACATAACGCCATAGCGTTTGTCGTCAGGCAGCATCTCTCCAGGCCTGACCGAATAAACATACTCCGCCGACAACGCGATTCCCACTACCCGCAACAAACGTCTCTTGCCGTTTATTATGGCTGTCAGCGAATCCCCGGGACGAAGTTGATGAGTCTCTGCGAAACCCTCAGATAAGAGTACTTCTCCTGTACGATTAGGCGCCACAAATCGTCCAGCACGAAGGTATAGCTTGTTGACACTCGGCTGGCCGCGATCAGGCAGTGAAACGATACGCCCGGTGGCAGGTTCAAGCATGTCCGGCAATGTTAGATTGACTTGGGTAACGACCCTCGCATCGACAGATTGTACACCCACAATTTCTCTCACTCGAGGCAGCAGCGACTGCGGAGCTCGCTTGAGATGAATGAATACATGCCCAAACCGAGATTGATCGTAGAATCGAGCCCGACTTGATTGTAGTGAGTGCAGCGTACTGATAGACATGATGACAACGGACACACCCGCCGCTAACACACTGGCAATGGCTAGATTCTGCCATCTCAATTGCCAGAGCTCTCGAAACAATTTTGTGTGAAGAGCGTACATATTCACCACAATAATTTCGAAGCTGAGACTCGTTGTGAATTAGCGAATACCTCGGAGATTTCTCCGTCTCGCAACTTGATCACTCGATCAGCCATGTCTGCGATGGACGCATTGTGAGTGATGATAGCGGTGGTCGTGCCTAAAGTTTCGTTGATACGTTGAATAGCCTCTAAAACAACGATACCAGTTTTCACATCCAGAGCCCCAGTGGGTTCGTCGCATAGTAAAACGTCTGGTTGCTTGGAAATGGCGCGAGCGATTGCGACTCGCTGCTGCTCTCCTCCACTGAGCTGTGCAGGATAGTGGTTCAAGCGATCAACCAGCCCAACCAGCTTCAATGCTTCAGCCGGAGGCATGGGATGCTCTGCAATATCAGTCACAAGAGCTACGTTTTCTAGGGCAGTAAGGCTTGGAATCAAATTGTAGAACTGGAACACAAAGCCAACATGCTGTCGACGGTAGTGTGTCAGAACCGAATCGTTATCGTAGGATAGATCGTGATCGCGAAAGCGAACTTGACCTGCCGTAGGAACATCAAGGCCGCCCAAAATGTTCAACAATGTCGACTTGCCACTGCCCGATGGACCCAGAAACACCACAAACTCGCCCGCAAATAGATCCAGATTCACATTCTTGAGCGCCCATACATCATTCTCGCCCACGCGGTAGACTCGCGAGATTCCGCGAGCACAGAAAATGGGTTCGTTGCTTGTTACTGCCACTTGAATTCAGCCAGATTCGCGATCAAAAACAATGCCAACTTGCCCATGCACAACAGGCCGAGAAGCGCACGATACAACAAAGACCGAAAGCTTATGTTTGAGTTATGGTGGTAATCCCAATGTCTCAATTCCGACAAACATACGTGCAAACAAGTAGCCATGACGACAATTGTAGCAGCACTATTCGGATTCGCCCATCTTTTAAGTTCGGTCTTACAGAAAAATGAAATCTTGGTCGACGGGAATCTTGCTAGTTACCTCCCCGGACTGACCCTGATAAGGAACCTTCTCTGAGAAGTCAAGTTTGAAAGTCCAACAAAAACATGCTCTTAAAGAGTTCGAGACCGGATCGCTCGGTCGTTCTGAGCGTGCCGCGTCACGGAAAATCAGCTTAACAGTCGGGACTTTCGCTGCGCAGTTGTTTAGTCGTTTCGACTTTCCGCGACTTGCACCTAAGTGCTCACACCAAATGCGGTTACTTGCTTTCGGGTTGCAAAGGTGCCCCGCATCGGTCTCGAATCTGTAGGACCAACGACTTAAAAGACCCTCGGTACAAACCTATCCGCAGAGCGTTTGCAATTCATACCTTGACAGCAAATGAGAGTCTTCGAACCATCCCTGTACAAGCGACCGGGGTGCAAAAAGTACGATCCCTCCGAAGGCTAGGATTTTTTCGAGTTCTTCGGTCACACTCTGAAATGAATCGGATCTACCTTACTAGAGATATTTTCGGAATCTTCGCAGAAGGCAGAACGAGGAGAGATAGTCTCCCTGAGTACGATCGCCCTCGTATGAAAACACAGTAATTTACACTAGCAGATGCTGGATTCGATTAATTAACCTAGCTAGCGGGCTGAAATAAATGAAGCGAAATCGTACTAGATCCGTCGCAACCTCACGATCCTCACTATTTCTTTATCCAGTGTTTGAAAGGCTAGAGGATCGCATGCTTCTAGCCACCATCCAGGCCATAAATGGCTTTTGTCAAGCGTCAGGCTCTTACAATGGAGTATCTGGCAATCAAAACATTAGCGTAAACGAGCGATTCGAAGGTCGGCTTCCCAAACAAGCAATAGCTCCGTTCGTTGAAATGGGTATTTCCTCATCAGATGGGGGAGCTAGCAGTGCTACCATCGAATCTCGAGTATATGCTGAATCTATTGTCGATGCTGATGGTGTCGCGGGATTCCAAACAGCTAGTGCAAAATGCGAAGCGACCTTTCGCATTGTGCCTGAATCTAACGAACGTATTGGGGACGCTAAGAAATTAGTCACTTTTGATCAGGTTTACGGAGAGGAGCTAGATGGTGAAGATATCGCGCAGACAGACGTATCGATCCAATTTCCGACAGGTGTGTCGAGGGGCAATCGAAACCTATTTGTTCGGATAGGCGATGAATTTAAAGCCAGTATTCGTGTTGTGGCACAAGCAAATGCAGACACTGAGTATAGGAAAATAGATGTTTCGGGAACCCTCTCCTTCCATCTCCAACCCGTAATGGATCCTTACGCAATCTCGGTCGATTACGTATCAACCGGAGAAGAAACATGGTGGGGCGAGGTCGTTGACGAAGACGTTATTGTATTGGACTATGAGTACGATCTCGAAGTCTTAAACAGCGCTGGTTATATGACTCGACTCTATTGGTCTACAGATGCCTGTATATCAAATGATCAAGGAAGTATTAGCATTGATTGTTACCAAGAGAGATTCATCTTGCCCGCACACGAAGTGGGGCAAGGCGGTTTCTCCGACGTCATCCCAGTCTCATCTTTAAAACACCGTCCTATGGAAAACGGAGAATTTGTTTCCAGATACACTCATCTTGTCTTGCATGTCGATGACGGTCTCTCGCCAACTCATCAAGGTGACATGTCGGAACGTGACGGAGACGACCCCTCGGATAATTATGCTGTTTTAAAAATCAGTCCCAAATTTGTTCTTGACGATGTTAAGTTTAATGAAGAAATAGGTGGACTCGACCTTAATTATCACGTTGAGCAAGCTGGTTTTTTGCCGCCAAACACCGAGTTTGATGTAGATGCATTTTGGTTGACCCCCTTTTCCGAAACTGGCGTAGGAGGACGTGCGGTACAAATACCACTGCTTGATGCGAAATCAAAACATGTACATATCCCTGCAACAATATTTGTACCACCAGAACTTGATGCTACAGGCGTATTAGTGCGACACGGATCGGCCCCCGGGATTGCAGCTCCGCTTATCAATTTGGAACCTAATCTTGCATTTATTTTCTCGGATACCCCTTTTAGAAAGAAAAATTTTGAAGTTGAATTATATATTAAGAACAAAGCACCCGTACCACTGAATGTGGAACTTCATTGGAGTGAAAAACCATTGTTCAAAAGTGATGAATTGATTGAACTCGCTGTGACAGCAAAGCCTGATTATGTGCGAGGGACACAGATGATCACGCTTCCGTACATGGCTGCATCTGATTCACCATACAAAATCCCGTTGGGCAAGCTAAATCGAACATGGGATTGGATTCCTCCTACAAACAAATACATGGACTCCCTAAGGCAGGTCAATAATGAACTAGTGGAAAACACCATACAAAATGCAGCAGCAGAACTTATAGATACTCTGCGATTTGCCGGCAAGAAAATTGCTGGCCCACTTCTTCAGATCTATGAGATATATAAGCTTGACGACAAGTTTCAATTGCCTTCAGTCGTGGACTCTCTTCCCCTAGACTTTACCGCTAGGGGAGAGTCTCTTGCTAACAAAGGAGTACCGTTTAACGCCACCCAAATACAGGAAATTCAAGTTCCGCGTGAACCAAATAAGAATGCCCTAGCAACATTCAAACAACTAGCCGCGATTTCTTCCGTATCTGCAAGTCTCGCCGTCACAAGCGCATTCGCAGCGGTTAAGATTCCAGCACTTCAACGCATAGTAAGACCGCTTGTAGTTCGTGCCTTAGAGGAAGCTCAGCTTGCGGGTGCAATGTATCGTACAGCCTACGATCCGCCTGATTTCAATTTTACTCAAATTTCGGAGCCAATTGTGTCCGACAGAATAGATCTGCCCAAAGAGACGCCAGGCATTCTTCAGTCAAAAATTCGTAGTTTGCTGCATGCAGCAAGTCTAAGAAAAGCTATCGCGATCACAGAAGATCGAATATTAGGGGCGCAGCTATCTGACAATTATTTCTGGGAGATGAATCAAAGGCTTGCTCTTTCGCGTTTTCAGTACGACAAAGCTTGGATTGGGCAGGCATTAGCCGGAGAGAGTCAATTGTTCTCAAAGGCAATTCAATCTATTTCTTTTTTTGAGGATGAAGCGAATGGAGATTTCGAAGAAAATGGCCTTTCCCCAGTGATAGTCGACACACTTAGGATACTTAATGCTTCGGATGAAGAAATCCATGAGTTCGAGGAGCGAACAAGACAGAAGCAGTTTGATCTTGAATCAAATATCGATTTTAGTTGGCAAGCAGACATCGTTCAGTCAATGTTTTTTCTGTCATCTTCACACAACAATCTTCTGGAAGCGATCCGAATCCGAACGGAGAAACTGGAACTACCGATTCGTAATGTTGCCCCCGAGGAGTTAGAAGCGATTGACGATTTAGAAGCCGCGATACGGAATCAGGTTGATATGAGTTTTCTTTCCCGTTCCTTGGCGCAGGATATTCTGAATTACAACTCTTCCGTAAAAACATTACTTCTAGCTTCTAATAACCACGAGCAACTCAAGGATCGGCTAGACTTTGGCTACAATGCATTTTTCAATTTCTTACTCAACGATATTCGTCCCGATTCACTTGTCGCCATCGCCAATAGTCTTCGACAAGATGGCGATATCTCTGGTTTGGTTGAATCGTCCATTCTGGCTATGAGCGAAAAAATGGATGAAGCGCTTTCACGTGCAGAGTACGATGTTTACGAGTCGCAAGTCTTTAGTTTTCATCACTATGTCGATTCCTTGGGCGTTGACGATGTAACTGCTCGTGGACGTTCAATATTACTCTCATTTACCAATTATGTGCTCGAGTCGGTGATTAATTCGGATTTGGATCGAAATCGACACGATGTCAATAGTGATCGCAGCATTGATCCTTTGGATGTCCTGGTTTTAATCAATCGGATTAACTCGATTGGTATTGGTCCGGTTGTTCCAAGCGAATTCGGTGCAAAACAGCCATTTTTTGACGTAAATAAGGATGGTGCAATCGACCCGTTGGATGTCCTAGACCTTATCAACTACTTAAACAGTGTTTCATACGATTCGTTTAACTTCGTTGGCGAGGGCGAGCAACAAGAATCTTCATTGCCTTTAGATTCAAAAAAGCCAGATTCCCAGATCGAGAACTTTATGTTGGTAGATTCTTTTTTTGAGGATTTCTTTCCCAGCACTAGATCATTGCGTAGAAGATGGCTTTAATCTCGTCCATCAAAAGTCGTTTTGAATAATTCTCTCGGCGTGAGGTACAATCCAGTGAATCGAATACCCTTTGAATAGGTCTCGAACTATTGTGAGCGCCAATGGTTACCATTGGTAGCTTCATGATCGCTGGGCGGTAGGCTTTGGGGTTTTCATTCCCCGGCCTTAAGGAGCCTATTCGTGGCGCGAACCCCTGACCCAAATCAAATGCAACACTGGCAAGGCCTTCTGGAATCCCAGGCCCAATCCGGACTTAACGTCAAGCAGTTCTGCAACGCCAACAACATCCCGCCCTACTCTTTCTATTTCTGGCGAAAAAGGCTCGCTCCGAAAGAATCATCGCAACCAATCAGCCCTGGCACTTCGGGACTTGTTCCGGTTCGTGTCGTCCCATCAAGCTCAAACAACTTTCTTTGCATTCGATTCGCCTGCGGCGCTTCCATCGAAGCCCCCTGCGAAACCATCCGCCAAGCCATCGAGCAAATCCTCCAATCGGAGACTATGCAGCGAACATGTTAAGCTTTTCACTCAACACAAAAATCTTCATGGCCATAGAGCCCGTCGATATGCGAAGAGGCTTCGATTCCCTGGCAGCTTGGGTGGATCAAAACCTTGGGCGCAAAGTCCTCGAGGGCGATGTCTTTCTGTTCCTCAACAACAGACGCGAT
>JBKDKR010000065.1:0-207164 GCA_046344995.1 Pirellula sp.
ATCGAAGCAGACACCAGCCTCTCTTATTTGTCTCTCTATGGCAGTACATTAAACCTCAATGCCAACCTCGATCTGAATTCAGGAACTCTGATCACAAACGGTGGCACTATCAATCAAAACGGAAACATTTCTGGGAACCTCGACCTGGGATGGACTGGAGAGGCTACAACATTCAACCGAACCTCGGGCACACTAACGCTGGATTCTCTACGTGTGTACAGCGGATCGAGTCTGGCCTTAGGTTCTGGTGACTCCGTCGGATATGCGCAAGTCGTTGGTAGCGGTTCTACGTTGATAGTGGATAGCCCATTTTCCTTCGCGAATGGTTTGTACGTGGTCGAGGGATCGCTCGTTTTGAACAGTAGCGTAGACGCTGATTCCATACAGCTCGACAATGCAATGATTACGCGATTCAACGATGCGTCGCTGTCCACGTCCAATTTGTGGGTGAGCAATATGACATTTAACCTGGATGGGACCGACAACATTAGCGATTCAGTGAGCGTCTACAAAGGTACGCTCAACGTTTTGAGCCCAACCTCACTCGCAGGGTCTATCAATTCGAGCGATTCGATGATCAACATCGAAGCAGACACGAGCCTTTCTTCTTTTTCTCTCAACGACAGCACCTTAAACCTCAATGCTAACCTCGATCTGAATTCAGGAACTCTGATCACAAACGGTGGCACTATCAATCAAAACGGAAACATTTCTGGGAACCTCGACCTGGGATGGACTGGAGAGGCTACAACATTCAACCGAACGTCGGGCACACTAACGCTGGATTCTCTACGTGTGGGAAGCGGATCGACACTAGATTTGACGGGTGCCGATACCGTCCATTTTATCGCGATGTCTGCTGATTCCGAATTGCGCTTTACCCAGTTAGCGGGCCAAACCACAGGACTCGATCTTGAAAGTCTTTGGCTGGATTCGGATGCCAACTTGACGGTAATCTTCGACAATCCTGATTACAACGGGTTCAATTGGGGTTTAAGAGCATTCGGCGATCGGCAATCGGAAATGAACGACTGGCTGGCCGGTGGGCAGTTATCAAGTAATTTTGCGGGAGCGGGAATTTTCTATGATGTTTCGAGTTTTGGCGATTACACCTATTTCGGGGCGTTCTCCGCAGTGCCTGAGCCAGCGTCGATCTCATTGGTGTTCTTGGCGTTAGCTTGTGGAACCGTTCGTATGCGTCGCAGGCGAGTGGGCCAGTGAAACTGACCCGGGCGTTGTTTTTTTTTATTGCGAAAGGAGTGTCCCAAAACGCTCCTTTTGTCCACCCCAAGGGCGTTGATGCTTAGCAGATGAAAGTCAAACTCGTAATCTTGCTCGCCATTCGATCGGAATCTTACCTACTGGCCAGGTTTGTTCATTCGGCCATCCAGATGGTTGCGGTTTTGCTCGTGATGGCTGCAGCGACCGGCCACCGACTCTATGGTGACGTGATTAACCCACTCGGATTGTCCCAACAGCCAAAGAGCGTTAATTCTAAAGCGGTCCAGGACATTGCTGAAGCGCTAAAGTCACGGCAATTGGGGACCGCCCGGGATAAGATTAAAGAGCTTTGTGAGGCAGACCCCAATGAATCCCATCCCGAAATTGTTTTGTCGGAATTGTTGTTCAGAATAGGTAATATCGCCGAGGCTCGTCGTATTCTAGACGAAGCGTCTTTGGGCGATTGCGATCCGTTCGAATTAAGGCTGGCGTTTTGTCGTTTGGCAGTGGCAGAAAGTCGTTGGTTTGATGGTTGGACCCACGCACAAGCTGCCAACGGATTAGCTCCTCCTGCGCGTTGGTCGTCCGAAAGGAAAGAACGACAACAGGACGACCTGCTGATTCTGTCAGCCATTTGCTGTGAAGGACGCAAGGACTGGAAGGGGGTGGTATCGACACTCAAGCCGCTCCTTAGTAGATCGCCACCACCTCAGGCTCTGCTGTTATGCGGAAAAGCCTGCTTTCAGCTCGAGCAATTGGACAATGCCAAGCAAGCCTTGGATCGCTATTGCGATGCAACTCAAACAGGCGATTCGGCCGAACTCATTTTAGCCAAATGGTACGATGGGAATGGGGATTCCAAATCGGCGGAACAATGGTTCCTGAAAGCGGTGGAAACCAAGCAAATTCAGGGACAAATTAAGGCGAGGCTAACCTACGCTAGGTTTTTGCTTTGGAACAATCGCCCCGCGGAGATGACCAAATGGCTTCAAGGGGATTTTACTTCTCCGGATGACCTGAAGGAGCGAACGTTCTTAACGGCACTTCAATTTCGGATGCAGCGAAAGTATGCGGATGCCCAGAAGATTCTTACCGAACAGCATCAGCGAGAGCCGACGGCCTTTCCCATCAGCAACCAACTCGCTTTGGTATTAATCGAGAGCGCCGATGAGGCATTACGCTCGAGGGCCTTGCAGATCGCCGAATCGAATGTGAGGAACCATGCGAAAATCGCCGAGGCACTATCGACTCTCGGTTGGGTTCAATTCCGTCTAGGTGACGTTGCTTCGGCAGACAAAAGCTTTTCAGCAGCCGTGCAGAACGGCTTTACGACCCGAGAATCCACATACTGTCTAGCCAGGGTAAAAGAATCGTTGGGGCAGGTAGAGATGGCTGCCAGCCTAAGAAGAATCAGTCAGGGGTTACCCGGACCGCTCTTCAGCTCAATAACCGATGCGATCATACGGGACGCTCCAGCCCAATAGCCGGAATTGATTCATTCGGGTTTGAGAATACCTAGCGAACCCTTTTGCAGCGGTACGCATCGCGCTACCATCCCGAGGCTGCTTCACCATTTGCCTTGGGGAATGTCGCTTTTGTTTCTTCATGGAAAGGCCTTTCGCCAAAATTGGCTAACAGACTTTCATCACTCATGGATCAGTTTGTGAGTAGTATACCAATCTAAGAAATGACTGGCTGCTTACTCCAGCACAATCAATCGGGTTCCAGCAGGAGGTGACGGCAGCATGTCCGTCTTGCCTAATGGCCACTCGATTTTTAGCTCGTAGCTTTGTCCCTCGATGATCGGGAAATGCAACTCTCGTGAGTTGGAACACTGATAGCCATCTCCGGAGGTGATCTGCTGCATTAACTTTCGCCCGGCTTGCGAGAGAGTCACGATGGCACCGACCGCATCGCGATTCGATTTGGTACCAATGAGCTGAATCGCTATCGCTGACTCCTTGGTATCTGATTGATTCGTCAACAGAGAGTAATTGTCGCGAAGATGACCGACCACCAAATCCATCTTCATGTCTCGGTTCCAATCCACTTTGACAACGGAACGACCAAGTAGCTTGCGTGAAAAGTATTCACCCGTCTCCTTGAGCGTCTGAAAGCGATTTTGTTGGTAGCTCAGCAACTGCGGTAACATGCGATACGGTTTGCCCAAGATAGTCAAATCATCTACGTGGCCATTCGCTACAAATAGCTCCTGAACACCATCGCGATTCGCATCCAGGAACTGCGTTCCAAACCCAAGAAAGTCGTACGATATGGGCTCTAATCCAGCAGCTTTGGTTCGATCTGCATACAGCCCCTCCCCAATGGATTGATAGAGGGTATTCGACTCGGCTAAGAAATTGGTGATGACAAAGTCCAATTGACCATCACTGTTTAAATCGTGAGTCGCGATCCCCATGGAACCCTCCGCTTTGCCGTTCTCATTAAACGCGACACCGCTGTAAACGCCTGAATCCTCCGCTGTGATGCTTCTGTCATCGGCACGCGTGAAATTAAGCAAGAAATTGGGTTCTACATCGTTTGTTACCAGCATCTGCATTCCGTTGGTCGAACCATTGCGAAATGCGACGGCTCCCA
Source organism: Pirellula sp. (assembly GCA_046344995.1). Classification (GTDB taxonomy): domain Bacteria; phylum Planctomycetota; class Planctomycetia; order Pirellulales; family Pirellulaceae; genus JBKCUI01. The sequence goes on from JBKDKR010000065.1 coordinate 3,820, forward strand.
GTCCGCGAGCCTTTGGCAGTAGTGTATCAGCCTGTTTAACGAATCCACCTTGGCCATCGTTGAGCCACAACACATCTCTTTCCGATTCGAAATCGGTTGGTTTGCATTGAACAACGTGGTTATCAATCAAACATGTTCTAGAAAAAATGTCCTCTCCAGAAACGTAGTTAATATCGTACAAGTCCGCGAATCCATCGTTGTTAAGGTCCGCGATTAGGCAGCTTGTTGTCCACGCTTTACCCTGAAGTCCAGAAGCCTCTGTTGCATCGTAAAACGTGCCATCTCCCGAGTTAATTAGCAATCGATTTTCATGCGTCTGTGCAATGTAGATATCGGGGAATCCATCGTCGTTAACATCACCGATGCCTATTCCCTGGCCGAATCCATCACGCTCCAGCGGCAAGGGCGTAGGTGCTGCAAAATTCTGTCCCTGAATATTTCGATAAAGCGTGTCTCGATGAGAGCTATCTACATCCGTTTCAGGTGGCCACGGGCGTCCCTGCGAGAATGCTAAATCCGGCCAACCATCCAGATCGTAATCGAGTACGCCAATACCGCCTCCCGTCAGCTCAAACATCAGGTGTCGAATGGGCCCATCCGTCCCATCATGAAAAGCGAATTGAATACCTTTTTCACTGGCCTCGTCAACAAAACGAATCGAAGGATTGGCTTGCTTGTTAAGATCTAACGCTAACGAAGTCTGTGCGTCTAGAAAGATCCACTTGGGTGCAGCAAACTGCTTAATATCGACCTTATTCAACGGGGATAGTCTATCCGTAACCAATTGGAATGGTTCGTTCTCCATGGCTTTTTCAAAAGCCTGTAGCTCTGCAACTAACTCTTGCGACTCCGGAGCAATCTGAATTCCAAGCTGGCACCAGCCGTAGGCTTCCCAAACTCTTCCACACATCGCATACGATTCCACCAGAAGAAGTAGATCCGTTAGAGTTCTAGGGGTTTGAGTAAAAAGTACGCGGTCTTGGACTTCCCAAAGCTTTTGAATTCGAACGAGGTAGTCAGAGAAAACGGCAGCCGATTCCGCATTGCCGGTTTGTGAAAACAGGGTTGCCAGCCTGCTTATCGCGACACGAGAGTCGGGTCTTCGTTTCAGAGCCTCCACATAGCACCCGATCGCGCTGGAAAGGTCGGATTGTCGCTCGTGATATTGCCCTTGGATCAACCATACCATTCCTTGGGCTCTTAGTGATTCTTGGGCCTCCGCTGTCAAACTGTTCCATAAGGATCGAACTTGATCCCATCGATCTTGTTTGGCAAACAGTCGCATTTGCAATGTGATGGCGGGAACGCATTTCGGATCTGATTTAAAAGCACTGTCGAGGAATGATTGACATTGGATTTCGTCATTTGCGTCAAAGGCGTATACCGCTAAGGCAGTCCACGGTAATGGATCGCTCGGATACTGTTGAGTTGCCTTTCTCAAGTAGGGTTCATTTTGAATGGCACCACTTTCTCGTGCCAGCAACATGAGTAAGTCTCCTGCTGCCCCAAGCTTTACCAATCTCAAAATGAGCGGGATGGTCTCATCGCGTCGACCGCAAGTCCCCAGCAGTTTGGCGAAACTCAAAGAGCCCGCTGCATGGTCTGGATTCAATGAGAGTAGATTGCGGTAGTCTCTTTCCGCTTTGGTTATTTCTCCAAGTGACTGAAACGAATCTCCACGTAGGTGGAATGCCATTTCTTTGAGTTCTTGTGAAAGCAATGGGTCGTTCATATCAAGCTTGTCGAGATACTGAATCGTTTCGGCAAATCGACCTTGCTGTGCAGCAAACTGGGCAGCCACTCCCAAGGCTTCTGGCAGAGTTGGATCAATCTGCCATGCTTTAAAAGCGTTTTTCTCTGCCTTCTCAAGTAAGCCTAGGGATCCTTGTTGCATCGCATCGTCAAAAATTTGACGAGCTCTCCAGTGCTGAAGCATTTTGGTTCCAACCCAGCCTACCAAAATGAATGCAAGAATGGCCAGTGTTAGAAGGCTGATCTTCCTGATTCGGGTCGTTGATTGGTCCCCTTTTTCTCGAACAGATTGTGACATCGGACTACCGCTGTCCCTCGATGCAAAGGATTGTTGAGTTGACTTGGTCTACAGGATATTCCTGCGTAACTTCGTTGGGCCATCGAACCGAAACGCTTTCTATTTTGTCAGCAGTGCCGATCCCAAACTGCAGCGTTCTCTCGTTCGAGCATTGATAGCCATCACCGGCTGTAAGTTGTTTGGTCCATTGCCCTGCGTTTGTTTTTAACGTCACAATAGTTCCGACCGGGATTCTGGCCGACGCAGTTCCAATCAATTTTACATTCAAGTATCGGCCTGGATTTTGAGTTCTGTTCGTTACCAGGGCAGCTGGTTCGAGGATATTGGACACAGCAAAATCTACAAGACCATCTCGATTCCAATCCAGCTTGGCGAGCGCTCGACTCAAATGTTTGGTTGAAAAAAATGCCCCGATAGATTCACCTGGCAGAACCCCAAGTCGACCTTTCCCGTCATTGCGATAGAACTGAGGAAGCATGGCGTATTCTCCACCTCTGTCTCTGTAATCATCAACGTGCCCGTTGACAACAACGACATCGGGATGCCCGTCAAGATCCGCATCTAGAAATTGTGTTCCCCAACCAACATAAGGGTAGCTGGCTGTTTGCATTCCAGCAGCGAGGGTCGCGTCCGTAAAGAGCCCCGTGGAATCTTGGAGGTAGACGGAGTTGGGTTCGTTTGCAAAGTTGGTAACCAGTAGGTCTGTAGTTCCATTGTTATCCAAGTCATCTGCTGCAATCCCCATACATGCCATCGAGAGACCATCCATATTAAGCGCTAGACCTCGCAGTAAAGCTTCTTCGTCCATCATGAAATTTCCATCCTTGGATTGGGACGGAACCATTAGAAAGTTCGGGACTTGGTCGTTTGCAACGAACAGACTTAGCTTCTGTTCACCTTCTAGTTTCATTGCAAGTACCCCTAAGCTCTTGCTTAGCTTCGCTGGTCCATCACACTGGTCAACGAGTTTAAAGCTCCCGTCCCCTTGGTTAAGCCAGCAATGATTTGGGCTACCATCGAATACGCTTGGCGAGCAACCTTTGCCATTGCAAATCAGCGTATAAACCTGCTCCCCTTGAACGTAATTTAGTTCATAGATGTCGGGCATCGAGTCGCCATTCAGGTCAACCATTACGGAGCTTGTTGTCCAGTTGTTTTTCCCGCCTGGAAAGCTATCAGATGAGTCATGAAACGTGCCATCACCGTTGTTCACAAAAAGTCGATTGAGACCAATGACGCCTACGTAGATATCGTCAAACCCATCATTATTGATGTCCCCGATGCTTACACCCTGGCTATAGTCCAGCTCGTTGATTCCGGCCGATGAGGAGCACTCAAGAAATTGTTTCCCTGCAAGATTACGAAAGAGTTTGTCCCGAAACTCTTCTGTCGGTGACGGTTGGCTTTCGCCCGTCTTCCAAGGGCTGCCTTGCGTAAAATAGAGATCTGGCCAGCCGTCATTATCAAAGTCGAGAACTCCAACACCTCCGCCTGTTTGTTCGAACATGCGCACCCCAGGCGTCGAGGGATCATCCCCCGGGTTGTAAATGAAATCGAGTCCAACTTTTTCTTCTTGAGCAAAATGCGTTTCAGATTGGTTGGTGGCCGGTGAGCGAGCCGTAGTGGTCAAACTCTTCCAGTTCATGGACTCGAACTGCGTCTTATTGATCTTGGACGCGTAAGAGGCCACAACAGTCTTCAAGTTTACGGATTCCTCTGCTGTCCTCGCGTTCTTGGCCAAAAAGGGCTGGGCTTTTTGAATCATCGCCGTGGTCCAGGCCGATTCGCCGTGTAGCCCTTTGCTTGTCACAGCCCATGCCCATGCTTCTCGATAACGTCCAAGCATGGCACATGCCTCAGAAACCTTTTGCATGGGTAGTGGAGATTGTCCATTAGTGCCGAGAATCAAATCAAGCTGCTGACTCATCTCAGCTTGAAGCTTTGCCCGTTCGATGACTTCTTTCGCTTTGTCCGAACCTAGCTTCGACAAAACCTGACCGAATTGGTAAAGGGCTTGCCTATACTCTGGAACGATTTCAATTGCTTTGGAATAGCAACTTGCAGCGAGCTCCAGGTCTCCCTCAGTTCGGGCTTGTTGTCCGCGTATAAACCAAACCGACGAAGAGTTTTCGAGTGGATTCGGCAACGCTTTGCTCCACTCTCGCAATGCTGCAGCGTCGCTCATCTGAAAAAGAGCTTCACCAAGCATCTCAAACGCTGCGTTTGGGCAAGACGGGGACTTTACTAGGTTTTCTAGAATCGGACGGGCTTCGTGGGCGTTACCATTGATGAGTTGATGATGAGCTTTAGCTAGCGACACGACCGGATCACCGGGCTGCAGCTTGAAGCTGGCATCTACGAGCTCAAGTTGTTCAATTGGTCGTTCAATGTCAGTGAGAACGGAGAGGGTTTGCAGATCCCATCGCTGCAGTTCGACCAGCCCCATTAAATGCGGCACAGAGTCCCACCGTTGACCACTCACGCCATAAAGAAAAGCGACCCGTTCTCGACTCTCCGATTGCTGAGGATTCGCCTTTAAGACATTAAGATAACCATCGAGTGCAGGCTTCCACTTGGACTGCACGCGGTATATCTCAGCCATTGCGTATTGAGTGATCGAATACACTTCATTGTCAGCGTTGTCGATCTTTTTGTAGAACTCAAGAGCCTGGTCAAGTTGCCCAAGTTTGGTGGCCGCTTCCCCTGCGATTAAGCAGCCCTTTGCGTAAAGGTCCGATTGTTTCTCAATAAGAGACGTGAACTTAACTGCTTCTTCCAAACGATTTGAAGCTAACGCTTCTTCTGCAGCGCGAAGATAGGTTTGGTCTGTGTACAGATCGTCTTCGGGTGGCGGGGTGAAAAAGACTATCGCGGCAAGCAGGAGAAACGCGGCGACGAGGGCCGTAATAAGAAGCTTAAGCCAATTGGATTTTTTGGCGCCGGAGAAGGAGTTGGTCGTCGGCACGATTTGTTATAAACATCAGTCAGGGTTAGGACCATTTTCAAAAGAAGTGTCGCAGGTATTTGATCCATTACCTGCGCAAAGAAATGGTCAGGCAAAAAACCTGACCATTTTCATTGTCCTGTTTTATTGGCTACAGCTCAAGATTGATCTCGTTTTCGCCACCAACCACATTCTTCGTCAGCGTGGTTGTGTCAGATTTCATGTACTTTTCTGGAAGCAAAGAACCTGCGGATTTCTGCTGGCCGCCCTTTGGTCCAGCGTGCGATGGAGGACCTGAAGGACCTGCTCCGGTTGGGTCGTGTGCTGGCATAGCAGGTTCTGATGACGAAGCTGCGTCGTTCATTTTGTAAACGAGCACTTTGTAAATGCCGGCAGCTGCTCCATCACCCGAATCATAGGTGGTCAATGTGTACACGCCTTGACCATCGGTGATTCCCATCGCGGTAGGGGTACCTTTTTCTTGCGGTGAAAAAGTGACGGTTGCAGACGCAACTGGCGAACCGTTGTATGTAACTTTACCTTTGACCTTGTTCGTTTGAACCCGACCTTCGGTTGAATTGCAACCCGATAAAAGTAAACCAACCAACATGCAACATAAAGATAAGCGAGCCATAATTTTCCTCTGTCTGAAATGAATGAGTAAGCTATTCCTTCGAGGTCGATACACTGGTAACAACAAGAAAGTCACAAAAGGTTGATTCTGGAACGTCCATTAGCAACACGTTAGGACCTCTTCGTTTAGTCGGGCGAGCCCTTTGTATGTTTCTCGTAGCAAAACTGAAATCCAAGCAATTTGGAATGTAGTTGTAATCCTAGCACTAACGCATTAAGCAGCAACTACATACGAGCGAAGGTTTCTGCAATTGGAGATTGAATTTTCCATACGCCTACCTTCAGATTGTCTAGCAATAAAAAAAGCAAGAGTCGTTGTCGACTCTTGCTTATTCGATAGTCACATTTTCTAGTGATCCACTTTGCAGATCACAGGAACGATTAGGTTCCGCCTTCTGGATTCACAACTTCGCCACCGCGAACCGAACCCATCGCACCCCAAACGCCGTAAGGGCTGGGGCCACCGCCGACACCGGGGGCGTCAGCAGGTGGGAGGGTTGTGTTGCCGGTATCGATTGCATCGCCAATGAATCGAACGGATCCGTCGCCGAATACCGTGTTCACACCGCCGGTGTGACGGCTCATTGGTTCGTAGATACCGTCTTCGCCGTCCCATCCACCTTGGGTACAGCTAGCCTTGTTCGGCCCGAGGATCGTCGTGTGGCCTGTGAAAGCAGGCGCACCGTCGGTCCAACGTCGTCCAGCCCAAGCACCTACGTTGTTTTGGTAAATTCTGTTAACGATTCGAGCAGGGCTCGCACAATCCGATGGGTTCGTATTTCGGAACAATGATCCAATGTTGACCAAAGTACCGCCGTCAATAACCCGTCGAGAGTTGTCTTGAGCAACGGTTCGCTCCGACATCGCAATGCTGTTGCTCAAACCATCGGTAAATTCGCGGTAAGCAACTTGGCGTCCACCCGCTGGGGTTACGCAAGAGAAAGCACCACGCATACCTCGACCGCCGTTACCTGCCCATTGATTATGGTCCCAAGTGGTATCCCCACGAGAGAACATATAATTGGTGGTTCCAACTTCGTTCGGTGCAATTCGACCAACGTCGCTTGGGCACTGAAGGGTCGGAATCCTGGTACGGAAAGGGATATATCCGCCATCCCACGGAACTGTGCCAACATTACGAGTGTTGTCAGCCGAAATTTGTTCGAACAAAGGTCCTTGCTCGAAGTATGGAAGCAGAGCAATGTGCCCGCTCATCCGTCTCCAGTTAACGTTTTGTGGAGGATCAGGCCAGCTAGAACCGTATGGCAAGACCTTAAATGCACTTTCATAGTTATGAAGTGCTAACCCGAGTTGCTTCAGGTTGTTGGAGCACTGCATCCGACGAGCGGCTTCGCGTGCTGCCTGAACTGCTGGTAGCAAAAGTCCAACCAAAATACCGATGATTGCGATAACAACAAGCAACTCAACCAAAGTGAAACCCTTAGGCTTCAAACCCTTTGTGTGCTTCATAAAAACTCCTGACAAGAAAAAAACGAAATAGTACGAAATCCAGACGTGATGTGACTTTGCATTATTCTTGCAAAGTCCGGTTTGTCAAATGACTTGGGGGCGGTATCGGCCTTTAGACGCGTTTAGTACTCAACTAATTCCACAATAGATGACTCTTTCATCGAAATTGTGTTTGATTTTCCGCTGGGCCAGTGAACCCTTATCCGATCGACGTTTTTGGGTACAAAACGAGCGTGCTGGGACCCGGCCGACAAATAGCTACCACCTGCGAAGAGCTCCTGAAAAGCTACCGTTTCTCCTGTCTTTTCCAGATATTCCATTTTAACACCCAGGCCATTACGGTTGGACTCAACCCCAATAACGGTTGCCTTCGTAAGCCCAGGGACCTTTGACTTATTGATCAGTATTTGCGGCGAAGAAAGCTGATGAGAGATGATTAGGTCCATTAATCCATCTTGATTTAGGTCGAGATTTACAACTCCTCGGCCAAGCCATTTTTTTTCGAAATATTCACCAGAATTTTGAGACACGTCGTCGAAGGTGCCCTTTCCTGTGTTCCGTAGCAGCAAGGGGGGCATCTGGAACGGCTCTCCCCGGCCTGTCCAGGTTCGATCCTCGACGTGTCCATTGGCCACAAACAAGTCCAGCCACCCATCGTTGTCAAAATCGGTCAGCACGGTCCCCCATCCGAGAACTCCTTTGCTGGGACTGGTAATCCCGGTACTTCTGGTCACGTCAGAGAATTTCAGCCCCCCAGAGTTTTTGTAGATTGTGTTGGTATCCCCGTAGAAATTGGTTAGATGCAAATCGGTCGTTCCGTTGTTGTCGTAGTCTCCCAAGGCAATCCCCATGCTGGCCTGAGCATAGCCTGATCGGTTCAATGCACACCCTGAAGCCATCGCAATTTCGTCAAGCTTGACCCGTCGATATTCATCGATTGTTATCTCGAACAGAAAGTTTGCTTCTCCATCATTGGCCACATAAATTTCTGGCTTACCGTCGAGGTCGAAATCGCAAATCGCTACTCCTAGCCCTTTCCCCTTGGTTCCTTCCAATCCAGATTCGGCTGTAACATCTATCATGCCGCCGCTGCCATCGCTAAGAAATAATCGATCGTCTACCCCTTTGTACTTGGAGGGTGGACATTGTTCGTAGCCGGACGGGCTCCTCGGATTCGTGCATAGCAATGGCTTGGTTATGGAATCATCTAGATAGGTAACCACATATAAATCGAGATTCCCGTCAAGATTCAAGTCAGCCATCGCACAACTCGTGCTCCAATCTCCCATTCGCACTCCGAGTGAATCGGTTACATCGGAGAATGTACCGTCACCGTTATTGTGATAGAAACCATTTGGGCCCAATGCAGTAATGTAAACGTCATCAAAACCATCGTTGTCCCAATCGCCAACTGCTATCCCTTGACAATATCCAGTTTTCAATAGCCCAGAGCTCGTTGTGCAGTCAGAAAATTTTAGGGGGCTGTGCTGCCGATAAATCGCACATGTCGGCTTGACCGAGTTTGCTTCCTCAGGCAGTTTACATCCTCCCATAAAAACGAGATCGACCAATCCATCACGATCAAAATCTAAAGCGCCGACACCACCTCCCGTAGATTCAAAGATCCGGCAATTTCCCCGCATGTCGTCCTCTCGCACAAAGGAAATTCCGCTGTCCAAGAGTTCCTCGAAACGAATCATTGAGGGTTCCGACTTAACGCCACCTTTCGTACTTGAATTTTCCATCGAAGCAGAAGCCTGCGGTGCCCCCTCGCTTGTTGAGTCTTCGGCCACGGTATCTATCGCGGCAGATTCAAATGGTTGGCCTGTCACCCCACCGCGATTTTGAGGAGCACTCGGCGTGTTGTTTCCGGACGGATCATGGCACCCATGAATGCAAATGAGAACCGCAATGATTCCAACGATTCGGAGGAACGGAAAGTGTTTGGGCGGGGAGGAGAGGATTCGCATGGGCCACGTAATATGGAAGCCGGAGGATAAGTTATTGCGTTGCTGGGGCACCGATCTTGGTTTGCTCCTTGATTCTTGCTGCATGACGCTCAAATATCTTCGCTGCCGCTTCCATATCGATCGCGCGGCATTGAGTCGCTAAGTCGAGGCAAGCAGCTTCGGCGTCTGTTTGAACACTACCGAGATTCACACGAATCTTGGCAAGTACGCCTGAGCGTCGAAGGGCTTCTTCGTGATTGTCTTTGTCTCCGATTTTCTCATAAGACATTGCCATTCCCATTTGTGCTGGCGCATTGGCAGGATCGACCTCTAACACAATACCGAAGTACTTCAGTGCATCGTTCCATTTTTCGCGATGAAGAGCCAACTCACCACGCATGCGGGTGAGAAGCCATGGTTCCATCGAATGGTAAGGCGGGATGGAATCGATAAGTATTCCTGCATCTTCTAGTCGATCCGACTCGACCAAGGCTTCTGCTAATGCCGCAGCAACCACCAAATCCCCTAGCCGTGTACGCCTCAGTTTTTCCAGGTTCTCGATAGCCTCATCGAATTCGCCTGCGAGAGTTTGGTATCTGGCTGAAGCAACCAAGAGAGAAAGATTGGTTGGTTCATTTTCTAGCAACTTAGCCAAACGCGTGCGGCCAGCCGGAGAATTTAAGATCAGAAGATTAGGGAAGTAAAGTTGCTTAGAATCGAGAGGATCCGCAAGGTCGATTGCATGTTGTTCCTCGAGTAATAGTTTGCGTTCTTCTTGCCTTATCTGGACCGAGAGTAAAAAAGTGAGCCACTTGAATCCATCTAAGACCTGGGTGGGATCTGGATTTTCGGCTGACCTAGCTGCTTCCAGAAATTTACTAAGATTCTGTTCAGCAGGTGTCGCAAAGTTCAACTTTAATAGTGCAACACCTTGCTCGAGTCTCGCGGTCATGCCAAAGCGGGGGACTTCTGTTTTGACTCGTTCAAAGTAACGTGCCGCCTTTTCGTATTCCTCACCAGCGACTGCTAACCCACCTGCGGCGAGAATAATTTCAACTTCGCTTGGATTGTTGATCCCATGCTTTTCTTGCAACCAGGCAATCGCTTGATTGGAATCATCAGACGTAAGCATCGAGGCTAGCGAGCCTTCGCCATCGGTGGAGTCTAATGAAGAACGCTTGTTATCTCCTACAACAATTTTAGGTTGGCTGGTCGCGTACCAGAGTATTCCCATTCCACCGACTATTGCGGAGAGCGCTGTTAAAAATAGTAAGCCACGAGGGAAATAGGAACGGCTGGTTCGATCCAAGGAGTCCGTGTCAAATTCTTGGGCCACTTTTGATCATTGCGGTGGGTGGAGGGAGATTTACTGGTGCCTAGATGGAATGAGAATGCATTTCTCAATCGATGCACGTTGACATTGTAGCCTGCTAAATCACCTCGCACAGCAACCTCTTGAAGATCCCGCGAAGATTATTCCGACCTTGCTGAGGATGGAGGAATACGCAAAATCTGCCAATTATCTTGGCGAGTTTGCATAATCTCCAACCCCGATTGCTCCGTATCGATCCGGACCATATTGAACGGACTCAATACGATGTATCGCACACCAATACTGCTTAGCTCGTGGATAACATCTCTGCCTAAACCATTTCTGGATATCCTTCTGGCCAATTCTAATTGGGGCTTGGGGAAGAATCCGGAATAGCCATTGACCATCGGCTTGCCCGCATAAAGTCCCTTGAGCATCCACTCTGCAACGATCTCGTAATCTTGAACAGTCCCCCCATCGAGGAGAGGAAGAACGATAAGGCCGCCCGAAGGTTCCGTACGCAGCGTCTCGGTCCACCCTGACTGCATTTCCGAGATACTCGGAGTTGCTCCGAGCCTAACCGAACACGGCCAGGGGTCGATCATGCAAAGAATCGCGAACCCAATCGCTGCAATGCGTCGCCACACAGGCTTTCCATCTGCGAGCCAGCGAATGCCCATCGCCGCTGAAAGCACGATTGCAATCTGTAGGAAATAAATGAATCGATAGGCACTACGAACTTGCGAAAAGCCTGGAACGTAATTCACTAAACCATCCCAGGCGGACCAACCACCCAAAGACAAATGGTTCCCCATCGAGAATAGAAACGAGACCACACCTACCGCTAGGAGCGTCAACGACATGCGACGATAGCCTTTGAAGAATAAACTAACCATTAGTCCAAGCATCGCAAACACAGTCGTCAATAACCCTGCTCCAATCGTCCAACCTGTTTGTGTTTCCCATCCATTGCCCACAACCACATTGGAGATCGAATGGCCGTAAGTCGTCAAATACTGTGACGGCCAAACGGACAGCTGCTCAACCAAACTAGCCTCACGCTCGAATCCATTTTCTTTGCTGACACGATGGTGACGCCAAAGCATTGGGCCAATCACGACACCCACCAGCAACGCAGCCATACCGTGCGCCAGCAATACGCGCTTTAAGACCTGTAGATCGCGTAATTTAATCAAAACTAACATCGCTAATGCCACAGCATACATCACGGTTGCGAACAATCCGTGGTGAACACTCATGGCGAACGTTGCGATCCAAGCGCCACTCAGTTCCAACCCCTCTCGGATTTCTATTCTCTTTAAGGGTAAGTTGGTCGTTTCGAGATCTGGTGTAGGTAGCGTCTCACTGGTCTTCGACCATCGCAATATTACATCCCACCCCCAAATGATTCCCCAAACGGGAACGAGTTGCGAAACCCCTAATTGCCAGTGCACGACCGGCAAAAGCACCATCCCACCGCCAGCGAGCGTTGCAATCCAGGGTGGAAAATCTTGTCCCATCAAAAGTTTTCGTGTGAACCAGCCATTTAACGCAAGCGACAAGATGATATACGAGTTGTAAGCTGCAATCGTCGAGCCTGTCACCCAAACAATCGGAGCCAATAATCCCAAAATAGGCTGCGCCTCGGACATAGCAAAGCTGTCTTCAGCAGGAAAAAATATGGGTGCATCCCAATACTCTTGGGACCAATAGAGAGTGCCATTGTTAAAGCTTTGGATATTCCATTCCAGTGTCCACAAGTTGAACATGGGCACCGTTCTGCAAGGTTCCGTTCCAATGGGCAACCTTGTCGAAAATGACTTTACCAACGGCCAAGTCGACATGCAGGCCAGAAACAGATAAAAGATAATTCCCAAGCAAGAAGATCGTAATAACATTGGCAGCTGTTTCATTCTGCAGATTCAATCTTGACTGCAGGAAAGATCATTTCATCGGGCTTAACCGGTTGTAGATTAGCAGCTTTCAAGTGGACTAGAACAAGAGTCTTATGTTTGCTTTGTTTAGTCTGGGGAGAAATAGTGAGCTTTGATAGATTCTCTTCGGTCCACCCAATGGCAATAATCTCTCCGCGACTCAACGGATACTTACCCGCGATGATCTCGAGAAGCTTGCCCAGGTACAAGTCCTCTTTTAGTTCGCTAGAAGTCCATTTGGTTCCATCATCCAGAATTACGTCGGGTCGAGATAGGGTTGGACTCAACTCCCACTCGTTATGCCACTTGTCGAGGTTCTTTGGCGTTATGAGTTCACAAGCAGTCTCTTGCTCAGGATTGAGATCCCCTACCCAGCTACGTACGAGTCTATCATCGTCCCCAATGCCGATGATTCCGACGTCTCGTAGGCCAATCGAACTGCGATTGTAAATGGATAATCGGTTGTTGGCTGTGTCTATATCGACATCAAAGGAGCCTTGCAGATCGAACATCTCTTCTGCATAGATCAAGCCAGTCGTGTTAGATAAGACAGGGGTTTTGATCAGCCCAACCCCGTCGTCACTTGCAAAGGAGTAGTCGTAGCCGTCGATACTAAGCCTACGCCGCGATGATGAGTCTTCGAAGGACTGCGGTAGTGGCGTGACGATCCCTTTATCATCGGGAAAAAGTGCTTGATAGTTGGTTGTTAAGGATGTGTACAAAGCAAGATAGCTAGACAGGCTTCCGCGTTGATATCCAGCATGACATTCGAGGAAGCCATAAGATGTTTGACTGCGGGAGAACCCAACATCGAGCTGCACGCTTCTCGCCACGACAAAAGCACCAACCACGGCGATGATCGGTGCCATGACCCAAGCGAATTCGACTTTTCCAGCCAGTCTAAAGACAGCCCAGTTGATCGGCACCAAGACAACGAGATAACCGAGAAGCAACCATACGATGGTTTTGATTTTGGGAACTGTGATTCCCGAGGATTCTTGCAAACTCTCCTTGGCATTAGCCAAAACGTCTGACTCGGAGTTCCAGCCACCAAGCCCCGTTTTTTTGCCGGAGGGGAATTCGCTTGAGGCGGCTTGATTATCGGATTGCTCTTTGGCTGCTTTCTCTTTCGAACGTTTGAAGTTTGTCGAGCTATCCAGATCTCGAGCCCAAACTCTCAGCCTAGTGCTATGCAATGGATTCAGTTCCGTTCCTTGCAAGTCGCCAGCGTAGGTTGTGTCCAGGGTGGGGCTCAATTCCATGTCGGCGAATAGGTCGTTCGATTTAGGATTTGTGGGCGAAGATGCTTCGTTGTTAGGTTTTGAGATCGTCCTAGACGGCATGCGGAGAATGGCATTATGGATGAGGGATGAATAGGATGGCCACCGCATAAAGCTAGGTTCGTTCATAGGAAATGTCGTCAACACAATTCGACCTTGTCCGACGATTTTCTCCGCAACCAACCCCTCGAGTGATTCTATCCAGCGAGCGCCGTCTGAGAGCCTCCCATTTAACTTTGGGAAGGATCGCGCTGGAGCAAAGGAGATTGGAGCTGCATCATCGATTCGCTGTAAGGTCCAAACTTTGTTAAGCAGGTTCGAATCTTCTTCAGACCACGTGGACGTTGAGGTGTTGACGAGAGGCGAGTAATCCCTAAGGAAGCTTGATTCGACACGATCTAACCCGTCGATGCCATTGATGATGATTGTACCACCGAAGTGAAGCCAGTCCGTGACGGCTTGCTGTTGATCAAGATTTAACAACGCTGGGGAGCCATCGTTGATCATAAGATGCGACATTGAGGTCATCGCATAGAATCGACTCGGAAATTGAGTTGCAAGGTCGTCTTCTTTGATGTCAAGAATTCGATGTGGGGTAATTCGTTCATCAGGTGCTTTAATATGAGAGGACCACGTAGTGCAGTCCAAGGCCCTCAAGAACGAAAATCTCGCGGGATCTCGACAAAGAGCAACCAAGCAATACTGGTAGCCGTACAGCAAACGAAGCGGGTTGCTTTCTTGGAGCATCGGAGTACCAAAACCTTTGGCGGAGTACTGGATACGCAACAGAGCTGGCGTGGTCTCCTTGGAAAAATCCATCTCTTCGTCGAATGACCCGAGCGCGACGTCGGGCTGCAGATACAGGAGAGAAACACTCTTTTGCTGTCCCTTTGCCAGGGATACGTTTCGCTGATAGCGGATCGGCGCAGTCCCTGAATTCATCGGGACCTCTTTCCCCAGTCGGTCCACAGGCGATAGAGAAATGTTTAGGGATTCGTCTTGTTGGTTTGCCGTGAGTCGAGCGTTCGCTTGGTACCAGTGCCCAGGCTTTACGTAACTAATGACCACGCCCGATTCGCTAGGGATGGTTGCAGTTCGGTCTGAAATGACTCGCTGATTCTTTTTGGCTTCTGCAGCGTCTTTGGGTGGATCGGTTGGCGTTGTGGAATTGCAACCTCGGCACCCAGAAACAAGCACGAGCGAACAGACAAACAAAACGATTCGAAGATTATCGCGTGACTTCAATTTTGGCTCTCCACGTTCCACACCGCCCCACTCCCCCAAAGGCCGGGCTTCTCCAACATGCATCTCCCAACAGCATCGTTCGGAACGAAGTATGTTTGGATTTGCGATGACTTGAGGGGTGGATTCTATACAACGAGTTTAAATGCGGTACCATTTATACCAAGCTTACCGCAGGTGGTCGCCGCAGCAACCATCGTAGTTTTCCAATAATCACGGCGAAAATTCGTAAGATTGTCACCAGGATCCGATAAAAACACACCCAGCCATACTCTCCATCAAACGATGGGGGAGCAGATGCGCGCCGAAGAACTCTCGCTTCGTGCAACGGTTCCTCCAGCCCAAGTTCCTGGCTACAAACTAGAACGACTGCTGGGTCAAGGAGCGTTCGGACAAGTTTGGGTGGGAACAAATCTTAACACCGGACGTACCGTCGCCGTTAAGTTTTACTTGCACCGCGGCGGGGTCAATTGGTCTTTGCTTTCTCGCGAAGTAAAGAACTTGGTTAGCATGGCCGGCAATCGACTTATCGTCCAAGTTCTCGAGGTCGGTTGGGATTCGGAGCCTCCGTATTATGTGATGGAATATCTTGAGAACGGTTCGCTTGACGAATTGATCCGCAAACGTGGCCAAATTCCGCTTGCAGAGGCAGTGTCTCTCTTTGTGGATATCGCACGTGGCTTAAATCATTCTCATGGGAAAGGTGTTTTGCACTGCGATCTTAAGCCAGCCAATGTGTTGTTAGACCCCGATCTCCATCCTAGGCTCGCAGACTTTGGGCAAAGTCGGTTGACTGATGAGCAAACGCCATCGCTCGGAACGCTGTTCTACATGGCTCCCGAACAAGCGGACTTGAATGCATCTCCCGACGCTCGCTGGGACGTTTATGCTCTCGGGGCAATTCTTTACTGCATGTTAGTTGGTTCGCCGCCTTATCGCACTCCCGATACGGTTACGACGCTCGATACGGCAACAAGCTTAGAAGAGCGACTCAAGCGATATCGCGACACCATCTACAAATCCCATTTCCCACGAGCGCACTACCGGGTGCCGGGAATGGATCGATGGCTATCAGGAATGATCGATCGATGCTTAGCAAAGAAACCCGAAGATCGTTTCGAAAACGTTCAGCAAGTAATCGAGGCGGTAGAGCGTCGCAATTTGGCGAAGCTCAATCTACCCCTTAAGCTACTAGGGATCGTCGGCCCCATTTTGTTGTTAATCGTTATGGCTTTCTTCTTTTGGCGAGGAGTCGGAGTTGCTGAGAGAGAGTCGTCTTCCGAACTTAAAGAGATGGTGCTTCAGAATAACCGATTCGCGGCTCGACTTGGTGCGCGGACCATGGAGAAAGAAATCGAATCCCTGTTTGAATCGGTCGAAGAGGAAGCGGCTCAGTCAAATCTTTTGATCCACATTCAGGATTGCCTTAACCAAGCTGGTGCAGAATACATGGCCAAGCTTAAAACGAATCCAAGCGAACGTGACCGATCACGCCTTGGGGGACTCGAACAACAAAATGCACTGGAGTCGTATCTGGTACGCCGATTCGAGTTTCTATCTAAAGCATCTGAAATTCGGTCTCAAACTCCTCGGTTTGACAGCATGTTCTTAACCGATCATATGGGTACGATGATCGCATGGGCCAGCTCTGATGAATTAGCAACTTCAAGAGTCGGATCCAATTTCGCCTATCGAGATTATTTTAATGGGCTGGCAGACGATGCGGATCCCGGTGATCTTAATGTGGTGATCGGGCCGGTCGAGCAGCCTCATTTGAGTTCCCCATTTCTTTCGACAACGACAAATCGTTGGAAGATCGCCGTGTCAACTCCAGTATGGGAAGCCAGAGAAAATGATGATCCAAACAACGGTACATCCCCAAAAATTCTTGGGGTCTTGGTGTTGACCATTCAGCTAGGTGATTTGGATTTATTGCCGAGAGACATGCCCCAAAGTTCAAGTCGCTTGGGTGGCGATAATCTTGGCGATGGCCAGAATCGGTTGGCAGTGCTTGTAGACGGGCACTCTGGATCCAAGAATTTGAATTCGGAGGGAACAATACTTCAGCATGTTGGGTTCCTTGATATTTCACGAAATAGCGATGTCGAGTCCGACAAAACATTTCGAATTGATCAGGAAACTTTAAACGAGCTTAAACAGGGGGGGACGGATCGTTACATTGACCCCTTGTCCCAGCACCCTGATTTTTCATCGTTTGCAGGAAACTGGATTGCGGCCATGGCACGCGTTGAGATTCCGAACAAGTTAGGTGGAAAAGCCGGGGCGGTAGAATCTTCGAATCTATGGGTACTGGTTCAAGCGAGAACAGATTCTGTGACCGACCCCGTTTCTCGAATGGCACGACAGATGATTCGAGAAGGAATCATCGCAACACTCATTCTCATTGTGCTTGTATTCTCTTTGTGGGCGATTGTTGTGTGGGGCATGCGTTTGCCAGAGAACTTTCGAGCCGTTATTCGTTCACAACCACTTACTAACGATCGCACCAACGCGACCGAAGATATAACGATTGACGCGAATCGTTAGGCGAGCACCGTTATCGATTTTTTACGACATTCGAGAGGTCTTCCGAATGAAGCCATGGATTTCCGTTTTCCTTTTATTTATTTGGCAATTCATAAGCCTATGCGTAGTTTCCATGGCGAACGAGCCATTAAGTGGTACGGAGCCGTTTAAAACACATGTGTTTCGATCGGGGGAGAACGGGATCAAGCGCTATCGAATTCCAGGTATCGTTGCAACGACTAAAGGCACCTTGCTCGCCTATTGTGAGGCTCGACGAAATAGCTCGGCAGATTGGGGTGAAATCGAAGTCCACATGAGCCGATCGACCGACAACGGGCAGACCTGGAGTTTACCTTACTCGATTGCTCACAAAGGGACTCGAATCGAAGGCAACCCAACCAAAAAAACTTTAGACGGCAAAGCGGAACAAACAGTTAACAATCCAGTCGCCATTGTTGATCCCAAGACCGGAGCAATCGAATTTTTGTACTGCGTCAATTACGCGAGATGTTTTTCCATGCGAAGTGTGGATGATGGGTTGACCTGGAGTGCGCCTATTGAAATCACCAAGGCGTTCGAGTCATTTCGAAACCAATACGATTGGAATGTGATTGCAACGGGGCCGGGGCATGGAGTGACGTTAGAAAGTGGTCGGCTCGTAGTTCCGATATGGTTGGCTTATGGAAAACCAGGGGCGCATGCGCCATCAGCGACGGCAACTATCTACAGCGATGATGCAGGAAAGAGCTGGCAGGCCGGATCGATAGTTGTTCCCAATAAGCCCCCCTATATCAATCCAAACGAATCGATGATCGCCACACTTCCGGGAGACCGAGTGATCATGATTACCCGTTCGCATTCGTTGCCGAGTCGAAAGATTCTGTCGATTAGTCCCAATGGAGCAAACGACTGGTCAGAACCTCGCTTTGAAGATAATCTGTGGGAACCAATCTGCATGGCGAGCTTAATTGCTCACCCGGCCAAACCAGGGATGCTTCTGTTTTCGTCTCCTCGAACCATCGCTCTAGACAAACAAGGTCAGCCCGTTCCAGGCGGAGGAGCTCCTCGAAAAAATCTATCAATCCAAGTAAGTTTGGACGGAGGGGAGACGTGGAATGGACCTAAAACGCTGGAACAAGGAAGCAGCGCCTATTCCGATTTAGCCGTGCAAACAGACCACAGCGTCGTCTGCTTGTATGAATCAGGTGAGTCGATTAGTTGTGCCAGATTTTCCTTGGATTGGGCATCCAAGTAGTTCCCATGGCGATTGAATTTCAACTAAAATAGCGACGACTTAAACTCCGCGATTATCCCTCCATCCTCTCCCTCGCAACGCTTATCATGACATTTGTTTTCCGACAATGCGTTTGCAAAAAAGCAAACCTTAGGCTCACTCCTCTCAACCCTGGTCCGATGGCTTCGAGTATGCAATTCTTTATGTGGTCACCTAGAACATCCGCTTGGTCGTTTCTTTTGTTGATGCTGATTGGCTTACTTGGTTTTTCGACCAACAATGCCTCTGGCGCAAACGCTGTCGAGGCGAAAAAACAAATTGTGTTAATCGCTGGTCGCGCCAGTCACGGCTATGGTTCACACGAACACTACGCTGGTTGCCAGCTTTTGGCGGACTTGATCGAAAAAGCTCAACCCGACGTTCAATGCCAAGTCATCAAAGATGGTTGGCCAAAAGATGATTCCATGCTTAGTACAGCTGATGCAATCGTCATCTATGCTGACGGGGGTGGTGGACATCCAGCCATGCCTCATCTCGATAAACTTAAGAAACAGATTGAACGAGGTGTGGGGTTCGTTTGTTTGCACTATGCAGTTGAGGTTCCGAAAGGCCCGGCCGGGGATCAATTCAAAGACTGGCTTGGTGGGTACTTTGAAACTCATTGGTCTGTCAATCCGATTTGGAATGCCGAGTTTAAAGAGCTCCCAGTGCATCCAATCACTCGCGGTGTTAAACCATTCAGCATGTTCGATGAATGGTACTTTCATATGCGATTTCGAGACAACATGGTGGGGGTAACACCTGTTCTGTCGGCTGTTCCGCCAACCAGCACGATGGAGCGTCCGGATGGTCCACACAGCGGTAATCCCGCTGTTCGTGAAGAAGTCGCGCGCGGCGACAAGCAACACGTTGGCTGGGCTACGGAAAGAAAAGATGGTGGACGTTCGTTCGGATTTACTGGTGGACACTTTCATTGGAATTGGGGACGGGTCGATCAAACCCGTTTAGTCGCGAACGCTATTCTTTGGGCTGCAAAAGTCGATGTTCCTGAATCGGGAATTAAGATCGAATCTTTAACGATGGACACACTGCTCGAAAATCAAGACGAGCAACCGCCTGCCAACTTCGATGCTTCAAAAACTGCCAAAGATTTTGGTGTTGTCGCCGGTAATGTTGAAAAAGCCGGAGCAAATGCGGACTCAAAAGACAAGGGAGCCGCAAAACCAAAGGCAAAACTCCTTTTTTCCAGCCCAGTCCTCACGTCGAAAACTCCCGGTCATCAAATCTCTGCAGAAGTCGACATTAAAGGCGCTAAGGATCTCTATCTCATTGTGACCCCCGGGTTAGATGGTTTTGGCTGCGATTGGGCCGACTGGGTTGACCCAGTTCTCGTTGGACCAAAAGGAGAGAAATCGCTTCTCGATTTATCCTGGAAGCGAGCAACTGCAGACTGGGGAGCTGTCAATAAGAATGGAAACGCTGATGGAAGCCCCATGAGCGTTCAAGGAACTCGGGTTTCTGGACTCGGCACACACGCATCAAGTGTTGTGGTTTACGATCTGCCAGAGGGGTTCGAAAAGTTCAAAGTCAATTGCGCACTAGATGATGGTGGCATCAACCAGAACAATGGCGAAGCAACTTCAGTGCGATTCTTTGTTTCGACCGGTGGCGTTCCAGACGGGCTAAATGACTGGGGCAAGGATCCATCCGGCAGCGTTGAGGCACGAAGCCCAGAGAACGCTGTTGCTGGCCTCGATGTGGCGGATGGCGTACAAGCGACACTGTCCTCCTCTGAGCCCGTACTAAAAAGTTTGACCAATCTCGATATCGATCATCTCGGTCGTGTTTGGGTTTGTGAAGTTGTGAACTACCGTGGCCATAGAAATGATCGCCCTGAGGGAGATCGCATTCTCATTCTAGAGGATACTGACCATGACGGTGTGATGGACAAGACGACCGTCTTCTACCAAGGCCGCGATATCGATTCGGCTTTGGGATTGTGTGTTTTGGGCAACCGAGTCTTGGTCAGTGCTGCCCCTTATGTCTTAGAGTTTATCGATGAAAACGGAGATGATAAACCAGATCGCAAGACGGCGATTCTCACCAAAACCGGAGAACCGCAGCACGATCATTCGGTGCACTCCTTTGTCTTCGGGCCTGATGGAAAGCTTTACTTCAACTTTGGTAACACTGGAAAAAAACTATGCGATCGGGATGGAAATCCGATCAAAGATCGCTGGGGACGAAATATCGAAGACACGGGAAAACCATATCGTCAAGGAATGGTGTTTCGTTGCAATGAAGATCTGTCCGATATGGAAGTTCTCGGCCACAATTTCCGCAACAACTACGAAGTTGCCGTCGATTCTTTTGGCTCGTTGTGGCAGTCGGATAACGATGATGATGGAAATCGCGCTACGCGAATCAACTTTGTGATGGAGTTCGGAAACTATGGTTACGTCGATGAGCTAACCGGGGAAGGCTGGCAAGTTGAGCGAGCCAACTGGGAGCAGGAGATTCCTAACCGTCATTGGCATTTGAATGATCCGGGTGTAGTACCGACAATGCTTATCACTGGCGCAGGATCGCCAACTGGCATCATGGTTTACGAAGGCGATTTGCTTCCCAAGAAATTTCAAAATGAAGTCATTCACTGTGATGCAGGCCCGAATGTCGTCCGTGCCTATCCGACCACTAAATCTGGTGCTGGATACACTGCCACCATTGAAAATCTGTTGGTCGGGAACAAAGACCGATGGTTCCGACCCGCCGATGTTTGCGTAGCACCTGATGGTTCTCTTTTTGTCTCAGACTGGTACGACCCAGGAGTTGGTGGTCACCATATGGAAGACATGAATCGTGGACGACTATTCCGATTAGCTCCTCCGAATACCAAATATCTGGTACCCGAATTTGATCTGTCTACTGCAGACGGAGCCACTAACGCTCTGATGAACCCAAACCAATCGGTTCGCTATATGGCGTTTAATGCGTTAACGAAATTAGGTGGCCCAGCTAAGTCATCGCTGCAGAAACTCGCCAAGCATGAGAATCCTCGCATGCGAGCTCGAGCCCTCTGGGTATTGGCAAAGATATCTGCTCCCGCCGAAGTGGTTCAACTCGCACTTAACGATGCCGATGCGAATGTACGATGCACTGGAGTTCGAATCGCCCGTCAAGCGAAACTTGCTACTAGCACCTATATGCCGAAAGTTGTAGCGGATGCCGATGCAAGTGTTCTGAGAGAAGGTTGTATAGCTCTTCGAGAAGACTCTTCTGCAGATATGCCAAAATTCTGGCTTTCCCTCGCAGCTCGCTACGACGGTCAGGATAGGTGGTATCTCGAGAGCTTGGGAATTGCTGCCACCGATCGATGGGATGATTGCTTGGGATTGCTTAAGGACAAACCTCTCGCCAATCAGGTTGCACACGAGGGACTCATTTGGCGGGCGCGAGGCAGTCGCGCTGCCGGCATGCAAGCTGCATTGCTCAAGAGCGATACCATTAGCGAAGAATCGGTTCCTGCGATTTTCAGGGCACTTGACTTCCAAGAGCGCAGCACGAGAGAAGCGGCTTTAAAAAGTCTCCTAAATTTAGCCCCGTAAACGATATCCAAACGCGGAAGCAATATCTTTACTGCGTTCTCTTTAGAAACCAAAAATCCTTCCACTACGCGACCGACAGATTTCCTCATGAAACCCTACTTTGCAACGAAGCACTTTATTCATTTCTGTTTGCCTATATACCTTCTTTTTGGTAACGCACTTTTGGCAACGTCATCCGAGTCAACGGACAAGCAAGCGGTAAAAGACCGGATTGTTGTTGAGGCGTTGATGCGATTACCAAGTGTTGATGTCAATGCGAACGGAGAACTAAAGCAGACGGTGCTCCGATACGTTGAATCTTTGGGCGACGATCCGAAACAAATCGAAATCGCGAGAAAGCTCAAGTTGACGGGACTCTCAGACCGCTTAATGTCCAAGGCGGTGGATTGGGGTATGTCAACACAGTCCGTCCAGGCTGTGGAATTGGTTGCACAGCAAGACGGGTTGGATGTTCTCAAGAAGAAATTGTGCAACGCGGATCCAACCGAGGCCACCTTTACGTTGGCGAGAATTGCTTCTCTCAGCAACAAACGCGAGTTTTTACAAATGCAGGAAGAGATTCTAAGCGATCTCAAAGTCAATAAGTTTGTTCGTACGGAAGCGGTTGTATCTTTAGCTAGAAACAACTCTTTTCACCCCAAGCTCGTGCAGTTAGTCCGAGATGGAAAAGTCCCAGAAGAGGCAAAGACATTGCTGGGGCCGACCCTCCGCAACTCTGAAAATGAAGAGGTGCGAAATTCAGCCAAGGAATTGTTTCCCTCTAATTCTACCACCGCGCGTGAGTTGCCATCTGTACAGCAACTTGTAGCGAGAAAAGGGAACTCCGCAGAAGGAAAAAAACTTTACTTCGGCGTAGCAACATGTTCGCAATGTCACATGATTGGCACCGAAGGAAAAAACGTCGGACCGAGTTTGACGGAGATTGGAAGCAAGCTAACAAAAGAGGCCATGTATGTCTCGATCGTTTCTCCATCAGCTGGCATCAGTCATAATTACGAAACATTTGCAGTTCGGACCAGCGACGATGAAGTTGTGGTGGGTTTGATGGTATCCAACACAGAGCAGTCAGTCACTCTGAGGGATGCAAAAGGAATTGAGTTTACGTTTGCCAAGAGCGACATCGACGAACTAAAGAAGCAAGAAAAGTCTTTGATGCCAGAGAATTTACACGAATTGACTTCGGAGCAAGGACTCGTGGATTTGGTTGAGTACTTGGCAACTCTCAAAAAACAGTAGCATGATGGGGCTTAAGCTTCGATCGAGTTCTAAAGTGGATATCTTCCGGCACAAACGATAAATTCGTTAAAGTCGACTTAGACTCACCGAGTTTGTTGTTCTGCGTTACAGAAAATCCCACTGCTGCGTTGTTCGTATCCCAGCATTAAGTAGCGAGTAAGGGCAAAGTTTGCCCTTTTGGATACTTCTTGCTAACGGTCAAGAAAATGAACAACTCTGGGGCCTGCTCGACGATTGTTGAAGAACTGCGCGAAATGTTGACGCAGGAACGATCGTCTCGTATCAAGGCAGAATCGCGCGCTGTTGAGGCAGAGTCGCGGTCAGTAGCGATCGCTGAGCAATTGCGGCAATCAAATCTACAGCTTCGGAAGAACTCTGATGCGTTAGAACATGAGGTTCAGCGAGCCAAGGCCGTGTTCGATTCCGCAGCTGAAGGGATTATCATTTTCGACGATAGTGGTCGAATCGAATCCATGAACAAGGCTGCTGAAGTCATATTTGGCATTTCTGTCGTTACTACAAGCAGCGATTCTATCGTCTTCACCGTTCAAGATCTGCTGATCGATTTTCTTCGTTGTGAATCGGAAACCGAGGATTGTTTAGCCACTCGGGTCAAAGAAGCGATGGGCAGGTCGGTAGAGACCGATTGCAAAAGAGCTGATGGAAGCACGATTCCAGTCGAACTGGTAATGGGCCAGTTTTCTCATGGTAATCAGCGATGGTACAGCGGAATCGTAAGAGATTTATCGAGAAAACGAGTCTTGGAAGCGCAGTTGGCACAGGCACGAAAACTGGAGTCGGTTGGACAACTTGCTGCCGGTATAGCCCATGAACTCAACACACCCATCCAATTCGTCGGTGATAACACTCGATTTCTGAAGGACTCATTTGCGACGATTGAACAAGTTTTTCAAGAATTAGATTGCATGATTAAGTCAGCGGAACGCGATAGTAGCTCACCTCCTTTATCGGAACGACTTCGAGAGCTTTATCAGTCGAGCGACCTGAGCTTCGTTCGAGAAGAGATCCCCCAAGCGATCGATCAGACATTAGAGGGAGCCGAGAACGTCGCTAGGATCGTGAGGGCGATGAAAGTATTTTCACATCCTGGCTCCAAAGAATTTCAGCTGATCGATCTCAATAGTGCACTGGAAAGTACAATTACGGTATCGAGGAATGAATGGAAGTATTGTGCTAAGGTCAAAACAGATTTCGCAGTTGATCTGCCCAAGTTACGTTGTCTGCCAGCCGAATTGAATCAAGCCTTTCTAAACATTCTTGTTAACGGTGCGCATGCCATTCAATCTAAAGGAGCAGACGAGCATGGTTTGCTAACAGTTTCGACTCGAACGGATGGAGCATGCATATATGTCGACATATCCGATACGGGGACAGGTATACCCGAAGGTATTAGGAATCGAATCTTTGACCCATTCTTCACCACAAAAGGTGTAGGTAAGGGAACCGGACAGGGATTAGCGATTGCGTACAACGTTGTGGTTGAGATGCACAAAGGCAAACTCTTTTTCGATACAAAGGAAGGGTCTGGAACCACGTTTCATATCGTGCTGCCAATACACGTGCTATCTACGAAGAATTCTACGCCACCGAATGACAGATCTGGCAACGGATTGGTGGATGCTAAGCTGAGTCCGATCATGACGATCAACGATGTTTCGCAACTCCTGAATCCAGGCTTACTTCTTTAGCGCAGGAGACTATCCGCAGGGATTTCGAAAAGAAAACCATGAACGTTTCCAATCGTATCTTATTGGTCGACGACGAAGTCAATCTTCTACAAGCGTTTCAAAGAAACTTGCGGGGGCGTTATGATTTGGTGACGGCAGCCGGAGGACAAGCCGCAATCGAGCAACTACAGAAAAATGGCCCGTTTGCGGTCGTGATTAGTGATATGCAAATGCCTGAGGTTGATGGCATGCAAGTCTTGAGTGCTGCTCGTAAAATTGCTCCCGATACGGTTCGGGTAATGTTGACCGGAAACGTGGATCAAAGTACAGCGGTCACGGCAGTCAATTCAGGCGAAGTCTTTCGTTTTCTCAATAAGCCATGCCCGTTTGAAACGCTTACGACGGCTCTCGATGAGGGATTGCACCACTACAAGATTGCACTAGCGGAAAAGGAGCTTCTTTCCAAAACGCTTTCCGGATGTATTGCGTTGGTTAACGAATTACTCTCGATTGCCAATCCGGTTTCTTTTGGCCGAGGTGGCAGAATTCGCCAATGGATCAAAAGACTTTGCACTTCACTGTTTTTGCCCAACATTTGGAAGTATGAGATTGCAGCCATGTTGTCTCAATTAGGCAGCATCGGAACCGGCTTAAAGTCGAAAGGGCTTCCTTTGAATTCCCTTGAAGACTTGTACGGCGAATTGAAGAGCCAAGCCACGGTAAGCAGTTCCATGGTAAGCAAAATACCCAAGTTAGAAACGATTGCTGAAATGATTGGCAATCAATATTCCAATTCCATTCGGCCTGATGCCCCCATTGAAGTGGAGATGGGTGCCAAACTGCTTCGCATGTTGATTGAATACGATATCGTCTTAGAAAATCGTACTCCAGCCGAATCCATAAGCAAATTGCGAGAGAACGCTTCCAACTATAACAACGAAGCGCTAGAAACGTTTGCATCGATCATCCTCGGCAAACACTCCATCAAGGCTCTTAGCCTGGACAGCCTGCTCGATGGAATGATTTTGGAGAAAGACGCAATAACAACGAACGGTGAAATTCTATTAAGTCATGGACATGAGTTAACGGCAACTATGATTCAACGTTTGAAGAACTTTTCGAGAAACGGAATTGAGGTTGTCCAACCGATTACAGTTAGGATTCATTCTGTAACAGGCTGATGCACCTTCACCCCCAGATCGTCCACAAGATAAACAATCCGAGTGCGATGCGATAAATAGCAAACGGAACAAAACCGTGCTGCCTAACCCAAGACATGAACCACGCGATCACAGCATAGGCAACGATGAAGCTGACGAAAAAGCCAGCCGCGAGGTTTCCCCATTCGGCATTCGTAGGCGGGTCGTACTTTAGAACAAATTGCAACAACTTAAATGCAGCCGCTGCGATCATGACGGGGATGGCCAAAAAAAAGCTGAACTCAAGAGCAACGGGGCGTGAGAGCCCGAAGAGTTGCCCACCAATTATGGTGGACATCGAGCGACTCGTTCCGGGGAACGCCGCCGCCAGGATCTGAAAGAGACCGATCGCGATGGCTTGTTTGGGAGTCACTTGCTCCATTGTGTGCGTCGTGGGATTCTTGCCAAAGCCATAGTCGACGATCAGCATGGCAATCGCTCCGACAACAAGCGAGATAGCGATCACGAAGGAGCTTTCCATGTTTTCGCCGATCAACTTATCAATAATCAAGCACGGTATCGCAGTAACCACAAAACTGAGCAAGACCAGGACCAACGGATGGGTCTTCCAGGAGGAAGGTACCGTGGGGTCCGCGAGAGCGTCGGATTGATTAGTGTTTTTCGGGAAAGTTCCGGTGTGGTTCCATGCCGCCCAAAAGGATCGCGTAAAACCTATGAGACGAGAACGAAAGAACACGACAACCGACAGAATGGCGCCGAGTTGGATTACGACTGCAAACATCTTCCAAAACGGGGATTCGCGGTCGGTTCCCAAAACTTCTTGGGTTAGAAGAATATGGGCGGTAGAACTCACGGGCAGAAACTCGGTAAGCCCCTCGACGATGCCTTGTAGAATTGAGGAAAGCAGGTCGTTCATGGCGAAAACCAAGTTCGGAGAAAGCGGTAAACTTGGATTGTGACCTTAAAACCTCGCGCGAGAGGCTCTGTTTTGTGGAGTTTACCCAAATTATCGTGCGGACAGTCAAACTTTTTGGTCTGTAGCGATTGTACAGATGGGAATAAACTGCTGGCTATGAAGCTACGACTACGTCTTTGGGGTAAGAAAAAAGGGGGCCGAATGACCGGCTGGTGGATCATCGGATCCCTCGGCGAGGCGTCGTTTTTTGCTGCCTGTTTTCTTGTTGGGGTTCTTGGGCTCTCCACTTTCGTTAACTGGTTTCAAGTGGGGGGTGGATTCTGGCTCTTGGTAGGGGTTTCGTCAACTCTGGTGATCCTTGGAGCCGTGGGGTTTTGGTACGGCGTTATCAAAGTCGCCATGAGCGACGAGCATCGAGAGGCAATCGCCCAAAGCGGGCTACTCCCGAAGCCAAAGGGCCGAGCCAAGAAATCCCCTCCACCTATGATTCCTTCCTTGGAGTCGTTTACAGATAGTCCGGGGGCCAAGTTAGCGTATAGGCTTCCCGGGTTCGCGACGGAAAGGTTTTCGTTGATTGCTGTTGGGATGCTAGCGATGGCTTGGAATGCGATGCTAGCAATCTTTGTTGTTGTCGCAGTGCGAAGGATGGCCGATGGACAGATTCCATATGTCTTGTTGGGATTGATAGGACTGGGAGTATTTGTTGGCTTTCGAGTGTCCAAGATCTTTGTGAAGTCTTATGTTCAGGCGATCGGAATAGGATCAACAACGGTTGAGATCGAGGACTTGCCACTGGTTCCGGGTCGAACCTATCGTGTTGTGCTGGTTCAGTATGGCAAGCTGGTTGTGAAGAAACTTTCTTTGAGACTAGTATGTGAAGAGGAAAGCACCTATCATTTTGGAACAGACGTTCGCACAGAGAGAGCGATCGTCCAGGAGCAGCCTGTTCTCAATCAGGGTCGAACGAGAATCGATTGGGGGCGGCCGTTGGAGCTTGAGGGTGAGGTGCATATACCGATTGACGCGATGCATTCCTTTCAAAGTCTTCACAACGCAATACATTGGAAGTTCATAGTTGAAGGAGAAGCAAATCGATGGCCATCGTACTGCCGAAATTTCCCCGTAGTGGTGTACCCACTCGAAGCGCAGTCGCATGTAGAGGCAAAGTCATGATTCGATTGCTTGGTTTGCAACCTGGCTACATGCCCAACGATATTTTGGAACTTGAGTACACGATCGAGAACATTGATTCGACCTCTATATCGGCCGTTGAGGTATCCGTTTTATGGTTGACGGAGGGAAAGGGTACAGAGGACATGGGGGTCCATTTCTTTCAGCGTCTAACTGGTAATTCGCTAGGTGCGATTAATTGGTCGGTTCCTCAGACTCTCAAGGTTCCATTGCCAGAGTCACCGCTGTCCTACGAAGGCAGGATTGTCAAGATTTCCTGGTGTGTACGGGCACGTTTCTATATGAATGACGGCACCGAGTATTTAGGGCAAGAGCCGTTTTATTTGGGAGCGATCACCAAGGCGATTTAGGCCTAGTGACCTGAAATTGTCGACTTGAACTTGACATAAAGGTTACAGATTGGAAAATCTCGCGGACCTGGACGGTTAGCTCAGTTGGTTAGAGCACCACGTTGACATCGTGGGGGTCGTTGGTTCGAGTCCAATATCGTCCACTAATAAAAACCCAGTGATACCAAGCGTTTCGCTGGGTTTTTTCGTGTCTTCATCGTCCGAGTCATCTTTTGTCCAATTAACTGAAATGGACGCGTTTGGACGCGTTTTGCCCTTAGTAAGTGCGAGCGTTCGAGGTCGCCGACCGAATGGGTTGATCTCGGAATATAGGAAACGCGCCAGTCCTTTCGGAAGCATCCATTAGCCGGGCGTCTGCAAAGGAACTTTCGGCAAGTTAGTGCAACTTTGACGGATTGCATCTTGCGCCATACGTTTGGCAACGACCGGTTGCCATAATTGCTACCGTAGGTCACGTCTCGCAGGTCGTCAGCTAGGTCCGACCGGATAGGCAACGCCGTTTCAAACACGGTTTAGTCCACATTTAACTCTTAACATTGACCCTGCGAAAAAACGCCATGCACGATCAATTTCTTCCCAAACTACCTTTAGAAACACTGCTTCATTTTTTGGAAGAACGGACTCCTTCAAACTGAACCCATTGAATATCTTTCGGATACTTGTCAGGTTCCAATCGAGTTGAATGCATCAGTTGGATTTTCCATCGATCATCCTCTCTGACCATCACTGCACTTTCGAGCCAAACGACGGTCCTCAGCCCACCCGCACGACTTATCTCAGCCTTGTTCCAGTAGCTAATCCAAGCGACGTTGCCATCCTCTCTAGCTCGAATCTGGCTGAAGAAGTTCTTCCGCACATACGGTTCACCCTTGGGCTGGACTGCATCGACTAGTTTTTGCATCGTCCAGTCTTCGCCATGCTCGAGCAATTGGAAGTCCTCCGTTGACGTCTCCTGCATAGCCTTGCCATCGTGATTGGACATCGCAGCAAAAAGTTCTTTAACTGGCTGAAATGCAGGATGGTCTGCAGCGTTAACAATGCCGCTCAAGAGTAAAACCCCACAGAGCAAACTCCCAACAGGCAAAACTCCTCTGACGATACTATTGATTTTCACGACTTGCACTCCAGTAAAGAAAATGAATCGGGGGAAGTTCCTCGCATTCTACATGGAAACACAGGCGTGTTTCGATCCCCTAGTCTCGCAACGATTTTTTGCTAGCCCCCATCCATATCCTTGTCCTCAAATTGATTGCTTTAGCCTGTAAGAGAGTTACACAAATGGCTCTGCTGCCAGACTCCTATCGGAACTGAAAGGGGAATCGTCGAAACCTGTTTTATCATGACCTGCCCCAATTCATCCAAGTGATCGATAGTTGCAGCACCGTTGCGAGCGACACCCACACGAAATACGGCACTTGAGCCAAAGCGACCCAACGGTGGACTCGCCAGACGACGACCATCATCCGAATGATCGTGCCTCAGACGATCACGAAGCCAAATGTAAACAGAATCATCGGATAAAGAATCTGCCAAATGAGGCCGATCGTGCGAGGCAGCGGTGTCCAGTTTGGCTTGGCCAGCGAGTTGTACCAATCGACCCATGGAATTTCCATTTTGACCGTTTCCTGTGTTGTCGTGTAACCATTGCGGAGATGAACAAACCTACAGATACATCTCAGGATCATTCGCATCTTCCGAATCGGTGACATCCCCATTCATGGATAGCGAGTTGTTTGCACTCCATGTCGAAGATTTTAGTTTCACGATCCGATATCCAGCTAACCAAAGCAAAGGGATACCTATTGCGAAGCCACCTACAGGAGACATCGCAGTGATAAATGGAACAGCCCAAAGTATGTTTGCGGAAAGTGCACGGGGAAATAGCTGGCCCAATAACGAGAAATGCGTTGCCCACATTGATAGGTAACACGAATAAATCACAACGATGGTCGAAACGGCAGTAATGATCAAAACGCCCGTCTTGATGCGACGGTCATTGAACCGAATCAGATAAACAAGGCCCGCAACAGATAATCCACAAATAAAGCGAAACAAAGGAGGGGCAATCACGAGTTGAAAGAAAAAGAGGACGCGCGCAAAACCTGGCAACCGCCCATTGCCAGTCGCTAGCCCTAGGAGGATGACGATCATCGAAAAAAGGCTCGTGAAAATCAGGGCCTTAACGATTGCACGAATCGCCGTTCTCTTCAGATTGAAGTCTGGATTCAATACCGATTGAATCGAGTTCTCTCCATTTCTTACAAACATAGCATTGGAGATCGATAAACCTAGCAATACGCCTGCGTACATCCAATAAACAGTGCAAAGCTCGTGAACGATCGACGGGATCCAAAGCGTGAGAATGCTGTCCCATCCAAAGCTTGTAACACTCCCGTACATAGCCCAATGATCCAATATCAACAGACTGAGCGCAGAGCAAAGGATGGTCGATGTTAGATACCATTTTCGTTGTGGTAAACAAACAGCTCCCCAAAGGCACAGCCACGCGAGAAGCCATTCCTTCGCTCCTCGTAAGGCTATCCAATGGAAAATCGATGTAGACCAACCCGAGGAAGAATTTCCCGTCATAATGGCGGCGGCAAACCAAGCAGCAAGGCAAGCTGTCGCAATTAAGGAAAGAAAAAGAAGAGTCCGATCACTATGATGGGTACGCCCCTGAAGAGTCTTGGTCTCCGGTTTCATTTCGCGTACCATCTAAACTTGGATCGTAATCATTGCCGCGATCTCACGACCCACTTTTGTCATCCCGCTGCTGAAATTCGTCGTCCGACTCGGGATCGTGTGACGCGTCTTCATTATCATCGATCGATTCGGTCGAAAAATTGGCCTCAAAGTTTGCGATCTTGTCCCGCAGGATTCCGGCCTTTTCGTACTCTTCTTTCTTGATCGCCGCCTTCATCTCTTCACGGAGTTCAGCCAACTGTCGCTGACGCTCAGGAGACCCTCGCCGATTCTTGGGTATCTTGCCCTTATGCTCAAGCGCTCCGTGGATGTTGATCAGCAACGGCTCCAAGTCCTCTTCGAACGCTACGTAGTCATACGCGCATCCCAGCCGTCCACCTTTGCGAAACTCGGCAAACGTAATCCCGCAAACAGGGCAGGTCTTTTGGTCGGTCGCCGCCAATTCTTTAGTCGTGACATCCATTTTCAACTGCTGGGCTAGCATATTGGACAAAGCAGTTGCGGGAGACGAACCGTTCCCGTTCAAATACTCACGGGCATGGTCCTCGCACAGATGCAGAACTTTCGGACCATCAGAACCGGTCAGTTCCGTGATGTGAAAGGTGGCTGGCTTTTCGCAATGCTGACACTTCATACAGGAATTCTCTGGCTAGCAGTTCGCGTTCTTACTTAACATTGGTAGTATAGACATCCTTCAACGATTGGGCGATGCTAACGAACCCTTCATTTTTCGCGATTTTGTGAGCAAGTACCTGGAGATGAGCGTTTTTCCAAACAAGCCGGAATTTCTGGCGGCCGCTGCTAAGTTTGATATGGTGCCGGTCTTCCGACGACTTTTGAGCGATCACTTGACTCCAGTTACCGCTTTTGAGCAACTCGACGACGGCGAAAGTTCCGCGTGCCTGTTCGAAAGTGTCGTCGGAGGCGAACGTATCGGACGCTATAGCTTTATTGCAATCGGACCAAGCACGCGCATGGTGGCCCGCCGCAATGAAGTCGAGTGGCATCAAAATGGCCAAGTGGACCGATTCCAAGTCGAAGATCCTCTGGATTTTTTACAACAGAAGCTCACGGGAATTACCGTTGCCGATTTTAAAGAACTCCCTCCCTTTGTCGGTGGCGCGATCGGATTTGCAGGCTATGACGTGATTCGCTACGTCGAGTCTCTCCCCAACGCACCCACAGATGATCGCAATCTTCCCGATCTCGATTTTGGCTTTTACGATGAGCTTCTCGTTTTTGATAACGTCAACAAAACCGTTATGGTTGTTCGGTTGGTCAAGATTCCAAGCAGCCGCTCCGAACAAGAGTCTCTAGCCGCCTACAATCAAGCATGCGTGGATATTGAGTCTACCGTGAACAAGCTTCGGCAGCCAATCGCATCGGTCGCCGTGGACGATATAGTGCTCGGCACGCCGGTTACATTGGTTCCCAAATCCAATTTTACAAAATCGGAATTCGAAGCTGCCGTTAACGCATGCCGCGAGTACATCCTCGCCGGGGATATCTTCCAAGTTGTTTTGAGCCAACGCTTCGAAGTGGAATGCAGTAGCGATCCGCTCGAGATTTATCGCACCCTGCGTGTCGTGAATCCGAGCCCATTCATGTTCTTTGTTCGCACTCCATCGTGCACCCTCATCGGCAGCAGCCCCGAAGTGATGGCGAGAGTCATTGATCGAACCGTGACGGTACGTCCTCTGGCTGGAACTCGCCCTCGCGGCAAATCACACGAAGAAGATCGCGAACTGGCTGCCGAACTTCTGGCAGACCCTAAGGAACGAGCAGAACACGTGATGCTAGTTGACCTCGGACGCAACGATGTGGGTCGGGTGGCCGCGTTCGGAACGGTCCAACTCAATGATCTTATGGTGGTCGAGCATTATTCTCACGTGATGCATATCTCCTCAAACGTAAGTGGGACGTTGAGAGAAGGGCTTACTGCCATGGATGCCTTTAAGTCGTGCTTGCCAGCTGGAACCGTTAGCGGTGCACCCAAGGTTCGCGCCATGGAGATCATTGACGAACTAGAACCGACTCGTCGCGGTCCTTACGCGGGAGCTGTCGGTTATTTTGACTACCGTGGCAACATGGATACTTGCATCACTCTTCGAACCATGGTGATCTGCGGTGGTAAGATCTACATCCAAGCAGGTGCGGGGTTGGTGGCCGATAGCGATCCGGCCAGCGAGTATGCCGAAACGGTTAACAAAGCCAAAGCTCTGCTGAATGCCGTCGAAATTACCCAAAAGCGTCACGATAGCCAACAATCGCAACGGTCTTAACACAAATTATCATGCGATCTGATTTTCAATCCCAAGCAACCCCCGAAATACTTCACGAACGAGCTCGAGTGCTGCGACTTGTTCGACATTTCTTCGACGATCGTGGATTTATTGAAGTCCAGACACCTGTTCTGTGCCGGGACGCGGTTATCGATCGTCATCTCGATCCAATTCCCGTCGCGATGAGATTGCCAGGTTCTGAGGCAGAAACGTGGTATTTGCAAACCTCGCCCGAGCAATCGATGAAACGATTGCTGGCGTCAGGTCTTTCTAGCATTTATCAAATTGGACCGGTCTTTCGAGACGGGGAGTTGGGGCGGCATCACAATCCAGAATTCACCATGCTGGAGTGGTACGAAATCGGAGCTGGTTACGAAGCCGGCCAGCATTTGCTATGCGATTTGGTAGAGCAAATACTGGGTTCAGAGAGCACTGCGAAAATGACGTTCGAACGCGCGTTCTTTCAAGGTACCGGTTTGTCACTTTATGAATTGTCAGTCGCCGACTTGGGCCGATTCGCGGTGGAACGGAAACTTGTTTCCTCCTGCGATTGGTCCGCGGACTGGGACGATTGGGTTAATCTTCTTTTTTCAGAGTGTGTGCAATCAACACTCGGCCTCGAGGGGCCCGTTCTCATTACGAACTTTCCTGCCTCGCAAGCTGCTTTGGCTAAGATCAGCGCTTCGGATCCTCGCACCGCAGAACGTTATGAACTTTTTTATCGCGGTGTTGAACTGGCAAATGGATACCACGAACTGCTGGACGCGAACGTTTTGAGAGAGCGAGATCGAATCGCTAATGCTGCCAGGATTCATGACGGCAAATCATCATTGCCAGAGTGTTCTAAGCTGCTCGCAGCCATGGAATTTGGAATACCTCCTTGTTCTGGCTGCGCGCTTGGATTCGATCGGCTTGTGATGTTAGCTTGTAAAGTAGCTACGATTAAAGAAGTTGTCTCATTCACTGCAGAAAGAGCCTAATAACAATCGCCACTACGATTCCCACTTCTTCCAGGCTTTTTCGAAGATGTCTCCATACTTGAGCTCACCTCCCTGGTGACCGACGATTGCAACCAGCAACGCCAGCATCATCGTTCCGAGCAACCAAGCATGTCGCAAGCCTTTCGATTCACGTCGCAGTGCAAGAATCGACAACACAAAAACGATTACGCCGACCGGCACAACCGAGGTACCCAACCAGCGATGTCCAAAAAAGGTTGTTTGGTCGTGACTCGCGTTATCGGGCAGCGATTTGTTCCAAGCGGGATAGCCTTGCAGATCCGCAAATCCCCAACCCATGAGCACACTCGCGAACGAGGCCAGAACACCAATCCACAACAAGTGAAAGGCCATGCTCTCGCAACGCTTGCCGACGAAGTAAGAAAAGAATGCACAGAAGCCAGCTACTGCAAACAATGCTATTGGGAAGTGCACAACAGCCGGATGAAAGTAACCAAGAGCGAGATAGAGGCGGCTACTAGCGCTAGCCTTAGCTCCCGCTTCGGGGGCCACTTGCTCTTGCGTTTCGGAGGCGACGACCTTGCTCACTTTAGAACCTTCTGGCCATACGGCACCTTCGTCGATCCACGTTTTAAGAATGGCCAACTCGGCAGCAGGTAGCGGCCCATCAGGAGGCATGACCAAGCTCGATTCGGAGACTTGTTTGCTAGGTTGCAGAAGATAGTCTGTCCATAAAGAACTGCTCGCCGAGTCTCCAGGGCTGATAAACCCCAGGACTTGATCGCGGTCGCTCATGAGGAAACCGTTTTTCGCCTCTTCCCCTTCATGGCAACTCAAACACTTTGCTACCAATATGGGCGCAACGTCCCTGTCAAAGTCCACAACTTTGGCAGCTTCCTGCGATTGCAAAGAACTCTGCAATCCTAGTGCGATTGCTGCAAAGCTCAAAACGATCGATGCGAAACGTTTCGTGGCTAACGCAAACGAGGAACGGCTGATCGGCACCTGAACATTCGAGATGCCAAGCGATTTAGAAACAAGACGAATTAAGTTCATGTTGTCGTCGTAGGTGGGAACGGGCGCGCATTACTCTATGGTTTTAGACTTCTTCTGCGCAAAAATCCACGAATAAAATTCTGGATTCGCATAGGTTGCAGTCCAGCTATCGTGATCTACGTCAGGATATTCCGTATAGCGAATCTGTGCACCAGTTTTCTTAATCGCCTCTACCATTTCTCTCGATCTGTTGACTTTCACAACCGAGTCTTTTGCTCCATGAAAGCACCAGATGGGCAGACCTGTAAACCGATCCACCGTCTTGGGGTCTCCACCACCGCAAATGGGTGCTGCGGCTGCAAAGAAACCTGGATAGCGTGCAATTGCATCCCATGTTCCGTAACCGCCCATTGACAGGCCCGTTAACAGTATGCGATCGCTATCAACCCCTGCATTCTCAACCATCTCATCGATCAGTTCCTTGAGAGATTGCATTGAGTCACTAGCTTTTTCTGGAAGCTCGCTCGAGTCTTTGCTCCAATCGGTATCGGACCATTTGGCATCGGTTGGGCACTGAGGAATAAGAACATAAGCGGGGTATTGTTTACGACGCTCTTCTTTGGCAAATTCGCGAGCCCCATGCTTGAGCGTAACGACGTTATCGTCACCACGTTCACCGGCACCATGGAGAAACACGAGTAGTGGATACTTCTTTCCAAACTCGTAGCCCATGGGCTTAAGGAGCCTATACTTGAGTGGCTTCTTATTCGTACCGATATACTCCCTCGGCTCGAATATCTTAGATAACTCTTCAACTGTCAGTGGAGCACTATCGTCTCCCAATGTACTCGCATTAGGCACGGAAACAATTGCTCCGAACAAGAGTGCCGGGCCCAGTAAACAGCAGCCGAGCTTGAGGAAATGGGATAGTTGTCGAAACATGAAGAGATCTCTTTGGCATAGGGAAGGTGGGATCGAATCTCGACTTGTCGGCGGATTCGGAGTGTAAGGCGAGGAGGGAATCTAACGTGGGATGGGCACTCTTGCCCGTCAACAGAGCGATTGTCCGTGAACAGATCGAGAGTCGGCCAGGAGTGGCCAACCTACTACTATTCAAAAGTTCAACAGGCGAGTGAATCTAGGTTAATCGCACTCACCTAACAACAATTGTAATCCAAACTGGCCACGGTACCAACTTCAGCCTGAAGAACCACTGTTTAAGCTTTATCGACCCATTCAGCAGGTGGTTCAATTTCAGCGGCCATCGGGGAACCGCAATCTTTTCGTCCGCTACCCTCAAGACGGCTGATGACCCGCACTTCCATATCATGATCACACAGAATTTGGCAGCCCAATCGAACGCCAGTGACCCCTCGATCAGCCAAAATCTGCTGTTCGGCTTTGGTCATTTTTGTAGGCTCACCCGAGACGAACTCCACTCTGCATGTGGTGCATCTTGCTTTGCCACCACAAGCATGAAGCTGGTCAATACCTGCTTCCCGCATGGCAGCCGCTAATCGCTTGGAGGAATCTACTTCGAACGTGCCAATGCCTTCAACTGTCAACTTTGCCATCGATTACTATGCTTTCTGCATCGCGTAAAATAACTCAACCCGTAGAGTAGGCCTCCAGGCCCGCTCCAAAAAACAAACGCCAAGTCCGCCAACTTTTAACTGTTAGCTACCGCTAGTCTTCGCGGTGACCCAAGTCTCAATCTCTTCGGCACTCATGCCGCCAACTTTGGTATCAATTTCCTTGCCATCCTTAAAAAGAATCGTTTTCGGAATAGAGGATGCATCGTACTTGCTAGACAACTCAGGATTCGAGTCCACATCGATATGAAGAACTGAGGCTGCAAAGTTCTTAGCCTTTAACTCTTCCAACTCTTTGTCCATATAAACGCAAGGCCCGCACCAAGTCGCACCAAATTTGACGAGCGTCACAGGATTGGTTGTGATAGCAGCTTGGAATTCCTCAGCGGAAACAACTGGGCCAGGTTCTTTCATAGGGCCTCCCTCCGGCGCTGATCGAATGAATACGACATAGGCAGTCGCGACGATCGCAAGGAGGGCGACGAATTTCAACATCGACGATGAACCTGATTGTGACATGATTTATGGACCTAATTGGGCTAAAGAAATTTCCGGGATCTTATTTTTGAGTCGCTTTGAGAAGAATCTCACGCGTGACTTCGTATATTTTTTGTTGACGCTCTGCCAACTCTTCCATCTCCGCCTTCGAATCAGGATCGTCAACTTGCCCAAGCGTATCGTCTGTCTTGTCGAGTTGCTGAGCTAACGATTGGGTGCGCCGATTAACTCGCAACTGTAACGTTTTGAGTAGCCGCAGTTCTGCAAGATTGTCAACCAATGGCTGATCCTCCGAAGAACCTTGCTGACCCTGCTGACCAGACGCTTGTCGTTTATCCTCCTCACGTTTCTTTTGGACCTGCTTGAGTGACTCCAGCAACTCTTCTATCGAAAAAAGGATCTCATCTTCGATAGATTGTGTAGCAACAGAGACATTTCCTTGACTGAGTTTCTTGGCAACGTTTTGCGCATCCCGGACAATTTGATCCAATGCTTCTGGGAACGCTGTGCTCGAGCCCTCATCTTGAAGCAACAGCAACGCTCGCTGCCCTTCCATAACGACTTTGGATTGCTCAATCGCAAGCTTGTTGGCTTGGATATCGAGAGTTCTATCTCGAGCGTCCCCCTCCAGTTTATCGAGCCGACCCGTTTCCTCTCGAATCATTCTTTCTTGCTCGTTCATGCGGCGCAATCTCGATTCAAGATCGACCAGTGATCGCTCAATTTCTTCCTCGCGAATTTGCCTGAGAATCTTTTCCAGTTCCTCAACGGCCTCGCGGAGCTCGCGTTCGGCTTCGCGTTGCTCTTCGACCGCTTGTTCGCGGTTTTCCTCTTCCATCTCTTGTTGAGCTTTTTGCATTCGCTGCTTGGCTTGCTGAACGCGATCCCGAGCATTCTCTTCGCGGGACTTGGGCTTCTCGGGTTTGCCCTGCGATGACTCTGATTCCGATCCGTCAGATTGTTGTTCTGGAGACGAGTCGCTTGGCTTCTCAGGTGATTCACCTTGTTTAGAATCCTGGGGTTTGGATTCTTTGCCTTGGTCTTCCTTGCTCTTATTATTTTCTGTTTTCTCAGGGGGATTTTTTTCGTCCCCTTCTTTTTTGGGATCTGTTTCCTTTTCGGTTTGTTCGCCCGTTTTGTTCTCTTGTCCCGCTTCGTTGGGCTTGCTCTCGGAGCCTTCTTTGCCCGCCGGGTCTTTCGAGTCTTTCTGTTGGTCCCCTGCTTTGGGAGGAGTATTTGAGTCAGAATCTGGTTTCTTGTCTTCCGACGGTTGTTTGTCTTTTTCTTCCCCTTCTGACTTGGGATCTTTAAGATCGGTCTCGGTGGTCTCGAGTTGTTTCTCCAGGTTCTGTTGGTCTTGCTTGGCTTGCTTTAGATCTTGACCTGATTCGGTTCTTCCTCGTACGGAGCGTTGCAGCGTTTCAATACGTTGTAGTTCTTTCAGAATATCTTCCAGGCGAGCTCTTTCTTCTCGCACGCGGGAACTGCGATTCTCGCTTTGTAATAGCTCCAACAACTTTTTGAGGCTCTCTTGAGCAGACTCTTGCTCCTGGATGGCTTTGCTGAGTTGGCCTTTGGCTAACATCTCGCTTGCGTTGAATAGACGCTGCCTCGTGCCCAGCTGTTTGCTAAGCTGGGCCGCCTGCATAAGCAGCCCGGCATGGGTTGGATTGGAAGCTGCCTCCAATTCGCTCATTCGCAGGAACGTATCTTCGAGCTTCTGAAGCTTTAGCGTGAGATCCTTTTGCTTTCGTTCCAGTTCAGCGGCTTCACTCGCAGCGGATTTGGCTGGCGGGGCTGCTGGATTTGCTTGTGCGTTGGCGAGCGGAGTAAGGCATGGTAACCAACCAACAACTAGCAGTAGGCCATATACGACTTGCGAGATGGAACGCTTGGGAGAGAGTAGCTGGTTCATTTGAGGATATCCAATAGTTCTTTTCGTTCTCGCTCTTTTTTCAATCCTTTGGTTTCCTCGATCAAGCTACCGTTGTCATCGATGATATCTCGCAACATATCGATGATGGCCGTTTGATCTTGGATCTCGAGCATGTCCGACAAGATCGCATTTAAGTCGACGATGATTTCATTGTTCTTTTCCACCGAGGAGCGAGTCAAACCATCGATTCGAGTCTGTTCATCGGGTGATTTGGCAAAGAGCTTTTCCAACTCGGCGACTTGTTTCGCAAACTCTGCCCATTTGGTGTCGAGCAGCGAACGAAGTGGCTGTTGAATCTTCTCTTGCCAGCGGGTTCGACGATCCACACTCTCAACGCGGTTGTTGATGAGCTCTTTAGCAATTTGCTGAATCTCTTTCTCAACACCATTTAGCTCTCCCTCGGACTTGGCCACTTGGCTGAGGGCTTGTTGCGAACGAAGCAAACGCAATCGATTAAACTTGGTGGCTTCTTCTTCCTGATTGACCACAGCGGGCGGGTCGGCTGGATTGCTCTCGCTTGTGGGGGCACTGGTTGGCTTCCGTTCCAAAATCAGAAGCAAATCTCGGAGCTGTGTCATCTCGCCGATGATTTGTTCCAGTCTCTTTCTCATGGCTGCTTCTCTTCGATCGAGTAGCAACAATAGTTCGTCTGGAGTCACAACGCTTAGCTGAATGAGACTTGATCGACCGACATGAGCTTCAGGAGATAGGTTGTAGAAATCGCTGGCGGCTAGTGAAAGCGCTAACGTCGACTTGGGCTTTAGAACCATCGTCCCGGCATCACGCAATTCTTTACAATCAATCTGCGTCCGAATTTCCTCGGTGCCACGAATGCTAACATCCGATCGCTTGGCTGCTTCCTCGCCGTTGACTAACTCCAGCCAAATTTCATTGACATCGTATTCATCTCGCACTTTGCCAACGATGGGCAGCAATGCCATTTCCGTGATAGAACTGCCGATGCCGTCCAGAACCATGTCCACTTGCGGCGGATTGTCGACGATGGTCGAAACAACGTACTGCTGCACTCGATTAGAACAAACCCCTTGTTCGTCCCATAGTCGCATTTCGATAAGTAAATTGCCTTGCAAGGTTCCCACAGGAATCGAGAAACTCTTTGTCGCTGATTCGAGACTAATCGATTTCTCGATAGCGACTTTTTCATCCCGATTCGTGCTATCTATAATCACATAATCGCAACGCCGAATTTCTTTGTTGGCTTGAACGCTTAGTTGCACCGAAGACCCGAGTGGGATTCTGAGCCCGGTGCGATATTCCATTTTCTCGGTGCCAGTTCGGGATTGGGTCGAGCGTTGTAAATATTCGGGATAGGTTACTTCTAAATTGAGGCCGGTAACCAAGGGCGGGTCCACGACCACGAGTTTGAGATCGCTCAATCGGGCATCGCCTCCGAGAATGCTCATCGTGAGGGATTGATTGAGGGATTCTAGTGGCGGGCCATCGAGCAGAAAATTTTGCTTGCGGTCCGCGACGTTCAATCGTCGCATGTTGGCCCGACCGCGATTGCCTTCTTCGTCGTAGTAATAGACGGTGCAGGACTCGGGAACCTTTTTGGCATCGAGCGATGCGAAACTTTTGAGTTGCCCCGATTGACCGCGTGGATAGGACAGTTGGCCATTTGCGAAGCTCAGCAGATAACGGCTTCGGTTTTCGGCACCGGTGAAGGTCGGGACCTCGAACTCGATTCCTTCGATACCCAGCGATACGTTCCTAGGCCACGGTTCGTTGGCTAATCCAAAAAATCGTTTCGACCAAAGATAGGTCCATTCTGGATTGAGCAGAAGCAATACGACGGATACCGCTAGTGTGCAGCCAAGCAAAACTAATTGCAGTTGAAGCGGTCGTTTGAGCACCAAATCCTCGACGTTGACCGACTCAATGCCACGCAATGCATTCTCGCGCGACATGGCTAACAATCCAGGACGAGTCGGGTGATCCGCTACGCCATCGGCTTTGATGGATGGCTGAATCGACTGAACTGTTGTGATGAGGGAGCTCTTGAAAATCGGGTATTTGCGTTCGATCAAGAGAGCCAGTGCGTGGTCGGACCAGCGAACTGCCCATCGACGGACAATGTACTGGTAGAAAAGATAAACGATGCCCGCTGCTAAAATGGCGAGCATGCACAAGCGAACCCAACGAGGGGATTCCGATGCTCCGATCCAAGCGGGAAGGTAATCGATCCAGCCGCAAAGCCAAAACAGCGTAACGGCCCACAAGGCGGAGAGAATCCCTGCCTGGAATAGGATGTAACGACCGAGCAAGGAACGAAGCTGGTCGAGGGTTTGTCGGATCGGCTGCGGTAAAGGAGCCGATCCGTGACTCTGATGGGATGGTTGTGCGTACGACATACCGTAATAGTACCCGATCCGCCCCCCCCATAGAATCCTATGCGATGAGAAATCCCCGCAATGCGGTCATTTCCGCCATTCTTCGCTTTCTTTCCTAGAGATCCGTCCGATCCGTCCGATCCGTCCGATCCGTCCGATCTGACTGATCTGACTGATCTGCGGCCGCCTGCAGTCGGTCTAGCCTCGCGAGGAATTCTCGGGCACGTGCCTGATAGTCAGCGGCCGGAAATCGAATCGACCCGACGCCTGAAGCGGGCGAAGTTAGGTAGCGATAATCTGCAACAACGGTTCGCATGACAAACCATTTCACTGGCAAATAGCTGAAATACCATGGCATTACCTGCCTCTCCAGTCGACTGTTTAAGAACTCATTGCTCGCTAGCTTTCCATCCAACTCAGATAACACATGGATAGAATTGAGATAATAGGCATTTCTGAAATGATCAACGCTAGGGTCTAGCTTTGGGCACAACTCTCGCACTTTTTGCGGGCCACCTAAATTCGCAATCTCATTGTCAGTTAACATACTTAGGGACCACCATACCAAAGCTCTGCCTTCCTGCGTCCTTGCAGATATGGATACGCTGTTCGTATCCAATAGATTCTTCGCATACTGCCAAGCCTTCGTCGATAACTCGACGTCCTGTTTGGAAGCGGTTACTCTCCCCAGGACAGCCAATTTTGCGAGCAAAAGGTTCCATTGTGTGGCTCGTTGATCTAGGTTGATTGAAGA
This sequence comes from Pirellula sp., assembly GCA_046344995.1. Lineage (GTDB taxonomy): Bacteria > Planctomycetota > Planctomycetia > Pirellulales > Pirellulaceae > JBKCUI01. Next base: position 46,611 of record JBKDKR010000065.1, read on the forward strand.
GGTTGAAACAGATCGAATTCGATAGTCCAAAGTTCCAAGATCAATTCTCACTTGTTCGAGCCACTTTTCTTCATTCACTTCTTTCTCTTTCAGACGTTGAAGGTTGAGAAAATATGCGTCGGAATGAGGATTTGCGGAACCGTCGATGACGATACCATACCGAGGGTTGGTAGCACTCAACCATTTCCAAGTATCAATTTCTTCAAACAATTCCTTTCCATCGCCCGTCCCCGGGATATTCAAAACATCCTGATGAAGAGCAGACAACGGGTAGTTCTTTGGATCATAACTCGGTTGCAAGAGAAAACCGAAATGAATCAGGACCAATATCATGACAACGGCTGCAATCGGGAACGAAGCTGCGTAGCGAAAACCTAGATTCACACGATCTTGGACAACCCAACGATAGGCGATTCTGTAGACCGCTGCTATGAAAAAGCATGCTGAGCCTGCCATAAATACGGTGTACAGTTTGTACATGACCCCCTGTGACGGGGTCCTGGACGCTATCGGTGGGTTCATGTTGGTTATCATAAAGCTATGATGAAATGCCCAGCAGGCGGTAAGGACTAATACCGTTACCGTAACAGCTATAATCGGCCTACGAAAACATAGCGATCCAAAAGCTCCGATGGAAAAGGCAAGAAAAGCTACTGGAGGAGACAAGACGCTTCGGGGAAATGAGTTGATCCATTCATCTCCATAATTCATACGAGACTCATAAATGAAATAGGCAGCGACTGCGAAGGTCATTGCTGCTATCAACCGCGTCGTTACGAGCTTCCCAGGGCTAACTCCTCGATCAGCAAAGAACCGGAATCGACCAGAACTCTGATCGCCGGCAAAGGTCGTTGCACCAATGATTCCAATGATCTGAAAAGCCAAACCGCTTAGCAAAAGTTTTAACTCATAAGACTTCAACCACGCCGCAGTCAGTCCTAGTCCAACAAGACATATCAGCCTAACGGCCAACGATTGCCTGAACGACAAATCAATTTGACTTCCCCATTCGCTTGGTGAAGATTCCTTCCTAACTCGATACTCAATCGCTTTAACCCGCTTCGATCGCAATCGCTGAGTCCAGGCGGCGAGCGGGGTCGACTGTCCATAAGTCCATCGCCATCGAAACGCCCACACCATGCAAGCGGTCCCAGTGACAAAGAATAGGGTTCCCAAGCTAAACATGAGAAACTGCTCTGCCGTTTCACGTGTCGCTACCAGGCCTGTCCGCATAAGCAAGTCGGTAGAGGCGCTGGTCAGTGTTGCTATAACAATCAACTGAGCGGTCGATACTGTAATCGCTCCGACGACCAATGCCACCAAAGGCTCTCTAAACAAAAGCAAAGCCAAGTAAAAGAAGGCAATTATCTCAAACAAAACCAAAAAGATCACCAGTGGAATCAGAGCAAATTCTGATCTAAAACCTACGGACGGCAGTTGCCCCGATATAAAAAGCACCGAGGGAATAATGGCAGACATACAAAAGACTACGAAGCAAGCACTGAAGGTCACGATAAGCTTGCTAAGCAATGCTGACCGCCAACTCGTTGGGAGTGAACTCGACCAACCCCATGTGCCGGTCTGTCGCTCATGCCCAATGAGCATACCACTGCACCCAAGAGCAATAAACGTAGGAGCCAACATAGCAACCAATACGGTCGAACCAAGTATTCCGGGTTCTGGGATGGGGTGATTAAGACTTGCCAATAGCACGAAAAACCCCTGTAACATCGGCATGATCACGGCAATGGCTACGACGACTTGCCGAACTACTCGCCAGTCTTTCCAAAGAAGCCTACACAACACCGATCGATTGAACTCGCTTGTCGATCGGATTGCGGCCTCGCCATTCCCGCTTAGCCCGGGAGCCGTCATCATCGCGCCACTAACTATATTCTGCATGATCCCCTCCTTTGCTACATGGCCTTAGAGAACTTGGTGCGATCGAGACTAGCCAGATCGCCTTGCATGGGTTGCGTGAAGCCGATGTACAGCTCCTCAAGATTCGGACGCACCGCCTTTACCTCGAAAAGATTGGCGTCTGCATGGATCGCTCGAAGCGTTTCATCCTTCAAACCTCGAACCATGAGCTGGATGGTTCTACCGTTTTGCGTCGCGTGCAACACTTCGAGCGAGTGCATTTCGCTTGGAAGCATAAGCAATGGATCCTTCATCGAAATGCTGAGCATGGTTACGCTTGCCTTGATGTCCTCGAGCGGGGATGCAATTTGTAGCTTGCCTTGATGAAGGATCGCAATCCAATCGGCGACTCGCTCCACTTCATTAATTTGATGAGAGCTCAAGAAAACAGTTTGCCCAGCAGCAGCGCGGTCGATCATGCTCTCCAAAAAGGAACGTCGCACGACAGGATCAAGTCCCGATGTTGGTTCGTCCAAGATCAATAGCTGCGGATCAAAGGCCATCGCTAGCGAGAGAGCTACCTTAGCTCGCATCCCTTTGGATAGATCTCGCAGTTTGGACTTGGGCGGCAATTGAAACTCTTGGATCAATTGATCGTAACGAGCTAAAAAACCTTCAGGATAAAAACCCGCGGCGTACCAACCTGCGTCAGAGACGGTCATCCATTCGTAAACAGCCGGGGCATCTGAGACATAACCAACCGCACGTCGCAAAGGGAGGGGCGATTTTATTGGATCAAATCCGCATACTCTCACGGTGCCCAATTGAAATTTGTGGTACCCCAACAATCCTCGAATGAGCGTTGACTTGCCAGCTCCGTTCTCCCCAAGCAACGCGAACACGACTCCCTGCGGTACCTCGAATGAGACATTGTCGAGAACGACTTTGCTACCGAATCGTTTTGATACCCGATCTACCGAAATCGCTGCTGTCATGATTGGTTCTCCCGTGTTTGGTCGCTGCTAAGAATCGCCTTTTTTAATGCCTTTTCAAACATGTCTCGCAGTCGCTCGGGATCGAGCCCACCGCGAATCGCTTCCTCGAGCACGCTTTCCAAACGTTCCGCGAGCAACTGCTTGCGGTCGCTCACGCAGCGTTGTTTAGCGCCCGGACAAACGGCCATGCCGCGCCCACGTAACGCTTGAAGAACATCCTCATCCTGCAGCTGCATAAATGCTCGCTGGACCGTATTGGGATTCACCGCCAGCTGGCGAGCTAGCTCCCGAACACTCGGTATAACTTGCCCCGGGACCAAGACCCCCTCGGCGACGGCATATTTGATCTGCCGCACCAACTGTTCGTAAATCGGGATCCCGTTATCAGGCTCGACTGAAAGTTGCATTCTTCCCACCTCCCTTTTTTGTGTATCGGTGTAACCATACACCAAAACTCACAGAAAGTCAATAGATCGGGAAAAAATGTGGTGATGAGGTGAGTGGGGATTCGTTGTTGTGAATCGGCCGACTTGGCGTGCATCCCAACCCGCGGCGTGAGCGAGGGACCGCATTACTGCATGACTTGGACGCCATGTGTCCCTTGCTTACGGGCATGTTGCTTTAATCACATTTCGAAAAACAAGCATTAGCCGCAGTGCGCTAGCCCACGGTTAACGGCCGACAACCGGACGCTAGCGCGCCCACGGCTAATTAAAGCAACACGCCCTAACGCTGCGGGTTGGGATTTAGTCGCGAAGATATCGGAACCGCGTCAACACTGCGGCGTGATCCGATGGCAACTGTATTGAATGTTGGTCAATCATCGGCGAATCGGATTGCGCAGAAACGCCAGCTGCAATAAAGAGAAGAAGAATACAGCTAGCGGATACTTGGAATGCGATCTTCAAATCGCGTTCCTACTTTGAGAAGCAATACAATGCACTGTCGCTTCGAATGAAAATCTCTTTGTCGACAAACGCTGGCGTGGCATCGACTCCCTCATCGAGTTGATTCGTTGCTACCACTTCTACCGTATCGCCATCCTTGATGACTGTGATCTTGCCTTGCCGATCGGTCAAATAAATAAAACCATTCGCAACGACCGGTGATGCATAGGTGCTATTGATGCCCGGAATCCGAGCCGCTGCGTAGATCTCTTTGCCGGTCGCAATGTCGACACAGGTTAAGAGCCCCGTCTTTTCCTTGTAGTAGTACAATCGATTGCCTGACAACACAGGTGATGCAACATCAGGCGTGTTTTTATTGGCGGACCATTTCACGAACTTCGTTCCTTGAAGGTCTCCTTTACCTGCCATATCAAAAGCACCAATAAAGGAACCTCGGAAGCCGCTCGTTACATAGGTGACTCCATCTTTGGAAACTGCTGAAGCACACGGACGCTGCGTTTGTCCTCCACATTTCCAGAGCTCTTCGCCGGTCTTCAAATCGTAACCTCGCGCTGCTGTTTGGCCGTTCATGACAATTTGCTTTCGACCGGTGGAATCGGTTGCGATATGCGGAGTTGCCCAACACGTTGGTTCGTCGCGCGAGATTTCCCAAACGGTTTCGCCCGTTAGCTTATTAAGGGCGAATAGTTTAGAACCTGATTCGTGATCCCATGGGACAATGATCATGTCATCAACTACCGTTGGCGAGCTACCTTCACCGAAGTTATTTCGGATTCGCATTTTGCCAAATTGCTTCGACCATACCAACTCCCCTTTCATGGTGTAGCAGAAAAGCCCTTGCGATCCAAAGTGTGCGTAAACATGTTTGCCATCGGTACATGGTGACGCCGAGGCGAATGTGTTGGTCGAGTGGGTTGGATCGTGCGGAACAGCTTCGATCGCGGTCTTCTCCCAAAGGGCCTTGCCTGTTTGGCGATCGATGCAATAAACGCGGAAGCTGAGCTTGTCTCCTTGTCCTGCGATCGGAGCGGCGGTTACTGCGAAGACTTGATTGTCCCAAACAACAGGTGATCCCGATCCGCGACCGGGAATGGGAAATCGCCACTTGAGATTCTTGGATGGACCAAACTCGGTTGGTGGATCAACGTTTAAAGCGATTCCGTTGCCATCGACGCCTCGCCAATGTCCCCAGTTGTCCGCATACGCCGACATACCGGGAATCGAGGTTGCCAACAGGGATAGGGCGAAATTAATCGTTCGTGCTCTCATCGTATTCCTTAAGATTCGTAAATTCGCCGGGGAGGAGTTGCTCGGCAGGTTAAGCATTTGAAAAATCGACCGCCCCAGTATACAGGACTCCCTAGCGGCCGAAAAAGAATGTTGAAATGCTAAACTGCTTCCAAATGCTAGATCAACGTTAAGCGACGCAGGGCGACGTCGATGATTAACATGGCACAAGCAAAGGTTAATAGCCACGGCCAAAGAGGCTGCGGACGTGTCGCAGTACGGCCATCCCCCTTCAGTAATTCCTTGGCGTCTTGATTGAATTGTCCGCCGGAGACGGTTGAAATTTCCTTTAACCACTCTTCGTTGGAGGGGCGAATTCGCAGCTCATCGCTATAGCCTCGGATCAGCCCTCGCGATTGACGATAGGTCACTTGGCCATTCTGCTTCACGGCAATATCAACGTGATACGCCCCCGGTTCGGCCACTTGGATATCGGTCGTGTAACGCCCCGGAGCCGCTTGCGTAATGCTTTTGGTTTCACGCTTCATTTGAGGACCAATGATGCTCATTTCGACATCCGCTTGGTTTAGAAAACCTCCTAGCTCATTGGCAACATCAATAGACCAATTCGACTCATTCCCTCGTCGATCGACCGCTATCGATATGCCTCGGCCATCACTCTTGCGCATGGTTTGCCGGACGACTTGCGTCCAGAACTTGCCGTATCCAGGCCATGTCATCCATTCCGCAGCCCATCGTGATTTGGCATCCGAGGTAAACGCGACCGACATACCAAGTCCATATCGCCACCATGACAAGAGTGGGTCTCCTTTTTCTGTAGCCAAGATGACTTCACTGGTTGGCTTCGGCCGGGTCATCACGTAGCCCAAAAGAAACGGAGCGGTCTCCATTTCGATATCGGAGAGTGCGTACGTCGTGCGAATGACTTGCGGGACAAAGGGTTGTTCATCAATAGCGGATTTACTGGCGGTGACGGTTTCCTTCGCAAAGATCTGGGGCACTTGCGAGGGATCGGCCGTGAAGTAATATCGCCCTTTTCCGATCTTCGCGATTTGTTCCAACATGTTGGTGTCGGAACCATCACCGACCGCGACCGTAGAGACTGTCATCTTGGCTGATGCCATCTGCTGGGCTATGCCCTCAAAGTCTCCGGGATTGGAAATGCCGTCTGTTAAAAAGATAGCGTGTTTTAAACGAGTCTGAGTCCGCTGCAGGACTTCAAAGGCCTGTTCCATGGCTGGATACATGTTGGTGCCACCTGCCGATTCGATCCGGGCGATGTCATCGATGATCTTTGATTTGTTAGCCGCCGATTGCATTTCGCTCACGACATAGGTTTCATGGTCAAACGCGAGCACACCAACTTGATCGCGCTTACCGAGCAGCTCAACCGCCGATCGAGCCGCCGATTTGGCCATCTCAATTCGATCACCGGACATGGAGCCCGATCGATCGATCACGAGCACGATCCCGAGGGATGGCTTCTCTTTTTCTTTTTCGAAATCGCTGCGGACAGGCAAGATGTCTTCTAATGTGGATTTGTAATAACCACCCAAGCCAAAAGATTGCTCTCCGCCGAGCATGATGAATCCACCACCGAGCTCTTGGACCCACGTGCGAGCGATTTGCATTTGCTGTTGGCTGAGGTCTGTTGCAGGGACGTTGGAGAGAATAAGGGTTTCGTAATTTTGCAGGTCAGCCAACGTTTCTGGCATACCCTGCGGTGGTCTTACGTCCACTTGGATTCCTTCGTCCTCGAGGGCATATGCGAACTCACGGATCAAGCTCGGATCGCTTTCGATGACCAAAACCCGAGGCTTGCCGGATGCATAAACAAGCCCTGCGGTAGTGTTGTTGTCGAGCAGTGTATCGTTGGCTAGCTCGGAAATTCGAACTTGAAAGACCGCTAGCCGTTCGCGGTCGACCGATTGCTGAAACCGAAAGCGATTTTCTCCGGTTTTGATGGTCTTCTTTTCGCTAAGTACTTTATGATCGCCTCGATAGACATCGATCATTCCTTCGTCATCGTGATTCGATTGCACGACAACCTCAACCATAAAAGGTTCTCCCTCGCGAACCTCGGCTGGTACATTCACCTCGGCTACTTGGACTTCCGGAGCGGTCGGTGCTGGTAGTGAGACAGCGGAGATAGGAATCCTGCTTTGACCAGCGACCGAAAGCGCATCCCCTAAGGTTTCGTTCCCATCGGATAACAAAACAATATGAGGTACGTAGCCCGGCGGTACGTATCCGGAAGCGGCTTGTATGGCAGCAGCGATATTGGTGTCTCGCTGTCGATCAGACTGCGCAGGGTTGGCGGGTGGGACGTCTTGGGGGGCAGAACTTTCTGGCGGGGATAATGCCTCCGGGGCAATAGATTGCTTAATCTCTTCATTGATCGGTTCTTTTTCTAGATCTTTGCCTTCGTTTGCCGCTGAGGGTTTCTTTTGCAGATCCGTTAGCCATGACTTTGCGTCGGAGATCGTACCTGGCGTGGCAGCGAACGGTAGCACGGAAACTCGATGATTGCCCGTTTCTTTTTGAATGGTATCGATAAATTTCTTGACTGCTTCAGAACCTTGTTCGCTGACGCTCTGACTCTCGTCAGCTAGAACCACGATGAATTGGTCATTGGTCGTCCTGAGCCAATGCAAACCTGCGATGGCCAAAACCACTGCGGCGATCATGAGGCCTCGGACACACAGAGAGGTGATGCGCTGCGGTTTCGAAAAATCGGCCAAACTGACGCGGTAAAAAATGTAGATGACAAGTACTGCTGGAATGATGAGCAGCAATAGCCAAGGCCGTATAAACTCAAGTGGTATGAAAGTGTTCATTAGGCGATTACCCTCCTTTGATACATGCCCCACTCGGCGACCAACAATAAACTGATGATCAAGGCTAGATAGAACCAAAGAGGATAAGACAGCCAGGATGCCATGGCGGATGTGGTCGCAGATGTTTGGTCAGTTGTTTCCCGTCTCAAGTCCGTTTCGGCAGGGTTCTTTAGATTCACGGCGAAACGTTCGACAAGCGTTCCGTTTTTGCGTAACTCTTCGAGTTTTGGTGTGCTTGTGCTTGAAGATTCAGACTTAGCTGGAGCGTTTGAGTCACCGCTTAAACTCATCAGCTCCCAAACCCCTGTTTGATTCAGCGGCCCAACGGTTTGGCCAGAGTGAGGCTGTACGGTTCCTGTTGGCGACACCAGCCATAAACGTTTTGAGGCTTTGGCTTCGGTCGCTTGTGCTGGCGGATCTTTCAAAAGGGTTGTCGCACCGCCGGGTAATGAAAGACTTAACTCACCACTTTGGCCGGTAAACCATGCGATAACATTGCTTGCCAGAATCGGAAACACGGTTCGAAAGGCTAGATCGCTCTCTTCGAGATTCACTCCCAGCACGACCACTCTGCTGTTTCCATTTTGGGTGACACTAAAGAGCGAGTCACCATCGACTGACGAAGCAAGTGACTGCACCGGCTCTGTTAGAAAGGAAATCTTCTTTGTATTGGGAAAGGTGACGTTATCGAGCCGAACGTGCGTCATGAGAGGAGACTCTTTGTTTTGCTCGGTAACGAGTGGATTGTCGATGTTACCATCCAATTTGAACAGATTGCAGTCGTTATCAGGGTCGATGATAAGAAGCGGATTGGTGGGAAGGTCCGTCGGTATCAATTTGTGAAGGACAACCACAGTGTTAGCTGGCCATGAAGTGGGCAATTCTTTCGCGACCGTAACGCTTACTAGTGGATTGGCCTCGAATACTTTCTGCAAGAATAGATTGCCAGGGGAAACGATTAGCACCGATTGAATGATTCTTGCAGGCAAGATGGCCCAAGCTACGTCGTCTACGTCGAGCTGGTTGTTGAGTACTGTACTCGTTCTCTCCTCTGGTTCCCATTTGGTAAGCGAGGCTTTGAGAACTCCGCCATCGAGCGACGTTTTTTCCAGTGTTCTGGACCAGGTTTCATTCGGCTGTAGTTTGAGAGGGAGAATATCGACCGGCCGATCTCCGAGTTCGATTTCAAGGCGACAGTTCGCAGGTACATCGGAGGCGTTTTTGACCTCGACGAGAATTTCGTACCCGACCGCATCCACCATGCTCCGCCGCGTCTGAAACTGAGTGATCCCAACATTCCCCGCATCGGTCCCCATGGACCGGAATTCAATCAAAAGATCAGTCTGATCCGACCGATCGGACCGATCTCCTAGATCGGACCGATCTCTTTTATCCTCCCGATCCGTGAAAACCAGGATCTGTCCTTTCGGCGAATCGCCGATAAGCTGCTTTGCAAGCGTGATCGCCGGTTCGATCGATTCATGGCTGTCCACGGGCTTAAGCTCATCGATCGCGCGCCGCAGCGATGGCACGTGGTTACCCATGCCGAGTACCACTTCTGGTTGTGCCCCAGCGGATAGAATCGCGACATTATCTCGCTCGCGAACGCCATCCAGAAATCGCTGTGCCGCTTGCTGTGCCGCTGCGAATCGAGTTGGTTCGACATCGGCCGCTTTCATACTAGCAGAAATGTCCATAATAAAAACAACGCGACGCGCCGAAGCAGACTGCCAAGAGAGAATAGGATCTGCGATCGCGAGCACGAGGAACGCCAGTATTAGAAGCTGAGCCAGCAACGAAAGCCAATGCCTGAGGTTTTGCCAAAGGGATTTGGGCGGCTTTTCTTCAAAGATTTGGTTCCAAAACAGATTCGTAGAAACGGGGACTCGTCTGAGCCGGACCTTGAGGATGTAAAGACCGATTACAGGGATTGCGATGGCTGCTAGGAGCAAAGCGATTGGCATGCCGAATATCATTTTCGACCTCCCATGGCAGCGGATCGCATCATGGTCATTACTAAATCATCAAACGGAACAATCGACGGGGATTGGGTACAACTCAAGCCATAGTTGCGGCAGTAGTCGCGTACCTTGGTTTGGTGTTCCTGGAAAAGTTGTTTGTAACGTCGGAGCATTCGCTCGTTAATCGTGACCATTCGAATAGAACCATTTTCCACGTCCTCCAATTCTGCATCACCGAGCAGTTTAGGATCCGCTTCTTTGGGATCATGTAATTGCAAAACATGGGACTCGAAGCGACGCGATCGGAGCTGGTCGAAGCCCCGTGAGAATCCGTTTTGATCAAACAAATCGCTCAGTACGACGACGAGTCCATTACGTGTTCCGCGATGAAGTAGTCCTTGGACCGCTTTCGAAAGATTCGTGTCGGTGCCAACGGTGGAAAGTGACTCTAAGTATCGCATCAACGCCAAAATGCGAGCTTTGCCGCGAGTTACTGGAAACTCGGAGATGATATCGTTGGCATAAGCTACGACAGCGATGCGGTCCAAATCGGCAAGAGCAATGTAGGCGAGTGCGGCCGTCAATTGCCGAGCCAAATCGAATTTGGGAGGATCGCCGAACCCCATGCTTCGCGAGCAATCGACCATCAAGTAGACGTGTAGGTCCTGTTCCTCTTGGAATCGCTTCAGGAGCAGATCCCCGTGCCGAGCGTATACATTCCAATCGAGGTAACGCAGGTCGTCACCGAGCGCGTACTCGCGGTGATCGGAGAACTCGATCCCCGATCCCAATTGCATGGAGCGACGCTGCGCGAGGAGCGAGCCACGAAAGACCCGCTTTGACATGATCGAGAGGTACTCGAGCTTTGTCAGAAAGTCTGGCGGAAACAACATAGTTGGGGCGTTCTGTTAAGCTGCAATCGCGGAGTCGGGAATGTTGGGAAGAATTTGTTCGATCACTTCGTCAGCCGTGACTCCTTCTGCTTGCCCCTCAAAGTTAAGGATCATACGATGCCGCAGAACTGGTTTCGCCATGAGTTGTAGATCTTCGCGAGCGACATGGTAACGCGAATCGAGAATGGCTCGAATCTTGGCGCCAAGTATAAGAGATTGCAGACCACGAGGGCTTGATCCGTATCGAACGTACTGCTTGGTCGCGGTCGTTGCCAAAGATTGATCGGGGTGAGTTGCCATGACGATCGCAATTCCGTATCGTCGAATCTCGGGAGCGATTGGGATTTGGCGAGCCAGATTCGACATGTCGAGAATACGTTCCCCTGTGATAACGGGAGAGGCATGGTTTTTAATCGATTCCGTTGTGCGATCTAGAATCACCTCCAGATCGTTCATGGATGGATACTTTACTAAGAGTTTGCAGAAGAATCGATCGAGCTGGGCTTCAGGAAGAGGATAGGTGCCTTCCATTTCGAGCGGGTTCTGTGTCGCCATAACGAAGAACGGCTCCGAAAGTTTGTGCGTCACGCCTGCGACAGTAACGGAGTGCTCTTGCATGGCTTCGAGCAACGCCGATTGCGTCTTGGGAGTGGCTCGGTTGATTTCGTCTGCTAGGAGGACATTGGCGAAGATGGGCCCTTTTTGAAATTCGAAAATCTTACGGCCGTTTTCTCCCTCGGCGATAACTTGCGTACCGATCAAATCGGCTGGCATCAAGTCGGGTGTGAACTGGATCCGATGAAATTTCAGTGCTATCGCTTCAGCCAGCGTTCTCACAGTCAATGTTTTGCCGAGTCCCGGCACCCCTTCTAGTAGGACGTGACCACCGGCAATGAGAGCGATCAACGTGTCGTCTAAAATCTCTTGTTGTCCAACGATAACTTTGGAAACTTCGTCTCGAAGTGTTTTGAAATCGTTTCGAAATTGGTCGAGTCGTTGGCGAAGGGAATCATCTACAGTCATATTGGGGCTTTCTATGGTCTTATTGAATGGATTAGGCGTTACTGTTTTGCATCGGGTTGAGCGAGTATTTGCTCTGAGACGGGTGGCAATGTCTTGGGCCACTCGCCTCGATACTTCATATTTCGGAAGCGAGCCGTCGTACCTCCGAAATGGAGCATACCGATGTGTCGAAGATGTGCCGGATCTTTTATTAATACGGTACCGACAGTACTTCCGTTGACGGTTACCGTTAGATCGTTGCCCTTGAGTTCTAGACGAACCTGATTCCAATCGCCAGATTTGAAATCGATCGGTTTCGAGGGGGGATCAAGAGGCGAAGCGTTATTCGGGAGAGGAGCTGGCTGATCGTCGGAAAGCATGGTGATACGATGGATTTGCAATCCCCCTTTTCTAAGAAGGAACGCTTGGCCACCGATTGCAGGATGCACCTCGCTATTTTCGTCATACCAGAATTCATATTCAACAACGCCGTCTTCAAGCATCGGTCGCAAATAGCGAATGTAGTTCTCTTTAAAGAGTGGAGAGGATGAATTGTTGCTTGTTACTTCACCATAATTAAACATCCAATTCTCTCTTGTATTGGCATTGTTGGTAATTCGCTGCTCCGCAAGAGTCCCGTCCCATGCTTCGAATCCTGCTGGGTTGGTAAGATACAATTCTTCGGGAATCGTTGGGGAGCCAACGATCCGAAGATCTTCCACTTCGCAGCGGAAGTCAGGGTAGATCGCTTCCAAAAGCAACCAGGGAGAAGACGATTCCGAGATCGTCTGCTCATGAATCATGACGTCATTGGTGTAAGTGGAAACGGTATCTCCATCGACCACAATTCGGAACTTGGCTCGGCTATTATCGAGGAAACCGGGAACTTCAATCGCGGACCCTTGATCGAAAACTGATTTTCGATTGGATATAGAGACTGCTGACAGATCGTATTTTGGTTCCGCTGCATGCATAGCGTACATGATCGACACTTCTTGGCGATCAAAGGTTGTTCGTTCGGCGATGATTTCAAACTTACCAGTTAGCGGCGATTGGAAGATAAGTGGACTTGAAAGATCGGAGCCATAATGGACCGCTTTGCCACGAGTTGCAACCCAGGTTGAGTAATGATCGTTAACGCCTCCGTTGGTGTTGTGACGAGAGTTCCCAAATTGGAGAGGAGTCCACTGAGGCTGGGGATTGATGGCCGCGCTAACAAACTCTTTATCTGATAGGTCCTTCAAATCGCCAGCGAGTCGCTTAACCCACTTAATCAAGACTGGATCGGGGGTGCGGGTTCGTTCCTCGCGATCGAACTCTTGTAAACGGTCGAGTATCTTCGTTGCTAGATCATGAAGGCCAGGAATTCGGGAGGCCCGCCAAGCGACCACAAAATCAGCCGTTTGGTTGGCATACCTTAGTAAATCTAAATCGTCCAATAGCATCGCTTCGATAAAGTCCTCTAAACTTTTACGAGCGATGCTCTCATCGGCAGTTTCGATCGCAATTAAGCATCTAAGTGCACCGATGCCACTTTTCGCTTCTGGCCATTTTTGCTCGTAGTCGTTGAGTGCTTTGTTAAGCTCAGACGTTTTGTTGTGCTTTTTCGCGAACTTGACCAACTCAATTGCGACGCAATCCAGTTCGAGAGTTCTACGAGATTTCTCATTGGATGAGGCGTTTTCAGCAACTTGGAAACTGAAACGTGGGTTTTTTCCTGCTGGTGGCAGCAAGAGATCCATCAGTTCGCTCATGCCGGTATCACTACCGACATTATTGTCGTCTTTTGTGATGCTCGACCAATCCATCGGAACCAAACCATAGTTTTCTCTGTTCGTGGTTTGGTCAATCGACCGTTTAGCGCGATGGGCTTTGCTATTTGCATTCCAGTCGGCTACGAGCGTTTCATTCACATCTGTAGACCACGGTCCTGAGAGGATGACATTCCGGATAAGGCTTTCTTGGTGTTTATATCGAAAGAAACCAAAATGGGGCGCTGATCCCGGATCTAACGGTAGCGAGTAGATCAACGAATCGTTAAGTGACAGGTCTACTTTGTCTTGTCGACAGGTCAAGGAAACTGTGTTCCACTCCTCGTCTTTGAGTGGCCAAGTCGCGGTCGAACCATTGAGCAATTCTACTTTGAACAATCGTCCTGCTTCGATCATGGAGTACTTTTCCGGTCTCAATTGATCGTGTAGATATTGTAAATAAAGCCCATCTGCTTTGAAAACCATTGCTACATTGTCAATTGTTGGGTGAGCAACGCTCAATTCTTGTTTTGCGAAAAACTCGTAGTGAATAGTTTCCCCATCACAAAGAGGTCGCTGGTACTTTAAACAACTTACGATGGGAGCCGAGCCAGTTTGAGGCGTCGCTCGCGCTTTCAGGTTGCCGTTTTCGACAGACCATGTGATGCTAGATTCGGTCGTTGGTGGAACAGGTCTTCTGTTTGATGGGTTCGCTTTAGCTATCTGTTCACGTTCGCTCGTCAAACGAGGTTGCTTCTGGGTGTCTCCGTAAGCGAGGGAGTTCCAGCCATCCATGCTGTCCTGAGAGATGAGGGGAACATCAGCAGGAATTGTTGGCGTACCAGCAATGCGTAGATTTCTCCATTGATGAGAGTCTACTTTGTTTGCTATCGATAGCCATGGAGATGTACCCCAGATTGGCTCGGTCGTTACATCTACGCCATCAATCTTAAAGTTGACGGTATCCTTCTCTGATCGAATTTCAACACGGTATGTAGGGGATTCGCTCCGGGCGGTAGGCAGGGGGACATACAAACCGCTAGAGTCGGTTAGGGCGCCGGTTCCCCAATCGATTCTGACCCCGCCGAACTCAACGGTAGAGGTTGATCGAGGGCAATCAAAAGAAATGGTGAAGCTGCCCATTAGAGGGGATCGCATCCAAGATGTAATGGCGAGAGGCTGGTTAGGGTTGTTACTCCATGTCGCATTGGACGCGGTTGTTTTGCTATAGTTTTGGGAGATCCAGTATTGATCCGTTTGATGATCTAAGTCTTTTGTCCTAGCCGTTTGATCAAAGAGTTTGCGAAGTTTCAGCGCTTCGACTTCGAACCCTTTCCTTTCACAAGCGTCAATCAAGAGAGCGTTTTCCAGACGTCGGGCTGAGTCGCTGGAATAGTAATCGTCATTCTGTCCTCGGTTTTTTTTCCACTCGTAATGCTGGGCAACGCGATCTGTAATCAAATTCTCAACCGCAACCGCGTCCTTTTGTTCGATCGCGATGAGTTGCAAGAGCAGTTTTGCGTGCCGGGAATCGGTGTAGGTTGATTTTTCAAAATCGTTCTTGAGCGTGTCGAGTTGCTTGTTCTCCACC
The DNA here is from genome assembly GCA_046344995.1 of Pirellula sp. Taxonomy (GTDB): domain Bacteria; phylum Planctomycetota; class Planctomycetia; order Pirellulales; family Pirellulaceae; genus JBKCUI01. Next base: position 61,657 of record JBKDKR010000065.1, read on the forward strand.
GCAGCCAAAACTAGCTCCGAAAGATTGGAATTGAACGTTCTCGCCACAGAATCGCTACGTTCCGTCGACGTGTTCTCGAGTAATGATGCGATGCCTTTCGGAATCATCTCTTGGTTTGGCCAAGAGCCAATAAACCTGATGTTTGACGGGTTTTCTTTGGGTATGGTCCAGTCGTACCAGAACTTAAATCGGGCTTCTGGAGCCAAGGCTCGATTGCCAGTCACTAAATATTCGAGGGCCATCGAAATGTGAAAAGTCGCCCCCCCGTATCTTTCGTCCTTTGCGATATCTGCATAGCGTCCGACTAACTCAGCTGCGTAGTCAAGCATTCCCAGATTGGCTGCGTAGTGCGCCAGCTGTTGGAGATCATTGCCTTGCAGATATTGCAAATAAGAACTGTCCGAGTAACGCTCGTAAGTCGCAGATCGTTGTTCAAGAAATGACTCCAGAGTCTCGCGAACACTTCGCGCATCCCCTTTTGCTACAAGATATCTGTTCAGTTTACGTGGCAGATCCTTTGAGAAAACGTCGACTGATGAGTCTGTGTTATCATCATCGGAGTCTTCAGTTTTCTCCATTTTGGCAAGCTGTGCTACAGATAGCTTCTTAAGTACGGGGATCGCTGTGTCCTTGAGCTCTGGAATCGAAAATGCTCTGAGGGCGGCGATGCCCAGAATCTGCACGGAGGATTGAGCGGAGAGTTTTTCGGCTTCCAGATTCAATTCTTCGATAAAGGCCTTGGCTGTATCGAAGTCATTTTTTTCGATGGCGATGAGGCTCAAAATGACTTTTTTTGCCAACAAGCTCGTCGCTTTTGCATTGCGGCTCTCGATCTCTTTTTTGAGCGAATCGAGTTGATTGGTTTTTGCCGCAATCTTGACCATTAAACTCGCCAAAGATTCCTCGCGACCCGTTTCAACGGCTGCACCATTGACGTAAGGGCGGATTTCTTCAACGCGACTAGGTGGCAGAATCACCAATCGTAGGGCATTCAAAATCTCTGGAGGAGCCTCGCCCGAAGTATTCCAATAGTTGAGTGACTTTCGGATGGTGGCCTGGACCTCTTGTTCGATCGGATCAACAGCAGGCCTTGCAGTCCCGCTGTTGGCAGCAACAAGATTTCGTCTCGGGTCTGGTGCGCTGGTGTCAGGATCTGCTACAGGCAATCCACCACGCAATGAAGCACCTAAGGCACTGGCTGCGATATCCATGCGTCCATTTTCTGCAGCCATATTGTGAACGGCCAATACGATGCGAAACTGCGAGATGGTTAACGGAGGCTGGCGGGCGGGTTTGGCGCTTGTATTCGATTCATCCGTGCGGGCTTTTTCTTCTGCTTTACTGAGCGTCGACGGCTGCCCAATGGTAGTCGTTGCCAAGGAGAGCAATCGTTGCCAGTTCTTCTCCGCGCGTTCCAAGTCTTTTTGGGTCGATTGGAGGTTGGCTAACTCGAGGAGTACCACGCATTGCTCGGCACGCGTCAGTTGACGCATTCCAGCTTCAATCGCTTGTTCCGCAATTTGTGTGGCGATCTGACGGCATTCCTCGTTGGATGCAAAGGATCGCATTCGGGGTTGTTTAGTTGAGGCCGGTTTGTCTTCTGACGACGATTCGTCAGGTTTTTGCGCAACAGTCGAAGCGTTGTCTGTAAGAATCTCTCTTGCGACGAGCCATTGATGCATAATCAATTTGGCTTCCTGACGTTGTCTGCTGTTGGGGCGTCGTCCCTCAGCAATCGGCTCTAATTTGGTTAGCTCGATAAGCTGCTTTAGTTCGTGCAAAAGAGTGTTTCCGTCGCAATCCTGATCCATTAGCCATAACGCGTGCATGATACGGATGGGAAGTTCTGTCGGCCTCGACTTGACTAGTTCATTCAGTCGGTTTGAGATCGATTGCTTGGTATCCGTTTCCTTGGCAGCAGCCCGCAGCAATTCGAGTAATTCGGATCGCATAGCTGTAATAGTGGACTTGTCCGTGCCTGAATTCTTTGGCGTCTTTACCATCAAATCAATCGGTCTATCCAGCGGTAGTAATCGATCTAGGGATTCCGTTAAGTTTTGGTCGTTGATCGCACTGGTTGCAGAATCCATTGCCGTTTGTATTTGCGATTGAACTTCATTCGCACCACCCATGTAGCGATTGACGGCCGCAGGGTCGTAGGTTCCCTCGATGGATTTGACCGCCAGGAAGGCATCAACCGGACATCCTATCGACAAATAGGCTCTGCTTAGACTGAGAGCTTGCTGAACTTTTTGATAATTGTCGTAGCCCGGATCTCCATAGGTAACGAGCTGACTTGCTGCCGATTTTTCCCGTTCCTCGATGCGTTTCTTGAGAAAGCTCCTTTCCTCCGGTCGGTTTCCGAGAACCCTCACGAGTGTACCGATGGGGGTGTAATTCAGGTCGTTCATGCCATTGTTGTCTTGACGTGCGTCAGCTTCTTTGAGCAAGCGGATCGCCAGCGATTCCATCGCCTTGTTGTTAGCGAGTTCCTGACCGATAAACCAACACGCTTCATAAGGCATGTTCTTTATTGTCTCTTCCTTTGCCAAGATCGCTTCCATTCGTTTTTGGCCAGCCTCTTTACTCTTTCCAGATAGCTCTATCAACGCCATCATCGCTTGTCCGCCGAGCCAATTCGGGTTCTTCTGGGTCTGTTGCTCGATAACGTTTGTTAGTTCTTGCGTGCGAGACGGAGTAAGCTTCGCCATCGAAAGTAAATTCGAGAACGTAACGTTAATTGCTTGAGTGCTGTAACTGGTAACATCATCGAGACCCGACCAATTTCCATAAGCCGAAGCGGACTGCGAATCGGTGATGATGCTTTGCTTTACCAATTCGAACATCCTGTCGTTCTTAAGCAACGCTGGATTATTGATCAACGAATTCAGAAGGTTGGTTCTGTAAGCCGGATAAGCAGCGAATATACGTTCCACCAATCCAACCAAACTTTCTGCGCTCGCAGGATCTTCATCCAAACTATTGCTGATCATGTTTAGCAAATTGTAAGGGCTTCGGAATCGAGCAATGTCCATCTTCTCGATTTTCGCCATCAATTCTTTTTGTCGCTTTGCTTGAGTGAAAGCCTGTCTTATCTCCCAATACTGCTCGATGACCCAATTCGGTTGCGCGTCGAGAATGAGCAAGTACTGGTCGCACGCTTCGCTGAATTTTCGCTTAGCCGTTAGTTCGGACGCTAAATTCCATCGTAACATGTGTGAATCCGGGCGTAGCTCCAAAGCTTTGGCCAAGTACTGATCGGCCTCTTGCTTTTGATTAAGCGTCATGGAGTACTCGATCAGTTGCTGGAGAGTGTGGAACGAATTCGGGGATCTCTCAAGTTTCTCCTTTAGCTGTTCCACCATTTTCTTGAGAGCACCGGAACGCGAAAGCTGTTGCAGCGCCGCCGTCCTTTGCGAAGAATCCCCTGATCTCATGTTGGGTGAAAACATGCCGGACGGACTGTTTGACGCCGAGTAGGGGGAGGTTGTTTTTCTGAGAATCGCCAGAGCAGCTTGATTTGCGTTTTCAATTTTACTCTGCGACTGATACATATTCATGAGGCTTAGCAATGTCCCCGGCTGTCGACTCGAAGCGCGTTCCATGCGATTCATCATCGCGTCAGCTTGGGCTTCGAGACCGAGACGTTTCAATTGGGGAATGAGCTGCATCTGCATATCGCTAGATAATCGCAATCCGAATAATCGCTCTGCGGCCTCTCTGGCGCGGTCAGAATCACCGATACGCTCCGCAAGACGAAGCGCAATGTTCTCTTTCCTTACCAGTCGAGTTTGGTCTCTAGCGGATATCTTATTGATAATTGATAGAGCATCTTCAAACGCTGAACGAGTCTCCAGCAGGGCGGCGAGTTGGAATTGCATGTCCAGATTCGATGGGTTGCTCTCTATGATTTTGGTGACGATCTGCATGGCTTCGTCTTGTTCTTCAGACCACCATAACACGGACGCTAAGCACCACTTCCAGAAAATGGCGTTGCGAGTCTCCGTCTCAGTTTTCGCTCGAATCTTACTGACGATGTCACCGCTAACACCGTTTTTATTGAGGACTTCGAAAACCTGCCTCAGGCAGGTGATCGCAGTAGAGTCTAACTCCGCCGTGATGGGAGGAAAGGTAATCGAAACTTGATTGACTGTTTTCCCGTAATAGGTCTGGATGTTGAAGACTGACGAAGGCTGGCCTGTGGGGGCCGAGGGACTTAGCTTGGATGCAGCTGCAACGTTCGATCGAAACTGGCTTTCGGCTTCGGCCAAGACCATTATCGACTCGAATAACTTAAGAATCTTTTCGTTCTCTTCTTCCTCTCCTAATGCTCCAATCCATTGCTGAAGAAAATTCATGGCAGCGCCGAGAGGGAGTGGGTTTGACCGATTGGTGGTGTTGCGAGCATTGTTCGCGACAACCGGTCGTTCCAAAATCTCCTTCAGTGCCACCTCTCGCCATTTATCGAAAGCTCCAGGGATCTCGGTCTTTCGTTCTTCCTGTCGCAGGGTGTTGAGCACCGCTATCCAGTCTGTAGAGGTTGTTGCTGCCTTCAGTTGCTGCTCGATGAGTTCGTCGATTTGCTCCTTCTTTCCTGCAAACCGATACTCCTCCATCAAAATGACGCGAAAGCCACCTGAATTACGGAATACTCCTGGCAACATCTGATAGCTTGAGCCGACCAACACATACGCTTGTCCGTTCCCATCAAAAGCGATGTTCGGACCATATATAGCTTCTAGACTTTGATCTTTGACTTTGGAATCAACATAGTCGAAACACTTTTGCGCCAACTCTAAATCGGCATCGCTCAGCGGAGTTCGAGTCGCCGGGGTGTTCGTTCGATTCGAACGATTCGCCGAGTTGGACATTTCGCGGGTTCGAAGCGACTGCAGGAAGTAACGTTTTTCTTCAACATCTCCCGTTGCAGCCAATTGTTTCGCGATGGAAAAAATGGATGCATAGTCGTCTTTCAACGCCGCAACGTAGAGCCAGTCTAATACATCGCGAGTCGTTGCACCGCTAGCTGTGCCAGCAGTTCGTACTGAGTCGGCGAAGGTTTTGGTTTCCTGCGTACCGTCTGAGTTACTCGATGCAACAGGCTGTCTTAACAAATGATCCTGTTCCATGCGAATAATCCACCCCATAGACGCCATCCTCGCTAGTCCATATGACTCGGGTGACCATAGCGTCATTGGGGAACCGCTGTAGTAATCCTCTGTAATCAAGCCGACTGCGCTCCTCACCATCGGAGCCTTTGACATCATCTGCAAGGCAGATTCGCGCGCGGGAACAATAGTATTAATGCCACGAAGATTATCAGAACGTGCTTTTTCTTGAGCTTGCTTCAGTTTCGCTGCCGCCGCTCGACCGAGAGTATCGTGAGGTAAGGGCAAGGCAAGGATCTGCTCGAAACGAGTGCGAGCTTCTTCGTCGTTATTAAGTCCTTGCCAGCAGACACCATACCGATAAAGCAGCTCCCAGTCATCGCGCTGCTTGTCTAAGAGCGGCTCCATGACTCGCAAGGCTGTATCGTAGTTACCTGTATTCAACAACGAATCGAGTGATCGAAGCTGTCGCACTGGGTCTTCTTCGGATGCGATCAGTTTGGCATAGATCTCACGAGCCTCTTCTACTTCACCCGCACGCAAAAGCATGCTAGCCAAGGGCGATTCGGTTTCGTCGCCAGGGGCAATGCTGACCAGTTGACGCTGATAGTTGATCGCAGACTCTATGTCTGCATCGTCTTGGCAGAGCTTAGCCAACTGATTCAAGAGGTTGGTATCTTTCGTGTTTTCGCTCAGCAATCCCTCTAGCTCCCGGCGAGCCTCAGCAATATCGCCAGCGGTTTGCCATGCCTGTGCGATGCAGATCGTCGCGCTGCGACGGTTTTCTTCTTCCTGACGCTCTCGCTGAAGTCGTTCGAATAGCTTATCGAGTTGATTTAGTTGCGAATAAAGTGGCACCAGCTTGGTCACCATCGTCGACTTGTCGGACACCTCGTCCGATTTCTCATAAGCTCTCCAATAAAGTTCAATAGCTTCTTCGGTTCGCAATTGGTCCGCTAACGAAGCTCCCAAGGTCATCATGAGGCTCGGTTCGTTAGGATTGATACGAATGGCTTTCCGCAACGCCTGCATCCCCTCGTCGAACTCCCCTAAACGAAAACAGGTTTGCGCATAGAATTCATAGTTCTCGGTCTTGGACGGGGCTGCAACAACCAATTGCTTCGCTGCTTCTAAGGCCTGTTCCTTGCGTCCCATTTGGGTTTCCAAACGAGCGACGCTGGTGAGGTGATCACTAATGGAACGGCGATCAACCTGCGTTAACTTACGGAACAAATCTGCCGCTCGCCCAAAGTCACCTGCGCTTTCCGCGATGCGAGCTGCCGCGGTGAATGCCAGCACCGATTTTGGGTCCAGTTCGATCGCTTTGTCGATTGTCGTGGCCGCGTCGTCCCATTGCCGCTGACTCTCTCGGTATCGAGCTAATTGGTACCACTCTTGCGCGGTCGTGTTCGTGTTGGCTAGGAACCTTTGTTCCATCTTTTCAGCTTCGGCATCTAATTGTTGGCTCGATTGCAACACGTTGATGCGAGTGTTGAGCACGGTCTCCCGTTCGTCGTCGTTGGCAACCAACTTTTCTGCCTGATCAACCAGCTTCATGGCGCCGTCGAAGCGAGCGGCTTTGTTGTGATACTCGGCTCCTTTTATCACCAGCGCGAAATCTTTGGGAGCCAGCTCGATCGATTCGGCGATCTTCTCGCAAGCTTCTGCACTGAAACCAAAACTGTTGTAGATCTCAGCCAGCCGGGACAGATTGACTTCGTTACGCAAATCACCTGCCGCGATCTCTTTCCAAACCGCTTTTGCTTCGTCAACTCGTTTTTGAATGTACAGAAATTCGCCCAGGTATTCGCGGTATTGCGGTTCTTGAGGAGCCAGCTGGATCGCGTTTCGGTAAAGCGCTTCGGCTTCTTCGGGCATTTGGTTTTGTCGACACAGATCAGCGACTTGAGAAACGAGCACCGCATCTTTGGGGTTGGTTTCTAGGATGCGATTCCAAACTGCCAACGCTTGTTTTCGTCGGTCTGGCTCAGACATCTCTTTGTTGCGAAGAATCATCTTGCCCCAATCACGCAAATAGTCCGCATTGCCAGGGGCAGCATTCAACAGCTGTTCAAATTGTTTCGCAGCATCGGCAAAGCGTTTATCCTCCGCCAACAGTTCGATGTACGTCTTGCGGATGTCTGCTCGTTTAGGAGCGAGTGCCAAGGCTTTGTTTAGCCACGTAGCTGCCTCGGGATTGCGAGCGGATTGCTTGAGAAAACGAGCGAGTCGATTCATCGCCTCGATATCTTGTGGGTTGGATTCGAGCCACGTTTGGTAGTAGGTCACCAACCCGTCTTGATCACCGGTTCGCAAAAAACAATCATCGATTCTTCGGCGAACATCTTTGTGCAGCCAGCCATCGGGGTTCAATTCAGCAAGAAGCTTTTCCATGCGCTTGATACCACCCGATTTGTCACCTTGTTTCACGACAAGCTCTGCGGCAGCAATGGCAAATGTTGTTTTCCGATAATCATCTTTGGAGGTCGATGCTAGTTTCTCGTAACGTGGCAAGGCCTCCGCATACTGGCCTTCTTCGTTTAGTGTTACCGCAATTTGTTCCAGTACACGAGCATCATCTGGATAGAGCTCTTCCAATCGTTTCCAAACCTTCATCGCTTCGTCGGTGCGCTGAGCTCGTTGATGAAGCCGACCGAGTTGTTGAAAGATCTCTAATTGGTCTGCTCGCGGTGGTTTGCGAGTAAGAGCCCGTTCAAAGGATGCGACTGCGGCAGTGGAATCACCGATGCGAATTTGTGCTTGGCCAAGATAATAGGCAGGGAGAGGATCATTGGTTCGAATCGATTCCGCTTTCGTGAGTGCTTCGACGGCTTTCGCATCATTGCCACGTTGATACTCGATCATTCCGAGAATCATCCAATGCTCACCCTTCGCATTGGCACTGCTCGCACGCTTCTCAAGATCAGCAATAAAGCTATCGATGGTACCGAACTCAACGTAGTGTCCGTAGACGCGATCGAATGCCGTTCCGCGGCGAGGGTTTTTTTCAAGGACCGTTACAAACCTCGCAACCGCCTCGGATTGTTTCCGCTCTTCTTCAGTTTCTTCATTCAAGTCGTCTTGCGCGATTGCAAGTGGCGAGTTAGTCCAACAAAACAAGCTTGAGAGGAAACATAGAATTAGGCAATCCCAACGAAAAGCAGGCATTTTGGTTGCTCCATTCTTGTCATTAGCACGGGCGATTGGCGTTAACACACTTAGAATCGCGGGCCGTTCGAATTAATTGTTTGTGTTAAGATGAGCCCTCAGCATAACATCTTTATTTCCGGATTTCAGCAATTCTATAGCATTCTTTATCAACTTATGTTACGTTGATCGGCAACCTCTCCATGCTAGGTATCGGTAGTCCCGTCGTCCGTTTTCTCCGAAGGATAGCAATCATGGGTGATACAGCCCTCACTTCATTGGTCACTGCTTCATTGAATACCAAGGTCCGCAGTGTCAGGAATCGCCAACAGTTAAATTGGCTTTGGCAGTCTGCTTCGATGGGGCTTTTTTCTGGGGGAGTCGTTGCCTGTACGATGGCCTTTGCGAATCGATTAGAACCTGATTGGTTTTCGACCTCGTGGATTGTTCTCTCGTCCTTGATCGGAACAGGTGCCGGGGCGCTCGTGTCCTTGGTTCGATTCAAATCGCTACGAGGCGCTGCCCGAGATATCGACCGCGATTGCGAACTCAAGGATCGCGTCACCACAGCTTTGGAATTTCAACGATCCGTAAAACACGGTAAAGAGCTAACACCAGTCCAGCAGTTACAGCTGACCGATGCAGAATTGCATGCCGCGAAAATCGACGTGCTGAAAGTTGCACCGATCCGAACGCCTCGATCCTTTGCGCCTGCATTGGTAGTGAACGCGTGTGCTGCCGTGATACTCCTCGTTCCCATTCAATCAGAACTGCCCATTGCTCCACCTGTTGTGAATGAGGTTGTGAACAAGCAAGCGGACAAAGTGTCGGAAAGCTTGGATGAACTTCGCGCGATTCAAGAAGAGCAAAAAGATCCCGAGCTCGAGAAACTCTTGCAGGAACTGCAAAGCGTGCTCAAAGAAATGAAAGAGCCCGGCGTCGATCCGAAAGAAGCCATGGCCAAGCTGTCCGAAATGGAAGCTTCGCTAATGGAAATGCAAACGCAACTCAAAGACACCGACTCGATGGCCAAGATGGAATCGTTGGGACAAGCTCTCGCTCTCTCTCCCGAAATGGCACAAGCTGGCAACGCTCTGGCCAAAGGTGATATGGAGAAAGCGGCCGAGCAATTGGCAAAGCTGGAAATGCCCGACATGGATCGCCAAACCGAAAAGGCCATCTTAGAAAAGCTTGAGCAATGCAAGAACCTGCAAGACAAGAACGATGCAGGTTCGCAAAAGAAAGCAGAAAGCAATATCGACAAAGCGGCCGAGCAAATGGCGCAAGGGTTGAGCCAAGGTAATCGATCGAAATTCAGTGATGGTGCTAAAGGGCTCAGTGGTGAGGCCAAGAAGATGGCCAACAAAAAGAAGCTCAGCAATTTGCTTAAGAAACAATGTCAATGCTTGAGCGAATGCAAATCAGAGTGCGAAGGGGAGTGCCAATCGCAAAGCGAAGCCAAGGCGAACAACCCTGGAAATAAAGCAGGAAAAGCCGCAGGCGATAAAACGCCTGGAGACAAGACTTTAGCACTGGCAGCTAACCAAAAGATGAACCTCAAGGGACAAGAGTCCGGACAAGGTGAATCGGACATAGAGACCGAGAAGTCCGATCCTCAAGAGGAAGAAACATTGCGAGCCTATCGCGAACAGATCGAGAAGTTCGAGAGCTTGAGCGAATCAGCATTGGAATCAGAATCGATCCCGATGGGACATCGGCAAACGATTCGCAAGTACTTTGAATTGATTCGACCAAGCAGTTCCGAAGTCGATCAAGTCAAAGAGAAGCAGTAGTTGACCAAGTGGTGGGGTGATCGAAAAGCGTAGGACGCTCGTAGGCCGTAACAAGTTGCAACGCAACGCAGTTACGGCATAGCACGCCGGGGCTAATAGGACTTGTCGGTTTAGGGATGAATTAGGAGCATCCCTGCCGTAACTTCGCCGAGCCTTGTTACGGCCTACGTCTGCGCGTGGGCATCGCCAGGATACAGCACTCGCCTGCTTACTTCTTCTCGGCAGTCGAAACGAATCTTGCGAGGACTAGACCTAATACGATTCCTGAAATCACGAAGCATGCGAAACCGAGCGGTGTTTTCGACCAAGTCCAATTATCTGTTAGAGTAGTCCCAAAGACAGACCCTAAAGTTGCTAATGGTAAGAACACTGCAGCCAACAAATTCAATCGGTGTGCTGCAACTGCCATCCTATGTGTGACCGCGGTTTGTTCATCCGCTCTTCGAATGAGTGTGACCTCCATCGCATTCTTAGAGTCCTCGTAAAGTAACTCAACTTGACGAGAGATATCGTAAGCTCGGTCGCGATGGTCGATGAGTGACCGTTCTTTAGGAAATTCTTTTCGGGCTTCCTCAAGAGTCGCCAGTAGATTTTTTGCGGATCGAACAATAGGAACGATTCCATCGAGTAATCGCAAATACTCGTCAGCTGTTTGTGCACGGGTCTCTTCAACTTCATAGGCGTCAACTCGTTTGGCGTAGCGGTCGAGGTGCATTTGCAAGGCTGCTTTACCGGGATCGCCGTTGCTGGCACGCCATTCTCCTTGAGCGTTCATCCAAAACAAAAGTCCTCGTCGTGCATTTTCATCATGCTCGGGGACATGATGGGCGACGATAAGAAGTTGGTTGGCCGCGACCATGCATCGCTGTCGCCCAACCGAAGATCCCAGCCTATTCCGAAATTCGTCCGGAAAATCGCTCCAATTGGCAGGGATCAAGGGTGAGTTTGGCATACTCGTCTCATTTCGTTCGAGATTCTGTTTCAACTATTTTGATCACCATAATAATATGGCCATTTTCCGCTTGCCTCTTAGGCGCAATCCGATCGCAATAATCACATGAAGATTGCATGAAGCTCAATTCACTAAACTACGCAAATGACGGAGATTGACCGCATCCCAATCCTCACCTTCGTCGGTTTGACCTTTATCGGTTTCTAAATACATCGGATGTTTTTTCAGCACTTTGTGATTGAGGATCCGTACGAAGCCTTCGTCCCCAATCGAACCGTGCCCAATGTGTTCATGGCGATCGACTCGGCTTCCGCAACCTTTCTTGCTGTCGTTAAGGTGCAAGGCTCTGATTGCATCGAGCACGCCATGTTTCTTGGCTTCCTTTTCCCAAGCTTTGAACCCCTCTTCGGTCGACATATCGTACCCCGCTGCGTGGGCGTGACACGTATCGAAGCATACGCCAACTTGCATCGATTCGCCAGTTCTCTCCAGCAGCCAACCAAGATGCTCCATCTTCCAACCTAGATTGGAGCCTTGTCCCGCCGTGTTTTCCAAAAGTAACCAAGATCGTTTCGGTGAGACTCGTTCATATATCTCTGCGATGGCGGTTGCGATGCGTTCGAGCCCAAGTTCTTCGCTCGATTCAACAAACGCACCTGGGTGCATCACAACTCCATCTAGATGCAACTGTTCGGCACGTTGCCATTCGATCACCATGCCATCGATCGATTTTCGATACAGGTCATCTTTGGGGGATGCGAGGTTGATTAAATACGAAGCGTGCGAAAGTGGTCGTGTGACTCCCGTCTTCTTAAGCGATCCGTCGAACAGTTCGACATCTTTATCTGTTAACGGTTTAGCAGCCCATTGATTATTGTTTTTCGTGAATAATTGAACCACATCCATACCGTACTCGCACGCCGACTCAACCGCTTTGAAGTATCCGCCTGCGATGCTCATGTGAGCGCCGATTTTTACCATGTATTGTGCCGAACCTAACTTACGAGTGAATTGACGAGAATTGGGTTGCTAGTTTTTCACGATCAACCACATGACCGGGCTCTTAGGATTTTGTTCGTCCGCAAATCGCGTCATCTTTGATTCTTGTGATAAACGGTCGACCCAGTGGCATACCGCTTGATGCTCGTCGGAGCCACCTGCATGCCCTGGATAGGAAAGTAGGCTTAGTAGGCCATGCGGAACAAGATGCTTCCACGTTGTATCCAAAGCAATGATGGTTGTGGCTTTGGTTGTGATGATCGATTTGTCCCCTAGGGGCAAGTAGCCTAAATTGAACATGGCGACGTGCAAACTAGGTGCATCGTTGTGATTAAGAATCGAGTCGAGCGTAGAGTGGCAACCGCAGTGCCAGCGAACTCTCGAATCTAAACCGTGTTGGGAGAGTTTTTGCTGCGCACAGGCTATAGCCGTTGGCTGAAGATCCATCGCGAGAACATTGCCTTCGGGGCCAACTAGATCGGCTAAGAACAGTGTGTCGAAACCATTGCCAGCGGTCGCATCGAGCGCGAATCGAATGGGCATTTGTAGGTTTCGAAAGTGCGCCCGAATTAGTTCCTGTCCTTCCAGAGTAAAATGCATTGTTGGCTGTGATCCATTGGTTTGTCGAGAGAATACTTCAATGCCATTTACTGGACCGGTGGGATTGCAGCGTCGATTCCACCGTACTTTGGCACCGAAGGCTCTTTGATATCTTTGAGTAGCCGTTGCACAACTTTGTCTGTTGTCATACCTTCCGCTTGTGCTTGGAAATTGGTGCTTAATCGATGGCGAAGAACCGGGATCGCAATCTTCTTAACATCCTCGATACCGACGCTAAATCGACCATCCATCGCGGCGATAGCTTTGCCGGCTTGGATCAAGAATTGCCCGGCGCGGGGACCTGCTCCGAAGTCGAGTAGTTCTTTAACCACTTCAGGGGAGTCAGGTTCTGACGGTCTGGTGGCACGAACCAACGCAACCACATACTTCACAACAAATGGGCTTACTGCAACACTACCCACGAGCTTCTGAATATTCAGAATAGCTCGAGCAGAAAGCACTTTGTTGATCTCAGGTTTGTCGCTACGAGTTGTAGAGAGCAAAATCTTCTCTTCTTCGTCAGCTGTAGGGTATCCCACCTTGATGTTAAACATAAAGCGGTCCAATTGAGCTTCTGGAAGCGGATAGGTTCCTTCTTGTTCAATCGGGTTTTGGGTTGCGATCGTAAAGAAGGGCTCGGGCAGTTGATAGGTTTGGCGGCCGACTGTTACATCTCGCTCCTGCATCGCTTGTAATAATGCGGCTTGGGTTTTCGGGGGGGTACGGTTGATTTCGTCGGCCAAAAGAATATTGGTAAAGATGGGGCCTTCGACGAAGCGAAATTCCCGTCTTCCCTCGGAGTCTTCTTCGAGGACATTGGTGCCGGTGATATCGGAAGGCATCAAATCGGGAGTGAACTGTATCCGTTTAAAGTTGACGTCCAGAATCTTGGCTAAAGACGAAACCATAAGCGTCTTGGCCAGTCCAGGAACTCCTTCTAGCAAGCAATGGCCGCGAGTAAAGATCGCGGCAAAAAGTTGCTCAACCACTTCATCTTGGCCCACGATGGCTTTCGATAGCTCCAGCTTCATTTGGTCCCGGTGTTCGCGGAATTCTCGCAGTAGATCGCCGATACTTTTTGCGGGTTTGCCAGAAGGTGCGTTGGACACGAATCATTCCATGATGGTTGGAGAATCTGGATCGTAGGGCTGGATCGTTGGATCGTCGGGCGTATTTTCCCAACGATTCGTCATCCTCACAAGGTGACGGTTGACCGTTTCTTGCGATTCCGGTCTATTCATTTCATCGATTTCGCTCAGTCCCACGTTCCATTCCCCCTAAAGAATCGAAGAATGTCTGAAATAAAGATTCCCAGCGACTCGGAAATCCTGGCCATGCGAGACGCTGTCGCTGGCCAAATGGAGTTTGCTCGTACGTATACGCACAATCTTTTGGAAGCGATTCCCGATGAATTGTGGAACGTGATCCCTTCGGGTGGAACCAGCCATGTGGCTTGGCAAGTCGGGCATTTGGCCGTTTCTGAATATGGCCTAATGCTTTTTCGCCAAAGAGGACGTGCTGAAGGCGATTTGGAGCTAATGCCAGGCTGGCTAAGAAAGAAGTTTGGCCGCGGTACGACTCCATCATCCGATCCAACAGAAAACCCCAGCAAATCAGAGTTGTTGGCGAGCTTAAACGCGATTCATGAAGCGAGCATGGCTGCCATCAAAACGTTCTCGTCTACGCAGCTGGCTGAACCAACGGAAATGCCCTTTGCTGTGTATCCGATCAAGCTTGGGGCTTTGCTGTTTTGTCCGTTGCATGAGTCGATTCACTCAGGGCAAATCGGAATGTTGCGTCGGTTACACGGCTTAGCACCTGTTCGGTAAACGGCACTCAAAGATCCGGATCTCTTTTTCATCGTCTTTTAGATCGATGAAGTGTTCGTTTAGTAACCAGCCAGCAGATTGAATCCATTTTTTGAAGCGGTCGCCGGTGTGCCGCTGCGGTTCACTAAAATAGGCGACACCACCTTCGTCGAGATGGCGTCTGACGCATGGCTCAAGGATCGGGAAGAGCTTGGGATCGTACACGATGTCCGAGCCTACGATGATTGGAAATCGCCCTAGTCCTGAGTCTCGATTGCGCCAATCCAAACAACGAATGTGCACATGATTCGCAACATGGAGCGAATTGTATCGACAGACGAGCATAGCCACGGTCGCAGCGTCCGTAATCCAAACTTGTGCACCGTGCATGGCAGCCGAAATTCCGGCGCGACCGCTGCCGCCACCTAGCTCCAGAACACGTGTCCCGGCGAGCCTGCAGGCGATTGATCCGAGGAAATGATCCATCCCCACAGCTGCTCTCCATGCGGCAGCCCAGAAGGGGTCTTGTTCAAAAGATCCGTCTTCGCCTTTTGCCAACGCTTGTAGAAGCAATTGATCTGGGTCGGTAACTTTAATCCAAGGGACCGTCGTGCCTGCGATAACCGTATGGGTTTCAACAATGGGGACATGGCTTTGGATACGAGCCAAGAGTGCTCGTTTTTGACGTTCCATGGCTCCTTAATCGTCCGCCATTTCTTTCGCATGGTAGGAGCTACGTACGAAGGGTCCCGAAGCAACCTTTCGGAATCCCATGCTTATTGCGATATCACGCAATTCCGCAAATTCATCAGGATGAACGTATCGTTGAACAGGCAGATACTTGGGGCCAGGTTGCAAGTATTGGCCTAACGTGAGGAAATCGCAGTCGAAGCGTCGAAGGTCGGATAGGCAGTCGAGTAGCTCTTCACGGGTTTCTCCCAAACCTAACATCAATCCACTCTTGGTCTTGATAGCTGGGTTTTTACCCTTGATGTAAGTAAGCATTTCTAACGTCCAGTTGTAATCACTCTTGGGGCCACGCACCCGACGATATAATCGTGGCACGGTTTCCATATTGTGGTTGAACACCTCGGGCGCTGATTCGATCACTCGATCCAGACCATGCTTGTGACTAATAAAGTCAGGGGTGAGGACCTCGACGGTTGCACCAGTCTTTTCTCGAACGGCGATTACACACTGATAAAAATGTTCACCGCCACCGTCAGGCAAATCGTCTCTGGTAACCGACGTGATCACGACATGCTTCAGTCCCAATCTCAAGGCTGCTTCGGCAACTCTGGCTGGTTCGTCTAATTCGAGCGCGTCGGGACGACCTCTCTTTACGGCGCAGAATCCGCATGGCCGAGTGCAGACGTTACCCAGGATCATAAAAGTCGCCGTCTTTTGCGAATAGCACTCCATCCGATTAGGGCATTTCGCATTCTCGCAGACCGTCTCTAGGCGAAGCTCATCGAGCAAACCGGAGGTGAAACGGTTTTCGTTCCCTTTCGGAACCTCTCGTTTAAGCCACGAAGGTAGCCGCCGGTTGGGCTCGAAAAGAGGTGTTGTGCCGCATCCAAGCGTCTCTGCAGCCTCATCCGCCGGTGCTGGCTGGCCCAAACTTATGACGGGAAGTTCCATGAATGGTTGGTCTGTGAAGGATCGGAACGAATAAACATGGCAAAAAAGGTGGAAAGGGGAACCAGAATCGAACTCCGCCTAGCCCCTTGTCCAACGAACTGAATCGACACCACTAGTTTTAACAGCCATTCCTCATTTTTCCAGTTCTGAATTCGGTCCCGCGTTTGCAAATCCTCGCATTTCCGGGCTTCAGATGGCACAGTTGGTCTAGCGTTATTCCAATTTCTTTGGATATAAGCCTTGGGCGGGAGAGTTGTGGGTCGGAGTTTACAGAGACAGGAAGTCTAGATGAACCGAAATCCGAAGGCGGACCGAGTAAATCAAAAACGATACGGATTAGGACCGGGGCTCGCTTCGGTTTTGCTAATATTTCTAATGGCCAGCACAGGCTGCGTGAGCCTTCTATCAAACGTCTTGTATGTCATCAAAGGCAAGGACACTCCTGCCGAATTCGATGAGCTCAAGGGCAAGAAGGTCGCGGTTTTGGTCAGCAACAACGGGGTCCATACCTGGGATGCCGTAAGTGTTGTTCTGGCCAAACACATCAATTTGCACTTGGGAAAAAAAGTGAAAAAGATACAGCTCGTCGGCCAAGATATGGTCGAGGGGGTTTGCCAAGATCAACCGCTTGGTCAGATGGATATAGAGAGAGTCATGTCTCGACTAGGAGCAGACTACATCATTGATGCTAGCATCGCGGATCTCAAGCTTCGAGAAGGACAGACTTTGTTTCGAGGTCGCAGTACTTCTGCAGTAGTTGTCTACAAAAAAGGTGAAACAGCTCCAGTCTTTCGAAAATCCTTTTCCGAGTATATCTATCCTTCCACCGGTGCGCCGGTAACTGAGATGGACGAATCGACCTTTCAGAGAGCTTACCTCACGCTTGTTGCAGGTCGGATTGCTAGAGTGTTTTATCCCTACGATCCTACTGAAGATGTTGCCATGGATGCGGCCATCACGTCTGCCTTCAATTTCTAAATGAGGGATCTAGTTATGCCGTTTCGATTGCTTCTAGGATTGGTCTTCATGATGCTTGTTTTTTCAGGCAACTCAAAGTTGGCTTTTGGTCAATCGATAAACGAAGCTGCCTTCAAAAACAATGACAGGCAAAGCTGCATGCGTATCGATGTAGACATCTACGCTAAAGAAACCGCGCCGCCACTTGAGCAATATAAAACGTACTTCACCGAAACGCTCACGATTGAAACGGATCATTCGAGTTCTTTGGTCAAAATTCTTGATCGCACTAACCGAACGCTGACGATCGCGGATAACAATCGAAGAGTCTGCTTTGTGATCGAACTCGAGTCCCTAGATTCAATGCTTACGGAACTCAATGAATTAACGATCAAGAGTTCTCGAAAATCAGAGTCCAAAAGAGATGTTCAAGTTATAAAGGGCGAAGTGGTACGGATAGAAAATGAACAAGTTATCTATGAGGCTAAGCTCGACAAAGGTCCATTTAACGAACTTACACTTCGCTATTTGGAACATGTCGATTGGTCAACGAAAGTTGCGGCTGTATTCCCACCGAAACGCCCTCCGCAAATTCGTTTGGCTCTCAATGAATATCTGCTCGAAAAGCAGTCTTTACCGATTGAACTCAGACGCCGAACCAAAGCATCGCGAGCTGGTGATGAGATTATTGCGAAACTCATAATACCAACATCCCCAAGCTCGGCAGATGCCGAGGCTGTGGCGAGAATCTTTGCCAACGTTCAAGAGCTTAAAGTGGTGTCAGCTCAAGAATACTTCAAGCAATAGCGAATTCTTCTTGGCCTGATAAAAAACGATGCTGATGAACTTTCTTAAGCCCAATAAGATTCTCGGCAATAAGTCGTCGTCAATCGAAAATCATATTCCTCGTCGGGCTTTTCTTATAAGCGCATCTGTTTCGATTACGACCTTATTCGCCACTCATGGTCAAATTGCCACGGCAGAAGATGAATTCGATAGTAAAGCAGTGCGTGGCAATTCCATCGCTAACAATCTGACTTCGAGCCGGGCTTATCCTGTTTTCGATGTGAAGAAAGCTGATAATTACTCTCGTTGGAATACGACCACTACCCATTCGCCGTTTGTGCTGTATTCCACGCTCGACTTGCAAAGAATGGAATCGCTCGCCAAAAAGCTTGAGGGGTATCAAAAAGAGGTAGAAGACGTTCTCGGGCTCTCCTTTTCAGTCGACGAGATCAAGATCGTAGTGCTTCGTGATAATGTGGAATACGATGCGTATCTTGAATCGCATTTCCCCAAACTCCCCAAGCGAAGGGCTCTTTTCGTTCAGCATCGAGGGCCGGGATTGGTTCTAACCTACGTGCACGATGACTGGACCGTTGATGCTAGACATGAATGCGCCCATGCGATGCTCCATAGCTGCAGATCAAAGCTTCCGAGTTGGCTGGACGAAGGTCTCGCCGAGTATTTCGAAACATCACTGCCTGATCGTTTGGCCCATCGGGAACACGCTCAAGGTGTCTTGGCGCAAATTCGTTACGGTCAAGTTCCCTTGATCGAAGAGCTAGAGCAATGGCACGTCGACGAGGCGCTCGAATCCAAGCAGTATCGAGATGCTTGGAGCGTGGTTGCCTTTCTGCTCCACCATAGTCCTGAAAGTCGCGCCGCGTTTCAGCAGTACTTGCAGGATCTCCAATCGGGATCTGCCGCAGGATATCTGGGGCGGCGGCTCAACCGGGAACTTCGCCAAGACTGGCGTAAAGAGTTCCTGCGATTCTATCAGCGCCGAGGGGCATAAATGGCCTGCGAGATTCCTCGGCGAGTTACTATGATTCCTTGTCGAGATGGTTAATCATTACGCGTTCCGAGATTGACCTAGTGCTGTCTTTTGAAGTTGCGTTGATCATAACCCGAAGCGTAAGCGAGGGATTTGCTGCTAATCAAGTCCCTTGCTTACGCTGCGGGTTGAGATTTCTTGCTCGACCCAATCACGCCTATCTGCAAGTTGCGGCACTAGTAATACGATTGGTGAACCGGCTTGATTACAATTTCCGGAACGTGCACGCGAGCTGGGGTGTCAACAAGTGCTACGACTACTTGGGCGATATCCTCTGGACGCAAGATGCTTTGACGATGAGCTTCCGTAACTGGGACTGGTCTTTGCTCCAGAATCGGTGTGTCGACTTCTCCAGGATAGACATTGGTGACTCGAATTCCCTCGCCACCGACTTCGTTGGCCACACAAGTTCCTAACGCTGTCATCGCGAACTTGCTAGCTGCATACGCGACACCGCCGAGAGCTATGGCTCGTTTGCCTGTGACGCTTGAGATGTTGACAATGAAACCCGATTTCCGAGTTCTCATTCCCGGCAAGACAGCGTGCATGCAGTTGTAAGCGCCCGTCGCATTGATCTGCATGACTTGATCCCACTGCTCAGGTTGCATGGCCGCCATGGTACGATCTTTTATGTTGACTCCTGCAGCGTTGACCAAGACGTCCACGGGACCGTAAGTAGATTCCACCCAAGACATGAACTGGTTCACGTCGTCGCGATTGCCAACATCGAGCGTTTTGCCATGTAATTTGCTGCCACTTTGTTGAACCGCCTCGTCAATGGCCGATTGCCGGCGAGAACCGATGACAACCACGGCCCCTTTCTCGGAAAACGACTGTGCTAAGGCGAACCCGATCCCGGTGGCACCACCGGTAACGACAACAATTTTGTTCTGCAATGACATTTTTAATCTGAAAGCCTAAGGAAATTTAACGAGCAATCGGCCAAAAAGCATATCAGAACTTCACCAGCTGGGGCAGGCCAACTCCTAATCGCCCCACTGGTCTGCCCTGGTATCAAAGCCATAGATGAGTTCTTTCCGTTGCAAACGGAACAATCGGCCATCGTATTTCATCAAACCAATCATGCCGAACGTAAAGAATTTCTTGTGTCGGCGTGAATAAGCTAGCTTCCAAGCGTCGTCTCCTCTTCCGCTGTCGTCGCATAGAATCATGTCGCCACCAGTTTCTCGTACCTCGCGTTTACTCCGCCCACTTGTCAATCGGGGCGGACGCATTCCCGTTGCGCTCTCCTTGGGTGCAACTTTTGTCGTTTTCTCCTGGCTGATTTCTGGCCAATGGAAAAACTACCAATATGCGACAGATGATGCTAATCTTCGGACTCTAAACGAGTTGGCCGCTTGTTATGCAGCCAGTGTTGGCCAGCATCCCGATGTGAATCTTATCGATCTTTACAAATCTGGTATGACCGATCGGCGTTTGCAACCCACACCATTCGGTGGCTACTACCGATACGACCAAAAAACCGGAGTTGTTTATAATCCACATCGCCAAGAAAGCCGTCCTCAAGTCGTACAGACAGCCAGTATCGGCGTGAGATAGTAGCCCGAAGAAAATACATGAACGGGTTACTATGTATGGCGTGGGGAAGATTACGCGAGGCTTCTAATAGAGGTCTTTCGTTTTTGTATATCCAAATGCATCTAACCAGTAATAGTCTTTTTGCGCTTCGTCTGTCTTGTTGAGCTCGTCCAAAATACAGGCTCTATGATAGCGAAGCACTGCTGTTGTATGCAGCAGACTGCCGCGATCTCGTCCAATCCCCGAATCTTTAATGGGCAATTCTGATTCGCTGACTTTCTGTTTTTCGTCGCTGTTCGTTTCGGGATCTTTAGATGATTGGATTGGTTTGATTTTGTATTTTGCCAAAAAAGCATCGAGTGTTACTGATGGTTCCATGCTTTCCGTTCGCCTGCTGGGGACAATCGCAGGTTTCTGCGGTACAGGTTTTTGAGGCGCAGCCTGTCGGTTCTCATCGAGGAAAGGGGAGTCAATAGTGGGCTCGTCATTCTTCTTTGTCAGAGTGAATTTATCGTCAGGGAGAAGCAGTAATGCGTAATTCGCATTGGCTGCTGCAATCTCCTTGTACCATTCTTTAACAGCTGCATTAGCAAACTTCAGAGCTTTCTCGGGCTCTCCCTTTTTGTACAAGATCCAAGCTTTGGTATCAAAGAGTTGGGAGAATTGATTCGTATTGCGATCTTGCAATGATCGGTTGATCTCCGTGAGTGCGAGGTCCAGGTCTTGTCCTGCAATTGATCTTGTGTAGGCAATTTCATTGTTTTCGGAGGCGGTACGCTCTTCAGGTGGCGGCAGTATTTTGTCCAGTACGATCAAAGCGTGCTTAAAGTACATCTCATTGAAGAGCAATCGGCTGAGCTTTAATGCGACCTTAATCTTGTAAGCTTGGTCGGCATCTCTATTAATGGATTCGATGGCTTCGTTGACGAACTGTTGCAGCTCGTCAGCTGGAAGTGGATTTTTGCCTGTTAGAATTTCGAACCGCAGTCGCCAATAATCTAGATCGCTCGCAATATCCGCAGAGGAGCTATAAGCTTTGTCTAGCCACGAAATTGCGGAATCGACTCGCTGGGCAGCAAGCTCATTGGCGGCGTGAGCAACTAACCATCGCGCGTGAACCGGTCCATAGAAAAGTGCACGGAATACTCCCCCGACAGCAAACAAAGTCGAGCCAACGATCAAGACAGTCAAATACCAATTCCTTCTCGGATACGTCGGAGCGGTTAGGTTGCTTGAATGGTCAGACATGGAAGGTTTTGTGTATGGGTTGTGCTAGACGTCGCCAAAACAGGACGCGTCGCTACCGAGCCAGAGTTACGAAATACTGCTTGTTATCTGAATCTAGGTCGATGGTAGCGTTGTGGAGCCGATTGACTAGTTCCCGAGGTACCAAAATTTTTACACCATTGGTGCGAAATTGGAATTGTCGGTCCGGTTCATAGATGTCGATAAAACTAATGTGTCGCCAATCGTCTGTGGTCGGAGTAACTTGGCCGACTAGCAGATAGGAATTTCCCGGCTTTTTCATATCCTCGAGCAATTGCTCGCGAGCTGGTATGGAAAGCCGAATTACAAAGTCGCTACGTGAGACCTTGGGCGGATCTAAACGAGTGGAAACGTCACTTAGTTCGTTGTTAACACCGTTTGCTCCGGGAGTTGAGGCTTTTTGGTCGCTTCCCCCAGGATCGAGCTTCGGCGGATCCGAATGAGGAGGTTGACTCGGCTTCTGAGGAGTGGACGCTGCAGACGTTGTGCTGCCTCCTACCATTTCCCCGAATCCGCCCCCCGATCCCTCGACTGCTTTGGCTCCAGTGGACTCTTTCGAGTCGTTACCGCCGTTCATTACGGAATCGATCGTAGAATTAGATTCACACCCCATCACTGCCATCAATGCGAGCAGGCTACCAAGAACCGCGATTCGCTTTTTGATCGTGTTCATCAAGTTGATGTGCCAGTGGAATTCCGCTACTGGATATGTTGTTCGTTCGGCCATTTGAATCATTCCTTCAGCTTGGGAAGTCCATCGTTCGGTATTTCTTCGGATGTCTCAACCTTGAAGTCGCTTCGTGTCGCTAGTTTTTCAGGACGTCTAGTCAAGCAGCGCAGCTCGTCGGCATGGTAGTTTTTGTCCAGTATCATGTCTCGCTGAACCAGTGTGTATGCAATCATGCCAGTCGATGCGTCAAAAATCGCCTCGGTTATAACAGCAATCGAAGGTTCATTAGTCAAAAAGTCTCCTTTTATTTCGACTTGATCTCCTATCCAGAATCCTTGGTCGTGGACTTTGGACCACATCGTAGGCTTTACACGAAGCACTTTATCTCCGTACTCAAGTCTATAGTAGATGCCATCAAACGAGACACGACGAAATACTCTACCGCTGGGGATTAGCTCTTCGGCTAGCTGGATATCGTCAGGATGAATCCACTCTACTCCGTCTTGAGGCCAGGTAAGGTAAACGCCGCAATCGGGTAGTTCGGGCCAAATAATGCCTGGCAAAGTATTCATAGTCACATCTCTCAAATAAGTGGGATCCTTAGCAAATTCTCTCAGTAAAAGATGCCTGTGGCAAGCGGCACAAGTTAGCCCGAAGATATCTGAGTTTGTTGGACACTGGCTACAAAACGGACAATTTGGTCTTTACTGTATCTCAACGATGCGCTGATCTGGGACAAAGAGCCGTCTTTGCTGGGACGGAATTAGCTCAGCCTGCAATCTTCCTGATTCAGATCGGCTTGGCCGCAGTGCTAAAAGCTCGAGGGGTAGAACCTGCCGACTGCATCGGGCACTCGCTCGGAAGTCGCACTCGGCCTCGAGAAACAATCTCTCACTGGGTGGAGGATGAATGCCCGCTGGGTGTCAGAATGTCCAAACGGCGAACCATACTATGGTCCGCCAATGAACGCTTATTGTATGATGCATTGCACCGATCGAATCCAGGCTCTGTCGATTCGGTGCATCGTTTCGATGTTAATCGAACTTTAGAAATACATTCCGTTGAACGCAAAGTATCCCAGTGCGGCAACGGTCATGGGAATCCCGTACGGTAGTAGAAACATACGTGGCTTTCGTTCCGCAGCTCTTTGGAAGAGTGCTTCTGGATCGCGAACTTGGATAAATTCGCTGATGAGCATTCGGAATTGAGCATAATGCTTTCTCCAAGCACCAGTGTAAGCCACCATGCATAGCGCCATGATACCGCCAACAATCGCGGTCGCGGCGAAGATGTTCCAAGTGTGTTCGGCATGCACCCAAGCTCCGATGCCTGCCAACAGTTTAACGTCACCGGCACCCATGCCCCCAACCATGTAGATTCCGTAGAGCAGAGCGAGACCAAAGAATGTGGCCAAAAGACTCCAACCTAAACCTGACCAGCCTCCGGATGCGAAGCTGTAAACCCAACCAGTGAAAATCATTGGGAAAGTGATCCAATTCGGAACTTTGAGCTTCCAACCGTCGATCACTGCTGCGACGACCAACACGATCGAGACAGTCCAAATATGCCAATTTGCAATTAGTCCATTAATCATTGTATTTATCTTTCCAACTCGAAACTGAAGGCTACACCACAACCGGATCTTGAAGCGAAAACGTCTACCGTGGCGATAATAGCCAAACGGTGAACACGGTAAACAGGGTCCCCGCGCAGCAAACAAGTATCCAAAGGGATGAAATGGCCTCTACCGGAAAAAATGCGTGATGCATGATTAATCTCCTGTCTAACATCTAATGCACCAGGCCGGTGAGTTGCAAGGACAGAGCCCAATGCAACTCCCGGAGTTGGTGTGCAAGTTTTTTTTGTCGAGCGATCGCTCGATTCGGTTCACGAGAAGCACCGGGAACCGGCAGCTCGAAATTACGAGCCTAGCTGGTTGGCAACGTTTGTGAACGTTGTGCTTGCTCGCTTACCGATGTTGGTAACTGCAGTCAAGCAAACAACGATAATGAGCGACAACATAACAGCGTACTCAACTGCTGTTGGTCCGTCTTCGCTCTTCAAGAAACGCTTCAACTTCATGGCGAAATTCTTCATCTGGATACCCTCCGACAGGTAGTCTCGGCTAAACCGAGTAAATAAAACGTATGAGCCTCAATACTCAGCCAACTTCTACGCCAAGAAGCCAGCCGCTTTGGGGCGAATCGACCACAATTAAGTGGCCAGCGTTTCAACTCGAAAACGCCACACGAAACTTAGGACACAAAATGTGCTAGTCAAATTTTGCCTGACAGGGAGAATGAGGAATCTTCACCGATTTTCCGGTTTGCGAAAAAAATACTCCCTCTAGAATGACGCCTATAACGAATGTCGGGCCGAGTTGAGCTTTCGAGCAACCAACTATTCCTTTCTTTCGTTGCGACCCGTTTCAGTGAACTCACGAAAATTTTCTTAAGAAAAATGCAAACAATCAAAGAGCGATATAAAGAAGCCGAACAACTCAAGGACAAAGGCGACCTAGACGGCGCGAAAACGATCCTGGAAGCGATTGTTCAGGATGCACCCGAGCACGCTTTGTCGCACCTAACTCTCGCGAGAATTCACACACAACAGGGAACTCACGAAAAGGCCTGTGAACATGCAGTCAAAGCATGCCAGCTAGAGCCAAACGAAGGCTTCAACTATACCGTACTCAGCGTTACGTACCAAAAGGCATGGGCCGGTACACAAGATCAACGCTACATACAACTGGCGGAAGACGCTCTCGCGCGAGCACGAATGTTAGAGTAGCCGATGTCGCCAGACTTTGGATCACACGCCGACATAACTCCCAATCTATGGCCAAATCAGCGACATCCCCGAGTAGCCGATGTCGCCAGACTTTGGACCGCACGCCGGCATAGCTCCCAATCTGTGGCCAGATCGGCTACTCGATTGTATCAAATGAGGAAAAGTTGTTTGTCTTAAGAAGCCCGTTTCGGGCCCCAACGGTATCCACAGGAAGCAGAAAACGTCTAAAATAAGGCAGTCGACGAATACGAGCTGCAAATGCGTTAGCTCTTTCGAATTGTCTATTATGGCGATTTTCCCCTCCTTTGTTTACGCTAAACCTACTGCGAGTTTTTCTCATGTCGCTGCCTCCATGGTCCTTAGGTGTATTCACTAGTATCGACGCCGGACTGGGCGTTCGTCTAGAAGTTGCCCGAGAACTTAATGTTCCTTCCATTCAGCTGCATACTCCACATGCCAGCGGACGAAATCCACAAGCGGCCGAAAACTTCAAACGAAAACTCATCGAATACGGCATCGAATTAACTTGCGTGTTCGGCGGCTTCGATGGAGAAAGCTATGCTGATATTCCAACCGTCGAGCGAACCATTGGACTGGTTCCCCGCGAAACGCGAGCAGCTAGACTCGCTGAGATGCTCGAGATCTCTGACTTCACGAAACTACTTGGTTGCTCCGTCATAGGCTTGCACGTGGGTGTCGTGCCACATGATCGGGCTTCCAAAGACTATGCTGACGTTCTCGAAGTCACACGACAACTCTGCAACCATGCTGCTCGCAACGAACAAAACGTCCATCTCGAAACAGGCCAGGAAACCGCAGATGCTCTTTTGCACTACATCGAAGACTCTGGGTGCAACAATTTGTTTATTAACTTTGATCCTGCTAACATGATTCTTTATGGTACTGGGGAGCCGATTCCTGCTCTAAAACATGTTGGCAAATATGTCCGTAGCGTTCACTGCAAGGATGCTACCTGGAGCGATAAACCGGGTGTGACCTGGGGCTGTGAGGTTCCGCTTGGAGCCGGGCATGTCGATATGGCACTGTATTTACAAACCCTCAAGGAAATTGGCTATCGCGGTCCACTGACAATCGAAAGAGAAATTCCGCAAGAGCCAGAGCGACAAAAAGCAGAGATCCTCCATGCGACCTCATTGCTTACGAAGTTGACCAAAGAAATTCTCGGTACTTAACCACGAGCAAAGATTCGAATCATGAAAACCAAATCCTCTCTTGCGATCTTGTTTGGTCTTGCCATGTCCTTCAATAGTTCATTATTGGCCCAACCCAAAAAGGCGAATCAGGATGAATCTCTCGTAACAATGGGTGAGTTGCCGCCGTTGCTCAAAAGAGCAGATGGGAGCCTCGTTGATCGAGTGGATTGGAATGCGCATAGAGAGAGCTTGGTCAAGACGTTGGCCGAGAATCAATTTGGTTTCTCTCCTCAAGAGTCATGCTCATTGTCTTTTGAAAAGGTCGAATCGGGCTTGATGAACGAGGGAGAAACGCTCCGCGAGCAATATGTTGTGACCTTGAAAACAGATCACGCTGAACTGGCGATTGACTTAGCTGTCTTCTTGCCAGCCAAGAAGAGCAAAGTCGGCGGCTTCTTGGGATTAAACTTCCAAGGCAATCATGCGGTGGATCCGGATCCCGCGTTGCGAATCCCGGTGAGCTGGATGAGGGAGAATCCAAACGCTGGTGTGGTTGATCACAAGGCAACGGAAAAGGGGAGAGGAGTCGAACAAGATCGATGGCCCATTCGTGAGATCAATAAACGAGGGTTTTTTGTGGCCACCGTTTACTATGGTGATATCGATCCTGATTTTGATGATGGATTCCAAAATGGAGTTCATGCTCTTTTTCCGAATCATCGCTCTGACGATGCCCATACAAATCGATGGGGCTCAATTGGAGGCTGGGCTTGGGGGTTATCCAGGATCATGGATGTGCTGAGCCAAAACCCTACGATTGATTCATCGCGAGTCGCCGTTTTGGGGCACTCTCGATTGGGTAAGACCGCGTTGTGGGCCGGGGCAACCGATCCTCGCTTTTCGATCGTTATTTCCAATAACTCGGGGTGTGGCGGAGCAGCAATCGAACGTCGAAATTTCGGTGAAACGGTTGCGATTATTAACAAGGCATTTCCTCATTGGTTCTGCCGCAATTTTCGGCAATTTAACGATCGTGAGACGGAGTTACCGCATGATGCCCATACTCTGGTCGCGTCCATTGCGCCGCGTCCCGTTTATGTTTCCAGCGCGACCAAGGATGATTGGGCCGATCCCAAAGGGGAGTATTTGAGCGGTTATTATGCATCCGAGGTCTATCGTCTACTCGGATTTCAAGGGTTGCAGTCCGAGACTAAACCTGATCCTGGAAAGAGTGTCGGCGATCGCGTTGGATACCATGTTCGCGAAGGTGCTCACGACATTTTGCTCGAAGATTGGCTTCACTTTATGAACTTCGCAAGCCGCCACTGGCAATAACAGCGCTCCTAGATTGCTCCCCTTCCTCTAGTTCATTGCGAACTGCTTTAAGTAAATGATCACAATAGGCTTGAATGCTGTGATCGGAGAGGTGGTCGATTTTGCGTTGGAGTAGTCCGCGAAGAAATGCCTTCCAGCGGTCGCGACGTTTTAACAAGTAACCATATTGTTTGACGTCGCCATTGCGATTGAAGTACACTTCTTGTCCGCTATGTTGATACCCCAACCATACCGGAGGCATACGAGTGACGATGTCATTATTGTTAACAAAGCGGTAATAATTTAGCTCGCAGGAACGAATGTACTTTTTGCAACCAACGCGAGGGCTACCGTAGGTAAAGAGTTCTCTTGGTTTGCAGCGAACCATTGGCCCTCTGGCGCGAGCGGCGCAGATGGTTGCCATCGCACCTCCTAGTGAATGCCCGCAAAAGTAAATGGGTAGCTCATGCAAATGCATTTCTTTCTGGCAAAACGGCCATATATCATCCACCTCGCGATTAAAGCCGCGGTGCACCCGCCCCAATGTTTCGATTAGTACAGTCCCTACGTTAACGTCAGCACGTATGTCGTTCCAATCCGACAATTCGGTACCTCGGCAGGCTAGTACACAATCATGATCATTGCGTAGGCAGAACGCTTGTGAGCCATCGTTGTTCATAAACGAAACAAAGGAAAATCCGATCGCCTCTGCTGCTCGCCTGACTTCCATTTCATCGTTGTAGGCAATCATTGCAATCTCTGCAAAAAGCAAGCCTCTCTGTAGCAAGGTCAAATCGGATATCGGCCCTTCAATACGACTATACAGCAATAGAGGACGCTCACCCCGTTGTTCGATGATAGCAGGTTGTTTGTAGAAATTCACAATGACATTCGACTAAAGAAAAGAAATAAGCTTGAGGGTAGTTTAAGCGATTTCTCTCAAAAAATCGAATGGGCGAATTGTCAACTCAATTGAAATGCTTTCTTGAGCTCATCAATCACTTGTTCGTTCATGGTTGAGATTTTACCTAGGCTTCGCGCATTGATTATCGCTTCGGCCGTCGTCTCAAGAACCTCCAGTCGGTCGAATGCATCAAGAACACTTTTACCGAGCACCACAACACCATCGTTATCCAGTAACGCAGCCGGTTGGTTGATACTCACACGATTTGCGAAAGAACTCGCATCGGAGTCGTATTGAATTCCGAAAGGGAGCTTTTTTACGTCCCGTAAGAAGATGTAGCTTTCTGGAATTGTTCGAGAGTCGAGTTCCATATCGGTGATGCTGAACGCTGTTGCATTTACAGGGTGGGCGAAGACTATCGATTGAACCTCAGGATGCATGGCATAGATAGCAGCATGCAATCGGCAAGCTCGACTCGGTGATTTACCGGTCTCGTGGACACCGTCTCGAACGCGGACCAAATCGACTGCTTGTAGCATCTCTCGATCCTTTTGAGATGGAGTGATTATGAAATCATTGAGGCCTAATCGAGCTGAGAAACTCCCTTCGGTGCTGATCAAAAGTCGCTGCTGACATCCTCGTCGCAGGAATTGAATCAGTTGCGTTCGGATCTCTTTTTCATCTGTGGTTGCGGCACCAAGAGTACCATATTGAGAGACAACGCGTCTTTGGTTGGCGAGATTAAGTTGCTCCTCGGTGAGATAACGAATCTTGCCTGCGCGGCTGGCTTTAAGAATGGTTTTGGCCGTGAACTCAAAAGCTTCAAATCGTTGAAACGCATGATCGAGGGTCTCTGCACCAACAACGACTCCATGATTTTCGAGGACAACACTATCGCAATTCTGGGAAAAGGTTGCTGCAATATTATCACCAAGCTGTTGACTGCCAGGTAAAGCGTACGGGGCGAACCCGACATTGCCTGACATAAAGTACGATTGATGGAATATGCGAGTATTGGGGACGTGGCCACAGATACTGAAGGCCACTAACGCGACTGGGTGGGCATGAACAATCGCATTAAGATTGGGCCTCGCTCGGTAAATGGCTTGATGAAATGGAAACTCGGACGATGGTTTATGGTTCCCCTGAATATCGCCGTTAGGTTTTACAGCGACGATATCATCGCGGCGCAATCCTCCTTTATCGACTCGAGCTGGAGTGATCCAAATGGTTCCATCGGCATCGCGGATTGAGAGATTCCCGCCGGACGTCGTCGTCATTCGATAGCGATAGATTCGCTCCATCGTTCGGAGGATTTCATCTCTCGGAGGTAGTAATGATGGCGTATGGGTTGGAAGGTTCAATCGATCACTCGCGGAGGAAAGTAGAGAGGTTGTATCTCTTGGTAGGACTACCTATTCTAACCTTTTCCACATTCATCTGCACCTATAGCAACAGAGCAGAACAAATGCCCTCATCGTACGCGGCCGTAACAGAGCTTTTAAGAAGTTACGGCGTGCCCTCCCTGTGTAGTGAATCTTGTTAAGGATCTTCCAATCGCTCTTGTAGTGGACGAGGCAACGAATCCGGACCGCATGTCAGTCGATTCCAATAAAGTGCCATCCACATTATGTAACACCTGAGAACGATAGCCTAGTTGCTTTGGTTTAAAATAGCATCGCCGAGACTCACTGGTTCGATGCAGGTTGGCCGATGTGGATATGGCAACTCGCTGCACTTGGGACCCGCTTGAAGCATGCACTGAGCCCGGCGGACAGGTCTCGTAAACCGTCCGCTTAATGTTATGCCTTGCTATGCGTCGCTGAGTTGCTCTTAGAGAATCGGGATTAGCTGAAACAAGCTGCGGCTCGGCGCTGGCCTCGGTGCCAACGCCTGCCAATCCGCTCCGCGTCACTCGACATCGACTCCGATCCGCCAACACATCGACTAAAGTACTTCTTGAAATTCCATATCAAGTCCGACAGCATCTCCGGTACAACTCCACACGCAATTAACGCATCACTGAGTGGCTTGGGCAACGCCACCGTTCCCGCACTGGGCTTGTTCTCTGCCACCCAGCTAAGTAGCTTCTTGTAACTACTCCAGTCGATTCGCAGAAATCCTTTGTTGCTGGCTCGAAGCCCGTCTCGGTGCACTTGCGGGTCACTCGATTGTACCCCAGCACTTAAACTCAGAGGTGCAAGCCAACTGTCTCTCGGGACTCGCTTGGTCGTTTCTTTCTTCTTATCCTTGCGGTCTTGTCGCTGCTCTGCAAGCGATTTGCGTCGCTGAGCGATCGACTCTTCGTGTGAGATCGGTACAAGATCAAAGGCCACCGAAGGCATCAGCTTGCCCTTTTCCGCTTCGATACGATCGTAAACCGAGGTGTGGATCGATTTCTCAAGACTCTCAGCCATGGCAGCTCGAATGGGATTCAAATCCACATACATTGCACAAGCCAACAAGCCCGCATCATCTACAATTCGCTGAGCTTTGAAACGCCCTTCCCAAAACCTACCTGTGCACTCGTCTTGTGCGTTGGACATACGAGCAATGGGCTCCGCGAGCGCCCGCATAAACCAAGAAATATCAGACAATCTCGTTCGGATCACCGCCAACTGCTCAGGATCAGCCAGCACCTGTTTGACATCGATTTGCGAAGGCTCAGCCAACTGTTCTTCGATTCTGCGACCTGGAAAAACGCGAAGCCATCGAATAGCGACTTCTTGGTCGGAGAGATTCGCTAGGACATCAGGACGATTGCGAAGGATCACATGCACGTGATTGGAAAGGATCGCATACGTAAGGACATCAATAGCAAAGACCGAAGCGAGCGCTTCGAATCTTCGTCGAATCCATTCGCGTCGATAGGAGTAATCGATACCGGAGACATCGTCTTCACCGGCCAAGAAAGCTCTCCTGACGCAACGTTGTACGCAATGGACTATCGCGATTTCGTCGTGTCGAAACTGTTCGGAACGTAGCGGTCTGCCCATGATTTGGCTCCAGGGGATATCGGGTTTTGCAAAATGATATCGCACGAAAGAAAAGAAGTCAACAGAACGTGGATGGCACTTATTTTTTTAGTCCGAAGCTCAACAGATTGCATGGCTGCCCGTTGCTGCAAGGAACGGACTGGTTCTTAACGAACCAATGGACTTGCAAATTTATGATCCGTCTCGCGGCGTTCGAACGGTTGCTTCGCGAATCTTTCCCTATCGGTTCCGAGGCCCGAAAAACAACCTCTCATCAGTATGCCTGTGGTTGTCAGATGCCGACCTTGATCGAACGAACGTCTTCGATCAGCTTAGCGACTACTCAGCAGAGCCAGTAACTCCGCATGTTGACACTCGCCTCGCCATTTATGAGTCTGTCGAGCTTTCCTTGAAAACAGATAAGCAAAAGTATCTTCTGCACGAGCCCATCGAACTAGCGCTTACGATAAGAAATCTAGCAGCCACTCCCATACAACTGGAGTCTCGGTGGCTGAAGCAAGGGACGCAGCCATTTAACGATCTGTTTCTGTTGTCGCGAAATGAGAAGAAGGAAATTCGTTTCAACGAGGGATATGCGGGCGAGCTACATGACGAGTTTGTGACTATAGCTGCCGGCCAATCCAAGGAGTTCCATCTCACGGTTGAATCCGCGGAAATTGGGCTACACGAATTCCAGTTTCGTTTTGAGCAGTATTCACTTTGGCAAGGCCATCTAAAAGCTAATGCAAAGTTCGAAGTTACCGAAGGTGGTAATGAGACTGAGCTAAAGCGAAAAAAATTCGACCGGCTCGTGTCGCAATCTCATCGCGAGTTTCGAAACAACCCTAGCGGTTTGCACAACACGGATCGATTTCTTCCATTGGGCTCGTTGTGCTTACCGTGGCTTGTGGATTACCTTCAAAAATGCGAGGACGGTGAATTTCGTCGATACATAGGATGTGAACTGCCTGCAATTGCCAACGAGACGACTTTGCCCTTTCTCAAAGAACTTCTAGAGACGGATTTGAAGGTCGACGGCGATATGCTTATCGAATCTTTGTGGTCGATCTATCTCCGTGGCGATTTTGCATCGCGACCTGTACCCGAAACCATCCTGTTGCTCATCGAAGCTGGCAAGCACCGAAATGTCGAGGTTCGTCGGAAAGCAATTGCGACGCTGTGTCATTGTGTCAACGAAGCCGTCGATGCGTTCATGCAGCAGGCCTCGGAAGACAGCGACGTAGAGGTTGCTTCTAAAGCTGCTCGATACGTCGCAGCCAGACAGCAGCTTCCGTTACAAACCTGGCTAACTGAGGCGAAATTCACGATGACACCTGCAGGTTTGGTTGCAGCCCGCTCCATCGTTGGAGAGCTTGAACAGCTTTCGCAAGAGCAACAGGGCGGGATGCCTTACGGCACTTTCGAAGAAGTCGTTTCCGATGCATCGAAAGTGGCTGAGTATTCTGCCACCCTCAAGGCATGGATTCTGTATTGTGCAACGCATCCTCGCACCGTCGATGAGTTCTTTGAGAAAGATCGGAGCACAATCACATGGTGGTATGGCAGGGGGATCGATCGATACGCGAGTGGCGACAATGTCCCGATCAAGTTAAATCCGCGAGCAAAAAAGCTTCTCGACTAAAAATTCTGGATTCAGAGTCACGCGGCAGGCGTAACACTAACATAAGAAACTCGGGGCTGACAGGTGTAGAAATTATTCAGTCTGTAACGCGAGTCACTACGGTTAACGAGATGGCGGCTTGGTGCCATTCTGCCGGACATCGTTGCCTCGTCCGCTATCAAAAAAACAGGTCTATGACCGCAAATTCGCTGAAAATAATGGCCGAGTGCTGCGAAGCGATCGGAGAAGGCAAATGTCCCGGGAGGCGGGAAAAGAGTTTGAAACCTAAGTTTTCTTTGTGTTTTGTCGATCAGTGCGGCCGAGAGGACTTGAACCTCCAAGGGATTGCTCCCACTAGCACCTCAAGCTAGCGCGTCTGCCAATTTCGCCACGGCCGCATGGTTCTCCAACGGTTTCGCCAGAGTCCGGAAAAGTTTATTGCCTTACACAAACTCGTCAAGTCGTCTTGTCGAGCTCTTGGATGATCGCAACCGCCCGCTCTATATCTGCTTTGCTCACATCCAAATGGGTAACCAAACGCACGTTTTTCGCACTTATCGGGAAACATCGCAGCCCCTTAGACATCGCCAATTCGCTAAACCGAGCCGCGTTTCCCCAATCCGCAGACACGCTAAAAATCACTATGTTCGTTTCAGGCTCCGCGGCAGCGAGGCGAAAATGGGCGGTCTTTGCAATGCCTGCGGCTAGGATCTTCGCATGCGCATGATCTTCAGCCAACCGCTCGACGTTGTTTTCCAAAGCATACAGGGCTGCTGCTGCTAAGAAACCGGCTTGACGCATCCCGCCCCCGAACAGCTTCCGTACCCGCCTCGCTTTTCGAACAAAGTCCACGGTTCCGGCAAGGCACGACCCAACAGGTGCTCCCAACCCTTTGCTAAAACAGATGCTTATCGAGTCAAAATGTTCGCAGTACTGCTTGGCCGATACCCCCGTGGCAACCTGTGCATTGAACAAACGTGCACCATCCAAATGAGTCGCCAATCCTTGGGCTTTCGCAATACCGGAAAGCTCATTTACCAAGGACAATGGGTACACACTCCCGCCACCACGATTGTGTGTGTTCTCCAAGCAGAACAGGCGACTTCGAACCGAGTGATCATCCTCTTTGCGAATAATCCCCTCAATTTGATCGGGTGCCAACAAACCACTCACTCCCTCAATAGTTCTTGCGACCAAACCGCTTAGCTGTGCAAAGCCTCCTTGTTCGTATTGATAGACGTGGCACTGCGCCTCGCAAATAAACTCATCACCGGGTAAACAATGGCATCTCAAAGCAATTTGATTGGTCATCGTTCCACTAGGCATGAAGATGGCCGCCTCTTTGCCGAGCAACTCGGCCGTACGCTCTTGAAGTGCGACTACGGTCGGATCGATGTCGATTACGTCGTCACCCACCCTGGCGCTCATCATGGCGTCCAACATTCTATAGCATGGTTTGGTAACAGTGTCGCTTCGCAGGTCGATCATAGGTCGTAAATAGGTAAGTGAAATCAAGATTTCGGTCACACGGATGCAACGGATACGATCGATATGCTAGCAATGTTGCCCCTAATTTGCGAACCACTCACCTGTGAACAATTGTCACTACTGGGTTTGTCACCCTCTCATACGGCTTGAGTTTTTGCCCCTTTTCGGCTTATAACAGTCGTTTGACCGACTAAAATCAACAGAGAGCGGAAGATGGATTTTCCTCCGGCAAAGACTGAAAAAGACGAAACTAACGCGAGTGATTCCCCATCAGGACTAAATTATAATTCTCGCATTCTGATCGTAGGGGCCGGCATGTCTGGCATGCTCTCGGCTATGCGTCTATTGCAGAGTGGCTACACAAACATCACCATCTACGAAAAGGCTAACGAAGTCGGTGGTACATGGCGGGATAACACTTATCCTGGTCTACGAT
This sequence comes from Pirellula sp., assembly GCA_046344995.1. Taxonomy (GTDB): domain Bacteria; phylum Planctomycetota; class Planctomycetia; order Pirellulales; family Pirellulaceae; genus JBKCUI01. The sequence continues at coordinate 96,656 of JBKDKR010000065.1, forward strand.
GTGACGTGCCCTCGCATATGTTCACCTACTCATTCGAGCCGAATCCCGAGTATAGCCATCGTTTTCCACAAGGCAGCGAGATTCAATCGTATCTACTTCGGGTCGCCAAAAAGCACGAACTCTATCGAATGATTCGATTCAGCCACGAAGTCGAATCTACCGAGTTTATCGCCAACCAATGGCACGTGAAGATAACAACTGGAAGCACCGATGTTTTCGATGTTGTGATCTGTGCGACGGGTGTACTCCACCATCCCAAATATCCGAACATACCTGGCCGCGAATCCTTTCAAGGGGAATCGTTTCATACGGCATGCTGGAACCATAAGGTCGAACTACAAGGGAAACGGATCGCGGTTATCGGTACGGGGGCTACAGCTGTTCAAGTCGTACCGGAGTTGCAACGTGTCGCTGGCCATTTAGTGGTCTTTCAGCGAACACCTCATTGGATCTTTCCTATGCCCAACAAAAGTTACACCGAGGACGATAAGTCGCGTATTCGCCAATCCCCAAGCTTAGCCAAAAAATTGCGAGATCGTTATAGCATGATCTTTCGCTGGACGTTCACGCGTGCCGTTGTCGGTAACAAGCTATTGATCTTTATGCTCAAAGCGTTTTGCAAGAGCCATTTAAAGCGCAAAGTTCATGACCCTGAGCTTCGAAAAAAACTAACCCCCGATTACGAATGTGGTTGCAAGCGGCTGGTCTTCGGCAAAGGCTTTTATCAAGCACTACAGAAGCCAAATGTTTCTTTCGTTACCGAGGGAATTGCAAGTATTGAGCCCGATGGCATTGTCGCCGCTACGGGGCAAAAGTTCCCCGTCGACATAATTGTCTACGCCACAGGATTTCATGGGCATCAGTACATGCGCCCCATGAAAGTGATTGGCCGCGAAAACAAGACTCTTGATGAAGCATGGGCAGGTGGCGCTATCGCACATCGCTCCACTTCGGTGCCGGGATTCCCCAACTTCTTTCTGATCTTCGGGCCGTATAGCCCGATCGGAAACTACTCTGCGATTTCGGTTGCAGAAGTCCAAGTTGGTTACATTGTGCAGCAATTAGAGTTGCTACGCAAACAAGGGGCTCTGACCATAGAGCCTAAAGCAGAAGTGGTCAAACAACTAGTCGATGGCATGACCGCTGCGATGAAAAAAACGGTCTGGCTGGCGGGTTGCAACAGTTGGTATCTAGACGATCATGGAAGACCAACCATGTGGCCATGGACGTTTGAACGATATGCGAGCGAGATGGCTCGCCCGCAACCGAATGAATTTCATACGTCTAAAGCGGCTTGAAACGGGCCACAGGCGACGCTGCTTAGAGCTTGCCGTCCAAGGCCAACTGATGGAAGAAGTGAGGAACCGTTTCTTGGTTCTTCAACAGCCAATCGATGGATGGCTCATTCTTCATCGCCTTGGTAATGGCTTTGCATGTTGCTTCACGATTGGTTTGGAACAGCAGTTTGGGATCGTAATCAACATCGACGATCGAGGGATCAAGCCATACGGATACAATAATACCTAGATCGTTAGCTTTCTCTTTGGGAATAGCTCCGGCTCGTACCGCGTCAAGCACACCGTGAGCGATTGCGGCTTGAACGGTACCCATGAGAATGTTCGTGTACTTTTCGCTGTTGACCGTAACCTTGCTGACCATAATGGTTGCTGGTTTGACTTGTACGTCGCTATTTAGGATCGCGAAGACTTTGGTGTGGCCTTTGACTTGACTCCCAAGAAGATTGGCAAACGCAACGCCAACAGGCCCATCAAACTCGCCAATAATGACCTCTGGTTCGGCAGCCGACCAAGCTGGTTCGGCTTCAACAAGAGCTTCGCCAGTGCGGAGGATAATCTTCTCTAGTGGTTTCTTCTTAGCTTTTGTTGGTTTAGCAGCCTTTGCGCTGGCTTTCTTTTTTGCCATGATGACCTTTTCGATGATGGTTGTAAAAATGGGAACCGGCATCATTCTATGTCAGTTTCTGCAACTTTCTACTCCCCAGGTCAATCGTTCATAATCGAAAGGATGCTTTCTTGTTAACTGCCGTCGGATTCAGTACGCGGGCGTTGGTTCAGTGTGCAAGACGTGAGGGTTTAGCCGTGCGTTCCTTCGATTGTTGTGGTGATCGGGATACTCGGGAGATAGCTTGTTCGACCGAAGTGATAGACCTAAATGATCCAAGCTGGATCAAAACTTTGGAGCCATCAGCACGCGTGATCTTAGCTGGCGGTTGCGAAGATATTGGCGAATCTCTGGAATTGTTATCTCGAGTCGACCCTACGATTATCCCGGAACAGTACTTGCAAATAAGAGACTGGCGGAATTGGCGTCAGTGGGCGTTGGGAAGCGGATTAAAGTTTCCGTCTACTTACACAGTTGACGAGTGGCTGTGTTCGAACGTGTCAGCCACAGCTGAGTCTGCCAAGAATGCACTTCACCAAACTCAACGCTGGCTTTGGAAAAAGCAGCGAAGCGCCGGAGGGTTGGGGGTAAGCTTTATTGATCCGAAAGAGCTATTAGAACCTAGCTCTTTGCGAGCCGACCACTCGCCCGAGTTGGGTGTATTACAAGAGTATGTTTTAGGAAAGTCGATAGGGATTAGTTTCTTAAGCTCGAACCATGGAACCGTTATCGTGGGGATGGCCGAGTCAATGCCATTGCAAAAACACATTTGGAGCGATTTTATCTATCGTGGCTCGATTGGTCCGGTTCTGATTCCCGATTGGTTAGTTTCGCCAATCAACAGCTTCGCAAGAACCGTTGTCCGCACGACCGGTTGGACTGGCTTATGGCAAGCAGATTTCTTACTCACCGGAAGTGATTTGTATTTAATCGAGATTAACCCTAGGTGGACTGCGAGTATGGAGCTAATCGTTAACGGATATGATTTGCCGTTAGTGACTTGGCATGCGAACTGCCGACAACTCGGAGAGTCTGATTGGAAACGACTCCAAGCAAAAGTGGAGGGAACGCACAGAGAATCGACTTTGAAATTTCGGAAAGAGGTCCTCTACGCAAAAGAGGATAGCATCGTGTCGATAGAGGAGGGAGAAAAGTGGTGGGGACGGCGATGGATCGCTAGAGATTGCGTTGGGGACGGTTTATGGTACGCAGATATACCACAAGTTCATTCTGCCCTGACAAAAGGTGCGCCAGTGTGCAGCCGTATCGAGCGGATCGATTCATGACTCTCGAATCATGGCTACACGATGCTTTAAAGCTGCGAGATTGGTGAAGGTGAATCTTGAGCTTGGTTCATGCGTTGCGATAGCGGACGATGATCGACGCACAGAGGTCACTTAGCCACATGACGGTCCAGGAGAACCGTCTTACGTGATGATACACCGCGCACAAATGGCTACTTGGTGGTCAACGCAATTGGTTGGAGCTCTTTGGCGCTAGCAGTGATCTCGGCACTTAGGCCCGAAGACGCTTTGTTTACAAACTTTCCCTTCAGCACATCTGGTCCTGGTTCAGAACTAGCCTGTGAAAGCAAACTGCCAGCGTCCTGTTTGTGCTTAGGGTCTGGCCATGTAACGGTAATTTGGTACTTTCCGGTTGGTGCACCAACTTCTGCGTCGGTTACAAGTTGGTATTTGCCTTGAGCATCGGCAACTCCCGTGGCAATCTTACCTTGCCCCACAGGATGGTAAATTACCAATGCACCAACGGCTGGAGCACCATCAACAGTAACGGTTCCCGAAACCTGGGGCAACGAATTTCCGCCACAGCCCGAAATAACGCAGCCAACAGTCAGATAAACAACAACTAAAGTCTTCTTCAGGAATCGAAACGTTGAAAGTTCAGTGCACATAATCATTCAAAGCAAAGGTTCGAAGGCGATGATGAAAAACGGCCAGTGTGAATCCACTAGCCGTTTGCGAATAAAGTAACGAGGTTTAGTTTGGATCTTGAACCACTTCGCCTGCGTCCCGCGTCATGAGTGCAATGAAAGCTCGTGTGTCTATATTTTGAGAGACAAAGGAGACCGAACCGTCCCCACGGCAGGTATTGATTCCGCCTGTGTGGAATGAATACGGGTTATCTTCGTTGGAAATGTTGATGAGGCTACATCCAAACTGCCTTATATCGGCAGCAGTCGTGATTACCGCAGGAGAAACGCCACTTAGTCCTCGCATTCGACGGGAAATATTCCAGTCTCCGTAAAACGAGTTGAGGTGGACAAAGCTTGGTTCTTGAGTCCATCGCCGATTCCTAAACATAACATTTTGCTTACCTGCAATCTCAACGAAACAAAGCGTGTTCGATAGACCGTCCGTTACTCTCGCAATTGGGATCCTGCGCTCTGCTACCATGTTGCTCGTGCCTAACATGGCATTGTCCATGGTTTGGTTCGGTAAGCCCAAGCAGTTGGCTAGTAAGTCACCACGCATGCCTCGGAATGGGGCGTAATCTGTTCTCGGTAGAAGGTACGGTGTGCCTGCTGGGAAACCGAGCGGCCCGAAATATGGTCCATAATTACTAGGTGCCTCTGGGGTCGATGGGCAAATGAAAAAAGGCAGCGGCGTAAACAATGCTGGGTTGTTCATTCCCATTGGGAAAGGTGGGGGTAGATTCACAGGGTCAACTAAAGGGCGGCGTGGATCGATGAGATTGGCCACATTGGCTTGCTCCAGGTAAGGCAAAAGCTGCCCCATCGCTCCGAAGGGTCTTCTGGCGTCACCTGTTAAAGCAAACCATGGATTCACTGGGCTCGTTGGAGCTTCTGCGAGTGTTAGTTCCGTTCCCCATGGAGGCATGAACTTAAGAGCCGACTCATGATTCTGTAATGCGAGTCCCAGTTGCTTCAAGTTATTGCTGCATTGCATGCGCCGAGCAGCCTCGCGTGCTGCTTGCACTGCGGGTAAAAGCAAACCGACGAGAATGCCGATGATGGCAATCACAACCAATAGTTCCACCAATGTGAAACCAACGCGCAATTTAAATCGCTTCATTGAAACCAATCTCCTGAAAGGCAAACAAAACTAGAGAGGATCGTATACTTGAAGTCGGACGCTTTGAAATTGTGTGCAATTCGTGTGTTTCTATCGGAGTGTGTAGTCCTCACCGAGAGTCATTTTCGCTGTGGCTTAGTGAAGGTGGCTTGTGCTGCTTCGGTCCGACTTTGAAAATAACCAGGCGTGGCACAATTCCATTGTATGGGATTTTAAAGAATCGGAGCAAGTCTACGGGTTCGCAAAATGCAAAATTCACAAATGTCCTCCAAACGGGGGGCTAAGCGACGATACTCGACCGCTACTCAGGTCACGCTTTAACGGAAGCTAGGAGGCAGTGAACCACGAGTAGCTCCACAAATGTGAAATCTCGACGGACGTTGAGCCGCTTCATCGATCTAATCTCTCTGTAAACGGAAGAGCATGTGAACGGAAAAGTACGAGAATTTTTGGTGCGTTCCTAAGAACGTTTTGAGCGCAGTTCTCGCAATAGTCAATCCAAACGCATCGAGGAGCGACCGACCTGAGACGATCCGCGTCACCGCATGGTTCCGTATCTCGACCCGGTACCACGCGAAAAACAACAGAGCTAGTAAAGTGTCTTAGCTCCACTACCACATTATGGAGGGGATATGTTGGTGGAGTAAAAAGAACGGTAAACATAAACAAATTATTTACCAATCAATCGCGCAAAGCGAGGTTTGCGCGGTCTGTGATTAGCTCGTCCATGCGCCAGTTAGTTTTTCAAGCCACCTTGTTTTACTTCTGGTTCATAACGAATCGTTTTGGGGTCTAGATCTGCAAAGGGCAGTGTTGAAGGTGTCACCTTAACCGCAGTAGATACCTTAAGTGGGTATTGTCCTTCAACAGAGAATGAAAGTTCCACATAGGTTGCTGTCCAACCCTTCTTTTCGGGTGCAGCCGGTGCAACATAACTGCCATCCTCTTGACGGATTATCTCAGTAGACTGAAAAGCAGGGCCAATCGATTGAAGACGAAAGTCTCGCGCGTCAGGATTGTTGGCTTGCCACATTACAACCTTGGCAGGCGTCTCGCCCGTGGTAACTTTAATGCTTCCATCTTGCTCGAACGTCCAGCTATACTCGGGCAAGGGCTTACCACTTGAAATTAGGTAATGGAATGTAGCAATACTCTGTGCGGCATCGGAGTTTTTTAGCCCGTGATCTGCATTGGGCACGTAACGAATAAGTTTCTTTCCTTGTAGCTGATCCCAGTAAAACTGTGACGAGTCGGGTAAAAAGAACTGATCCCCCACTCCGTTCACGATGTACTTCGGCATGGTGAGACGATCTTTGTAAGAAAGGGGATCGACAAATGAGTAGAGCTCTTTCATTCGCGGGTGATCAAACCGTTGAAGTATCTCGTGCTGATAGTAGTTGCCGATCGCTTCAGCCCAAAAGCCGTATGCTCTTCCGTGGTGTGTTAAAGATGGCTCCACATTTAGCACATCGATAACAATTGGCACAATCGCTTCAACTCGATCGTCGACTGCTGCGGTGATCCAAGTCGTCCATCCTCGTTTCGATCCACCACCCACAACGAATTTGTCGACTTGGTGCTTACCACCTGCTTCGGTTGCTGCGAACTCAGTTATGCAATCCATAGCTCGAACGGCACTCTTTGCCATAGGGAACCTAGGCAGCCAAGTTGGATCGCCTGTCTCCAAGAACTGTGCCCATGCGTATCCAATAAGATCGTCCTCAGTGCGTGGTTGACCGTCGTTATGGAAGACCATGGGCTGATTCGGGACATTTTTGAGTTCTGCGACGATACTCCCGGTTGCCTTTGCTATACCTGCAGCAATCGGGTCAGGACCTTTTGGTGGTTTACTGTTGTGGCTTCCACCGCCAATCAAGAGAAACGCTCTGTTACTCTTTACTTCAGGCGGAATCGTCACAACTAATAGATGTTCCCACATGGGACGATCGACATCTTTTTCCGTTCGCCATTGCTGTGCAGTCAACTTGATCACGCGAAACTGAAACGATTGAATCTCGGAACTTTCTAAGAGTTCCCATTTATAGCAAGCGTCAGGCTCCGCAATGTATTTGTCTAGCGCATTCGGGACAATTCCCGCGGGTTGACCGGCATCTGCAGAAGGTAAGAACGAAACACATGCAATCGCAGTCGATAGACAGCAAAAACGAATAAAACGTAACAACATGGCACCTTATTCTGTGAGAGGTTTACTTTATGATGGCAAGCAGCAACCAATCTTACTGAGGAAGTGATTATATGCTGAAAAACCTAAAAGGGGGACTACAACTCGCATGGTTCTACGAGGAAGATAGAGAAGTTCGGTTCGTGTACCTACACGAATAGTAGTTGTGCCTTAACATAGCCCGTCCAATGGCTAGGAATTAGAAGTGAAGATTCGATGAGCAAGTACTTTTGGCTTTTGGTATTGCTAGCCGTATGCGGATCCGTTTCCGCACAGACCGCTCCCTACGATACGTTTCCCGAAGCTAATCCACCTTACTATCGAGTTCGATACGAGCCATCTGTCGACAAGGACGAATTGATATTTGGCGTAAACTATACTCTCTGGCTGCCATCCGTTGATGGGTCCATTCGAGGCATAATCGTTCATCAACATGGATGCGGTGAGGGTTCGTGCCGATCGGGTTTAACCGGTGCTTATGACTTGCACTGGCAAGCACTCGCAGAGAAGCACCATTGTGCCTTGCTTTCGCCAGCGTATGAACAACCCGACAAGGCGGATTGTCAAATGTGGTGTGATCCTCGCAATGGTTCAGACGCAACATTTCAAAGATGCTTAGTTGATTTTTCTAAGATGACTGGCCGCAATGAATTGGAACAAGTGCCATGGGCCCTTTGGGGACATAGTGGCGGCGGACACTGGGCTGGCGGGATGGTGATGCTCCACCCAGAACGGGTCGTCGCGGCATGGCTGCGATCTGGAGTCCCGCTGTTGAGTGCCGAACCAGGAAACACCTCGATTCGTCCTCACGATCTTCCTGATCTCGCTCTTCAAGTTCCGATGATGTGCAATCTCGGTACAAAAGAAGGAGTCACGGTCAAGCAAGAACGCTTTGCCGGTGTATGGCCTGCCAACGAAAAATTCTTTCTCGAACTACGTGGTCGGTCAGGCTTGGTTGGTGTCGCTATTGATCCACTTACTAGCCATGAATGCGGCAACCAACGCTATCTGGCTATTCCATGGCTAGACGCATGTCTCGCCGCTCGATTGCCGAAAAAGATCGATGCACCACTTCGTTCCATGCCGAGCGAAGAAGCTTGGCTTGCAGATCCGACAGGACAAAAAGCTTGGAAATCATCGGACTATCCGGGCGACACCAAGTCAGCTAGTTGGATACCCAATGAAACGATTGCAGCGCACTGGACAGAATATGTCACTGACACAATGGTGAGCGACATAACTCCGCCACCACCTCCATTTGACGTTCGAGTCGATGGCGATTGGATTCAATGGTACGCGAAAGCAGATCTCGAAAGTGGTATCTCGCATTTCGTAATCGAGCGTAATGGAGTTGCGATTGGCACGTGGCCGGAGAAACCAGCCAATCCATTCGGGCGCCCTGTGTTTCAAAATCTCCAATACAGCGACACGCCACCGATGCCTCTCATCGAAATGAAGTTTAAACTGCCCGAAACGAAGAACGAACGATCGGCAATCATTGTTCGCGCCGTCAACACAGTCGGACTTCAGTCAGAAGCTTCAACCTCGAAATGATGCATCAAGGCAATCCGGATTGATCAAACAGAATTCTGCGCCTTGGATGTATTTCGATTCATCGATCATTCAACGCGATATACAGAGATTTCTAGCTGCAAATCCAAGCTTGCCAGTGAATACAACAGGTCACAGGGAAAGCGATTAGACTGCCCTATAGACGACGTTGCTAAGTCCCAAGAGAAATCAATCACTTTTGATTGGTTCTCTAGATCGTTCATCAAATTAGCTAGAGATTTCGCGTGCGCGATCAAGAATTGGCGTGTGTCTAGAATCTGTTGAGGTACGCTGTCTCCATCTGCCTCGGAAACCACTAAGTTGAAAGTAGTTTCGGAACTGCGTGATTTGGATCGAGTCCCCTGGCGGAGCGATTGAATCGACTCGCGGAACGGCAATCCAGACTTCTCGACAGCCGAAACTATGGAATCACGATTACCAGAAATTCGTATCACGGTTGGCAAGTAGTGCTCCTCAAACAAACTCTTGTTCCATCGTCCTGGTTAAGGTTTGTGGCAATGTTGATGCCGATAGCGAAAGGTACGACCGGTTGAAAGAAATAACGTTGGTTTGCTCTTTGTGGTTGATGGCTAGTGCTTTGTAAGCAAAGCGACTTACCGCGTCCTAAAATGGAACCTCATCGTCGTAAACATTCGGATTCCAAAGTCTCGGGAATGAGTATAGTTCACGCTCGCGCAGATCCAAGTCACGCTCGCGAAGCTCCAAGTCATGGAGCGCTTCAAAATCACCTGCCAAGTAGGCTTGCAGGGGCTCTGTATAAGGATGCCAGTGTACGCTTTCCCAGGCTAGTTTATCCTCCATGGCTAATCGTGCCGCTTTCTTCTCGGCCTTGCGTTTAGCTTCCGCAGCTGCCTCTCTCTCTCGTGTCGCGACATACTCCGGCGAAATGGGTACCCCAAAACTGGTAAGCTCTACTACGGCGCATCTCCAATCTACAGCAAAATGTTTACAGTAACCTCGAACCTTGTTCTTTCCTGTGTATTCTTCCAGCCACTTGCGTCCAACTATTAATCGCTGTTTGCGATTCATTCGCTTCACGCGAGGTCCGAGGTATCTGTTTTTCTTCTTTTTGGCCATCTGTCGCCTTGAGCACCGATGAAGGCTGTTCTTGAGGTAAACTGTTTCAGTTGTCTGAAATCGAGATCCCTGTTTTACCAAGTGAGATTTATCGCACTTTCATGAATGCAATGCAACAACCTCACGCGAATTGTCCATCTCAATTTCGTGTGAACGAATCGGTACCCATGGTCCACGTCGAGGATGTCGAGGCTTCCGCATCGTTCTACTCGCTACTAGGTTTCGAATGTGATAGTCGATACAAACTTCACGACGGCAGAACAAACTTTATAGGGATGAATGCCGGACAGGCTCGAATTTTTTTGACTCTCGCCTCTGGGCCAATCGTCCCTAGTCAACAAGCTGTCTTGTTCTATATGTATTCGCTGGACGTGAAAAGCCTACGAGAGCATTTGCTGGCCCATGGCCTAGAAGATGGAGGTGTCCCACCTGGAATGCGCAAGCGTGGGGAAGAAGGATACATGCCCGAACGTCACGCAGTCTACAACATCATCAATCCGTTCTACATGCCCGAAGGTGAACTCCGGGTTCAAGACCCAGACGGATACACGATCCTCATCGGACAGCTGGGGTGATGAAGAGATTAGATCAAACTCAGACTTACGACGTAGTCGATTTATTCTTGTAGTGGACGATGCTAAGAGTCCTTACCCCAGAGGCGAGCACGATGCTAGTGCCGCGTATTGGAGTTGATGTGGATCATAACCCGACGCTTAAGCAAGGAAGCTCCCTGGGGCATTGTCCCTCGCTCACGATTTTTTGAAGTTGCGTTATTGAGGGATTAAGGGCAAAGCCCAATTCGTTTACCTAGCTAGGTCTGTAGGGACTGAACCGCGATTCACTCCGTGTTTTCAGAGTCCAACGGCATGTCCGTTTGTTCCTTGCTAATATCCGAGACTTCCCAAACGGCCGGACCTTTGGCCCTAAAATCTTCGTTTTCTCGATTCCCAGGCCTTCTGCCTGGGCTAGGCAAACATAAGGCCTTTGGCCCGAAAAACCAGTTACTGCGCAACTTCAAAACTCACGCTGCGGGTTGGCGTTTCAAGGATTCTCTAATCAAATCTGTCTACAGGTTGCTGCGCTAGTAAAATGCATGAAAAAGCAATCAGTCTGCAGACAATCCGGCGGCCTCGGTGAATCGATCGAAAAGAGAACGCATGGCCGTGTAATGGACCGTTTGCACAAAATCTCTTGGACCGGCAAGGTCGATCGCATGTTGGGCTTCGATGTCTGTTAAAACCACTGGAGATGCTGCCAAGTTCTTAGCTACCGTGAGCAACGCTCTGTCTCGGGCTGTTAGGGTCTCCTCGGTTTTGACCTCTTCAAAGTTCTCAAGCAACAAAATCTGTTCCCGAGTTTGCCCTAGCTTGATCAGCCTCGTGTCCGACTCGGCCAAGGAGTACCATGCACCATTCTGTCTCGCGATGACCCATGCGAGACGAGCACGAGTTAACTCGCTTAGGTCAAGGTCTTTTTCTGCTGAGAGCAAGGCTGAGACTTGACGTTTTCCTGCAACAGGAAAATTCGCTAAAAGCCTCATCCAATTGGGGACAACGTCATCCGTAATAACATCGCTGAAAACCTTTCTCGTCTCATCAACGGACTTAATTGGCAATCTTGCCGTCCGTTCTTTTGCGATTTGTAGCCCCTCTGCAGTGCCAGGGAGTTTCTTGACTTTGGCCACGTTCCACTTCGTGGGTACAACGCTTGAATCGCCAACATCTCCACTGCCTTCAATGATCATCGACCGCTTGTTGGCAAAATCAGGGCTCGTGGTTGTGAGATAGGAGTGCTCTTCGGTGTTGCCTGCTCCAAAATTGCCACCCGTCGTGGATTGTGGAACTCCCGCCCCTTCTTTCCAGCGATTGATGGCGTTGTTTCCGGCTACTGATAGGACCATCTCCAAAATGGCAACGTCGCTGTAATGCTTGCGGCATTCTTGGATATCGTTATCGGTAAGTAATTGTGGCTCCAAAGTCAATCGGCGAGCTAATGCGAATGCTGCTCGCTCATTCTCTGGAAAAGCCGACCAGTCCAGGTCCAATGCTGCGATCAAGTTATCGGACATGCCGACCGCTAAGAGCTTGGATTCTTGATGGCCCAAACAATATTGACAGTTATTGGCGCGAGAGGCGATCCAGAAGAGTCGCGTCTTGAATCCGTAGTCCAGCGTCAATGCAGGATCTGGTTCTAAAGCCGGGCGATTCGTATTTGCGTTTGCCGAGGCTCTATTCGGACTGCCGCTGAAGTTTAGATATCCACGCGCACCAGGTGTATTGGGCAAAAAGAATCGTGTCAGGCGGGATTCATAGTTAACTGGTCGTCCATCATTTTGAGTCTTTTCTTCGTCAGAGATTGGAGGCAGGGAAACTCTTTCCTTTCTCTTTTTCATGTCTTCGAGCAATTGTTTCATTGCATCACGGTGCACCGGAGTTGGGCGAGGTGCTGACGCAAGTTCGGCCGGTTTCGGTGGCGACATGTTGTAGTATTGGTAGAACGGATTGCCTGATTCCAATGTCAACTGAAACCCGTTGCTGATCCGTGTCATATAGTTGTATCGGCTAGCGTTAACGGCGATAAAGAAGGCTCTTTGATCGCCAAAACCTTGTCTTAGATTGTCGATATCGGTTTTTGATATAGCCCCGGGCGAGCGTGTGAGACGTCTGGCAAAGTCGAGTGCTTTTTGTTCGGCCTCGCTGAAGGTTGACCAATCGTTTTCCGCGAGTTGTCGACTGATCTGGCTTATCTTGTTGCGATCAAAGCCAGCGACTTCCCAATTCATTTCGCAATGTCCCATGCAGTAAGGACACTTCATCGCGTCGGTCACAATCCAAAAGATAGAGTTGCCAAAGGCACGATCCCAGTTGGCGGAAATCTCCGATCCAGCCGTCCTCATGTAAATCTCAAAAGGAACCGCGAGTTCATGCGAGTATCCAAAAGCGACTTTATACCAAACAATGTCGCTGGCGGTCGGCATCAATCCTTCGGGGAGTTTTCCGGCGATCTCTTGCCAATCGGGCACTCGCAATCGAGTTTTTCGAATCCGTTGGATTTGCAATCGTTCTTGCAACATATCGTAAGAGAGCCACGTATACGGTTCACTTTCTGCGATGATATCTTTTGGTTCAGACTCCGGTGTACCAATTTGTTTGGGTGCGTTGGGAGAAGGCGGAATGGTCTTTTTCTCTAAGCTTTCGGGAGAAAATTTCACTTGGACGGGAGCCGTGACCGCGTGCTCCTTTGAGGCTAGCCCCAAGCAATGAATAAGGCGATCTTGGAAATTGGCGTAAGCCATGTGCAAAACCATCGAGGCGACGACTCGACTGCCGAGTTCTTTTTCTAGGAAAGCGAATTGTTCATCGGTGACCCCATCTGAGTCGCGGGACATGCCGTCTGCGAAATCCAGAGCTGCTCGTTCTGTTTTCGACCAAAGGGATCGATCTCCCGAGATGAGTGACTTCCACTTTTCGGCAGACACACCCGCTTGCTTTGCGTCGTAGGCCGCGACCTCCATGGTGTAGGGACACTGGTTCGCGCTCGCAGCTGTCCAACGCATGGCGGCTCGAAGTTGAGTTTCGACGGGCCCCTCGACACGATGCGCATAATCGAGTTCGATAAAGGCCGCCGCTGTTCGAGGCATTTCGCGTGCCACCATGCGAATCCAGCTTGGTAATTCAGGCCGAGCGGTACTCATGGGCTCAGGCAACGATTTCCAAACCTCTTCACTACTAGGAGGAAGCTTCCAACCAGTTGCAGTCGTTTCGTCCATCGTTGATCCCGACGCTGGACCACCAAAAAGGCAAGTACATAGTAGAAAGGCAGGCAGGCCGTATCTCCCGAAATTCATGACTAGAGTGTCCATACATCCCTCGACAACAGAATAGAAAACGGAATTAGTAGTCATCAGACCCGATGCTCAATGTGGTACACGAATGGGTTTATTGTTCAGCTCGCTCGCCTTACAATAAGTGGTTACTCCAAGGTCAAGCCTGTCGACTCGGTCAATCTGTTGAAGCTCGCTCGGGAGCAGATGTAGCTGACCGCTTGGACCGTGTCGCGAGGCCCTACGTTCTTGACTGCATCGGCTACTTGCTCCGTTGTAAGAACAACTGGAGATGCTCCAAGATTCTTAGCCAGTACGAACAGCGATTTTTGCTGTGGGGTAAAGCCATTAAGGTCTCCATCGAGAGCGAATATCTGCTCTTCGGTTTGGCCTAGCTCCTTCATTATCTTCATGGCATGCCCCGCAGCATACCAAGCCCCATCCTGTCTTGCCACGATCCATGCAAGCTGAGCTTTTAACAATGGTGAAATGTCGCCCCCCTTCTCCGCCGCTAGGATCGACTTGACTCGTGTTTTGCCTGCTTCTTTAAAATTGGCTAAGAGTCTCGCCCAATTGGGAACATTGCCCGAAGGAGCCAGCGTTTCTGAAAACAACTCAAGTGCTTCTTTATCGGACGCAAGCTTGATCCGAGCTGTTCGGGTTTTTGCTTTCTCAAGTTGCTTAAGTGTTTCTTCGCGGGATTCCAAAACTCGATCTTCTGCTTTGGTTGGGAGCAATTTGCCCTTTATCGTCTCGCTACTGACGGTCTCAAACAACGACGAAACCCGACTCTCGTTCTCTGGTGATGTTGGCGTTAGATAGCTGCCTCGCGGGAGATTGGGATCAGGGGCAGTTCCGCCCACACTTGCCATGCGTGAGTATCCCCCTTCATCTGCACGCTGTGGGACCGCGACCGCTTCTTTCCAGCGATTGATGGAGTTGTTTCCACACATGGACAGAACCATTTCCAGGATTTGCAAATCGGAATAGTGTCGCTGCAATCCCTTGATATCGTCGTCGGAAAGCAAATAGGGTTGATCGGTAAACTTCTTGGCGAATTGAAAAGCAATGCGTTTCTCTTCGGGTTGCTCTTTCCAGTCTCCATCGAGGGACGCAATCTCGTCTTCCGTTTTGCCAGCACCTAAGAGCTTGGACTCTTGGTGGCCAATGCAATACTGGCAATTGTTCACGCGAGAGACGATCCAAAACAACTCAACCTTAAAGGCATTGTCGAGAGAAAACGCAGGATCAGATTCTCTTGGACGATTCGCTGCACCGTTAGGCTGCGGCGGGGTGACTGGTCTTGGGACTTCGATCCCGTTCAAGTAGTGATGCTTGAGCCGAGCCTCATAACTCTCTGCTTGTTCACCTAGCGCCTGTTTGTCCTCTTCTGTAAGCTCGGGCAAGGGGATTCGGGGTTCTCGCTGCTTCACACTTTCCAGCCACTGCTTGAGCAATGGTCGAGTCAAAGGTGTCGGACGGGGAGCCCCCTTATCCTCAGAGAAAACGGTTTGGCTCAGCAAGCCACTTAGAAACAACGTAACGATTATCTTCTTATGCATTTTTGATCAATTGTTGAATCGGGTTCGATAGGTCAGCACGTGAGGCCGCTTCGGCCCGCAAATCATCATCGCCATACGATAGACACTCCTGCCCGTCAGTCATGCCGTAGGATGGACACTCCTGTCCGTTGGCAATGCCGTAGGACGGACACTCCTGTCCGTCCCTGATTCCGCAAGTCGGCCAAGAGTGGCCAAATTACATAACTTATATTCTTCCCTGCATAGAAAAGACGGCTCAGCCGTCCTCTTTGATGAACGTTATCGCAGGAGTTGTGGTTACCAGATACTTGATCGTCTTGTCGACCTTCTTGCCCGCTTTATCTTGGCAATTGAATCGAACTTGGAATCGGATATTTGGTCCGACCATTTCGCCCTCGCCAATGATCTCGTAAGAGTTGAGCTTGGAGCCATCCTTCCACAGGTCGATTACGGCAAACATGGGAGGGGTCTTTTGCTTGAGCGATTCCATGGTCTCTCCTTGCTTCCAAGCGTCGAGAATGGTTATCGCGATCTCTTTCGCCTTGGTCGGGTCCGAATTCGAAACCGAAGGAGCGCCAGTACAACCGAGAATGCTCAAAAGGACAATCGGCAGGCCCAAACTCAAAAACGGTATTCTTGTAGCCATGAAACTGCCGTGCATTACTCGATATCTCCAGAAAGGGTCTCACCACCATTGATTGATCCAAAGGCGCGCCAAACGTCCAAATTGATGCTTTGGCTGATGAAGCCAACTGAACCATCGCATCGACCAACTTGAACACCACCGGTGTGGTAACTCTTGGCTGATGTTGCAATCCTTTGAGGAGGGAACATGCAAGAGCGGCCATTGGGAGGAGCAACGTGGAAGTAATTGGAAGAAGAGTGGCCACCAGATAGCCATGGAGCGCCTACGTTACTGTTTCCTTGAAGAGAAAGGTCTGTGATATTAATTGCGTTGCATTGTTGAACAGCTTCGTCCAGTGTGTTTGGGTAGGTGCCCGGACGAAACGTGTCTGTAATCGAAGCCACGGCATTGCTGAAATCACCCAAACCATGTTCGCTGATCATCGCGGTATTTGACATACCATCAGTGATGCTTCCCAGCGAACGATAACGACCTGGGATCATTGGTCCGTTTGGCTCTGGCATACCAAAGTTCGTTCCGCCGGGGGTTGTTGATGGCAAGCTGTTTAAAATCGTTGCCCCTTGGTTAGTTCGGTAATTGGTTCCTGCCCAACCAACGATCGGAATGATTTGGATCCTATCGGATGGACACAAGAAAGTCGGAATCTGAACTCCGCGAGGCACCATGTTATTCGCATGGTTCGGGCTAACCGCGAAGTCGATCATGTTATAAGTTGGGTTCTGCTCCATGAAGGGCAGGATAGCTGCAAACGTCGAGAAGTTTGTGTTATCGGTTCTGCCAGCGGGCAGCCGTCTAAAGGCCGATTCGTAGTTAAGTGCTGCGAGTCCGAGCTGTTTGATGTTGTTGCCGCATTGCATGCGACGCGCGGCTTCCCGTGCTGCTTGAACAGCAGGTAATAGCAGGCCAACCAAAATTCCAATGATGGCGATGACAACGAGGAGCTCAACTAGTGTAAAGCCTCGACGAGGCGATTGAATTTTATGAGACATAATGAAAACTCTGAATGGAAAGATAAGTGCGATGAAATCGTAATAAAGACTGTTGCGTATGTTCAATGTGCGGCCCACTTCGAGGCAGCAATAATTAGCCAGAGGTTTCCCCTGGCTTTTTCACGTCACACAACTACCGCGGAGTTATCTCACTAGCGACTGGTTCTGATTGCCGCCATAACGTGGCAGAAAAAAAACGTTCGGTGAGCATTGCGTTTGTGGAGAGCAAAGGTTGGGTCTGCGAATGGCTTTTTCCAAGCAGTGGATCTTGTGCTAGGGATCGAATGCTGAAAAAAATTCACTTGACCACGAAATGCCTACACGCTTCCGCGATGAAACGATTTAGAGAATCGGTGGCTTCAGAGGACCACCAAGAAAGACTGGGGTAGGGATGGATTGAACAAGCTCTGTCCAATCTTCGCATTCCGAGTCAACAGTTTTCAAGAAAAGAACCTCCGAGGAGGCTATTTCGCGTAGAGTCACTCTCGGGCTCAGTGGGTCGACAGGTAGAGGCATCGGTGCTCGATCGCATCGACCGTTTTTGCAGTGACCGGTTGGCTGACTTTTCGAGAAGGGATCAAGCAGGGCATTGTCGTTATCAAGGAGGCCGACTGAAAAGTGTTTGTGATTAAGATAATCACCGCAGCTCGCCTCAACCCGATTCGGCACCATTCCAACCACTAAAGTAACGCAGAGCCAGAGGGCCCCCGTTAGCATCTTGGTTGGTGTTGCAAAGTTATGCATGGCAGTTGGCACCAGGACCGACGATTCCCCGACTTTTTGGGAAAGCCTGGGAGAGCTGAAAAGTAAGGACAAGGCGGAAAGGTGCGACTATCGACCGCATTCCGAATTAGCTAAGTGTACGCCGAAGGATCGTCTTAGTTCAACAGGCAATTTTAAAAATTGTGAAAGAAAAGTCCGTAGAGCCCCTCTGTGGGCGGGTGAACGCCCATTGGGGTGTTGATTGCACCGCTAGATATACGAGCACGCTTGGTCGCACCGCTTTTTTAGCACGAAAATTCCTAGCATGAGCAACGAAGACAAATTCGATCAGCAACAACCTTCAGATTCGGCTCGAGACGAACGCATTCAATCGCCTCATGATCGCTTGATCAACCAGACGCTTCAACAGATCGAGGCAGCCAGAACGTTGCTGGCCAATCATTTGCCAAGTGAAATTACTAAACATCTCAAACTGCAGACACTTTCTCCGGTCGATACCAGCTTTATTGACCCTAATCTCCGAAGACGCTTTGCAGACCGGCTCTTCTCCATTGAAGTCGCCGATGAAGTCGTTACGTGTCTCGGGCTGAAGTCTAACTATGTCTACCTTTTTGTGCTGATCGATCACAAAAGCACCGATGATCCGCATACCCTCATTCAAATGCTAGGATACATCATCCGGATTTGCGAGAATGCGATTACCAATGGCAAGCCACTGGTTCCCATTCTGCCGTGGGTGATTTACAACGGCGTTGGGCCTTGGCGAGCCCCTCGCAGTTTGGCGGAGTTAGTTCCGGTTCCAGAGACGTGGCGGCGATATGTTCCCGCTTTTGAATTGTCGATTCTCGATATAGGCCGGATGGAGGACGCTGCGATGGTGGGTCATCCAAATTTGCAAGTCACATTGACGCTGCTAAAATATGAACGGGGATTGGGGTTGGAGCGGGCTCTTCGTGAGTTGTTTAGGATGCTTGCTCAATCTCTGACGCCTCAGCAAGCTATGAATTTACTTGATACGATCCGAGTTTACGCCATGTCGGTTAATCCCGTTGTTGGAGAAGAAAAGATGAGTGAACTAGTATCGGAGTTCTGGCCTGTACAACCCGAGCCTGGCTCAGTCGCGGATCAATTGCTGAAAAAGGGAGAGGCACGCGGTGAAGCGCGAGGTGAAGCACGCGGCGAAGCTCGAGGCGAAGCGAAGGAGCGACGGCGTACGGTTCGGATTTTGCAATCGATTCTCGGGGAAGCAGAGTCCACTGACGAGGAGTTGGCGGGCAAAGGGCTGGAAGATCTTGACGCGATGATCGAAGCCTTGAGAAAGCAAATCGGTGCTCGCCCTTCTAGTTGATCGCTCGTCTTGGTTAGAACGATCCCGAAAACGTACGGGACCCTTACCGAGGGATTTCAATGTTGGTATGCTACCTAAACTTCTGTCATGTAACCCTCGCACAACATTGGAGATCCTCAGACTATGGCACGACCAGTCACTCTATTTACGGGCCAGTGGGCAGACTTGCCACTTACCAGAATGGCCCAACTAACCAAAGAGTTCGGCTACGACGGTATCGAACTTGCCTGCTGGGGTGATCACTTCGAAGTCGATAAAGCCAACTCGGATCCAAACTACTGCAAAGCGAAACGCGAGTTCCTGGACAGCATGGGGCTGCAATGCCACGCCATCAGCGCTCACCTCGTCGGCCAAGCGGTTCTTGACAACATCGACCAACGCCACAAAGCAATCCTGCCTCCATATGTTTGGGGTGACGGAAATCCAGCCGGCGTCAACGAGCGTGCGATCGAAGAACTCAAGGCAACAGCCCGAGCCGCCAAAGCGTTCGGTGTCGGAGTCGTTAACGGCTTCACCGGTTCCAGCATTTGGCACTTAAATTACTCATTCCCACCCGTTCCCCAATCGATGATCGATGACGGGTTCGCACTGCTCGCCAAGCGATTTAACCCGATCCTCGATGAGTTCGAAAAGAACGGGGTTCGATTCGCGTTGGAAGTTCACCCGACTGAAATCGCTTTCGACATCTACTCGGCTCAGATGGCACTTAAGGCCTTGGACAACCGACCTGAATTCGGATTCAACTTTGACCCTTCGCACCTTATTTGGCAAGGAGTCGATCCTGTCGAATTCATTCGTGCTTTCCCAGATCGGATCTATCACGTTCACATCAAGGATGCGACCACCAAGCTCAACGGCAAGTCAGGCATTCTGGGTAGCCACTTGAACTTTGGAGATCCTCGCCGTGGTTGGGACTTCCGAAGCCCAGGTCGTGGTAGCGTCAATTTTGAAGAGATCATTCGTGCATTGAATGACGTTGGCTACGATGGCCCGCTCAGCGTGGAATGGGAAGATAGCGGTATGGATCGCGAGTTCGGTGCTTCCGAAGCAGCCAGCTTCGTTAAGAACCTTGACTTCGCGCCAAGTGGCCGTGCATTTGATTCCGCTTTCGAAAAGTCATAAATGAACAAAGCAGAACTTTTGTTTTTTCCTAGCGACGCGGGCCTGCGGTTTCTCCCCGAAGGCCCGTATCCGATGGGTGATGGTCGTTTCTCGTGGGTCGCAATTCAACACGGCGGCAGTTCCAAAGTCGGTTCGGTTAACGTATTCGATCTGCGAACCAAGACCAATACGACTCACGAATTGCCTGGACGACCTGGCTTTGCGTTTCCCACTAACAAAGGACGTTTTGTCGTTGGTTGCGAACGCATGGTTGGCCTCTTTACGCCGGGCACGAGCGAGTTCCAGGTGATTGCTCAAGGAATCGATGAACACGTTTCCGGAACGATTATCAATGATGGATTGACTTGGGATGGCAACCTCATCTTCGGCACGAAAGATCTCGAGTTCAAAACGAAGAAAGCTTCTCTAAATTTTTGGAGAGCTCGAGATCAAAAGCTATTCGTTCTTCGCAATGACCAAATTTGCAGCAATGGAAAGTGTATTGCTGCAACCGGACCAGATTGGATCGATTTGCTCGATATTGATTCGCCGACCCGCAAAGTGGTCAAGTATCGAATCAATACCGAAGTGGGCCGAATCGAGTCGGAGAAAACCGTTGTCGATCTGAGCCATGATGAAGCAGTACCAGATGGAATGACTATGACGCTCGATGGAAAGAGCGTCATCATTTCTCTTTACAATCCGAACCCAGCTGCCTATGGACGGACCATTCAAGTCTCCCTAGAAACCGGAGCTTTAGAAACAGAATGGTGCACCGATGGCAGTCCACAGGCGACATGTCCACAATGGGTGACCCTAGACGGAAACCTATGGTTGGTCATTACGACAGCAGTTGAGTTCATGCCTGCGGATCGACAAGCGGCCTCACCCCATGCGGGAGGTTTGTTTGCGGTTCCGTTTGGCAAACTCCAAGATTCGCAGTCGTTCGAACGCATTACTCCTCTGTTCATCGAGTCGTAGTAAGCTCGTTGGACAATCACTACGGAAGACTCAATGGATTTTCTCGGACTACAGGATAAACGCGTCGTCATTTTTGGCGTCGCGAACAAAAAGAGTGTGGCCTACGCCATCGGCAAAACTCTTGAAGGCGTAGGAGCCAAGGTTGATTATGTAGTCCGAAGTGAAAAGCGAAAGGAAGAGTTAAGTAAGCTGCTCGCAGGTCGTCGCATTTTGACATGCGATGTCGAGAAAGATGGTGAGATTACACGAGTTGCTGAGCAGCTTGCTGAGGATAGCCAACCAATTTCCGGTGTCGTGCATAGTATCGCCTTTGCCGACTACAGCGATGGCATGAAGCCGTTTCATGAAACGACCAAGCGGCAGTTTTTGCAAGCGATGGACATTTCTTGCTTTTCGTTTATCGATATCAGCAACTCACTCAAAAGCCAGCTTGCCAACGATGCCTCCCTCGTCACCATCAGCATTTCGACCACGAAAATGGCGAGCGAAAGCTATGGTTTTATGGCTCCGGTGAAAGCGGCACTCGATTCGTCTCTCGCGTTTTTGACCAAATCGTTCAGTCGTTTCTCACACGTTCGATTCAATGCGGTTGGGGCAGGTCTCTTGAAGACGAGTGCGTCTGCAGGGATTCCAGGTTACGTGGACGCGTATCTGTTCGCTGAAAAGGCGATCCCGAGAGGCGAGGGAGTCACGACACAAGAAGTCGCTAACACGGCCGCATTTTTGGTCAGTCCTCGATCGTCAGGGATACAATCGCAAACGATCATTGTCGATGCGGCAATGTCTACGAACTACTTTGATCGCGATATCATTCAAAAGGTCTCGGGCAACTAGAGAGAAGCACGAATGGCTAAAGCAGATGTAGCACATGCATTCGATTTCTTAAATGCACCCATCACCAAGCCGCTTCCTCCCGTCTTTGCGTTTTTTGGGACCGACGACTTCTTGCGACGTACCTGCATACAGCACCTACTCAATGGAAGTAAGCTCGGGTCCGAATCAATAAGGAGTTACGATGGCGAGGACTCGCAATGGCGAGACGTACATGATCAGCTAGCGACGAGATCGTTGTTTGATGATCTCGGTGCTCGATGCGCTATCGCTAGACGAGCCGACTCAATGGTTTCAAAAGCGAAAGACCTGGTCGAAAAATGGATTGATTCCGCACCGAGCGACACGCTGCTAGTTCTCGACTTTCAGACGCTGGCATCGAATACAAAGCTTTATTCCCAGATTGGAAAGAAGGGGATCCTGGTCAAATGCACTCCGCCGCAGAAGTCATCTTGGGGGAATCCGCCCGATGATAAGGCCATTGCCGCTTGGGTCGTTGATTGGGGGAGCAGCAAACACGGATTAAAGCTAACGTCGAGCCAAGCGAACATCATCGTTGAGAGAATCGGCGCAGTGTGTGGTTTAATCGATTGCGAGCTTGCGAAGCTTGCTTTGTTTGCGAATCCAGAAGGTAAGGTGCCTGACAAGCGAGTTCTTGAGTTGGTCGGTGGTTGGCGTTGTCAGACCGCTTGGGAGGTGGCCGATGCGATCGCCGATGGTAAGGTTGCCGTGGCCATGGAGCAGTTGGAAAAACTCATTCATGCTGGGCAAACCACAATTGGTGTCACAGCGCAAGTAGGCTGGTCGCTGCGGCGTTTCGGGGTTGCCGCTCAAATCATTGAGCAATCGGAAAAGGCAGGCGAACGAGTCTCTTTGGGCGCCGCCTTAGAGCGAGCTGGGTTCAACCGGTTTGATTTAGCAAAAGCTGAAACGCGATTGCGGCGGATTGGACGCGAGCGGGCCAAGAGGCTGATTAACGATCTAGTGCTGCTCGAGACGCAAATGAAGGGGAGCCACAGCCATGAAGACCGGGCAAGATTTGCGTTCGAGTCGTTGATTTTTTCTCTGGCCTAGCTAACACCCGCTTCTGCGGTGGTTATGCTAAAGAACCCCCATGTAGTAGGCTACAACGCATCGTTCCATTTTCTCACTTCCCTCTCTCACTTACGTTGATCTGTAAAATCATGACACTTAACTGGCTTTCTTTTATCAACAAGCGATTGCTCCTAAGTTCATGGTTTGCTGTCGGCCTAGTCGGCAGTTTGAACAGGGCGACGCATGTTTCGGCGGATGAGTTTGATGTTTATTTCCTAGGTGGCCAATCCAACATGGAGGGTTTCGGCACTAACGATCAATTGTCCGACGATTGGAAACGCTCGGTCGACGGAGCATGGATCTTTCACTCGACGGCGATGACCGATCAAGTTCCCGCGCTCGGGCTTGGGAAATGGGAGCAAGTAGAACCGGGACACGGGACTGGTTACTCCACCGATGGAGTAACAAGTAACAAATCAGACCGATTTGGTATAGAGTTGAGTTTTGCTAAGACTATAAGGGAGCGCAATCCGAATCGCAAAGTCGCCATCATCAAATACGCGCGGAATGGGTCCTCCATCGCGGCTGCAGCTGCTGGACAGTGGGGGTGCTGGGAGCCAGACTTTCAATCGACCAAGGGGGACCTGCGCGATGTCAATCAGTACGATCATTTCCTAGCAACCGTCCGAAACGCCATGGCGATCGAGGACATCGATGGCGACGGGACCAAGGATAAGCTAGTCCCGGCTGGCATTCTTTGGATGCAAGGGGAAAGTGATGCCATGGCTACCGAACAGATCGCGGGGCAGTATGCATCCAATTTAAAACGCCTTATGGATCTCATAAGAGCGTCGCTGCGTGTCGATGATCTGCCTGTGGTGATAGGCCAGATATCCTATTCCCAGAAAGACAAGGAGGCTCGCACATGGGTATATGGAGATGTGGTCCGTGCCGAGCAGAGAAAATTCACTTTGGAAGACGCCGCCGCAAAGCTGGTCATTGATACCGATCTCTATGGTTATTCGGATCCATGGCATTATGATTCCGAAGGGTACCTGAACCTTGGTGAAAGGTTCGCTAATGCGGTGCTCTCCATTCCACGAGTCGAGAGTCGCCGTATCTTTGAGCCAGGAGCGACTCTCAAGATCGAGGCTGGCGATGGACATGGGGGAGAGGGGCCTGCATGGGATGCCGAACTCGGCATGCTCACCAGTGGAAACGGCAACATACAAAGGCTTTCACTCACAGGAGAAAGGTCAGTCTTTCGAGAGGGAGCCGGCACGAACGGACTGCTGTTTGACAAACAAGGACGGTTGTTGTGTTGCGAGCCCAAGTATCGTCGAGTTACTCGCTTAGATCGCGATGGCAAGTTAACAATCCTCACCGATTCTTACGAAGGCAAGCCTTACAATCAGCCCAACGACATAGCGGTTGATTCTAAAGGAAGGATTTACTTCTCGGATCCGCGATATGGCGATCGCGATGATATGCAGCAAGTCGATGCGACTGGCAAGACCGTGGAAGGGGTTTATCGAATTGATCTCGATGGCAAAGTGACACGAGTTATTGGCAGAGAGGTTGATCGAGCAAACGGCGTCTTGGTGACGCGGGACGATAGGTACATGCTCGTTGCTGATAACAATAACAACTCAGAGAAGACCATTCGTGCACTTTGGCGATTCGAATTGCGAGACGATGGCAGCGTCGACTTGGGTTCGAAGACCATGCTCTTCGATTGGGGGCGAGGACGAGGTCCAGATGGGCTTGTTGAAGACGCTGCGGGGCGGCTTTTTATAGCAGGTGGGCTCAATCGATCCAATCCGCCACACGAGCCGGATGATACCGTGCAAGCGGGGATATACGTCATCGATATCAACGGGCAGATTCTAGATTTCCTAGCTGTCCCAACCGATGAAGTCACCAATTGCACCTTAGGCGGACCAGACTCTAAAACATTGTATATCACCGGTGGTGGGGTCTTGTATAGTATACGACTCAGATAGCGTTGGTTCAGTGTAGCTGACCGCTCCGTCGGTCAGAGGATTATTTTATCTTTTTCTCGATTCCATCTGACATTCGAAGTTTAGTCGAAAGGTCTCTATCTGATTTTCTGCGCACGAAGATGGTGGTTCGACATATAGTCTTAGATCAAAACTAATTCGAAACAACATGTCAAACCTTCAATGGTCTCCTAAGTCCTGGTAGGGTAACACAATCTGATTTAGTACCGTCGGCCCCGAGTTAATGAACTTTTGCATGGAATCAATGATTGCCGCGTTATTGTCCCTACCCATCTAGACTTTTCGACTATGTCATGTTGTTTTGCCGGGCTTGGTAGCTTATGCTGCGACTGAATTTCATCCCACTACAGCTATTTACATGCTTACAACCCAATCCAGCTTGCTCGTTCGATTAAGAACTGCCGAGGACGCCGAAGCTTGGGGGCGTTTCGTTCGGCTGTATACACCATTGATTCTTCATTGGATTGCACGACTGGGTATCGAGTCTCAACAACGCTTTGATGTATGCCAAGAGATATTCTTGGTTCTGTTTGATCGATCCTCGTGGTTGGCGAATGAACGCCCCAAGAGCTTTCGAAGTTGGCTGCGGACCGTGACCTTAAACAAGTGTCGCGATCTAATTCGCAAACAGTACCGATCGACGGAGGCCCGTTCGGCTGATGTCCTTGAAGCAGCGATAGACGATCCGTCAAAGCAACTCACCGATCAAGAGTACAATGCCTTTGTCGCCAAGCAAGCATTGAAACTAATGCGCGACTCTTTTGCAGAAACCACTTGGCGTGCATGCTGGGAAAGTGTGGTTCTGGAACGCCCCGCTGCGGATATTGCTTCCGAGTTAGGCATCACGGTCAACGCCGTCTACCTCGCCCGCGGCCGAGTTCTCAAACGACTGCGAGAAGAACTCGCCGGACTATGGGACTAATTGGGACTATGATTTTTTTGGGTCGTGCGTGATTACTGCGATTCTATCGCGCGTCGAGTCGCTGACGCAGCGACACCAGCAACTCCGCTAACTGCTGCGGACTAATGGCCTCAAACTCTTGGTCGGACATCACTCTCAAGCCAAGCAATTCTTGCAGAAGTTGAATCTTACCTTCAGCCTTACCTTCCGCTTTACCTTCCGCTTTACCTTCCGCTTTTCCTTCAGCTTTTCCTTCAGCCTTACCCTCTGCTTTGCCTTCACCTTTAGCGATTCTCTCGATGGATGTTACGTATGGCATGTTTTTCTCCTTTTCGATTTGCTGATTCGCTCTGCTAGGATGCATTTCTACAAGCAGACCTTCGAGACAGACATCAGACCCGTCCTTCTTGCCCTTCACGCACTCATCGTGTTGGTAAACAATGTTATCCTCGAAAAGGTAAGCTCCTTAGCATGAAACCTTCAAAATGGTAGATCCTAGATTGTTCAAATAAATCTTTCATGAAACGTTCTTCTTTTGGCATTTGGCGATCAATGACGTAACCGACAAAAGTCAGAATTTGAAAAATAGCAGAAGAGCAAATGCCACATTCATTAAGTTAATGGTCGATAGCTGCACCCATAAATTTTCATTTTTTACTTTTGTCGGGCGCGTCATCAATGAGTTGCATACCATTATTCCGAATGTTTTCTATTACCTTCCTTTAAGAAGAAAATTCAAATTCTAAGCCAAATTTTCCTTGACTGTCTGCGCTGCAGTTCTTAAGATTCGTGAGGTTTGGCGTCAGCGTGAGGTTTGGCGTCAGCGTGAGTGGAAGAGAAAGATGATATTTGCGAAAACCTTCTTGTTTGTTTTCGGATTCTCCGTTTTCTTCCAAGCGGATCCACGCTCCAGACAGGACGGCAGTGGGGCAGAGGCAGAGGC
The DNA here is from genome assembly GCA_046344995.1 of Pirellula sp. Taxonomy (GTDB): domain Bacteria; phylum Planctomycetota; class Planctomycetia; order Pirellulales; family Pirellulaceae; genus JBKCUI01. The sequence goes on from JBKDKR010000065.1 coordinate 123,325, forward strand.
GGCAACCGTCAAGGGTGAGGTTTTTTTCTCAACATCCTTTGCCCGCCCATCCCCGATCGATTTGGGGTTTGTAAAGCCAGGTTCCAAACTAGAGATAGTTGTTCAGCTACACAACCGTTCAGCAGAGGACTTTCCTGTGAAAGAGGTCTTCACAGAGTGTAGCTGCACCTCAGTGAAACTCAACTCTTTATTGATCCCTGCTGGCGGGGCCAGTGAAGCCGTAATATCCCTTGATGTGCCGAAGCGAGGTGGTCGGAGAAATGCCAAGATAGTCGGATTTAAGAAGTCGGAATCCGAAATAGTGGAGGTGCAACTCGAATATAACTTCCAAGGCGCTTGGTTTTTTGTTGATAACACTTGGTCCACGACCGTTCCTCGCGGTCAATCGTCCGCAACAATTTCGCTACCTCTTGTCATCACCCCTCCGGTTGTCCCTTCCGATCTGAAATTGAGCGGAACAGGAGATTTAGCCTCAACATCACCTAAGATAGTTCGTGACGGAGAAAACTACTCAATTGAACTTGTGGTTCCAACTCCTACAGACCGGGGATTTACTCTTGCCGGGGAGGTGGTAATGGAGAACTTGTCAGGCGTCGGAAAGGAGACATTACCATGCTTCATCGGACGCCAAGACAAGGTTGTGGTTTCTCCAAAAATTGTTCGCTTTACAAAGGTGAAAAACAATTACGAAGCCTCTGCCATCATTAGAATTGATAAGAGTGCGATTTCAAAGGGACAAGAATTGGGCATCGCGGGAGCTATTGACGAGCTACCAATTGAGGTGGAAAAGGAAGAAGTAGCACACGGTTTGTTTCGTGTAAAAGTTCGATTCCCAGAGAAGAGATTTTTGGACAAAGAATCAGGCCGCTTTTCTGCACCCTCAAGTATTTTTTGGCAGATTGGATGGGGTAACGAAATCGCGGAATTTAATTCGCCTTTAGGATTTTAGCGTAAAAGGAGATCTGTTATGGTAATAAAGTTTTTGATTGCAGTCTTGTTAATCGCTGGTATTTGCCCATGCAGCGCCCAGGAAACGGGGGGTGGATCAGGTCCATGCTGGGTTTTTAGGTGTGGAATTCGGAGCACAGCAAGTTGCCCTTCGGGCTGGTGGGAGCCTCATACGGGTGGGTGTTTTATCCCCGGATCACCTCAAAACATCATTTGTAGCATGATCTCCGATGGCTGTAAGGATATCAAAGATCATTATGCATACGAAAGAATTGAAAACACCATCCCAGCGATTGAGGATGCTGCGAGTGGATATTCGCAGTTCTGCCCCAATAATGTTCTTACTCCGTGCGCAAAAAAATCACATTGTTCGAAGTGCAGAGTGATATACGATAGTCAAGGAGTTTGGCTTGAACAAACTTGCGACTTACCGCAAGATCCAAGTCAGCAAGTTTGGGTCGACTACAAATTTTACTCTGATTTCGACGTTAGCATAATATGCACTGGTGGTACGCCAGCTCCAATGTAGGTTAACACTCTGTTTTGTATTTGGATTTGCAATGAAGTTTGTTTTATGCTTGGTAACCGCCGTTTCTCTTGTTTCGGCGGCATGTGCGAACGGGTCGACACAGGACTCTGAACATTGGGACGATTTGTTGTCTTACATACACACGACTCAGGACAACGCATCCTCTTGGAGATCACATGACATTCTTTTGTACCATCAATCCTTTGTGCAAGGAGAGATCAGCGACGGCAGCCCTCGTAGTCACACCACTGTTTCGAGGATTATTGTTGACTGGGATCGAAAGCAAGCTTTGACGATCACCAAGACGATTTTTGAGACTGATGATCAACCTGAGACACTTAAAGACTTAAAAACGAAATTGTCTTTCAAGGTCTTGCAGTATTCTTCTGGAAATGGTAGCTCGTTATCGATTCCAGGAAATAGAATTACACTTGTTAAAGACCTTGATCTAAGCACGGCTCTGAGCCACGCTTCCGTCCATGATGTTCGTTGGGCAGGTTCTCGACTTGAGATTGAGGGATATCAGAGAAATGGATTCGATGCGTACATGCGAAATCGGAGCATTAAGAACGGGCAACCTCCTGCTCGGGTCTCTGTTCTGCATCGGGATGGAGAATTGAGTTTTACGTACCAAGTCCGAAATGGAATGCTACAGGCTGGGTATGTTTTTGATTCAAATAGCTTGATGACAAAGCGACTGACCAGTATGGAAAAAAGCGGCGATTTGGGTTTTGTTCCTACAAGGACGGTCGATTTTTGGTGGGAGGAAATGAATGGAATCTATATTCCAAAGCAGATGTCCTCTGAGTCGATGAACGGTCCAAAAGGACGGAGATTTGACACAATGCAATTTCATTGGTTTTCGCTCAACGAACCACTTGACTCAAAATTCTTCGATAAACGACTTTTGGACGATATTGGGAGTCTTAACAAAATGATCGATCCGGCTGGGCTTGGCGTATCATTTGATTGATTGCGATTCTCAGTTCACGAGACGGAAATCGCCAACAAAACAGACCTAACGCGCGTCGAGTCGCTGACGCAGCGACACCAGCAACTCCGCTAACTGCTGCGGACTCATTGTCTCAAACTCTTGGTCGGACATCACTCTCAAGCCGAGCAGTTCTTGCAATAGTTGAATCTTACCTTCTGCCTTTCCTTCTGCCTTACCTTCCGCTTTTCCCTCGGCCTTTCCTTCGGCTTTTCCTTCACCTTTGGCAATTCTCTCGATGGAAGTTACGTATGGCATGTTTTTCTCCTTTTCGATTTGCTGCAGCGCATATCTAAATTGTAAATTGTAACTCAAAATCGACGGGCAAGCATAGTTCTAGAAAGCCTTTGAGATAGGCATCTAGAACCTCCTTCCAGGGAATATCGTATTCTGTCATTCGCCACACGATCCTCTGCTACAACACCAGTCTGACAAGAAAAGCATCACACAAAACGAGTCATGGCGCAAAACCGATTTCTCCTCGGCTCTTAAAAACCAATTCTCACAAAACCTTTAAATTTCGACTTTCTCGTGACAGGTTCACTAGGTTCGCTTCGTCTTCCTTTATGACAACCTCGAAATCCTTCGTTGTTTACGACCAACGGCAAACGACTTTCTAGCTAGAATATTGAATATGAACTTGGGACCACTTGAAAAATTCCTTCAGGGAACTGCGGACGAACACGAAACTCGCCAATCAGAAACCATTCTGAGTCAATCGGAGACTCTATTCAACGACCCGCTCCCCGGTGTCAACGATGACTCGCTGATTGCGTCCCTTCGCCAAGATATCTCGATCGATCAAGATGACGAGACTGCGATTCGGCTCATGTCTGAGCAACTGGCTCGAACGATCCCGCGCACCGACATCACGACTGAGGAAATTAAATCGCTCTTTGACCCGCCGCCTTCAAACGAGTTTATAGGTCGCATCGGAAAGTACCTCATCACGGAGTATCTCGCAAGCGGCGGAATGGGGCTTGTCTTTCGCGCGACAGATTCTGAACTCAATCGTGATGTATGCTTAAAGCTCTTGCATCCTTCTAGAGCCAAGAATCTCGAAGCTCGCACCCGTTTCGAACGAGAGACTCTGGCCATCGCCCGGCTAACGTCAGATCGGATCATGCCCGTTCTCGATCTGGGGACTCATCGCGATCTTCCTTATCATGTTATGCCGCTTCTGCCGGGGCGAACGCTGCGCACCGTACTGCTGAACGAGAACAGCTTACCTCCAACGCGTGCACTAAGAATTGCCATCCAAATTGCCGAGGGACTTGATCTGGCACACGGAAATGGCATTCTCCACCGCGATATCAAACCGGACAATCTTTGGATCTCTCCAAGCGACGATGTCAAGTTAATCGATTTCGGCTTGGCACGTACCCTCGAAGAAGCTACCCCGATCACCCATGAAGGAACTGTGCTCGGAACACCGAGCTATATGTCCCCCGAACAAATCACCGGCCAATCGTTAGATGAGCGCAGCGACTTGTTCAGTTTGGGCGTGGTGCTAATGGAAATGTTGTGCGGTGAGTCCCCGTTTCGCAAGAACAACCTGTTTTCAACGTTGATGTCGGTCGCTTCGGAAAAGATTGACTTTGCCAAGCTAGATCCAGAGAACAAGATTCCTAACTCGATACGGTCGGTCGTGCTGTGTTTGTTACAAAAGGATCCGAACTTACGACCTCAAGATGCTGCAGCAGTGGTGACATTGCTGAAAGCGACAGAACAAGCTGCACCGCCGGAATGCATCTCTATACCTATGCCCGATCTAGCAGGCGATTTCGGGAACCGTCGATGGAGTCGATTTGTTGCAACCGCTCTAGGTGGCTTTGCATGCTGCTTGACGATATTGGCCGTTTGGAAGTTGGGTGATAAAGGAACTTTAGTCGTTGAGACCAACGATCCTGATGTCGAAGTGAAAATCGCTGGCGAACAAGTCTCCGTAAAAGATCCACTCACGAACAAAGCTTACACGATTCGCATCGGAAACAGTCCGCTTCCGAGCGGTGTCTACCAACTTGAAATGAACGACCTCACAGGCGAACTCGTGTTTTCGTCTCAGACGATTGCGATCCGCCGAGGTGAGAAGACCATTCTGAGTGTGCAACTCAAGCCGAAGTCTGAGGCTAGCCATTTGGATTCAAATGAACCCATAACTGCACCGGACATAGTCAGCGACTCAAGTTCGGTGAATGAAAGCGAGGCCGGTTTCATTCCTGAACTCAAGCAGATTCCTCGCGATCAGATCAAGGACGCTTCTTACGATCCCGAGGCGAGAGACAGATTCGGCGAAATACTTCGCTCATTGCCTGCTCTAAATCTCGAAGAACATTTGCCAAACGAGAAGTATTCCTTCAGCCCGGTCGTCACGAATCCGACCAAGCTGCCGGCTATCGATACCTGGACAATGGATCGCATTCCGCAAGATGCAAAATGGTTTCCCAATTGTGATCGCTCGTTGTTTGTGGCCGTCGGTCAACATGCTTGGGTGGTTGATGCCAATGGTACTCCCAAGTATGTCTTGCCCACGCGAGGACAACTTTTTGATGGAAGAAGTGTAGAAACCTACTTCGACACGGCACATCCCAATCTCATTGCGACCGCGAGCTGGGAGGGGACTCCCGCACTAGATCTAGACATTGGTAAAGAAAACCCTCCAGATCAGACGCGAATTCACGTATGGAGATTGGGTCCAGAAGGGGCTGAATTGATACGCTCCTTTTTGACCTCTTATGGTTTTGCCTGGGACAAAGGTTATCGAATCTTTCACGTTTCCAACGGCAATGTGGTGACGACCCGCATCGATACAGGCGAAACAACCGTTCTCATGAAGCATATCGAAGGTCGCTGGGCACCGCTAAATGTTTCTCCTGGCGGAAGATTTCTAGCGGTCCATTCCGGCGGACTTCCCCACACCAACGTTTACGATCTTCATCGCAATGAATTTGTCTCGACTATACGGTTAAACGGACGCATACAATGGCATCAGGATGACGCCGCTATTGGAGTCGTATCGTATGATCGAGATTCGCTTGAGATTTGGAAAACGGATGAATCGAAACTGCTCCAACGCATCGATTTGGCAGAAAAAGATTCGAGCCAGTCATCGAGTCGGGATTTAGTCATCCCCGCCATCGATCCGCAGTTCCGTCGAGTTGCGTTTGTAAACAAAAATCAAGAGTACTCCGTTCGGTCTCTGGTCAATCAGCGAGAATCCCTCATAAGCTGGGAGTCGTTCCCTCGCCCAAAATCCGGTTCTATGGATTGGCAAAGCGACGGAAGCCTTGCTATCTTCGACGACAAGATTGGCTATCGATGGCGACCTACTGATAGCGAGGTACAGGGAGTTTTAACTGTTGATGAGTCATTTATATCGCCGTCATCGTCGAGTGGTCGTCTCACTGCCAAGTGGCCGGACAACCTTATAGGCAATGCGGGTAATCAGCTAGTCTTTGATTCGACCCAGTCTCTCCCTAAAGATCCGTTTTCCGGTCAAGCAGTCGGGATGCCGGGAGTGAGTCCCTCAATCACCAGTCGTGCACAAAAAACGCAATCGACGATTGTGAAGTTTGACAATTTGCTATCCGGGACTGATTCCCATTTTCAAGTTAGTTTGCCTCCACCGCTTGTCCCAAGAACGTTAAGCCCAAATGGCCGTTTTTCATGTCAACTCGCGAGAGAAGAGTCGGGGCGGACAAGGATCAAATTGTTCGATGTTATGGCGGGTACAACCCACGAAATGTTTGACGGCGAGGGAAGAGATCTAAGTTCACTCTGGAAAGAACCACTGCGCGATAGAATTACTCGTAGAGTCGCTGCCACGTCGGTACTGTTGTGGACACCCGACAGTAGGTTCGTGCTTTATTCGGGAAGCGATTACCTACAAAGTGAAGCCACTGTCGCACTGATCCCTCAGCCGTTTGCGAGTGTCTACGATACAGGCTCACAGCGGGAATTGAGTTTCGATCGAAGAGTTTGGCAATCCGCGTTTTCTAGGGGGCATACCGTTAGATCTGTCGCCGTTCCGAGCGGATTTGTATTGAGTATTCAGAGAATACAAGCGCCTTGGGATGAATCGTACGAATCATCTAGCCTGCTGTACTTACTTCAACCAACGACGGGACAGATAACGGAAATTCGACAGACGGGCGTTTCATTAACGGGTTGGAACCTAGCCGAAGGACTCGGGGAGTATTTGTTATTCAGCAAAACTGGCACAAAAGACACAGAAACAGTCTGGATGCGAGTCCGTATCGAAAATGACGAACTCGTCGATCCTAAAATGATCACCTGCGTCGGAATCGATAGATTGGTATCGTCACCTAATGGCGAACGGTTTTGTTTACTGACATTTGATCCGCGAGTTTACAGTGCGACGCAAAACACGAATTTTGGAATGCAATACTCTATTGATAGAAAGCTGTTGCGCACGTATCCCTTCACAGCAAGCGTATGGAATTGGGATCAAGTGACCGGTGGCAAGGTTGACGAGATCAAGACGAAGCCAATCGTTGCTTGGAAGCCGCTGGACAATGAATCCGAAATCGTCTGGCATCCACAGGGGCTTTATCTATCCATCTTTGGCCAAGGGACAACGTCTTTGATCATTATGGATACCGATTCGGGTTCATGGAAACACAACCCAAACATTGTCAAACCCACAGATGGTCATGCAGTAAGACCGATCCAAGATGGATGGCTAGCCCTGACGCCTGACACGCTACAGGTCATGGAGCTCGATGGGGAATTGCGCAAGACGTTTCTGCTAGGCACGATGACAGAAGCGAGCTTAGAATCGCCTGGATCTGGTTCCGGATGCTGGATTCTAGCCAACGGCGAAACGTCAAAGCCGTTACCACAAGAGCTCAATGGCCAATTGCATTTCCTCAGCCGTCGAGATAATCGAGTCATGGTTGAGCCATACCGATCCGATTTACCCTCGACAACCAAAGACCAAACCGATTAAGTTGGTAGCAGTCCCGACTCATGAACCGTTGGCAACAAAAATCGCAGTGTCAAAACTTGCGATTTCGGGAGGGTATTGTGAGCCGTCCCTCGCTTACGCTGGCGGGTTGAGGTTAGTACAGGCCCGATGCGAACAACTGCAGGGTCGTTAGGTCTCGACTTGACTTAGTCGGATCAGGCTTACGAGCTCATCTGTCGACATGCGGCCAGCGCGATCGGCACCGTCCAACACGCCACTTATCAACTCTCGCTTGTCAGCATGCAATGCGAGAATCTGCTGCTCGATCGTGTCCTTGGCTACCAATCGGTAGACGGTCACTGCTCGCATCTGTCCAATTCGGTGTGCTCGGTCCGTCGCCTGATCTTCGACGGCGGGGTTCCACCACGGATCCATATGGATAACGTAATCGGCAGCCGTCAAGTTTAGACCAGTACCCCCAGCCTTGAGAGAGATGAGGAACAAATCCCCTTCCCCAGCTTGGAAGCGGTCCACTGCATCTTGACGTTTTGCTGCGGGGGTCGAACCATCCAGATACTGATACTTGATCCCAAGTTTGTCGAGCGCTTCGCGAATCAGAGACAAGTGCTGAACGAATTGGCTGAAGACCAACGCTCGGTGCTCTCCATCTCGTAATTCTTCGACGATCTCCATAAATAGATCAAGCTTGGCCGAGCTTTCGGTCCAGCGTTTGTCGACCAACGCAGGGTGGCAGGAGAGTTGTCGCAATCGGGTAAGCCATGCCAAGACCTTGATCCGCATCTGAGCTTCGGACTCCGGTGCATCTGGCTTAGCGATCTCGCTGATAGCGGCCATTCTCGCAGCATCGTATTTTTTGCGTTCTGCATCGGATAGTTCGGCAAATCGAACGACTTCTGTTCGTTCTGGAAGTTCTGAGAGAACTTCCTTCTTGGTTCTTCTCAAAATGAATGGGCGGACAACTCGTCCGAGTGCTTGCAATCTTTCACGATCTCCAAGCCTCTCGATTGGTTCAGCAAAGTTCTTGCGGAACCGATCCCATGATCCCAACAAACCAGGACTTACGGTACGCATTAAACTCCAGAGTTCACCGAGGTGGTTTTCCAGTGGAGTACCAGACAGCGCCACTCGCCAGTCGGAATCGATTTGGCGCACTGCTTGCGCAGTTTTCGTTTGGAAATTCTTAATAAACTGAGCTTCGTCGAGCACTAGCGTGTACCAAGATCTTGCGGTGAATCGTTCGACGTCTCGCTGCAGCAATTGGTAGCTTGTGATAATGATGTCGCCAGGGCCGGCGCTATCAATCAAGCTTTGGCGATCGTGATCTCGATAAAGCTTTGCACTGAGCGATGGCGCGAATTTTTCGGTTTCACGCAACCAGTTCGAGCCAACGCTGGTCGGAGCAATGACCAGGGCCGGACCTTTCTTTGCTCGGTCCAAAAGTATACCGAGTGTTTGCACGGTTTTACCGAGACCCATGTCGTCGGCCAAACATCCACCAATACCCCAGTGAGCCAAGCGGCTGAGCCAACAATATCCAGAGCGTTGATAGTCACGCAAATCGGCTTGCAGAGTCGATGGAACTTGTGGATTGAGCGTACGAGCGGTCTGCAAGCGGTCGATGGCATCTCGCCAGGAAGTATCCAGTTCGTAGGTAATGTCTGTGCCGAGCGCCTCTTCAACGACGGCGGTCGCCGCGCGTGAAAGCTTGATGACTCCACCATCGGTTTGCGAAACGTCTTGGATGCTATTAAGCCGCTGCCGCAATTGTTCCGAGATCACCGCAAACTGGCCATCTCCTAGCGGAACAAATCTACGCCCTCCCTTAAGTGCAGCCAGTAGTTCTGCAAGCGGAAGCTCGAGCCCTTCTAGTTTGGCGACACCTTCCACTCCAAACCAATCTCGTTGGCTGGTCAATCGAACTTGAAGACGTTGAGGCGTGATCTCCCCGATGATTCGTAGAGGCTGACTCTTGGGCCAACATACTGGTGGAGCAGACTCGCCGAGATTTTGGATCCGCTGCAGTAGGTCCAATGCATCATCGGGGGTTTCAGCGACCCATGTGTACGAATTTTCGTAAGTCAGTTTGCCGAGTTCCAGAATACCCGCTAATTCATCGGCTCGCATCGCTTCTTCTTCGAGCGCGCGCAACAATTGGAATCTTCCAGCTGCAGTGGCGACTCGCAATCGATCTGGTTCCGCGCCGGGAACCGGTTGCTCAGGCACCGCGTCACAAGTCACTCTCAATGCAACGAGCAAACTCTCTTTGCCAAACGGAGAAAGCTGAACTTCGATGTTAGGCAATAATGGCTGTTCGGGACCAGCTAGCCGCTCGGGCAAACTGATTTGAAGCTTGGTCGGATCAGCGGCTCTTGCCAACAAGTCCGCAAACCGTTCTGCCGTTTCTTGATCAAAGATTGCTTCCCTTCGCTCAGCTTGTTGTAAATCTTCAATGAGCCGTTTGGTTTTTTGATCCATCGAACTCACAAAAATATAACGTTGATCCCGGTCAAGTCTGAAGAGGACCGATTCGTTATTGTTGATCGCACCGATGGAGTAGTTAATTGCATCAGCCGTGGAAACAATTTGATAATCCCCCTGGTACACCTTGGGTCGGTATGTTTCCTCTTCTTCATCAACGCGAACTTCGAGCGCACATTCTCGGATACGAATTGGCGTTAGCAACTCATCTTCAAGAGTAACGTTGGGGTGTTCCGACAAGAGCTTAAAGCACTCTCGAATCATTCGAGGCGTTTGACCGCGGTATGATTCCTCTGCGGCTTGGAGTAACAAAACGAGAATTCTATCCGACGGATGATTCAACGTATTTTCATCGACGGTATCTAGGGTTTCGCGAACCAGTCTACCTTTGTTCCAACCACCACGCTTGCGCATGGTTTGCAAATAAGGATTGATACGAATGGCGTGTTTTGTGAACGATATACGCCACTGAATGCGAGTCACCTTTTCTCGCTGAAAGGTTTCTCCCTCGTCGTCGTCCGAGGCACTGGCCGCTTCCGTAGGTTTAAGGTAGTCGAGCGACTCCACAAAACGTTTACCGGCATGTCGTCCGTCTGTTATGCAACTTTCCATCCACTGCAAAGCGTCCTCGGTAGAACGCTGGCTAAGCTGCCTGCGGAGGTAATGCAAGCAAAAGATTTGGTGCACACACGGCTTCACATCTTCGACGCAGGAGCATTCTGCGCTAAGCTGCTTGACGACTCGGATGGAGGGATCGTCGACTGCAAAGGATAGATTTTTGGTATCGAGATCGAACAACACGCTGGTGTTGTAGCTACCACGAACGGGCGACACCCCACTCAATTCAAAGTCCCATTGGAGCGTGCTGTCCGTTCGCTTAAGCCTAGGCAAATCGTTGGTAGCATAGTATCTCGACATCAGCAATTGCTGAGGGCGAATCTTCTTCTCCAACTGCGAGATAGCTTGAAGGATGTGGACAATCAATCCGGTCGCCTTGGGAGGGTCCAGTTGAGCCAAACTCGTCATTCGATGTCGTTCCGTCTGTTACGGGGCAGCAAAAAGCAAGTCCACTAGTTTCGTCGAACGAAGCAAGGTTTGGCAAGGCGAAATTGCTTATTCTCTTAACATAAAAAAGCTTCAAAGAACTCGCGTTTTTGTCATTACGGATGAAGCCTGAGCACGGTACAATACGGGGTTCGTTTTTTCTAGGCCGGCATCCTTAAAATGAGTTGTAGCTTCCCCTCGCTGTAATTGTTGGCATGACGACGCAATACAAGTCCGCCGTTTCTCGCATGGCCCCACGTTATGCATATGGTCGCCACCGAGGCCCCTATCCATTTTTTAGCCACAGAGCGGCAGTCCTAGTAAGTTTGCTTCCAGACCCGCTTCATGGCTGGTTGATTCCGCTAACTCTTAGATCGAGTCGTATGGCGGACCACGCGGGCCAAATTTCATTGCCTGGCGGAAGAACCGAACCGAATGAGGAAGCTTGGCAAACAGCAACTAGAGAATTTGAAGAGGAGCTAGGATGCGCCACAGGCGACTTGCAACCACTTCGCGAGCTAAGCCCACTTTACATTTACGCCAGCAAGCACTGGGTCACCCCTGTGGCTGGGATATTCGCATCAACACCTCAGTTCAAACCTAACCCTGAAGAGGTCGCAGAATTGATCATGTTACCCATTTCGGATCTTCTTCATTCCGAAGCAATCCGCATTGGCACTATCTCTCGAGGAACAGGCTCGTTCGAAGCTCCAGGATTTTTTATCGACCATCATTTCGTATGGGGAGCAACTGCGATGATTTTGGCTGAGTTTCGTGCATGGTGCCTAAACGAACGAAGATTTATCTCATAGAGATTGATTCTCGAGTTCAACCATCGCGTGATAACGTGCTTGTATTTCTTCGGTCGCGCAAGATGGCAAATTCTTTTCAAGAACCGCCAGTTCGAGATGGTGAATCAGTCGCTTAAAAGCCACCTGTTGCAACTCCTTTGCTTGTGATTTTTCGATTCTCGCTCGAGCCTCTTCGCGAATTTTCTTGTAATCCCCAAAGCCGTCAAGGTTTTGGATTTCTTTGAAAATCGAATCGCACTCTTCGGCGGGTAACTGAACCACGTAATCGCGCCATTGATCACGGTCCGCAAGTTTTTCCCAGCGCGACCCGATCAAACTCAAAAGCTGCCGTCGACCGGATCGCCACCTGCTTCGCCCTCTTCCGCCCGAGGCCCGATCCTCGGCATCAAGCTCGTCTTGCAAACGATAGACTTCAGACACATCGGCGCCCTCAGGTACATCGAGTTGTTTCATGAGAGCCATTGCAATTCTTCTTGTCGTTTGATTGGAGTCACGAAGAAGTTCAGGAATAGCCCCGCTCAAAACGACAGCACTTCTCCTTGCTGGCTTAACAGGTATATCATCGGCGTCATCATCTTCCATCGTGCCTACATCGCCTGACTCTTCTTTCAATTCGCTGGACTCTTCGCTCACTTCGTTCTGTTGACCGATTGGGATGGAGGGGTCCAGGCTGCTATAGACCCTGAGCAATCGGTCCGAAGCGCGAAGAGGGATGTCAATAGTGCGGCTGGCGATTACCGTGTACGCGTATGCCTCCGCAAAGGAAACCTTGCCATCTTCGTTATCGTCCACACCGACAAAAGGCTCGCCCGTGCGAGATCTTCCAACCATTGCCCCCCAAAAATAGCTGCTGAATTCTTCGTCGTTTTCAATGTCGGGTCGGCAGCCAGCTGCAGGCAGATTGTGCTGTTGCGCGAAAAAACCAACTTGCAACCTTGGAGCCAATCCATTCTTTTCGTTACCTCGTTCGAAAATCGCATCGGCAAAGCCACCGCAGTAGCACTGAGCCATGATCGAAACGCAACTAACCTCGGCGGGTATGTCGCTAAGCCATTCTGAAAAATCCGATACAGAGAACGAGCTTCTGTTCCAACCCATTACGGTCGTGTTGTAAGGCGACTTGCGAGCACCTGAACCACCATGGGCTGTGATGTAGACAATGACCCGGTCGCCAGCGGCGGCCTCTGCAGCAATCTTGCTCAAGCATTGCTTTACATTCTCCGGACTACTGCGACCGTCAACCTGCGGTACCTTATGGTTTCGATACTCTACTTCATCGAAATCTTGGCGATGAATACCTCGCATGAGCTCGATAAGTTCGTGTTCAGACTTTTGCTTCGAAGCAACAACTTGTAAATCCGCGCTGCTATCGTCCCCATCGGCGAAGTAATAAAACTGTCGACTCTTAGCGAGCCCCCGCACAGCCAAAACGTCTTGGAAGAAAATCAAATTAGCTTCGAGAGAAGCTTGATTGCTCTCCGGGCTAAAGCCGCCACCGATGACAACAAAAAAATCTTTACCTAACGCTTGAGACATTCCCGAGAATGACGCGGCGCCGAGGAGACCGGCCATCAATAAAGTCAGACAGTTTCGGGTGCGGAAGTTCAAACGCATCTAGGAGCTCCAAAAAAATTCTTGTGGCATCAAGTTCGATGCAGAAAAGAATCGCCATTCAGGCAACCGCAAAATCATAGCAGAAACTATCCACAACCTAGCATATTTCTAGCGAGCCGAGTTAACGGATAGGAGCCCCCAAAATTGTCTCGTCTCGACGCGACTTACGTCGGTTTGGTTGATAATTTTTCGTAAAGGATCGAATTTTCAATCGCGAACGCTTAAGATGCGACTTAGCCGTTTTACAACCCTATGCTTCGTATCGTGGTTTACACATGACATTTCTTCGAAAAGCTATTCACTGCTGTTTGTTTACTGCCGCCGCATCCACCGGTTCGGTTTCTTTTTCTCAGTACAACGGGGCAGTCGATCCACCGGAGCATTTAGCCGCCGGATACAACGTGATGACGGAGGAGCAATCGAGAGAGTGGCTAGGGATTTTGGCAGGTCCAGTGTTTGAGGGGCGCGGCACCGGACAGCTTGGATATGTGCGAGCAGCACACTGGGTTGCTGGCAAAGTGGCAGAGTTCGGCCTAGAGCCCAAGGGTGAGGCGGGGACCTTTTTTCAGTTTTTGCCAGTGACTCGCCAGACGATCGACGCGGCACAATCGGAAATCGTTGGGACAGGCGACTTAAAAATCCCTGGCTCAGACTTTGGTCTCGACCGTTTTATCAACCAAGCGGAGATCGCGGGAAAGTTGTCCTTTGTAAAACTGGTTGGCAATTCCCCTAAGGTCGAAGACAACCTTCGGGACAAAATCGTAATTTGCGTAACCGACGAGCAGAACGCAGGTCGAGCAAGCTTTATGCTGGCGAGACAAAGACCAGCAGCAGTCCTCCGGGTGGTTGAGACGACACCGAGCTCCGCACCACAACTGCGTCGGCCAAAGAGCAATCCGACCGGCACTACGGGCACCATCACCAAACTAGCAGCCCAAAAGATTGCCGAGGCCAGCGGTGTTTCTGTGGATTGGCTTAATATTTCAGCCGAAGACTCCACCAGCCTCAATGCAACAGAGTCTGACCTCACTCTAAAACTGCGAATTCGAGACGAGCCCGTTGCTGTACCGAACGTACTGGCTTGGATCCCAGGTTCAGACCCAGAGCTGCGTCACGAGTACGTCGTTATTGGCGCACACTTGGATCACCTCGGGAACCAGGGTGGCATCATGTATCCTGGGGCAGACGACAACGGCTCCGGCTCGACAGCTATTCTGAACATCGCCAAAGCCATGAGCCAGAATCCGATCAAGCCGAAAAGAAGCGTCCTGTTCACTTGGTTTGCGGCGGAGGAAGTCGGTTTAGTTGGTTCCGCTTATTATTGTGACAATCCGTTGCTGCCGTTCGAAGACATGGTTTGCATGCTAAACATCGATATGGTGGGAAGAAATGAAGAAAAGCCACAAGAGCCCGCTTCAGAAAACGAGGACAGCTTGCATTTAGTCGGTAGCAAGAAGGGAGACTTGGCGCTTCATGACGCCATAGAGCAAGCAAATAAGCACGTTAATTTGGCGTTCGAATACGACGAAGAGGGTGTATTCGGTAGAAGCGATCAGGCAAACTACTACAGGAAGGGAGTTTCTGTCGCCTTTTTGTTTGGCGGGTTTCACCCCGACTATCACCAGCCGAGTGATAAGCCGGAGAGGATCAATTACAAGAAATTGGTCTCAGCAGCCAGACTTTTCTATTTGGCGGCCCATTTCGCAGCCGATCATGGACGATTCGTGATGCCTAACGAAGAGAAGCAAGCGGAAAAAACGGAGTAGTTTTCCACCGCGACCCGAGTCTGACTGAAAAATGCGTGCCAATCTGGTAATTTAAGCCTTGCCAGATTGAGCCACTCCTTAGTACACTCTGGGGCTTCCGATTTCGGCAACTGGACGGCTTCGTACTTATCGATGCCAGTCGAAACCAACGTAACTCGTGATTATCACTACCTTTAGGAGTGGGCTAGAATGCCGCGTCTTCTCGGTGTTGACCTTCCAAACGACAAGCAAGTTCTTTATTCGCTCCAATATCTTTACGGTGTTGGGCCAGCTGTCGCGCGTCAGGTGTTAGTAACTACCAAAATTGACCCGACGAAGAAAGCTAAGGAGTTGGATGAAGACGAATTGAGCCGTCTAGCCAGTCTTCTAGAGCGAGACTATACCGTCGAAGGTCCCCTTCGCCGTCAAGTATCGCAAAGCATTGGTCGGTTGCGAGAAGTTAAGTGCTACCGAGGGTTGCGACACCGAGCAGGTTTGCCAGTGCGTGGTCAAAGAACTCGCACCAACGCTCGAACTCGAAAGGGTCCGAGAAAGACTGTCGCCGGTAAGAAGGGCGTTAAGGACTTGAAATAGTCCTAGAGAGCCAGTTGAGCCTAGCTCATTGGTCAGTCCGATTAAATATTTTATTTTTGCCGCGGGCCATATGCTAAAAGCTCGGCCTGTTGAGCAAGACAATTTGTGGGTCTTGAAGATTAGTTTAGTGATTCGAAGGAATTTCCGTGGCCAAACAGCAACAAAAATCTGGCGCTAAGGACGCAAACAAGAGACGTAAAGTCCGACGTAACGTCACAGCGGGCATCGCGCACATTAAGGCGACGTTTAACAATACTCACGTTACCATCACCGACACCAAGGGCGATACGCTTTGCTGGGCGAGTGCAGGAACGAGCGGATTCAAGGGATCACGAAAGAGCACCCCATTCGCAGGCCAGTTGGCTGCTCAACAAGCTGCTGAGAAAGCGATCAAATACGGCATGAAGGAAATCGAAGTCCGAGTCAACGGTCCCGGATCGGGTCGTGAGTCGGCGATTACTGCGATTCAAGCAGCAGGAATTTCCGTCAAGCAAATTGAAGATATTACGCCGATTCCTCACAACGGATGCCGACCTCGCAAGAAGCGTCGCGTTTAGTATCGGTTATCAGGTTTCCACCATTACTTTTTTTGGAGTACCTCTGGAATGCATGTTCGTTGGCGTGGATTAGAATTACCGAGCCAAGTTAGCGTTGATCGCTCAACTCTTAGCCCTACCTACGGTCGGTTCACAGCGGAGCCTTTCGAAAGAGGCTTTGGTGCGACCATTGGTAACAGCTTGCGAAGAGTTCTGTTGTCGAGCTTGGAAGGAAGCGCCGTTACCCAGATCAAGATCCGTGGTGCACAGCACGAGTTCTCGTCGATTCCTGGCGTTTTGGAAGACGTCACGGAAATTGTCTTGAACGTTAAGAGCTTGGTCGTAAAAAACCACAGCGACAACACTCGGGTTTTGACAGTCGCTGCAGACAAAGCAGGCGTCATCACTGGCGCAGACATCCAAACCGATTCCGACGTTGAGATCATCAACAAGGATCACGTTTTGGCCACGTTGACCGCCGATTCATCTTTTATGATGGAGATGGTTGTTGAAAACGGACGTGGTTATGTTCCAGGAACAGAGCACAGTGCGGGCGATCACGAAATCGGGATTATCCCCGTAGATGCGGTTTACAGCCCAGTGGTCCGAGTTCGATACACCGTGGAAGAGACCCGGGTTGGACAAAAGACAAACTACGATCGGTTGGTCGTGGAAATCTGGACAGATGGATCAGTCCATCCTGAAATGGCACTCGTCGAGGGCGCGAAGATTCTTCGCAAGCACCTCAATCCATTTGTCCAATCCTCTGAACTCGGTCGTCAAGTTCACGCGGCAGCCCGTGGTGGACCTGGCAGTGCAGAAGCACAACTTGAAGCCAAGTTGAATCAACGAGTTATGGATCTTAAGCTTTCTGTTCGAGCGAACAATTGCCTTGAGTCCGAAGGAATCCGGTTGGTCCGAGATTTGGTTCAACGAACTGAAGATCAATTACTAGAAGTACGAAACTTCGGAGAAACAACTCTCAGCGAAGTTCGCGAGACATTGGCTTCAATGGGTTTGCATCTGGGCATGCGAATCCCATCCTCCATTCGTTAATTTTTGTATCCGTCTCCATAGCGGAGATGGTTCCTGAATAGCATTTAAGCAATCAATTGAAACTGGATAGACAGTCATGAGACACCGAAGAAAAGGTCGTGTTTTGGGTCGTGCTCCTGCACACCGCAAGGCACTCTTCTCGAACATGGTTACCGCCATCATCCTAACCGAACGAGAAGTAACCGAGTTCGATCCAAATCCACCTAAGGTCCCTGGTCGCATTATCACGACCTTGGAAAAGGCAAAGGAAATCCGGCCTTTGGTTGAGAAGTGCATCACGATTGCAAAAAAGGGTTTGCTTGCGGACCAAAAGGCTGTTGAGTTTGCTACCACTGCGGAAAAGGGCAGTGAAGAGTGGAAGAAGTGGCGTGCCAGCGAGCAATGGCAGAAGTGGGCAGCTGCTCGCTCGCCGGGAGTTATGGCTCGAAGAAAGATATTCTCGATCGTCAAAGATCGCGATGCTGTCAAGATTCTGTTCGACCGAATTGCTCCACGTTTCACAGATCGTCCAGGTGGTTACACCCGCATCATGCGTCTGGCCACCCCGCGATTGGGTGACAATGGCACGCGAGCGATACTCGAGTTCGTCGGGAAAAACGATCGTGTTGTAGTCAAGGCGACCAAGCCCGCGTTTGGTGAAGCAGCACCAGTAGCGGAATAGTTTGAATTGCAAGTTCAGCAAAGGCTATGGTTCCCCATAGCCTTTTTTATTTTGTACGACTTAATCACTGCGTCCCAACAGCTGGTAGAACGATTCGTATCTAAGCCGGCATTTAGCTTAGCCGTACTTCCATGCGTGGGTGCATCAATTGAGTGACCTAGAACACGAGTCCCATCAACCGCTTACGGATTCGTTGAAATCCGAAGGCGATGGAACTCGACTCGATCGCTTTTACGAGTACCTGTTGATTTTCTTTGCGTTCGCACGAAACAGTCTCATTCGAGACATGACCTTTCGGAGCAATTTTGTTCTAGATTGCATTTCGAGCCTGTCATGGTTGCTAATGAATCTTGGGTTCTACCTCATCGTGTTTCATCACGTTGAATCGATCGGGCTGAATACAGGTTGGGGGCGAAACGAGTTCTTCGTTTTCCTCGCGACTACCTGGCTGATCAATTCGCTTATCCAAGCATTCTTGATGCCGAATGCCCAAGAGTTCAGCGAGTTGATAAGAACCGGTGGATTGGATTTTGCGTTGTTGAAACCAATCGATACACAGTTTCTGATTTCGTTTCGCAAAGTCGAATGGTCAGCTCTCAGCAACTTTGTTTTCGGCTTGGTAATACTCGTCTATTCGCTCGTACAATTGAGCAATCGTATCGAGCCTCCCTGGTCTTTCCAGCCACATATCGTTGGGCTGTATGTGTTCTATATAGGGTGTGGTGTCGTTCTGCTATACAGCCTGATGATTTGTTTAGCAGCGACCAGTATCTGGTTGGGGCGTAATCAAAGTTTGTACGATTTTTGGTTTTACATCACCAACTTTTCACGTTATCCGGCTGACATCTACCAAGGCGGCTGGGGACTACCGTTGTGGTATCTGTTTACGTTTTTGGTTCCGGTCTTAGTCGTCGTGAATGTACCAGCCAGACTGTTAGCCCAGCCACTTGTTCCTACCCAAAACTGGGAGTGGGGACTCGCGCTATTTGGGCTCGCAGCGACAGTTTTGTCATTGCTCTTCAGTCGATTCGTTTTTCTTCGTGCCTTGCGTAGTTACGCAAGCGCCAGCAGCTAGCTCTAGAAGGTGTCAGAAGTTATGTCTCGACAATTCATCGCCGATATTCAACCGCAACAACATGTCGACGAAATCTTTCGAATAGTTGATCGACAATTGCGTGCGAATCGACAAGGGAACCATTACCTGTTGCTGCAATTACAAGACCGTACAGGCACCATATCCGGCATGAGATGGAACGCCGACGAACGAGTTGTCGAGAAATTTCCCAAGGGAGGTTTCGCTAGGATTCAAGCTGCATCTCAATTACATAATGGTGCAGTGCAGCTCATAGTTAGCAATATGCAAAATGTGGAGGTCAGCAGCGTCAATCTCGAGGACTTTGACGCCGGCACGCGAGTCGACGTTGATTCCCTCTGGAACGAGCTCGAAGAAATGGTAAATCGAATCGAGTGCAGCACATTAAAACCGCTTTGTGAATCGTTGATAAACGACAACGCTATTGCCGCCAGCTTAAAGCAAGCTCCGGCCGGGATCAAAGCCCACCATGCTTATCCAGGTGGCCTCCTAGAGCACATTGTTTCCTTGATGAAATTGTCTGATATGTTAGCAATCCATTACGGGGATTTAGACCGCGATATCATCGTAGCAGGCGCATTAGTACACGATATTGGAAAGCTGGAAGAAATGTCTTTCGGCAGCGAGTTAGGCTATACAGATGCCGGTCAATTGCTCGGTCATTTGGTTCAAGGGGTCCAAATGATCGACCGCCATGTCGCAGCGTTAACAGCCAGTGGTGTCCAGCTCGATCAGACGAAGATACTGAGATTGCAACACATTATTGTTAGCCATCATGGATACTTAGAGCACGGTAGCCCCAAAGTTCCAATGACACTGGAAGCACTCGCTTTTCACTACCTCGATGAGATGGATGCAAAGCTTAGTTCCGCTCGAGGAATGATTGAAGCAGATCGGACCAAGGATTTATGGACGCCATTCAATCCAACTCTCGGTCGCAAGATTCTAAAACCGTAGGCCGCTATTTTCATCATGAGCAAGCTCGTTGATAAACTTCTCGACGCAGCATCGTGGCTTCGCGACGAGTGCAACAGGTTGTCGTTTCAAGCACCCGTTTCATGGACGTACAACCCGCTGGAATACGCTTGGTTGGCCCACGAGAGTTATATCCAGAAATATGCGAAAACGACTTGCCGCGTTTTATTTCTCGGGATGAATCCTGGACCTTATGGCATGGCTCAGACGGGAGTCCCGTTTGGTGAGATCGCGTCGGTCAAAGGATGGTTGGGAATCGAAACCGTTGTAAACAAACCAGCTAACGAGCACCCCAAAAGACCTGTAGAAGGATTCGCGTGCACGAAGTCAGAGGTATCGGGACGTCGCCTCTGGGGTTTATTTGAACGCAAATTCGAAAAGCCTCAACACTTCTTTCGAGGCCATTTTGTGACCAATTACTGTCCGTTGGTTTTTATGGATGAGGGAGGGAGAAACGTCACCCCTGACAAGATCAAGCGAGACGATGCACAGAAGCTGAACGAAGTATGCGATGAGCATTTGCGTCGTATTGTCGATGCGATCAAGCCGGAGTTTCTTGTAGGTGTCGGAGCATTCGCTCAAGAGTGCTTACAGCGCGTGACCACGGGTGAATCTGGTTTTCAAATCTCAAGAATTTTACACCCTAGCCCAGCGTCTCCTGCCGCCAATCGTGATTGGGAAGGGACGGTGATGAGACAGTTAGCAGAATCCGGCGTATGGAGCGAGTAGAGGTTACCACGGGTGCGTCAAGAGTGCCCTATTAACCGAACGACTTGTAAAACCAATTCCTGGATTGTGATAAAATACACGGGCTTCGCATCTCGAATCTCTTAGTTACCTGAAAGACGATTATGGAATCTCGAACTTGAGCAATGCTGTTGCACCTATCCGTTTTTTTGGGATATGTCATTCCGTTTGGAGGGTTGATTGCCCCCATCCTCATTTGGCAACTCAAAAAGGAGCAATTTCCAGACTTGGACCAGCATGGCAAGATGGTGGTCAATTTCATAATATCGATGCTAATTTATAGCGTGATAGCGTTCGTTTTGACGTTTGTCGTTATCGGCATTTTCATAGGAATCGCGTTGATGGTTATAGGAGTCGCCTATCCAATTATTGGAGCCATCAAGGCGAATAACGGCGAGTTTTGGAAGTACCCGCTAATCTTGCAGTTGTTGAAGTAGCGAATGAATTGATTCTTGGTACGATTTTCCGATTCGTTTCTGACTCATAGGTCAGAAACGTATTGGTGAAATCGTATTGTCATCTGGGGAATCATCATGGAAACCGTCGTCGATAGCATTTACAACCATCCCGTTTATTACGATTTGATATTCGCTAGTGACTGGGTTGCTGAGTTTAAGTTTTTGGAAGCGGCTTTTGAAAAGCATGTTACCAAGAAGACTCGCCGCGTCCTCGAACCAGCTTGCGGAACTGGACGGTTGTTATTTCGCATGGCGAAAGCAGGATACGACGCGGCTGGTCTAGACCTCAATGCGAAAGCGATAGAATTTTGTAATAAGCGGCTTGGTAAACATGGCTTTAAAGAATCAGCCTTTGTTGCCGACATGTGCGATTTTCAGGTGAAAAAGAAGTACGATGCTGCGTTCAACACTATCAATTCGTTTCGTCATTTGGCCACAGAGAAGCAAACCGTAGCACACTTTCGCGCGATGGCGGATGCGATTCGCCCCGGTGGCATCTATGCATTAGGCTTTCACCTGACACCCCTCGAAGGAACACAGACCGACGAAGAGCACTGGAGTGCGCGACGAGGTAATCTCGTGATTAACACCTCGATGTGGCCTAGGGATAAAGATCGCAAGAACCGGATGGAACGATATAACTTACGATTTGACATCTATAAGCCAAGCGGTGTAACACGAATCGATGACTGCTTAGAGCTTCGCAGTTATACCTACCGACAATTTGCCAATATGCTTAAAAAGGTGCCTGAATGGCAAATCGAAGAAGCCTACGATTTCCAGTACGACATCGACGAACCGGTTGAGATCGACTCAATGACTGAAGATGTGGTGTATATTCTTAAGAGAACCTAGGAATCGTTAGTCAGCAGAATACGAGGAGCATCGAGTACTGCCGGTTCAAATCGCTCTTGTTCCTCAGTTGTGTCCTGCGTTGAGTTCTGTGGTGGGTTAAAGCTGCTCAAGGATTGTTGGCTCGATTGCCAATGCTCCCAGAATGTTATTCCATAGCCTGCCGCTAATCCAAGAACAGCAGTAGAAACCAATGCTGCTATAACTGTGTTCGCATACTTTTTCATGGTCTTCTCGAAAACTGTGTGTGTGTGGGAGAGAATGCTCGAAACTTGAGAGTCGAACGCCGACGCAAATAAGTCGCGCCTGAGATTCGTCCCCCTGGCTTCTTCTATCAAGCTCTTCGAGAAATGGATGACAGTCTTGGTTTCGGGGCATCAAAAATTGTCTCGCCGGTTATTGGCGATTGAGAGTTGTTTCTCTCGTCTGGCAGGTTCGGTAGTAGCGGTTTACACAGGTTTTTTATGGGTTTCTGGAGAGAAGCGAACATAGCTAGCTTCAAAAATCGGGGGCATGTGGAAGTGGGTTTTCACCCAACAGACTGTCGACTGTCATTCCAAGAATCCATGTCTAGATTACCCCCGTTAATAAGAGAGTTCGTATGAGACTGTTTGTGCCGGCACTCGCAATCACGGGATTCATCTTGAATCGCCAAACGGCTGAAGTCGTGACACGCTCGTGCCAGGACGACGGGCCTCGTTGTCTCGTCCACTACACGAGCCATATCGTATATTTGCGTGCAAATACTGAATTAGGGACTTGCGAGTTCACGCTTTAAAAAGTTGGTCATCATCTGGTACATGTGAAACTGTTGCTTGGGGTCAGTGACCCCATGTCGATTGGTCGGGTAAATCATCAGATCAAAGGAATGGTTCGCTTGTTGCAACGCGTGCGCCAACTGTAACGTGTTGGTCATATGGACATTTTCATCAATCTCGCCATGAATGAGCATCAACCGACCGTGTAGATCTTTGGCCGCCTCTACCACGGAGCTTGTTCGGTACCCTTCGGGATTCATCTGAGGAGTTGACATGTAGCGTTCGGTGTAAATGGAATCGTAGTTGCGCCAATCTGTAACAGGAGCGCCGGATATTCCCGCTCGGAACAACTTGGAATGGGTCATCGCATACGCGGTAAAGTACCCACCGTAACTCCAGCCCCAAATTCCCAATCGATCTGCGTCTACCCAGCTCTGGCCTTTAAGCCAACCGGCAGCATCTTCTAGATCGCGAAGCTCGACTGCCCCTAGATTCTTATAGATCGTCCATGTATCGGAGTTGCCTCGACCAAGCGAAGATCGGTTGTCGCATAATACGACCACGATGCCTTGTTCCGCTAGGAAGCGATGCCACAGGTCGCTTCGTCTTACCCAAGAGTTCTGAACAGTTGGAGATTGCGGGCCAGCATAAACGTGAATTAGAACGGGATATTTTTTGGTTCCTTTGGAAGCGTCAAAATCGGACGGCTTGTAGATCATGGTTTGCATAGCGAAACCATCGCGAGCCGCAACCGTCAAATGCTCTGGTGAACTGGATTTGACGTAATCGAATCGGTCGCTTTGCAAAGAGTCCAGGCGTCGCAATTTGTTTCCCGATCGATCGCGAAGCCACATTTCAGATGGATTTTCCGTGTTGCTCCATGAATGGGCAAGGTACTCACCGCTTGGGTGCACCGATGCGTTCGATACTCCAGGTCTTATTTCAATGGGTTGGATTTCACCTGTTGCCGTATCTAAAGACAACAAGTCCGTATTAGACGGGGATGATTTATGGGCCGTGAAGATAACGCGGGACCCATCGGCGGCCATCCACGCCACATCCTTGACATCCCAAGCTCCTTTGGTGAGCTGCTTTCGCTCGCCGTTTCTGTTGACAAAGAACAAGTGGCGTCGGCCAGCATCGGCATCGCTAACCCAAAGGAATTGGTCTGCATTCAAAAATCGAGGCTCATCAATCACGTCGACCCAAGCGTTAGATTCCTCGCGTGTCCATCGGTGATTCTGTTTGCTCGAAACACTATAGCTACAAACGTCGAGTCGTGATTGAATTCGATTCTGAACTTGGTAAATCACCTCATTGGCCTGAGCAGTCGACCAGCCCACTCGAACGATGAGTCGATCATCAGAGGGGTAATCAGGCAATGGGACATCGTCTATCGAGCCAGTCTCTACATCCAGCACATGAAGTGACACAAACGGATTTGGCTGGCCAGCCTTGGGATAGCGAATATTCTCGACCTTTTGCTCGAAGGAGATGGAATCATTGATGACGAAATTCGGGACGGGGGATTCATCAAGTTTAAGGAAAGCGATCTTCTTTCCATCGGGACTCCACCAGAACGCTTTAAAATTTCCACGTCCGTAGACTTCTTCTTGATATACCCAATCCAAGTAACCATTGAGAATCTCAGCAGCTCCGTCCTTGGTCATTTGACGGAGTTCCGTTGATTCGCAGTTCACGACCCAAATGTTATTGTCTCGGACAAAAGCAGCATACTTTCCGTCTGGACTCAATGTTGGCACCTTCTCCGCAGCATCGGGATCATGCGTCAGTTGTCGCACCGCGTTGCCTTGAGACTGATAGAGGTAAAGATCGTTTTTGTGATTAACGATCGCATACTCCATAGTCGGTTCGAAAGCGGTTATGGACGTGCGGAAACGAGCTACATCTTTTTCTTCGAAAGCATTGAGTTTTAGCAATGCGGAAGCCATGCGGCTCGGAAGATCCCATGGGCTCATAGCCCCGGATTGGCAATCCACCGAGAACCAACGCCCCTGTTGCTGTTGGATGTATTCCGTTTGACC
Source organism: Pirellula sp. (assembly GCA_046344995.1). Lineage (GTDB taxonomy): Bacteria > Planctomycetota > Planctomycetia > Pirellulales > Pirellulaceae > JBKCUI01. The sequence continues at coordinate 148,209 of JBKDKR010000065.1, forward strand.
GGGCAGCCAGCGAGGGAGTGGCGTACTGGCCCCCACAAACGCGATTTTGGAATTGGGATCATAAATTTTCTCTATGGTGAGCTCTTCACGCTTTATGTCACGGGGTTTGTGATCGTCGATCGACAACGGAGCGAGGGGCTTGAGCACCGTTCCGTTGGGAAGAGCTGCTAACCGCAACACTGGGTAAAGCGTGTTAGGCTGGAGCGAGGGATCGAAAAAATTCCAAGCCGCTAGAGAGTCATCTGCGTGGGGCTCGAGTAAATTAGCAACAAGAACAGCCAACGGTTGATCCGTGTTTACGACCCAACCCGGTTGCATTTTCCAAGTCAACGCCTCGTCCTTGACTTCGATCTTTTGAGGCGTGTGCATTTGATAAGGAGCTAGCTTCGTAACGGATTGAATTCGATAAGCAGTGGCAGAAATAGCTTGTGCGGAGTGTTTTTGGGCTTCCGAAGGAGTAATCTCCGACATGCGAACTCCGTGAAGCCTTAGACGGCTAGCAGCCCAAGCGGCATCAAACGGAATGTAATAGTAAGTCGGTGCATCGACATGTACGGTTCCTTCGCCTCGATTTACCAGCTCAACCTCGTAATCCACTTTGTTTAGTTGGTCCAATCGATCTTTGTCGCGTGGAGAAGGGAATGGAGCCCGAGATTCATTCTCTTTGGCAGGGTCTTTCCAGCTGTAGCCTTTGGCGAGAAACGTACCTGGTTCAGCAACCACCTTGGCTTGAATGGGAATCGACATGCGGCGAGACGGGACGGGAATCAACAAACCTGATAGCTTTTCTGAGTTTTTGACAAGATGATGCACGCAAGCATCGATGAATTGATAAGAAGCTTCGACTCTTCGTTGATAGGTTGCATACGAATAGGACTCGACCAAGATTCCAATCTTCCCCCGAAGCCCCATGTATTCGGTACTATATCGGGGTTCATGCCCGTATGACTCCCAGCGTTTGTGATCGCGAGAGAAATTTCCGTAGTAGAAAATCGGAGTGTTTTGCTTCGCCAGATCCATCGTGATCGTCGGAAAAAAATCTTTTCTCATCCATGAAATGATCGATTGATTGGCAGCCGGATTATGGGGTAAATCGTAAGTTAGATCGTATTGATGGAGAGAACCGTTGGTGGTGTGGGCGTCAATTAGCACATCGACATCGAATGCATCGATAGCACGAACCAAGCTTCGTACCTCGGAAGTATCGAGTTTCACAAAGTCCCTATTAAGGTCTAAGCCAAACGGATTTTCGCGTATCCCCATACCGAAGTCTGGACCTACTTGTCCTGGTCGATGGAGTTTACCCATGCGAGCATTCCCATCCGCATTGAAATTCGGCAATACGACAATCACAGCTTTGTCCAAGATGGCATTGAGTTTGGCTGAATCCAAGAGCCAATCACGCATCAACGCTAAGATGGCTTCCTTGCCGTCACATTCGCCACTGTGAATATTGCCATGAATGAGAATGGCAAGCCTGGTGTCAGATGCCGGTAATGGGAGAGGGTTGCTACCTTCTTTTGCAAAGACCACGGCATCGAGAGGTCGGTCTTCGGTCGTCTTTCCGAGTTTAACGCGAGAAACAACGTTGCTCGCTTGATCGACTTGATCCAAGAAATCTCTAACTTGAAATTCGTCCGAGGTACCTTGAAAGGAGGTTTGCTCAGCAATTGTCTTAAGCTCTCGCAGGCCCGCATTCGAATCAGTATTTTTAACTTCTGGACCGGAATTAACTTCTCTCGCATTGCATTCACTGGTCCCGACAGAACCAACTAGCAACCCTAGCAAAATCAACGTGAACGAAATCGACCGCGAGATCAATGAGTTTGTCATCATGTTTGTAAATCGGATATCGACGATTTGAGGCTGAGTTTTGCCAGAAACTAAACGGGACGAGTGTCGTTCTGGAGGGCGAAACGACGAAACTTTATGGGAAGGGAGCCAAGTCTGCGAGAGGATCGCACGAAGTCGCGTCGAGCAGTTTATAGTTAGTTGTCAGAAAGGGCAAACCATCCACTGTTTCAGGATTAGCCTTGGCACCCCAGCATCGACAGCTATTCTAGTGTTGTCGAGTGGCCTCGAACCGGAGTTGCAAAGAGGCTCGCCCATCCTTTTTCTGAAAAACACACTCTTAGCTGGATTGATGCGAGTTATATGTTGCGATCGTTTTCGAGGACGCTGCTAACGAATCTTCGGATACTTTATGTATTCATTGTTATTCTCGCACCTAGTATCGCGAAAGCGGATACACCACCTGAGCCGCTGACGATCGCCACGTGGAATTTAGAATGGTTCTTCGATGATGAGCTTCGAGATAACTACAGTGACGTTGCGAAGGAGCAATCCTCTCCATCGCAAGAGGAATGGTTGTGGAAGCTGAACACGACCGCATCGGCAATCGCCAAATTTAAGCCGACGATTTTACTAGCGCAAGAAATCGAAGGTCGAGAGGTAATGTATAAGCTTGCCACCGTTCTCAAGGATCGGCATAGCTTGAACTATCGAGTGGCCTTTATTGACGGAAACGATCGCTCGACGGAACAAGATGTCGCAATCTTGTATCAATCTGGCTTGGTTGAGTTTTCGAGACGAGAGCAAAACAATGAGATGTTCCGAAGTCGCGAATACTACAATCTTTCAAAGCATTTGATTGGTCGTTTTGAATGGCAAATAGAGGATCGTACCGAGACTCTAACCATTCTTAACCTGCACCTGAGAGCAACTGCGGAAGCGTCCGACCCCAGAATCAAGCAATGTAAACTAGCCCATGAGTGGATGCGAAGCCGAATCGAGCAGGGCGAGCATGTGATTATAGCCGGTGATATGAATGTAGAGGAGTCAGCCGGCAGCGTAACTCCTGATGGGGATGGTATGCACTGGATATTAGGGCGTGGCACCGTTAGCACTAGCGACGACCTCGTCGATCTACTTGAGAGAGCACCAGCTGACAAACGCGACACGCACCTCATACTCGAAAGGCAGTTCGATCGCATTCTCGCATCCCCCGCCATGATGAAGACGGACGGAACAGGTATTCTGTTTCAGACAATCGAAGTGTTAAGCGAGCACAACATCCGCGGCGAGGGAGCCGATCTCGACCACTGGGACACCAGATACACCAAGCCGCATAATGAGCGAGATATCAGCGACCATCATCCGGTTATGGCAACCTTCTTAATTCGTTAGTTGGAATGCAATTGCCTGATCAGATGGGAAAAGGAATCGCAAAAGTGAGAACGGTTGGGGATAAAGTTCGTATCGCAATCGTTCGTGAGTGTTCCGCCCCGAAGCTGGGAAATGTATTTCCCGGAGCGGATTTCACGGATATGACCTACGATACTTTCTGTATGGCTGCCGAGGCGATTGGGGCTGCGGTAGACGAATTGCGATACACAACCAGTAGCAACTCAAGTGAGTTAGGGATTGGCGACTACTGTTTGCGTATGGTTCAAGCGATGATGGACTCTGTTGGCAAGAATACCAGCTTAGGTACAGTTTTGTTGATCGCACCGTTGATTGTCGCTGGTGAAAATTCAAAAACTATCCAACAAGTTCTAGCCGAATTGAGTCCGCGCGACACAGCATTGGTATACGAGGCCATACGAATTGCCAATCCTGGAGGAATGGGCAAAACGGATCAGATGGACATAGGTGAGATAGCCCCACCGTCACTTGAGAATGCCATGCGTTTCGCATCCAGTTATGACGATGTGGCACTTCAATACGTAAGCGATTTTGGCCTGGTCAAGAGATTAGGGTACAGGACGGCAGAACTCACAGCGCCAACCATTCAACGATTGGAGCGAGGTGAGCACCAGCAATCGCAAGGCACGCAAATGTCAGTTGCCGAAATGTCATTCAATCGTGTAGTACAAAGAATTCAGCTTGAAGTCTTAGCAGAACGCGTCGATAGCTTAATCGTGAGAAAGTCAGGAATTGAAACAGCGCAAGAGGTCATGAATCGATGCCAAGAGATCTCAGTCATTAGTACTGAAGATGAATGTTGGCAGCACCGCTGGAAGGAGCTTGACAGCTGGATGCGAGATAAGAGAAGCAGTGAAGGCAAACAGTTAGTGAATCCAGGGACGACGGCCGACCTGATAGCCGCTGCCATATTCTTTTGCATGCAAAACGGACTTTGCGACGTCCCTAATCGGTGATTTCTAGGGCTATTGCCCCCATTTTAACTGGTCTACCTTGATTCCCTCCACCAAGGATTGTTATCAGCTATCTGGTTGAGAAGTGTAAAAACCGCTTAGGGATTCATTGGTTTGTGCCTAGTTGCCCCGAAAACTCTAGATAGTTCAATCGGAAAAGGATGGTTTACCTTTTTTGATCGCTGTTTCGTTTTTTGTCTGGGCGTGATCATGCTATTGAGTTTTGCTGGCTGTGGGATTCTTCGCAATCGGACCGAGAACAAACAATTGGTGCACGCTCGACAGCTATCATTGCGAGGCGCAGATGCGTTACAACGCTCACGCTCCCAAGATGCCGAGCTTTTGTTTTCGGAGGCTATAAAGCAATCGCCGATGGATGAGAGAGCTCATTGGGGATATGCAACGACGCTTTGGAATCGGGGAGATCAAGCCAAAGCGATTGAGCACATGAGAGAAGCCATTCGACTCTCGGGTGACAACCCTCAGTATTTGGTTCAGTTTGGCGAGATGTTGCTCACGGTAGGCAACTATTCCGAGGCGGAATCCGCTGCCAACGCAGTGCTGGCCAACAATCATAAAAATCCGACGGCCTGGGCACTTCGTGGTAATGTGTATCAAGCCAAAAGAGAGTGGGACGATGCTCGCAATTGTTATCAGAGAGCTTTGTTGATTCAGAGCGACTATCCCGAAGTTCAGTTGCAATTGGCGGAGGTTTATCGCACTTTGGGTAAGCCGCAAAGGTCGCTTGCTGTATTAGATCGAATGGTTGATTTGCACAACACGGCCAGCCACGATCCCGACGCTCTACTTTATCGCGGGCTGGCTTTGGCAGACCTCAACCGGACGCAGGAAGCTGCGGACACGCTTGCAAGAGCATCCGAGCGATTGCCAGCAGAGGATGTCCAAAAACAGCTTCAAATCGTACATGCACAGCATCGCATAGGAGAGTTGGTGGCGGCGAGAATAACGCTTGGCAGAGTGCGTTCGAACAACGCCGAGATCCCAGAAGTCGCCCGTTTACAGTCCATGCTGGACATGTCATTTGCACACTTGTCCGATCCGGTTAAACCACTGACCGAGCCCGCGTCTGAGGAATTTCCGCACCCTTCGTTAATGGCCAGCCCCATGGCCGGTTCGGAAGGCTGGCTTCGTCGTTAGACGAAGAGGGATGGATACGTTAGGATTATGGACCATTAGGTTGTTTTTCGGTATCGGCGCAGGCTTTTTGGGCCCGTGATTTCCCCCGCGTTATCTGACTCCACCGCGTTATCTGACTCCACCGCGTAATTTTGACCACGTGCACCCTTGGATATTCAACGAATGTTTCGGCCTGAAGTTATAGCAATGAGTCCTTACGTCCCTGGCGAACAACCGCAAACGGGAAAGGCAATCAAGCTAAACACCAACGAAAACCCTTATCCTCCCTCACCTAAGGTTACCGAAGCGATTTCCGTTGCCGCGACTCGGTTGGAGCGGTATCCGGATCCACTGGGTACCGCTTTTCGGATTGCAGCAGCCGGAGTCTTGAAAGTCGACCCAGACATGGTTTTATGCGGGAATGGGAGCGACGATTGCTTGACCATCTTAACGCGAGCTTTTATTGGGCCAGGCCAGAAAATCAGATTCCCTAGTCCAAGCTATGTTCTATATCGGACCCTTGCAGAATTGCAGGGAGCTCGCTTCGAAGAATTACCATTAACTAGCAATTTTGAATTGGGCGATGAGTTTTTTCGACCTTCAGACGATTTGCGTTTAGTCTACATACCGAACCCCAACAGCCCAACCGGTACGGTCATTAAGCACGAACAGATTTTAAGATTAGCCGATGAGTTATCTTGCCCAATTGTCGTTGACGAAGCCTATGTCGACTTTGCACCAGAAAGTGCAGTTAGTTTGGTCGCCAAGAACCCGAAGATTATCGTCACCAGGACGCTGAGCAAATCTTACGCACTAGCTGGTTTGCGTTTCGGATACTTAGTGGCAAACCCAGAGATCGTATCGATGCTTCGCAAAGTCAAGGATTCCTACAACACAGATATGCTTTCCATTTCTGGTGCAACAGCTGCCATATCGGACCAATCATGGCTTAAGGAAAATGTTTCGAAGGTGATTCAGACCAGGGATCGCATGACCAGCGAATTGCGATCACTCGGCTTCTCGGTCATCGATTCCCATGCCAATTTTGTTTGGTGCACTCACTCTAAAAAAGCGGCCAAACCCATTTACGAAGAGCTCAAGCGGCGGGGCATTTTGGTTCGCTACATGAACTATCCGGCTTGGATGGATGGCCTGCGAATCAGTGTGGGAACAAACGAACAAATCGATGCACTTATGTTGTTCTTAAGAGAAATTACTGCGTAAACGCCTCTTCTTGATTTCTAATCTGCGAAACCAAAATGATTGGTTTTTGCTGTTAGATCTGATCAACGAATCTTGCGGATATGTTTTAAAAAATCGCGTTCCAACTTTTCGAGATCGTCTCCGAAGCATGCCTGAAAGAGCTCGAGCCGTTCTTTGGAGTCCGTGGGTGAGCCAATTGGTAACTTGCGGATCAGAGTCAAATACTTGACCATCGCCTTGGGGTTAGCATTAACCAAGAAGTGAAAGAGCCCCCATGACTCTGCGTAGGCTATGGTTGTCGTTTCGGCATTCCTCAGACGTGAGTCATCAACGAGTAGCGTGGCCAGCGCGTTTTGGGGTCGGCCAGGAAGAGTCTGAAGCAAGTTGGCGTAGTTGAATGTATTCAGTTTGCCAATTCCGGCTGGTGTTTCGAAAAAAGTTGCAAGCCCCTCGCTAAGCCAAAGCGGATTGTCGCCGAGTCGTGTTTGCAATCCGCAGTTGAAAGCCATTTGGTGGGAGGCCTCATGGATCACGGTAGATACGGTTCTTTCCGCCTCGGGTCGAGATAGGATCGTACTGAGCAAAGCATCACGATTGACTTTAACTCCAGCCGGAAGAACACCTTCGACTCCGGTCAAGTCATAAGAGGCGAGTCGGTTTTTTGATTGATGGTAGTATCCAAACGTACCCTCTGAGCCTTCGAAATCTTGTTTCGCGTAGGCTACATAATCATCTTTGGTAGCAAAGATCATCGCCACGAGGGGAAACCGAGGCCTCTGTAACTTAAGCCCTTTGGATTGCCAAAACTTGAGAAACCCAGTTAATCGCTTTTCATAGAGACTCGCATTCCATCGCGCGTAGGTTTCGGTTGTGTTGTAACAGACGACATAATGATCAGTAGTAAAAAACTTGCTACCGACAGGCATTTCCTCGAGAACCTTTCCACCTAACTCATTCGCCGGTGTTATCGAAAGGGGTTCCGAGAGTTCTTCGAGCGACTCGAATTGATCAGGACTAACCACCACTAAGACCCCATCGCTACCGAGAAGCAAATGGCCGAGGCCAGGCCTCTCTGCGACGAGCTCCCCAGTGATAGACTTCGCGCCCTCCGCAGTCTCGTAAGTTATTCGAACAACTTTTGCGGCGTTAGAATCGTCGCTCGGAGATTGGGCGGCTACGGCACCCACGAGACCGATCATCCCGATGAGACAAAGCACGCGAACCCCAATAAGTGCCGTCAGCAGGAACGAGGCAAAGAGATTTTGAGCCGGCGATGCAAATAAGGAAAGTCTTATGCCCCACGAGGAGCGACTCCGTTGGCGAATTTGCATTAGGTAGCTCCGGAGAAGGGATGCACAGGTGGATGGTTACGAACGGATTTTATGCGGCCAAGGATAGTCGCGGCAACTCAAACTGCGGCAACACACCAAGAACCATTCCATCTTTTTGAAGTGTTTTGGTAGACCCGCAGAGCTTCGCAAGCCCACGCCAGCAATCAGCCGTAGCCAAGGGGGAGCCGCAGGCGAAATTCCAGTTCAAATTCGGCAAGCACCTGAAAAAATGCTGGCAATTCGTTATTAGTCTTTCGAGTTTTCCGAGGGAAGTTTTCGTCGGAAAACAGCAACAATATCGTCGACAGGCACAACATAGAGTTGGTTGTCCGCTTCAAAATCGACAGGTATAGCGCTTTTCGGGTGAAAAAGGACCTTGTCATATTGTTTGAGTGGCACATCCTCGTCGTGCTCGACCTGCCGACTAATGGTAACGATTCTGCCTGTAATCGTGGGGATCTCTGCCGCATCTGGGAGCGCGATCCCTCCTTTGGTTTCTCGTTTGGGTTCGTCCTTTCTGACCAGGACACGAGCACCGATAGGTTCAATAACGTCGAATTCAATTTGTTTTTTTGCCATGGTGACAGCATAAAGGACTAGTCAAAATCGACAAGTACTTTTGGACTTGCATCAATCTCAGTTTTCGTCATACTCCTGGGCTTCCGAAAAATGGAAAGTCTGTCGAAAGACCGAAAAAACAGGCTTCTCAGCGGGTGAATCACCCAGCTTGGCACAGTAAAACCGTTTTAGAAATATTTAGGCAATGATCGAAACAATCGAAGTGGCGAATCGCGAAGCGCGTGGCACGCGTGCGATGATCAAAATTCGTGAAAGTGGCAGCATTCCAGCGATCCTATATGGCCACGGCGAAGATAATGTTTGTTTGACGGTATCGTTGGACACCATTAACAAGCTCATCAAGCACGGAACAAAACTAGTAAACTTGACTGGTGCGGTAACTGATTCGGCTCTTTTGAAGTCGGTCCAGTGGAGCAGCATGGGTGATTATATCATCCACGTTGACTTTGCACGCGTCTCGCAATCCGAGGCTGTTGACGTCACACTGCCAGTGCATTTGGCTGGCGAAGCTCCGGGGGCTCTGACAGCTGCAGGACAACTGCGGTTTGTGACACACCAAGTAACAATTCGGTGCCCAGCATCGAAGATTCCAGAATTTTTGGTTTGCGATATCAGCCAGCTGCAAATTGGGCAGGCGATTCACATGAACAATATGGTTTTACCTGAAGGGGCGACTGCAGTAACGGTAGATTCTGTCGTTATCGCTCAGGTAGTGGCGGTTGCCGGGGCCACCACCTAGTACGGATAGACGAGGCGAGGTTTCCGTGGCGTTCCATTGTCATGGGGACCTTACACAAGTCGGGGAACCTGAAACGGTTGGTTGGTTTCTCGCGGGTCTAGAGTTTGAAACAAAGTAGACGATAAATGGGGTCAGTTGACGAGTCTTCCACCGGTATTTTCATGGTGGTTGGGCTTGGGAACCCAGGGACCAAGTATAATTGGACCCGCCACAACATTGGATTTGAGTGCCTGAATTACCTTCAGGCACAGTTCGGCTCTCAGTCATTGCAGGGGAGCTTAGCTGTGCAGAGCAAGTTTGAAGGCCAGTTTGTCAAATGTCATGTAGACGGACGAGATGTTCGGCTAGTTTGGCCTTTGACGTATATGAATCAGAGTGGGCGTTGCGTAAGCCAGTTCATGAGATTCTACCGCGTAGAGCCAAAGAACGTTTTGGTGATTTGCGACGACCTGAGTTTGCCTTTGGGAAGACTTCGGTTGCGGAAATCAGGTTCGAGCGGCGGCCAGAAAGGACTGGATGACATCCTTCGCTGTGCTGGTACCCAGGACATTCCCAGGCTTAGGATTGGTATTGACCCAACTCCTGCCCACTGGGATACGGCTGACTATGTCCTCAGCAAATTTACGACATCTGAGATGGAATCGGTTAAGATTAGTCTTGAGCGTTCCGTCTCGGCCGTCCGAAGATGGTTGGCAGTCGGGATCGACAAAGCGATGAGTGAATTCAACGCTGATCCGGCCGTCACGCCAAAACCAAAATCGAAACGAAAGACTGACGATCCAGAACCGGATGAGCAGCCTTCGAAATCGTAATAAACCTAATTGAAATCATTCACGGCGAGACGAAAAAGCGTAGGAGTTTGAAACTTGGCTACCGGAAATTACGAATGCTTCTTTTTGTTCGACAGCAATCACTATGCTCGGGATCCGGGTGGCGTAGCTGCGAATGTTCAATCGATGATTACGGATCTCGGCGGCGAGATTCTGGTAAGTCGATTGTGGGCTGAGCAAAGGCTAGCCTACCCAATCAAGGGGCACCAAAAGGGAACCTACTGGCTAACTTACATCAAGCTAGATACGCTTAAGCTCAAAGAATTAAACCGTGCATGCCAGCTCAATGAGAGCTTGTTGCGGTTCATGTTCATCAAGGTTGACGAACGACTGATCGATGCGTTGGTAGCCCACGCTCAAGAAAAGGTCGTTGTTCCGATTGATGCTAAGAAACTACAAGCAGTTGGCGTTGGCTCGGATGTCGACGACGAAGAAATCGAAGTCGAGGAAGAGTAAGAAACTCCTCTTCACTAGCGTCCAGTTTTGCATTTTGATCAACTCAGAATGCGCAATGAGGAGTGTTCAGCATGGCTAGTTACAATAGAGTCATTCTCCTTGGTAATTTGGTTCGAGACATCGAACTGCGTTACACAAACAGCAGAGTAGCGATTTGCGAAAACGCAGTCGCTGTTAACGAAAAAAGAAAGAATGCTGCAGGTGAGTGGGTTGATGAAACGAGTTTCATCGACGTTACCTTTTTCGGACGGACCGCCGAGGTCGTTTCCGAATACCTGAGCAAAGGCTCTCCGATTTTTATCGAAGGCCGAATGAAACAAGATCGCTGGGAAAAAGATGGGCAAAAGCGTAGTAAACTCTACGTAATTGTCGATCGGATGCAACTGATTGGTGCTAAGGGTGAGGGCAAGGGCCCGGCTCAAAAACCACAGGGATCTCCACAACGATTTTCAGACTCGGATCCTCACATGAGTATGCATGTGTCCGAAGTCAGCGATGATGCGTTCGTCGCCGAAGATATGCCGTTCTAATTTGATTTTTCAGTCTCCAAAACTTTTGATAACCAGTACGATTCAAAATGCCAGCACGAAAAATGCGAGTCCCAACGTTTCCAAGACTTCCAAAGGGACCGAACGGCGGAATTCAGTTGATGCTCATTCAAAACGTTGAGCACCTTGGGAAGTCCGGTGAGGTAGTTGAGGTAAAGCCAGGGTACGCCAACAATTTCTTGCTACCTCAAGGCTTGGCGATCATCTCGACCGAACACCACAAGAGAATGGTTGAGAAGCACAAGGCTAAGCTTGCCGAGATCGAACTAAAGAGACTCGCATCTCTTCGAGATCTCGCTGGAGAGCTTTCCAAGCAATCCCTCAACATCGAAGCGAACGCCAACGAAGAAGGACACCTCTACGGTAGCGTTGGCGCAACTGAGATAGTTGCTGCTCTGAAGGCAAATGGCTTCAATATCGTCGCAGAGCAAATCAAGTTGCAAGGGGTTCTTAAGGAACTGGGCCTCTACACCGTCAAGGTACAACTACACCAAGAAATCTCGACCGAAGTCAAAGTTTGGGTTGTTCCAGCAGCGAGCTAAGCAGCCTGCAATCTGAACTGTCTGTAATCTAAACGGGCGGCGAAGAATCGAATCAAGAAAAGGGAGCTAGAGACAGCTCCCTTTTTTCGTTTTGGGAGTACTCGACAGGCGTTTCTCGGAAGCCACCTCTCGCAAACCTACAGCAATCCATCGAGCCCCGAGCGGGACTTCGGCAAGTGGACTACAGATCTAGTGCGCTGAAATACGGTTTAGCCGATCGAACGACTCCTTGAGAAGCCTATCATAACCATAGTGCTCCACATCTTCTCCAACGAGCTCTACCTCGTAAAATCCCTTGTAGCCGCACGACTCCAAGGTTTGTATCACGCTGGAGAATGGTAGATTCCCCTCACCAAACATGCATCGATTCTGCTCCCCGACTGGAGCTCCTTTTGAGTCTCCCAATTGAACCAATTGAATCATAGGAGCAAGCGAAGGCAACCAATTGATAACATCGTCTTCATGTGCCAAATGATAGCAATCAAAGACGATACCCAAGTTGGTTTGCCCAAGCTTTGCAATAACGTCGAGGGTGTCTGGAATGGAAGTTAGAAAGGTAAAGTCCTGAGCGCAGCCTATGTGCATAGGCTCGACCGCAAGCTGGACCCCCACAGCCCTAGCTGCCTCAGAAAGCTCCTTGAGGGCTTGCATCAACAGGCGTTTGGCATGATTGCGAGTGTGTCCCGATCTGCCTCCAGAAAGAATCACGAGCGAGTCCGCATTAAGCATGGCCGCAGACTCAATGGCATCGAGTGCGTCGTGCAAAGCATCTCGAAACGAACGTCCATCATTACCTGTAAAACCACCCGCCCAATTCAATGATGAAACCCGAATCCCGTTTTCATGCAAGAACTCTGCGGCTTTGGCTTCGCCGTAGTCAGCGAGTTTCATCCGCCAAACGCCCATGGCTTCGAATCCATGAGTTTTGTACCGGAGCACATCTTCCTCAAAGCTCCAGCGATAGGTCGAGACTTCTGCGACGGATAGTCGAGATGTCCAAGGCAAGGCCATAAGCAGTTTACTCTCGAACACTACGAAAAGGATAAGACCGATAAGCCAAAGGGTGAATCGGCTAGCAACTGACTTGTAAACCGATGGCTCGGAAACCGGTCACTGACGGCCGACAAGTATGCACGGGTTCGCAGGAAAGTAAAGCAGATAGTCACAATAAGTTTTTGTCGTAGAAAGATAGCAAAGATTGGTTTAATCGCGGCCCCTTATCAAAACGGTCTTTGACTGCAATAATCTAACGGTTTCCCAACCTGAGGCGCATTTCCAAGAGCGAGGAAACACGATGGACGACAAGCTAGCGTACAAAGGTATCACTTTCGATGACGTCCTCTTGGAACCGCGGTACTCAGAGGTGCTTCCAACCAGTGTTGACGTCAGTACCCATCTGACAAAGCGGATCAAGCTTCATTGTCCGCTTATTTCTTCGCCGATGGACACTGTTACCGAGAGCGAGATGGCAATCGCATTGGGCAAAGTGGGCGGTCTGGGAGTTATCCACAAGAACATGTCGATCGATGCTCAGGCTGAAGAGGTCACGAAAGTGAAACGCTCAGCCAATGGCATCATTCCTGATCCCGTTACGCTGCTTCCGACTGATAGCGTTTCTCAAGCGCAAGAGTTAATGCGAAAGCAGAATGTTTCCGGCGTTCCGATTGTAGAGAAATCGGGAAGATTGGTGGGAATTTTAACTCGACGCGACTTAAAGTTTCTCGAGTCTTCCGATCTTCTCATTTCCGATGTTATGACCAAAGAGAATTTGGTTACGGCGCAGGGGAATGTAACGCTTACGGAAGCTGAGCGAATTTTAACGGATAAAAAGGTGGAGAAACTTTTACTGGTTGACGATGAATACAAACTAACGGGAATGATCACGATCAAGGACATCGACATGATCAAGAGTTACCCTAATGCTTGCAAAGACGAGCAAGGGCGAATTCGAGTCGGTGCTGCGATTGGAGTGTTCGATTTTGAGCGAGCTGAGCAACTAATCAAGCGAGGCGTTGACGTGTTAATCGTCGACAGTGCTCACGGCCACTCTGCCAACGTGATAGAGACCGTGAAGAGGCTCAAGCGACAGTGGTCGATCGAAGTTATCGCTGGGAACGTGGCAACGTACCAGGGAGCAAAGGACTTAGTCGATGCTGGAGCAGATGCAGTCAAAGTAGGGATCGGCCCAGGATCCATATGTACGACACGCGTGATATCTGGTGTTGGTGTACCGCAAATCACTGCCATTTACCAAGCAACAAAGGCATGCGAGGCCGCCGGGATTCCCACCATTGCAGACGGAGGTATCCGCTACAGTGGTGACATTACGAAAGCGATTGCTGCGGGGGCATCGTGCGTAATGATTGGAAGCTTGTTTGCCGGCTTAGCAGAAAGCCCTGGAAGAACCATTTTGTATCAAGGCAGGACATTTAAGGCCTACCGCGGAATGGGATCACTGGGGGCAATGGTCAAAGGTTCCAGTGAACGATACCGTCAAGGTTCTCAGGATCAGTTATCAAAACTGGTTCCTGAAGGAGTCGAGGGACGAGTACCATTCAAGGGACCATTGGCTGACTATGTTTATCAATTGGTTGGCGGGCTTCGAGCAGGGATGGGGTACTGCGGTACTCAAACCATAGCCGAGCTTCGCAAGGATGCACGTTTCATACAGGTTTCGGCCGCAACGGTACGAGAGAATCACCCTCATGACATCGCCATTACGCAGGAAGCACCAAATTACAGCTCCGATGTCTCGAGCTCAGGAGACCACTAGAGCCTGGGCAAAAAATTGGATCCATGGAGCGCGGCATTCGCTCTCTGCCGCGATAGCATTAGGATTGTCCTTTTCGTCGGCAGTCTATGGCCAACAAACACCTACTTGGTCACCACAGCCCTACGCGAAGCCAACGCCCACACAGCCCTTGTCATCTGCCAACAGCGCAAGCAACTCGATCCCTAACAATTCGCTAAGAGCGGGATCTACCACCGAACCAGCGATCACATTGCGGTGGTCTAAAGTCGAAGGCTCGTCGGCAAACCAATCGTCTAGTTATTCGCAGGCCATGAGCACAGGAAAAGCAGGCCTCAACGCAGCTCAGCACGATATCGAGGAGACACCACGGGTATCGCGAAGCAAAGTGAGCAAACACAATCAACTAGCCAACCGAGCTGAAGCAGCCGTATCACCATCTTCGGGATGGTCGACGGAGTCGCAAGAAGTCGCAACCGCATCGGCGCAGCAGCCTGTTCAACAATCTCGACCAAGAGGTCTTGTCGAGCTTGCTAGCCACGAATCAGAATCTTCCGCACCCGAACGAATGAAGTCATGGCCGAGCCAATCAAGCAATGCTCAGGGCATGAAGCTGGAACCAGCCACTGGCTCAACACGGCGGGATTGGAAACAGGTTCAACCAGCATCCTACCAAGATGAATCATCGCTATCGGAGTTGCCAAAGGCTCCTGCCGGCTTGCCAGGTATTGGCTCACCCAGCTTGGAACAATCCCCACCTGCGAGCGATCAACTTCCTCCTTCTTTGGTCGTGCCACCTTCAGATTTACGCAGCAACACTGAACAGTCGCCGTCCGATATGTCTCGACTAAACGATCAAAACTTTGAGCCTGCTCCACGCATGACTCCGCAATCGTCTCGATCGCAACGTGTTAGCGTCGATTGTGAATCATTGCAAAGATCGATCGAAGCGTCGGACATCCGTTCGATCGCAGTTGATTCGTCGCCGAAATTTGTCGAAGGCTACAAAGGTAGTCGTGTTACCAGTTCTAAAGATGAGTTTGTCCAGACTGCACCGATGCGAGAATGGTTTGGTAACGACGGCGAGAAGATCACCTTCGGTAAGCTCGTAGATTACGCTCGCGGTCAAGTGTTGATTGAAACACCGGATGGCGAACAAGTTTCTTATCTGTTTAATCGGTTGAGCAGTGTAGACTTGGCGTACGTAGCCGAAGCGTGGGGACTACCTGTCGTATGTGCATTAGGTGATGGAACATTGGAGCCACGCCAGTTCACAGAGACCACCATGACCTTTAAAGCATCCGGTTCATGCCACAAGCCATTGTATTTTGAAGAGCCCCAACTGGAACGTTACGGTCACGAATGGGGACCGATGGTTCAGCCTGTCATATCGACCGCCAATTTCGTTAAGAACGTTGCCGTGCTACCGTATAAGATTGGCATTCATCCTGTAAATGAATGCCAATACCCTCTCGGATATTATCGCCCAGGCGAGTGTGCGCCGTGGACAGTCGGCCCAGTGCCGATCAGTATACGAGGAGCATTGATGCAAGCGGGCGCAATGACTGGCGCGACTGCAATACTCCCTTAAGGATAACTACTTAGGTTTTGATAACGATTCACCAGCGATTCCAGAGATAATCTCAACCGAGTAGACCCCGTCTCGCGAACTTCGAATGAAAACGGACGAATTGGTATCAATAAAGTCTCGCGTATCCGAAACCGCTTGGAGAACTCGCCCATCGAATTCAATAGATCCAAACGGCCGTAACACCGACACCGTGATGGCCTGCTGCCCGACCAGGGGATCGATCAATAATTCCTGCGGGGCAGTTTTGTGAGCCGCTTCAGGATGCAAAATAAGATCCGGAAAGCCGAGCACGTATTCTCTTACGAATAGTGCGGCAATCACAACGGGGCCCGCTATGACTCCACCCGGTTCACCGCCAACAAATGAACCGAAGATAAGGAGGGCAAGTACCAAGGTTGCAGCTCCCCAAAATGCGAAGTCAATCAGATAGCACGGAACGAGGATCGATAAAAGAACGATCAAGATTCGAGATGCGACTCGAACTTCTGTCACTTTAGTTAGTCGGACGTTTTCCGTTTTCGCCCGTCTTAGCCAAATTACTGTTCCAAAGACCGACAAAACGTAGATTGAAACAGCCAAAGGCACGTCCACTGTAGAGTAAAAGTGAGGCAGATGCATCATGGAACCTCTATGCACTGATTTGGGGCGGACGATTCGCTAGTTAACTCTCGCATGGTTGTTGATTTCGCGGAACGTTAGATTGACTCTCTCCCTAATAATCTTCTTTGTTTTGGGGATCTCGTGTTGATAATGCCCCTGCATTGTGCCAGCCATGATGATCAATGTGCCGTGGCCCACAGGGAAATTCATGGTTTCTCTGGTTGCATTGTGCCTGATTCGAAAATTGCGATTCGCTCCAAGCGAAAGCGAACCAATAACCTCGCCCATCTCAGGCTCGTCGTCTGCGTGCCATCCCATGCTATCTGCTCCATTACGATAGCGGTTGAGCAAGCAATAGTTATAGTGCCCCATGACGGACTCAATCATACGTTTGATCTCGAGCAGAACGTCTATCCATGGTAAAGCGGTGTTGGTGACATTCGAATATCGGTAGGAAATACCTGGATCGCCGTAGGATGCGATCAATCGAGGCTGCATATGACCAAAGATCCCTGGTTTCTGTTCCCATACGCATTGGTTGAGTAAATCTTGGAGATAGCTATCAGCTATATCCTTTTGCAAGAATGCTTCTTTGTAGAACAACAAACCTCCGTCGAGTAGCTCGAACTTTTGCATAGTTTGGCCCGTTCTCCGATTTGCAAGTGCTATCACAACAGTCTCACCGCTAGACACTCGGCCGAGAGGGAGGAAATGACGAAATGGCGAAATCCCCAACCTGCGATGACGAATGATGATGCTGCTGGGCGCCCTAAGAGTCACCCTAACCGTCAAAGCTTACCGGAATTATCGCATTTTGATTGTGCTAGTTGTATGCAACACCAACCTTACTGTGAATTCTTTCAAATTCAGCGTCCGATAAAACGATGCGAGAAGCGTTCACGGAAGAACATTGTATAGAGTCGCGGGTAGGACCCAACCCTGTTCAACCGTGGACGGTATCGGAGATAGGCCGGAGTTTGGCCGTTTCCACCGCCATATCGTTCCATTTGTTCAGGATAGGAGTTCCAGAACTATGAAAATAAGCAAATACGCGCTAGCCGCAACGATTGCGAGCGCTTGCTTAGGGGGAACGGCTCTCGGTCAATCGAGCCGCTCTGCACCTCAATTTGATACGTCTTCTTTTCAAACCCAGGCACCAGCGCCTATCACTTCTGCAAGCTCAGCACCAGCATCCCATGTGATGCCTGCATCGGCATGCTGTGAAGTTCCAAGCACTTGCGACGTTGCAGATCTCTGCAATGGCAAGTCTGCTTCCTGTGACGACGGAAGCTGTGACAGCTTCGGTGGTTGCGGTGTTGGTGGAGGTCTCCTCGGTGGAGGTCTTTTGGGAGAGTGCTGCCTAGGCGAGCAATGGAAGCTGATCAAGGAGCCAATTGCCGGTTTTAACATCGGTGGTTGGACAAGCGTTGGGTACCACACCCATAGCAACCCTAACAGCTTTAACACTTACGACGGAAAAGTTCAGTTGGGCCAGCAATGGTTCTATGCTGAAAAGATTGCCGACGGTAGCAACGGTCTAGGCCTCGGTGGACGTATCGACTACGTCTATGGTACCGACGCTCCAGACACCCAAGCATTCGGAACTCCAGGCCGTTTTGACGACGACTGGAACAATGGTGGTGGCCTCGGTTACGGACATGCCTTGCCACAAGTCTACGGCGAAATCGCCTCCGGAAACTTGTCGGTTAAACTCGGTAAGTTCTTCACCATCGTCGGAAACGAAGTTGTTGCCGCAACCGGTAACTTCTTCTACAGCCGACAGTTCACCTTCTACAATGCTGAGCCTTTCACCCATACCGGTGCATTGGCAACGTTCAAAGTTGACGATGACACATCGCTTTACGGCGGTTACGTTCTCGGCTGGGATAGCGGCTTCGATGATAACGGTGATGCATACCTAAATGGTTTCTCACGTAAGATCAACGATGACGTTTCCTTGGTTTATGCTTCGTGCTTGGGCCGATTTGGGGACACCACTGCAGGTGAGCGTGGAAGCGTTCACAGTGCAATCCTCAACGTCAGCTTGACAGAAAAGTTGAAGTACATCAACCAAACTGACATTCTGTTCTCTCGTGATGCTGATGGTGCTGCTTTCCGAAATACTTTCGGAAACATCCACTACCTCATCTATCAAGTAAACGATTGCGTTTCCTTCGGACAAAGATTCGAATGGTTCAATTTCAGCGGCAACTCTGCACAAGCAGCAGCTGGTGGATTGTTTGACAATCGAGACAATGACGACGTTTACAACTACACCATGGGCCTAAACCTACGCCGTAGTGCAAACTTGGTCTTCCGTCCTGAAGTTCGCTGGGTTTGGGACAAAACCAACGCAGGCTTCAACGAGAACAACAACGCAAGCCAAGCTGCCTTCGGTGGCGACATGGTCTTCACGTTCTAGTCTTGGTTGCACTAGTTGAAAATAATGCACATAGACGCCTCGCTACTGCGAGGCGTCTTTTTCATTTTAGAGTATGGCAATCCAGAATAAATTTATCTGGTATCTTTTCTGTGCTAGCGGATAGAGCACCACTGGTGACCGCCCTAGTGCCGTGACTTGGAAATAACTTGATTGGAAAATCTTCGAAATCCCAACCCGCAGCGTGAGCGAGGGATTATATCCCGGGAATTACCTTGCTTACGCTTCGGGTTATGATCGATATCAACTCCAAGTCGCGGCACTAGCAAACACCTATTTTCGAAATGCTAGCAGCCTAAGTTTCGCTCTGGATTTCGAACGTAATTTGCGTGTACAACCTCGATGTCTGTACTCGTTTCAATTGATACTCTACCTCGGGAACCAGGAAACAAATTATGTCTACCGTTCCACAAAGCTCTTCCGTTCCACAGGATGCTAATTCCATCCCAGCATCCTCAGCCGCATCAACTTATGACGAGGTTCCATACGGCAGCTTTCCGGTTCCTGCTAGCCATCCCGATCGCCTTTACAGCATGGCAAAACTATTCGGCATGCAGCCGGTTCGCCCGGAAAACGCTCGAATACTCGAAATTGGTTGCGCTGGCGGAGGAAATCTACTTCCCATGGCCAGCATGTTTCCAAACGCCGAATGTGTAGGAGTGGAGTTGTCGCAGGTTCAATGTGACTACGGCTCTGAAGCGATCAAGTTTACGGATTTCAAGAACGCTTCTATCAAACAGGGAAGCGTAACAGACATCGATGAATCATTTGGCAAATTTGACTACATTCTTTGTCACGGCGTTTTTTCCTGGGTTCCTGAATTTGTGCGCGAGGCGATCCTACGTGTCTCGTCTGAGAACCTATCAGACCAAGGAATCGCGTTCATAAGCTATAACGCGCTACCCGGATGGTACATGCGAGGCATGATTCGGGGCATGATGATCGAACACGTCCGACAAATCGAGGAACCAATCAAAAAGATTGCTCAGGCGAGAGCCTTGTTGAAATATCTGGTTGACGCAAATGCAAACGTGAACACTCCTCACGCGATATTCCTCAGATCAGAGGCAGAGTTGCTTGCGAAAATGCCCGACAGCTACATCCTCCACGAGCATTTGGAAGATACTAACCATGCGTTTTACTTCCGCGATTTTATAACATTAGCCGCCAAGTTCAATTTGCAGTTCTTAGGCGAGGCGAGTATCGCTTCGACCTGGACGGGCAATCTCTCCCCAGAAGCACAAAAGGGGCTCAATCCGATCAACGACGCCATTGCTCGCGGACATTATATGGATTGCATTACCGGACGAACGTTCCGCGAAACCTATCTTGTTAAGAGTTCTACCAAAGTAGACCGCAATCTAGAAGATGGTCGACTTTTACCCATTCGTTTCTCGGGCAATTTCGAAACAACGAACGATAACAACACTACGGATGGAAGCACCGGATATAAACTCAAAAACGGACAGATCATCCATACGACCGACCCAATTGTGAAGGGCGCTCTGGAAGTCCTAACCACTGTCCATCCTGAGTCGCGTACCGCTGATGAGATTGTAACAGAACTAGCAGCTCGCAATGTAAAATTCGAATCTCGCGAACAAACGGTCAACAAGGTCCTAAGCACCTTGGTGCATGGAGTTCTTGGGGGCTGGGCTGAATTTCGATTCCTCCCCGACCGTATGCAGAGCAAAATCTCCAGTCGACCTCGCGCTACCAAGTGGGCGAGGGTCCAAGCTCTGGCAAATAAGTACGTGACCAGCCAGAAGCACGAATTTATCCGTATCGACGATGCTCAGCGTCAGATCATCCCAATGCTAGACGGAACAAGAACTCTAGAAGACATCATTTCTGAGGTTTCTGTTCTTCTCAGTACTGGACTTCTTAAAGTTTCGATAAAAGGAAACATCGATTCGAAAGAGATTCCCAAGACGGTCGTCGCACAAGTGTTAATGCAACTCGCGCAGAATTCGATGTTGCTGCCAGAGGCGGCCTGAGACTTTCAAATCGTCTAACAATCCTCTTCAATAGTCTCGCGGATTTTTCTAACCAAATCCGCTCGACTTGATGACGATTCGATCAAACGTCTCACATCGATTCCAAGCTGCCTAGCGATCATGCAGGCAATGTCGACGTCTCGAACTCCTTCGAACTGATTTACGACTCGCTCGCGATAGTAAATTGTGTTTACATTTCTATCGAAACCGCTCTCGTAAGCATCAACACATTCCGCGATCCATGTTTCAGGAACGCGGACTTGACGACAATACTCGACCGACCAAATATCATCTCCGGTGCATTCCGTTAGCATTGTCAGCAAATAGCTTCTATTCATTAATGCTACTTGTGTCCACCAACGTCGCCAACTTTAGCGGTTGAGGCTGGAGTGCCGTCCAAGGACTTCAAATAAGCGACGAGATCTCGAAGCTCTCTGCGGTTCATATATTTCATCAGACCTGCGGGCATTGATGACAAGCCCTTCTTCCGAGCAGCGATGGCGTCTTTCTCGATAGAAATCAACGCACCTTGAGCATCCATGATCTGAACGCGATCATCATCTTCTGATTTCAAAATACCGGAAAAGCTCTCGTCATCTTCCGTAAGAATCACAACCGTCTCAAAACCAATAGCGATGGCCGTGTCGGGCGCAACGATCGCTTCGAGCAGATAGCCCGTATCTTTTTGCGTGCCGATTTGGCTTAAACTAGGACCTACCTCACCTCCCGTCTCACCTACTTTATGGCAGCGAACACAGGACAAACTGCTCCTGGTGAAGAACAACTCGCGCCCCGCATTGATATCGCCACCCTCCAAGCAATCCGCATAAGCGGTTTTTGGGCTAGACTCGATTTGTTTATCCCTGGTCTCGGTATAGGCTGTTACTTTGTCTTTAGTCGAAGAAGAACCTTTGGCCAAGGCTGCTTCAAGGGCGTTGAGCTGGGTATCGATGGGAAGTTTTCCGCCTAGGATAGTGCCAAGCTCTGCATCGATGATCGAAGCGACCAAGGATGAATCTAATTTGCTTTCTCTTTGCAGCAGGTCCCATGCCGCTTGTCGTTCCGTCGCATCTTTAGAGTTGAGCGCCAGCTTGACTTGAGCCGGTGTTTTCTCATTTGATAACGCAGCAAACGATTGCAGCGTGGCAACTCGCACTGCTGCGTTAGGATCACCAAAGAGCATTCCTCCCAGCTCGATTACGCGTTCCGGTTTTAAACGAGCCAAGGCTCGGATCGAATCTGCTCTTCGCATCGGGTTAGCTGCGGTATCCTCAACAATCGCTTCGAGCAACGCTGAGATGCCGCGAATTTCCAACTTTGCACCAACCTTGAAGAACTCGTCTCGAACCTCATCGTCCGCCGATGCCAGCAAGGCGATGTTGTCTTGGATCAACTTCGTTACAAACACTGAAGGCCGATCTTCCAATGGTAGATGTCGATTTAAGATCCGGTCACGAGGTCCTGGTTTCCCCCAATCTCCCAACAACTGAATCGCTTCGGCACGCAAGGCAACCGTACTCAATTTCGAAGTCGCAAAGGAGACCAGGCGCTGAGCGTTGGCCTCTCCTCCTAATCTAAAGTTTGCGTGGATGATACGCTGCACGATGGCCGGATCGAATTCTTCCGCAATGGTAAGACTCGCTAATTGAGGCAAACTGCTATGAAGGCCTGGGACATCGTAGATTGCTCGAACAACTTCTCTTACGACGCGGGGAGATGCATCATCGAGCATCACCGCTATGCCCGGGTTTTTCGCCTTTCTCAAGGCAACTGCGACAGCCACACGAACCGACTCATTGCTATGCTTCACCCAACGGTCGAGCGAATCACCGAGAGATCCCGCAAAGGCCATGATTCCCGCATGACGAACAATCGGATCTTTATCTTCATTCTCGATCAAAATCTTTGCAACATCTTCCAAACAATCAGATGCACCCATGCGCCCCACAGCCATCATGGCTTGTGTTCTCACAACCGGAGAGGAGTTGGCTAAAAGAGACTTTAGTTGAGCAGCGGAGATTCCTTTTTTGCTTTCTGACAGAGCTTCGCATGCGCGAGCCACGACCGATGAATCACTGTCTGCGAGTGCGGAAACCAACGACTGGATAGCTTCATCGTTTTCAGCGATCCTCGCTATTTGCCCGAGCCCCCAAACAGCATGCAACCTCACGATCGAGCTCGTGGATGCCAAAGAACTGGCCAATACTTTTGCCTCTCCCCTAGTAGCCAGCTCATATTGAGCTTCAAAACGCACTCTGCGATCCGGGTTTCTCAGCATGCTGGCCAACTCGTTTACATTAAGCACTTTAAAACCCTTCTTGAGGATTTCGGCAGAGAGCTTGCCCGCAGCGGCAGAGTCCTCGGATTTAGAAGCGAAACGATAGATTCGACCTTTGTTTTCGCCATCCCATCCGTTAACCCAATCGCTCAAATACATGCTCCCATCCGGAGCGAAATCAACGTCGGTCGCGAGCACATTCCAAATGTATTCTTCATTGGTCTGAATTTCGAACGTAGCACCATTGGGCTTAAGTTTGATTCTTCGGATTCCACTGTTGGAAGATTGACCACGGAAATCGCAGAGAAAAAATGAGCCAGCCAAGTCCTCGTTACCATCTAATCCGACGCCAGGATAGTAAACTAGCCCCGAAGGCCCATCACTCAAGTTAGCGATAGGCGGAACTATATATGCAGGGGTCTCTGGACCGTAGGGGTACCAAATCTTTTCTCGATTGAACGGGCCTCGATCCGAGAGATACTGATACATCATTCGCCACCCGGTATCCCCCCCCTCAACGACTTGCACCCAACGTGCTCGATCCCCTGAGTCGGAGTTGTTGTCCCCTGTAAACAAGTTTCCTTGATCGTCGAACGCGAGTTCTTGTGGGTTCCGAAGTCCTGTCGCAAACACTTCAAGATTAGATCCGTCTAGCTCACATCGAAACACCGCGCCGCTCTCGGGATCTTGAAGTTTCCCGTCGGGTGTTTGAATCGAATAGCCACGGTCACCGATTGAGAAATAGACCCGACCATCTGGCCCCATCACCAGACCATGCATATCGTGTCCGCGAAACGCGACGCGCACACCGTAGCCAGTGCTTAACGAGGTGCGAGTATCGGACTTGAGGTCTCCATCAGTATCTTTGAGTGACCACAAATTAGGAATATTGGTGTAGAACACTTGCTCGTCGCGGATCAAAACCCCCGCACCCGTGCCCTCTTCTAATCCGTTAAATCCAGAGGCAAAAACGACACTGTTGTCCGCAACGCCGTCATTGTTAGTATCGCTAAGTACTCGAATCAAATCATCATACTTCTCATACTCACTGGCTTTGTCTCCTAACAGATCGCGATGAAAGCGAATTCGATCCTCCACGGTCATTGCGGCTAGATCTCGGGCAAGCCACTTGTCGTCATGTCCGCGATTGTCCGTCACCCCCTTGTTCTGTCGATATGATTCACAGACAAAAACATTTCCTAAACGATCGATCCCGAAAACGACCGGGTTACCGAGCAACGGCTCCGCAGCAAAAAGATTGCACTGTAGAGTGCCCGGGAATCGAAACGTTGAGATTGCTGCGTGTCCCTCTCCCGACGCTGCAGGTAGAACAGGTTGTTCAGGAGGCGGCGGGGTCGTTCCCTCCGATCGCGATGGCACACCAAACGTAAAGCCAGCTAAGAATATCGAGAGAAGAAACCGGCGCGACAATCGATGAGGAGAGTTCGTTTTCATGGACCTGATCGGGGAATAGCAAATGGAAAAAGGAAACAAACCATCATAAACGCGAGAGAACGAAACACCAAAGGCATTCCCGCCCAGCGGAAGCTTGTCGCTGACAGAAGCCAAAATGCAATGGAGTCCTGTTGAGTGTTACAGACTCCCAACAAGCAACAATCCGAACTGTACTAAGCTCCTTGTGATCCCTCGCCAACGGGATCCCGAGATTTCAGTTTCCTATTAATGCGAAATGGAGTTTGGATGAGAGTAAGATTCGATTATGCTCGCCCCCAGATTTTGAAACGGATAGAGATAGCGATAATAAGCATGACTGATATCAGCTACATTCGAGGGTTGGTTTCCGATTTAGGCGTGCATCCAGAAAAAACGGGAAAGCTAAAGGTAGAACGATGAAGATCTTGTTTCTGCATGGATGGCACAGTGTCGTCGGTGGTGTAAAACCCTCCCATTTGGCTAGTGCCGGGCACGAGGTCTTGAATCCCAAGCTTGATGATGACGATTTTTCTATAGCGTTAGCCGTTGCGCAAGAAACCTTTGATACTCATCGGCCCGACGTCATCGTTGGTAGCTCACGCGGTGGCGCAGTCGCGATGAACATCTCCAGTGGCCAAACTCCACTGGTTCTACTTTGTCCAGCTTGGAAGCGTTGGGGAACGGCCAAATCTACGAAACGTCGGACCGTAATTCTTCACAGCCGCGGTGACGATGTGATCCCCTTTGAGAACTCGCAAGAATTGTTACTGGGAAGCGGACTAGGCGGTGAGGCTCTCATCGAAACGGGCGCAGACCATCGATTAGCAGACCCGGCATCCCTCTCGGTGATGCTTTGGGTATGTGAAGTATTGGGGGATGGTGGAGAGTTACCTCCAGTCGATGTTACAGATAGGGATCAGGAAGGAAGCGTTGATATCACCAAGTCACAAAGCGAGGGAGCGTACATTTGTGATTCGTGTGGAGAAGAGATTGTGATTCCGCTCGATATCTCTGAGGGAGCAGCCCAAACCTACGTGGAGGATTGCCCTGTTTGTTGTAACGCCAATCGTATCCACGTAGCAATGTTTGACTCGCATATCGAGGTTTGGGCAGAAGCAGAACAAGACCGCCATTAGGCATGTCGCCAAAGATTGTATGGACGAGCCAACGAGTTCTTTATTGTAGAGGACTCCCGATCGCTTGGAATGAACAGTCCTTAGCATTAAGAAGGATTAACATCTTCCACTACGGGGTCGCAATGCTTCTGGAGTGCCGTCCAAAATCGGGTGACTTCGGCGACGGGGTGGCTTAAGAAACACCGGGAAAGCGGGCTCTTTTAGGGCTTCGCTTTTTCCAGGTCGCCCAGTTCGGCGAGCATGGAATCTAGGTACGCTCCCCAGGCTGCTCGATCCATGGCGGTAGTCACTTTGAATCGATCGTCCCGGTCAGCTGGAATTCGTTGCAACATGCTTTTTGCATACTCAATCGATCGTCGGCTGTCTGCGTATTTTCCCAATTGCTTTTGACAAACCGCTATTTGTTTCCTCGCTTCCAATGATTCTGGTTCATTCACGAACCAATTGGCCGCTTCAGAATAGGCAGTCATAGCGTCCTCATATGCTCCGTCGTAGAAGTAAAGATCAGCTTCCCCGAAGTAGCTGTTGCGGAGCAGTTCCTTTTGACTCGAGTTTTTAGGATCTCTTGCCGTGTCCATGATAATCTCTTGGCGTAATCGTTTATAAGATGCTCGTGAGTTAGCGAGGTCTGACTTTCTTTGTGCTTTCAAAGCTTCTAAAGTATCCTCGCTCGTTGCTGTGTTTTCTCGCAATTGCACGTCAGGCCAGAAGCTAGCAAGCTGATAGGCTTTTGCGATCTGATAGAGCGAATGAAATCGTCGATCGTCGTTTTCGAATCGGCGAAGAAAATCCTCAATACGCACGATGCTGTTCATCAACATGTTGTGGCTCGCTTCGACTTGCGATAGGGTCTGAAGCGTCTGACTGGGATTGAGTTCGATCGCGTTCTTCGCATCGATCAACATTTTCTCTCCACGAGAGAATAACATCGTTCCCAACGTGTAGAGAGACTCACGCCAAATCGCGCTTTCCGGCTTTAAGTCACCACTTAAATTCTCTAGCAAAAGTTTCTCTGCTTCGTCGTATTGCTCCGATGCTGCTCGAATTTTAGCCAGTTCGAATCTGGCATCGTAAATCAACGGTGTTGCGACATTGCTATTCACAACTTGCAGCAAAGAATTTGCAGCTTCGGGCATGTTCTCCATCGAGGAAAAATTTCGTGCCCGTACCAAAAACCCCTTAGGGCGATTTTCTCGGTTCTCATAGGTTAGGTATTGCTTTAGAACGTCATTACTTTCTTTGTAGGCATGCCCCTTGCGAAAATTCTCAATCGATGTCCATAACCATTGATCATACTCGTCATCTAAGGGAAGCCTGCGAGTCAGATCTCTATATGCTGCGGCAGAGCTTCTGTAGTGTTCGAGTTTCGATATTTCGGAATTGGGATCGCCTTCTAGTGACATCGCCCAGTCGTTATAGTTTCGACTGTTAAGCCTTAGGCGATCCAAATCTGTGCAGACTCTCGGCATTCGTTTGATAAAACTATTTGCTACAGAGTAGGCTTGAGCGTCAACTAATTCATTCGCGAGCTTGACGAACCTTTCTCGAACCTCCGATAAAGGAAGTTGATCCGTGTCAAAAACCTTAAGATCGTAAAGCAAATTATTGATTTGATCGAGCGTCACCAGGACCTCATCTGTTCGATTGGTTTTGATCAACGCATCTAGCTCCTCAAGACCTGCAGCCAACCCCTCGGGTTCAAAAGGGGAAGATAACCGAAGAATACTGAAAGTGCTTATAGCGTCCGTAAGTTGCCCCAAATCACGTTGCACGAGGCCTAGTTCCAGATTGGCTTGTCTTCGAATCGGCACTGACGTTTTCGTTGATTTCAAGCAGGCTGTTAAATGCTTTGTTGCTTCCTCTAAATGGCCTTTGCGCGTCACATCATCCGGAGAAACCTCCAGAGCAGCGGCCATTTCGCGATAAGCTTTACCCAATAGTTGCTCGCATTTGGGGCGGTAAGGTGAGTCTTCTGGTATACGTGTCCCTATGTTGATCGCAGCTTGCGGTTGACCTTTGGAGATCAAGGCTTGCATCTCTTTTAGATCCGCGCGTTCCGAATCATATTCGCCAGATTGCGGGAGCGAGCGCCAATGTGCGATTCTGGCAAGAGCACCTTTGTGATCGAGCTTATCACGTGACAAATCGATATCGACCAAACATTCCAGCGCCTCTGCTGTACCGATTGGATATCGTTCAAATGCGAATTGAAGCGGATCGACCGCTTCCTTCCATCGAAACAATTCGTAAAGGGCCATTCCGAGATGGAAGTTCCCAATGCCGGCGAATCCGGGGGGAAACTTTAGAGAACGGCTTTGCTTTAAATTCTTGACCGCTTCCTCATTCAATTGCGTGGCAACTTTGTATTGATCAATCTCCTGCGCTTTAGTTCGAGCCTCTACCCCAAGTAAAAAGAACCTCGCAGACTTGTCTGCGTTTTTCTCAAGGGATTCCACAGGGATAGCTGCTGCAATTCGCGCCGCTGTATCGATTTCTCCTTTGTTGAGCCATCGAAGTGCGATCTCTAGTTTTTCGCTGGGGGGAGGTTCTTTTGATACGTAGAGGAATAAGCCGAAAACGCCAAACGAGGACATTACGAGGCCAGCTAAAACTCCTAATAGTAATTTCTTACTCATGCCAGCTCGCCGAGTGCTTGGAGAATTTCCGTATGCCCTTGATACACAAGTTTGCTGCGGTTCGTGTTTCCGTTTCACAATCCAACTCCGGCGATCAGGTTGGACAAGGCAGCTAGTGGTGCGGAAACGAATAAAGATCGCCAAGCTGGATCAAAGACGAGTCGCGCTGCAACGATGGCCGCCCATGAAACAAATCCGCTGGCTACAATTCCTCGAATCCAACTCTCTCCTTTTGAAAACCTAGAGTTGCTGATTGGTTTAGAGTTTAGTTGCTTTTCACGGCTTCGTTCGTTTGCGTCCAGTTGTCTCTGCAATACGAGTTTGCCGATACCAGACTCCGAGGATACGACCAACTCCACATGACCTAAATGAGGGATGTTAAGCGAGGCCATCGGTGCACGAGTCAATAGATTTGGCAGTCTGCGCCCTACCAGGATCCAATGGCCTACCTTATCCATTAAAAATCTACAGATTCCCCAGATGGCACAGGACAACACTATAAATGCCAAACCTCTTCTCCATCCGACAGGTTCTGCAACTGGAAACCACTTGGGTGCACCAGAAAACTGAAGAAAACCATTCGAGATTGCGACTTCGCGATTCCATTCTTCTGACAACTGTTCGATTGTATTTCGTTCGTGCTGAATTTTAGCCACTAACCCATCGATCACGACTTGTTCGGAGGTATTGAGGGATTCATTGCGCTGGAAACCAACTAGTTTGATGGTGGCAGGTTTATCTTCGTTCCGGAGAGCAAATTGCTCTGCACGTCTCTTTTGATCCTCACCGAGAACGCGTTGCGTATGTTCCAAACTGCCCAATCGCCACTTCGCTGATCGCAGTTTCCCTTTTATAGATTGGCAACGATCGGATAGGCAACTCGGTCTCGTCTGCGATTCAAGCCACTTTTCGATAGACTCGACATCCGCAAACTTTTGGTAGCGAACTCTTACTTTCACCGTCTGCAGGTCGGCATCGTTTGACGAGTCGCCCAAACCGCGGGAAGCAACCTTATCTGCTTCGAACACATCGCAACTCACGACTCGCATGCCGACCGTCTGGCCTGCAACCGAGACAATAGAGTTTGGCTCTCCAGCGAGATTGCGAAGGAGCGGTACACGATGCTTCGAAATTGCTACCGTCGATCGCAATTCGAATTCATAGGGCTGCAAGTTTAGGGCGTTCACAGTCCACAGCAGGACCACCAATGTCGCAAACAGAACGCGATTGTTTTTCATCTTTGTCTTGATCTGCCTGGATGTTTACCAAATGCAAGCAATCACTCGTTACAACAGTCAGGATCGCTCCTATATTCTGTCGACCACACAAACCGCAAAGTTGAACTTACGGTCCAGTAAACTTATCAGCAGAGACCTCTTTTAATCCGCAAAGTTTGACTAATCCACCCAGTCGAAACAACCGATACATTCTGTGGTTATCTAACCCGGAATTAAAAAGGTGTATCAGCAGATGAAACTCAGCGATGGAACAAGAGTAGGAATGCTAGCAACTTTCTGCTTGAGCGTGCTATCAGGCTGTTCGATGTGTTGCCAGCCTTACGTTGATGATTATGCAGCCTACGGTTCACGTACACCGCGAGCCGACAGGGTTTATGGTCGCGTTGGATCTCCGTTTAGTGATCCCGCCTACGCCGTAAACACTCAAGAGTCGCCCCAAGAAATCGAAATCATCGACGATCAGGTATCAACCGTGAGCTACGAAGAAATCGAGGATGACGGCGTGGTCGTATCGTCTGGTTATGAAATCGATTGATCGGCGCCCCCCATATCAATACTGAGCACCTCGAATAACACAAACGTTACTCGCTTGCTCGATCAAGTGCTGAAGCGTTTCCGCTGATCCTACATATGCCATGCCTAGCGCCTCAGTCTGCGACGCAGTGATAGACGAGAACAGGTAGAGGCTTCGATTTTGCTGAACGGCTCGAATTATTGCCGCTGGGAACGCATCTTCCGCATTGGATTTCAACAAACTTTGATTGGTGCTGTTGGTCAAGTCACTGCGAGCCAAATCGCGAATGCCTCGGGATACCTTTTTCACGTCGCATACGACGACTATCCGGCCCTCTCGACCACACAACTGTTCTGCTTGAGCTGCTGCCCGAGCCACGGAAAGCCAGTTCTGCTGATGATCAGTCCCTTCTACGATAGCGACAACTAAATCGCATTGAGGGCGATCTGATCCTGACATATCGCGACTGCCCGCAGCAAAAACTTCACTAGGCTTTCCCGCAAAAATCTGCGACACGTGCCCGGTAACCGACGGCACTACGGCGATTGCAAAATGGATGCCTGCCAGCCAGCCCACCTCCAAGCTAAGTTTACTGTGCTGGTTCAAATGGGTTTCGTTGTCTTCTAACCACGCGAGATTCCAGCGATTCTGTGTAGCGACATCGGTAAAGTTCGGTGCAATTCCGAACATGTCGCTCGCGTTGGGGCAATCGGCGGTTCTCACGCAGTAAATCGGAATGGTTACATCGGCATCGATCAATTCCCTCTGTACATAGATAGGATCAGCGGAATCGCTGGCTGCAACATAAGCGTGCGAATCTTGCTGCTTGGGATCGTGAATAACGACCCGAATCTCTGGATGCTTTAAACTGAATTGGTTAACAATTTCGGCAACTTGAGAGCTCCGTCCCGATCCCACAACAATCGATATCAGTTCAGGCGAAACTCCGTGATTGCATAGATACTCCGCCGTCGCCATAACAACCGCTGTGCCATCAGGTACGTCATCTTCTATCGCAATTGCGATCGTGTCACCCTCTAAAATGCCATGCATGACAGGCGGGTAGCTTATCGGCGCATCAAGTTGCTCAGAAATAAGTTCGTAGTAATTGGCCTGACTGTCGCGGCGACCGTGAGTGACGATTTCTATGTCACCATTCAAATGCAACTCCGCACGGATTTCGCCCGATTCGACTCGCAGATAGGTTTGCTTCATCATGTACTCTTTAAACAGTCTGTGTAGTATTCCACGTGTTTTGCGATCATTGATTCGATGGAATGATTCGTTAGGACAAATTGTTTAGCCGCGTTCGCTAAGCGTCGTCTCGTTTCGTCGTCATCTAGCAATCGGTTAGAAAGCTGAACCAGTTTGTTGGCATCACCCAAGGGATACAACATACCCCTAACACCATCTTCGATCAGATCCCGATTCCCTGGGATATCACTTGCTATCACGGCAACACCACTCAGCATCGCCTCCAAGATTACGTTTGATTGCCCTTCGTAGAGACTACCGTTCCAAAGCAAATCTGCATGAGGCAACAATTGCTGCACATCGTTTCTTTCTCCAACGAAGAAAACTTGAGAGGCAGCTTTGACATTATCTCGATATAGCTCTAGGCGTGGCCTCTCTGGGCCATCGCCAATGACAATATAGCTCGTATCTCCTCGAAAAGATCTTAATGTTTCAGCGGACCATATTAGGTCTTTATAACCTTTCTGAGGCCACATTCTCCCGACGGACATAACCCATCGTTTATTCGAATCAATACCTAAGCGTCTCGCAGCCTCATCACGACTAATCGATGGAAACTCCGACTGGGTTACAGCATTCGGGATCACCGTAAACCACTTTCTGTCGATTCCACGCTTTGCATAGAAATCGACAACACCGGTGCTGTTAGTTGTTAATCGCTTCGTTTTCTTAGCGAGGTATCTATCGATCCACAACTGCCATTGGGATTTCCAAGGATCGACGGATCGTTCCGAGCCTATCACAACGGGAACTTTGGCGGAAAGGGCTGCCGCGCGGCCATAGGAATTGGCCGCAAAAATCCAGGTATGGACGAGATCGGGCTCGAGCTCCACCAAAAGATTCTTGAGACGCCACCATGACGTGGGATCAAATTTGTGCCGTTTACCAATCAGATGCACCGGCACGTTTCGATCGCGTAGCCAGGATTCTCTTGGTCCCGACCTGGTGAGAACGATAACATGGGTCTCAAAATGCTCCCGAGGTAAACCGGCGGCCAATAGACAGACTTGTTTTTCAGCCCCTCCCTGGTCAAGCGTCGGGATTATTAATGCGATGCGTTTCATGATTTCCTCTTATCGCAAATTCGTCCCAGGATCTCCGTCCAAACCCGCGTTATATCGACTGACCCATAATGCGTGGCCATTTGATTACGTAGTTTGCTAGCCTGCTCCAGTGCCACATCTTGGTTAGCATACCAGCTATGGAGCAATAAAGCCAAATCCGTTGGCGAACCGTAAGTGCGGCCTTTGCTTAATTCGCTCAACAAATTGGGCATGGCGTCCGATTCGCGGACGATGACTGGCACGCTCGCGGCTAAGAACAAAGGTAATGTAAATTGAACCGATTCATATGGATTGGAAACCCACAGCAAATCAGACGCTTTAGCCAATTCGTCGAGATCATCAAATCCGTCAAAGATAAGTATTTCACGGTGCCAACCGCGATCCTTAAGATACTCGTGGATCACCGAATACGAGATGTTCGGATTGACGATCCAAACTCGCAAGAATCCTCCCGCATCCAATAAATCACAAATCGAATCAAGGGCTTGCCTTAGCGATGACCAATCTGTTACACCGATGTGAGCGATGACCGCCGTTCGATCGGGAACAACAAAATCTGCTGACAAGTTTGCTAGAATGCGTCTGGCGGCACAGCGGCTCTCCGCCGTCCGGTGTATCCAAGCAGTTGGTGGATCCTCAATGCGCAGAATACTCGAATCCGCGACCCCCTGGGATATCAGATAACGATGATCTGATGCATTGGTCACCGTTACTAACTGGCACTTTTTGCACGCTTCGGCTGCCGCTTGGAGCGAGAGCCTCGCAGCAGGAGCATTCCCAAGAGAGGATTCGTTTGGAGAAAAGCGGCAGATGATAGGAAGATTCCAAGAACCGCATTTGCTATTGAAAATCTGTAGCAGTGCATCCGCTCGATCAAGATAGACTGCATCGAATTCTTTAGCATGCAGATTGATCCATTGAACAAAATTCTTTTGTAGATAGGACTCGTTCCAATTCGAATGCGGAGCAGGCAAAATCCGATGCACGGACAGATAACGAATGTCTGTCTCATCAGGCCAGCTCGAGTTCCATCTCGCAGTTAGGATGCTGGGCCGAAACCCTTTTTCACGGAGGCAGCTGGCCCAGTACAGCAACCTGTGACAGTGGTCATCAGCAAACGGCCAAAAGCGTCTGGTGACGATTAACAGTCGATTCAATGAAGATTCAAAAACCGACATCAATTCACAGGGTGTTTAGCTATGTCTGACTCTTCCAATACCGCGACAAAAGGCAAGTTACGATACAAGTCCTGATAATCCAAACCATAGCCAACAACGAACGCATTGGGAATGTGGAAGACTACATAATCCGGAGTTGCATCTACCTGCGACGTACCCGATTTGTTTAGAAATACTGCAGTCTTAATCGATTTTGGTCCGAGAGTCTTCAATCGTCTGGTAACTTCCACCAAAGTCTTGCCCGTGTCAAAAATATCATCGATAAGCAGTACATCTCGATCGGAGATATCCAGCATCATTTGATCCTGAATAGTCAAATTACCCGACTCGGTCGTTCCTCGATAGGAACTGGCCTGGATTAAGCTAATACGTACCGGCATTTCCAGCCGCCGAATCAAATCGGCCAGCATAATCAAGCTGCCTGTCATAATGGAAACAATTGTCAACGAGCGACCAGCGTAGACCTCATTAAGCTTGGCAGCTAGTTCATCAATGCCTTCGCCAATTCGAGCTTCGTCAAGAAGAATTTTCACGGGGTCTTAAGTCCAATACACCTAGTTTCAAGCCATCCAACAAACGAGCACACAAGCCTACTGTGCTGTGCCAACGCCGGATGAATCATGTTGCTTTCGTGGGAGGAATCCTATGCCAAAGCAACTTAACATAACGATCCAAAAGCCGGAACATTCTGGTCTTCGGAAATCGTGAAAATCCAAAAGCTTCGGTGCAATCCGCACGCCGAGATCCGGTGCATGATGCTCTGCCATTCCAAATGGCCACGACGTAGTCAGCCATGACTCATACGCAGCGACCAATCCCAATCGCTTTTCTTCGATCGACGCAAACCATGGCTGCCATGCCCCCAACCAGGTTGACCCGTCAAAACTCCAATCGCTATTAAAAGCCCAGTCCGCGAGAAGCTTAACTCCAATCACAGCGACCAGCAGATACGCGGCAATCTCGAACCTCGGAAATCGATCTAGAAGCTTTACAAAAACCGCAGCCGCAAACCGCATCAAAACTAACCCCAAAATTCCGCCGGTTATCACGACCCAAAGCTTTTTCTCGTTGGTACCAGCGAGCGCAAGAGCGGCCAAAATGGAATCGACTGCGAACGCGATGTCGGTGATTTCGATAACCAAAACCGTTTTCCAGAAAAGCCAGAAATTCTGCGACGATATCTTTGCTTCCTTGGCCTCCTTGCCTGACTTGGCCGCTGCTCTCTCTGCCAATCGCATCGCTTCGAGCTCTGGGTTTTGAGTCACCAGCTCGGCCCCAACCGGAACCCGTTGCTCAATTTCGATATTCTCTCTTGCAATATCAAGACTTTCGCCCGTTTCGGCATCAACCAGCCGAGGGTTACCATCGTCATCCAATACGACTTGCTCTGCCTCGTCCCCTTTTTCGAACCACAAGTGCTTAACCGCAATGAACACGAGATAAGCACCGCCGAAAAACTTCACAAACGTGTATTTGAGAAGTGAAGCCGCCAAAAGAATGGCCAGGGCTCGAAATACAAACGCTCCAATTAACCCCCAAGACAAGGCTCTGGCTCGCATGCTTTTGGGCAACCGCTTGGCCAACATTCCAAGCACCAACGCGTTGTCGATCGAAAGCAGCCCTTCAAGAACGATCAACAATCCGATTACGGCTAAATCACCAGGAACTACCTCCTGGTTGAAAATCATTACTCCAAAAAAAGAGTCGATCATCTGGATGGTTGGTTAGGGTGTAAATGGTTGGTAAAGAACAAGGCGGGAAGGGCGTTCTCATCGGTGATGAACCAGATCCGTCCCAGCTCATCTTACCGGTCTCGACAAATCGAGATTCGTGCACCCGGTGGGTCGTGAAAGGATAGCGAACAACTCCCCCCAGGAAAGCCTATACCTCCAAAAGTCCACAAAAAACCGCAGGGGAGAACCGAGCCTGGGCATTTCGCCCTCGGGCTGTTACACTTAAGGACTGTCTATTTCGAGGCCTTTTCGTATCCCATTTTAGATCTCTATGACCGATCCGAATGCTCCAATCGACCCAGCTAACGCAGCGGGCGGACCAATTAATCTCGAAGCAATCCGACGAATGCGAGAGGCCCAGCAATCCAAACCAGAGGCATCGCCCAGCCGCGAACGCGGCCCCAAGCCCCCCAAAGCCGAAAAATCAGCTGATTCCAGCCCAGCAACTGAGACTCCACCCGAAAAAATCGATGCGGAGGGAATGCCGGCACGCTACAAAGGCAACAAAGATTCGGCTCCTGTTACCGCCCCCAAGGTTCCGGTTCCTAGCACACGCGATCGATCCGACGACGAAGATGCACTACTGAACGACGTCTTGGCAGATGCCGACCTGGACGGCCTGATGATCGGTGATCGAAATCTCAAGGTTGGCCGTCGTCTCGAAGATGGTTCGCGGTACCCAGGCAAAATCATTAAAGTCCACAACCAAAACGTCTTCGTGAGCCTAGGCGGTCCTGACGAGGGTGTCGTTCCGTTGCTCCAATTCGACAACCCGCCCGAACCAGGCACCCAGGTCGATGTTCTCGTTCGCGCGTTCAACGCAGAAGAAGGGCTCTATGATCTTGCGATCCCAGGTGAAACCGTTGCCGTCAACGATTGGGATGACTTGAACGAAGGTGCGGTCGTCGAAGCGAAAATAGAAAGCGCCAACACCGGCGGGGTCGAATGCAAAGTGGGCAACGTTCGCGGCTTTATCCCGATCAGCCAATTGTCCGTCTTCCGTATTGAATCGGCAGCTGATTACATTGGACAAAAACTTCTTTGCGTCGTTACCGAAGCCAACCCCCGTCGCGGCAATTTAGTTCTTAGCCACCGCGCCGTTTTGGAACGTGAAAAAGAGGAAAAGAGACAGGAGCGACTTGCATCGATCGAAATCGGCGAAATGTGCGACGGCACCGTCCGCAAACTTATGGACTTCGGTGCGTTTGTTGATATCGGTGGTTTGGATGGCCTTATTCATATCACTCAGCTTTCCTGGGACAAAATCAAACACCCAAGCGAAGTCCTAGCCGAGGGAGACAAGATCAAGGTCCGAATTGACAAGATTGATCCAGTCACTGGAAAAATCGGACTCTCCTACCGATCCGCCGAGGATAACCCGTGGTCCGATGTGGATTCGAGATTCCCGCTCGGCACCGTCATTAAGGGAACGGTCTCTCGCCTGGCAAACTTTGGTGCGTTCGTCAAGCTATCAACCGGCATCGAAGGTCTAATCCATATTTCAGAACTGGCCCATCGACGCGTCGCGAGCGCCGCACAGGTTCTCAGCGAAGGTCAAGAGGTCGAGGTCAAAGTTCTCTCGGTCGAGAAAGACCAGCAACGCATCGGGCTCTCCTTGAAAGCCACCCAGGCCAGACCCGAAGGGGACTCGAAAAAGGCTCCAGAGCCTCAAGTGGAAGAACCGCCCCGAGCTCCTGCTGTCAAAAAACACCAAGGGCCGCTGAAAGGTGGCACAGGTAGCGGGAATGGCGGCGAACTGTTTGGATTAAAGCTTTAACAGGGAAAACTGTTATCGAGAGAGCGGTTTCACCGGTCAAACGGAATCGTCCTAGCTCAATACTACCATGACTGGCACCGGTAACCGTCCCATGCAAAGCTCGAATCCCACTTTAGATAAGTCCTCCGAGCGAGTCAGGGACATGTTCGCGCAAATCGCACCTAGGTACGATTTGCTCAACCACGTGCTCTCGCTGAACATCGACAAACGGTGGCGAGCCAAAACACTCCGAAAGCTCAACCTTGTCCCTGGAGATCCGGTTTTGGACGTCTGCACCGGAACCGGAGATTTGGCTTTGGCAATCTCAAGGAAACTGGGGCAAACAACCGAAGTAGTCGGGACCGATTTCTGCCCACAAATGCTCGATATTGCTCGCGAAAAGCAAACCAAATCTCTACCCAATCACGACGAACTGCGATTCATTGAAGCCGATACGCAGAACTTGCCCTTCAGCGATAATTACTTCCAGTGCGTTAGCGTGGCATTTGGACTGCGCAATGTGAATGACACATTAAAAGGGCTTCGGGAAATGATTCGAGTTGCAAAGCCTGGCGGTACCGTTGCTGTCCTCGAATTCTCCAAGCCGACGATGATCGGTCTCAAGCAATTGTACAACACCTATTTTCAATACGTCCTACCGAGGATTGGTCAAGCGATGGCGAAGAACGATCGCTCTGCTTACGAGTACCTGCCTCAAAGCGTGCAACAATTTCCGAGTGGCGAAGCTCTCGCAGCAGTCATGCGTGAAGCGGGCCTACAAAACGTTCAACTCTTGCCTATGACTTTGGGCGTTGTCACGCTCTATTCTGGTACCAAGCCACAATCATCCGCAATGAGCACAGCAACCACCTCCGAAACCAGCTTGCAGTAAGCGGAACAACTAGATGAACCGATCCACCGATCTACCTTTGGTTGTTGCAATTACCGGTGCCAGCGGAGCGGTGTACGCAGCCCGACTTCTACAATGCGCAGCGAGAGCACGCGTTCCGACTCATATTGTGGTTAGCCCGTCGGGAGCCGAGGTTATACGTCAAGAACTAAGATTGCCAGTGTCACCGACAGATCGGTGCATCGAATCGCTTATTCGATACACTTGGCCAGGGGAAAAGCGATGGGTCCCCCTCACAGACGACGAGGTCCGAGATTACCTAGCAGTCTGTCAAATCCATAATCATTCAGACTATATGACTCCGATCGCAAGTGGCTCCTTTTTAACTCGTGGAATGGTCGTATGTCCATGCTCCGGCTCGACGCTTTCAGGCATAGTCCATGCATCGAGCAACAACTTGGTGGTCCGAGCCGCCGACGTTCATTTAAAAGAACATCGCAAACTGCTGCTCGTTCCGAGAGAAACGCCTCTTTCTGTCTTTCAGTTGGAAAACATGCACCGAGCTGCACAAGCTGGCGCGATTGTTTTGCCCGCATCTCCCGGTTGGTACCACGGAGTCGAATCATTGCTAGACATTATTGATTTCGTCGTTGCAAGGATTCTTGATCATTTTGATATCCCACACAAGCTTATGCGACGTTGGGGAGAGCCACCCGATCAGGGAGTTGGGAAGCTACCGGAATTATCATCGGCGCATTCGCAAGAAAGGAATGCGTAGTGGATACAGTCGCAAGCTCTCCATCCTCTCCATCATTGTTAGAGACCGTTAACCGGTACCTTGGGCTCATTCGATTCAGCCACACGATATTCGCGCTTCCATTTGCACTCCTCGCGACGTTTTGGGCGTTCGTGGTGCCATTGCCCAACAACACGAACTTGGGTTGGAGCTGGCTGAATTTGCTAGGAATCCTGTTGTGCATGGTATCTGCGAGAAGCTTTGCCATGGCGATTAATCGTTTGTTCGACCACAAATTTGACGCGGCAAATCCTCGGACCCAGGGCCGGCATCTTCCTGCCGGACAACTCAGTCGACGAGGTGTTTGGTTATTTACTGCAGCCTGCGTCCTAATGTTCGTACTCGGCTGCGCCATGTTTTTGCCAAACCCAATCCCGCTTGTTGCAGCAACTCCCGTACTATTGTTTCTAGCTGGTTATTCGCTAGCCAAGCGATTTACTCGAATGGCTCATTATTGGTTGGGGGGTGCTTTGATGCTCGCACCAATCTGCGCATGGCTAGCGTTACGAGGTGAATACGTGTTGTCAAACCCAATTGATATCTTACCGGCCATTTGGCTTGGTGGAGTAGTCCTATTTTGGGTTGGGGGATTTGACATCATCTACGCATGCCAGGATTACGAGGTCGATCAGGAGCTTGGGCTGCATAGCATTCCGGCTAAAATTGGGGTGCGCAACGCGTTGCGAGTCGCCAAAGTGAGCCATGCAATCATGTGGTTTATTGCGGCTGGTATGACGATTTTTGTTCCCCAGTTAAGTTTGGGGATCGCGTTTTGGATTGCGCTCGGCGCAATTGCAGTTTTGCTCGTGTGGCAGCATAGCGTTGTTTCAGACCGGTCGCTTGAACGAATTAACTTGGCATTTTTTCAATTGAACTCGGTGATCAGCATTCTCTTCCTCGCGGTGGGAAGCCTGGATGCCTGGTTTCGTTAATACGGATCGAATTGAGGTACAGTCATGATTGCTCCAGATGTTCGCAGTCGAATGAAAAGAATTCGAGACACCGTTGAGGCTGGTGGTCGGCTCAACATGGACGATGGAATATTTATGTATTCCCCGGAAGTGTCTTTGCACGAACTAGGCGAGCTAGCGAATTTCGTTCGCGAGAGAATCAACGGAAATGTTGGTTATTACAACATCAACACCCACCTCAACCCCACCAACGTTTGCGTTTATCGATGTCGTTTCTGTGCGTTCCGGTCGGATCTTCGCGATCCCAAAGGATACGTCATGAACGACGAACAAATTTTGGCTCGCGGGCAAGAAGCGGTAGAAAATGGATGTACCGAGATGCACATCGTTGGCGGTTTGCACCACCAACGTGGTTACGATTGGTATCGTCACATTATCGAGATCCTTCATAACACTTACCCGCAAATCCATCTCAAAGGTTGGACAGCAGTTGAGATTAATTGGTTCGAATTTCTGACCAAGAACTCGCTCAAAGATATTCTTCAAGATCTTCGTGACGCAGGACTCGGCAGCATGCCTGGTGGCGGCGCAGAGATATTCCACCCCGAAGTTCGAGATCAAATTTGTGAGCATAAAGCCAACTCGCACAAATGGCTTGAGATTCACCAAGCGGCTCACGAAGTCGGATTAAAAACAAACTGCACGATGCTCTACGGGCATGTCGAGCAAGCGTATCATCGCATTGATCATTTGCTTAAGTTACGAGATCTGCAGGATAAAACTGGCGGCTTCCAAACGTTTATTCCGCTGGCGTTCCATCCAGAAAACACCAAGCTTTCGCATTTGAAGAAGCCATCCGCATTGATGGATTTACGAACGATGGCTATCAGTCGGTTGATGCTCGACAATGTACCGCACATAAAAGCGTATTGGATCATGCTCGGAATTGGTACCGCACAAACAGCTCTTTCGTATGGCGCGGACGACATCGATGGAACCGTTAGGCATGAGTTAATCTATCATGATGCCGGGGCGACAACACCGGAAATGCTATCCGTTGATCAGATCAAACAACTCATCGTTGAGGCGGGCCGAGAGCCAGTTGAGCGAGACACCATCTATCGCAAGGTCCATCGCGATCCCAATGACTTCAGGAACTGGACTGTAGGCGAAGATGTACCAGTTCTCCTCGGTGCAACATAGTCCCGTGTAAAACAATTGTCTTCAATTGTTTCACCAACCTCGCCGAGCCAATAAAACAATGATTGGCGATTTTAGATTGCCGATTGCCGATTGCCGATTGCCGATTGCCGATTTGTTTTTCATCCCTACGGGATACAAACCGCGTTCGGTGATCGGTTGTCCGTATCATTTATCCCTCCGGATAAATTATAAATTGGCGATCACGCCGCCTCAACAATCCATCTACCCCGCCATCTATTTTGACGGCTTATTCACAGTCGTTCGTTTGAGACTGGCAACTCGATGCAGAGAAGCAATCGTTGAGAGTGCCTCCTTAATGGAAATCTTCGAGTCCCCTTTTTTTCGTTCCGTGTAAACGATACCAACTTCGGTCCAACGTTTCGTTTGCTGTATGAGATGCCACAGAATCTCTTCTAAAAATCCGTATCCTTTTCCCTGAATCTGTTGCCAATTCAGCTTGGTTAATTCACTGACACGGTACAACCTGTATGCGCTACTGCAATCGTTGACTCGCCATCCAACAACGAACTTTGCATACGCATTGGCACATCGACTGACCAATATACGTTTCCATGAACATCCCTCTAGTCCGCCTCCCTCCACGTATCTCGATCCTATCACCAAATCGTTATCTTCCGATTTCGACAACAGCTTTAACATCGCGGATGGATCGTGGCTGAGGTCAGCATCCAAATTAAGAACCCATTCGTATCCATGCTCTATCGCATATTGCATTCCGTCGCGAATGGCTGTCCCTAGCCCTAACTTACCGGAACGTTTGATCAAATAAGTATGGGGTCTCGACTTTGATTCTTGTGCAACCCAATCTGAAGTACCGTCAGGAGAATTGTCATCCACAACCAAAATGGGAACATTAGGGATGGCTTGATCAATGCGCTGAAACAGTTCCGCTAGATTGGCTTTTTCATTGTAAGTACAGACGAGCACAATCAGTCGTTTGTCGGCTGCCCATGAGGTTTCCATCGTCGAGTTGATTAGATTCATGATGGAGTCAGAGGGCTGGTTGCCGGCTTGCAATCGTAGGATGGACACTCCTGCCCGTCCACGCCTCGCACGTTGGCCAAGAGCGGCCAACCCACAAACACGCCAACGAGCCCTAACGCCGCGAGGAAGTCCCTTGCTAACGCTGCGGGTTGGCGGGATTCCGAGGACCACGCCTGGCGGGATAGAAGTCCCGGCAGGCAATAGTCACTCTTTTTTTGGCAGAGTTGTAGTTCTGTCAAATGCTTAAACACGCTTATTGAGCCTCGTCACCCGAATCATTTTCGTTCTCGCCAGAAGCATCATCTGAGTCTTGCTCATCGACATCTGCTTCTTCAGGTGCCGTGGAGTTTTCGCTCGACATCACCGGTGCACTGATGGCCGCTTGTGCAGCCAAGGCTTCTTCTTCGGAGATATCTTCCAGCGGTACGCGAACCAACGCTGTGAGCGAATCACCCTCATCAAGACTCATGATCCGAACCCCCTGAGTGTTACGTCCGATAACGCTAACGTCAGACGCTGCAATTCGCTGGATCTTGCCCCGAACGGTCATCATGAGGATATCGTCGGTATCGTGTACAGGGACAACCCCAACAACTTTACCGTTTCGCTTGGTGGTCTTGATGTCGATAACACCTTTGCCGCCTCGACGCTGCGTTCGATATCGATTGGAAGAACTCACATCTTCGGCTTCCTCGGCTGGCTCTTCTGCGGGCTCGTCGGCTGGGGCTTCGTCCGCAACAATTGGCTCGCCATTTTCGTCCTCTAATGGTGGCTGTTCCTTGCCAGCCATTTCATCTCCTGGTCCGAAACTGGTTCGTTTGCCATATCCGAATTCGCATGCTGTTAGAAGCGTGGCGGTTGGGTCAGCTACGACCATGCCGACGACTTCATCGCCACTCTTGAGGGAGATGCCCTTCACACCTGAAGTGTTTCGCCCCATGGGTCGAGCATCACTCTCCGCAAATCGGATGGCCATGCCGTTGGCAGTGGCCAAAACAATTTGATCATTCGGCTTGGTGACAACGACATCTACGAGCTCGTCGTCCTCTCGAAGCTTGATGGCAATGATACCACCCTTCTTTGGACGGCTATATTGCTCGAGAGCGGTCTTTTTGATGATGCCCTTTTTGGTTGCCATCATCATGAAGTGACCGGGCAAATTGAAATCGCGGACGACAACGCAATCGCGAATCTTTTCTTCTGGTGCAAGATTCAGCAAATTAACGATAGCTCGTCCTTTACTTTCGCGACTGAGTTGTGGGATTTCCCATATCTTTTGCCAGTACACTTTACCTTGGTTCGTGAAGAACAATAAGTACGCGTGGGTGCTGGCAACAAAGAGGTGCTCAACGGGATCCTCTTCCTCCGCCTTCATGCCAGTAATCCCCTTGCCGCCTCGTTTTTGAGCTCGATATGTTGTGGCTGGGATTCGCTTGATATATCCGGAGGTCGAGATGGTTACCACCATGGTTTCCTCCGTGATGAGGTCTTCCATGTTGTAATCGCCGAGCTCTTCGCCATCGATTACCGTTTTTCGGTCGTTTCCAAACCGACGAGCAATATCCTCGAGATCGGCGCGAATCATGGCAAAGATGCGAGCTTGATCAGCCAGAATGTCGCGATACTCTGATATTTCGTCGAGCAATGACGAGTGCTCTTGCGTGAGTTTTTCTTGCTCTAACCCGGCCAATTGTCCCAGCGTCATGCGCAAGATCGCATCGGTTTGCACACTGGTGAGCGTGTAAATGTCGTTCCTACCCCGTTCCAGAACAAAGTCTGCAAAGCCTCGATCACCGAGGGCACGCTCCATCATGGACGCAGGGCATTCGACGCCCATCAATTTTTCTTTCGCCTCAGCCTGAGTTCGGCTGTTTCGAATAATCTTGATGATGTGGTCGATATCCGCCAAGGCTAACAACAATCCCTCGATGGTGTGCTTTCGCTTTCGAGCACTCGCCAAAAGGAATTGAGTCCTACGTCGAATCACAATGACGCGGTGACGTATAAATTCCTGCATCATTTCTTTGATGGTTAACTCTCTCGGCTTACCATCAACCAACGCGAGAAGAATAATCGAGTGGGTCTCTTGAAGCGAAGAGAATTGATAAAGCTGGTTCAAGATAATATGCGGATCTTGTCCCTGCTTTAGCTCGATCACAATCCGCACAGGTTCTTTCAAATCGCTTTCATCGCGAATGGCAGAAATCCCTTTGATCCGATCGCCACGAACCAAGTCTGCAATTCGCTCGACGACGCGATCGCGAGCCTGTTGATAAGGTATCTCTCTAACGATCAAACGAGCTTTCTTGCCTTCTTCGACATCGACTTTGGCTCGAACTACGATCGTCGCTCGGCCGGTGCTGTAAGCTTGACGAATGGAGTATCGGCCGCAAATGATACCGCCCGTTGGGAAGTCAGGTCCCTGCACGATTTCGCAGAGCTCCGAAATCGTGGTCTCAGGGTCATCGATTAGCCTGATCAACCCAGCGCAGATCTCACGAAGGTTATGCGGTGGAATGCTCGTCGCCATACCGACGGCAATACCTTGCGCCCCATTGACGAGCAAGTTCGGAAATTTGGACGGCAAGACAACCGGTTCAGTTCGTCGCTCGTCGTACGTCGGAATAAAGTCAACCGTATCCTGCTTGAGATCGTCAAGCATCATCGCAGCGGGAGCTGCTAAGCGGGCTTCGGTATATCGCATCGCCGCTGCGGGCAAACCTGCGATCGATCCAAAGTTACCTTGTTTGTCGATCAACATATGACGCATGTTCCACTCCTGCGCCATCCGAACGAGCGTAGGGTAGATGATGGCTTCACCGTGCGGGTGATAGTTACCGGACGTATC
Organism: Pirellula sp.; assembly: GCA_046344995.1. Lineage (GTDB taxonomy): Bacteria > Planctomycetota > Planctomycetia > Pirellulales > Pirellulaceae > JBKCUI01. The sequence goes on from JBKDKR010000065.1 coordinate 192,942, forward strand.
ACCGGCGATCTTCGCACACTTGACCCGCGCGGCACCCGGAGTCAAATTCAAGTCGTTCATGGCCACCAAAATACGACGCTGACTCGGCTTGAGCCCATCGCGAACATCGGGCAATGCACGACTCACAATAACGCTCATTGCGTAAGTTAAATAACTATTACGCAACTCATCTTCGATCGCCTCTTCGATCATCCGCTCGCCAGGCATGCCTCCACTGGAACCATCACCTCCCGCTGTTGGCAAATTGGCTGGATCGTTTGGATCGAAGTCGTCATCGGGAGGTACATTGGACACGGAAACAGCACCGATCGGTTACGAGGAACTAGAACGAAAAATCGCCTGACTAGCGAATCAAAAAAACCAGTAAATTCCTTGGTTTTTCGAGCTACTTTACGTGCCCAGATTGTACCGCAAAATGGCAAATTTCACAATCGGATGAATTCCTTTTACCGCTCATTCCGGTCCGATTCGTCAGACTAACGATCGATCCCTCAATACACTCGGTCAATAAGCTCTTGGCCGGCTTCAAATCGAACATAATTGCCCAGAAAATGACTTACCAATCGCCCCATCTCTCCTTGAAAACCTCCCGCAGTATGGGGGGTGACAAAACAATTGGGCGCAACCCACAGGGGATGGTCCACCGGCAATGGTTCTGGATCAGTTACATCGAGGTACGCCCCTGCAATCTCCCCGCGATACAACATCTCCACCAACGCGTCCTGATCTACGGTGACACCGCGCCCAATATTGTAGAAATAAGCTGTCTTCTTAAGCCCCCGCAGTGTGTCTCGGTCAAAGAACCCTTTTGTTGCGTCATTGGCGGGCAAGATGTTAATGACGTGATCGGCATGCTCCAACCATGATTTGTGGTCTTCTAACGAAACCATCGGGATCGATTCGTTCCCTGTTGCCTTGCGGCGAACACCAATAATGTTCACACCAAACGGCTTGAGCAACTCGGTGAGCCGATGCGCGATGGCGCCATAGCCATAAATTATGATGTTCTGGTCATTCAGAAGAGCAGACTGACGTCGAATCTGAGCGTCAGACCACGCTCGGCTGGTAAACTGCTCCTTCCACGACATGGGCAATTGCCGAGCAAACGCCAATATCATTGACATGGCATGCTGTGCACATGGCTCAGCATAGACACTAGAACTGTTGGTTAAAATCGCCCCACGCTCTCGAAAGACAGCCCGCAAATCGTCTCGATCGTACTTGGTATAACCCGCCGATGTTAGGTGGACCCAACGAATGTTAGTTAACTGAAGCAATTGTTCGGCATCAGGTTGCCCAAATGCAATCGTGGCTTCTTCTAAACTGCTGTCAGGAGGCGAACTAACTAAATTGCCCGAAAAGGTTTGCGTGGCATAAACAAGCTCGGCAGTATCGAGCCCCTCCTCCAAAATCTGTAGCACATCCTCAGGAAAATTCGTGTTGGTCCAAACACGAGATTGTTCGCTCGATCCATCACTCATTATGACCCCTCAAACGCGCTAGCAAACTCCTGACGTAGCTTCCGTATTCGAATTCGATTACCTGCGGCCTGAGCAGAAGACTCAAATTTGTATGCTTCTTCTGCCGCAGCATAGTCCTCAATTTGTTCGTACATCCGTCCAAGCAAATAGTTGGCGTGAGAATGCCAATACTCGGAACCTTTTAATTGCAAGGTCCGTTCTTTGAGCCAATTGATGGCGGTCTTGGGTTTGCCCAAGTCCATGTTGGCCATGGCCAAATATATTCCCACATCAAATTTGGATCGCCTAAAGTAAGTCTGCGCCAAAACTAACCTCGCGTCATAAACCTCTAAGGGCTCAAACTCTCCACGAACTAACCCGAGATCCTTTTGTACATCTTTGCTAACCATCATTTCTCGAAGCGTTTGCTCGTCAACTCGATAATCCATATAAGATCGCAACGCACCGACCTCCTCAACAGAGCTGTCGAATTTCCCTTTAAAGTGCAACATTCGAGCACGACTAATAGGGGTGTCGGTTACCAATGCACCATACCGCTCCATGTAGCCTGCCGAAAAAGGAGAATTCTCCGTGAGCCGCTCACGAACGGATTTGTTGTAGACGTAGGAGAGCCATGGCGCATTCCAAAGCTTGACCTGCAGATTCTCCGCTGAAGACTGAAGCACGGCCTGAAACGCATCGACATCTGTGCTCAATCGAATCCTATTGGCTCCGATCAACGACTGCTGAACCGTTGCCATTGTCTTGCCTGTCGAAAACGGATCGCAATCCACCAGTGCAACGAGTTGTTCTAAATCTTTTTGCTCGACAGGGTATTCGAACAATCCCGGCACCTTGCCACGCCTTAAAACGTTGGCATTCGCGCGGGCCTCTCTCAAAGTTGCAACTCCACTGGTCTCTTGACTTGGGATAGGCAATCCCCACTGTGGCTCAAAGAGATAGATCTCACCTTGAATCGGAACACCAACACACCACAATCGTAGCGCCGAATCCTCCGTCGCACCACTCAAACTCGGTAACGCTAATACGCAAGAATCAATCCCTTGTGAAAAAAGCAACTGGGTGAACAACCTAGCTCGCTCCCATCGGTCGCCGCTCGCGAACATTAGCGTCTGCCATGGCAATTGACGAAATACTGGGGATTGATCAGAGCTTGCGGAAACGGGATTGGTTATCAACTGCTCAACGTCTTTGGGATTACCAATCAAGCCAACGTTAGCCATGGTCCAATCGAACAACTTCAGCGATGTCTCCAAACGCTGCCAGTTTTCCGGTTCCAATTGCCCCTTTTGGGATTCCAGCCATTTGGAAAACAACGGGTCCCGGTAGGGCAAGTCCAAAACCCATTTGCTGACCCCGGATAGAATTTGACACTGCAGTAGAAACTCGCACTCTGGCTCTCCAAACTCGAGTTTGTCGAGTCTCTGTGCAAAATCGATGCTTCTTAATGCCGGCGATATGGAGAATAAAAGTTCCGATGACTTCCATTCTTTGGGGTCTTCGACGCTGCCCGCCCATGTATTGAGCTGTTGTCGAATTTCCTTCAAAGCAGCCGTTCGATTGAGACGAATCAGTTGCGGCAAATAGGAAAACGCATCCCTCAATGCATCCTTACGCTCCTTAGATACCGTCTTTCGCTGCTCAATTGCTGAGATTCGATCTTGAGCACTATTGTCACAGCCAATCAGCCCCATCAGCAAACCGATCAATGGCAATATCATTACCGTCCGATGAGCAAAAGCACCAAAACCCCCTCCCTCGATCGTCGAGTGAGAGTTAAACCTTTTTTCGCCAAAGTGCATTGTGTTGTTTTTGTTCGGAATAACCATTAGGAAATCTACGATACCCAAGGGCGAACGGTTCGCCAGATCGTATGCACCCGCTCCAAAACGCCACCGAACTGATCGAGTGGTACCATATTGGGGCCGTCGCTAGGGCTCTTGGACGGTTCGGGATGTGTTTCAAAGAAGAATCCATCCACCCCCACTCCTGCTGCTGCCCGGGCCAACGGCTCCACCATTGCTCGATTCCCGCCGGTTGCTCCACCGAGTCCACCCGGCTGCTGCACCGAATGGGTTGCGTCAAAGATCACAGGGGCCCCGAGCTCTCGCATCATTGGTAATCCAGTCATATCGTTTACCAATCGACCGTAACCAAAAAAGGTTCCTCGCTCGCAAAGCATTACCCCGGTAGAGGAAATCGTTCTCGCCTTATCCAAAACGAATTTCATATCAGCAGGAGCCATGAACTGCCCCTTTTTGATATTCAGCGGCTTTTGTGTTTCAGCACACGCCACGATCAAATCAGTCTGCCTCGCTAAGAAAGCCGGGATTTGTAACAAATCACAAACCTCGGCCACCTCGCTCGCTTGATCTGGTATATGCACATCCGTTGTTACCGGACAACCCAACCGTTCCCGGACCTTATGCAGTATCTCGAGGCCCGCCTCAATGCCCAACCCGCGAAACGCTCCACCGCTCGTTCGATTGGCTTTGTCAAAGGAACCCTTGAATACATATTGAATGCCGAGCCGTTCACATTCCGCAGACACACAACTAGCGATCTGCATGCAACTGTCAAACGATTCAATAACGCATGGGCCAGCGATCAAAATCATTGGCCCGGTTCCGTCGACTACGTAATTACCAATTTGGACTGGCTGCATAATTACATCACGCATTGCCCATGAACGGCAATGTAACCAATGCGCCCGCTTTATCGCGACATTCCATTTCCAGGTGCTCTGGAAACAAGCTATCGGTGCCATGAATCAAAACGCTTACGCCGGTTAGCTCTTCGAGCTTGATCAAGTCTCGGCGCTTCTTGTTGTTCAAATATGCAGCGACGTTCTCGTGAACCTTGACTACGACGCGAGCCGCATTGGGCAGCTGACACGCCATGATCAATAGACGGGTAACCTCAATAGACATGCTCTCAGCCGTCTTGACTACAGCCCGGCCTTTGCAGCATGGACAATCTTCGTAAACGCTCTTCTTGAAGCTTGGACGAATCCGCTGCCTAGTCATTTCGATCAAGCCGAATGGACTCGTTCGCAAAATCTTGGTCCGAGCGCGATCGCGTCTCATGGCATCTCGCAATGTCTTTTCGACTTTGCGGCGATGACTCTCTTTCCTCATGTCGATAAAGTCGTTGACGATAACACCACCGAGATCCCGAAGTCGCAATTGCCTCGCGATCTCTTTTGCGGCAGCCATGTTGAGGTGGAACGCGTTTTCTTCGGCGTTATCTTCATTCCCGCGGAAGTTCCCACTATTCACATCGACAGCGACTAACGCTTCGGTCTGATCGATGACGATGGATCCTCCTCCCTTTAGCGGCACAACTCGTTGATGGATCCTGCCGATTTCCTGTTCTAGTTTGTAGTGATGGAACATCGGAACTTTTTCGTCAAACTTTTTGAGTCGATCGACAAAGCGTGGCATCACGAGTTCTAGGAAATCAAGGGCCCGTTGGTAGGCCGCATCTTCGTCGACGACGATCGTGTCGATGTCCTCGGTAAACGTATCACGAATGGTTCGAATCATGATATCGTTTTCTTCGTAGATATCGCACGGACCAGGAGTCGATTTAACTCGTTTTACAATCAGCTTCCATAGCCGAAGCAAATACGCGACGTCGCGCGATAGTTCCTTGCGAGTGCGATCCTGTCCCGCTGTTCGGACGATAAACCCAACCCCTTTAGGCAACTGCATATCTAGCATCATGCCTCGCAGTTTTCGTCGCTCGTCTTCGTCCTCAATCTTGCGACTAACACCGACTCGACCGAGGGCTGGCATTAGAACTAGATAACGACCAGGGATGCTGATGTAGGTCGAAAGAGTTGGGCCTTTGGTGCCAATCCCCTCTTTGATAACTTGCACGAGCACTTCGTCGCCACGCTTGAAGATTTCTTGAATTGGGGGCTTGAACCGAGGGCGACCGCTACGAAGCTTCCCACCCTTGCGTGGACCTTTGTGGTTTTTGCTTTTATCCCCCTCTGGAGCGTCATCTTCGCCGTCGTCGTACCCGTCGTAATGCTCGTCCATGATCTCGCTGGGATCATAGCCTGCTTGGCGAAAGTACTGAGGCTCGACGTCGCTGATATGCAAGAATCCATTTCGGCCCACCCCAAAGTCGACAAACGCCGCTTGGATGCTGGGCTCGATGTTGACAATCTTTCCTTTGTAGATGTTTCCCACCCAGTTGTCTTGGCTGGTACGCTCCGTGTAAAGCTCCTCCAGGACTCCGTCTTCGAGCAATGCGATGCGGCACTCCTCTGCCTGGGAGACGTTGATCAGCATTTCCTTTTTCATAATTCATTCCTTGTAACCGCTTCAATTACGATCATGTCGATGTGGCTAGCACCTGCCATGTGGAACGGGCCTTGAGAGGCGAGGAGGCTCGTTCGCTGCCTATTGATCGCGGTCGTATTCTACTTGCTTTTATTTTGTTATGGATCGTCGGACCCAAGGTCGTTGGCATTAACAATGCGACAACGTTGCCTCAAGCCTGTAAGACGATTTCGGGCACCAGCCCGGCTAATTGGTTCATCAGGAAAGCGTCTACTTCACGCGCCGTCGATAATCGCAATGCTCGCCAAGCCATGGCTTCACACTGCCCTACCGTTACGGAACGAATAGCTTTCTTGAGGATAGGAATTGCGGCGGGCGCAGTACTTAGCGTCCGAATTCCCATGCCGACCAGCAGCAATGAATAAGCAGGATTATTGCTCATTTCCCCGCAAACACTGGTCGACTTTTGGTGTTGGGTTGCGATTTGCTCCGTACGTTGGATTAGCCGCAACACCGATGGGTCACACGCTTGATATAGATCGGCAACAGAATCGTTGCTCCGATCTACCGCGAGCGTGTACTGAGTTAAATCATTGGTTCCAATACTGACGAAATCGATCTCTTCGATAAATCGATCTAACATCAGAACAGCTGCAGGTACCTCAACCATCATTCCAACGGGAACATTCTGAGGTACATGAACATTTTCAGAAGCCAAATCTTCTGCGACGGATCGCAGAAGAAACCTCGCGCTTCGGAGCTCATCCAAAGTGGTAATCATGGGGAACATGACTCGTACATCACCCAGACAAGCAGCTCTTAGCAAAGCGCGCAATTGAATACGGAACAGCGGAGGATTTCTCAGGCTGAGCCGAATACTGCGTAGACCGAGAAAAGGATTATTCTCGGGCTCCGCGGGACGTGACAAACCCATCTTGTCCGCACCTAAATCCAAGGTACGAATGACGACGGGTCGACCTTGCATATCGCGCACAACTTGCGCATACGCTTGAAAGTGCTCCTCTTCCGTGGGCTCTTTGGTGTGACCCAAGTAAAGGAACTCTGTTCGATACAATCCAACTCCATCCGCTCCTCGGGCGATGCATGTTGGAGCTTCGGAAGGAAATTCAACGTTCGCCATCAGCTGGATGCGAACACCATCACTGGTGCTCGCAGGCAAATCTCGCAATTCATCCAATTTCAGGATGATCGATTGACGATACTGACGACGCTCTAAGTAATGTGCTTTGGTGGCTTCGTCTGGGGAGACAATGATCCGCCCCAAATGGCCATCGACTATGACCTCGTCACCAGTGCGAATGTTATGCAGAAAGTTACCAACGCCAACCACTGCCGGGATTTCCATCCCCCTGGCTACAATCGCAGTGTGACCGCCTGGTCCACCAGCCTCCGTGCAAATCCCAAGAACCCTCGTGCGATCAAACGAGGCCGTTTCGCCCGGTGTTAAATCGTGACTAACAACGATGGTCTCGGGAGATAGCTGGTTTAACGTGGCTAGCGGCTGCCCCGTCAACCGCTCCAGCAGCAATCGCTCTACATCCCGAACATCATTGACGCGTTCTACCAAGAACGCGCTCGATGATTTTCGAAACACGGCCGCGTAGCGACTAAAGACTTCGCTGACAGCGTACTCGGCTGAGTATTGCTTTTTGCGAATCAAACTCTCCAACTCTGATTTGAGATGCGGATCCATCAGCACTTGCTGTTGTGCCGAAAAAATATTCCCCATCCGTTCACCCATCGACTCAGACGTCGACTTTTGCGTCGACTCGAGCGCCTGTCGGGCCTCCTCAATCGCGTCGTTCAATCGCTGCCATTCGTGGATATCATCTCCAGGCTTAACCAAACATCGCGTAATGCGATATCCCTCTCGATCGAACACCATGGCTCGGCCGATTGCGACGCCAGGCGATACCGCGATTCCTTGCAGCTCAAGCATGCTGGTCCCGGTTCCTGACATTAAGGTGCGGGTTCAATACCATGAATCCGTTCAAACCTTTGACTGATTAAATTGTGATGAGTGCCAACCGTCGAGGAACAAGCTATGCAGTAGATGCATTCAGCTCGTCAAATTGCGAATCAAACAATGAACTGATTGCTTGAATCGCGGCTTCCGCATCAGGTCCCTGGGCTCTAAGCACCAGCTCACAACCTTGGGTCGCCCCCAAAGTAAGTAAACTTAAAATGCTTCTACAGTCAGCCACCTGGCCAGCTCGCTCTAACTCGATCTGAGATTGAAATGTCGACGCTGTGCGAACCAGCCGATCGGCCGGCCGCATGTGCAACCCATCAGGGTTCTTGACTGTAACGACGCAGTGCTGCATTACCGGAGCCATTAAATCCTATTACGAACCAAACTGATTGCTGTCAGCCTCGTCCAACAAGTGAAGAATGTCTTCCCCTGTCTTGGATTGACGTAGAAAGCGACAAAATGTGTCGTCACGTAACTGACGAGAGATGTTTTCTAGTGCTCGCAAGTGATCGCCAGGACGATCCGGAGGCGAAACCAACAAGAAGAACAACGACGCGTCTTGACCATCGAGCGACTCGAAGTCCAAACCCTCAGGGCTAACACCAACTGTACCTACCAATTTTTCAACACTTGCATGCTTGGTATGAGGGACAGCGACTCCGCGTCCAATACCAGTGCTGCCGAGTTCCTCTCGCTTCATGATCGCCTTGATGATGTCGGCTTTGTCCGAATCTTTGATTTCTCCGGCCTCGACCAATGCATCAACTAACTCGGCGATGACTCCCTCTTTCGAATTGGCAGTCAAACTGGACCGAATTGCTTTCGGAGAAATAAATGCAGAAAACTTCATGGACTATAAAATCCTTCCAATGAATCATGTGGCCCGAATAAGGCTATTTATTGAACTTTGTCCTCGCCGGATCTCTTCCAGCAAGGCGAAACTACGATGTGCTTAAACGGATTCTCCGCCGGTGTGCTTCACACTCGCGGCTTTGTGGTCCGTTACCTTTTCTTTGTGTTTGCGAATTTGCTGTTCAACCTTGGCAATCGTCAAGTCCAAAGCTGCAAGTATTGACTGAGAATCAGTCGAAGCGACAAAATCAGGAGCGTGCTCGGCCGAGACATTGATTTCCACACTCGGACGTTCCTGGTGCCCTAAATCTACAGTGACGTCGATGGAGTTAATGCGATCAAACAACCGTCGGACCCGCTCCACCTTTTCGACGATAATGGCCTGATCTTCTTGCTTTAAATGGCCATGACGGGCAGATACATTCACTTGCACAGGAAAACTCCAATCTTTCTAGTAGTCCGATTCCTCGGTAGTTCGCACGCGAAGCGAGCAATAGACCAAGGTAAAAATTCGGCATGGATCCAGGGATCTCTTGGGGGATTGTACCGCGTTTACATGCTGCAAACAAATCCCCCTCGCAGTCGTGGCAATCGGAAAAGGGCCCCAAAAGAATTTGTTGACCTCCCAAATCAGAATGCATTGCAATTCTGAACTACAGCCCCCCCTGGTGAGGCACGCAAAGCAGAACTTCCCCTATTTCCACCCAGGAAAAACAACCAAAATACTTCTCATGCGTTCTGTAACGGTAAGCATGGAAGCGGAATAAGCTGCGATAATTCCGATAAGACAAATTGGTTCTGGGTTCTTGGTTCTTGGTTCTTGGTTCTTGGTTCTTAGTTCTTGGTTCTTAGTTCTTAGTTCTTAGTTCTTAGTTCTTAGTCCTTAGTCCTTAGCCCTTAGCCCTTAGCCCTTAGGCCCTTAGCCCTTAGCCCTTGGGGCTTTTATCCCGGAGGGATGGCAGCTTGTAGCCGGGGGTTGAGCGCTTCGCGACACCCCCGGGGTGGGTAGGCGATTGGTTTTGCATCCCGCAGGGATGCCAGAGAGATGCTCGTGCTAGCATCCCTTTGGGATGCGAAATTGGCTTGCGCGACGCACCAGAGGTGTCGCGTGGCCTCGCCCCCCGGGCTACATGAGATATCCCTATCGGGATCAAAAGATACGGCTGGGCCGCATTTGAAAACACAACGCGAACGGAATTGGAATTCCATTCTACAGTAGGTGGGCGAAGCAACCATGTTGATAGGCAAGGTGGTTACGTGGAGAAGCGACATCGTGCGAAACCTCGCCGCATGAATTACGCCATCATTTCCTTCGCCGAACGACGGCGACGCCATGCGTAAAGACCGCCAAGACCCAATCCACAAAGAAGCATCGACGATGGTTCTGGCACGGCGCTAAAGCCTGCGTAGAAAGGAAATGCAGTCGATCCTCCACCCCCTGAATTATGGCCACTTGGCGCCGAAAAAGTACTTGTTGGAGTACCAACCAGCCAGAAGTCTAGGTGTCCTGCGCTTCGGAAAGTTGTCATTAACTGCTGTCCAACTTGTGGTGCAAACGGTATCGATATCGAACCATCTGCAGAACCATTCGCCCAAACGGTTGTTGGATTACCGGTCGTTTGTGTGAACCGAGCCCCAGTATCGACAAAGTTGGCGATGTTTAGCTCAAATTGAGAGCTACCGTTTCCCGCCCAAAGCTGAACATTGACGGCTTCGCGTATCGTTACGGCAGAATCAAACGATGTAAACGTCGTTAACCCGCCACTTACGGATTGACCTTGAAATAATCGCCCAAGGTATATTGCTCGAGTATTTATTCTGATTTCTGGATTGCTTCCCGATTGCGGTTTGTCCTCGGACAAAACAAGAACATCCGCGTTTACCTGTGGCAAACAAAACGTATATGCAAGAACACAAAAAAAAGCGCAAACGAGCTGTCGTTTCATCTTCGCATCCGTCTCCTGCTCAGTGCGGAAATTCCACCCAAAATCGCCATCCCACCCATGGCCAAAATCGACGCGGGTTCCGGTACGGCAACTAAACTCAGTGTAGATGTGTATGTAATGGTATTGACCTGAAATCGACCTCGGCCCAGAAACGTAAAGAAGGTCGCGGAACTCGGTGCATGAAAATCCAGGTGCACCGTGCTGATCAGATAGGCGTCTACACGCCCTAACGGATCATTATTAATAATGCTCGCTAGCTGAGCCCCTTGGGTCGAATCTAAAGACACCCAGCTAGTCGTCTGCTCATCAACCCCAAAAGTCGGGGTTGTAAAGTTCGTAATCTGCAGGTCCGTCAAGATGGGAGACGAGCCAAGAACGTCATGAGTCGGCGAATGCTTGGCAAGCATCAACGTTGGCGAATTGATCGAATTCGGCGAATTCGCGGTAACCGACGTTCCCGCTAGATCCACCCACGCTCTCAATTGAACCTGGGTGTACATCGTATACCCCTGGTCAAAGGTGAATGTACCGAGCTTTACGACTCGCACACCGGGGCCGTCAATTTTAATTCCAGCCTGGTTAACCGTGTCGGACATTAATACCGATGCATGACCAATCGTCGCGTAAGAACCGCACCAAAAGAAAGCTAACGCACCATAAGCCAGAGCAAACAGCATCCTAGCCATTCCGTACCTCGACTTAAAGTTCATCGTTGTATACATGCTTCGGTCTCGATATCCAGACGATTTTGACGTCGTTTAATTCGCAAACAACACGTTTACTTCGCAAATTTAGTGGGAAGATACCGAACAAGACCAAAGGATGAGAAATTCGGTAGCTTTCGCAGTTTAGCTAGACTATGAAGAATTGGCAAGATTTAAGTTCCCACCCTGCCTCTTGCTAACTCGATAAGAAATCGCGCACCGCTTTAATCAACTCATCTGATGCAACCGATCCAATCGTGTTTACCGATTGCTCTGAGGAGTAATGCTGGCCCAACATCTGAATTAGATCCGCGCCCTCCATCGCGACTTTGACACGCCCCATTTCCGCGAAACGTTTTGCGGTAGCGAGCTGATGGTCATTGCGATGCTCACCGAGCGAAGCCTTACGAGGCATGATGATGATGGGCTTGCCCGCTTCCAGTGACGTGAGTATCGCACCCATGCCAGCATGGCCGATCAATAGGTCGCACCATTCCACTCTACGGCTGTACTCTGCCAAGTCGACGAATCTCTTGCATTCCATATTGGGGAAAACGATTTTACTGTCACCGATCTGGGCAAATGCTTCGACCTCTTTGGAGTCGCCGATCCAATCGCTGACCGCTTGGATGAGGCGATCAAAGGGAATCTGGGTGCCTACGGTTACAAAGATTCGTTTCATGGCCATTACGATTACAAAACACTTCCTCGGAACTTGGGACCGTCGGCAGATTCCAAATGGGGCCACTGGGTAAGCCAGACATCCGCGTGTTTTCCCGCTTTCTCCCCGGACAAGGAAAGTACCTCCGCGTTGGCGATGCTATCAAGCCAGAGACATTTGGCCCCCACTAGCTTGCCGGCTCGAATAGCGACATAGCCTGGTGCAGCTCCGGTGGAGATAACGTGAGTCGGACGAAGCCACAATACCAACAAAGAAACACGTAATGCCATATAGATTAAACGGATCTTACCCCATCGATTAGCATCAGGTATTTTTATGAAACGTCCATTAATTCCTTTGGGAGCAGGCTTAAGCGGAGCGGCGTAGACGACCTTAGCCCCATCGAACGCAGGGGATATTCGTCGCATTTGAACCCAATGCCCACCCGACGAGCAGATAGCCAGAACACAAAGCTCTTTTTCCATACGCTAATTTCCCTCCGTTGTATTGGACAAGGCAACGAGACCATTCGTTGGTAGTGGACGAGGCAACGAGGCCATCCATTTGTAGTGGACGAGGCAACGAGGCCATTCGGTTATCGTCTGATATACTGGACTTCGTCGGATTTCCTAACCTTTTTCGGACGCCGCATTGGACAATCCCAACGTACGTCACGCTTTGTGGATAGGTTGGGACCATGCGTTCCCGATCGAATAAAGTTTTCGGACGCCCAGCAACGATCGGAAACATGATCTCAGCCAACTCAGTCTTTTGTCTGGCGTGTCCGTGTCGAACCTCTCCCGCACCGTGTCAGCGCGAGCGAGATTCTTATCTTCCGCAGGGGCGAGGCACCGAGGCCATTCACCACATTTCTTGGGCGAGGCAACGATACCCTTCATCTTCCCGTGGGTAGGTTCGAGCGTCCGCTCGGGGGACTGTCTTAGCAATCCATCCCCCCGTCGGTACTGTTCATTGTAGTCTCAATCTTTGAATTCGTAAGCGCCTCGATAAAGTTCGGCGAGCACCCGTGATTCAAAGTTTGCACTTGCAAGCAAATTCGTGGATCGATCATTCTCTACTAGCCCTGGAACAAGGGGCCACATGACGCCTTAACCGTCCCAATCATACTTTTTCGGGCCCTACAATCGGTACGATCGCCACCTCAGAAATTCCATGAAATATTTTGCTCCTACATTGTCCGGTGCATGTCTCTGGCCCGCGTGCAACACGGACACTAGTAGCCGATCTCGCGTAGAGATTGGATTCCCGCCCACACCTCGGGCGCTCGTGAATTATAGATAAGTCATTGACCATCAGTCCGTTTCAGGAGTTTTTGCAGTTAGGCTCGTAGCCTCGTCCACTACCCACGATCGTCACATTGACCAGCAGTCCGGTTCAGGAGCTTTTGCTGTAGCAACTCTGACCCGCGAAACAAAAGAGGCCACCGATGCGGATGGCCAATTGTGTGCATAAAGTACAGTTACATTTCACGGCGTCGAAGTGCGAGCGTTGCCACTGCACCCAACCCTAAAATCGCTAGCGTAGTGGTTCGGGGACTGACCTATAGGACAAAGAGCCACCAGAATAAGAAACCCCTGAATCCACATTTCCGCCTGCTCTGGCGTAAAAGTTCACACGTCCATCAAAAGTGTGGCGAAAAGTAACGTTGCGAGAAATTTCATTCGGTCCTCTATTTTTCCAACGGTGAATCAGATTTAACTTAAGGGCCTTATGGGAGGGCGAAACCCAAAAGGTTTTCTAGTGCATAGCGAACCGGCGGTTCGGTTTGACGGATTAATTTCGTTTCGAAAATAACAAAATCCCCATAGGAACTCGTCTCCTTTAACATGGACGTTGCGGCGAACTACTCCCCCTTGTGCAACCGGCAAGTAGTTCAATCCTTACAGCCGTCAAATCCGGTCCTGTTCGCCCAACATAAATTTCTTGCTCCATCTTTAATCACGACCTAGTTTTCCCCTGCAGCCAATCCCACCCCATAAGGGCTTGTTGCTTTATTCAGCCGTGACGCACTAGCGTCCGGTTGTAGGCCGTTAACCGTGGGCTAGCGCCCTGCGGCTAATGCCTGTTTTGCAAAACGCCAATAAAGCAGCACGCAGCGTAAGCAAGGGACAGGCCGGCAATACCAGCCCGATAGCGCAAGCAAGGGATTTCCCCAACCCGCAGCGTAAGCAAGGGACAGGCCGGCAATACCAGCCCGACAGCGCAAGCAAGGGATTTCCCCAACCCGCAGCGTAAGCAAGGGACAGGCCGGCAATACCAGCCCGACAGCGCAA
>JBKDKR010000066.1:0-510961 GCA_046344995.1 Pirellula sp.
CCAATAGACAGGCACCCGATACTTGATGCCAATGTGTGTGGACGCACCAAGCAATGATTGTGGATTGACTGCCCGAAGTGCTTCAGCATGTTGGCCGCAAAGCACAGCAGTTAGATCAGCTTCGACCACGATACATGCCGCTTCCATCGCTGAAAGCCTTTGAAGCTCGCGAGCGAAACGATCAAAATCGTGAATGACAGTGCCGACGAAATCTCGCAGGCTCTTGCGTTCAACAGCCACTCGCTGTTCGAAGCCAACCACCGAGTAATCACCGGCGTCAAGTTTAGCTTTCACGACCTCACACGCGAACGTGTAGGGTTGTTGCTCGCGCGAGTCGATAACGATTCGGAAATCCATGTTTTCCTGACAATCCAATCCGAGTGATGAAATAGAAAGAGCCGAGGCAGGCACGGGGAGTCTGGATAAGGAAGTGCGATGTGGCCCCGGCAAAGAACCACATCGCAAGGAACTACTTCCAAGTCACGCCATCCCGCCTCGGCCGCACCCGTTCACAGGGAACGAATAACGCCGGCCAAGCGACCAGCGGCCTAGAACGGAAGATCCTCGTCCGCCAATCCAGCACTCGGCGCGGAGGCGATATTCAGCCGACGGTTGAAATACACGTTCGTGTAGTCGCCTCGCGTACGCTTGGTGACTTCGAGCGTCTTGTCGAGCAACTCGTCGAGCCGACCCGCGAGTTCGCTGAACTTTGCCAACTCCAATCCAAGCGTCTTAAGATCGCCTTTGACGTAGGGCAGCGACGCTTGGGTGATTACCGAGTTCTTGAAGATGTGCCGACCAGCCTGCGAACCCGAGATGACCACCAGATCGAACTTGATCATCGGGTCACCCTTCTGACTCGATTCAAGCTTAGCGGTCTGGATCTTCACTTGGTACTTGCCGTCGGGGACCTCGTCGTAGCTCGGCGCGTCTGCCGTCTCGAACTCGTCATCAAACGAGGTGAGATCGACTTGCGAATCGGTAGGTTCGAATGATTCGTAATCACTCATGACTATTTAGCCTTTCCTGAAGGGGTGCTTGCCGGCGTGGAACTCTTCGCTGTGCTGCTGGTGCCGGTTTCCGAGCTGCGAGCGGGAGAATTGAATGCTTTGACGAAATGCTCGTAATCGAGAGGGAGCAATTCAGGCAGACGACCAGTGCGGTCCCCAGCCTCGTAGGTTGGATGCGGTTTGGTGCGCACAACGCGTTCAATGGTGACGTTGCCAGCGGCATCTTTCTTGGCGATCGAATCGCCATAGAGGATGATGTCGACCAGACCCAAGACCACGTTGCGAGCGCGATCGGGAAGGCTCGGCTGGGTCTTGGTGTACTCGCCTGTTCGCGTTTCGATCGTCTTGTCGACTGCATGCGAAATGAGGATCAAGCCGTAGGGCAAGCTTGCCAATCGAGTCAGCACGCGATGCCATTCGTTCTTCACCAGAGCCCAGCCTTTGCCATGGCCCATGTCGCCTTCGTACTCGATACCATGCTTGGCACAGACATAGTCCGAGCACATCTTGAAAGCGTTGTCGACGGTGTCGATCACAATCGTTTTGAAGTTGTGATCTCCCTTGGCCACAAGCTTGCAAGCTTCGAGGAATGCCTCCCACGAATAGGTTGGTACTTTGAAAACCTCCAAGTGATTGAGTCCGGGTTCACACTCAAAGAAGAGCGAACCAGGAGCCTTACTCGCGAAGGAGCTCTTCCCAAGCTTGGGGCTGCCATATAGCAGGATCGTTTGTTTGCCGAGTTCGGTCACGGGTTTGGATGCTTCGGTTGGTAATACAATTGACATTAGGGGTTATTCCTTTCAAAAAACGGGTGCGTCAGAATCGATTGAATTGAGTTCCTCATGCGGTGGAGTGATCTCATAGAGGTTGTCCACCACGTTTGGATTGAAGCCGGATTGGCAGTAAGGAAGGTACTCACACGGTCGCTGATAGGAGAAGCAACTCGATGTGTTGAGCAGCCATTTGCCACGACGTCGGGCGTCGAGATACTGCTGGGTGATCTCCCAGACTTCGTCTTGTAGCATGGCGAGACGATCTTCGGAGAGAAAAATGAACTCGCGATGGAACGCTTCGGGCTTGGCGTACCAGGCTGCCAGCCGGCCTTGAAACTCCTCGTTGGTTTCAGGCAACTGACGTTTGGCCGTTGACTTGCCACTCTTGTTCTTCGCGGCCAATTCAGCGTGGCGTGCTTCGTACTCTTCTTGCGTTTCGCCTTTGCTTTGCTTGAGGCGGCTCTTGAGCAGCACGTTGTAAATCACGCCAACGATCGGATAGCCAAGTTCACGCAGGTAGTAGCAGTACAGTGCGATCTGCGTATCGGTCCACAGCTTGTCGAGATAGTTGGAATCGATCGAAGCGGCGGTCTTATGCTCGAGCAGATACATGCCATCGGATCGCTGGACGATCGCATCGGCTTTGCCGGCCATCAAGAACGTTTGGCTGCAGCGGCCAGTGTCTGGATTGCGAATGTTTCCAGTAAATGATTTCTCGATCTCGATGATCGTGAAATCCTCGCTAGCATAGCGCGAAGCGTAACCGGTCATGATGGCACGAGCCAAGTGCCAGTTGGATTGCTGGTTCTCGTCTGTCGCTCGTTCCGGGAAGCTGCGATCAATGAAATCCAGCACAATCCACAGGCGATTGGCATTGTCAACCGACCGATACCAAATCTCGATTGCACTGTGGATGACGCTTCCAAACGATAGAGACTCAACCTTCATCCGTGGACGCAGGTTATCGACGTAACGATGTTTGTATTTGCGAGGACAATTGCGGAACGTGTTGAGTGCCGAGTAGGTCAGCACGTTCTTGTCGCTCGTTTCAGAGGTAAGGGTTGCTTGAGACATAAGACTTTCAAACTGAAATTGGGTGCGTTTTCTTTGTGTTCTTGCCGTTTACGAGAAGTTCATCTCGTAAGTGTCTTGTTCTTCGATCAGAATTCCGTTGAGTCGCTTAGCGCCTCGTTCTCGAGCCAGCTGTGCTTCACTCACCTTCAGCGACGCATTGATCTGCGTGCACTTCTTGCAAATGCGGTTAGCTGCACTCTTGGATCGAAACATTTCGTTGCACTTCAGGCACTTCCGATCACCGGGCTCATGGGGTAAAGGTCTTGTTGACATCGCCTGTGGATCTTTCAGCGAGGAGGTCGAAAAGGGGGATGACAGGTTGCGAATCAAACCGTGTCGACTGACTCGACTTCGAAGTTGCCTTCGTTGTCGCTAGTCACCAGATAGTGCTGATGCGAGATGTTGGCGACGAATCGGCTCTCACGAGGAAGTGCCTGACGAATAGTCTGGCAGGATTCGTTGAATTCGTTGGAAGCGGCTTCGAAGCGTTCAACGGCTCGCAGGTACCGTTGCAAGGCGAGTGAGACGGTGACGCGCTGGTCGATATTCATGGTGTGTGCACTCATTGATTTGATGTCCTTTGGTTGTGTTGAATGAAAACTTGTCTTCTCTATCTGTTGGAATACCCGGAACACGGGTGAGTTGACGGTTAGGATTCCAGATATCTTTCAAATCCTGCTTCCTCGAAGAGCTTGCGGATCTGCAACATCCAGTCATTGAGCGTGGTTCGAGGGATACCGAGGTCGCGAGAAATCTCGGTCATCGAGTGGGTTTGACGGCGACGAAGAACGTCTTGAAATTTCTCAGGCAACTTTGTCATGAAAGTTGCGAGGTCCATGCGAAGGTCGTTGAGCTCTTCTTCGCCAAGTCGACGCGCTCGCCCCAGCCGTCGATCTTGATCCTTGTCGTGTAAGGTCTGGGACATTTCGATTTGCCCACCGTCATCACCACGAATTGTCTTGCTCAGACTGACGCGGCCGACAGTCGCACGTTTAACAACGGAGCGATCGCGAACGACGTTGGCCAAGTGGCGTTGCACCACGGTGCAGACGTAGGGATAGAGATGACCAACAGCTGGATCATAGAGTTGCAGGCTCTTCGTTGCCCGAACGTAAACCTCTTGGACCAGATCACTGCGGTCTTGGTGGGTAAAGTCGGACTTAGCGATTAGCTTGCCGACTTGGCGATTGATGACACTACGAACGAAATTGTCATCGGCGAGATTGATAGAATGGTTGTCTGACACGAACGGACCTCCTGATTGAGGCCCCACAGGCGACAGGTCCGAGAGTTAAAGCCTGTGAGGCTCACCCGCTCATTTGCGGGCTGTTTCCTGATGTGAATCAGACCTGTCGTCCGCTACTGGCGAAAATTCCCAAAACGGGCTGGGAAAGAAGAAAATCCCCGGTCGAGGCGAGAGCAATACCAAGAAAACGCTGGGGAATTGCGACAAAGAATTTTGTAGAATAGAGACGAAGCAGTTTTGGGAATTTCCCAAAACCAGAGGTCAATTGGCAAATCCAGAGACACGAACGAGGGACACCACACTTGAAAGAATTCGGCTTCGTACGCGATTTGGGCGATGGTAAGGCAGCCGTTCGTTGGAGCCGCATTGTTCTCTTTATAGGAATACTGACTCTTGGATCGGGAGTCGCCTTACTAGGGATTTCCTACATTTTCGATGTTGAATCCCAATGGAAAATGGTTCTGCCTCAGATTGCTGCAGCAATGATCTGTCTCGTCATTGCAGTCGAGATACAGAAACAGCGGATCGCCGTCGGTAGATGGTCTTGGAGATTCAGTCTCGCTGGGATGTTATGGATCACCCTTTTTGTAGCGGTGCTACTGGCATTAGTAATCAATATTGCGCAATCAACCCAACGTGAATTTGCGTTTGGCAAAAAGGTGGTTGATTCAATCAAGGCAATAACTCTAAGCGGAGATACCTATAGTCAATCCAGGGGCGGTAGATTCGTCGTCGTTGTTACGCGAACAGATTTCAATGACGAAGATTTAGCCGAAGTGATCCGTGCAGCTACCCCCGAAGGCAATTCTCCCTGCCAGATCATCTCAATGGTGATTTGGGGGACCGCAGTTACAGAGCAAGGACTGGCTCAACTAGAAAGCTGTCCGAAGTTGGAAGTGTTATCCACATCGGCGGGACCATTCTCGGAGTTCACGCGATTGAGATTGGCTGGACTCCGCCGACTCAAAGACATCACTTTGGACGAAACTAAATTCACCGTCGATGATCTCAAGCAACTAAAGTCAAGTATTCCCCATGCTCGAATCAATGGACGATGACTTTGGTTATGCACGATCAGACTTCACTCGAATGACGCAGCGCCACCCTTTCTTATCATCCGTCAACTCAATGGGATCGCCATCGATATCGAAAAACTTTCGAAGCGAATCATTGAGTAGCTCACGACGTTTTCGATTCTGCCTGCAAGCGCCTGGCGACTGCCATGTCATCACCCCATGATTCTCTGCAAAGGTGCGCAGCAATTCCCACTGTTTGCTCGGCTTGCCACTTCGAGAATCACAAAGCCCTAGTTGGGTGAACGACAGTACTTCACGTTGGTCTGAGATCCTTACCGAAACAGTTTCTCCATCCTTGAACTCAATCTCGACATCGCTCCAACGACTGTTACTTGGAGTTGGAAAGCAACCAACGGTGGACTGCGGTCGAGGCATCAATCGATCACGGAACGCAACCAAAAGTTCGCGGGCCCATGGCGACAAGCACCACTCACCATCGTCGCTGAGCAGCAAGGATTGATCGAGCGGAACCACGAGAGATCCTCTCGAGTCCAGCATAGTTTCGTTGCGACTACTCAGCATCCGTTTGGACGTGAGAAACAAAACGAATGGTCGCTGAAACTCTGCCAAGAACGCATCGATGCACCAATCGAGCCGGCGAGGATCGCTGACTTTGGCCAGGAACAACGAGAACCCAGATCCATTTGGATTCCCGTAGTGGCCAAGCCTGTATCGATACATTGGGCCTCCGAGTCTTTCGAATGCAACGTCAAATCCAACTAGCGACGCGAGCTCGGCAGCCAGCTTGCTGAAGCTGAACTCGTAGCAAACAATGTCGCGACGATCGACGGGCACGTACTCCTCGGTCTTCTCGTTGTAGCCTTCGAAGACGCCATCCTCTACCTCGACAATTTCTAGCCACTCGTATGGACGGTTAGGAACCGGCAGCGCCGCGGCCAAGTCTTTGATCGGAACGAGGAAATCACGGTGCGAATCAAAAGCATCGCCGAGCATCAGCCGCCAACTCAGGTGCGATGTCGCCACATCATTAAGCTGCTCAAGTGCTTGCCAGGGCTGGCTCATGGCGAGTCCTCCTTGGTACTTGCTTCGAGATGATGAATCCACGCTGAGTGAGCCAATCTTCAATGGTAGCGGACACTCGCCCGCGGCTGTAAATGGCAACATTGGGAGGACGGACTGTGATCGCTAACTCGGTCTTGCGTCCTTCAAGCTCCATCTTGAACGTAGCCGAGATCAAACGCCTTTCAAGGCGAATGTTTTTCTTCTTCGCCTGTGCCCAGTCAAGTAGATCCTCACCCTTGCGAATGGTTATCACGCCGTAACGATCATCTGGATCACCAAGCCACAGTTCGATCATTCGAACATCACTCACGCCCTCGATACCACCGGGTGCCAGCGCATCGAATTCAAACTCGCGAAGAGGATCAAGTGTGTATTTGATGCCAGTTGGAAACAGGTGTTCGTTACCAAACATGTGTTTGCCCAGGAGCCGGCAATACAACGCTTTCTCCTTGCCGGTCTTTGCATTGATCCGCAACTCCCCACACTCGCGGTTGTAGATCGCAGACGCGCTCTGTACGGGCCAGAAGGACTGAAATCCAAATCGACCGTTCTCCACGATTCGCTGGCGTCGAAAGAGGCTACCGTGCATGATGGAGAATTCGACTTCATCGGCGTTCTCGAAAACCTCAACCCTCGTCCCTTGAGCACGGAAACGCTCCACGTGCCAGGAGTCAATGTCGCGTTCCAACTGCAGAAGCGTTTCCTCTGCGGGCGTCACGAACTTTGGAGCAGTGGTTTGGCTCGCTTGGAAATAGTCGTACGAGCGAACACGCTTGATTCGTGACAATGCATGTGTTTGGACAAGCTTCTCTGGGTTGGACAGCCACGCCGCTGTGACGATATCTGCTGCTGAATGCTTGCCACTGGGCTGGATTCCCAATGTGTGAGCAGGAATTCGATCGAGTAACAACTCGATGGCGACGGTGTTGGCTAGTTCATCGATAAGGCAGATCGCGTCCAGCAGGTCCGCTGGCGTCTCGCGATCTGCTTTGGTTATCTCACGAATGACCGCTTGGCAATCGATCGAATCAGGTGCTTCGATCGGGATCGACCGATCTGCGAAGAAATCGGCGTAAGGATGGAGTAGTTCGAACAATCGCTTGGGAGCGATCGATTCCAAAACACCGGGGCGCGATAAACGCGGAAGTCGAACAGCGGTCATGATGTAAACCTTGAAAATCAGTACTTCATAGCAATCCTTCATTGATCAAAACGTCAAGCGATCCAACCGACTGACGCAAACAAAATGCGATTGGCAGTGGCCGGCCTACGGCTTCCACCGTGCAAAACTCCTAGCGTGGGCATCCCATCCGCCAGTCCATGACCGTTGTCCTATGTGATTCCATCCAGGCCAAGCCACTGCCAATCGCGAGAGCTATCATTCACACGCTTTTGACACCTTTGGTCACAGTTTTTTGG
The DNA here is from genome assembly GCA_046344995.1 of Pirellula sp. GTDB lineage: Bacteria > Planctomycetota > Planctomycetia > Pirellulales > Pirellulaceae > JBKCUI01. Next base: position 7,622 of record JBKDKR010000066.1, read on the forward strand.
AATCGGAAAAATTCTTCGAATTCTTGCCCGCCAGTATCGATTCGGGGAAGTTTTGGTTTCGTTCCGTCATTTCTACGTCCCACCGGGTATTCCAACAGGTAGGAGACAACGATTTAACAAGGCACCAATGTGCCTGACTTCACAATTCAGGAATGGAAATAGGTGGGCGGATGAGTCGTCTTGCGGACGTTGCGCTGATTAGCACTGATCAAAGGAGGATCGAGCTTGCTCGATTGTTAGCGACTGGAGTCATACGAGTCCTGTTGCAGCAGAAATCGCAAGATCAATCGGATTCGACCCAAACCAAGCCAGAAACGTCTGACGATGGGCTTGAAGATTCTTGAGAACTACCGCTCTGTGTGTCCACGCGGGTTAACTCGCGTCTGAGTTCTCAACCATTTACCAAGCCGAGGCAAGAATGAACATCGATCGGGAAGTCGCACTCATGAAACTCATGAGTGTTGGCGAGTTGCGAAAGAAGTACTGCGAAGTATTCAAAGAGCCAACCAATGCACGAAATAAGGTATGGCTCATCAAACGTATTGCTTGGCGCATGCAGGCAAACATCGAAGGAGATCTATCCGAGCGAGCTCGGCGTCGGGGCTTGGAGATTGCCAACGATGCCGACATTCGCATGATGCCACCACGGGAGCGAAAGCTGCGCGACAATGCACAGCAGCCAAATACGGTCGTTGTGAAGGTCGATTCGAAGCCCGCACGTAGCCTATCTGTTGGCCAGTCAATCCAACGTAGTTACAAGGGCCAGAACATCGTTGTTGTTGTCCGAGGCGATGGTTTCGAATGGCAAGGACAGAAGTACAAATCGCTTACAGCAGTGGCCAAAGCTGTGACTGGTAAGCACTGGAACGGATTCAACTTCTTTCGCGTTGATGGAGATAAAGCCTAATGTCAAACAAGCATATTGGAAAACCCGAAGCCAGAAAACAGTATCGTTGTGCGATCTACACACGTAAGTCGACCGAAGAAGGACTTGAGCAAGAGTTCAATTCATTGGACGCGCAACGAGAAGCGGGTGAGCTCTACATCAAGAGCCAGAAGCATGAAGGATGGGATTGCCTTGATACCAAGTACGATGACGGTGGTTTCACTGGAGCGAACATGGAACGCCCAGGTCTTCGACGTTTGCTGGCTGACATCGCTGCCGGCAAGATCGATTGTGTGGTTGTCTACAAGGTCGACCGCCTCAGTCGAAGCTTGCTTGATTTCGCCAAGATCATCGAGGTCTTTGATCGCCATCAAGTCACGTTTGTGAGTGTAACGCAGTCGTTCAACACGGCATCATCAATGGGACGATTGACGCTCAACGTACTTTTGTCATTCGCCCAATTCGAGCGAGATATGATTAGTGAGCGGACCCGTGATAAGATGCGAGCGGCGAGGCGTAAGGGGCGGTGGATCGGAGGCAAGCCGATCCTTGGCTACAACGTCGAGAATACCAAGCTAGTCGTTGAGCCACTTGAGTCGATGAGAGTTCAAGAAATCTTCAAACTGTACCTGGAAATGAGATCGACTCTGCAGGTTGCTCGTGTGCTTAACGAACGCGGTTGGCGAATGAAAGAATGGACCACCAAGAAGGGTAGGACGATCGGTGGTGGTGAGTTCAACAAGAACAAGGTGACGGCGGTTCTAACAAACGCAACTTACATCGGCATGATCGAGTACGAGGGCCAACTCCATCCTGGCATCCAAGATGCCATCATCAAGCGAGATGTATTCGACCGGGTCCAGGAGACACTAAAGCAGAACAGCCGCATGAAGAAAGATCTCAACCGATGCAAGCACAATGCATTGCTCCAGGGACTGCTTCGCTGCGCTGCCTGTAATTATGGAATGAGCCATTCGTACACGAAGAAAGGCTCGACCCTTTATCGATACTACGTCTGTCACAAAGCTCAAAAGCAAGGCTGGGCAAGTTGCCCATCACCATCGCTGCCAGCCGCTGAGATCGAGGACTTCGTGATCGATCAGATCCGACGTGTCGGCCAAGACCCGGGCGTTGTTCGCGACACGTTGACCCAGAGTCGCGTCCAAACCCAGACGACCGTAGAACTACTCAAGAAAGAAAAGAACTTGTTGGAACGGGCAATCCTTGGCCACTACGAGCGATTGAACCTAGCGATCGCCGATGGAGCAAACGAATCGGCATTTGCCGACATCCAAGACCAGATTCGCGAGAAGGAACAACGGGTATCCGAGATCGTTGACGAGATGACCACGGTATCAAGTCTATTGATCGATGAGTCGGACGTTCGCATTGCGCTTGGGCGATTCGACGAAGTCTGGACAGCGTTGTCGCCCGCCGAGAAAGCCAAAGCCATCCACCAGATCGTCGATTCGATTCAGTATGACGGCCACAGCAAAGAGCTTTCCATCTCTTACCACCCTATCGGAATCAGAACATTCAACCAAGAACAGCAAAGTAAAGAAGGAGCCGCAACATGCTAACCGCTAAGCACAAACTGGAGTTCAAATCCGGCAAGCGAACCGCCAAGACGATCGTCGAAGCTGGAACACAGCCTGAACAGCCCATGCCGAGCCGCTTGCCGCGCATTACCAAGATGATGGCCCTCGCGATACGTCTCGATCATTTGATCAAGAGCGGGCAAGTTACAGACCAAGCAGAGCTTGCCAGAGTTGGGCATGTTAGTAGAGCCAGACTTACGCAAATTATGGATCTAAACTTGCTCGCGCCAGACATTCAGGAGGAGATTCTGGGCATGTCTACTTACCTAACTGTGACGGAACATCTTGGGGAACGCGACCTCCGGCCACTTGTTTTTACGCCTTGTTGGCGAAAGCAGCGTCAATTGTGGCAATCTATACAATCGCGAAAAATCCCGAGTACCGTTGTCCAGGTCGAACCGAAAACACGTTAGCCAAACCTTTATATAACGTACAAGAAGTTTAACGAATGAAAGGGTTCTTCGAAGTTTTCTTAAACGGTCAGGTCGCACGCCGCAGGCGTTTCACTCATGAATTCCGTGGTAACTTTCTTATTGCCATCAAATTCCCACTTCGATTACCAGTATTCACTTCCAAAACACGAATACCAAGCGGACCAAAGTCCGGAACATACACGCACCGAAGTTAGCTAGCCACTATTTGACGACGGACGCTACAACGGATTCCAAAGCATCCAATTCCTTGCCGTTCAACTTGGCCAGCTTCCGAAAGAATTCTGGACGCTGGCGTATCTTGAGCAGGATTGACGAAGGAACTTTGTCGGCTAGCAGCAACAGTTCGTCCGCATCAGCCTGTAGCTCTTCTGCAAGTTTGTGGATGAACTTCTCGGATGGGTAGTCGCCGAAGTGAAGCTTTCCGTTCTCGACCTTGCAAATATACGACACGCTTACGCTCATGCGGGACGCCAATTCGGCTTGAGTCAATGAACGAAGCAAACGCCACTGTCGGACGCGTTCTCCGAAGCCTGATCCACCTTGGTTGCCGGCATTCATCACGTTGCGTTTATTGGTGGCCATAATCTTTAATGCTCTTCAAAAGACTGACGAGTGCAAGGCAGCTTGCACCCGCCCCCGGTTCAGTATATCCTACCGTCACTTTTCGGTCAAATCGAAGAGGCGAGCCGAGCTGATTAATGAAACCCGGTCCAAAAGTCACGCGTTACGAGAAAGAGCAAATGAGCTTTGCAGACTTCGCCGTAAAACTTCTCTATGAGTAACCTCTACGGACGAGGTCTTGAGGCAATTCGAATGCCCCAGACGCCAACGAGAAAACCACAGTCAATGGAACGGCTATATAGCAGCACAGAAATCGATGATTACGATACCGCAATCAATGTGATCGGCGGCCTGAGGGACTTTAGTGTCATTCTCAAAGCCATTGATGCTCACTTCAGTCAATCCGACTCACTACACGAGCTCATCGCACAAAGAAACGAATTCAATTTGCGTACCGAGAGAAGTCGAGCGAGGGTCGAGCGAGAAGTTCGAAAAGCGTTTCTGCAGTTCAGGTCCGAAGAACACAAAGATCTCATTCAAGGGACTTTTTCCGCCCAGGTACCACTACAAGACAAAGAACTAGCTCTTTTTTGGCAGCTCGCTCTCAACAACCGACTTTTCAGAGAAATCTCTTCGAGCGTTTTTGCCAAGACTTACTACTCAGGACGAACCAGCATATCCAAAGATGACATTGCCGCTTATCTCAAAGATTCTCTGAGCCAAAAGAAGTCGCTGGAAATAGATTGGTCAGAAAAAACTATCAACACGCTTTCGACCAAATACCTGAATCTGATGAGCAAGCTCAATTTTGTAAGCACAGGGCGAATCAAGTCTTTCAACCACGTACGCCCCTCCTCAGAATCGCTAGTGCTTCTCCTTTACTTTGCAAAACTATTCTCGCCGAGCAACAACATCTTGACGAACGAATTCCTTCGCCTTAGCTTCGTCCCATCGAACGACGTTCACGCTCGACTAAAAAACCTTTCGCTCAAAGGCTTCTTCAATATGAATTTCAACGGTGTTGCGTTGAATATCGAGCTTACCCATAGTTATCAAGGAGTCTGCAATGACCTTTATAGCTGATCACCAGCAAAAGTTTGCTGATTTGAAGCAACACATTGCGAACCAAGATCAGTTGCGACGACAGGCGAATGGGGGAAACAGCATTCTGTTCTCTTATCTGCCTTGTGAAGAGCATCTCTACGTTGAAAAGGCGAAGACCCTCTACTCAGACAACGCATCGTTTATCGATGTCAGCAAGTTGTTCGTTCGATTCATAGACGAGGAAGGCTGGGAGTCCTTCAGCGAGTATTACAACGACTTCAAGAATACCCCTCACATAGTCTTCCGCTCTGATGATGCAACACACGACCTCTTTGACATGATCGTCAGTGAAGTTGAGAATGCTTGCCAGCGAAACCAAATTCCATTTTTGATTCGAACCGGCTGCCTTTTTGGAACCGGAATTGAAAACGTAAACATTATGGAGCATAGGGCCGTCATGAATCAGCCTCGCCCACTTGTGATCTTCTACCCTTCAAAAATCGAAGACGACAACATCTATTTTTTAAACTTCAAGCCTGCATCAAAGTATCGATGCGTTCTGGTCAAATAGAGAACCGCATATGACTAAAATCAGCAAAATCCTGACACTCGACCTTCAAGAAGACATCAAGAATGTTATCGACTTGGAGGATCGGTCCGAATTGGAAATCCAGCAGGAGATCGAGTCCTATATCGTGACCGACGGAATTGGCCAGCATCTCTACAATTTCACCAACCAATTTACGTCGAACATAAAGGAGACGGGCGTTTGGCTCTCCGGGTTTTATGGATCTGGAAAATCATACTTCGGCAAGATGCTCGGATACATCATCGACAACCCAATGATTAACGGGACACCTGCGCGGGAACGCTTTCTGCCTAGACTAAAAGGCGTATCAAACGAGAGTCTTATCGAGAGTTCTATCCGCAATCTCGAGGCCATTAACAGCAGGGTTATATTCCTCGACGTTGCTAAACAGAACACTGACAGTGGTCTGGCGTTTACGTTGTTCAGCAATCTACTGAAGAACCTTGGTTTTCGGGATGATATCTATGGTTATATGGAATTCGATCTTTTCGTTGATGGAAAACTGAATGAGTTCAAAAGCAAAGCAAGCTCTCTCGAAGGTCAGGATTGGGACGAGCTAAAGACGAGCAATCGAAAAGTTGCACAGGTAATGCGAAAAGTGTTCGCTGAAATGGGTTATAGCGAAGTGGACTACACCGAAACCAAAAAAGTATATGGCTCCGCCATTGACAATTTCTCAGCAAGCAAATTCAAAACAGAACTCGAGAAGTATTTGAAGTCGAGGCCAGATGAAACGCTTGTTTTTGTCTTTGATGAGGCAAGCGAAGCGATCAGCCAGAAAAAGTTTACACTGCTCGATCTTGAGGGAATCAGCGAAGCTCTATCGAGCATCAGCAAAAAGGTCTGGACTATCGCCATTGCTCAGGAAAAGCTCGACGACGTAATCAATAATGCGAACGTCAATCGAAGCCAGCTGACCAAAGTAACCGATCGTTTCAAAACCAAGGTGCATCTTGAATCGACGGAGGTGGATGTCATTATCCGCTCTAGACTGCTTCAGAAAACGGAAGCCGATCACAAGAAGCTCGTAGATTACTATGGGGAAAACGTCGGTCTTGTATCGGATGTCACGAATCTAAAATCTTCATTTCCAACGAAGACAACGAGTGCCGATGAGTTTGCAACTTACTATCCGTTTCACAAGTATCAGTTTGACATTCTGCAGCGATTTTTGTTCAGCTCCAACGCACTTGTGGCGACCCAGATTGCTGCTCGCGGAATGATTATCACGACGTTTGACGTACTCCGGAAACAGATGCGAGACAAGGAACTCTACAATTTCACGCCGGGTTACGCAATTTGTGCCGAAGCCCAAACGGCTCCTCCAATCGGACTCGTGAATAAATACGATACCGCCAGAAAGATCCTCAAAGAGCAAAGCAGTCCGATCGACGGAGAAACACTTCTAAAGACGATTCATTTTCTTGCTGATTCGGAAGTCGTTTCGCCAACTGTTGAAAATATTACTAAGAGTTACATCTCAGACATAACCACGTACTATGACGTCAAACCAAATGTTCAAAATGCACTCGAATTGTTGGTCGAGGCCAAAGTGCTTCTGCTTTCGAACAACAACTACAAGATCACATCGGACCTTGAAGGTAAACTTCTGGAGGAAATGAAAGACTTCGATGTCGAGCTTTTCACTAAGAAACGTTCGTTGATCAAATGCATCAAAGACTACAAGATATTCTCACCAATAGCCACGTTCAATGATGGTTCGGAAAGCTTTAAGTTTAGCGTGCTCTCTGATCAGGATGATGAGCTGACCGGTACAGGTAGCAAGCACCTGAAGCTGACAGTCTACAGCCTCTTTAACATCAGCGAGGACAGGCAGAACTTCATCGAGAACCTGAAACTTGAGACACAGTATCAAAAGGATCTCATCACGCTGGTACCCGACAACACCGAGTTTTCTCAAATTGACAAACTGATTGGCGAAGTCTGCCGCTACTCGTACATGGAGGAAAAGTACTCCAATGAATCAGATCCGGCCAAACGGCAGATCATCCGTGATTTTTCCATCATCCGAGAGGAGAAGGAAAAGGAGCTCCGGACAAGAATTGATTCGTCTTATCGCAACGCCTCTCTGATCTACATGTTTGACGATCATTTGCTCAACGCGGACAGCTTTAAGGTTACAATCAGTGAGGTACAAAGAAAACTGATTAAGAACATCTATACCAAGCGTCTGGTTTCCAGCCTTTCCGAAAGTCTTGTTCCCAAAATTTTCAGCACTCGCAAAGACGGCCTGAGCCGCCTCTTCTCTGGCGATGATTTTCAGTTCTTTGACAGTCACGGCAACTTTACCGGCGATCATCTGAAAGTCGTTGAAGAGATCAGTGCAAAGATTAAAGGTCGTCATGTCGATGGACGCACGCTTGAATCGGACTTTTCCGGAGCACCGTGGGGCTATCCTTTTGGGACGATCGTCTCAACAATGGCAGCTCTTTTGAGAGCCGGACGACTGTCCGTCAAATACAATGGCGAAACATGGTTCTCCCATGAGCAGAGCGGCATTCAGGAGGCATTTACCAACGCAACCAAGTTCAAGTCTGCATCGTTCAAATCCATAACGGCCACACTGACGTCCGTCCAAAAAAATCAGGCTGTGCAGTTGCTGATGGATCTGGAAATCGAATCCCATACCGGTCGCAAGGTGGACTGGAACACCAACGACTTTGATCTCGCAGACAGCATCAGGCAATTGGCGGACCATTTTATCGGCGCACTGACAACGCTGGGTGATACGGTTGAAAGTTTCGAATCCTTGTTTCCGACGGTCGCCGACCAAAAGCAAACTTTGCAGAGCTACGCCGGGAAGGTCACGGAAAGCAACTACATCGAAAAGGTTGAATACCTCCTCACAAATAGCGTTCAGTTTACCATTGCTATCCAGACGATCCTAAAGACTCAAAAATTCATCAAAAAGAACTTCTCCAAAGTCAAAGAGTTCAAACGTTTCGTTGAAGAGGTGGTAAGTGAGCTCAAGAAAGCAGATCGCCCAGACAACGCGATACACGAAGCTCAGGTAGAGTTTAACCGCCTTTACAAGGATGACATGGTAAAGAACTTTGGCGGTCTACAGCAACAGGTGCAAATTGTAAAAGACTGCTATTATAAGCTGATCAGAAACGCCGCATCCGGAATGAGTCATGCGTACCAATTGCTCATCGGGAAAGTCGATGCTGCTCTCAAGACATTGAAGGGATATCCGGCTGAGTTTAATGTTCAGAATCAGAAAAAGCTGGACGAACTCAAGCGGTACTGCTCCGCCAGGGTCATCAACGAACCAGTTCTGGAGTATGCAATCACTTGCAAAAACTGTGGTTACTCGCTCTCCGATATTTTGAACTACACGGCGCTCGCCGCCAACAAGGAGAGCGAGCTGCTGATCATTCAGAGCAGCTTTATCTCGGAGGCTCCGAAACCAGAGCCTGAAGCAGGCCCTGGCGATTCTCCGGGGCAAACATCGCCAACTAAGAAACCTCGCAAAGTGACGTTCCAGGTTGCCAGCAAGGTCATGACGGTACGGGACTACAAATCACTTCTTACGGATCAACTGTCGGCACTGGCTGCAGCTAGCCCCAACGAAGAGATAGAATTGAACGTAGAAACATTATGACGGGACGCTTGTAAATGAAACTATCTGAACATGTTGACTCGCTCCGAGATTTGATCGAGTCTGCTTTTGACAAAGGCTTTGCTCGACTAGGAATCGGTACGAACAAGCATCTTGAGATCGACAGACTTCCTGAAGAAGTTCGACCGAAACGGCTGCGCTTCGATGAGATGCTCCAAAGCCATATCGCGGAAACTGGTGGTTACAAACAGGCGAGGGAAAAGCTAATCGATGAGCTGACCTTTACTCTGTTCAACCGCTTGGCAGCTGTCAAAGTCATGGAAGCAGCAACATTGTTTCCGCCCGTTTTAACTAAGCAGCCGGAACACGGGGACCGTTCTTTTGGCCACAAAGCGTGGCTGGAGATGAATCCGCAGATGCGCACCGAAGAATTAGAAGGCATACGAGAATATTTGAAAACAGCTTTTGACGAACTGGGCGAAACGCTGCCACTCTATCGCAGAGACTATCCATACGCTTTGTTGCCCGATGCAGTCAGCCTTAACGAGATCATCGATGGCTTTAACGCTGTTGAAAAAGATAACCAGGTGGGCGGTGACGTCTGGCAGAGCGACGATGTTTTAGGTTGGACGTATGAGAGCTACAACAACAAGAAAAAGAAGGCTCACAAGGACAGCAAAGAAAAAACCGAATACAACAAGGTTTCCCTTCAATCGCAGGTCTACACACCCCGCTGGGTTGTGCAGTTTCTTGTGGAGAACTCACTAGGTAAGCTCTATTTGGAAATGTATCCGGATTCCGAGATCAGGCGTCGCTACAAGATTGCTAACGCGCCACAAACCCAGCAGCGGAAGCCGAAACCGCTGCACCAAATCAAGATCATCGACCCCGCTTGTGGATCGGGCAACTTCTTGCTCTACGCCTTCGACTTCTTCTATGAACTCTACCTCGATCAGATCGAGAATTATGGAGCTGAATACGATGAAAAGGACATACCGAAACTGATCATCGAAAACAACTTGCACGGAATCGATCTTGATGACCGGGCGGTTCAGTTGGCCCAGCTGGGGCTATTTATCAAAGCTAAGAAGAAGCGACGCACGATTGGCGAACTTGCTTTCAATGTGGTTTCTTCCGACTTTTACTTGCCGGAGTACAACGAAGTTGAAGATATCTTTGGTGAAAGCACGACGTTGGATCAGAATCAGAAAGAATTAATCAGGGAAGTTTGGGCTGATTTGCGGTATGCCCACAAATTTGGTTCTCTGATCCGAGTCAATGAGAAAATTAAAACGCGAATTGACGACTTCCAGCAACAGGTGGATAAAGGCGAATATCCTCTGGTGGCTCATTCTTTATTGGAACAGGAAAAAGACTTTGCATCCACTTTCTTCTCCAACTTAAAAATCGCAGTCGAAAAGTACGCTCAAGCTCAAGGAAGTATTTTCCTGACCAGTAAGACCCGGGGCGCAATAGCCTTCCTTGAACTGATCACCACGGTCTACGATGTAGCGACGGCTAATCCGCCCTACACAGACAGTGCGGACTTCGGTCCAGAGTTGAGGGAATTTGTTGAGGACAACTACAAGAAGCCATTCAAGTTTCACACCAATCTGTACGCCACATTTATCAAGCGTTGTTACGACTTCACTGGCAAAAATGGCTTTGTTGCGATGGTTCACCCCCCAACGTTCATGTACATCAAGACATTTGAAGACGTACGCAAATTCATTGTTGATAAGACCCACATCAACCTATTTGTTGAATGGGGCTATTTGGGGATGTTTAACCCATCTGCCCGCGTCGATAGCGCTTTATACGTTTTGGAAAAGAACAATAGCTTGGAAACCAATACTGTTTTTGTGAAGCTGAATCAGCTTTACGAGACCAAACGCTATGACGCTCTGCTTAAAGCCTATGAGAGTTTCCACGCGGGTGGAACACATGAGCTCCTCTACACTATCCCGCAATGCAAGCTAAAAACCATTAAATCTTGGCCATTCATTTACTGGATCTCCGATGAGTTTCGGGAGAAATTTGGGGCTGAATCGCTTGACAAATATTTCAATATTAAAAATGGACTTCAGACTGGCAACAACAACCGATACCTGCGATTTTGGTGGGAGATATCTTCTGATCAGAAAAGTTTCGAAGATTCAAAGAGGTGGAAGCTGTATGGCAAGGGAGGTCCCCATAACAAATGGTTCGGAAACCTTTGGGCGACTGTAAATGTTTTAGAGACTAATTGTTCCAGTCCATCTAAAGGCTATTACAAAGAGGGCGTGAATTTTTCAGGATCAAGCTCAAAAGGAACTTCATTTCGATACATGCCCGCAGGAAATATGTTTGACAACGATGCACCATTAATCTTCCCGAAAGCTGGTTGTGACATCAATTATCTTCTCGGCTTTGTTAATTCAAAATTAGCGTCATACATCATAAGCTGCTTGAACCCAACAGTGAAAACCCAAGTTGGCGATATTAAACGAGTTCCGTTTAATTTGCCACCCAAAGCCAAAGAGTCGATTGTGTCCGAACTTTCGAAGCGGAATACTCAGATAAAAATGGCTTTGAGCGACACATCTTTGATTGAAGTGAATTTCTCAATTTCTCCATTTCGAGGCAACGGGAGCCTGAAGAAGTTTTTCGATCATGAAAACCACGTTTTGACTCAAACCTTCATCAACGAAGCCATCATTAACGAGAAGATTTTCGAGATCTATGACCTGACCGAACACGACAAGGCGATGGTTCTCGCTCAAGAAGGTAAGAGCATCGGTGACCTTCCGGTTTCTAGTGAAGCCCGGGATGCTTACCTGACTGAAAACGACGCAACTAGAATATTCCCTCTTGATGCCATTCGTGATTTTATTGAGGAATTGCCGACCAAAGAGTTTTCAATCGAAGAGCGTGAGGTCATTGAAAGTGGGTTCGGATCGCTATATCAGAGCAACAACGATCTGGAGGAGTTTTGCATCCGCCATCAGGTCAATCCGATAAACGTGTGGTACTGGTTCAAACAGAGTAATGCGATGCCTCAGCAGCGAATGCACACATTGGCCATGGAGTTTCTGGCTGACATGGTCCGAGCGATACTCATGGAAGATGAAGACGGCATCATTCCGCTCGTCCCGAATGCAGGGGAGACGGTGCTGCTAGATCGCATCGAAGAGAAGTTCCGTGAAAAAGGGTTCAGTTCAGCACAATACTCAAGCTTCGACACTGTCCTTGGCCGTCCGATTCATGAATACCTCAACAAATGTTTCTTTGCAGAACTGTCCGACCATCTGAACTTGTTCATGTATTTGCCTAAGACGCCTTTTATTTGGCATCTCTCTAGTGGTCCGGAGCAAGGCTTCGATTGCTACATCATCATCTACAAATGGAGTCGAGACAAGTTGATGCGGCTGCGGTCGGTCTACATCGAGCACCGGGAACGTTCTCTGATCAATCGCCAGAGCGATCTCTCCGGCAACGAAAGCGCTGACGCCCAAAACGAAAAAGACCGCATCTTCCGACAACTTAAAGAGATCGAAGCTTTTAAGACCAAGATCGATGACCTGCTGGCTGAAGGCTACAACCCGATCCTTGACGACGGGGTTGGAAAAAACATCGCTCCCCTGCAAAAAAAGAAGATGATCCCATACGAGGTGCTCAATGCAGGACAACTTAAAACGTACCTCAACGCAGATTGGTAGAAAGAAGGGATCATGATAGATACTTGGTTTAGAAATGATCTGCAAGCGATATTCGAACAGCATGCCGTTGCTGTTTTCATCGATGAAGGCGGCGATGCGGAGTTCCTGCTGAAAACCGTAGAAAGTGAATGCACCATCCATCGGGCCAACTCGGAGTTGGAAGAGCTGCATGTTAAGTATCTCGTTGAAAAATCGCGGCCCAGTCAGGAACGGTTTCTGATCTATTCTCGTTCTCCAAAGGATGACCTCAAATTTATCCGTGAATATTGCGAAACGTGCGGCTGTCTGGAGATTCGTTACCTGCAAAACTACATCAAGGACAAGGTCCACCAAACTCTGAACCTGAACATCAACCTTTCACAGGAAGATCTGGTTGCTGCAGCCAAAGTCAGTGTCGGTAAAGATCGTGCTTACTGGATAGATCTCAGCCATAAGGGCGCGACTGAAATATTTGACCTGAGCAAAGAATTGCTTCCCTTTGTGCACGATCCCGAAAGCTACTCAAAGGATAAATATGACGCACAGCTTAGAGAGACTTTCTACCGCAAAATCAACGAACTGCTCGGTCAGGATTACCTTACGAAGCCGGCGACGACGCTGGCTGGTGAAGTGGTGAAAGTCATGCTCGATGGCCTAGCGAATGGTAAATGCGACAAGGCACTGGAATCTGTCTATCAAGCCTGGTTAGACTCCGTTTCGTACCGGGCATCATTCGACGGGTATCTTACCAACTATTCGCTCCGATTGGATTTGGATATTTGGAATGTCAGCATTCATCATCCGTTTCGGCAAGTTGACGAAAAATGGTTGGATGAGATCGGCAAATCCATTTCGGACAAGGCGTCCCTTCAGAAAAACCTGGCGAAAATGAGAGCGAGGAATCAAAGCCGACAGGCGCGGGCGCTCGGCATTTACTTCTGGAGTGATGTAATCGCTTTGCTGGAATTTGATCCGAAAGACATCGCCTATCTTAGTTCCTTCGACGAGTGCGTCGCGTTCTACAAGAAGCATTTCTGCAAGCTCGACACAGCCATCCGAAACCTCTACACGGAGTTCCTGAATAAGAGAGAACTCCTTGAACCGTTTCAGGAGCTTTACAAAGAACACGTCGCTATTTTCCTCGACAAGTGGTTCAAGCACTGGAGTGGCTACAAAGAAAACCAAACAGGGATCTTGCAGCGGATCATTGACAATGCTGGCGGGATGAAGACCGCCGTTATCGTCGGCGACGGCGTTGCCTATGAAATCGCAGAGCTAGTGGCAGAAAAGGTGAAAGGTTCTTTCGAACTCACGAAGGATTCAATCCTTGCCGACGTCCCTTCCGTCACAGAGAACAACATGAGCCGAATTTATTTGGCCAATGGGGCCGCGGAAGCAGTCCAGGGAAATCGCGAGAAATACTTAGTCTCCCAGAATCCTGACCTCGGTATCGATTTCGTTCACTTAGACGAAGTCTCAGACGAGGCTCGTTCAGGGAGTTTCTTGATTTGCACGTACAAAGACATCGATGACATGGGTGAGAAGCTTCAGCAAAAGGCGTTGAAGTACTTTCCAGAAACGATCGACTTCTTTGCCGAAAAGATTTCGCTTCTATTGAGCAGCGGTTACGCCAGGGTCTGTCTGATTACGGATCATGGATTCGTGCTGACAGGACTGTTGGGTGAGGCGGATAAGATCTCTGTTTCACCGACCGGAGTTTTCAACAAGGCGGAACGCTACATCTGTACAAATGAAAAGCAACCCACCCTGACGCCGGAGCTCATCGAGGTAGAAAAGAGTTACAAAAACTTCGGTCACCTTTACTTCGCAAACAAGATCAACCCATTTAAGACACCCGGCGTGTACGGTTTTTCCCATGGAGGTTTGTCGCCCCAAGAATTGGTCACACCGTATTTCTGCTGGAAGCAGTCTGGAGCATCGTCGCCTGCTCTGACCGCTTCGATCGCAAACAAGTCGGATTTGAAAAGCGTCACCGGCGAATTGTTTTCAATCAAGATTCAAGCGGACGAGGGTTCCGAAGATCTATTCTCTATGGAGCGGAAGGTCTACTTGGTATTCTTTGCCAACAACGCACAGGTAAACAAGAGCGACGTTTTTACAATCCAAAGAAAGCAATTCATTACCAAAGAGTACACGTTTGATGGTCACTCGGAAATCGAAGTCCACCTTCTGGATGCAGCTACAAAGCAACAGCTTGATCGGGCCACTGTGAAACGAAACAAGGATAGAGATTTAGGTGGGCTTCTCTAATGATACGGAATCAATGATGGCAGTATTGAATGACTTAGACGTAAAACTCCTGGAACATTTCAGGGGGTATGTGGTCAAGAAAGATCTGGTCCGCTCTGTCAAGGTTGGGGCAAACGTGCCGGTATTTGTTCTTGAGTACCTGATCGCCAACTCGTGCTCAACGGATGACGACGAGAAGATCCGCTCCGGGATGGATAACGTAAAAAAGGTTTTGAGTGAGCACTATGTGAATCCAGAGGAAAGCACTCTGATTCATTCAAAGATTCGAGAGAAAGGTCGGTACAAGATCATCGACAAGATTTCTGTCGAGTTGGATTCAAAGAAGGATATTTACTGGGCAAGCCTTCAGAACAGCAATATCAAGAACGGGAATATCAGCGACGGATTGGTCAAGCAGCACGAAAAAATGCTGATGGGCGGCATCTGGGCAATCATTGATGTGGAATACGATCCGAATATCAGGATCGGCCAGAACATTTTTCCGTTTGTCATCACCGAGATTAAGCCGATCCAACTCTCTAGCTTTGACAACAGCAAGATCATCAATAAGCGGAAGGAGTTTACCAAGGGTGAATGGCTTGACGTCATATTGCGTAGCTGCGGCTACGAGCCAAGTGCTGAAGGAGTCTCGGAACGAATTAAGTTGCTACTGCTTTCCCGATTGTTACCGATGGTTGAGTCCAATTTCAACTTCATCGAGCTTGGGCCGCGTTCAACAGGTAAGTCGTTTGTTTTTAAAGAACTCACGCCCTACGCAGTGCTGATTTCGGGAGGACAAGGAACGGTTGCTAAACTGTTTGTTCATGGCTCAACCGGCAAGGTTGGCGCGGTGGGGCAATGGGATGCAATCTGCTTTGATGAGGCCACTGACAAAATCTTCAAAGACAGAGACGCGGTTCCTCTCATGAAGGACTACATGGAATCGGGATCATTTTCCCGAGCCGGTGCGGGGGGAGAAATCACAGGGGTCGCTTCAATCATACTGAACGGAAACATCAACCAACCGGTTGAAACCGTTTTGCAAACGTCGCACCTGTTTAGTCCGCTATCCGATGAAGTAAGCCACGACACCGCTTTTCTCGACCGAATTCATTTCTATCTGCCCGGCTGGGAAATGATTAAGTTTGCACCGCATCACTTCACATCCAGTTTTGGCTTCAGCACGGACTATTTCTCCGAGGCTCTGAAGTCGCTTCGGAGGGTCACCTATACCGACGCGATTGAAAAATACTTTTCGTTAGGTGCCCATCTAAAGCAGCGTGATACCAAGCCGGTTAAAAAGACCGTTTCCGGGCTGATAAAACTGATGCATCCAGATGGCAACTACACCAAAGAAGACGTCAAAGAGTATCTGGAAATAGCGTTGGAAATGCGTCGACGTGTAAAGGAGCAGTTGAAGCGAATTGGAGGCATGGAATTCTGGGACACCAATTTTTCGTACATCGATAAGGAAACCCAAGAAGAGTCTTTCGTCGGTCTCCCTGAAGAGAAAGGTTCGCATCTGATCGAAAACACTCCGCTTCCCCCTGGGGTTTGTTACACGAGCACTAGTGACGGCGATAACGTTGCTTTGGTAAGAATTGAAACGGTCGCTGTCGCCGGATCTGGAAAGTTGAATATCACCGGAGTCAGCAACACAACGGTGAAAGAAAACATCAAGAACACTTACCAGTACATCAAGGCCAACGAAAAAACAATTTTGAGCGATAAGCACTCGTTGAAGAATTACGACATCACCATTCAGGTGACCAATGTGCTGGGGGCGGCTATCTCGTCGGGAATCGGGTCGGCCGTTTACATTGCGATCGTGTCAGCTCTTTATAAAAAGAATCTTAAAGCTGGTCTTGCTGTACTAGGTAATATCTCAGTTGGCGGGGCAATCGAACGGGTAATCAACTTCGCTGACAGGGTTACCCTGCTCTCTGAGAACGGAGCTAAGAGTGTCATCGTCCCGATGGATAATCTCAATGAGTTATCGAACGTACCACCTACTGTACTCGGAAATACGGATGTGCCGTTCTACCAGAACAACCAGATGCTGATGCAAAAAGCGATACTGCTGGATTAGTTTTTAGTTCGGTGTACCAGCGGCAGCGAACCATCTGTTACACCACCGTTCTTTACCAGCCGCTCAGCGATGCTCAGGACCTAATCATTCGGATCGATTCTAGCTTCGTATGCCGAAGTATCGAAAGGAATCGGTTGCGGTGCAAGATCGCTGCAGCGTGCAGTGCAGCCACTTCGATGCACCGCATCTTTGATGCCGCACCTTGTCCAAGGGCCCCGGTGACCGCACAACTCATCGATCCACACGAATCACCACCGGCTCCGAATATCAATTGCAACTAGGAATCAGCCTTATTTGTCGCCAAAGTCAGCTATCTCAAGTTGCCTTTTCGATGATTGCCATGAACCTAAGGCATTCGTGAGTAATGAGTACTGGCTCGAAAAGCGCGAGAAGGTTGCCGTGCGAAAACACCACTTGGCTGGTTCCACGTTGCGAATGTGTCAATTGGCGCTCAAACGGTACAGGCTATTTGGCTGCCTTATGCAGTGCCGTCTTGATCTTTTGGAACATTGTCATCCGCCTTCAAGTGTGCAGCAATGTACGGGCACCGCGGTGTGGGAACTGCTTAGACTGCCGAACCACCGTCCAGTCAGCGCCGACGCTCTCAGCGCCCCGCCTACACACGCGGTCAACCTGATTAATCCGCCTAATGTTTCGATCGATTAATTGCTGAGGTGTAGGTAAGAATTTTTAAGTCAAATGAGAAGAGGCGATCTCTCCGACCATCGTTTCAGTGTTAAATAAGACTTCTCTGTCAAACAGAGAATTTGAGAGTTGCAGACGAATTTGCGAGGTCCGGTCGCGAAAATGCGATTTTTGGGTGAAGCTAGAGAGCTCTCTGTTTGGCCGCCAACGGGATGGGAAACGCGAAAACCCTAGGGAAACAACGAAAAAAGCCGAGGGGTTTAATCCTCGGCTTCTCTGTTAAATCGTACCCTCGGAAATTCCGAGGATTTGAAAGGCTCCCCCGGGTGGGCTCGAACCACCGACACGCGGATTAACAGTCCGCCTACGGGAAACTCACGGAATTCGTTGCGAAGAATACGACGATCAGCAAACGCGCCGGATAAATAATCTTGGTTTTGAAGCGTAACCGCTACGCGACGTAGGGATTGTACAACGCGATTAAACGAAAGCAAATCCAATCGAGCGCCCGTTAGCCAATTCGACATGCGGACCACGCCAGCGGCCGCGTGAGAGGCCTTGCCGAGCCCGCCAGTGGCGGGCCAGGACGACGGATCGCGGCGGCCGACCACGCGAAGGGCATGCCCCCCACCCCCGCCGTGGGTCCCTTCCCGCGAGCCCGCCCGGTCGCCCCCTACGGGAACAACCGCCGATAGTGACACACTTGCTTGTTTGCCACCCGCTTGGGAGGTTTTAGCGACGAATTATTTACTTGGAAATGCGATCCGAACCCAGAAATTCTAGGGTGTCGGGCATGGCAAACAAGAAACAACTGCAGCAACGACTATCTGATATCGATGCGATTCTCGCGTCGGGAACTTCGTCGATTCAAATCGATGGAGTCGATGTTGCGTTCGACTTCGAACAGCTGAAAAACGAACGCGCGAAAATCGAACGCGAGCTCGGCAAGAAACCCCGTAAACCAATGGCGTATCGCGTCAACTTGGGAGGCTAACATGCAGTTGGATCCCTCGTTCGAAATATCTTTTGGTTTGTCGGCCGGCGCAGTTGCGAGTTCGACCCATGGCGGTGGATCTCCCACCGGTAATTCCCATGGATACGATGCCCTCGATAACAAGGGCCGACGTAAGGCAGCTCCTACAACTGTCATTCGCGAAGATACCATCGTTAAAGGTGGCCGGCGCGTAAGGCTCCAGGCGAACGCCAACGACATTGCTCGCAATTTCTCAATTGCAGCTTGGGCAATCCGAAGGCATCTCGATTACGTTTCACGCTTTACATTCCACGCCCGGTGTAAAGATCGTGGACTTAATCGAGATGTCGAGGAGCTCATCAAGATTCGCTCCATGAAAGACAACTGCGATCGCGGCGGCCGCATGAGTCGCGAGCGATTGTTCAGACTTCTCGAGGCCAGGCGAGTACTCGACGGCGATGTCGGTTTGATCTTGCTCAATGACAAACGCGTCCAAGTCATCGAAGGCGATCTCATTCGCAATCCGGAGAAACTTCTCGGACCACATGAATGGGTTGATGGTGTCGAAGCCGATCACGCTGGTAAGGCGATCCAATACAGCGTTTGGTCGCGACCTCGAGGCGGAGTCGGCTACAAGTGGAAACGAAACGTTCCCGCTCGCAATTTCTTGCATTATGGATTCTTCGAGCGATGCGCTAGCGATCAATACCGAGGCATTTCGCCCATCGTTGCGAGCTTGAATAACTATCGAGACGTTTACGAAAAGATCGAATACGCGCTCATCAAATCAAAGATCGAACAACTATTCGCTCTCGCGTTAACTCGCGACAAAGATGCCGAGGCCTTGGATTCGCAAATGCCCGGAGCCAACGGCACCGATGATGAATCTGACGATGAAGAGGAATCAAACGAGCTACCACCGCGAACGATCGATCTAACGCACGGGCCAACGGTGCTAGATCTCGATCCGGGTGAAGATGCCAAGATCCTTGAGTCCGGGAACCCATCTAATGAATTTCAGGCCTTCACCCGCCTGGTCATCATGATTGCCCTGAAGGCACTCGACATTCCCTATTCGTTTTTCGACGAATCCCATACGAATTACAGCGGATCCCGAACGGGCTGGTTGCACTACGAGCGATCCACGCTCACGAATCGCGACGATCAAACCGAGATTCGGACTGGATGGACCGATTTCCAATTGCGCCATGCAATTCTGGATGGTTCGCTTGTGCTTCCTTCCCGTATGGGACTCGACGAGGTCAAGTATGAATGGGTGCCACAGGGTATGCCTTGGTGGAAACCATCAGAAGAAATCGTCGGAGATCTCAAAGCGATCGCATCCGGACTCGACAGCCCGATCAGCATTACCAAGGCTCGGGGCACCGGAGACATTTTCGATAATGTCGACGACTTAATCGAGGTCATCAAGTACGCGCACGAGCAAGGCTCAATTCACCTCGGCGAGCCGCTGCGTCTCAACTTTGATCCCGGTCCGTTTGCACCTGCAGTCATGACCAACAACCAGGAAAATCAATAATGGAACTTCAAATATCGCGTGAGTCGATTCCTCACTTTGGTTGTTGGGTCGGTGCATGGGCCATGCACGAAGCCAGCTTCCAGGCCCTATACGAGCAAATTCGACGCACGAACTTCACGGTGCACCTGGCCGACATGGACGGCAACCGCAAAGCAGCCCTCGAACGATGCGAAGATGACGAAGCCGTAATCGTCGACGGTATCGGTATCGTGTCAATCAATGGCCCCATGATGAAACACGCGGCCAGCATGTCGAACAATTGCTCGACCGTTCTCCTCCGTCGCGAGATCCTCAATCTCGCCAACGATCCCGGCGTCAAAGGCATCATGATCAAGCTATGCACCCCCGGAGGCACGCTCGCCGGTACAACGGAGCTCGGCGAGACCATTCAATTCGCCCGAACCAAGAAGCCTGTTTGGGGCTACGGCACCGACATGGTTTGCTCGGCCGGATATTGGACCGCCTCGCAATGCGAACGCCTGGAAACCAACTCCGTTTGCCTTACTGGATCCATCGGCACCTATTCCGTCGTTACCGATCTCTCCGAACGAGCAGCCAAAGAAGGCATCAAGGTTCACGTCATTTCCGCCGGCGCGAACAAGGGAGCCGGGACGCCAGGCACTCCGATCACCGATGAACACCTCGCCGCCGCTCAATCCGAGATCACCAAACTAAACGAATTCTTCCTCCAGGCCGTGAGCTCCGGCCGCTCCATGCCAATCGATCGAGTCCGCGAACTGGCGACCGGCATTTGCTGGATCGGTGCCGATGCCCAAGCCCAAGGCCTGGTCGATGGCGTCTCGAAGTTCGATGACTACTTCGCTCGATTTGCGGAGCATTGCAACGCCTCGGCCAACAAGTATCGACGGAGTGACAATTCACGCATGCAAGGCGGCCGCCAAGCCTCTACGCTCGCGACTTCTCAAACGTCACGTTCTTCATCCACTCAAGGCAG
Organism: Pirellula sp.; assembly: GCA_046344995.1. GTDB lineage: Bacteria > Planctomycetota > Planctomycetia > Pirellulales > Pirellulaceae > JBKCUI01. Next base: position 28,446 of record JBKDKR010000066.1, read on the forward strand.
ACCGATGTCCGAATCTAATACCACACCAGTTGACGCACGAGCAGAGCTCAAAGCCTACACATCTCGATTCGGCCTGGCTCATGGCGTCGATTTCTTCGAACGAGGCCTTTCTTTGGCCGATGCATCGGTCGAGTACTCCGGCAAGCTCGCCGAGTCTCACAAGCTCGAAATCGAGACTCTTAAAAAGGATCACGAATCCGCGATCTCGAAACTAACCGCCGAACGCGATGCCATCGCCAAGGAACGAGACGAATTCAAGGCCAAACTAACGGCCGCCAAGGTATCGCTCGGTGAAGCCGACGCAATCGACGTGGGCAAGCCCGCTCAATCCGGTGGACCGAAGACGTTCTCTTCGTTCATTCGACCTGCCCACTCGACCAAGTAATTTTCCAACCCATCCCACGGACCGACTTTCCTTTTTCACACTAGGAACCATTAAAGATGCCAGATACCAACTTAACGCTTGCTGACGTCGTTCGCATCAACGACGTCTCGGTCCGCGACATGGGAGCCACGGACATTTTCAACGATGCTCCGTTGCTTTCCGCGTTGTTCGCCACCACAGCGAGCAATGGAACGATCCACAGCTACCTCCGCGAATCCACCGCTCCTATCGTTGGTTTCCGTGCCCCCAACGTAGGTATCGACGTTACCGCATCGACCGACGTACGGGTCGATTTGAACCTGAGCTATCTCGATGCTCGGTACACGATGGACAAGCAGCTTGCCGACACTGGCAAGGGCCGCGACTATCACCTTGAGCGAGGATCCAAACGGAACCTCCGCCAAGCGTTTTTCATCGCCGAGAATCAGATCATCAACGGCGGTACGGTCAACGGAGCCGCGTTCAATGGGTTTCAACAAGCTCTGAATGCTCTGGCCAATCCGATGGTGGTAAACGCCGCCGGAGCCGCCGCACGTTCTAGCGTGTACGCGATCCGCTGCACTCCTGACGAAGCGAACGTCGCTGTGATCATGGGTAACGATGGCGATATCAAGATCGAGCCATACTTCGAGCACACCGTGGTCGATGGGTCCAATCGTACCTTTATTGCTTACTCGGTCCCGATCTCCGGATGGATCGGCCTCCAAGTCGGTGCCACTCGCTCCATCGCTCGATTGGCAAACATCCCAGCCACCGGTACCGGTTCGGTCACTGATGCGTTGCTTCAAAGCCTGTTCGACCTGTTCCCAGCGTCCGCTCCTCCGACTCACTTTGTCATGAACCGCCGATCACGAGGCCAATTGCAGTCCTCTCGATCCACGGTAAACATCGGTGGCAACAGCCGATTGCTCACTCGACACGCCGAGACACCCGTTGATTTCAACGGCATCCCGATCGTGTGCGTGGAATCGATCGGTAACGCCGAAACCGCCGTGGCGTAAGCCAAAGGAATCCTCAGACTCATGACCGTTCTAGCGCGAGCACTCACCGCAGCTTGGCGAAGTTTGCTCGCGTTGAACGGAGTCGAGATTCGGTATTGGATCGACACCGAAACGTTTTTGACCTTTCGGGCCGTCCGGACCAAGCCAAAGCCGACACGCCAAGACATTGTCGATGGCATCGGCATAGATTCGTATCGATGGGACTGGCTCATCGCTCCGGATTGCCTAGTCGATGCCGACGGAAACAAGATCGAGCCGCAAGTTGGGCATCGAATCGAACGCGTTTGCGACGAACTGTTTCACGACGTCGTTCGCGATCCGAAAGAGAACTGCTTCCGCTGGTCGGATGATACCCAAGTCTGGCTCCGCGTTTACACCAACGAGGTTTAACCCATGCATCCCATACTCGTACTGCGAAATGCGATCGTGGCTTTGTTGGTGGCAAAGGGCAAGACCGCGACCGCTCGTTACGTCGAGTACACCAAGAAAGCCGAATGCGAGGATGGTAAATACTTCGTCGCGATCGCATCGGAGAACGACAAACAATTCAACAACGTCGATCGGCGAGATTACCTCATTGATGTCGTTTATCAACGAGCGCTCCCGACCTCGACACCAGGCCAGCCCGCCCCTCTTGAAAACAACCCGTTTTTAGACGGATGCGTGACAGAGTTCGCGACCGTAAAGACATTGTTCCAAGAGGGCGGCGAATACAGAGGCGTTTCGATCGGCGGATGCGTCATGATCGAAATGCTCGAGCAGCAAATGTATTCGCCAATGCATTTACTCGAACACCAAATTTTCACTTCCTCGTTCCGGATGCGATTCCGCCTCGAGGACTAACCTTTAGGATCAAGCCATGAACACAGGACGTCGACGCGCCGCGTATATCAACACTGGCACTTACTCGACTCCCGTTTGGGTCGAAATGAGCCGCATTAGCGGCGTCCAACGAGGGCGATCCCGAGGCACCGCAGACCGAAAATATCGCGGTAGCGAAAACGTGAAGACGGTCACCGGTTACATGACCAATACCTTCACGTTCAAGTATCACGTTAAGGGGCCACGCTTCACGACTGACGCTGTTTTGACCGCTATAGAGGCATCGTACAACAACGATACTCCTCTAGACGTAGCGTTTCTCAATCAACGCATTCAACAGCCCACCGGTACATTTACCCCCGGCGCTAACGCCATCGGCGTGCGAGGCTTTGTTGTCGCGACCAAGATGGATATCGCCGAGGAAGACGAAGAAGGCGTCTCGATCGACGTCGAACTTCGCGAAATCGAGCACGAAGAGCCAGCGGGCACCGCTCGAGACGTCGCCGCATTCTCTGTCGCCGTCGTCGCTATCTAATCCCGTGCCATTTACTCCACGATCGTAGCTCATGAACTGCAAAGCCCAACGCGTTGAACTCATCGGCCAGTACTTAGAGCTGGTCATGAGACAAGGCACGGACTTTGAGATTGCAATTGAGCTATTTGAGGACACACCGCTCGAGCCTCCGTTTGATTCGACCGGCTACACGGCCCGCGCTCACATGACGAACGATTTGAAGACCCGAATTGAAATCTCGGCAACATTCGCGGCCAACGTTTTGACCCTCTCGCTCGCGGCGGCCGTAACGGCCCAGCTGCGGGCCGGAGAGTTACACGATACGTCTGGCTCGTACGAATGGGATTGTGAGTTCCTGCAGGGCAGTAAAGTCATCCCCGCGTTCTATGGACCGGTCACTGTAGTAAAGGACATCTAATGTCTTTAGCATTCCGAGTCGTACCGACCAGGCGGATAAAAGCGGTTGTCGTCTTGGGTCCGGAGGGACCTGCAGGAGCCGATGGTAGCACTGCACCCATCGCGGCCAATACCTTGCTTGGCAACCCAACTGGCTCGACAGCTAATCCCGTCGCGATGAGTGCGGCCGAGGTCAGCACTTTGCTGAATCTCGCCGGCACTTACTTGGCATTAACCGGCGGCACTGTTACCGGCAATCTGAACCTTGGCGGGCAACTGCTTGTCGAGCGAGACGTTCCGACTCATGTTGCAATCGCCGCTAGCGTTCTAAACGCATCGCTAAATGGTTCGCTTCAATACCGATTCCAACGCACAAACGCAGATTTTCTAGGATCGCTTGTGGCGGCGTGGCGTGGTGGAACAACGAACAATCGAATCAATATTGAGGTCTACGGCAACGGAGATTCCGTAGATCCACTGTTTGCTGTTCGCGGGTCAGCAAATGGTTCAGCTTGTGTGCTCCGATCTGGTTACGCTTTAGGTTGGTCGAGCGGAAATAACGCATCGACAGGTGCCATCGATTTGCAATTGCTCCGCGATGCCGCGAACGTTTTAGCGCTGCGTAACGGCACGAACCCGCAAGCCTTTTTGCTGGAAAACACTTGGACCAGTGCGACCAATCGCGAAACGGGTTTCATTCGCTGGACTGGAAACGTGTTTTGCATCGGCACCGAAAAAGGATCAGGAGGAGGAGTTGCACAGCGACTAGAACTACAAACCGATGCCGTAACACGTCTAAGGATCGACGACAACTACCAAATCAGATTCGGCGATCAAGGAACGAATGCTCCGAGCTTGTTTACCTTTGCTGGTGCGTCTACTACGGCAAACGGACCGGGACGGGGATTGTCGTTGTTTGGTCGAAATGTGGTTGTAGGTGGTACTCATATCGGTATCGGAGGCGATGCGTTCATCTCTAACACCGGTGCGAATGTGTTGCTGTTCATTGGCAACTCTTTCGTGCCGACCAGCGGCACCGGTACCTACACGGCCTCACGGGTCGCACCGATCATCAATCAGACCGGTGGAGCTAACGGAATCACTCGCGGTGTCTCTGTTGAGCCGACGTTAACCGCAGCAGCGGATTGGCGATCGTTTGACACTATGGTCAACTCGGGCTTCGCTTATCACTCAAGCGGAACGGCACCAAGTCGATTAGGTGGCCCATTAACTTTTGTGCCCTTTGCCGCTTCGCATACCCCTGCCGCTAATAACCAACTGACTTTCGAGCGGGTATCGGATACCGCATTGAATTTCGTGTATCGAGGCAATGATGGCACGACCCGCAAGCGTGATTTGTTTGCGAATGTAGATTCGTTCGAGACTGTCTCGCAATCGCTCAGTGCTCTCCCCGCTGCGATCAATTACACATCGGGACGGATCTCATCGATCGTATACACACTGCCAAACGCGTCGACGATAACCAAGACCATCAATTACACGGGCGATCGAGTGACATCGATCGTCCTATCCGGAGCCACGCCTGCCGGGATTCAATTAACCAAAACGATCACCTATACCGGTGATCAAATCACAGGAGTATCGTACTCATGACCGCAGCCCAAAGATTAGCGTACTTGCTCGAATCCGTCGAAGTCCGAAACCCTGAAGGCTGGACGATCAAGAAGATCATTGCCGCCCTCGGGCCTGCGATCGCTGGCAAGCTTGAGGTAAGCCTAAAGGTAATGGCCGACAATCGAGTGCCATTCACTCAGACGACTCTCAACGCGCTATCGCAGAAAGATGGACTTGGGATTGATGACGATCAATCCCAAGCTCTCATTGATCAACTCGCGACCTATTCCCAATCGTTGCCGGTAGAACTGCAATGGGATGCCAATTTCGTTTCCGACCTCAAATCCCTAGGTGTATCCATGCAACCACGGTGGATTCTTGAGGGTTACACAGTGGAGCCAACGTTAGGCTACATTCAATCCGAAATCGACCAAGCCCGATTGGTGAATGCGAAGGCACTGTTCTCGGAACGGATGCTTGTGGGTATTGATGCAGCAGCCGTTTGGGCGCAGGCCTGGGAAGATGCAGGTGCATAATGGTCTATGGACGTAGAATATCAAATGAATTCTTGAGACTGGGTGGAGTCGTTAGTACGTCAGGGGCCAGAGGAAATATTGGGCTAAACGCTGCTTACGTGAACCGCACAAGCGGTCCTGCTGTTGGCATTCGTGTTAGATGTGAAACAAGCGAGCCGATTAACGAAGTTTACGTTTTTAATGACGTGACTACAGGAACTAGAGCTAATGTTTTGTTGAGAGCTGATGTTTACAATTGGACAACAGCGGCAACATCTCAGCCAGGAACAACGTTACTAGCTTCGTCTGACAATGCAACATTACCCGCAAGCGATGATAGATGGGTGAGATTAACCTTTTCGACACCTTACACTCCAACAACGGGTGAATATGTTTTTATCGTGGTGCACAATGTTGGAGCTACACCTACTGTTGATTTTGCTGGAATCCAAAACGATTCTAACGCAAACAGTCCAGTTACATATCACGGATTAGCTCCGTTTAGTGCGACAAACGGATTTAACACCGCAGGAACGTCACGTTCAGAGCTTCCGCATATCATTGTTCAAGGTTCAAGCACTATCTATGGCAACCCGATTTCAAGCTCAAGCAGCATATCTTCTTTTGTAGGCAGAAGGGGTATTCTTTTTAGTGACGAGATTAAGAGATTCAGATCTGGTTTTTGGAGAATATCTTCTGCTGCATCTGCACTATCAAGATTACAAATTTTCGATCTATCAACACCACCTGGAGGTACGCCGCTTTATGACCGTGTGCTAACGGCAACGGAGGCAATCACGGGCATAGTGTGGATGGATTTTGATTTAAGTACACTCCCAGGCAATGGTCCTTTTGTGTTGTGTGCTGCAACCTCAGCAACGGCAGCTTACGGATCACTAGGCATCATAGAAGGCTACTCAGACTTTCCAGCAATATTTGACGCTATCAGTATTGATAACTTTGCCAATCCTCCTGTTGTAACTGAAGTAGCTGGCAACTGGGTTGTAGATCGAAGTCGCTTGTATGGAATGTTTATGGAAGTCTACGACGTAGTTACTCCAAGTGGTTCCAGCGGCATCCCCCTTGGTCGTATCATCTCAGGAGGAGTCTAAGTGCTTACCGTCCAACAAAACTCGACGCGACCCTTCAATGTTTACTTTGGGACCGCAGGACTCACCGTAACAGCCACGCTCAGCAAAAACGGAGCTGCGTTCAATGCGGTCAGTCCAGGTATCGTTGATAGAGCAAACGGCTACTATTCGATCGCTCCAATAGCAGCCCATCGCGATACATTAGGTGAAAACGCTTGGCTATTCGCAGCTAGCGGACAACCGAGCTTACCGAGGGTCGAACAAGTGATCCTCCCAGACCCAGACGCTACCGCAACGCGGACAGACGTAGTAAACGCGTCGTTGCTGTAGCTGTCTCCTTTCGATTCGCTCATCGATTATCTGCGCCATTTGTAGCAGAGGCAAAAAGAATGAGAGAACGGCGGCCAAATACTTCCACTCTTGTTTCGAAAGCATGATACACCTCACATCGGAGTGATGGATCGACGCGAAATGCCCGATCCCATGAGTAGCCTATCAGACGCTCCGAAACGTGGAGCAAATGCGATAAACCACTGATTCGACGTTACCACAGCTCCCCGATTTCGACGAATTTTAGATTCCAATAACGATGGCTTTCAAACCCAGCCGTTTTCTTTGATCACCGACTCCGCTCCATCGAGCCAGGCCTCCCAATCGTCGCCGATCGGATTCGCTCCAAACCAGGCGTGAAACCCACGGAAACAATCACCGCATTGAATGTTCGCGTCGGCCCAACGCTTGACCGTCATTGTGCGATCTTGCGAGATGCTTAACATCTCTTCCAATAACTCGATCGACTTTTGCACCCACTCGAGCGAGTTCGTGCGATCAATGCGTGGCTCATCATAAACCCGAGGGCGAAAGAAATCGTTGACTTCGCTAATGTAGACGACATGCGTTTTTACATCGTCGGGGTTAGAGACAACAGTCTCGGGATTGTTAACGTCGGCGATGCCGGAAACGTGGTCAACCATGAGCATAAACCCGTTGTGAATGCGCTACCGTAAATCGAAAAGGATACATCCCCTGTGGCCCCAGGTATCGCGAGCTCTACGGTCGCTGGGATCGCATCACACGGAATACAATTCGATTCATAGGTCACTAAAGCAGAAGAGGAAACCGTGCGATCCGGATTAGGAAACAGAATTTCAGCACAATTCGTGCAACTTGTCACCACTCCCAAATTCGCGTTGCGAGTCTCATCGAAACAGCTATTGTTCCGGCCTGTGATCGAGACGATCGCACGCGTGTCAGTGTTGCAGGTATCGGCCGGTGTCCATGTCTCAGCCACGCAACCCAAAGAGGCCGGATAATCGTCTGCAAATGGTGGAAATGGCGGATCGTGTCCGGTGTCGTCACCCAGCGAAACTGTGGGATCCGTAATGACCGTATTCATCGGACATGATCGCGTCGAAATCGTGTATCGGTTTCGAGTCTTTAAGGTCGCGTTCCAAATCCACAAATACTGGACGGTGGCTTGAACCACGAACCGCAGCTGCGAGGGGCCACAATCCTGAACGAATAACGATGTTGTTAGCCGACGCTTACGCCACATCTTAAACCGGCGTATGAGCCGATCATCGATTTGAATGGATCGACGGTTGTAGGTTCCAAGGCATCCGCAATCTGGTGAACCGGTCTGGATCAGGGAGCGTGACACCCACGGACCAATCGCAACTTCATCGTGATAAAGCGACCACGTCGAATCCGCAATGCATTGTGTGACCAAACGAGAGCACACTTCCGGTCCCGGCGTCCCTCCAGGAAAAACGGGAGCGAACGCTTGTCCCAGCCAGTTGTAGCTTGCACCGATCAACGAAAACGCCCCTGGGCATAGGCAATTGCAACAGCAATCTCCGATCGATCCCATTTAGCAGTACCTCAGACCGCGATAGTGATTCGTAGTGGACATCAATACTACGGATGCACCGTTCGCTAATGCCCCACCTACGTTACGGAACGGATACGATCGGCTGTCTACCGTCGCCGTTCCCCAGGCATTGGCCGCGATCGCGGCTGTGGTTACCCCAAACAAGTGCGGTTGATGCCAGCAATCCAAATTGATGATCGCTCCCGAGGTCGTACCGGCAATCACTTTGAATCCAAACTCATCCCCCATGAACGCAGTTTGAAACGCAGCCGTTTTTAAATGCGGCCGTACACATGGCTCCCCCGCGTAGGTCGCGATTACTTCGACGATGCCGGATATGGCAACTCGCCCCGCTTCTCCCTGCACAATGGGATCCAGAACGACACCGCACCGCCAAACCGGACCAACCAACGCGGTGAGCTCGGCCGCACTGATGGGCCAATAGATGGGGTGGAATTCATACCAACCGTTCCGCCAGTTACCCCATGGGGTCAATTCGGCCGTTCGATCGTGCAGAATCACTCCCGCACCGATCGCGAGGTCATGCCCGCAATCGTTCCGACCCGTCGCCGTTTGTCCTGAGAACGACAGATTGGATCCACCCACGCCTGGTGCAAAGTCCTCTTTGACCAGGTCAAAAACGCGGTTCATCGTCTTGGCCGATATGTCGGCCAGCGTCGAACCCTTGGTGAGTCGCTTTTGTTGCATGATTTAAAGCCCCAACAGAGTCGGTGCAAACTCATCATAGACCCGTTCGACATACGCCCATTTCGGCCGACGTACGCGATTCCCGGAGGCGATGTTGTGTTCGTATTTCACCCACACATAATCGTGCCCTTTTTTGGCGATGCCGCTAATCGGTCCGATGGCATAGCTCGCGATGTTGGCCGAGGCCGCAAAGTGATATTCGATCTCGTTATCTTTCCATGGTACGTATTCGCCCGTCGCACCGAGGAACAGCAATTCGCCAGCCGCGAACGTTTGCCACGGTACCGAAGTGACTCGGCCGGTATAGGCCGTCAGCGATTTGATATAGTCAATGAACGTTGTCGGCCCATAGAGAGTCGAGTTTCGATTCCATCGTCGCCGGATCGATAGTTTGAGGGCCGGTAAAACGATCTCGACGCCCTCGGGCTCGTTCTCATCGTTGACATCGATCGAGCCGTTGTAGTCCGGAGCGGTTCCCGGAAATCGCTGCGTAGCTCGCGAGGTGTAAATCTTGACCGTCCCGCCCTGCGTGTCAAAGTTCCACCTGTAGATCGATTCCGCGATTTCGGCCGTCTTGTAATTCACATCGAAAATGAATCGCTTCGTGTCGTCATCTTCACGCCACGACATTTTACCGCGATAGAGAATTTGCACTTCGCTCGAACCAGTCGGCGTCTGCGTGATGGATCCGGGAGCCATCGTGCGCAGGTGATTGAGGCAATTCGGGAAGTACTGATCGTCAGCACGTTCGACCGCAGTATCGGCCCAAACTTCGTATTGCAAATTCAGATCATCATCGGCACCGCGATCCGTCGCAGTTCCGGTAGCCCCACAAAGCATTTTGAATCGTAAAGCCATGGTCTATTCCTTCATCGCATCGGCAACTTGTTTCTTTTTGGCTTCATCCTCAGCCAATTTCACGAGCCTCTTCGTATTGGCGGCCGTTTGATCCGCAGCTCGGTTTCGAGTCGTCCCGGCCAGCATGGAACCGAGAGCCGAGAACGTTCCCGTAGATCCGGATTTACCACCGCCGGTGCTCGCGGCGCCAGCGAGAAGCGATTGCGGACCAGCGCCTAGTTTTTCGCCAGTTTTGTATTTGTCTTTTTGGTCCTGGTCCGCCTTCGCCAATGCATCGGCTAGTGCTGCTTGAGCTTGTTTCGCTTTGTCACCTATCGTTTTTATCTCGGAGTCCGCAGTTTCCTCGTCGATCATCTGTTGCATCGCTGCTATCTCATTCGCATAGCGTTTTTCTTCATCCGCACGTTTTTGCATGTTGGCAAAATTCGCTTTGTCCCGCCGCATCATGGACTGTGTCAAAGCTTTATCGTCTTCTGCTTGGGCCTGCGCTTGCATTTCCGAAAGAACGTTACCCATCCCCTGCGCATTAAAGCTTTCCCGGACATTGTTAAAGAGATCCTTTTGCCCGATGTATTCAAAGATCGGTTCGAGGAAGCCAAGCAGATCGTAGAATCGTTGGCCGATCCAAGTGATCGATTGTGCGATCCCGTACACAACAGTGCGGAATGTCGTTCTCATGCCCCAAGCAACGTTGTCCCAAATTTCGCCGATGCCTGTGGTCATCATGTCCCACATCATCTTGATGCCGTTCCACCCCTTTGTGAATGCTAGACTTACCTTAAGCATCATCATTCCAGCTGCTAAATCCCACCGACCAGCAAGAATCGCTTGTCCAATTCCACTGAACACTGATTGAAATGTTTCTGTAAGGCCTGGCAGGAACATTTCCACGTAGCCTAAAAGCCACTGAATAAGTTGGCTAACATAATCTATCGCGGTCCATGCCATCGCCTGAAACCCAGCCCAAGCGATGGCGGCAGCCGCTTCTAAATTTCCGCTGGTCAGAGCCGAAACGATACCGTTGAAAGTCTGCTTGAAGATGTCCCACATCACGAAAAATGCATCAATTGCGGGCCGAATAAACGTCATGAATGATCCAAAAGCTGATCGGATGCGATCGCGAAAGTGATAGGCCACGACGCCAGCTCCAATCAAAGCAAGTACGACCAACGCGATCACGACACCAACTTTGCTGAATACAACCGCTAAGACAGCGACGACCTTCGCGATAACTGCACCGATGATTCCAATAACGAACGACGCGGCCATAATTGCTACACCGACACCAACGAAGACAGCACCAAGCCCCCCAACTACTAAGGCCACTATCCCTACGATCCTAACAATCCCCTGATACTTCTCGACTAGGCCGGTCACTACCTTAGAAATCGTGATCCCGATCTTGGTGAACGTTTTGAGAACGGGCAGCAACGCATCGCCGAGAGTTCTCGCCATGATCGCGGCGTTATCCATCAACGTCGAAAATAAACCGATGAGAGTCTGCGATTGCTTTTCCATCATGCCGTGGAATCGTCCACCGGGCCCAGAAGCCGTCGCGAACGCTTGGGCCAGCATGCGAGATGAGATTTGCCCCTTTTCCATCGAGTCGGTTAGATCCTTCATCGACCGGCCAGTGGTGCGGCTAATCTCCTGCAGGGGATTGAATCCCGCTTCAACCATTTGGTTGACTTCCTGGCCCATGAGTCGGCCTTTCGCCATGGTTTGGCCAAAGGCTAACGACAGCCGTTGAAATCGTTCCGCCTCGCCACCGGACACGTCGCCAAGGTTTTTCAATGTCGGCATCAATGCCTCAGCCGACACACCGAAGTTCAGCAACGTTTTGGCACCGTCTTTCAACTCGTCAAAGGTGAACGGAGTTGATGCGGCGAGTTGTTCAATCTCGTGCAGCTTTCGGTTTGCTAAATCAGCATCGCCCAAAAACACCGCGAACGATGTCTTGGTTTGTTCCATGTTCGCTGCCAGCTTGATTGGCCATGCCAATGCCGCTCCCATTCCAGCCGCCATGACGCCACCGCTAGTGGCCATGACGGTACCGAATTGACGGAGCCGCTTCTCAGCGACTCGGAGCCCCTGTTGGAGCTTATCTCGGATCGAAAGTAGAACGTGGGCTCGGCCCGCTTCGACATCATTCTTTGCCATGGCGTGTTAACTCCTTGCCGTCCATAGGTTGCCGATCGTGCCCGCTTTGATTTCTTTGTCGAGCGCCGGACCCATGAACGGCCTGGCCTGGTATCGAGCAATGTCTATTTGCTCTGGTTCTGGGAGGCTCTCATAAATGGACCAGTAATGCGGGACGTAGACTTTGCCACGCATCTTAAATCGATTTTTCACCCAGCCTCCCTTTTCCATGAGCTCGGGCACAGTGCGACGATTCGAATTCTTTAAAGCTCGACTCGGGATGGCTCTTGGGCCAATGACAACCGTTTCCCAGTCCTTGGATAAAAAGAACAGGATGTTCCGCAAATTCAAAAACGAGTCACGCGAATGCACGGTCGGTGGCTGACCTGGTCGCGATGGTCGCTTTCGACGGCGCAGGATATCGGTGCGAGCGCGTTGACGAATAAAGGCACCCGCACGACTCAACCGTTTGTGATTCTCGGCCGATATGGCCTCGATCACCTTTTTGCGGTCAAAGAAGAAATCCTTGGCCGATGCGTGAACGTTGAATTCCATGCCGTACTTGGCCATCAGTTCGCAACCTTTCCTTGTCGCTTGAGCGTTTCGTATTCGTGCTCGATCGCGGCTGCTCCGTATTCGCGAGTCTTTTTCTTGCGATACGGATTGAGGCTAAACGGGTGAATCGATTCGGTGCAATGGACCAACTGCAGCATGGCGATTCGGTCCCACGATTCGACCTGGTGTGCGTGATACATCCAGGACAATTCGCGAGCCGTAAACGGGCCGGGGTCCAATTGCAGGACTCCGGCCCATTGCCAAATCAATCGCCAAGCTTGTCGAGCGACTCGACGTCCATCTTTTCGATTTTGTCGAACTCGGCGTTTAGTTTGTCGATCGAGTTCTGTTCCAACCGGCGAGCCATTCGCGTCGTTCGTTGGTCCGCGATCGCTACCGCTTGGTCCATCACTCGTGCCGCCGATTCCATTGCCCGCTCGGCCACGACGGCGTGATGCTTTTGACCGATACGGCGGAAAAAATCGACGAACGCGAATTCGATCGACTGTTGCACCTGCAGGAACGATTCCTCGGAATCAATCAGCAGATCCGCGAATTGCTCATAATTGAGGCCGAGCTTTTCCCATTCGGGTCGCATGAGCTCGCCAGCGAACTCGATAAGCGACAGCGACGAACCAAACCAATCTTTGACCGACTTGGGATCCATCAAATCCATACCGGCCGATTTCAAACGGCTAGCCGTGGCTATACCGATTCGGAAGTCCCAAACTCGGCCGGTGTAGTCGGTCCATTGGGTAGTTCGCTTGACGGTGACTCGGACGCCAGGTTCAAGGTATTCGGTACTGGAGTTGTCGGTGTTTGACATGCTTCGGCAATTTTCTCGTGGACACAGAGGCTTGTTTCATTGCCGTAGCCCTCGTGAGCTTTCACGGTGTTGAGGATCGCTAGGCCGTGGTCGGTTTTTGGATCGACGGATGGGGCAGCTGCGCGAAGTTGGCCGAGAGTTACGGATTGCATTTTGACGCCCTGTGATAGGAACGATGGATGGTTAGAAAATTTCGCCGAGTCCAGCTAACGCATCGGACCCGGCGATTACTGATCGAAGTGCGAATCGGAAACACTCGATCGACAACCTTAGTGAGGAGTATCGATGCCCATCATGCGTGATGTATTGGTTTGCTACGAGAAACGATAAAGACTCCGTCGATAGATTCCGGATGTAGTGGACGAGGCTACGAGTCCTGGCGTGCAGCAATGGACTCGTTGCCTCGTCCACTACCAACAAAGTATCGCCATCGTCGTCACCGTGATGATGCGGATGAGTGATCCGCTGCTAGGATGCCTTCACGAGCAGCGGATATGAGCAGGGACGCTCACGGCATGGATGCCATCCGCTTCGCTCGATTTTCTTTCGCTCTAGCTAATCAAATCTCGCATGGACGCTTCATCCGCATTTTGGGCCGCAGTCAATTACCTCGGTAAGAATCGCGTCAATCGAGATCTTCTCCCGCCTGGCACAGCCGAGGTTGAACTCACCATCTCCGGATCTGTTCGAGCGAAGGGACTTCGCAAGAAGCAAATCAGCGAAACGTTCTCCGGCAATCTCGATATTGGCGAGCCTCAATCGTCCGCCAGCTCTTCCGCTCCCGATGCGGCCCATGTCATTGCTCTTTTGCTGGATAAGCATCCCAAGGGTGCCGAGGTCCTGCGTGAGCTCGAAACCTACTTTGCCGAAAAAGGCGAACTGAAACCCATCGAAGCGGACAAGATCAAAACGGTTGATCTCGTTCTCAAACGTCTACGCCAGGTCGAGACTAAGACCAAGGCCGGTTCTATTACTTTCAAGGTCACCGCAAATGAATGATATTTTCAATTCGATTTTGAAGTCTCGCCGAGCGTGGGCATTGGCGATCGGCATGCTGGTTGTCGTGTTCGCATCGCGAATCGGCATGACGCCTGAGCAGGCTCAAACGATTTGGAACACGATGGTTGCTTATGCGGGCATCGAAACACTTCGCTCGAGCAAAGATGGATCGCTCCCCATCCTTGAGTTAGTGCGAGCTCTCTTGGAGCCCAAGAAACCGGACCCATCATGAGACTTCGAAAACGACAAAAACGCGAAGCTCGCCAAATCGGATTCGAGAAGTGGTCTAGCTATTGCGAGACCAATCCCATTCCGGATCCGGAGGACTTCATCGACAACGAATCACACCCGTTGTTCGAAGCGGTCCGCAATGATCCACGTGTGATGAAGTTCGATGTTCAAACCGTTCTGTTGATCATCAACGCTATCTCGGTGTTGTATCAGCTGTGGGCCAAATTCAAGAAGCCGAAACCATCGACCGTGATCGATGCCGAAGAGTGGCGTTTACTCGGAGAATCAGATGACTGACAAACCAAAGCAAAATAACTCAATCCATCCCGGCGTAATCCTAGGCGGAATTGTGGGGGTTATTTTGCTTTTGGCCAGGTCACCAGCTCCGATCAATCCTGCGCCGGGCCCAGCGCCGACGCCGGCACCGATCGCAAGCTCGATCGAACGCGAAACCGTGTTCATGATGCGTGATCAATGCGAGGGATATCGAGCCGCGTTTCGGGCCGCCGCCGAGCAGCTCGGCAACAAGATCACGACCGAGGAACAATTGCTCATGTTCCTCGCGAGTGAGACTCTAAAAGCTCGTGAGAGTGCAAAACGCGGGTTCGATCAATCGTTTGAATCCGAAATGAATTTTGTAGGCACCATTCCGGAATCCGAATACGCTCGAGCTCGCGAGGTCCTCGAACGAATCGCCAAATCATTCCCAACCATCAAGGCCGATCGATAATGAGTGAATTCACCGGTTATGCCATCGAGCTTGAACGCCGTGATGAGATTCGTTCTTATGCGACTCCCATGCTGTTTACATCGGCCGACTTCAAGGCCCCCGAAGAGGTTGATCCGCGAAAGCTAGTCCGACATGACAAGCAATTCGATATGGGTGCCTGTGGTGGATTTGGTAACACCGGTGTCGGTGAGATCCTTTATGCGTACGCGTCCGGAGCCAAGGAATGGAAACCCGATCGCCAGTTCTCCCCTTTGTTCGCGTATCTCGAGGCCCAACGTTTCGATCGTCTGATCGGTGCCGATAAGGGTTCGACCATTTCTAGCCATTTGAAAGTAGCTCGCGAGATCGGTTACTGTCCGGAATCCGTTCTGCCCTATCGGACTCCTTATCCGAAGAATGCCAAAACTCTCGTGACGGCCGCCATGCGTCAAGCCGCTGCGCCGTTCAAAGTGCAATCGCACACCTGGCTCGATTCTTACCTCAAGATTTTCTTCTATCTCGCCGCTGGTATTGGTGGCTGTTTAGTGGGTACACCATGGAACGATTCGTTCTATGCACCGAACGGAGTACTTGAGCGAATCAGCTTCACGCGCCGCGATGGCGGTCACGCCTATTCGTTCCTCGGTTACTCGAAACGCAAAGACAAAAAAGGCCGGAACTATCTGTGGCGACTCAACAGCCATCAGGATGCGTTCATTGAAGTGGCCCCATCTGTGGTCGATCAATTGTGCGGCCATGAATACACATCCGTGGTCGGAATGTCCGACCTCACAACCCCCGAACCCCGTAACGTTGATTTCTCGAAGGAGAGTGTTTTCGCATGAGACCACGAAATTGGATTGTCTTAGGACTGTTGTCCTTCTTTGCATTTGTACCGATGGCAGGATGCCAGGCCGAACCATACCAGCCGCCCGAGCCAGTTGTTTCGAACTCGCCATTTGATGAATCGAGACTCTACGAATACAAACGCTCGTGTGATTCACAATTGTCGGCATTCGATGAACGATTGAATTTAGTCACAAAAATGACTGACGATCTATATGCCGGTGTTCATAATTTGCAAACGCGGGTCGGTGATATCGAGAACAAGTTGAAGTTAAGGGACGATCTCGAGGCGAACCAGGTGCCAACGATCAAACCCAATTCGCCAGTAGCGAAAGGGAAAACCTACGAGACGGAAGTTCTAGGTTGGCTCAAATCGAACGATACCCCATCGACTGGCACCGTAAGCAATTGCCCGGGTGGTAAATGCCCAATCAACAATTGCCCTGATGGTAATTGCCCAACTAGCAACTGCCCCGATGGAAAATGCCCTTTGCAAACCGTTGCGGAGGTCGGTCCCGATACGAAGCCTGGCCATTGGACTTATCCTGGCTCGATCGATTCTCACCTGAAGGAAACGCACGGAGTAAATGCATCCGGATTGACCCATGAGCAGAAACTCACGTTACATGATCAATTGCACGAAAGTGCCAAATCTAAACCTGTTCCAGTTCAATCGGTATCAACCCCTGTCTATCAATCGGTCGCAACGCAAAGCACTTGCCCTCGAGGCGGTTGCCCACCAGCGCAGCAAACGTACCAGATCCGCGGCCGCTGGTTTCGCCGGTAAGGGCCTCGTCGCCTCGTCCACTACTAAACGCCCCACAACGCCAGGTGCACCATGAACCCAATGGACTATCTCAACAACGGACTTGCAATCGTGCTTTTGATCGCGGTCGGTATCACTCTCATTTGGCTTGCCCGTGCGGGGGTAGTCGTCGTGAAATGGGCTGGATCCGAAATTGTGACTCCATTGAAAACCGCCGCGATCGCACACTTGAACAAAACCAATGACGTGATGGAATCGGTTCAGAAAACGAACCAAGAGATTTGCGTTTCGCTCCGCGATGTCCGCACCGATGTTCAAGAGATCAAATCGAAGGTTTGCTAACGATCGGACTAAGCAGCTGTGGTAACACTCGCTGACCGATACCGCGAACGTAAAGAGCGAGAGCGAAAACGCCAGGCGGATCAATCTCGCGAGGGTCGCGACATTGGAGAGATTCCCAAAGTCGCTGACCCTAAACTTCGTGAACGATGCACGAAGTCGTTCAAAACCTTCTGCGAAGTTTGTTTCCCCGGCAAATTCTACATGGGCTGGAGTCCGGACCACCTCGAGGTCCTGACCATGATCGCGGCCTGTGTGAGCGAAGGCCAACTCTATACGCTGGCGATGCCCAGAGCATCGGGCAAAACAACGATGGTTCAGGCGGCATGCCTGTGGGCCATTCTTACCGGCCGCCGTCGCTTCGTAGCTCTTATTGGAGCCGATCGCGATGCCGCAATTAAAGTTCTTAACGCACTCAAGGCCGAGCTCGAATCGAACGAGATGCTTCTCGCCCTCTGGCCCGAGGCCGTCTATCCAATCCGCCAACTCCAGGGCCGGGCCAATAAAGCCATCGGGCAATTACACCTAGGAAAACGCACACACATCGAGTGGAAAGGCCCTCGCATCGTTTTTCCAACCATTCGGGCCAAAGTCGGTGAAGACGTTCAAGACGCCCCAAAATCGGCGCCTAAAGGCAAGGCGACGAAGAAGTCCGCGACGAAGAAAGCCGCTTCTAAGAAGGGGACGAAGAAAACCCCGGTCAAAGAGATCAAACCGGAGAACATTCAAGATCTCGATGAAAACGGAGTCGAGCCCGATAACCTTACGCCATGCTCCGGAGCCGTAATCGAATGCTGTGGGATCCTGGGACGGGTCCGTGGCATGAACCACACCACGCCCGACGGCCAGCAAATCCGCCCCGATTTGTTTGTTCTCGACGATCCTCAAACCGACCGATCGGCAGTTTCCACAAGCCAGGTGCATCGCCGACTTTCCATCATCGAGGGTGCAGTACTCGGATTGGCTGGTCCGGATGTTTCTATCGCGGGTTTCGCGACGGTTACCGTTATCGCCAAAGATGACGTTGCCTTTCAATTGCTGGATCGTGAGAAGTATCCGGATTGGCAGGGTAAACGTTATCAGTTGATGTACAAATGGCCCGATCGAATGGATCTGTGGGAGCAGTACGCGGTACTCCGTGCCGAAGGCCTCCGCATAGACAAGAACATAAAACGGGCCACCGAGTTCTACATCAAGAACCGGGACGATATGGATCGCGGCGCTGAACCGGCCTGGAGGGAGCGATTTAAGGCTGGAGAAATTTCCGCGATTCAATCCGCGTTCAATCAGAAATTACGCAGTCCATCCACCTTCGACGCCGAATTTCAAAACGATCCGCAGGACCAGGCCGCCGATATCGAAATCATAAGTGTCGAAGATATCGAAGCAAAGATTACCAACTACACTCGAGGCGAGCTCCCGATCGCGGCCAATCTCGTCACGGCCTTTATCGACGTTCAAGGGGATTTGCTTTACTATCTGGTGATTGGATGGGAGAAAGACACATTCTCCGGATGGGTGATTGAATACGGGACTTGGCCCGAACAGGTCGCAAAGCACTTCTCACTTCGTAACGCTCAATCAACGCTGCGCAGAAAATATCCAAAGCGAGGCCTCGAAGGACGACTCACCGCAGGCCTCAATGATTTGATTCTAGACCTGGCCGAAAAGAAATACAAAGTTCCATCGCATCAAAACGAAGCTCGTTCGGCATCGATCGAGATCATTGGGATTGACCAGGCGTGGGGACCATCGACCAAAACGGTACGTTCGATTTGTGCGGCCCATCCGAAACGACAGTTGCTCATTCCATGCCAAGGAAAGGGCATCGGTGTTGGCGATCGCACGCTGAACGATTGGGCATTGAAACCAGGTGAATTGAGGGGTGACAATTGGATCATCAAACATGGTCCCGATGGTGGTCGCCATTGCCTTGCCGATTCAAATGCGTTTAAATCATTTGTCAACGCACGGCTAAATGTTGCGACTGGCGATCCTGGATCGCTCTCTCTCTATCGTCCTCGCTTAGCTACCGAACACCGACTAATCGCCGAACACTGGCGGGCAGAGAAACCAAAAACTCTGACCGATGGTGATCGTTCGGTTGAGAAGTGGATATTGCCACCGGCAAAGCCGGACAATCACTGGTGGGACGGTCTTTATTGGAACGCGGTTTTAGCCAGCATACGCGGGGCTCGATTGGGGAACATCTTGTTAGTTCCTCCGAAGAAGACTCGAAAAGCTGGCAAACGGCGGCCCACGAAACTAATCGCGTAACGTTGGATCCAAATTTTGGATCCTCAACAACGATCGAGAGAGAGAATGCGAGAAAGCAAGCGAGCCAGGCGGGACAAGCTCCGTCGATTGCTCCAGAGGTATCATGCCCAGCTGCCCCCGTTCGATGCCGAGCCGCTCGATAAACCACAATTGGTCGAGACTGATCGGAAAGACATTTTGCCCGGCATTCGTCGCGGTGAATTCGTGCTCATCAATCGCACTCTACTGCGTCAATTGATCGATGCATTGGAGGGTGTATGAGCCAGGACAATTCGAAAATCACGGCCGCTTGCGCTGTGTTGTTTGTGCGGGTGACACCGAGCGAACGAGATCAAATGCACGATTTTGCAAGGAAGCAAAACGTTAGTCTCAATTCCTATCTTCGTAGCGTATTGGGACTGCCGACGCGTCGTGGATATCGACCTAAAAGAGCAACGAATGCCACGCAAGAGACCTCGTGTCGAGATTGTGCAGATCCCCTCGCCGTCGGATCCATCCACGCAGAATGTGCCTCCGAGGGTGAAAAGCCGTCGGGGAGTGCCGAATCGTAACTATCAGGTGTGTTACGTACGTGGTTCGCGGTGTCCCGAGTGCGGGAGCTCGAGCCGGAGCAAATATTATCGCAAGCATGTTTTCGCGAGCGATGGAGTGAAGGATGGGGACGCCTATAACCGCGTGGTGCTGCGCTACTGCACTTGTAAGTCCTGTGGCACGCCCAGGTGTGATCGAACTTATGAACTCGTGAAAGGAAAGAACGAATGAATGATGTATCTCGCAAGGATGATATTGAACACCGATTTACTTACCATCCACCCAGTGGCAACCAGGCAGAACGATACCAGCATATTCGAGACAAGGCGAAAGAGTTCGCCTATCTGATGGATCAATTCTGCCCCGCATCACGCGAGCAGGAAAACGCGTTGACCTATCTTGAACATGCCGTGTTTTGGGCCAATGCCGCGATCGCGAGACATGAGAGGCCTGCAGACGATGAACGCGGCCCATCACCGCTCAATGCTGGGAGGAAGGTTGTAAGTGTTGAAACAGAGTTGTTGCAACGTGTAAAGCAAGCAGCTGAGAAGGCTTCCGATATGCCTATCGTCGGTTTTGGGAACTTACAAAGACACATGAACTATGCAATTGCCAAGGCGGCAAAAAGAGCCGCGGAACTGACCATCGGTCAGAGCAAAATCGATCGTGATGTCAAAGATTTCTGTAAGATGTTTCACCAACTAGAACACATCGATCCCAACAAAACGAATATCCCATTGATCCGGGCGTTGATCGCGACCTACTACGGTCCGCCTGGCGTATCGCATGTGTTATATCGCCGTGGATCCGGAGCAACGACTACAGTGCTTGAATGGCTCAAATGGCAAAAGCCAAAAGCGTTAGTGATCGATCATCAAACCAACTATCGAATATGGCACCGGCATGCCAAGATCCGAACCTTTAGAGATTCAATCAAAGGCATGCGGCCTGACATTGTGATCATCGAAGATCATACGTTAGGTCAATCGGCCAACGTAACACGGCGCTTTTTCGACTTTGTTCATAGCATTCCAGGGCGATGCTTTTATCTATCAGCCTACGAGCGATAGAAACTGGTATTGCTGGCATTCGTTGCATCAGAGATACACACCGCCCCTGAGTTTTCATCTTTGATTTGCAACGAGAGTGATCATGCCCCGAACGAAACCATCGGCCTGCGTTCCTACGAACGCGGCCTGGCGGCCCGCTGTCTGTCCGCCTGTTCCATTGAAGCCCTATTACGATCGCGATGGGATTACCCTTTACCACGCTGATTGTCGGCACGTTCTACCCTATCTGGAAGTGATAGACTTGCTTCTGACCGATCCACCCTACGGCATCAAAGCCGATCGATGTGGTGGACGTATGCAAGCCAAGAAAGGCAAAGGGACCTGGCGTGACTATGGAGATACGAATTGGGATCAATCGCGGCCGCCGGCGTCGATCTTTGCATTGATGCTCGAGCGAACTCGGGAGCAGATCATTTGGGGTGGGAATTACTTTAGCGATTATCTATCGCCGTCGATGCGATGGCTTGTATGGGACAAGGGCCAGCGCAATTTCTCATTGGCCGATTGTGAGTTCGCGTGGACCAATCAGCGCAAGGCCGCTCGCATCTTTTCGTTCTCGAGATCCAAGGCCCTGCAGGACGGCAAAGTGCATCCCACTCAAAAGCCGCTTGCGCTCATGGAATGGTGCCTGGGATTCGCGAAGGGAGTCACTAGTGTTTTGGATCCATTCGCCGGATCCGGAACAACGTTGTTGGCATGCAAGCGGGCTGGAATTCGAGCGATTGGCATCGAGCTCAATGAGACCTACTGCGAGCTCGCCGTTGAACGCCTCGAGAAAACTAGCGGACCTACTTAGGAAGAAATCAAAAAAAAGTCTCAGGTGACCGGAATCAACAGGGCTAAAATATAGATGTAAGAGACCATGGACTCTATTTTCACGCCAATTCTCGCCTCGCGAACGTGCCAATTGGTGTTTCGCAATTTAAGTAGGAACCATTTTAGTTATGTCAGACGACGCACATATTCTCAATGTTGTAGTAAGCGGTTTTAGCGAAACGGAAACATCCAGATTTGCAGAATTGCAGGACCCGATTTCTTTATTGAGGAAGGAAAATCACAAAGAATTTTGGGGATTCGACAAGTTACCAGACAGAATACTTGTCACCATCAAAAATGACACCGAAACAATTGAGTTCGATCTCCCGCGTGATTCTTTTGAGTCACGGAGCGACGAAGATATCTTGGAATTGATACGCCACGAGCTTGAAATTCGCGAGTCTTTGAAGAATCGATCCTAAAGGCTTGCAACAGCGAGCCGACTTGTTCTAATGGTGTCTCGGGCTGTTGGCTAGGTGAGATTTCGGGCGTGACTCACTTGGTTGACAGCCCTTTTTTTATGCTCGGAGGATTACAAATGTACGATGGAATATGGGACGGTATCGGCATGGATCCCATCGGCAACGGGTGGTTGATGCTAATTCCCCTCGCCTTGTTCATCCTGTTTTGGTTCGCTCCCAATCGCGATGATGACGGAACGGACAATAAGCTCTGGTAGGTCGATCATTTCACTATCCAGCCCTCGTCTTTCTTTTGAGCAGCGGACTTCAACTCCGCAACTTCTTTCTCGAGACGAACGACTCGATCGATTAACTTCGAAATGCGTAGGTGTTCGTCGGAATCGCTGTAGGGAACTCGACGGCAGGTGCAATGGGATAAGATTTGAGCATCGGTTTTCCCGCATCCCATCGCGGCGGCCGTCCCCATGCATCGGGGAACAAGTACGCCATTTTCATCAACTCGACACTTCATTCAAACGGCTTTCCTTCGACACATGCGTCGATCGCTTCCTTTAAATCAATCAAAAGCGATTTCGCGGCAGCCAATGTTAGGAATTTGTCTTCGTAGTTCGCTGGGTCGCATTCATCATCCGGATTCGGCATATCCTCTTTTGGAAATCCGAGTCCGATGCATTGGGTGAGTGGACCTTTGTCCGGATCTCCCAATTTTGCAACACCAATCGAGACCCATTCATACAACTTGCCCATTTCCATAATCACTCTCCTAGAAACTCGTTTAGTTTGTCCCGCAGCTGCAGGACCTCGCGTCGATTCAATTTCACCCACAACTCGACGTTGATGGCTGAATTGTCATGAACGATCTCGACAAATTCTCGAAACGGTTCGCCAAGGTTCGTGTATCGAACCGACATTCGTGATCCGTGATCGCCTTCAAACGCCAACGCCGGTGCTTCCCTTATTCCTGATTGCATGTCGCCTCTGCCCTCGCTTTGATTCTTCTTATGATTTCCTCCAGCTCTCTAATCATGCACTTCGGACAAACATCTCCTTGATGATCCGAAGTACGTGGTTGCGGCGAAGTGAGAATATAGAAACCAGCATCAATGTAGAATTCTTTCGGCGAACCTGGTGCCCTGATAGCTGTGTAGTGGTATGCGTTAGGCAACGCGGGCTCACCACACAAATCGCAAAAGTGCTTAACCGCCATGGACTGCTTTCCCTTCCTTAACTTCTAAATTGAAAAATCGATCAAGCTTTCGAATTGATTTGTCCGTCGGGCTTCCATCCGGATTGAATCGAACGGTGTAGGAAACAATTCTTAGCTCGTGGCCCCGCCAGGCAGATCGCACGAAGCTTATCCAACTTCGTGCTAATTCCAACGATCCGTAGGGTTGTCCAACTCTTGATAGAGATCCGTCTAAATGACTGCGCCGCATGATGAACCAAAGCTTTAAAGGCTTACGTTGTTTCATTCCGTTCCATCCTCAATTTCCGTCGAAACTTCTTTCTCGATAGATGTACCGCATTACGGTAGATCGCGAAGAAATGGGACAAGGTGTAAGTCTTCGATGGGTTCCACCATTTCCCATTGATCCGAATCCGGTAAACGTCACTTTTCACTTCCCTAGTACCAAGCCTGATTCGTGACTTGGGAACATCGGCCCACAACATTGCAGGGAAGAGTTCGATCTTCGCGAGCCGTTTCCGAGTACTCCTGTTTTCGGTACCATTGCCCTGAATCTCGGCAAAGAAAATGAGTTCCGGCTTTCGCTTTTCACTCATCTTCCAATGGATTTCCTGTCGTTGCGGTGCATGGCTCGATCGACCCTTGTGGATCCAGCGTGGCAGCCGGTGCATCGCTACGAACATCAATGTTTCCGATGACGAGCTTCAAATCCATCAGCTCCGGATTTCTCCATTTGCCTTCCCAGCGAGGTTCCCAATCTGCACCATGGTTGGCAGACCAACCGTTCTCACACACGCCCGACCAAACGAGAATACCTTTCGCGTCATTCGGTGGAATGTCCAAATCCCAAAGATCCAAATCAGGCCCTTGGTCTTCGAGCTCTTGCTCGACGAACTTTCCGCTGGCATACATTACGTAGCCGTAGTTGTAGGCATAACCAAGACTGCTCCGTGACGGTGCACAGTAGGCAATAATCAACTGCCGTTCTTCATGCGGTTCGATTCTACGTTCGCTCATGATTCCCTCCGATAGATTTTGAACAGTGCAGACGATACTCCGGCCCCCTGGCCAAATATCTCTTGCATGATCACCCACGGTTCGGTTCGACGGCGATCGGCGAGAATATCTGCGTAGTCACATACCCTAGCGAGCAATTCCGCTCTATCAGTCAGGAAGGCCCTAAAGTCGTACCCATTGGACTTAACGTTTCGTAACGCTTCTTCAACGCGTTCATTATCCACGCCAAAATCGGAAGTGATCAATTTCTCGATGTCCTGCAATTGATCGATGTCGCCTTCGTCCGTGCCATACTTCACCGGTATGCGGCGCAATCGCTCGGCCAAGTCCGCGAGGAAATCACACGCTTCTTGTTTGGTCATGCTCATGATGGCACCCCCGGTCCGGTTAGTCGTAACGGTGCCACGCCGGCGAGACGTTTGGCCTGGTTGTTGGCCGCCGCGATCGCGGCGAGTGGATTCCGTATGCCGTCTGGTAGCTTGTCGAATCGCTCCTTGGCAATCTCGAGCTTGACCTCGACGCCGTTATTTGTGAACGAAAGATCCATGGTATCCTTTTCAACCTTTAAGAGCACCGTCGGTTTCAAGGCCTTGGCCAATCGAACAAAGCCTTCAGGAAGAACGCGGAGAATCGGGTTGGTATAGTAAGGCATAGATCCAACGCTCATGACGAACGCGTAATCGATCTCGGTATCCTTTACCTTGTTGGCAATGCACCAGGCCCCCAGGTGCATCAATCGGCCGGAAACGGTTTTACTTCGACTCATGATTCACCTCCACCTCGAGCGAAACGTTGATCGTCTCGACCGGAATATCGATCGCTTGAGCAATCGATTCGGCAACAGGCTCGGCGATGACTTCGACGCCGGACGGTGGCTCGGACCAATGGCCCATCGTTTTGATGCTGGTTTCCCAATGCTCGCGCAGTCTTTCGTTCGTTACGTGGGCCAATGCATCGGCCCATGTTGGCCAACGGCCGTGAAGCCCATAGAACCGCATTTGGTAGTAAAGGCTTTGTTGATTGTGAGGAAGGCCTGGCTCGTGCTCGGTAGCACAAACGGGACACGTCCCAGGCCTTGGCGGTAGCAACATCATGGTTGCTTGTTTGGGTTCGTTCACGATAGCACCTCCACATTATTGGATTGCGATACAGCTTCTCTCAAAGCCTCGGCCGGCTTAGGCTCCCAAGCGATCGGCATAAAGATCGATTCGAGATAGCAGCCCGATTTGATAAAAATATTGATGCCTTTCCCCAAGGCACCAAAGAGGCCGTAAACCTTCCAATTGCATCGCTCGCGTTTTTCCCGTTTGGCATTGATCAACTTGACCATCACGCCGGATTCGCATTCGTACGGGTTCGGTGTGACGCCATTGCAATTCGGACAGCGGAATCCCAGATCGCCGACCGATGCGAAAAGGTCCTCTTTCGTGTCAAAGACTCGGACCTTTCCGCCATCGAGCTTGGGCTGTTTGCACTCTTGGTAGTAATTCATATACCAATACCTGCGGCCCTTTTCCCAAGCGGTCAGAATCTCGACGGGATCGACGCCAGTTGCCTCGGCGTAATGATTCACGCGATCGATGATCCATTGGAGCTTGGCTCGATAATCGTGGAAATTTCCTTCGGCCAAGTCACGTTCGACGGCTAGCTCGAGGCGTTTGTATGCCTCGCATTCTTGTAGTTTTGTTGTTGTCATGGAGAGTTCCGGAAAACTAGTTTTGTAAAAGATGTTTGATTACTAGGTAACTGATCAACGAAGCGTTGATCACGTTAGTTGTGATGAGCAACGCGATTCGAACTTTGTTCCCATGGAACATGCCGCGTTCGTATCCATCCCACCAAGCCACGATTGGATCCTCGAGACTTGGTGTCGTTGATTCATAGGGGTTCACTTGCACCATTCGTCATCCTCTTCGTCATCTTCATCGGTTTCCTTCACCGTCAATCGCGGTGCCTGGTATTCGGAAAACGCCTTGGCCCGATACATCTTGACGAAAGCGCGAGCGGTTTCTTCGGTGCAGGGACTGATGGCATAGATCGATGCCGCCCCGAACATCTTGGTGAATGCGGGGAGCTTAGCTCCTCCCTCGAGTTCGACCTCGGGAACATCGATTCGAACGAATCCATGCCCGGCGATCGTTTGCTCGGAAAGCAGCCCCGCGAACTTGTTGTGGCCCATGATCTCAAGAACGGCCCATGTCTCGAGGGGTTTGTTTTCTGTGGTCAATTCGTACTCCTTTGGTTGATTTGGGGAAATTGTTTCTAGGCCGTCGCTAGGACAGGCCTTTCCGATTCGATGCGATGGTATTCGGCGAGCTCGGTCTCGAGGCCCAGAATCTCGGCCGCGACGTCGAGTGTGAAACGATGCGATCGGATGTAGTTAACCGCCTCATCGCGGACCGCTTGATACTTGAGCTTTGTCTTGATGGATCCGGGTAGATTGAGCCCCGATAGGTAAACGCCCTTGGAAATCAGCATCCAATAGGCTGATACGATTCGCCATTGATCGGCGGACAATGCAGGGCCGCCACCGTGCTTGGTGCAGTCGATGATTTGGTTTCGTTGGTTGTCGGCCAGGCCGATGTACTGCGAAACGGGGATTAGTTCTTTTGCCATTGATAACTCCTAAAATCGTTTGATGAACTACTGTGATTTGATTCGTGCACTCCGTAGCGTTGTAAGCATTGCCCGCCACTCAGGATCGTCCGCTGTGGCTTTAGAATCGGGCTGGTGAATGGTCTCGAGCAACGCTTGCCGATGTTCCCGCGAATGCTCGCGAGATCGCTCGTATTGCACGCTCTTGGCCGTCTGTGGTTTTAGTCCGCCAATCCATCCGAGATCGATCGAGAAGCCAGGCCGTTGGGCTAGGATCCGTCGATAGAGGACAAACGGCGGTGCCGTCCAATGCGATGGAAAGTTTCGCATGGTCTCGAGGTATCGATCGATGATGGCTCGAAGTTCGGTGAGCGAGACTCCGGCCATGCGAGCCGTAGCGATGCACTCGCTGGCTTTGACTACACCGAGAACAAAAATCTCCTCCTCCACCTCGCGCCAACCGCTCTCCTCAGTTGGTTTGAGAGGAGGAGGAGGTGTTCTATGTATGTTCTCTTTCTGTTTACCGGACAATTTGACCGGTTGTTTGGTCAAATTGTCCGGTTGGTCAGTCAAATTGTCCGGTTGCTCCGGTGCATTGTCCGGTTGCTCGGGACTCATGAAATGCGATCCGATTCGACGCTCGCCACGCGTAGGCAAACGGAGCTCGGGCTCGTTCCATGATCGACGGTTTGACTCCGTCCTAACTAGTGCCAACTCACTACGCAGGGTCGAGCTAGGTTGGCATTCAACGGGATCCGCAGGCCGAGGGGCCGGTGCGAGTGCGTCCGATCGAGGGACCGTTACGCTATCGTCTACTGACCGAGGGGCTGTCGACGAACGTTGATTCTTGACTAACTCTCGCCATCGGGCTCGGGTCGCCGGATTGAGGAGCGAGAGCTCGGACCACACGAGCTTGTAGTGCAGCGTGTTAGTCCCGTATGCATTGGTGCGGCGTTGTGTGATGACGAGACTCATGGCCTCGGCCGCTTCGGTGGCTCGACGTATCGTTCGCTCGGAACATTCAAGCCGCTTGGCTAGTGTCGTTTGCGAGGGCCAAGCCCATTCGTTGTTGCCGAGCAAATCCTCGAGGACTCGGAGAAGGGCTTTAATGGTCTTTCCCGAAACAGGTGAACCATCGACCGCGATGCCGGTGCCAATCTCGGCTTGGTCGATCAGGCCTCGACGTTCGGCGCGATTAAAATCGAAAGAGGTTTGCGTAAAGCCGTTCACAGTGCCAAGATCCCTTCTAAGCCGAGGGCTCGCTTGGCGAATTTCACGTTGATCTTGAGGTCCCGAATCGTATCCGTGCAGTGCCTGTGATGCGAGGGATTGTCGAGCCGCTCTCGAGTCGATGGTGGCAATAGGATCTTGGCCGCATCGCCGAATTGTTGAACGAGAACGATCCAACAAGCATCGGCCAGGATGTTGGCGGTATCGCGTGCTAGGGCAGGGGGACTCGATCGCTTCATGCTGTTAGATCCATCCGTGGTATTTGGCGGTAACTTTGATCTTGTACTGGCACCATTGGGCCAAAGCGAACGTCATCGGATGATTCGGATCATTCGCCTGGTCGCGTACGCATCTCCATGCGGTGAACCAGGAATCGCGATTGAATCGAATCTCGCAAACATGCCTGCCGTCTCGGCAACTGATAACCGGCCGTACAGCATAGACGGGGTGCAATTTGCTGGCGTCGACCATGGGGGCCGGTGACCGGCAGTCTGACAAATAGAAGCCGATGGGGAGTCCGTTCATAGCGTCCCTCGCATCGCAACAGATAGCGTGAGTGATGACGCCGGACTTACCCGCAGTCGAGCCATTCTTTGGCAGCATTCGTTTTTCCATTGCATTCGGCGGTCCATATCCGTGCCGATTCTCCTTTGATGTTCTGGTTCAACCAGCACCGCATCAATCGCGGTGACATTCGATCGGGATGGATTCGAACCATCGACCTGCAGGTACAACCCGCCGCTCTACCACTGAGCTACCGACCGCAAAATAAAACGCTACTCGGTTGGTCCCTCCTCTCTCGCGTTGGTTAACATTGAAATGATTTCTCCACGTGGGATGGCTCGTAACAAAACGCGGACCGCTTCGGCTTGCTCGATCGAGCAGCCAAGGCATCGATCATCGTTTATGAGTCCGGTGCCACAGGTAGGGCATCGTCGCTTCATAGGCTTGGGCCGTGGATCGCGGTTCCGTTGTTTAACTTTTTGGTTTGCTGCAGGCATATCTCTAGCCCTCCTTGGTTTGAAACTCGGTGTGAAGATGGGCTCGCTACCGTCCAGGCCGCTTGGTGCAGCCTGGTACGGTGCGTGCGTTTACTTTGGCTCGAGTGAGCCGCTTAAGAATTGCTCGAACGAACTAGGCCATGGGGCCGTGTGAAGTTCTCGCAGTAGCATGTCGTCTACGATGTAATGGTCCGTCGCGACCTGAGCCTCCCGCGATTCGTCGCGTGAAGCTCCCCAGCGACAAACCGCCGTTGCTAGGCCGTTCTTGTGCCGACTCAAGTGCGTGGCGCAGGTCTTTCGTAGGTGGTAGGGCCGGAACTTGCCCCCCGCGATCTTTGGTTTGACCTGGGCAAACTCGAGCAGTTGGTACCAGGCCGAAAAGAAACTCTTTTGGGCTCGAGGCATTCGGAACAGTTGATCGGTGTCGGTGTGATTGACCGCCGCCAACCGATCGATCGCCGATCGGGTGTAGACCGTCAAGGGTAGGTAGATGGGCTCGGCCTTGAACCGTTTGGTCTTGGGTGGGGTGTAGTACAACCAGCCTAGTTCGTTGACTTCGTCCGAAAGAGGATTGGGAGTTTCGGCCTCGAGCCAGATGTTTGCCCACGTAAGTGGTTTCTTGCCCCGTTCGTAAGCTAATAGCTCTTGGACTCGAAAACCGTAGGTCCGAAATAGGATGAGGGCACATTGCCACCAGGTCTCGGTGGGTAACCCGAGGATCTTTGCGGATGGCCAGCGGAGGCGACCAGCGGACAACATCAGGGCATCGTATTGTTCGTTCCGCAAATAGAGCTTTCGATCGTTGACCGTCTTGCGTTGTGGCAGTTGTTCGAGTTTGGGCCGCGATCGCAAAACAGCATGTTTTTCCGCGTGAACCATCACGGTGCGGATCGTTCCGAGATACTTGTTGACGGTCCGCGCCGATAGGCCGGTCGAAAGTAGATGCCGCCGCCAAATTTCCATATGCTCGCGATTGATCCCAGGTAGCAGCGGATATACTATCCGCTGGTTGTCCTCGGTCGATCCTGCGTACTTTACCCAGAAAGCTTCCCAGCTTGCCAGATGCCGTTCGACGTCCGCGATATGCTTGGGAGTCGTTCCGCTGGTGAGCATGGACGGTTTGACGTATCGATCGAAAACGAATCGGAGCGATCGACGCTTCCGCTTGGTTTTCGATGTTCGAGAAGACTCCCGATCCGGATCGTACAAACGAAGGGATGGAGTAGCGGGTGGTTTGGAATCGGGAATGATTGACATGACGGACACCAGTTAAGTGAGTGCCGCGCAAAACGAATCCGTTAAGCTCCTCAATCTTCGCGGCGTGAAACGAAAGATCCGAATGAGGGGTGTCCCACCCCTGGATCCAAAATAAACAGACGGTTACCGAGAGCAACATGGTACGTAGCTCCAGCGGCGTTTAATTCCCATGGGAAATCGACGGCACGCTTAATAGTGGGTATAGGGTCCACAGGCCGTCAGCAGATACGGTTCATTAGGCCGTAGTTGGTAGCATCGAAGCGAGTGGTATTTGTTGATGAACCACAAGCTAAGCAAAGAAAAAAGTCTTGTCAACTAGCGAATTCCAAAACCACTTACTTTCTTTTTCGTTTTGGTGCCTTGTCGTCCGTTTGCATGCTAGGCAAAAGTCGTTGAAACGGAATGGTGTTTACGAGGCAACCGCGTCGCGTGGCTATCGCAATAAATTTCTTGTCTAAGCTCTCAATTCGCTTACACCCGTGAACGATTAGTGACGCCAAAATCTTCGCGTCCGCCAATACCAATGCGCGATCGTTCGGTCTAGTTCCATCAATTAACTCTTTGGATTCTCTAGCGATTGACGATGCAAGAATCGCAGCTCGGTTATTGAATGGAACGATACTAAATGCTTTCTCAAGATTGGCTATTTCTTTAATCTTTTGAGTGTCATCGTACGGAAACAGGAACTCGCTAACAGAAATGATCGAGAGACATACTTGAACTCGATTTCTAAACAACTGAGTAAGTAGACTTTTTGCATGAGCGTGATTCGCTCGTTCATGCTCATCATTGAACTTTTCGCGATTCGCATGCATCAGCAACTGCGAATCGATACCTACGGGGGACGTGTCTATCGAGCTCACCTTAACTCCTGAATGAATAACTCCGGGTTGATATCATCCCAAACGGCACCTCCGTTTTCGCGCATCTGCTTGTAATACTGCGAAAAGGAAATTGGTTCTCTTCTGACAAAGTCCGTAACAAGAAAACTTACAAGCTTCCAGTCCCTGATGAAAAACTTACCTCGTCCTTTTAGTTCGACCGTTGAGTAAAGATGATTCCCGAGCTTTCTAGCCAGTTGCGGGTTTTCTAGTTTGCAATAAAGCAATTCTTTTTGGAACGGAACTCTTATGGAGCATTTGTTGCTCTTCGCGCCACCAACACGTTGGAGTTCACCTAAAATAACCGCTTCGTCTTCCATAGTTAAAGAACCGCGAATTCCAAGCCAATCCTTTGGCTTAAAAAGCCACTTGTTAACCCGGTCTTGAGTGAAGACTTCGAGTTTGCAGGAAAGGCTTTCGAGAATCTTTGTGATCTTATCCAAACTTGAAAGCATACTGGACTCAAGAAACTCTTGAGGCTTTTTTACTGCAGCTGCAATCGTTTCAATACGCGATCCAACAGAGCTCGCGTTGGCTTCGCTGAACATGACGTATGCCGCAGAGGTTCGGCGAACCTTGTTAAGTCGAAGCTCGGAGCCAGTAAGAGACTGAACGGCCGCAACTAGTTTTGACATATGCGATATCGATACATCCTCGGGTAAAACCCCGATTAGGCGAATCGTCAATTGTTGTTGTGGTTTCGGTGAGTTCATCGGGATTTCTGGCCGCAATCGAATGGGTAAAGCTACCCTAGCAATCCTTGCTTCATATGTGACACGCTGGGTCACCTCCCTGCCACATTATGACTCGTTCAATCAAAGATGGGTGGGTCAGTTTGAATTTTCCCAGCAAATCATTCAGAACAATGAAATACTACCCAAGGAACACCTAGTTGGATGGAAAGTCCTGCTTTAGAGGTTCGGCACCGTTCGGAAAAAGCTTCAGACTTTCTTTGCTCAACGGCAAAACCTGTGTTTCCAAGAACTCTCGGTTGGTCCGAACATATTTCTTTTCCAAAAACCATTGCTCCACAAAGCCTTGGTCAACGGACTCGTTAAATCCATCCTCGCCACTGACTAGTCGAACCTCATCCAGGAGCGGATCTTCAGCGTATATTTTGCCTATAAGTGCTAAAACCTGCCACTTGTTCGAGATGTCAACCGGTTTGACTAATGCGTATGAAATTCGGTGATTCCTACCATCTTTCAATTGTACAACGATCCCAAGTAATTGGTACGAGGGGAGGAATCTTCTCTCGATTGCCTCCCTACTCTCACGGTTTTCCCTTTCGACGTTCGCTCCAAGCTGTAGGAACAAAAACGCGGCTCCAACTATTCCAACAATGAACAACGGTATCGCGGCTAAGCAGCCGCAGGAATTCTTTAGCGTGGGCATGTGGGCTCCGAGAAAAAGCTAGAAAGCAGGCATTATAGCCAGTTGGCAGGGGCCTGGGCAAACTTAACCCAAGGCATAAAAAAAACAGAACCGGCCCCTTTTTCAACAAATACCGTGGGGCCGGTCCTGTATGTGGTAGGTTTCCCTACGTGGGGCAAAGGTTAATGACTCCTTCGCCAGCTCCCCCGGGTGGGCTCGAACCACCGACACGCGGATTAACAGTCCGCTGCTCTGCCGACTGAGCTACAGGGGAATTTTGTTGTCTCATTACCATTACTCGGTCCGAGAACCTTGCCAAACAGTGTAACATCCATTCGGAATGCAACAACTCACACTCCCACTTTTGTTCACTCTCTCTGCGTTTGTCCCAATCCAACATTCCTGTCGTTTCGGTCGTGCAGAGTTTAACGACCCACTTTTTTTAGATCAATCCCACTCACACCCACTTATGACCCTTTTCTTCCTCGCCATGTTCGCGATCAAATCCAACTTTTTACCCAGGAATTAGCTTTGGAAATGATGGGAAAATGACAAGATAGCCCTGAGCACGACATGCGATGCTGTCCCTCGCTCAGAGGCGTGTTGTTTTAATTACATTTCGAAAAACAAGCATTAGCCGCAGGTCGCTAGGCCACGGTTAACGGCCAATAACCGGACGCTAGCGCGTTCGCGGCTCATTAAAGCAACACTCCCTCACGCTACGATTTGCGATTGAGAGACTATCCTGACCGCAAATGAAAAAAAGGTACAGAAGGAACGAGATGCGTCCGCCGTACCTTTGCGTTTAAATGCACGCAACCAATCCGAAACACCTAAATAGACCTTCCGAGTCCCGATTTGGAATACCGTTGCATTGGTTTAAATCATGCCTACCCCGACTACTTTGGTAGCTTGGACAAGAGCTCTTGGACCTTGGCTTCCTGGCCTTGAATCTTACCCGCGATTTCTTTGGCTGTCGTAGCTGCTAACTCCCCTACTCCTTCGTTTGATAACATCGCTATCGCCATCTCTAATGTCTCAAGTCTCGGATTTCGCTTTAGAGAATCCAAAACTAGTTTCTTCTCGTCTGGTTGCTTGGCTATTGTCACACCAACCTTGGACATCGCAAGCCGCTCATCGGAACTCATGTCAAACTGGCGCGCAATCCGTAGATAAGCTCTCACCGTTCGAACTTGATACTTGTCCGCTGGCAGACTCTTAGCCAATTGAAGAAGAACGGGAGCAGCATCCGCCGTCATCCAGTTTCCCAACACCTTAGTGGCTGCATCCTTGACCGATTCCTCGGTGCTCGCAGCGGCCTCTCCAACAGTTTTTAACGCTTGTGCGCCCCCGACTAAGCCCAAAATCTCAAGTGCCTTGACTTTCAATGCTGCAGGCGCTTTGGCATACGCAGCAGAAAGCTCCGTCGCACAACGATCGCGATCTGGCATGCGAATTGCAGCGGCAAGAAGTGCCTTGTAGGCAACTTCGGCGTCCGACTCAAAATTAGGCTTGAGGAACTGCCCGATCAAAATCGACAGCTTGTCCGCTCCAAGGGTGTCTCCCAATGCCGCGAAGGCCGCCGTTCGTACTCCCGCATTCGAATTCTCTAACGCTTTCACAACGCTCTCTTCAGCAGCGATACCGCGTTGCCCAACAATTTGTATGGCCATCATTAATTCAGGGCCATCGAAATCATCTAAGCGCGTAGCCAGCGATTTGCCAACCGCTTCATCGGGAACTTGTGCCAGCGCCGCAACCGCTGCCGAGATTAGCTCAGCATCTCCCGAAGCACCAAAAGCCAATAATGGATCGATGCACTCGACCGTACCAACTTTGCCCAGCGCAGTCGCAGCGGCAAGCTTGATCGGTTTCGAAGTAGAGCCCAAAGCTTTCACAATGGAATCTAGATTAACTGTCTTAGGCCGATCCGCCATCGCTGTGAGGAGCAACGCTGCTCGCTCTTCTGGCAAAACAGCAAGCAAGCCTGCCAACGCATTATCGACAGTCGGTGCATCAAGCTCCCGAGCAACTCGCAGGCCTAACTGAAATCTATACACCTCCGAGGCCTTGAGCTCTTCAACCAGCATTGGAATGCCATCGGCCTTGCGGGCCAAGATCGACCCACGAGTGGCTTCAACTATTCTTTGTTGTGGAACCTTAGCAGTTCGGACCATTTCGTAAACTCTGATTGCCCGCGGAAGCTTCCCTTCAAGCATGCTTTTCTCAGCACATAGAATCAGTCCTTCCGCGATAGCATTCCGAACTGAATCCGAACCGCTATTCAATTTTTGCGAAAGCAACGTCGTCGCTTCATCGGTTCCGATGTGCCCAAGGGAGACAGCCGCAGCCGATGCAACATCCTCATTTGCGTTGGTAAGAAGTTTTGCAAGAACCTCCGTCGATGCCACATCTCGACGAACACCGATCGAATTGACCACACCAATAAGAACTCTGCCGTCTAGTTTGGTAGCAGCTTCGCGAAGTACATCGCCTGCTTTTGATCCTGGAATTGCCTCAAGAGTGATACGAGCCCAAGAGGAAAGCTTTTCATCTGCGAGTAGCGGCGCAACCATGGCAACACATTCTTCTGAACCGTAGATCGCAAGCCGTTTGCATGCGATTGCTTTGTCCGCTTGTGAGCTGTCCGATGCTAGTACACCGATTAGGTCTTTTTCTACCGTCAGCTTGTCTACTTGTCCAAACGACAAGCCAGAAACAATGAAGCCTGATAGAAAGATGCTAAACAAGTAGCGTTTGAGTGATTTTTTTAAGGTCATGATTTCCAAGTATTTTTATTTTAGATTGGTGCAGTTTTATTCCCGAAACGTTTGTGCAATTGACTCGGGAATTCGCGAGGGCGGAAATGAGTGGAGTAGTAAAGTTGTGTTAACCGGGGGCTAGCGCCCGACGGCTGATATTGCGGCAACTGGGGGCTAGCGCCCGACGGCTGATGAGGTAGGTTACAGCCGCCATGGCTCACGAATCGCTTCGGACCTCAAGCGGTTAGCTTCTTCGTCATCAATGAATCGGTGCGTCGTGTTGTCATACTTGACCGTCCGATTGAGGAAGAGTGCAACGTTGGCGGCGTGGCAGGCAATGTGTGCATTGCAGGCCGCTTGGGCATTTCCTTTTGGTTCGCCGCGTGTCTTAATGCAGTCGAGGAAGTCTCTGACGTGGAAAGTCGCTGGGTAGCCACCGATCTCTTCAATTTTGCGACCTGCCAGCAAGGTTGGGGAGCTCAATGCTAATTTACCACTGTCTCCTGCCTCGACCCAGCCGTCTTCTCCTTCGAATCGCACAGGGCAGGAGCCGAGTGGAATCCAGCCTTCGTCGCGGAAGACGAGTTCAATACCATTGTCATACTTGGCGATAAGCTCACCATTTACCGGAGGGCTATATTCGACAGGAGGAAGCGAATCGTTGACAGCCCATTGGCAAAGATCAACACAGTGCGATCCCCATTCAAGAACTCCACCACCAACTAGTCCGCCACCTTTTTCAAATTCGAAGCCGTTGAGGTGAGCATTGTTGAATGGCCTCCAAGCAGCTGGGCCGAGATAGGTATCCCAATCGACCGAATCCTTGTTCGGTTCTGGTTCCTCAGGGAGCCAGCCGCTCATCATGGCCGTCAGACCTCGCGGTTGTGCGTAAACACGTTTCAGTTTTCCGAGCTTACCCGTACGAGCGAGATAACATGCAAATGCAAAGTGAGGCAGATTACGTCGTTGCGTGCCAGCTTGGTAAACTCGAGCGGTGCGACGGATCGTATCGGCCAGGATTAGACTCTGCTCGATATTCTTTGTGCAAGGCTTTTCGCAGTATATATCTTTACCTGCTTTAGCGGCGTTGATAGACATCGTACCGTGCCAGTTGGGTCCTGTCGCGATAAGTACAGCATCGATGTATTTCCGATCAAGCAATTCTCGATAGTCTCGGAACATATCGCAGTTTTGATTGCCATAGAGTTCGTCGACACGCTTTTTAACCAAGAGGCGGCGAGCTTCCTTAACATCGCAGACGGCAGCGAATTGAACATCTTTTTGTTCGAGAAAGCACCCAAGGTCATAGAGTCCGCGATTACCAATCCCGATACCACCCAGAACAATTCGTTCGCTAGGAGGTGTTGCCCCGTCGCGACCTAAAGCTGATGCCGGGATGATGGTTGGTGCCATCGCTACTGCGGCCCCGATGGCAGATTTCTTTAAGAATTGACGGCGTTCAAGTTTGTCGATGCTCTTTGACATAGAAGTGATCTCTGAGACTTATTGAGGTGGGGGTAGCGCACAAATGTGGAGCAAGATCCCAGGCTAGCGACATTGGTTCGCAAGTGGATTTAGATCGTGATTTGCGGCTGGTAAGTTGACATCAGCGCCCCTTAAGGCCAAAACGTCAGCCGTATAGCATAGAAGCTTGAAAGAGTCAGCACAAGCATGCTGTTCGGCCAAACGTATATAAAGCCGCGGCTCCTTGGCACGCCTCGCATACCGCGTCAACGGTGGCAACGCCGGGAAAAATCACGCTTTATCTGTTGCCTGGGGCCCGTTAGCCCGATCGATTGCGATTTTCCAAAGGGTTAGAATCGGTAAGGACAATCGTCCAGTCCCGCGTCAACTTTGAAGGGCATTCCAAAGAACATCTAGCCGAGTGCGTTCGTGGGTTTTTCAAGCAGAAGCGGGTCGTGTGGGAGGCGAACTAGATTGAAGCAGGGACGATAAATTTGCTTGGGGGCGATGGGCGACCGAAGTAGTAGCCTTGGGCAAGCTGGAAGCCAAGCTCCAGGCAGACCTTAGCCTCGGCTTCTGTTTCGATACCTTCGGCTAATGGCACAACATTTAGGTCAAGAACAATCTGAACGATAGAACGGATCAACTTTACGCGTTCCAAGGGGCCTTTATCGATATCTCGAATGAGTTCCATATCAAACTTCATAACGTCTGGAGCGGCGTTTCCGAGTTCTGCTAATCGGTTTTGGCCTGCACCGAAATCGTCGTATGCGATTTTTATATTCAGGTCGCGTAGACTTTTTCTCAGATCGATCATTTGAGGAACGCTCGTGATCGCTGCCTCGTGAACTTCAAGAGTGATAGGAGTATCAGCGGTCATTTCCCTGACATTCTTCATCGATTCGAGAAGTTCAGGCCCATTAAGTTCGTTCGGATGAGTGTTAACAAATATGTGAGATCCCTTGGGAAGAGACAGAGATTCACGAATTCCTTCCCAACGTAACATCTGGCTCAGTTCCACCGCCATGTTTAATTTGGCCGCGGCACCGAACATTGCAGCGCTCGTTTCGAGTCCAAACATGCGGCTTCTGGCGAGAACTTCATATCCAATTGTTTTCGATCCATCCATAGCAACGATAGGCTGAAAGAAAGGGGTGACCAGTCTCTTTTCCATCATTCGATCAAACTGGACCAGCGCGAGGGCTTGATCGCAAACATCTTCGACGATGGTATTTGCCGAAGCAGCATGATCATCGCATCTGACACGGAAAGCCACGTCGGCGAATTGAACAACATCGTCTTCCTTTAAAGCAACAAAGTCACGGATTTTTTGCCCATTTACGAACGTACCGTTTGTGCTTTGCCTATCGGCCAGAACAAGGGAACCTTCGCGAATCGTCAAGTCAGCATGATGGCTAGATACTGTTCGGGATGGCAATTGTAGACTGCAGCCAGCTTTCCGTCCGATGGCAAAGGGAACGGGATAGACCACTGTTAATGAATCACTTTCAGATTCCCCAATCTTCTCCAGTATCCATACCAACTTAGAGTCACCAGAAATTTTTCTCTTACTCTGAGTCGATAAGTGGCGAATAAATGGGCCAGCGTCAACGATCATCGTTCATCGATCCTCATGGACAAACTTGGGGTACTATCTTATCTGCCATCCGTTACTTTTTTGTTAGGCAGCAAAATCGGCGCAACACCAATCGGCAAATTGTAGATCATGGAACAGGTCGGTGCATGAAAAATTGGAATCTTCAGCACGTTTTTTCTCTAGCTCAATTACACGGCAGGAACATAACGATGTTTGTATGGCAAGCTGACGATCAAACTGGAGATCTTAAGAAGCCACCGCTAAGAAGTAACGATTCTATCGATTACGCAGCAACTAGTGAGACTATCGAACATGCAGACAAACTTCGGCCATGACACATCTAGTCTGAATGGAGAGGCGTTACCTGCGATTCTAAATGATGATGCATTCTGGCCAGTCGAGCCAAAAACTCTCGAAGAGAGTGGAGTTTCTGAGATGGTTCTCGAGTCACTCATTCTTCAGACATTTTTGTCAGCAGGTACACTTTCCGGGCGATCCCTAACGGAGAGGATTCGATTACCGTTTCGCATTGTTGAAGAAATGCTTGCCAAGCTACGAGTGCGACAAATGATCGCCCACGCTCGTCCCGCACCCTTAAACGATTTTTATTACAGTTTAACCGATAATGGTCAGAAACGGGCGCTGCATTATCAGCACGTTACATCTTACACCGGTCCAGCGCCGGTACCCTTGATGGATTATGTACTCAGTGTTGAAGCTCAAGCAAGCACATATGAACCAATCACTAAGAGTCAATTGGTGGCTTCATTTGGAAACGTTACCTATGAGCCCGCATGGTTGGATTTTCTTGGGCCTGCTGTTAACAGCAACTCGGGGATCTTTCTCTATGGACCTCCTGGAAACGGTAAGACAACGCTTGCCAAGTGTTTAGCCTCATGCAGGGGTGAAGACATATGGATCCCGTACGCGATTATTGACGATGGGGTCATATTAAAGTTTTTCGATAGTGCTTACCATAAGGAATCCAAGACATCGATTAACTACTCTGGAATTGTAGCAGACCAAGAGCATGATCGCCGTTGGATTCGAGTTAAGCGGCCTACGGTGATTGTTGGTGGTGAATTAACGCTCGATCACTTAGAAGTACGGCATGACCCTCGAAGCAATACCTGTGAAGCCCCGTTGCAATTAAAGAGCAACTGCGGATGTCTTCTCATCGACGACTTTGGAAGGCAAAGACTAGCTCCGTCGGAATTGTTAAATCGATGGATTATTCCGTTGGAAAACAGGGTCGATTACTTGAGTCTCCCCACTGGTAAGAAGATCTGCGTGCCATTTGAGCAGATCATTCTTTTTTCCACGAATCTACAACCAGAATCTTTAGTCGATGAAGCGTTTCTAAGACGTGTCCCTTTTAAGATCAACTTGGGAGACCCATGTATTGAGGAGTTCATGGAAATCTTTCGACGAGCATGCCAAAGCTACGAGATTGCTTGGCGTCCGCAGGTAGTTGAAGAGTTTGTGCTAAAGACCTATAAGAGACTTGGGCGAAATCTAAGGCGGTGTCATCCTCGCGATTTGATCCATCAGATAAATTGCCTATGTTCTTATAGAGGTGAAAAAGTGGAGCTTCGCAGCGATTTTCTGGAAATCGCGAGCAAAAACTACTTCGGCAATCAACCGATTCTCAAAGAGTCCCCAGGAAATTTATCAGCTGGAAGTGGCCCAGCACCGAGCCCGTCTCGAGGGGTAAGCGAGCAACCGCGAGGGACCATTCCTCCTGCCTCCGTTTCGACTCCCCCCAAAACGAGTCCAATTGAATTCACAACACCGAAAACTGCCGCCGCTCCAATGCAACGACCGGTAACCGAAAGGCCGATAACGGGACCTGTTCCGGCGGCCATGATCAACTCGACACAACGCGTACAACGGAACTGAGTACTCATCGTGATTAACTTGTTAGCCGCAAAGTTGCAGTCAGGTTTTGAGCCAATCCAAGGTTACTTCCTGAGAGACAAGCTTGGATCGGGAGGATATGGTGAGGTTTGGTCCGCAGATGCGCCAGGAGGTCTCAAGAAGGCCATAAAGTTCGTGTACGGACACATCGATGGAGATCGAGCATCGAGGGAGCTTAAGTCATTGCAGCGAATTCGCCGAGTCAACCATCCCTTTATTCTATCGCTAGAACGAATCGAGATAATTGGTGGTCAGCTAATGATCGTCTCCGAGCTCGCTCAAGGATCCATGTTTGACCGTTTTATGGACTTTAAGAAGAAGCAGATAGCGGGAATTCCGAGGGATCGATTGTTGTCTTACCTGGCTGACGCGGCTGACGGTCTCGACTTTTTGTGCCAGAAGCATGACCTACAACACTTGGACGTTAAACCTGGGAATTTACTGATACTATCGGATCGCATCAAAGTTGCGGACTTCGGATTGGTAAAAGATCTAGAGTCAACAACGCAGTCCATGTTATCAGGGATGACTCCGACGTATGCTGCTCCGGAAATGTTTGACGGAAGACCAGGCCGATTTAGCGATCAATACTCGCTAGCGATCGTTTTTCAAGAAATGCTAACTGGTGAACTCCCCTTTCGAGGACGCACAACCGCTCAACTGGCCAACGAACATATTAATAGAGCCCCTGATCTCAATCCTCTTCCACCGTCCGACAGATCGATTATTGCCAAAGCATTAGCGAAACGTCCGCAACAAAGGTTCTCTGATTGTCGCGAACTAATTAATGCACTGATCGAGGCTCCAGAGTTCAGCAAAATGGAGGGAGAAGCTCTCGCCCAGGCTCGTGGTTGGTCGCCAACAATGAATCCCAACAGCATACTTCACAGGCAGCGCAATTCTGGACCATCTCCAGGGACGCAAAGTCCGAGCCCTGGAGCTAATCAGTTCCGATCACGGAATTTCATTGCAGGTATACCAGCTCGGAGTTCTGATCGTGTTGCAGTTCCGGAAATAGAATCGCAACTTAAACCCAACGGTAGAAAAAATGAGGTGTCGGGAACGACCGCAGAAAGAACCATAGATTTGATTGTTGGGATTGGGGGTAAGGGTTGCGAGGTAGTGGCAGCAACGCAAGAGAAAACCCAAGACGAGGTAAACGAGACGAATGTGCGCTCGTTTATAGTCATCGACACCGATCATAAATCACTAGAACCATTGGTCGACCGGAGCAAGCCTGGGCATCTCGACTATGGTTCGATCGTACACATACCGATCAAAAGTCCTCACTACTACCGATCAGCGACGGAACACTTTCCGCAATTGAGCCGTCGTTGGGTCTATAACATCCCTCGATCGCAATTGACGGAGGGAGTACGGCCTCTGGGCATGCTTGCGTTACTCGATCATGCAAGAGTTTGCCATGACAAAATTCTGTCAAAAATCGAGGACATCTACCATTCCGCGTCGGAGGACAAAGCGACTATAACTAGATGGAACATTCAAATTGTAGCTTCAGCGTCAGGTGGAACGGGTAGCGCAATAGCAGCTGAGATTGG
The DNA here is from genome assembly GCA_046344995.1 of Pirellula sp. GTDB lineage: Bacteria > Planctomycetota > Planctomycetia > Pirellulales > Pirellulaceae > JBKCUI01. Next base: position 70,547 of record JBKDKR010000066.1, read on the forward strand.
GTTTCTTATTCGACATATGACTGAATCGATCAGGGTACCCGTAGAGGTTGAATTACTTTTGTTATGTGCGTCACCCAATCCGCCATCCAGCGGCGATCTATCCTCGGCTTCAGCCATAAGCTGTTTAATCGAGATTAATCACTACTTCAAGACGAATGGCCTGCACTCTTCGCTACCTGGAATGTCGAAAAATGTCGTCAGCACAACACCGTTTGACCATGTAAATCTTCTCTATTGCGGTCAGGCAGGGCGAAGTGAAGATGAGCGGCATTCGGTCCAAGAAGCAGCCCTCTACTTAACACAAGGACTTGGACTGTTAAGAGAATATGGAAAGCAAGAGGCTGATCAATCCGATGATTTCATTTATCCATGGTTACGCACGATTTCGGCGTCAAACTTTGACATGTCTTACATCCTGGATCCTCGGCGTACCAACCTCACTCTGATGCTTGATAATGTCTTAAGTTGGGTCAAGAAAATCGACCACTACACCGGATTAACTCGAGTCGCGGTACCCGTATCTCAACTGTCCTCAAAGACTTCCGAGAAGATCGATTTTCTGGTCGACGACCTCTTCCGATCTTGTGGTTGGAATGCGCAGGCATGGGTGAGGTCCTGCATGGCAACAGCTACTACTGTTCGAAAAGAAGAAAAGACAAATAGCCATAAGGCGTTTAGCAAAGCAGATCAATCGATTAGTGATAGACATGCGATTAGCGAAATACCGGAATTGCGGTCTATCAGCGATTCGCTGGGGACGAATAGGTTGGAAACAACAAAAGCTTTTGAATGCCTGCTAGATGAAGGCATTAATCGACTTCAAGGATACCTGTGCAACAAATGGCTTACCCAACCACATCAATGGGGATTGCTCCCGTCGTTGGCAGACCATATCGCATCAAGGCTTAAGATACAAACTAATTCGCTGTTTACCGTCGCTCAGAAACTAGCCAATCAGCATGATAGCGTGATCGAACAAATCAATTCAGGATCGACTGAGGAAGAGTTAATAGAAACCAGCCTTTCAAGGCTGGTTATTGAATCACAGTTCCATGCACTAGCAGGGCGTTTACTAGAACGCATCATTCAGTTCCTCGAAGACTATCGAACAAAGTGGAGCAGTTTTTCTAAAGGCTACGCCAAAGAATTACTCGGATACGCGGTTAGGCTTTGCGAACAAGAGTTAAACATGTCGCTAGAATCATTTCTAGCGGACATGCCGCCACCACGAACAGATCGACAGGCAAAAACGTCGGTTAATTGGCTTAACAGCCTTTTGGTACGTCAGTGGGATCGTTATTGCGGAACGAAGGCGTGGGTGCCTGATGAAAATCGCTGGCCAGTTATCATTGACGAACAGGGTCTTGAAGGAACTCAAGAAATACTAACGAGAATTCTGGATCTTTTAAACGACAACTACGTATCTGATAAGCCCGCACAAACCATTAAACCTGAGAACAGTAAAGGTGAAGAGGATAGCACACTCATTGCTTGCAAGATAATCGAAGATCTTACCAGCACAACTCCGAAAAATGGTAGGAATCCTGTGTCCAGCACACACGTCAAAAGCGGAAAAGATTCCATTTTAGAACTCGAAAAACGTCTTCGCGAGGAAGCTCCTTATTTGGTGGAATTCGGGGGTAAAAACAAGCATATACTTCGAATTCCGGACTACATTTGGCATCAAATACCGATCGCCACTCGGGAAGCTCTAAGTGAAAAATGCGTGATACAGCACCCGGACGGATTGACAGAGCCAGTACTAGTTTCCGTCGGATCAGATTTAGACCTCGAGAACTTGGTCGACCGACTTTTTATGCCAACCACCGAGACTTGGCATCTAGTGCCTCGTATCTTGTCAAGAGTGGATGTGGACTGGATTCCGTTTTCAACGTCTGACTGATGATTGCTTCCGTTCAAGAGTGGAGTCATAATACACGTCCAATATCAAGGAGGTGTGAGTTGGCGTTACCTGAAAAATGGACAGAGCAATTTGAGGACTTTGGCGAGGACCCATACCTGCCTTATCGGCGATTGCCTTTAAATAGAACTCGCAGCGTTTTGGAACTAGGGTTCCAGGAGCGACTGGTTGCTTTAAAGCGTGAGGTTATGGCGCACGTAGAGCGCGAGCCCGGAGTGTATGGCATGCTAGACGATATTGGCCGTCTAATCTATGTCGGAAAATCCAAGGCTCTTAAAAATCGATTAGTTAGCTATTTCATGCCCAACAGCCAAGACGAAAAGGCTGGAAGAATCGTTCAGTCTGCAGCTGCAATAGTTTGGGAATATCATCCAAATGAACTTAGTGCTTTGCTTCGTGAACAATGGTTGATTCGCACCTGGTTACCTAGAATGAATGTTGTGGGAATGCCGAATCGACAGCAACAGGCATTCCTTTGTTTGGGCAAAGTCCCCGGCGAGCAATTTTACGTCAGCCGGTATCACGATTCCGATGCGAGATGTAGCGTCGGTCCCTTATCAGGTGTGACTGCCATTTTTCGCGCCGTGGAAATTTTAACTCGCTTTTTTAAGCTGAGAGACTGCAGCCAAAAGATACCTATGTTCCTGACGGATCAACTTTCTCTATTCGACCTGGAAGAGAGAGCTGGTTGCATACGCTACGAATTGAGCAATTGCCTTGGACCGTGCATGACGAATTGCAACCGTGTGGAATACCAGAACCATGTTTCGGAAGCGGCCAAGTATTTGATGAGTGGAGAGATCGATATCGCCTCAGGCCTTGAAACAGAAATGATTAAAGCTTCGCAGCGTTGCCACTATGAATATGCGATGCGTTTAAAAGAGGATCTTCGCATCGTGAGATGGCTGACGAAAAAGCTCCAGCAGTATCGCAAGTCCCGAGATGATGGACCAACCATTTATTGCTTGTCCGTCCGTTCACTTGGCAATGAATCCAACCGTCCCGTTTGGTATTTTTTGCGACAAGGTGGTGTCATAAGTGTTACCCATGAACCAAGAAATCAAAAAGAATGGCAAACACTCAAGCCAGTACTTGATGCTTGGCGGGCAACCGAAAAAATGATTGGCGTAAGCTCTCTCGATCCCGAGGATACGTTAGGGCTGATGACCGCTTGGTTGCAAAAAAATGCGAAGAGTCTTATCGGCAATACTGACGAAGGCTCTTACCAATGGGTAGTCAAATCGACAGATCTACCTGAATCATGGCGAGATGTTAAGGAAGTGTTGACTCAAAAACGTTCAGTAGCTACGACGCATCCCGATCGTGTTGCACAGCTATGATCCACATAGTTGATACGGTATCGTCTAGGATGACGCCTTCTTTTGACGTTCGATTTCAATTAGCAAATCGTCGAGGGTGAAACCATACTTGCCTAAAACCTTTACCAATGGCGATCCAACATGCACACATCCGCCGATACGGTTCGTAGGCTGTGGACCTCGTTTCGAGCGATTGATTTGACCGCTGGACGTTCTGATTGCGGATGGCCTAGAGCTAACCGAAGTGCTGCTGGACTCGTCTGATTGAGTCGTGGCTCCCATTGATAGAATTGGTTCCTCCTCCCAATTGAATTGAGTTTGGACAAAAATGGGTGCTCGCATGGTGGCAGTTGACATGATCGCGTGGTCTCCGATTCACAAGTTTCTTGTTGAAAGGTGATTACTGAAGAGATTTCATTTCCCTTCATGCACCCATCATCAGCAGCGAAGTGACACGTCAGGTCACGCGAAAATGGAATCTCTCAGTCGTATCAAAAAAGGTGCGTTTTTCCCCGGGATGAAAAGCGTCCAGCCCAAGCTGCGATCCCTTGGAACCAACGCCGAAAAACGGGCGATTGCGATCGCTGCTCATCAAAGAGGGGAGGAGATTTATTTTGAAAGCTTGGCGGGATATCTGCTAACACGGTCTCCGTAGGTACAGGCGGCCATCGAACGCTAGCATTCGTTTTTGTGAAAAATTTTTACGCGGGCACGTGTATGGAATTCATCATTTGGTATATTCCCGAAATCACTACTTCGGAACGGCTAGGGTGGCCGTTATCGATGGCGAATGAATTGCGTTTCTTAAACACGGACAGGAATGTCCAATGATGTCGGAGGAGTGAACCCATGACACGAGTTCCTATTAGTCAAGCTGACGAACAAGCACGAGTTTTGCGAGAGAGATTGGACCTAAGCACAGCGCAAATTGGATTGCAAGTGCGGACCACCAATTGCCTGGAAGAAAAAGGAATCTTTACCGTACGCGATTTGCTCAACAGCTCACCAGATACCCTGTTGAGCATCGCAAATTTCGGAGAAAAGACTCTTGAAGAGGTGTATGTAGCACTGGAAAAGATTGGCTATCACCGACCATGGCGCAAGCCACGCTAAGGCAAATTGCTCTTTAGAAACGATAGGTGATGTGCACAGTGTGCTATATGCAGGCTGACGTATTCGCTGTGCGTCAGCTTGCGAAAAGCGGGGAGGGGATCAGAGTTCGACTGAAGTTCTGCAGAGCTTGCATCGTCGCAATGAGACTCTCAACCGATTGTGACCCGTCGAGTGTGCTCGGATAAACCGACAGAGAAAGTGTGGGCAGTCCGGGTCTCATCCTTTGTTTGGCCACAACGTCCCGGTAGAGTTTTATCCCGGCTAAACATCTCACGCAAAACAACATGTCACCCAACATCGGCCCAATCTTTGGAAATCCCACCATGGGGTAGTTCATCCAGTCGCTCAAGTGTACAAATATCTGCTATAGATTTCCCTTGCCGCAAGCAACATAGCCCGATCGCTTTAGTTTCGTAACGAAGGCTTCGATCTCTGCAAAGCTAGAAAACTCGATTTCTGATTGAGACATCCGAAAACAATCCTAATCAAAATGGTGGTCTCGAACTAATAGCCGGGAAACCTCCGAAACGATCCTGGGTTTCTATACCAGCCAGAAACGTTTGTACATGCGACGGATCATCGCATTCGCAAAGGTCCGTTTTCTATCCAATCTAGGCCTCGAAAATGCAACACGTTGTCAACGATACATTACGGGATTGGTTACAACAAATCACCGTTAGAAACGCATCCGACTTGCACTTGATTAGTGGTTATCCTCCCGCGTCGCGTCAACAAGGTCGCATGCATTTTTTGGATCACCCAAAGCTCAGCGACTTGGACATTAGGAATCTGATTACGGGAATCGTTCCACAAGAACTTTTGGAGTCATTTCACTCCGCCAAAAATGCAGATCTAGCCGCTTGTGTCCAAGTTAATGGATTCGACTATCGTCTGAGGATCAATCTGTTTTTGAACCAAGGTCAACTTGGTGTGTGCATGAGAATTATCCCAGATCAGATTCCGGATTTTGCGTGGTCGTCGTTCCCGATTGACACCGCCAACAAACTTTGCTCCTTTCAAGACGGACTGGTTCTTTGCACTGGAATTACTGGATCTGGGAAGAGCACTACTTTGGCGATGTTAGTGGATCGATTATGCCAGCAAGGGGGTAAGAGAATTGTTACGATCGAGGATCCGATAGAGCTTCAAATTCAACCCAAAAATGGATCGATCGTCACACAGAGAGAGTTAGGATGCGATCTTGATAGCTTCGCCGATGGACTGAAGTTCGCGTTACGACAAGATCCCGATGTCATCTTGATCGGAGAAATCCGAGACTGTGAATCGGCACGATTAGCACTTACAGCCGCAGAAACAGGGCACTTGGTTTTATCCACGATGCACACTCGGGATGCCAAGGGAGCGATATCGCGATACACAGATTTATTCCCGTCTACGCTGCAGCAAGAGGCGCGTTCCATGCTAGCGTATAGTTTACGTGCAATAGTGTGTCAACGACTGGTTCCGAGTCCTGTTCCTGATGAACCGCAGGATTTAGCACTCGAGATCATGTATAACACTGCCCCCATCGCGGCTGCCATCCGAAACGGCAAGTTTGAGACGATCGACAACTATATTTTGACAGGCAGGAATGATGGAATGATTACGATGGACGAGTCGCTGCGCCGACTTAAATTGACATAGGTGTCTCAAGGCTGCCCTGCAATCAATTGATGGTCAGTCGCTACTTCAATGCAGGATCCACGCTTCCGAGTTCAGAAAAGCCTTTGGCTCTTAGTAAACACGAATCACAGCGTCCGCAGGGAGTACCATCTTCTGCCGGGTCATAGCATGAGATAGTCAGTCCATAATCGACACCTAAGGCCAAGCCCCGCTCGATTATCTGAGCCTTGGTAAGGTGAATAAGTGGTGAATGAATGGTCAAGTGATTCCCCTCGACACTACGTTTGGTAGCAAGGTTAGCCATTCTTTCGAAAGCGGCAATATACTCAGGTCGGCAGTCGGGATATCCGCTGTAATCTAGTGCATTAACTCCGATGAAAATATCCTTGGACTCGAGAACCTCTGCCCAGGCTAAGGCATAGGACAAAAACACCGTGTTTCTTGCTGGAACATAGGTTAAAGGAATGTCACTCCCGATTTGATCGACAGATTGATGTTTGGGAACGGCAATGTTACGGTCTGTCAACGCGCTGCCCCCGAGCTTGGCTAAATCGATATCAATGATGATGTGATCCTTAGCCCTCAAGTGACGGGCAACGGACGCCGCACGTTCCAATTCAATTCGATGCCGTTGACCATAGCGAAAACTAATCGCGTAGGATTCAAAACCTTGATTCGTTGCCATCGCCAAACAAGTCGCGGAATCCAGTCCACCACTTAGAAGAATAACTGCTCGATTGCTTGAATTTTGCATACCAAAATGTTTCCTTCCTAGGAACCGAGGCCTAAAAGACTATAATCCCGCGCCATGTCTATTATCCAAATACAAAACCTTGCCAAATCGTATCGAGTCTACCAGAAGAAAGAAGGGCTTCGAGAAGCGTTTCGAGGTCTCTTTCGGCGCGAATACAAAACGGTCGAGGCTGTAAAAAATGTAAATCTTGCCGTGGAACGGGGGGAGTTTGTCGCTTTCTTAGGCCCCAACGGAGCAGGCAAAACCACTACGCTTAAACTCTTGTCGGGGGTCATATACCCAACCTCAGGAGTCGCGACTGTGATGGGCTATACCCCGTGGGAGCGTAGCCTCGAGTATCGCCGTCGTTTTGCCTTGGTGATGGGGCAGAAAAATCAGCTGTGGTGGGATCTGCCTGCACAAGAATCTTTTCGACTCAATCAAAAAATCTACAGGCTGGATACCAAGCAATTCGAATCAACCTTGGACCGGCTAACCAGCTTGTTGGATGTTAAACGACTCCTTGGTCGGCCTGTGAGAGAATTGTCGCTAGGCGAACGAATGAAAATGGAGCTCATTGCAGCACTTTTGCATGATCCTGAAGTTCTGTTTTTGGACGAGCCGACGATAGGTCTGGATGTGATCGCCCAGCACAAGATTCAACAGTTTCTGAAGCAATACCAGGAGGAGCGGGGCATCACCATTCTTCTGACGAGCCACTACATGAAAGATGTGGCTGCACTTTGTAAACGTGTGGTTGTGATTGCTGAGGGATCCGTCCAGTACAACGGATCGCTTGACGGAATTGTCGATGTATTTTCAAAGGACAAAATCGTGACTCTTGAACTCGAGGAGGGGCAGTCTGATGCGGGGCTGGAGAGGTTTGGCACGATAGAGACTCGCAATCTCCCGAAAGTTTCACTTCGCTGTGGGCGGACTCGAGTGTCGCAAATATTGACCCAAATTTTAAACGAATACACGATTGCGGACGTCGCTGTGGAAGATCCACCCTTGGAAGAAGTCATCGCGAAACTGTATTCGCAAGTCTCGAGCGATCGAAGTGAAGACAACGAGGGGCAAGCTTAATTTATGAGCCCTGGAATCCAGTTACGAATCACCATTCTGAAGACCGCTTTAGCGGAACGAATGGCATACCGAGGTGATTTCGCGCTCGGGACCTTGATGAGATTTCTACCATTAATCACACAGATATTTTTGTGGTGGGCGATCTTTCAATCGATAGACGCAGACGGTTCTGGCGAAGGTAGCATTAGCGGATATAGCTTTCGGGATATGGTCGCTTATTACCTTTTAACGACGGTGGGTCGAGCGTTCTCTTCTATGCCAGGGCTTTCGTCGTATGTAGCAACAAGGATCCGCGATGGAGAAATTAAGAAGTTCCTGGTTCAGCCGGTCGACTTTCTTTCGTTTCTGTTTTGGTCTCGTGTAGCTCACAAGCTTGCTTACTACACAGTAGCGATACTCCCTTTTTCGCTGGTTTTCTTTTTGTGCAGGGACTTCTTCATCGAGCTTTCTATCTCGCCAACGTCTTGGACAATTTTCCTATTGTCTTTGCCCTTGAGTTTTGCTCTAGGTTTTTATTTGGAGACCTGTTTGGGGTTGGTTGGTTTTTGGATGCTCGAAGTCTCTTCGTTGCTTTTCGTCTACATGTTGTTCCAGTTTTTTCTTTCGGGTCACATGTTTCCACTCGATATCCTGCCCGAGCCATGGGGTAAGATCGTTAGCTATTTACCCGTCAAATATCTCGCTTACTTCCCGGCTGCGGTTTTGCTCGGAAAAGTGACTGGCACCAAACTGATGTTTGACTTTGGAATGCTCGTGTTTTGGGTCGTCTTTTTCTTCGGCTTGAGTCGTTTTCTTTATGCGTGCGGTCTACGCCGTTACAGCGGATATGGTGGATAGCGACAATCGGATGCTACGAAAAGAATGATGATCAAGCGGATGGATCAGTTGGAGTGGCGGGATCTTCCTTGGAATCACTTTTCTTTTTCTCGCGATGATGGGCCCAAAATTCATAGGCGATTGGCAAAATGCTCACCAAGATGATACCGAGAGTCACCAGAGAGAAGTTTTCTTTGACGAACTTCCAGTTGCCGAACCAATACCCCGCAACGAGAAACACAACAACCCAAATGGTGCCACCAAGAACATTGTAAAACCAAAATTTGACGAAGTTCATTCGTCCTATGCCAGCGACAAACGGAGCAAATGTTCGGACGATGGGAACGAAACGCGCGAGCACAATCGCTTTCGCGCCATACTTCTCGTAGAACTTTTGGGCACGCTCGAGATGCTCTTTGTTTAGCCACCATGAGCTCTCGTGTCTAAACACTTTCGGACCTACATAGGCGCCAATCCAATAGTTAAGAGCATCGCCCGTGATCGCTGCAAAAATCAGAATGGGGAGCAATACGGCTAAACTCAAATCTGAGTTCGCTGCCAAAGCCCCCAAGGCAAATAGAAGTGAATCGCCGGGTAGAAATGGGAATACGACCAAGCCTGTCTCGCAGAATACGATTGCGAACATAACCAAGTAGACCCAAATCGCACCAACGGATTCGATCAGCTCATTTAAATGGCGATCTAGGTGTAAAATCCAATCTACGACGTCTGAAAGGGACATTCTTTAACAAGCTTTGTTTAGGGAATCGTAATCAATTGGAATACGATTGAGAATAATCGTTGGCCAAAGACTCCTGTGAAACGACTTGTGCATTATCAGCCATCACAGCTGAAAAGTATATTCCCGACCTTAGGCGATGAATGTTAATCATCACAAAGCTATGAAATTAGTTTTCCGGCGCAACTGCTACGACCGGCTTAAGTCGTGTATTCGGAATTAAAGCGGACGTATTCTGTGTTCAGATCAGTGGTCCAGTGCATTGCCACCCCCGGCCCCATTCCAACTTGCAGTTGAATACGAGTTAGCTTCTGCCCCTTAATGGATTGGCTTACGACGCTAGCCTCGAATGGGAGTGGTTCGCCATTTTTGAACAGCGGGAGGTCATTTATAGACAAACATGTATACTCAGGTCGAATAGGAACGCTTGCATATCCGGCTGCCGAGACAATTCGGCCCCAGTTGGGATCTCCACCAGTGATCGCGGTTTTTACCAAATTGCTCAATGCAATGCTGCGAGCTATCGCGTCTGCATCATGATCGTTGTTGGCCCCAGAAATCGAGATCTCAACTAAGTGAGTCGCACCCTCGCCGTCATCAGGTATCTTCTTGGCGAGTTCGATCGCTAGAGACGTAAGATGCGAGACAAACTGCTCTTCTGCCTGAGCATCGAGTGCAGGTAATTCGGAAGACGGTTGTGCCGCTAAAAGCACTAGAGAGTCATTCGTGCTCATATGTCCTTCAACACTAATGCAGTTAAAGGATTTGTTTGCAGCTGATTGCAGGATCCGCTGCGCCTGCGATTCGCTCAAGGGAGCGTCAGTGATCACAATCGCCAACATGGTCGCCATTTTTGGTCCGATCATACCAGCTCCCTTGCACATCCCGACGATGTGTGTATCCCTTCCATTGAGAGAGAAGGATCTTTCTGCAACCTTGCGTCCAATATCGGTGGTTAAAATCCCATCGCATGCATTCAAAAAGCATTGTTCGGAAGACTGTAATTCTGCCGCAGCGAGCTTTATACCCCTCTCGACTTTCTCCATCGGCAAGAAGCGACCAATCACGCCGGTACTCATAACCAGAAACTGATCAGAGGAAACGTTGCTTCCCCTGACTTCTGAGGCTGCAAGTTCAGTCATTCTTACTGCATCCCTGAAGCCTTGCTCGCCAGTACACGCATTAGCGTTCCCGCTGTTTACCACGATACCTCGAAAGGAACTCGATGGTGTTCGCGACCGAGACAGAACCACCGGTGCTGCTACGATTTGGTTAGTCGTGTAAACCCCTGCGGCCACGCACGGCCCATCCGAAACGATAAGCACTACATCTTTTGTATTGGGTTTGGTTTTGATTCCAGCAGAAACACCAGCGAACCTAAAGCCAACAGGTAAGTGAACCATTGCGTCTAAATTGGATTAATAGGAAGTAGTTGGGAAGGCGTAAGAAGTTACGTGAGCGAACAAGAAAATCTGTAAGCTTGTTGCTCTGATTTTTGGTCGGCTACTGCTGGCCGCTTCATGAACGTTGGCGGGCAAGAGTGCCCAACCTACGTACATTTCAGCGCCAACTTCGTCCGAATCAACAATCGTGTTCACACAGATCGGATCTACCAATTCTGAAATTCGTGTGTACTGAGCACCTTAAACTTTTAGGTCCGCGATATAAAATGAACCGTAGGTGTGAACACGGTCGAGATGATGTAATTGCTCCGCTGTTTGCGTGTCATAGGTGAGCAAATCGTTCAACCGTACTTTCTCGCTACCTCGAGTAACGAACACGTTATTTATAAAGTCAGTTCTTAAGCCGCCTGAACGCCACAAAATTCGGGTTTCTGGTGCTGCACGTTTGAGGATCGCTTGCCATTCCGATTCCAGCCAAGGAAAAAAATGATCGCTCAGCCAATCCATGTGATCCAACAAAACGAATCGATTTATTGTCCCCTCGTAGCGTTCCAAAAATCCTTGAACGGAATGTGTGTGAACTCGCAGTCGATCAATTAAACCATCTTTGAGTAGATGAAAGTTCTTTTCCTTTAAGTATTCGGGGCAGCAATTTGGAGTATACGAACCAGTGATATAAACTCGCCAAAAGTAGTTATCTTGGATTGGTAGTTTTGCAAATACCGCTTCTAGCGAATCTTCTACGAACTTCACGATTCCGCCAGGATACTGCTGATCAATCTGTCTTCGTTGAGCTTTTGGCACCCCCAGCATGCTCAAAGTTGTATCACGGTTCATTGCGAACCGTAAGGATTTTGACCAGATCTTGGGATGTACCTTTTTGTACAGTAGCTGTTGCTCTTCGAGGTTCGGTGCATCCAGAAGTTCGATAACATCAGACCTACAGCGAGCGACCTTGGTGATGTAGGAGCCGATCATTTTGGCAAAAGCGCCGGACGTACCTCGAAAGAAAAATGACTTGGTGGGATGATCGAAAAATCTAATCCAGCGATCCCAATACTTTTGAGACCGATTCGACAGGGATCTTCGCAAATGATTTGCATAAACGGTTTCCACATCTGGCAGATGACCGTTTCCGAACATTTGAAAGAACCGATGATAGTCTAGATTCCGTATCGCCGAAGCTTTGAGCTCCAGTAACGCGTTTTGTCGTGGGTTCATGTCCACAGCATGAACAGACCCTGCGCCGGCGAGCAAATAATCTAGTGCATTACAGCCGGCAGACGTGATAACCAGGACGTTGTCTTGATTGGTTAATTGCAGAGCTTGGCGGTCCAGCCTAGGGTCTTCCCAGCAAGTATTATAGACCAAATTGTTTCCGTGAACGAATTGAAAGACGCGTCCACTCACCCATTCACTGATGGCCATACTAGAATTTCGGAATTAATCGAAGCGATGCAAATCTAGCAGACCGTACGTGGTCCGCTCCTCAACGCGGGAGATTCTAATCTCGCACGCGTATTCTTTTAATCGGACCGAGCCTTTATTTGCAAAATATTCACTGGTTCTAGTTGGCCCGTCACGAGCCTAGGGCTGTTTGCCTGCGGCTGGCGGTTGCGGACCAGGTGCTGCACCACCGGCATTGTTGCCTGGAGCTGCGCCGGCTGCATTACCCGGGCCAGGAGCCTTGGGGGGATTAATTGGCTTTTTCGCTCCGCCTTGAGGTTCTCGAATTTGCCCGCCACCAACCATCGTGAAGGTCCCATTCTGTGGAGCGTTTGAATTCGACATCGTACGATTCCAAGGAATTGTGAAAGCTGCGAAGAAACCGCTCCTTGCGTCAACTACATATACCACGGTTTGAGCTGGACGAACATTGGAGGATTGCCCGACAGTTAATGCGTCCCCGGTAACCAAAAGATACTCGGGATTTTTATTGTTGATGCCCAAAACCGGCTGAACATTGGTCATAAAGTAACCACCAAAAGTCCCCGCTCTAGGGTAGTAAACCCATGCCTTTAATTCTCCGGTCAAATAGTCCAATACGAAGAATCCCTCAGCATCTTCGTCTACGCGACCCGTACAAACCGCCAAGTTCGAGGATCCATGAGTTGCTGATGCTTTTAGGTACTCCGGTGGAACAAATCGAGCGGCTACGCTATTCGCATGGGGACCGTCCTCGATTGGGGAAGCCCCCTTTCCTGCGAGGTACCCGCCTACCGCAACTGCGGCAATGACGATCCCAAAACAAAAACCTGACATCTGCGGCGACCATCGGCAACAAGAAACAGCTTGTTCCGATTCCACTACGGGAAGTTGATTCATAAACTTTTTGACCTTAATCTGGATTCCAACCCAATAAACACAGTGCGAGAAATCCTATCGATCTGCAAGAACCGGTGGTCGGATCGCTTGACACCCCGCACCGCACCTGCCCTGATTGTATCGCACAATCTGCTCCGCGGTGAGATCAAACAGATGATTTTGCAGTCCGGCGATAACGTTTACAGAGCTTTTACGGCCTTTACGATCTCCATAACCGCAGCCTGCCCATCAGAGTAGAACATTAGGGTGTTGGACATAGCGAAGAGTGGGTTAGGGATTCCGGCGAATCCGGGGCTCAAACTGCGTTTGATAACGATGACGGTTCTACATTGATCAACATCTATGATCGGCATGCCAGCAATCGGGCTTTTTGGGTCAGTTTTAGCAATCGGATTCACGACATCGTTTGCGCCGATAACGATGGCGACATCAACGGTCTCCATCGTTGGGTTGATTTCATCCATTTCCTTGAGATTTTCGTAAGCGATGTCCGCTTCTGCCAGTAGCACATTCATATGACCAGGCATCCGACCGGCAACGGGGTGAATCGCGTATTCAACTGTTGCTCCTTTGGCTTCAAGCAGTTTGCTAAGATCCCGAACAGCATGTTGCGCCTGAGCAACTGCCATACCGTAACCAGGAACGATGACGACTCTTTGGGCCCCCTCCAAAATCATTGCAATGTCGTCCGCCGAAGTACTCCGTACATTTGCATAAACTTCATCATCGGATTTGCTGTCGCTTCCAGCAGCCATGACACCAAACAACACGTTCCCAAGCGATCGATTCATTGCTTTACACATTATCTTGGTCAATATCATTCCCGAAGCCCCAACAAGCGAACCTGTAATGATCAGGGCATGATTGTTAATAGCGAAACCGGAAGCAGCACCAGCAATTCCCGAGTAGGAATTCATCAACGAGATTACCACTGGCATGTCAGCACCACCGATGGGATTAACTAGAAACACACCTAGTAAGCCGGATAGTGCAACAATCGCAATGAAGAAGATGACCATAGAGAGCGGGGCTTCGGAAATCGTTAACGCGGCTATCAAAATGCCAAGGATTACGATCAGCAACACATTTGTCATTTGCTGGTTTCCGATACTTTTAGGCTTCTTAAAGTTCTTCCATTCCTGGAGTTTTGCATAAGCGATGAAGCTACCAGTGAATGTTACAGAACCGATCAAACCTGTTAGCCCAATGGCAATTAGGGAGTCCAATGGCTGTTCAAAATCGTGGAGAAGAGCAGCCGCTGCCACACATGTTGAGGCTCCCCCTCCCAGTCCGTTTAGCATTCCCACCAATTGAGGCATGCCCGTCATTTTCACAGCACTCGCAAGATAAAATCCACAGACACTACCAGACACCAATCCCAATATGATAAGCAGGTACCCGGTGACGGCAGGTTCGGCAATCGAAGCGACAATCGCCAAAATCATCCCTAGAGCTCCGAGAAGATTTCCGCTTACTGCCGAGCGTGGATGCGCCATACGCTTCAGGCCAAATATGAACAAGACTGAAGAGATCAAATAAGCAAATGTAAGTATCGGATTCATTGGAAATAACTGTCGTTATAAATGGAAAACAATCTGTCGGTTTCGGTTAATCAGTTAGAAAAGATCACTTTCGACTTTTAAACATCTTTAGCATCCGGTGTGTGACATAGAAGCCGCCAACAACGTTGGCCATCGCCAAAACAATCCCTAGGAATCCGAGTATGTTGCCTGTCAGGCTACCTATTTGCCCAGCCGCAATAACGGCCCCGATAACGGTGATTCCGCTAATTGCGTTGGAACCAGACATCAACGGAGTATGCAATGTCGGAGGCACCTTTGAGATTACCTCAAAACCGATAAAAACAGCCAGGACAAAAACGGTCATGCTACCAGCGAGAACTTGCAATCGCGTCCATCCGGAGTTTTTAATCTCAGCCTCTTTTGCTAATTGAGCGGCCTCGCTTTGCGAAGCTACCGAAGCGGAATCGTCATTAAGTGGCGGGGGCTGCCCCCAAACGAGATTGCGAACGCTGCCTAAAGAGAGAATCAGTGCAAACAGAAGCATGACACTTGATGGATGCCAAATCTTGTCGGTACTCGTCATTGTTCGAAAACTCTAGATTGAAGAGGTTGGAAATTTCTTTTTCTGTGGCGATGGGTGCTCAAGTTATAGTGAATTCTCACCAAGCAAAGCTGATACTCTTGGATTCGTGATTTGCCCGCTATGTGCAACCAAAGTCTCTCGGATGATTTCGTCGTCCATGTCGAGATTGAGTGCACCTGATTTGATCATGTTCAACAAGAACTTGGTTACGTTGTTGGAAAACATCTGGCTTGCATGATTCGGTATTTCTGAGGATATATTGGTAGGCCCAAGAATGGTCACCCCGTGGGCAATGGTTCGTTGATTTGCGAGAGTCAATTCACAGTTCCCTCCTCGCTCTGCCCCTAGATCTACAATAACCGACCCAGGAGCCATTTGCTGAACGGCATCTTTCATCACAAGCACGGGAGACTTTTTGCCGGGGATGGCAGCAGTTGTGATCACGACATCACTGTTCTTGACAACGCTTGTAAGAAGTTCACGTTGTTTTGTATAAAACTCTTCATCCATTGCCTTGGCATAACCACCTTTGTCCTCAGAAGATTTATTGTCGAGTTGCAATTGAACAAACTTTCCACCTAGACTTTCAACTTGTTCTCGACAAGCTGGTCGCACATCATACGCTTGAACGATTGCTCCCAGCTTTCTGGCTGTCGCTATAGCCTGGAGTCCGGCAACTCCAACTCCGATAACAAATACTCTGCCTGCCGTTAATGTCCCTGCCGCAGTCATCATCATGGGAAAAAGCTTGGGCAGCTCGGTTGCCGCCAATAGAACGGCTCTGTATCCCGCAATGGTGGCTTGAGAGGACAGGATATCCATGCTTTGTGCACGAGTGATTCGAGGGATCATTTCAAGCGAGAATAGATTTGCCCCCGTCGATGCAAATTCGCGAATCATCGACGGCTCTCCAAGTGGATCAAGCATACCAATTAGCGTTTGGCTAGGCTTGAGAAGATGCAGATCTGAAGAGGTGCCTGAGCTTTGAGCGCCGCATCCTCGAACTTGCAGTATGATTTCGGACTTGTACACCAGCTCGCGACTCTCAACGACTTGCGCGCCAGCATCGCTGTAGGCTTGGTCGGGGAAACCGGCCTCCAGACCACAGTTGCTCTCAACGGCAATCTTCAAACCAGCCTTTTGAAGAGTCTCTATACTCTTGGGAACGATTGCAACACGTCGTTCTCCTGGCGTGAGTTCCTTAACAACTCCAACTTGCATAGCATCCTCGGATTCTGTTCAAGGTATTCGAATTACGAGTCTATCATATACTTGTTGATAGCGGTTCAACACCGGGGTGACAACAAATCCTCGAAGCCTGAGACGCAACCTACGCGAAAGAATTTCGGAGTGCACCGAACGGGGGGGAGTCCGAACAAGGGTTCACTTTGACAATTTAGCTTGTCGATAATTGAACATTTTCGCCCTAGACCATGTATGGTATCTATAATTCGCAGGAAGGAATTGTTACCCTAAGGGCTAGGGTAAGTTTTCTGATCCCTTGATTCCAGGGCACTAAGAAATTGTGCCCGTATTGGGAGCAAATCAAAGGAGATCTTTCATTGAAAATCGATAGCTAATCATGAAGTTAAACACCATTTTGTGCCCTGTAGATTACTCTTCAGGATCAGATCATGCGGTTGAAATAGCAAGTCGAATTGCAACGCCATCTCATTCAAGAGTTATCGTCCTTACGGTTTCGGATCCGTCGAAAGAGGAGGGTGAAGCTAGTTCAATGGCGGAAGCATTTGCAAAGAATACTAGGTCAAAAGTTCTCGATCAGATCTTTGAGGAAAAAGGAATTAGCGTGGAGCACTTGAATTTGCGTGGGGATCCCACAGAGGTCATCGTCAGTATTGCGGCGACGAAACATGCTGACGCCATCGTTATGGGAACGCACGGTCGGACAGGTTGGACCAAGGTGTTCATGGGCAGCGTCGCCCAAGAGGTTATGAAGAAAGCGCACTGTCCTGTGATAACCGTCCGTCCCAAACTAGAGACCTAGCACAGCTTTGCTGCCCTCTGATGCCGTAATCCCCTTCGGTACGCGCCAGTTTTCGCGCACACTGAGACCAAAATCGTGAGCCGCTCATCTTAGCTAGACCGTTAAAGGGGATCTGCAAACCTTCGCTTGAGATTAGCAACAATGAAGATTGTAATGCTGAAGTAAATCCAAGGTCTTGGCGACTTCGTCTACAGGGATTGGTAGCTAATCTGGCCACGAATTGGATGCATGGCTGGGTTTAGCGTAAACGGGACCAGGTGTCGATGTAGCGGGCGACTTGTTTGCAGATGAAATCGCTACTTAATAAATGATCGCTATCAGGGAGGGTTATCAATGATCTGGGCCCAACATGACGAGGGCCGCCTGCGAAGCCACAGTTCTTTATCGCATGATAATACCCAACGGTCTCATCGGTCCTGGAATGCAAAGCCAAAAGAGGCTTACTCAGATCAGCCACTACACTAGGCAAATCATAACTCCTGAAGTCATCCGGCATCGATTTGTTTACCTGATATCGAAAGCCTCCTATCACAACCTCTCCAGCACCAACTGTTACGATCGATGGGTCCATCGTTTCCAGCAAATTCGCTAAATGATGGGTATCACTCGGTGCGGCCAATGCCACGACCCCACGCACGGACTCAATCGAACCTGCTTCATGCAGACTTGCAGCTCCGCCAAAACTATGCCCAACAAGAATTTCTACCGGTGCATCCAACGTCTTTAAATAATGACACGCAGCCTGCAGATCCTCGCAATTCGCCGTGAAGCTAGAATCACAAAACTTGCCTTCGCTATTTCCAAGCCCTCGAAAATCATACCTCAATACGGACCAACCTAACTCCGCCAGCTCCCGACTTATCTTGACGATTGCTTTCAAGTCCTTATTACACGTAAAGCAATGCGAAAACAAAATCGATCCAACGGGCGTATCCGCAGGAACTTCCCTTATGCCAGACAGCAGTAAGCCGCTGGAAGTAGGTATTGAACACCGAACGGAATGCCTTGCCACCAATTATCTCTGCTTTCCTTTATGAGAGACTGTCTAAAAAAATCCCCTTGGTCTATCCCAATCCAGCGATCGCGTTCAGCGCACACGCTGCATGCGTATGGAGCCCACGTCTTTGGCCGCTTGAAATGAGCCGTTGAGCCCATTCCCACTCGAAACAGCATCCATCGTGTAACTTCCCATCAAAGGTCCCAGCGGCTTGGAAGCATGCAGGTGTACATTACCGTACTGATCGTAACTGGGTTGCATCGTGACCTTGTATGTAAAAGGAATCACCAATGCAAACCGCCCACTAAATCTCGCTTGATAGGTCCCGTCGTTTGCTTTCCAAACATTCGCTCGCATTGGCCCGCGATGCCCGGTGGACTGACTTTTCCACTCACCTCGCCACCTGCCAACAGGTTCGCTTGCATAGCTGCACGACGCTCCCCACATAGCCGCACACAACCAAACTAAATTAGCCACCACACGAAATCGGTTCATCAAACTAACTCCTAAATCGAAGCCCTTGTTAAAGAAGCCCTTGTTCCGCCAACCAGCACATCAGCGAATCAACCTACCACTAGTTTAATACAGGGTGCGCCTTTTCGTATTCGTCAATTTTGGCTTCATGAGCCAAAGTTAACCCAATATCATCCAAGCCATGTAGCAGACAATGCCGACGAAATGACTCGATCTCAAACCGGGTCAAAAAGCCATTGCCATCCGAAACCGTCTGCGTCTCAAGGTCAATTGTTAGACTGAACTGAGCAACTGCAGCATGTCGCTGGAAAAGTTCCTCCACCTGGACTTCGCTCAACGCGATAGGAAGAACGCCATTCTTAAAACAGTTATTGTAAAAAATGTCGGCAAACGATGGAGCGATGACACATCGAATTCCATAATCATCGATCGCCCAAACCGCGTGCTCTCGTGACGAACCGCTGCCAAAATTTCGTCGCGCAAGCAACACCGATGCGTCTTTGTTTCGTGGCAAGTTCAATTCGAACTCCGGGTTGTCCGAACCGTCTTCGTGAAATCGCCAATCGAAAAACAAATACTGTCCAAATCCGCTTCGTTCGATCCGCTTTAAAAACTGCTTCGGAATGATTTGATCGGTGTCTACATTCGCCCGATCCATCGCGGCAGCAATCCCGGTGTGTTTGGTAAATGGTTTCATTTCTATCAACCCTATCTGATCTATTATGGTTTGTTGGATGTTTGTTGAGCGAACTTCAAAGCGGCCTCGCGGAAGACTGCTATAGAGCCGAATCGTCCAATTCTTGGTTGGACCGAAAGTCGCTAACGATACTGCCAATCGCGAATGTCAACGAACTTGCCCTTGATCGCGGCAGCAGCCGCCATGGCTGGAGATACCAAGTGCGTCCGCCCCCCTTTGCCCTGCCGACCTTCGAAGTTTCGATTCGAGGTGGATGCACATCGCTCACCTGGCGCAAGCCGATCTGGATTCATGGCCAAACACATGCTGCAGCCTGCCTCACGCCAATCGAAACCAGCCTCTTTAAAGACTCGGTCCAATCCCTCTGCTTCGGCTTCGCGTTTCACTTGTCCACTACCAGGAACAACCATAGCGTAAACTTTATCACTAACCTTGTAACCCTTTACCACCTCCGCAGCAGCTCTCAAATCGTTGATGCGAGCGTTAGTGCACGACCCAATAAACACGCGATCGATGTTAACGTCCGTCAAAGGCACACCAGCCTTGAGCCCCATGTATTCCAAAGCACTGGCTGCTGACTTTCGTTCTGTATCGTCAGCAAAAACATTTGGATCCGGAACGTTCTGACTTACCGACGTCACCTGCCCAGGGTTTGTTCCCCACGTGACTTGAGGTTCAATCTCTGAACCTTGGAATACGCTTACTCGATCGTACTTCGCACCTGGGTCACTAGGAAGATTTTTCCAAAGTGCGACCGCTGCATCAAAATTCTTCGGAGCGAATTTTCGACCGCGCAAGTAGTCGAAAGTGATTTGATCGGGAGCAATCATACCCGCTCGAGCACCAGCCTCGATCGACATGTTACAAACCGTCATTCGCTCTTCCATGCTCAGTCGCCGAATCACCTCACCGGTGTACTCGAGAACATAGCCGGTACCGCCCGATGTGGTTAACTTTCCGATTAAGTACAAAATCAAGTCTTTAGCTGTCACACCTGGAGCCAAATTACCATCCACTCGTAACTCATAGGTTTTTGGTAACGTTTGAAGGAGAGTCTGAGATGCCAAAACATGCTCGACCTCGCTAGTTCCGATTCCAAAAGCGAGTGCCCCAAACGCCCCGTGCGTTGCCGTGTGGGAATCGCCACATACGATCGTCATGCCAGGTTGCGTGTACCCCTGTTCAGGTCCGATGATGTGAACGATCCCTTGATCCCGATCGTTGAGATCATACAGTCGAATCCCGAACTCCTTGCAATTATTTCGTAACGTATCGACCTGCTGCTTTGCGATTGGGTCAGCGATCGGCAAACTGCGATCGCTGGTCGGGACGTTGTGGTCGGGCGTCGCGACGGTCTTTTCCGGCCGCCGAACCTTGCGACCAGCAATTCTCAACCCCTCAAAAGCCTGCGCACTGGTCACCTCGTGAACTAAATGCAAATCGATATAAAGGATCGTTTGCTTTCCAGGTTCAGAGTGGACAACGTGACTATCCCAGATTTTCTGGAACATCGTTTTGGGGGTGCCTGTCATCGTAATGGTCATTTGGAAAGGAGTTTCGAAACGCGTCCGAGTGGAATTTGATCCCTCTCTGGACCTGCGGCTACATTCTGCTAACTTACATTTTTCACGATTTCCCCAAATTCGGATAGGCGAAACGATGTCGAAAGCTGATTCTTTGCGCGACCGAGGCAATGCCCTCGAAGACAAATTCTTTGCGGATCTTGATTCTCAACTATTAGAAGAATTAAAGGCAAAGCAAGATCGCGACTCAACGCTCGCAGAATTTTCACGAGTAACCTGCATCAAGGACGAGTCTGTGCTCAATTCCGTTATCAAGCTAGGGATTTCTTCACAGTCGATCGCGGCCCTGCGGGTTTTTCCGCTCGTAGCAGTGGCGTGGGCTGATGGAGTGGTTGAAGAATCCGAACGGGAGAAAGTTATGGAACTAGCTTCTAGTCACCTCGGTAATGCTGACTGCCCGTCCTACAAACTGCTCCGATCCTGGCTTGAAAAGAAGCCAACGGAAGATGTTACGGCTGCCTGGCTAACTTACGCCAAAGGACTCGTGGAAGCCCTCTCGCCCGAAGACGCCGCAAGCCTCAAGGAATCGCTGGTTGAAGAGGTGAAAGAAGTAGCTTCCTCTAGCGGTGGGGTCTTGGGCTGGGGAAGCATCTCCAAAGGAGAGCACGTAACCATGAATCAGATCGTCTCCGCTTTAACAAAGTCGTAAATCGTTGCATGAGCGATGACCCACAAGTAATCTGGCACCAACATTCCGTTTCGCTAGAGCAGCGTGCAACTCGAAATGGCCACAAGGGCTGTGTTCTGTGGTTCACAGGTTTGAGCGGGTCGGGCAAAAGCACGATTGCGAATCTCGTCGATCAAATGCTGTTCGCCAAAGGTCTTCAAACCTTTGTGCTAGATGGTGACAACGTTCGACACGGATTATGTGCCGGCCCAAACCTTTTAGAGCCGAAACATGGCTCTGAATTCGCAAGTCGTTTTGGCTTGGGGTTCAATGCAGACGATCGAGAAGAGAACATCCGTCGAGTGGGTTGTTTGGCAGAACTTTTTGCATCCGCAGGGCTCATCTGTCTCTCTGCCTTTGTAAGCCCCTATCGCAAAGACCGAGAGCTAGTTCGTCACTGGTTGGAATCAAAACAAGGGCCGGGATCGTTTCTAGAAGTCTACGTTAATACCCCGATTGATGTGTGCATGCAACGCGATCCCAAAGGGCTCTACAAACAAGCACTAGAAGGCAAAATCAAGAACTTTACGGGGATTTCTGATCCGTATGAGCCCCCTATCGCGCCGGATTTGATGGTAGACACGTCTTCGGAAACAATTCAACAATCAGCAGATCGCGTCATCAGGATGCTTCAGTCAAAGCATGTTTTTCAATCCGTTGAATAACGTGAGCAACAGACTTTTTGTACTGATAACACTTTAAGAATTAGATCCCAACAGACGGGCGCTCGCATTCGATTAACATTCGCTAACCGGACGCTAACGCGAGTCGTCTTACTAAAGCAGCAAGCCATAACTCCTTGAGTGGTTGATCTAGCCCAAGCACTGTGCATTGAATAAGTAGATACTGGTTGAATGCGACTTATCTGCAGTTAAGCTCATTGTTACTCGTTACTTCGGCCCTGGTGAAACCACTATGCTAAACAAATCTATTCTTACATACCAAACTCACCACCACACAAGAAGACTTGCTACTTGCTATAGCATTATCGTATGGTGTTTACTCTGTGTCTCACCATCGAATTCGAATGCACAAGAAAAATCGGACGCGAAAGCAGCCCAAAACAGGAATGAACTTCATACCGATTTTCTTTCAAAGCATGGATTAACGGTATACGCAGAAGCAGCACAGAAGTGGAACGAGGATGTCGAGAAACTGGCTTCTCAAAATCCCAGTGAATCCAATTCGGAGGCAATCCTCTTCATAGGAAGCTCCACAATCCGTTTGTGGGACTCCGTTGAACATGACGTTGCACCGTATGCTCCCATCAAACGAGGATACGGTGGAGCAAAACTCTGCGACCTCGCGATTCACTGTCCCCATTTGATTGAGGGACTGAAGTATCGAGCGGTGGTCGTTTTTGTCGCAAACGATATCACTGGCGGAGTTTCGGATAAAGAACCAGCGGAAATCAAACGGCTAGCGCGCATTACTATTGAGTCCCTTAAAGCTAACGCCCCCGCTGCCCCGGTCGTTTTTCTGAGTATCACAGCGACCCCGTCTAGGTTTGCTCATTGGAAGCGAATTCAATCTGCCAACAGAGCGATCAGCACTCTCGCCAATGAAATGCCTGGAGTCTACTTTCTCGAAACGGAGAAAAAGTACCTTACCGAAGACGGGAAACCGATTGATAAGTATTTTGTCGAAGATCGACTGCATCAAACGCCCGAAGGCTACAAGCTGCTGGGAAGCTTGGTTAAGTCCAAACTTGACGAAGTACTGTCCGTAAAATCTAACCGATAATCTAAGTAAATTGCGATAATCGGTTAGTATTCTTCCCAGGCGGCGCGAGCATCGACAGATCCTACTCGCAAGGCAAAAAGGCTTTGCTAACGCAACCGTGGTTTGCTTGAGCAACCGTTGCGGAGAAATCCGCTAGGTAACCACGTTGATGGCGAAGAACTGGCGGGTTCCAGTTGGCAGATCGCTTCTTCGCTTCTTCTTCGGAAACATGCCAAGTAATCGTCCCAGCCAAGACGTCAAAACTGATTTCATCGCCATCTTGCACGAACGCAATCGGTCCACCCACCACAGCTTCGGGGGCGCAATGGACACCAATGGCACCATGCGAAACGCCTGAAACGCGAGTGTCGGACAGGAGTGCCACTTTGCCGTTGAGTTCCGGAACTGCCAAGGCAGCAGAAGCAACGAGAACCTCAGGCATCCCCGAAGCCACTGGTCCCAAATTCCTCAAAACGATGATATGCCCAGGACGAATCCGTTTCGATTCCACCGCATCCGCCACGCTTTTCGAATCTTCGAAGCAGATGGCGACACCTTTGAATGCGGGCTCCTTCATGCTACTTACTTTGAACACGATTCCGTCTGGAGCTAGGTTACCAAAACAAATCTGCATATCAGCAAATTCTTTGAATGGCTTGTTGATGGGAGCCATTAACACTTGATTCTCTTTGACATCTGGTACGTCAGCAAGATTCTCTGCAATCGTTTTCGTTGTGACTGTCATTGCGGACCCGTCAATAACTCCTGCTTTGAGAAGATGCTTGAGAAGCACGGGCGTACCACCAAGGTAATGAAGGTCGACCATCGTTTGATCACCACGAGGAGCGAAACTGCATAGGACAGGAGTTTCACGGAAGATCTTTTGAATGTCCTTCAATGTGAAGTCGACCTCTGCTTCGCGAGCCAGAGCTAACAAGTGAAGAACGCCGTTAGTCGATCCACCGGCGGATGCAATCGCAGCAGCAGCATTGCGAAAGGCAACCGGCGTTAGGATATCTCGCGGACGAAGATTCGCTTCCAAAAGTTTCTTGACAGCGACGCCAGCAGCCAAGCACTCATCTTTTTTCGCTTGATCGATCGCCGGAATGGAACTGCTGTATGGGAGCATCAAACCGATCGCTTCGAGCAAAATACCCCAAGTATTAAACGATGCTGCGATCCCGCAACCGCCGGCGCCGGGGCAGGCCACTTTCAGGATCTCGTCCGCTTCGGCTTGCGGTATCGAGCCAACTGCTGCGGCCGCTTGGGAATCGTAAACATCGAGGATCGTAACATTCTTTCCTTTGTAGCAGCCCGGCATGATGCTACCGCCACTCACGATCAGCCCCGGGTAGTTCATTCGAGCGAGAGCCATTGCGAACCCTGGCCCGTTTTTATCGCAGTGGTGCAATCCGACCATCGCATCATAACAATGCGAAGAGACAACACACTCGGCTGAGTTGGCGATGAGGTTGCGCGAGACCAGTGATGCATTGCCCCCTTCGTGCCCTTGAGTAATGTTGTCGCTAACTCCTGGTGTCCCAAACGGGAAACCCATGAGCCCAGCGTCTCTGCAACCTTTAGCGATTAGACTTCCCAACTCGTACGCGTGCATATTGCACAGGTTGCCTTCGAGCAGTGGAACCCCGATACCAACTTGAGGACGATCAAAGTCGGAGTCTTTCATCCCTAGCCCGAAGTAAAAGGCCGTCACTCCGCGTTGCCAACCTCGTGTCAAGGATTTGCTATTCCAGTTCAATGCGTGTGCCATCGGGTAACTCCAGAATCAAGGCTTGTTATATTGGTAAAAGATGATTGATGATTTAGGCAAGTGGCCCGTAAACTGGACGATGTTTGGTGTAGCCGCCATCTGTCGTTAGGACTTCACCGGCACACCAACATTCGTTGGCCCAGAGGAACATTGTTGCTGCAGAGATATGCTTAGGTTGGGTTAGCTCACCCATAGGCATCGCGTCTTCGACCGCTTGAAGTCGCCCAGCGCTCACGGGGTTTTGAGCCGCCATGGGTCCACGCAATGGAGACGGTGCTAGCCCATTGAGAATAAGATCATATCTTTCAACGAAGTAGCGAGCTTGCAATCTTAAGAAGTTAAGCAAGCCACCCTTCGATTCTTCGTAAGCCGAGCTTGCGCGTCCTTCAGAGCCAACAGTTGCCGAGGTTGAGAGAACAATCACGCCACGTGCACCTTTAGCAAACGATTGGCACTTAATTCCGTGTTTGATGATGTTGTGCGTGCCCCACAAGTTGACTTCACATGCTCCCATGACATCTGCCTTGGTCATTTCCTCAGGAGGCGTCAGGGGTTTGGGGGAGATTCCAGCGGTCAACATTAAATAATGGATGCCTGAATAGTTGCTAAAAAATCCGGCGACTTCTTCTTCGCTGGTAACATTCACAGCTTCTGTGCAAACCTCGAGGCCCTTTGCCTTTTCCGAGATAGAACGACCAAAAGCCGCAAGCTCCATTTTCTCGGAACCCACAGAGATAATCGGGCTATGATCTACTAAAATAAGCCTTTTCAACCCCAGCCAATTTCCGGCGTTTGTCGCCAAATGCTGGCCCATTAGTCCGACGCCAACGATCATGGCCGTGGCGGATTTTTCATAGGTGAATGGGCCCATAGTCAGTAGAAAACTCCGGTATAACGTGCATCAAAAAGTACAATTTGCTTTGTCGTGCGACCCGCATCACGCAAGCTCGCTAAGTGGGTATGATATTACCTTGCTCTACCTATAGCGGTAGTCCAAACCTCGGTGCTGCATGCAAGCATCCGAAACATCGGCTACAATAAGAAAAATCGTAGTTTATCAATCCTGACCATTAGTGACTTTGATCAGCCGCGTCGTAGAAAACACCACCCCACCTTCTATTTCATATCCTCGATTGCCTCCTTCCTAAACCTTTCCCCTCCGAAAGCACCGCGATGAACACAACCAACTTCTGTTTCGACAAAACAATTTCTAAAGCCGCACCAATCCCTGCAACTCAACGCTTTGGAGTGATGAGTAGGAAGCTGCTGGCGACCTGCGCGATGATCGGGTTGGTCGGTTCGTTTTCAACCAATGTTTTAACGGCTCAGGAATCGGCATCGAATACGACGTCCGTTCCGCAGCCAATCGTAATCGATGGAACTGGTCCGGGCTGGAAAGAGCTTGGCGAATCGGACTTTACTCGTGCCAATTGCGATCCAGAGACATGGATTTGGGAGGGTAGTTTGGTAAAGAGTACCGGCAAGCCCGTTGGAGTGCTGCGTTCCACCAAGTCTTATAAGAATTTTGAGATGGTGGCTCGTTGGCGACACTTGAGCAAAGGGGGCAACTCAGGATTTTTCGTTTGGACCCCCATGGAGGCTCTAGAGGGATTAGTCCCCAACCGGCTTCCGTCGGCAGGTATTGAGGTACAAGTGCTAGACCACGGCTATACCGAACAGTACGAATCAAGCAGTGGAAAAAAGGGGGATTGGTTTACAACAAACGGCGATATCTTTCCGGTTGGAAAATCAAAATTGAAGCCCTTCGCACCTCTATCGCCAGATGGTTCGCGTAGCTTTCCTCGTTCTAAGCATTCGCTTGGTACACCGAACTGGAATCATTATTACGTTCGCGCCATTAATGGTGAGATACGACTTTGGGTGAATGGCCACGAAGTCTCGGGAGGCAACCAAGCAGAACCCAGCCAAGGTTTCTTGTGCCTCGAAGCAGAAGGGGCACCAGTAGAATTCGAAAACATTCGAATACGTGAACTACCCTAATGATTATGCAGCGTGGCATTCTGACCACATTCGTTTGTTGTGATTCAGATGTCTGCAAGGGCCTCAACTAGTTTCGTTCGGAACCTGGTTGACGTGCCATAATGAACGATAGACACTCGATCTTCCGCTCGTGATTCTAGCGACCCCACATCCCAACGCGACGTAGACAATCAATCCCGAGCTCACAAAGCTGGGATTAAACGGCATAAATAGCTCTATTGCCATTATCGAACATGCTATCGGAGTCTTTGTAGCACCGGCGAACACTGCCACGAATCCAATCGCAGCCATGAGATCGACCGGAAAACTCAACCACTGACCAAGCGTGTTGCCAGCAGTTGCGCCGACGAAGAATAGCGGAGTCACTTCCCCACCCTTGAATCCGCTACCGACCGTAATCGAAGTCGCAAGTAGCTTCCAAAACCAACTCAATGCATCTGCACCGTTAGGCTCGAAACTGCTCACGATCGAGATCGTACGGACTTGATTTAGATTAGGATCCACGCCGATTCCCGAATAATCGCGAGTCCCTAACAGCGTAGTAAACACGATAAGCAGGCAACCGCCAACAAATGGTCGAAACCAAGCTCGTGAGACCAACCGTTTGAGAAGCCGCTGAACACCGTGACTTGTCTCAGCAAAAAGCATACTGATTAGACCAAAGGCCGCTGCCGCAACGACAACTTTTGATCCGCTGACTATGTTCATCAATGGGAACGCCAATCTCTCGGATGTTAGGGAATTGTCAGCCGGACTTTCTGCAAGGCTCGGCAAAAAGAACGCTGAGTGTTCAATACCCCACCAGAGAACAACATGATGTGCAACGAAACTAGCAATCACACAGGGGGCAATACGGAACAACCCGCTGCGCCCAAGCCATAAAACCTCAAGGGCAAACACCGCTCCTGCTATCGGCGTTCCAAACACCGCCCCAAAACCGGCGGAGATACCGCATAAGATGAGCGTCCGCATCCATTTATCTTCTCTTCTGATAAACCTCAAGAGCCAGCTTGCAATGCTGCCACCCATTTGGACCGCCGTCCCCTCACGACCAGCCGATCCTCCACAAAGATGAGTGAGTAGTGTGCCTGTAAGGACCAGAGGAGCCAACGCAATCGGGACCTTGGGAAGATCGCTTGGGTTTCGCACACGATCAAAGATCAAGCGATTGCCACCATCAGACTCCTCACTGACAAAATGGTACACAAGATAAGTAAGTACACCAGCGATAGGCAAAGCAAACAACAGCCACGGGTAAGCCCAATGCAATCGCGTCAAAAGATCGAGAGACCACAAGAAGAATGCAACCAAGCTGCCAGTCAAAACGGAAAGCAGGTTTATAATCGCCAGAAACCAAAAGATCTCTTTTAGCCGACCAAGTAAACTCGCCGGTGCTGGCTTCTGATGCTCCAAAATGTGCAAAACGTTGTCCTAACGCGAAAAAGCCCTGATATACCGTGAAAGATCCTAAATTCACACGACACCCATCGCAAGCTCATTACCCACAAGCCAGGAAGTTTTCCGAGTTCTGACTTTCCCCTAGTTTCGATACGTTAATCTTTAGGATAAACTGGATGGGTGAAACAGACTCCAGTTTGCTTTCTCCTTCCCGCCAGCCTTTATCCCTCCCCTTCTCTCATAGGGCACATCGGCCCAATTCCCTCATGGGGGTATCATGTTCCACACAAACATGTCCCAGATTACAAGACAACTGCACGCGTATTTGAGGGGTTTCCATGCGTCGGTTTGGACTTGGCTGATTTGTTTTGCGCTAACCCAATCGCTGCTCGAACATAGATCCGGAGCATTCGCACAAGGACCGGCAACTGTTGATTTCGTTCGTGATGTTCGACCGATTTTTGAACGACATTGTCATGATTGTCACTCGGGTGAACAACCCAGCAGCAGTCTTAGGTTAGATCACAAGGCATCGGCGTTTTCAGGCGGAGAGCTTTTTGGTCCAAAAATCATTCAACGAGGATCTAGTGAAAGTTTGCTAGTTGAGTTTGTCAGCAATCCGAAACACGAAATGCGAATGCCTCCCGAAGGGGAGATGTTATCTCAGCCAGAGATCGATGTCCTAAAGAATTGGATTGACCAGGGAGCAATTTGGCCTGACGGAGTTGATCAAGTTCAAATTGCCGATCCCCGCGAACACTGGTCCTTTAAGCCGCTTAAAACAATGGCTGAACGTGGCTCCCTCAATGGGAAAGACGTCGATCCGGATAACCCCAATTGGCCTCGTTCGACAATAGACCTTTTTATCCAAGAAAAACTTATCGAAGCGGGCTTGAAACCGAATGAAGAAGCGACTCGGCGCGACTGGCTCAGAAGAGTCACGTTTGATCTGACGGGGCTACCTCCATCGTTTGAGGAAATAATCGCCTTTGAAACCAGTAATGATGTCGATAAGTATGAACACGTGGTCGATAGACTCTTAGCATCCCCGAGATACGGCGAGCGTGCTGCCCAACATTGGCTCGATGTCGTACGATACGCCGATACGCATGGCTTCGAAGTGAATACGGAACGTTCTAATGCCTGGCCTTATCGCGACTACGTTGTCGAAGCCTTTAACAAAGACACGCCTTATAATTCTTTCGTCTATCAACAACTCACGGGTGATGAAGATGGGCATGATGCCGCGACAGGCTTTCTAGTGACCGCATCAGTACTATTACCTGGGCAAATTGGCCAGGATGAACCATCCAAACGTTTGGCCCGTCAGGATGCACTCGATGAGATTGTCGTCAATATCGGTCAAACGTTTCTTGGGCTTACCATTGGGTGCGCACGTTGTCATAACCATAAGTTTGACCCTATCAGTCAAGCAGACTATTTCGGGATGCAAGCGTTCGTGGCCGGTGTTGAGTATGAAGATCGTTTTATTCGAGACGTCGAATCTCAAAGAATCAACGAAGAACTTCGAGTAAAACTCAATCAGCAATCCCATGCTTTCGCGGAATACGTCCCCCTCTTTCACTCAGGTGAGAAACGCCCCCCTATCAATGCTCGTTATAACATCGACTGCTTTCCGTCACGAAAAGTAGATCGCATTCGTTTCACCGTATTGGCCACCAATCGACTGGAACCCTGCATCGATGAATTGCAGGTATACGATCGAAATGGCGTCAATATTGCGATTAGCAGCAGCGGCACGACCGTCAATGCTTCTGGGAGCAATACATCTCCAGACCGACACGAGCTAAGGTTCATCAATGACGGATTGTTCGGAAATTCTAGAAGCTGGATGTCGAACGAAGACGGAGCGGGATGGGTAGAGATTCGGTTTCCGAGTGCAGTTGAAGTAGATCGAGTTGATTGGGGGCGAGATCGATACAGTGAGTTTGGAGATCGATTACCCACAAAATATCGAATCGAAGGGGCTCTTGAAAACGATGATTGGTTTTTATTGAGTGATCATACTGATCGATCAGACTACGACGAAAACAGAATACGTCTGCCCATCTTATTGGAAGGGGAAGACCGGGAGCGACGATCGTCGATTGTCAAAGAGTACGAATCGGTTTTGAACGAGTTGCGAAAATACGGTGATGGTGGTCGCCCGGTTTTTGCTGGAGTATTTCGTAAACCCGATGACATTCACTTGCTGAGAAGGGGTGATCCCGAGCAGCCACAGCAACCAATACCACCTGCTGTCCCCAGTTTGTTCGGGGAACTCGCATTGGATCGATATGCTGACGACATTCAGCGAAGACGTGCGTTAGCGGAATGGATCACTCGAAATGACAACCCGCTCACTGCGAGGGTGATGGCAAATCGAATTTGGCAAAGTCATTTTGGAGTGGGTCTAGTTGAGACCTCCAATGATTTTGGCCGCAACGGTACGCAACCAACTCACCCAGAACTGTTGGATCACCTGGCCTTTAAATTTATGGAATCAGGCTGGTCTATTAAAGCGATGCACCGAGAAATCGTGTTGTCGTCAACTTATCGACAAAGTTCTATTCCCAATGCAAAGGGAAACGAAGTAGATGTCGATGTGAAGCTTCTTTGGCGATATCCGCTCCGGAGACTAGAGGGAGAAGCTCTGCGAGACTCGCTGCTGTCGTCAACCGATCAATTGTCATTCACGATGGGAGGGGCGGGGTTCGATCTGTTCGATAAACGAGGCGGCTTGACTGGCTTTGAGCCCGTTGAAATTCTAAAGAGCAGTAACACTCGACGAATGATCTATTCGCATCGCGTAAGGCGTGAGCGGGATGCTGTTTTTGGTGCATACGATTGTCCTGACGGAGGACAAAGCCTGCCTCGTCGCCGCGAATCGACGACACCCATTCAAGCTCTAAATCTACTCAATAGCACTATCGTTATGGAGCTTACAAGAAAAATTTCCGATGCTATTGAGTCGTCCACACCGGATAATCCTTCTCTCCGGATTGCCGAGGTCTATCGAAGAATTCTTGGCCGGGAACCTACGCAAACTGAGCTAGAACAGGCAGAACCATTTGTTCGGAAGCATGGATTAGACATTCTATGCCGTGCCCTCTTCAACAGTAACGAGTACCTGTATGTTCGATAAATGTCCGCTAAATCGCAATCAACAATCGCAATGAAACGACAACGCTCTATCAAACACTCTTTAAACCAAACCTGGCTCGATCGACGCCACTTTCTAGGTGATACGATCAGTGGACTTAGTGCGATTGCGCTCACGAGTCTCCTGAAGCAAGATGGGCTTTTGGCTGCAGACCAAAACAGAATCGATCCGTCTCGTCCCTACGCAGCGCGTGCCTCGCATTTCCCTTCTAAGGCTAAGAGAGTGTTAGTGATCTTTTGTGCAGGAGCTGTTAGCCAATTAGAGACATGGGATTACAAGCCTGAGCTCTATAAACGAGATGGCCAGCTATTGGATGGCGGCCCTTCCGTAACGTTCCAAGGTCCAGCTGGGGAGTTAGCTAAGCCCCAGTATTCGTTTAGACCACGAGGCCAGTCGGGAAAAATGGTCTCAGATATGATCCCGCACTTGGCAGAGCTTACCGACGAATTTGCTTTTGTTCACTCCCTAACGAGCATTAGCAATACACATGGCCCAGCAGAGAATTTCCTATCAACCGGGTCTGTATTGGATGGCTTTCCCAGTTTAGGGGCGTGGGTGACCTATGCTCTCGGCAGCGAAAACGACAACCTTCCCGCATATGTTGCGATTCCTGATCCTCGTGGCGTCCCGCAAAATGGTTCCAATAACTGGGGACCCGGTTTTCTACCTGCCGCTTTTCAGGGGACCACGTTTAGCGCAAGCCAACCTATTCGCAATCTTAAAGCACCAAGCTCGACACGCGAGGAAGATGAAGCCACATTGGAGTTACTGCGATCCATCAATCGAACAGGCGACACAGACTACGCCGGCGATGACAAGCTAGCAGCGCGAGTCGCGAGTTACGAATTAGCAGCCAAAATGCAACTCAGCGTTCCCAACATGATGAATCTCTCGGATGAACCCAATCATATACTGCGCAGCTATGGCGCAGATAGTGTCGAGAATCCAACCAAAGCAGCTTTCGCTCGCAATTGTATCTTAGCACGACGACTGCTTGAGAGTGGAGTTCGGTTCGTCCAGTTGTTCAATGGATCGTATGCTAGTGGTGGTGAATTAAACTGGGATGGGCACAACAAACTTAAAGAACAATATGATCGCCATGCAGCAATCATGGACCAACCCGTTGCAGCCCTCTACAAGGATCTGAAACAGCGAGGCATGCTGGAGGACACGTTGGTCGTTTGGTGCACGGAATTCGGGCGCATGCCGATGTTCCAAAAAGGCGCACAAGGGCGAGACCATAACCCCGATGGGTTTACGTGCTGGTTAGCGGGGG
Organism: Pirellula sp.; assembly: GCA_046344995.1. Classification (GTDB taxonomy): domain Bacteria; phylum Planctomycetota; class Planctomycetia; order Pirellulales; family Pirellulaceae; genus JBKCUI01. The sequence continues at coordinate 103,485 of JBKDKR010000066.1, forward strand.
CAGGTGTCAAGCAGGGGGTGAGTCATGGCTCCACTGATGAATTAGGCTGGAAAGCGACCGAGAACATCCATCCGCTCTACGATTTTAACGCGACCATTTTACATTTACTTGGTTTGGACCATACCAAACTAACATTCAGGCATAACGGTCTCGATCGTCGACTAACCAACGTAGAGGGTCACGTCATCAACGAAATACTTCGGTGACGAACAGAAAACATGTCAGACAAACAGCAAAAATCTCCACAAATTACCGCACCTGCAGCTTGCAATGTAGCGACTCATGATCTGGCTGCCCCGCCTAAATCGAGTAAGGACCTCAGCGTTATGAAAGTTCTCCATCCGATGGTTTGTGTCGCTCTATTGATTGCCTTCATGTGGCAGTCGTTAGGTTTAGCCAGCGAGGCCCCTCAAGAACCCACAAGCATTTCATCTGGGGAACGAGAGTTCTTTGAAAAAGAGGTTCGCCCAATCTTGGTGAAGAGATGTTTCGAGTGTCACGGAGGTTCGGCTGCTGAAGGTGGACTTTCATTGGCATCAAGGGCAGGATGGATCCAAGGAGGAGAAAGCGGTCCTGCAATTGTACCGGGATCACCCACCACTAGCCTATTGATCGATGCGATTAACCATCAAACGTTGGTAATGCCTCCCGTGGAACGAGACGGAAAATTGCCGAACGACGAAATTGCGGTTCTGACCAAATGGGTCGAAATGGGAGCTCCCGATCCGAGGACAGGTGATAAGGTCATCGGAGGAATGACTGTTGAGGAAGCAAAATCATGGTGGGCTTTTCAGCCAATCCCGAGCATTCCAGTTCAAGATTACACGAAAGATATTCAGCACATTGACGACTTATTGGAATCAACGATTGAACAGCATGGATTGAAATTGCAATCGCGTGCCGACCGTCGCACTTTGTTGCGTCGCTTAAGCTACGGACTAACGGGTCTTCCTCCGACCCTCGAAGAGCTGAATGCTTTTTCCAACAATTCTTCTGATGACTCTTTGATCCACGAGATCGACCGTTTGCTCAAATCACCTCAATACGGCGTACATTGGGGACGCCGCTGGCTTGACGTCGTTAGGTATGCTGACACCGCTGGAGAGAATGCCGATCATCCACTTCCTCATGCATGGCGATATAGAAACTGGGTCATGGACGCCATGCAAAGGGATATGCCCTATCAAGATTTTGTCCGGATGCAAATTGCTGGCGATCTAATAAAAGAGAATTCGGCTCCAGAGGAGTTTAGCGAAGGGATTGTTGCAACAGGCTATTTGGCTATCGCGAGACGATTTGGTCACGACAGCGACAAGGATATGTATCTAACTCACGAAGATATAATCGACAACATTGGAAAGAGCTTTCTTGGTTTAACGATCAGCTGCGCTCGGTGTCATGATCACAAATATGATCCGATAAGCGCTGAGGACTACTATGCTTTGTATGGGATACTAGAGAGCACCAAGTTTGCTTTTCCTGGTTGCGAAGCCAAAGGACAACCACGAGACCTGGTACCGATGATTTCAAAGTCGAAGATCGACGAGCTACTAAAGCCATGGCAAGATAAAGTCGCAGAAATAGAGTTAGAAAAGCAAAAGAGAAATCAGGCTGCCGAATCTCATCGAGTGAAAATCAAAGAATCCTGGGGATCTTCTAGGGTAGTTCTAAGCGCATCGCACATCCCAGAAGGCGCATCACATTCCTTTGAATCAAAAGTTACGGTTCGAACGGGTGAGACCATAGTATTGGAAGTTAAGCCGAACGAGAATCATGGAGCAGACAGCACACTTGTAGAATGGTCTATCCAAGAGTTGTCAGGAGACAAAAAGAGGTCTTGGCATAGCAGCGAATTGATAGACATTCTTTCCAACAATAATCCTTTGAACGTTAACGGGGCGACTTGGTCGCTAGTCGAGCTAGGTGGCAATTCCCCTTCTTTTCTTTACGAATCAGCGAACGAGATCAACGGACGCAGGGAGTTAAAGAAATGGAGCATCGGAGACACACCATCTGTATTCGTAAACACCTCGGAACAAACGGTCGACGTCTGGACGCCTCTTTCCGCACGATCGTTTTTTGTTCATCCTGGCACGAAGAGTTCCATTGCGGTCATTTGGACGAGCCCCATTGATGGAGAACTTTTGTTAAGTGGCCGTATTGCCGATGTTCATCCGGCAGCGCTCGATGGCGTGTCTTTCGAACTTTCGCACATAGCCTCCAGCGAAATCGGTGCAGAGCTGTTGGCCCTGGGGCGTTCAACAACCAATTTGCCAGATGCAGGATCGCCACCTAGCATTCCTGTTGCTTATGGGGTTGTGGATGCCGAACCAAAAGACGCTCGGGTGCACGAACGGGGTGATCCTGAAAAGCTTGGGAACGCGGTATCACGTCGGTGGTTAACCATTTTTGGTGGAAACACTGTTGAATCTCATTCCAGCAGCGGGCGTCGAGAACTAGGAAACTGGATTGCAGAGAGTCCTATTGCAGCACGCGTCATGGTAAATCGGATTTGGGAATGGCATTTCGGAACCGGATTGGTCAAGTCATCGAATGATTTTGGAACTAGAGGCGAAACACCTACGCATCCAGAGCTCCTTGATTTTCTCGCGGCTCGCTTCATCCAAAGTGGATATAGTATCAAATCGATGCACCGACTCATTTTGCAAACGGAGGCATATCAACGAGTGAGTGACGTTCCCAACTCCAATGATACCGACAATCGTTGGCTGTCGCATTTCAATCGACGCAGACTAACAGCGGAAGAATTAAGAGATAGTTTGTTGATGGCGTCAGGCCAGTTGGATTTGGAGCGAGGATCAACCCATCCATTCCCTACAGAATCGACTTGGAGATTTACGCAGCACCAACCGTTTAACGCCACTTATGACACCAATAAACGCAGTGCGTTCATCATGGTGCAGCGCCAGCGACGACATCCTTATCTGGCATTGTTTGATGGGGCTGATCCTAATGCATCAACAGCCAACAGGCAAACCACTACCGTACCGACCCAAGCTTTGTATTTCATCAATGATCCGTTCTTTCACGCTCAAGCAAAATTCCTAGCCGAAGAGCTAACAAAATCAGGGCAGGAAGACGAGCGAATCGTTGCTGCTTATGAGCGATTGTTTCAGCGAGTGCCATCAGAATTGGAAGCAGATCGATGCAGGCGATTCCTGGGGAATTACCCAGGATCAGAGATTCAAAAATGGTCAGCCCTTGCCAGAGTACTACTTGCTGGTAACGAGTTTCTTTACCTCGACTAATCAACACACTTCAATAACAAACCAATTCAACACGTCTGCGGTCAAGTCCAACAATAGGAATCAACCCAATGAGCAATAATCAACAACCATCGGAGGGAGTATTTCGACGAACTTTTCTAAGGTCGGCTGCAGCTGGTTCCTTGTTGTTCCCTGGCATTCTCAATCAACTCCTAGCGGACGATGGAGATCCGCTAGCAACAAGAAATCCTCATTTTCCTGCCAAGGCGAAAAACATCATCTTTCTCTTTATGACAGGGGGCGTTTCTCACGTCGATACTTTTGATCCTAAGCAGGAGCTGACCAAACAGCACGGCAAAGAGATTCGAGCTGATCATCCCGAGATTAAAGATAGGCCTGGCTATGAAAGGATATTTCTCAAGCAACCTCAATGGGAGTTTAAGCCTCATGGGAAATGTGGCACTGAAGTAAGCCAGCTTTTCCCACACATCGCGCAGTGCGTTGATGACATGGCTGTCATTCGATCGATGCACACCTCTCACTCGAATCACTACAACGCGACGTTGGGGATTCACACTGGATCATTCACGGTATCCAGACCTAGTATTGGATCATGGATGACCTATGGCCTCGGTTCCTTGAATAAGAATCTTCCAGGCTTTGTCGTGATCGCACCGGCTCAAACTTATGCGGGCACGCAAGTCTACGCGAGCGACTTTCTACCCGGTGCGCACCAAGGTACGTTGGTAGTGCCTGGACAAGAGCCTGTCATGAATGTCAAGCCGCGAGTTGCGTCCGAACTTCAGCAACTGGAGCTTGCCGCATTAAAGGAAATTGACATCGACTATCAGGTGTCCAGAGGAAACGATCCTCGTTACCAGGCACGTGTTCAGAGCTTCGAGACCGCGTTTGGAATGCAAATGGCCGTACCGGACGCATTTGATTTTAGCAAGGAAACAGAGGCAACTCTTACGAGCTACGGCTTAAAGCCTAACCAGACAACCGGTTTTGCTTGGCAATGTTTGGCAGCTCGCCGTTTAGTTGAGCGTGGCGTGAGGTTTGTGGAACTGATAGATACTGGATCGTCGAATAATTGGGATGCGCACGGTGATATGATGACGCACGAACCACTCGCCAAAAACGTCGATCAGCCAATTGCCGCATTGCTGAAAGATCTCAAGCAAAGGGGTATGCTCGAAGAAACGCTTGTCGTCTGGACAACGGAGTTTGGGCGTACACCTTTTAACAGCAGCGCTGATCACAAAGGGAGAGAGCATCATCCGTGGGCATTCAGTTCGTGGCTAGCAGGTGGTGGCGCGAAGCCTGGCATAGTGCATGGAGCAACCGACGAGATTGGATTAAAGGCTGTTGAAAAACCAGTGCATGTCCGGGACTTTCATGCCACCATTCTTCATCTGATGGGCATTGACCACGAGCGTCTCACCTATCGACATGCCGGACTCGATTTTCGATTAACGGGGGTCGAACACGCAAAGGTTGTGCACGAGCTATTAGCTTGATCGCTTCAGCTTTCCCTGTATGCTTTTCTTGATTCGGACTCGCTCAGTCTCTTGATTGCGCTCTCATTAGTTGTTTTTCCTCATTTCTCTTAATGAAGCTGGCTTAAGCGATCGATTCCAAACTTGGAAGGCCTTCGTACGCAACGCAGACGAAGGCCAGTGTCTATTGCTATCAAACCGGCGAAGCATGTCCGCTAGCATTACTGCAATCGAAAGACCAGTTCGGTGGGACCATCCCTTTGATCGAGAAATGCTCTCAAAGGATGTTGCGTATCTATTAAGCTATCCGCCGTTTTCGCAGCTCGATCCCAAATTGTTTAGCGTCAGTGGGTCACTGGAGATGATTCTTCAGCACGACGCCCGAATTGTCCGCTACGATCCCGGAGATGTAATTGTTCGGGAAGGAGATTATGGGAACAGCGCTTTTATCGTTTTGAGGGGTAACGTCCGCGCGTTTCTCGTTAGTCTTTGGCAGCGCCAGTCTTCAACTCAAGCGAAATCCACCAAGGGCATATTTTCAAAACTGCTCGCTCATTTCAAAAAGCCTAATCAGGAATCTTTTAGCGATCACGGAGCGCAAGCCAATCAACCAGTAAATGACCAACGAAAAAACCGAAGCAGAAATACGGTACCAATACATAAATGTGCGGCAGACCCAGTCGTAGAAACCGTCGATGGTCGTAGCAGAATATTCTTACAGGATCTCCAAGCGGTTCTACATGATTTTCAAAGCGAGCCATTAGAACCTGGACATATTTTTGGGGAAATGGCCGCTATTACACGAACTCCTCATCGATTTAGTGTCGTTGCGGACTCTCCTTGCATCGCCGTTGAGATTCGGTGGCAAGGTCTTAGATTGCTTCGAAAGGATCCCAAGTTTCGAGCTTATTTGGATGATCGTTACCGACAATCTGGTTTGGAAATGCATCTTCGCGAAACGAAGCTATTTCGATTCCTAGACGAGGAGACTATTCAAAAAGTAGTAAAAGCTACTAAGCTTGACTCCTTCGGTGAGTTGGAATGGTTTGCTGATTACAAGAATCTCAAAACAGTGGATTCTAATCAGCGGATTCAGGCAGAGCCTCTTATTGCGAACGAGGGATCGGCCGCAAACGATCTCTTCCTAATTCGTGCTGGTTTTGCAAGGCTAAGTTTCGAACACGGTAATGGTCATCAAACAACGGCGTACCTGGGTAGCGGCCAAATGTTTGGGCTCGAGGAAATCGCGGATTCCTTTAGGCAACCTAATGTCGGTCCTTTGCCGTATCAACAATCATTGCGTGCTCTGGGATTTGTTGACCTCTTGAGAATTCCCCGGCAAACCGTTTTAGAAACGCTGTTGCCAAAGGTACGTAAATCAGAACTTCCACCAACTATACTCAATCCAAGATATGATTCGGGGGGAAGTATCGTTCCTGATTTTGAACGGGACGATCGACGATCCTCGCTGGAAACGCCACTCGTTGAGTTCTTAGTTGATCAGCGACTAATAAATGGCCGCCGAACCATGTTAATCGATCTCGATCGGTGTACGGGGTGCGATGAATGCGTTAAAGCCTGCGCATCAACTCATCAAGGTACACCAAGGTTTGTTCGGAGCGGGCCTCAGTACGGCTCATTAATGTTTACGCATGCATGCATGCATTGTACCGATCCCGTCTGCATGATTGGTTGCCCAACCGGTGCGATTCACAGAAATCCCGACACAGGGGTAATCGCCATTAACCCTAACACATGCATCGGCTGTAAAACGTGTTCGGAAAGCTGCCCATATGAAAACATAGTAATGCAGCAACTTAAAGATGATCGCGGGAACGAAATCATCGATGCAACTTCGAAACTTCCTATTCTGCAGGCTTCGAAATGCGATCTTTGCCAGTCGCTTTCAACCGGCCCAGCATGTCAAAATGCTTGCCCCCATGCAGCTCTATTCCGACTCGATACGAGCAGTACCCAGCCGTTGCAAGAGTGGCTCGAACGAAAGGTTGCTTGACGTCGATGAGTGCAATAGCCTCGGATTTTCAGAAGACCAAAAGTCGGTCACTTCCCGTCAAGGGAAATCGAATGACGAGCATTCGACGTTTAGGGAAATCCTTGATTGCGATTACCATCGCCACTGTTGCATGCTTTGGGCTGCAAAACTTTGTAACTAATCGATTGGGAAACGAGGCTTTCGCAAGTGGTTACACATTGCTAGCCGTCATTATTGCACTAACAATGCTGGGAGCTCGCAAGCGATTTCCTGGTGCAAACCTGGGGTCGGTTACGATTTGGCAAACCACTCACCACTACCTCGGTATCTTTTGTTTGATTGCCTATTGTTCTCACGCAGGCATTCTTGCTAGCGGGTGGTTAGAGTCTACTCTGGCAGCTTTGTTCTGGACAATTCTTCTGACGGGCTTTGTCAGCTGGTATGTGAATCGATCGTCACCACGTCTCCTAAGGGCTGCAGGGCAAGCGATACTTCGGTCGGATATACCCGAAGCGAAAATGGCAGTTGCAGAACAGGCTTACCAAATTGCTCTTTCGGCCGCAGGCTCATCAAAAGCGTTTGTTGTCGCGGATTATTACCAGTCTACATTAGGCACATTCTTCTCTTCTTCGCGCAGCCTATGGTATCGCATTTTCCCAACTGGCAAACGTAAAAGAGATCTTCAATACCAACTGGGTGAATTAACCAGATATCTGGATGAGAAGGGAATGGAACTCCAGGGGCAGATGATCAATCTCATTCAACGCCGGGATGATCTCGACTTTCAAAGTGCGATCCACAATCGAATTCGATTCTTCGCAACTATCCACACTGTGTTGCTCGGTGCATTTATAGTGTTTACGGTGGGGCATGTTATCGTTGCTCACTTGTATTCGAGCCACTGGTAAAACATGAACTTTCGAAATTATTACCGCCGCCCAAGAGAAACGTATCGTTGCGGTTTGTCTGCAGTTGGACGATCCTGCACTCATGGACCAAAAGGAAATCGATGTGGCCAGTCGCGAGACGTTCCCGAACGGTGCTCCCCTATTCGAACCTTGCTCGGCTGGTCACGTTTGGTCTCGGCCATCAGCACCATTCTAGCTGTAGCAACGATGAGTTATTGGCTGACATCCTCGAAGAACAAAATGCCGCTCGCACCTGGCGGACTATCTAAAGCGCACGCACAGCTATTAGTATCGGGACTAAGCGACCATCCACTCTCAATCGATGACGAAAAACGCTGTGCCGCATGCCACCCTAATGCGATCCCTAATCCTTCAGGGAAACTAGTAGCCAGAGATCTAGGGCATTCATCACCTATCGAGTTGGCATCAGCACGTAAACAATCTGAACTCTGCATGAATTGCCATTACGATAACATGCCGAACGGATTGCTCGGCAACCCACATGATCTTGTGGGAGAAGACTTGTCGAACCTTTTCGCATCAGTCTCAGACCGACATCCCACAAAACTTTCCCAAGAACCTACTGAATGCAGTCAATGCCATCGGGAACACCAAGGTTCTGATGGTGTGCTGCAGGCAATCTCGTCTGCGAAATGTCAAGCATGCCACAGAAATCAATTCCAGTCCTTCGCAGACGGGCACCCTGAATTCGAATCGTATCCTCCAGATAAACCTCGAAGTATTGGCTTTGACCATGCACGGCACGCAGAATTACACTTCGCGAAAAAAGGCAAGACCTTTGATTGCAACGTTTGTCATTTGCAATCTCAGCAATCCGGTTTGGTCGGTTCAGTTTTCCGAAGCGTCTCCTTTGAACAGTCCTGCGCGGAATGCCACAGTGAGCCCATAAAAAGTGCTGGTATTGAAGGGCTAGTCGTTTTTCAGGTACCAAGCGTTGATCGTGCGAAACTGCTGAAACACGGACACGATATAGGGCCATGGCCTGAATCGGCGAGTTTAATGATGGATGGAGACCTTACGCCGCTTCTTACTCATATGCTCCGATCATCTGATGAAGGGAGAGCAATCTTAGAGAATCTTCCTAAGTCAGGTAGTCTGAAAGATGTCAACCTCGACGATCCTGCCCAAAGCAAATCCGTAGCAGACCTTACAAAGTTTGTACGAGAAACCTGGAACCAAATTTCCGCGGATGGCCAACCGAAGCTAAAGAGTTGGTTAGAGGTAGGAACAGACTCGAGGGCGGATGCTGCAACGATTAGTGCGGCCCCAGGCCTCGAGCTTTACGCTCGTTTCGTTTCATCACGATCATCCAATACTCAATCGGCTCTATCTGATCCTGGCACAATCGCCAATAGAAACAGGAAAATGGAGACTTGGGTTAATCAGCTTGCGACTGGTGTTCCACCTGATCTACTTCGCTCCGCATCTCTTAAATGGTTCAAAAGGGGACCTGAGCAACCCATCGCCGCGTTATCGTCCAGGAACGACAATCGATTGCCAGTTGACATGAACGTAACTCCCGCCCGCACCGATCAACTTGAGAGGATCACCCAACCGAACCGACGTTTGGATAGCCTCGGAAATAGCGAAAGATCGACCTCCTCGGTTAATCCGATCAGCTTGAGGTTTGAGCCCATTCTTTTAGCCCAAAACACTCAAGAAGACGACGATCTCCTGACCGGTTTGGAGGAAGACCTGCTCGCAAGCCCACCTAGTAACGATGCCGGTTTAATGGGCCAGAGTGACCTGCTATCGTCGGACGAGGATCTTTTATCGGGGGCAGATAGAAACTCGCTAAATCTCAAGGATGATATCGAATCGAAAGCATCGGCTATCAATAAGCCTCTCAAGCCTTGGGAGCATCTTCCGTTCGGAGGCTGGATGATTGATGATAACCGGGTAGCACTCGTATACGTCCCAATTGGTCATGCTGATCCATGGGTGTCTAGATGGATAGAATGGAACTTGTTAGTTCGCAAAGACTCTACCTCGCCAGATTTTCAAGATCCCCTTCTAAAACAATGTATTCAGTGCCATTCGTTTGATAGCAACCGAATACATCAAATGCTAAGTCAATCCACCCTAGCGGCACAGAGAATTCCACCAGACAGCGGAGCAAGTCCGGCTAAGCATCTTAGCAACGAAGACATCAACAAATACTGCTGGAAGATTGACCAGCGACCCAATGCCATTCGCGAACTCACTAAATTCAATCACACGCCTCATTTATCGATCAATAACCTTCGGGATTGTCAATCTTGCCATAAATTGAAAAAGCTAAACACCCATCAAGTTTCAGAACAAGGATGGAGTGATCGGGGGCGTACGATACGGAGCGAATTCGTGCCGATCGAGAAAGATCAATGCGCATCGTGTCACACACCCCAATCCGCTGGCGACGCATGCACACAATGTCACAACTATCACGTACACGGATTATTTTCAGACCGTTAAAAGACGCTTCAAATATCCTGGGGTGGCATCAGGTCGAGAGGAAAAATTTCTTCTGAAGTGTCGTGCTAAAACACCCAAAGCTAATCAAGTGGTCAACTCAAACGTCTTGCTGACCATCGAGCTACCGTTGATTTGAATTGTTAATCGATGTTCACCAGGATATAGCCGATAAGTTGTTGCTTCAGCTACGAGTTTATGCGTCTTGCTAACGGTCTTCGTCTCTCCTTTTTTCAATTGCAGCGTTGTGGCTTTAAACACCTTGGACGAGCGTTTGCCTCCCGATTTTATGAATTCAATCACATAGTCAATGACCAGAGATTCGTTACGCAGCGCCGTTACATCGAAGGAGAACTGAAGCGGCTGACCTAACTTAAACTTCGTTTTAACGATAACTAAATCCCCCAACTCAAGTTTTGGATTAGGATGAAACCCAAGCAACTTCAGAGTTCCGGCATGTCCTTTCTTAATGGCGGTTCGCAATGAGTGGCGGGTTATCCAATCCAGTTCCTTTGGATCTTGAGCTGCTTTAGAACGCCAAAGTCGAATCGTTTCAACAACTAAGTCAGGATCGTCCTTCGATATGTCGTTCAAATGATTTGCGACGCTGCGCGTGACGTAGCGAGTTGGATCAGAATGAAGTCTCGAGAGCAACGAAAGCGTAACATCGGTGGATAAACTGATGCGACCAGACCACGGCAGAAGTGGACGAGTCGATTCGCTTACTAAACGCCGTACATGGTAGTTCTTGTCCTGCACCCATTGCTTCAAGACCTTAACCGCATCACTAGGGTATTCCCGAATGAAAGAGCGCATTGCGTCTTCCATCGAGAATCGTTTCGTAAGCTCTTTAAGGGTATCAAATGAGATGGAAAGATGCTCAGGTGACATACCGTGCTTCACTACGTATTCTCCTAAGGGAGCAAAGATAAAATCGCCGAAATCGTCGTCGGTTTTGCTTTCATCGAGAGGTGGCGGAAGGCAATCGATGATGACCCCTGCAGCCTTCGGAAAATCGCGTGGAAGATGTGAAGCCAGCACTTCCGCAATATGAACAATCCTTTTCTTGAGCTCCAGGTCTGGGAGTTTATTCATGACTCCTGAAACAAAACGTTGACCAGAGAAGGATGGTACCTTTTTATCGAACAATCCAGCTAGGAATTGAACTTTCTCCCTGTTGAACAAATGATCTTTGAGACTGAATCCGGTCACATCAATTCCTGATTACTCACGTCGGTCGATTGAAGCTCATTTACCATTTACCATAATGCCGTGCCCAATATAGTGCGTTAATGGGGATTCTTTCAAGCATAGATCAACATCGCATGAGAAAATGTAGAACTAATCGGGATGGCGACGATTCGCATGCCGGACAACATCAGCCTACGAATCACTCTCGCTGCTACAATACCTTATCCTCTCGTGTCACTCCATGAAATCCATCGAATCGGAGCAGTAGTTGATGGCCGAAAACCAAGAAAGTGAGTCGCAACGAATGGAACTGAGCGGACTTGTCGTGGGTGCATGCACGCTTAAGGCCATCTCAGTCAGTAGCACCAATGAACAAACCGACCAGTTTGTTGAGATACGAATTGAGTTTCTGGACAAAGATCAAAATGACTGCGTAACCTCCGGACGTGGTGAAGATCTTTTTGATGCGATTTCAAAAGCGATTCAGCCCCTCTGCACGAACAAGGTGGAATTTCAATTCGAAGAGAAAGATTGCAGTGGGGGCAGAATTCAGTGGATTGCTCATTGCCAAGCTTTAGAGCATAGCGAGTTTGAGTTCGGATTGGGAAAATCGGTGGTGGACAATCCAACGATCGGTGCCACCCATGCTGCACTCAAAGCTGCGAATCATGCTGGCCAGCTCAAGTCATCGTATCGATCAAACAATCAAAAACAACTGCGTCAAATCGCATCCCAAACGTTGAGTGAACTCGAAGGAGTTTTGTGCTCCGAACGAATCTCACCAAGGCAAGCAGCGGAAGCGGAGTATCTTCTAATCGAAAGCCTCAATCGGGCGGCATCTTCCGCTGTTATTGTATCTTCCAATCATCCTCGTCGCGATTCAATATTATCACTATACGATACCAGCGCATGGCTTTACGATTCGAGTGGGCGCAAACGTGAATCACTTCTTGAGACAGAGCACTGGTTAGCTTGGTATCCAGGGCTTGAACACGACTCATTCACGGTTGAGGAGATTATCCAGACGATGCCGGCTGTAGCCGCATCAAAAATACCTTGGATCATCAAGCTTCTTGAGAACCCGGAAAGTCTATTTCGTTTTCGGGGTGCGGTATCGCTCAGGGATCACGATGTTCTGCACGTACTCCTGGGACGAGGGCTTCAAGATCAAGACGAAGCGTTCGTAATCGGCTTTGCCATGGGAACAGCAAAAAAGTCCAGTCCGATTCAACGACGAGTGCTTCGCTTCGTTCTTGGGCGCGTCTATCCTGAGCCGTATCGCATCCCAAGGTCGCTTCTACCCGCTTTCGATTTAGGATTTGCGTGCGGTCGGGAAACGGGTGCCAAAGATCTTTACAAACGAAATCTCGATTCCCTTCTTGGAATCTCGGTACGTCAGGCACGCATCGAGTGCGGATTAGACACGAAAATCCTCAAACGGTACTTTCGCGCGGAGCAGCTCCGAATTCCGATGACTATCGCTTCCGTTCGGCTGCCAACGGAACCATGACATCCGCGCATCCACAGGTGGCTGAGTGGTATCATCAAGCGGGGTGAAACAATCGATAGGCCTTAAAACCACCAGAGAGGTTTTGAACTTTGAAGCCTCGTTGCTGAAGAATCCTGGTGGCGATGTAACCCCGCTGCCCTACCTGGCAAAAAACGATTACGTCGCTGCTGGAAGGGATCTCGTCCAACCGATCTCGTAACTGATCAACCGGGATCAATTTCGAGCCTGGAATAGTGCCTAGACGATGTTCATCTTCGGTACGAACATCAATCAGGTATGGCGCAGCAACCTGCAAAAGTTGATCGACATGAATGATAGGGTGATCTTTCCTCACTACTCCAGATGCGATAAACCCCGCCATGTTGATCGGGTCTTTTGCTGAACCGAATTGGGGAGCATAAGCGAGCTCGGACTCTTCCAAATCGAATACAGTCATCCCAGCTTGAATCGCCATAGACAACACGTCGATTCGTTTATCGACCCCCTCTCCTCCCGTGATTTGAGCCCCGAGAATCTTCCCGTCATTTTGATCGAAAAGAAGCTTTATCGACATCGCCTGCGCACCGGGATAGTAACCAGCATGGTTAGCCGGATGAAGATAGATTTTTTGATACGATCTGGCTTCTCGTTTGAGAACCTTTTCACTTGCACCGGTTGATGCGACCACGGTATTAAAGGCTTTTACTATTGCGGTTGCTTGTGTGCCTCGAAATCTAACTTTGCGTCCGAATATATGATCGACGGCTAATCGTCCCTGCCTGTTTGCAGGACCTGCCAAAGGAACTTGTGTCCTGGTCTTAAGCACATAATCCTCCGTCTCGACTGCGTCACCCACCGCATAGATATCAGGATCGGAAGTTTGCATAAATGAATTGGTTACTATGCCACCTCGAGGACCGGTCGCCAATCCTGAATCGCCCGCGAGCTTGTTTTCAGGACGCACTCCAACACCAAACAAAACCAATCCGCAGTCGATGGTAGATCCCGTACTGAGATGCAAGATAACGCGATCCTGGTTGTTCTGAATCTCAGATACCGTGGTGTTCAAGTGAACAGCAACCCCTTTGCTTTTGAGCTCCGCGAGAATGGGCGTGGTCATTTCCCGATCCATAACCGGAAGGACTTGATCAGCTAATTCGACGAGAGTGACCTTGATGTTGCGGTGAACCAGATTCTCCACCATCTCCAGTCCGATAAAGCCCGCCCCGACCACAACAACATGATCGATCCCCGAATCCACCCTAGCTCTAATCCGATCGACATCGTCCAAGGTTCTAAGTGTTGCAACGTTTGGTGAGTCCATCCCCGGTATCGGAGGCAGAAACGGCGACGCGCCCGGTGATAGAACAAGCTTGTCGTAAGGCTGAATGAAAAGTTCGTTTGAGCCAGCCCTTTGCACAACGACCTGTTTCTGAGCGCGATCAATTTCGACGACGTTACAGCCAGGTTGGACGTTAATCTTAAAGCGTTCTCGCAGTCGTTCCGGGGTCGTAACGATCAACTTATCGCGGACCTTGATCTCGTCTCCGACATAGTAGGGCATACCGCAATTGGCAAAAGACACATATTGGCCACGTTCGAACAGAACAATTTCGGCCGATTCACTAAGTCTACGGGCTCTCGCAGCTGCCGATGCTCCTCCGGCCACACCACCGACGATAACGATCTTCATATTCCCTCCGTTGTGTTTTCCATTTAACTTTTACATGGAAAAGCTCTTTCTTTCAACCGCCCTACAAGTTCACCAACAGGCAATTGATAGAGCGGATTACAAACCGTACCTTCGAATCATTTTAGCGTAATCGTTGGTATTTCGTTGTTACCCGCCACAATCTCCACTTGGAGATCAGTCGTGTTCAAAATCGAGTATTTGGTTGGTAAATCATTCGGCTTAGCAACGATCGTATCTTTGGAAATCGAGACTTCGTTTCTAACCACTGTAACCTTGTACTTGCCTGTGGGAGCACCATCGGATTGAGAATATGTTCCCAAAACGAACTTTCCTTCGGCAGTCGATTTCGCTTTTGGCCTCACAGATTCGGGGACCTTTGTATCAATCGGAAAAAGCGTCAGTTCCGCATTTTCAAGTGGCTTTCCTTTGAATTCAACTTTCCCGCTTGCAGGATGGGTAATCTCCCATGGTTTGGGGCTTGAGAAACAACCAGTAAACCCCAGCGTTACAACTAAAGATGTTGAAAGGATTCTGTTCAGCGTCTTGCTATTCATAATGATCATCAATTACCATTTCTTGAAATTTGTTTCTATCGGCGAACCACCCTCGAGCCAGGATGCTGGGGTTGGTTCCAGCATCCTAAACGATTGTGCTACCAAATGCGGATTGGCCCACCCAGAGCTAGAGCTCTGTCGAGACTTCGCCGCCTGCTGGGGTCGCTAGGCCGATAAAGGCACGGAAAGAAATGTTTTCCGACAAGAACTGTACTGACCCATCCCCCATCGTGAAGTGAGCTCCTCCAGTATGGAAAGAGTACGGAGCACCAGTGCCGTGAGTTGCGATAGGAGCTCCGAGAATTGCGGCTGCTATCCCTTGCGCAGTATAGTTTAGGCCTCGAATGTTGTGGCCGTTGGTCCAATTGAACGCGGTTGTTCCCCCCAATACACCTCGCGGATCATTGGTCGACCCGAATAGAATGATATCGCTCGCAGGTCTAGACCAACCACCTGAGTTTAGACGATCCGTGTTGGTTGACGATGCATCGGTATCTGCCAGCGCATTCCCTCCCGTGAGACGCTTACCACGTACAAAAACAAATGGGCGCCCTGCGGATTCTGCAATCGCAATGGTGTTCGAAAGACCGTCCATCACGTTCGCGAACTTGGCACCTGGCCTGGTTTGCGCACCAGTTCTTGGGTCAATTGTCGCGTTCTTAGGAAAGAATCCTCTTACGTAAGTATAAGGTGGGGTTACGCCAGCAAAGATTTCCGCTGGATCCTGGAATTGATCTGGAGCTGCGACGCCGAGAAGCTGTGTAAAAACTCCAGCACCAATACCGTATACGGGAGAGTAATCCGTAGTTGATGCAATTCCAGGGATAAACTGCGGATTGCTTCCGGGAGGAGCTGTATCTAATACGGCCCCATTAGGGTTCGATGGGCAAATGTATGTTGGAATGGGAGTTTGTGATAACGGGATGTTGGTTCCTTGATTCCAGTTAATCGCCTTGTTGTACTGGTTGAATATGTTTCCTTGTTCGAGGTACGGAAGCAAATCGGTAAGAACCGAAACACGACTCTGCTCACCCGAACCTGAAATATTGGATGGTGGCCGAAGACTGGTAGGCAAGCTCTTCCGTGCGCTTTCGAAATTATGAAATGCAAGTCCGATTTGCTTTGCATTATTTGAGCACTGCATTCTGCGAGCAGCTTCTCTGGCCGCTTGCACTGCTGGCAGCAACAGGCCTACCAGAATGCCAATGATGGCAATCACAACGAGCAACTCCACCAGCGTAAATCCTTTACGGCCTACTATCCTTTTTCTCAACATAACTTTGTTCCTGATACCTTAGAAGGGAGAGACATTGATAGCGATCATTCCCATGCTGCGAGTCGTCTTCGCAGGCTTTCGTCGCTAGCATAAGTCTCACGGGTAAAGTTCGGTACATCTACCTGTTCCGACATCACAGAATCGTGACTCATGCGAATCTTGGCAATCGCACACGCAATGCCAAACGAGTTCGAAATCGAAATTTTTGTTTTAAACAAAATCGAAACCCGTTGATTTTGAGGGAAATTCGATTTGAATCAAAAATCCTCAGCTCACTAGTCGTGACTAATGTTCCTAGCTGTCCAAAACTGCTTAAAGGCGCCGACTATCGCAGAAGGCGGAAAACCCGAACATATACTGGCGCCGTGAGATTTAACGGGCGGAGCCATATGAGAATCACAGCAGCTGCAGCGATAGCAGCATTCTTTCTCGAACAGACTACAAGGCGTCCTGATAGTCTCTCTCAATCGCCTTGAAAATGGCCTCTTCGTTCGCGTGAAGGCAAGTTATGGGGCGATTCAGAACGAATCTAATCCTCTCAATGTTATCCGTATTAATGGTTGTTCTCAAATCGGCGGCAACTACCAGCCCAGAAAGGCTCTTGCTAAAAGGAACAACTCGACAATCCACAGCCTGGGCACTGCTCAGATTCTTGATCAAAGTACATGGACGATCCTAATCACACTTTAGGTCTTCAACAAATCTCTGCTCAGGATAGATCCTATCGTATTCGACACCTAACTGCTCTGAAATAATACGACGAACTTTTAGAGCTCGTTCACGATTCACTCCAGGCGAACAACGACGAATGAACTCGTCCTCTGATATCGGAGGCCATTTCTCCCGATTTGGCACACCCTTGGCCTTAAGCATGATCACGATTAGCATCGAGAGTACAAACGCTGCTCCAATTGCCCAAATCACAACCTATCTCCGGCCTGAAATCTCATTCATTGTCTCTTCGACTCCATGACATTATACAACAACCGAGCATCTCTGGTACTTGTGCACAAGTACGCCGGGATTACGTATCACCAAACCACATTGCAATCTGCAAATAATCCAGGTTCCCATTACCTAACACGTCCAGGAAAGTGATAAGCCCATTCATCCACGAGGTGCTTGCTGGTCGATGCCCAATAAGATCTAATAGAAAGACATAGTAGGGAAGGTAATCATGTACCGACATATGTCGATCCGACTAAACCACTGCGGCGTGTGATTCGATGCAGACGAACTCCGGATTTGACCGGGCCTCCTCCGGTTGTGTTACTCAATAAAGATTCAATGAAGGAGTTAGAGTATGTTTCGTCGAAAAGCCATGTTGTTTGCTATGACTGCGTTGGCATCTGCGGGATTCATTTCTTGGACTGCGGCAGCTGATCTTGAAATCGGATCCAAGGCACCCGATTTCAAAGCCATGGGCGTCGACGGCAAAGAGTATTCCCTCGCGAGCATTAAAGAAGCCAAGGCAACCGTTATTGCCTTTACCAGCAACCGGTGCCCGGTCGCCATCGCGTACGAAGATCGATTCATCGAGTTCCAAAAGAAATATGCGAACAAAGATGTGAAGTTTATCGCAATCAATGTCAACTCCTCCGAAGATCTAAACGCGATGAAGGAGCGAGCTGAGGAAAAAGGATTCAACTTCCCTTATTCCTACGATGTGACCGGAGACTCGGCACGCGCTTTCGGTGCTAAAGTAACACCTCATCTCTTCGTTCTGGACTCTAACGGTCTGTTAGCTTATCAAGGCGCTTTTGACGACAAACAAAGGGAACCATCCGTTAGCTATATCGAAAAAGCTGTTGATGCTGTGCTGGCGGGCGATAAACCTGAAGTGACTTTCACGAAGGCATTCGGCTGCTTCATTAAACCCAACAGGAAATAGAACTCGAAATGGTATTGTGAGCAGCCTTTCGACTTACTCTAGGCTCTAGAATCAACCTGGACAAGCATCTCACCTGTGGTCAGTTTTGCCGCTCAAGCCATGGTATTTGGGTCTGTGGATATCTCATGGTGGGGAACAAGAAATTGGATCGAGGACTAGGTAAGTCCCTAGTCCTCGTCCATTCAAAAAAACTGTTTATTCAGCGAGTAGTTCTTTGATCATGTTGTGCAGATCTTCTGCGTTCTTCTCGCCAGATCCAACGCGAACAAGACGGACAACACCCTTTTTATCAACGAGTACCGCCTGAGGAATTCCGGTCACTGCAAAGTGATCTCCGAACGCGTCTTCGTTGGAGGTAACAACAAATCCGTGTTTCAATTCGTATGACTCACGGAATTTTTCTAGCATGGCCAATTCATTTTCCACTGGTACCTTTGCTTCCGATCTTTGGGCTTTGGAGGTCTCCGTGTTCCAATCGTAGTTGTAGAACTTGGTCGCACCCACGATAACCAATCCTTTATCCGAATACTCTTCGTGCCACTCCTTTAGGTGTGGAAACGTTGCAATACATGGTCCACACCAAACAGCCCAGAAATCTAGCAAAACAACTTTACCCTTGAGATCCGCCAACGATTTTGCATCCATCGCAACATAGTGATTGTTTTGAGCGAAATCACCGAAGTCTTTGGCAGGTTTTCCAACAAGTTCAGCACGCTTGATTTCCGTTTCAACAGTCCGCTTGAGATTCTCAAGGGAACGCGCGATGGACTTCAAGCCCGCGTCGTTGTCATTTGATGAATTTGAAGAACTGAATCGTTCAAAGTTAGCTTCGATCGACTTTAGTTGTGCAAGTGCGTCGGTAGGGTTACTTCTCGACAAACGGCTAGCGCGCGACTGAGCGAAGCCAAAGTAGGCGTTAAAGTCCTCGCGAGAAATGGTATCTGAAGCCACCAAGCTCTCAGCAATTTTCACTGCTTTCGCGTCAACTTGGTTCACTTCTTCCGGATATTGAGCAGCGAGAGACTGTGTGTAAAGTGTCGCGATGGAAAGCATCGCCTTTCCGTCTTCGGTCGATTTGATTAACTCATCCAATTCACGTTTTGCTTCATCAGCTTTACCATTACGTAAAAAATTCTGCACGATCATCGTTACCACAGAATTGGATAGTGGCGAACCCTGTAGTTTCTTTCTGGCCGTTTCGAGCTGACTGAGCGTTTTATCGCTATCGCTGGAAGCCATGGCGAACATGCTGAGCGTGCTGAGGTAGACAGACGCTTGTACGGGGCTAAGACTCTCCGCATCGACAAATTTTTTCAGTTGTGTAGCGGCACGATCAACAGCTCCGTTGCGATCGCTTCTCATGGATGCAGAGATCATCGTTACGTTATCACGAAGCAGATCAATATTCAAAGGATCTTTTGCTAGTGCCCCGTCGATTAACGCAGCGGCCTCCGAAATTTTCTGTTCTCGAATGCTCTTAAGGAAATCCTCGCGGCTATAGGCACCCTCGGTCTCCTTGTCGTCCGTGCTCTTTGTCTCCTGGTTTGCATCTTGTGCAAAGCTGGTGGTATGCACCTCTGCAAAAATTGGTACAGGTAACAACAAAAACATAAATCCGAGTCTGTATTTGTGCTGCGGTTTGTAGTGAGAAAGTTTGCCAATCTTGCGAAACATAACTAAAAAATCCTCTCAAGCAATTGTGGAAGGGGATAGCAGGTTAGGCGGAGGGGTACGTATAACTTCAGGTCGGTAATAGCGGAAGGAAACCGAGATCCTTTGTACACGATGGTCACTATACTAGTCCATTTTGTCACCAGACGCTACTTGCTCTGCCTCACTACTTGCTCTGGCATGACCTGAAATTCCACTCCTAGGGAAACGCCTCTTTCGATAAAAATTCAAATCGCGATCGAACGGAACGGGACGTCGAAAACCGCACTGGATGGTGAGTTTGGATTGTAGAAATATCGTTGTAGGCAGTTGATAATGCGCATTTATCGCGTAAATGACACATTTGATGTCTGCAGAATCGATGGAGACTAGCCCCAGATTGCGGCCCACCAAGGTCGTTCTGGGTCAAGTAGGGTATGAAAAAGCAGTTGGCCGATCCTACTAGTTGCCTGCTGATCTCACTGCCACTTATCCCAACGAAACAAAAGCCTACGTTCGAGACCAGCACGGCCAAGACAAAATTTTTTACCGCAACTGCAATACCATTGCGGTAGCCTCAGCGATCAAAAGATCGCCAAAGGCAATGTCGAACTGGCCTCGATTTTGAATAAAGCGAGCGATCCAGCAAAAGGTTTTTTCCAACACGGCTGTGCCAATCATTATGCCGCAACAACATCAACGTTGTTGGGGAGCGATGCGATATTCGTGTTGTGGCTTCGATTCCTAATTCGGCGATTCTACGAACCTTACAGATTCTTGCCATAACGTCGGCAATCACGTGTTACGACCGTGAATTGTGACGTGTCAATTCACCCACGAGGACTCTCGGTTGCGTGGGTTAGTTCATACGAGTCCCGATTTGTTATTAAGAGTGCTAGTAAAATTGCTCTGAAGCACACTTGGGCAAGAGCAATCTGTACATCTCGAGCTAGATCAAGTTACATTTCGTCCTCTTCGCTGAAGATATCCTCGACGTCTTCACGAGTGTAGAACTGAATTCCAACCAGAGTGCCACCATGCGACTCTACCGTCTTAGAGATCCTATTTGCACACTCGCACAACTCCAGCTCGTTGTTTCGTCCTTGAAAAAAGATGCATAGCCCAAATCTACCCTCTTCGTTAGGCTCATCATATTCTTCGCGGTCGTCGAATCCTTCTCTATCTAGTGCGGTAGACATCGATTCAACCGCGTGAAACGTCGGTGCTTCGATTAAAAACGCCCACGGCAAATCGGCATTTCCCTCAAGTCCGCAGTCAGTCATATGTCGTAAACGCCACCCGGCATCCTCTGGCTCAATCCAGCCATACATTTCGTCTTCATCAATGGGTTCGTAGCAATTGACACCTTCGTAAATTAACCCGTGATCGTTAGCGATCTGTTGGATTTGAGAGGCGATTCGTTTTACGTCATCCGCCGCAAATGCGCCACGCTCGATGATTGTCAAAATCGGATCGCCAAGGGATACATTGCTTTCGTCGTCAACCTCCTCCACATTCTCTTGCAGGTGGACCAAAAATTTGGTTTCCAGCTCATCCGCAACTTGCTCAAGTTTACTCAAATCATTGCATCGCAGTGAGAAATGCCAATCCAGTTCTTTATCCGCATCGTGATTAAGGTTATTGGTCAGATGTGCAAAGAGGGCATCAATGTCAAAGTTCAGATCCGGCTCATGGTCCATGATCGGTTTTAATTCTGTGTAGAGTAATGTTATGAAGCGAATTTGTGAGATACCTGACTGGTTCGCCGAGCGAAGAGCCTATTTTGCGATGTTATCTCGCTATGTCAACGTGCTTGTCTCGGTTGACAACCCGTTCAACATTAGTCAGACAGTGTAAGACCGAAACAAAGTCGTGAAAAGTATCGCGTCCCTAAACGGTACATAATCGTCACAATACGCTTGCCACACGCTTGCCACGAAAATCGGGATACGTCGCTACTTATACTACCTTCGATGCATTGGAACCAGAACTGATTTCAGCCATAATGCATTCCTCTTGAGCAATCCGTTGCCCCCAAAGCCCATAACACTTCGTTCTTCAGAGATCGATTCCGGGATCGCTAGATACAGCTTGTATCACTTGGCTGCTGCGATGAGAACTAAAACGATCCCTTCAGCTTTCGACAACTCTACCTTCGTCCGGTTGACTCGATAGGTTCCACCATCCACTTGCACCCATGGAAATAGGCGTAGCAGATGCCGCGGCGTTATCGACATCATCTTAGGTGATGTCTTGCTGGTTGTTGCCAAATTGCGTGCAACGGCCGTCGTAACACTTCGCTGTAACAAACTATCGCTCATGTTGTTTAAATCCTGAAAGTCAACCAACAAAAAATGACACGTGGTAAATTGGTTTGCAGGACGCGAAAACGTCCTAGAAATAACCTCGATAAAAAGTCTTCAATAACCATCCCTGCGATTTGCCACCCTTCGTCATGTCATCGACCCATTCCGAGTCAATCATGAACCTGTCAAGCAAGCAAATCAACAAGATCATAAAGCAGTTCAATAGCTTCGCAACGTAACAAATCGATAGATTTATAGACGCTACAATACCAATCAATGGACACAGCGGCCCATCAAATATGGTCGTCATATATCACGGCTCGCGATACACACTCCACTCGATTCCCAGCTTGCGCATCTTGGCTCGTAGCGTATGAGGGTTAATGTTCAAAAGCTTTGCGGCACCACGGCGACCTTCGATCTGACCACGAGCTTTTTGAAGAGCCCGTTCAATGTGTTTTCTTACTGCATCGTCCAGCGTTAACAATGGTTCTGATTCAGAAACTTTCAGTGGCTCCTTACGTGCAGAGTCTTGAGGAATACTCTGTCTTACAACTTGCTCTGGAATAACCTCATAAAATGTGGGCTCATCCGATTCGACACCCATGTCATACTTAGGAGCACTGCCCAAACCGAGAGCACTGGTGATTTCTAAATGCGTGCCACGCCCTAAGATGACGGCTCTATCCATAACCGCTTGAAGCTCTCGTATGTTACCGGGCCATCGATAATCGATCAATTGTTTGATGTCAGCCGGATTTAGATCGACGTAAGGCAAACCAAATTTTGATGCCGCCCTGCGTGCAAAATGCCTTGCCAACGCCGGTATATCTTCGATCCTCTCGCAAAGTCGCGGTAAGAGGATTGGAAACATGTTGATTCGATACCAAAGATCTTCTCGAAACGATCTTTGCTGAACCATACTCGCAAGATCGCGGTGAGTGGCTGCGATGATTCGAACATCGACGTGAATTAGTGATTCGCCCCCAACGCGTTCGATCTGATGCTCCTGCAAAACGCGAAGCAACCTTACCTGTGCCGCTAAGGGCAACTCCCCTATCTCATCTAGAAACAGTGTTCCTCCGTTTGCTCGCTCAAACCAACCTCGCCTTTGGTCAGATGCACCCGTAAAGCTTCCCTTTTCATGGCCAAAAAGCTGCGAGTCGATCAACTCAGAAGGAATCGCCCCGCAGTTTACGCGGATAAACGGCCGTTCAGCTCTCGAAGAACGATGGTGTATTGCTCGGGCGACCACCTCTTTACCCGTCCCCGTGTCACCTAGGATCAACACAGGCATATCTGCAGGGGCAACGAGCT
Organism: Pirellula sp.; assembly: GCA_046344995.1. Taxonomy (GTDB): domain Bacteria; phylum Planctomycetota; class Planctomycetia; order Pirellulales; family Pirellulaceae; genus JBKCUI01. Next base: position 126,951 of record JBKDKR010000066.1, read on the forward strand.
CAACTCGCTCCATAACCGTTCGCAATCCCGATTCGGCGCCAACCAACGCATCGATACTCTTCGACTGTTGCTCCTCTTGTGCACCCGATGGCTTCAAAGGCTGACTAAGTATTTGCTGACGCGTGCTAAGCATCAGCCAAGTCGGCCCGACTAACGACTCCAATAGATAGTGTTGATCCTCTCTTATGGTTCGCCCGGCCTCCAATTCCACCAACAATACGCCATAAAGTGAACTCTTCCAATCATTCGTTGGCCGTCGAATGGGAGTCGCTACAATTTCCCCGGTTGCGACTTCTGGAGTTAATGTGGCCAATTTTCCGGTGCGGCGTGATCCGTACTGCCTAAGCACTTCATTTTTTTCGAGCCATTCGATTAGCTCCAGCCACTTGGGTTCGGTGCAACCGGTTGTAATCTCGTCAGGCGAGAGGCCATCTTTACTCACCGATGTGACAACCTTGAGACTTCTGCCAGTCGGTTCAAATCCGATCAGATACAAGCCTTGTGCGGGAATGCCGATACGAACCCGGTCCAAGAGTCCAGTCAGCGAAATAATTGTGCTGGACTCACGAAATATAAAATCCCAGATCGATTTTGACTCTTGCGACTCCTTGGTCATTTCCTAGCTGTTTCTTCCGTTAAATCCTGTGTTGCCATTCCGTGAACTTTAGCGATCGTATTTCAGTACTAGGCACCAACCAAATGTATCCCATCCGACGAAACTTCTGGCAGCAAAACATATCGCGATCAGCACCATCCAACCCGAGGTAACCTCAACGGACGCGGGTATCGTTTTTCGGAGTTGAAGTCGACCATAACCCGACGTGTAAGCGAGAGAATTCTAAGTTACTCTGTCCCTTGCTCAGGGACTTGTTGCTTTAATGGTAAGTTGGTCACTCTTGACCGACGTTGGCGCCATTAAACGGGCAAGAGTGCCCATTTCACGCTCGCTAAACGTTCAAGTTCGAATAAAGCAACACGCCCTCACGCTGCGGGTTATGATTCGATTTGTCTCCCCAATCAAGGTCATCTCCAAATAGTGGCAATAATCTCATCGCTAATCGTGTGCCACTATCGAAGCGTTCTGTCGAGGTTTTCTCCCATCGCATGAAATTCGAGCATTCTGAGCGTCCGATTTAACCAATCTCGTTAGACATTCCCTTTCTGAGTGAACACAATTCTGTTTCCATTGCGATTATTCGCGGAAGCCCCCAGGAAACTTACTCGCACCCCAGCCCCCGACACAGATGACTATCATATTTGCTGGACCGCCGTGAAATAACAAGTCGACCTGTAAAACAGGATCGGTTTCGAGAAAAATATTGGGATTCTCGTCCCTGCAAGGCTTCAATCACTCCGGAAACGTTTCCTTGGGAAAACCACCTCTATTGAAGTGAATGATACGATTCTGTGCCTGCTGGCGAAATAGCTATCAATCCGATCGCATTATCTCTGGCCCACGATTTGCGGTCCGATCTGCCCAAGGGTTGTCAAAACCAATTTCGTTGTGGACTAGCGTTCGCTGGCTCTCGTCAAATCTTCGATGAGCTCCCCGCGTGCACTAACACAACTCCAATGCACTAGATCGATAAGTTAGGATTTTTTGATGTTCAAGCTTCGCGGAGCGATCGTTTCCTTTGTTACCGGACTCGTTCTGTCCACCGGATGCCATAAAGAAAGCAGCCCGTCGAGTACCAATGATGGGAAGCCTGAGCTTACCATTTTGAATGTCTCCTATGATCCTACCCGCGAGTTTTACTCTGAGTTCAACAAAGAGTTCGCTGCCCACTGGGAGGAGAAGAACGGACAAGTCCTTTCCTTTGACCAGTCTCATGGCGGTGGGGGCAAACAAGCTCGCGCGGTGATTGACGGACTCAAAGCAGATGTCGTCACATTAGCACTCTCCTACGATATCGATCAGATTTCAGAGAAGACCAAACTGTTTCCCGCCGACTGGCAAAAGCGTTTACCTAACAACAGTTGCCCATACACCTCAACGATCGTGTTTCTCGTTAGAAAAGGGAACCCCAAGCAGATCAAAGATTGGAACGATCTGGCACGAGGTGACGTGCAAGTTATCACGCCGAACCCAAAGACATCGGGGGGAGCTCGTTACAATTACTTAGCCGCATGGGGATACGCACTCCGACAACCAGGAGGCAACGACGAAACGGCATTTCAGTTTCTAAAAGCAATTTTCAGTAACGTTCCCGTACTAGATTCCGGTGCGCGTGGTTCAACCACGACATTCATTCAACGTGAAATTGGTGACGTTCTTCTGACGTGGGAAAACGAAGCATTTCTTTCGGTCAACGAGTTCGGACCTGAGAAATTGGAAATTGTCATTCCATCCACAAGCATCATTGCAGAACCGCCCGTTACCGTTGTCGATGAGAATGCCAAGTCACACGGAGCACTCGAAGCCGCGACCGCTTACCTAGAATTTCTCTATTCGCCTGTAGGGCAAAAACTAGCGGCCAAGCATTACTATCGTCCGTTTGTCGCTGAGCACGCGGATCCAGCGGACCTAGCCCGGTTTCCGAAGCTGGAACTATTCTCGATTGATGAAGTCTTTGGTGGATGGCCCAAGGCGCAGCAAACGCATTTCAACGATGGCGGATTATTCGATCAGCTCTATTCGCAAAACAATCGCTAAGTTGCAGCTGGTTTCTACTCTAGGCAGGAGGCATTGTTCGTGAGTCGAACTTTTCGGCAATATAGCGTGATTCCAGGCTTCGGATTGACCTTAGGATACACCGTCGTCTACTTGAGTTTGATCGTGCTAATTCCCTTGTCCATGTTGTTCTTCAAAACAGCAGGCATGGGCTGGGAGAGATTTTGGACAACGGTCACCGAACCTCGAGTAGTGGCATCGTACAAACTTACGTTTAGTGCTTCGTTGATTGCCACTTTGATTAATGTTTTGTTCGGTGGAATTGTCGCGTGGACATTGGTTCGATACAAGTTTCCCTTCAAGAAGCTTATCGATGCGATGGTGGATTTGCCGTTTGCGATACCAACAGCCGTCTCAGGTATTGCGTTGACAGCGGTCTATTCCAAAAATGGTTGGATCGGGCAATTTCTGGAGCCATTGGGAATTAAGATTGCCTTCGCGTACCCAGGAGTCGTTGTCGCGATGACGTTCATCGGACTGCCTTTTGTAGTACGGACATTACAGCCTGCTATCGAGGATTTGCATAAAGAGAACGAAGAAGCATCAGCTAGTCTCGGCGCATCAAGATGGCAGACGTTTCGTTTCGTCATTCTCCCTGCGATCATACCTTCACTGCTGACGGGCTTTGCGATGGCTTTCGCACGAGCTTTAGGAGAATACGGATCCATCGTCTTCATCTCAGGCAATTTGCCGATGAAGACAGAAATAACAACTTGGATCATCACTCAAAAGCTGGACCAATACGACACCGAAGGAGCAACTGCTATCGCTCTAGTCATGCTACTGTCGTCGTTTGCGATTCTGTTTACGATCAACGCCATACAATGGTGGACTAGTCAAAGACATCGAGGTGTCTCATGAGCGAAACCAAAATTGGTTCAATGCGTGCAACGCCCCCTGAGCCCCTATCTGACAACCGGGCAGCAAGTAAGAATTCGCAATACGAACGGTTTCGAGGAGCAACAGACGAGCCTATTTGGGTTCGATACACATTGATCTCAATAACGGTTTCGTTTCTGTTACTCTTCCTATTCTTGCCGCTGTTGTCTATATTCGCTGAAGCATTCCGTAAGGGTGTTGGAGCGTATTTCGCTGCATTCAATGACCGCGCGGCTTTGGCTGCCATCAAACTAACGCTGATTACTGCTGGCATCTCTGTACCTCTAAATATCGTGTTTGGTTTAGCCGCTTCGTGGGCCATTGCGAAGTTCGAGTTTTGGGGTAAGAGTCTTTTGCTTACTTTGATCGATTTGCCATTCGCTGTTTCTCCGGTGATCTCGGGATTGATCTTTATACTCCTTTTCGGTGCTCAAGGCTTGTTAGGCCCATGGCTCTCCTCTCAAGGGATTCAAATCATCTTCGCCGTTCCGGGCATTGTGATCGCTACGATCTTTATCACATTTCCTTTTGTAGCTCGAGAAATCATTCCCTTGATGCACGAGCAAGGAACCGAGGAAGAACAAGCAGCAATAACTCTAGGAGCTAACGGTTGGCAAACATTCTGGTACGTTACGCTACCTAATGTTCGTTGGGCACTTCTGTACGGTGTTATTCTCTGCAACGCTCGAGCCATGGGAGAGTTTGGGGCAGTTTCGGTTGTCTCGGGACATCTGCGAGGCAAAACCAACACGCTGCCATTGCACGTTGAGATTTTACATAACGAATTCAATTTCGTCGCCGCCTTTGCCGTAGCCTCATTACTAGCAGTACTTGGATTGGTGACGCTAGCAGCCAAAACCTATGTCGAATCACGTGTTCATAGTGCGTCCTCATCCGACGATTCATCCACCTCCGATCATTGAGAAAAACATGAGTATTGAAGTCAAGCATCTCTCAAAAACGTTCGGAAGCTTTAAGGCGCTCGAGAACGTGAGCTTACGCGTGAATGATGGCGAGTTAGTTGCTTTGCTCGGTCCATCGGGGTCTGGCAAGACAACGCTGTTACGAATCATCGCGGGACTAGAGACACCCGACCCTAATCCGGAAAGCGAAATTCTGTTTCACGAAGCACACGTGACATCATCTCCTGTCGGAAAACGAGGCGTTGGCTTTGTGTTCCAACATTATGCTCTGTTTCGGCACATGTCCGTTTTCGACAATATCGCATTCGGTCTGCGAGTAAGACCACGGGCTAACAGGCCTCCTAAAGAGGCAATCCGCGACCGGGTCAATCATCTTCTTAAGCTTATACAGCTAGAGGGGTTTGGCAATCGTTACCCTTCCCAGCTCTCTGGAGGACAACGGCAGCGCGTCGCTTTAGCGCGAGCTATCGCCGTCGAACCACAAGTCCTGCTGTTGGATGAACCCTTTGGGGCTCTCGATGCGAAAGTACGAAAGGGTTTGCGAGATTGGTTACGGCGACTCCACGATGAGATTCATCTAACCAGCGTCTTGGTGACTCACGATCAAGAAGAAGCACTCGAGGTTGCGGACCGAGTTGTTGTGATGAACAAAGCGAAGATTGAACAAGTCGGTACACCCGAAGAGGTATTTCACAGACCGGCGAGTCAATTCGTTATGGAATTCTTAGGGCAAGTCAATATTTTTCGATGCCGAGTAAGAGAAGGAACGGCTTCACTAGGAGGACTAACGTTTGAGTATCCCAATTACCAAGACTCCAGCGAACGGGATGCGACCATTTACATGCGTCCACACGAGCTTGAAATTCGGAGGCACCAACAGAACCAGCCGGGTTTGGCTGCCACAGTGGTTCGACTCAATCCGGCCGGCGCGTTCGCCAGAGTTTTCCTACGTGCAGATGGGGTAGACGAAATCCAAGTGGAATTGCCACAGGATCAGTACCGAGATCTTTCCTTGTCCCCTGGTGATCTCGTATTCGTATATGCAAAGAACGCACGAGTCTTCGTTCCTGATTTCGTGATTTAACACCAACAACCGGCTTCTTCCTTAAAAGTATGAAGAGCTTCCTGCTGTTGTAGTGGGCAAGAAAACGAGGCTAAGATGCTACAGCGGGCGAGACGAGAAGGTCCGACGGCCCCGCTACTTGATCCTAGGCGCCAACCAGCAACGCTAAGATCGCAAAAACACCTTGCGAAAATCTATTCGGAAAATCCTCAATCCCACGTTCCTACAACCTACTTTGCTAACGCACTTCCCTACTGATTTGTATTTAACTCAGAGCACACAGTAGACAAATACCCCGCTTTGAAAATGCAGTGGAACCCATTCTCACTTGCTGATGTATTCTGCAAATTATGAGGGACGGCCGAGACAAAGGTCTCATGGTATCGAAATCTTTGACAGCAACACCTATGTGGCCTAATTCGATAACCGTTCTCAGCGATTCGAGTCGATGGCGTTTGTGACTGTTGATTCCTCGACGCCTTTGACTAATGCAACATTTCCTAGCTTGCTCGGTAAAATGAGTTGCAACTGCCCGTGTTCCGTCTTTTTGTCTGATCTCATCGCATTTAGCAGATCCGACGTTGCGATAGGCTCTTTAAGAGTTACAGGCAGTTTCAAGCTTTTCAGCAACGCTGTCTGTCTTGTCAATTCTTCGAACGTCCACAATCCTCTTTTTGCGGCAAGATGACCGGCCATGGTCATGCCTATCGAAATTGCTTCACCATGTAGATAGGTTCCATACTCTGTGGTCGCTTCGATGGCATGCCCAAACGTATGCCCATAGTTCAGAATGGCCCGTAGGCCAGTCGTTTCTCGTTCGTCAGCCGACACAACCGACGCCTTGAGTTCGCACGAGCGGGTGATCATATGCTTCAGCACCGCAGGTTCACGGTTCAGAATCCCAGAGGCGTGCGACTCCAAATAGGAAAAGAACTCTGCATCGAGGATTACGCCATACTTTACGATCTCAGCTGAGCCGCTGTTGTATTCTCGTTCCGGTAACGTATTCAGCAAATGAGTGTCAATGCAAACGGCATGCGGTTGCCAAAAGGCACCAATGATATTTTTTGAGGCAGGGAGATTGATGCCGGTTTTTCCACCTACGCTGCTATCCACCATTGATAAAAGCGTGGTTGGTATCTGCAGAAACCTGACTCCACGCATGTAAGTCCCGGCAGCAAATCCAGCCAAATCTCCGACAACTCCTCCACCAACAGCTACCACAACCGATTTGCGATCTGCTTTACACTCGAGCATTTGCTCCCAGATCATCGATAGTTTCTCAACACTTTTGCTCTTCTCTCCGCTCGGGATAGTGATGCAACTCGTACGCAAGCCATAATGACTGAGCGCACTTGAAATTGCCTTTGCGGCTGAATTTAAATGCTCGTCATAGATAACTACCGCATGTTGCCAATCGGCAAATAACTCAATCGCTTTACGCAATTGTTCTTCGAGTTCATTCGAACCTATCCAAATGGGATAAGTACGCTCAGCAAGCAACACTTTTACCGTCGAATCCATGATTCCTATTTCAGTTAGCTCGATTTGTTTTGATTTCGATCCACAGCCAGCACAACTCGCGAGTGACAAAGCAAATCGTGCAATGCGGATCGTTTGTTGGTGATGAACATTACGCTAGCGTCAATGGCCACGAACAACACCAATATGAATTCCGGGATGGTTAACATCCATTCGTAGCTTAGAGTGAAATAAATCGCCAAAGGTCCCAGCCACGATAAGGCGTTTCTAAGCACTTCCCGAGTCACCAACTGTTCACTCCGCGGGGGCAAACCATTTTCCTCCACGATTCGCAATTGAAAGAGGTATCTCCCCAACGATCTTCGACCTCGATAGACCCATGTTAAATATGCAGCGGGAACACTCAACGAGAAGAAGGCCAAAATCGGAATGGTCCATTGCCATCCTTGGAATGCGTCTCCCATCAAGAACAGTATGGGGACGACAAACGGAACTAAACATAAAAGCAAAAATGCTTGATCTGCCACATAGGCCATGACGCGCGGTGCAATGGCTGCGGTGGTTGTGTTAACAGGCTGTATGAGTTGCAGCTCCTTTTCCAATTCTCGAAAAGATCTGTAACGATCAGAGGGTGCCTTTGCGAGCAGCTTTTCAATAACGCAGGCAAAATCTCGCGGTACACCTTGGGGCCAATTCTGAGGAAAATCGATCGTTGCATCGAAATGAGACTCTAATCGCTCCCGAACGCTTTCCCCCTTTAGTTCGAATGGAAATCTTCCGAACACCAACTCAAACAGAGTCACCCCGAGAGCGTACATGTCAGATTGAATTGAGCCTGGTTCTTTCAGTAGCTCTGGTGCTAGGTAAGCCGGAGTCCCTGACACAGCGACCTTTTTATCTGAATCCGATGCGATCGTGGATAATCCAAAGTCTGATAGTTTGATATTGTTTTCGGAGGTTAATATCAAATTGCCCGGTTTGATGTCTCCATGCACGATTCCAAATTTGGAAGCGTGTTCCAATGCCGAGGCCACTTGTATTCCGAATCTAATGGCGTCAGCATAGGGAATCTTTTCGCCTGACTTTAGTTTCTCAGCCAGCGTTGGGCCAGGAAGCAATTCCATCGCCAGAAATGGTTCTTCACCTTCGCGTCCGACATAATAAATGACGACAACGTTGGGATGGTTAAGGCGTGCTTGCGCTATGGCCTCGCGGAGCATCGAAGCGATCCGCGAATCCATATTGTGATCCGTATACCGCATGACTTTGACGGCCACGAACCTCTGCAATGAGGTATCCAGGGCTCGATACACGGCTCCCATGCCACCGCTACCTAGCTTACGATCGAGCTCAAAGTGACCGTAAGATTGCCTGGGCAATTGGTTGTAGGAATGGAGGTCAAAGGCAGATTCGCTGTCCGGTTCATCAATTCCGGTAATAGTTATGGTCGCATTTAAGGGAGACACAAACGCCTCCGGCTTGAATTGGCGACCGCAATGAGGGCATGATCCTCCCTCATTAGGATTAATCTCAAAGTCCCTTCCGCACACGCAGCGATAAGCGATGCAAAGTCGTTTTTGCGTTCGCTCCTGAGTTTCTGCTTGTAACGTTTCCTGGGAATCCATTCCCACATTCTAGTCAATCTTAATTTTTTGGGGGTAAAGCGGCGTCTCGATTCTCTCAGCAAGCCCACGTGTCCATACTAAATTCGATACTGCAGATTCTTGCAATAGTGAAATCTGTGCCATCCATTTTTTCTTGACAGTTCCCCCCTGTTTGTTAGAATCATCACGACTTAAACTACCCTGGAGAAAAAAGCATGGGCCGTCCACAGCGTAACGAACAGTTCCGACATGATGAAATTGCGATTGTCCATTGCGTTCAACGGTGCGTTCGAAGGGCATTTCTCGCAGGAATTGATGAGGTCTCCCGAAAAGATTATTCCTATCGACGCGAATGGATTCGTCGAAGATTCGAGGCTCTCGCTTCGGTATTCTCTATTGATGTCCTAAGCTATGCGATCCTCTCCAACCATCTGCATGTGATTTTACGCAGTCGTCCCGATGTTCTGGCGAAACTCACGGATCAGGAGGTTGCGATTAGATGGCTACGTGTCTTTCCCGGGCGGAGAATCGAAGAGCATTTGGCTGAACCCTCAGAAATCGATGTCCGGCGTGTTCTGTCTGATTCCAAACTACTCGCTAAGTTACGTACTAGACTTAGCGACATTTCTTGGTTTATGAGAGCATTGGCTGAGCCGATTGCACGCATCGCCAACCGAGAAGATGAGTGCACGGGAAGGTTCTGGGAGGGACGCTTTAAAGCCCAACGAATTGTTGATGATGCTGGTTTGTTGGCCTGCGCGATGTATGTCGATTTAAATCCAGTTCGCGCTGCCATAGCCCGAAGTCTTGAAGAATCGTTGCACACGTCGGTTCACGATCGCATCGAAGCGGAAACGGGAAAACAGATTCCGTCGGCCGCATTCGATTTGGTGCCCATTACCGCGCATGAGTCCATTACACAGCGACGAAAATCCTTGGAATTGCAACGTCAAGAACGGAAAACAAAGCGAAACAGGACCGTCAAGAAAGTGCTTCGTGACAGTTGGCTTTCACCACTGAGCCTGAGTTCCAATGCGCAATCGGGTGACCCGCAATTACACCAAGGTGGAACACGAGCCAGCGACAAGGGATTTCTTAGAATCGACTGGAGTTGCTATCGAAAGTTGCTGGATTGGGTCGCATCGAACAAACCAGGCGCAGGGACAATTGCACTGCCCAAGGCATTAAGCGATGCATCTGTAAGTTGCGGAATCGTCCCGGAGATGCTTTCGGATCTAGTATGGAACTTCAAAAAGTACTTTTGTCGTTGTGTAGGTGGTTCGGAAGCGATGTCGAAGGATGCGGAACGGATCGGCAGACGTTGGCATCAAGGGCAGCGACGCGCGGAAGCTTGCTTCAGCTAGTCGCGATAGTCGTCGAACCTAACACTGGCATCTGAACGGTTTAATGGCAAGGCAGTAAACTGCTACCTGCGGTCTCTATTTGGCAAAACCATGCAAAGCTAGATGCCTCCACCAATTTTGGGTGACAATCGAGGGGCGTGGCAGAAGTTTCGCCCGATCTTGCGAGGAAAAAGATACAGCCAGCGAAACAAACAATGTTAATTTAAAAATGGATGGCACCATTTGCGGAAAACAGCACTGATCTCGTCTATTTCGGAAAAATTCTCCATTCCCAGCTAATAAAACCCACTCCTGTACGTCTAGTCTCCGTGGCAGCAATGAATCCCGAATTCGAATTATGCTTTATAGCGTTAAGCCCGGACACCAGGCATCTTCGAATTAACCAGTGCACAGCATCAAAACCATGAATCCACCCAGCGATTTTCCAACGTCGAGGCTAGGTTGACTACCAAACCGGATGCCAATAACTGCAGCGACGTCGGATCGCAAAAGCTGTCGATCCGCGCCTTATTCGAGGCCGAAGAGTCGGGCTTGCTCCGCTTTGCGTTCTCGTTGACAGGTCGTCGCGCGGTCGCTGAAGAGATTGTTCAAGAAGTTTTTCTGCATCTCCACGCCAAATGGAATTCGGTGTCGGAGCCTCGCGCTTGGTTGTACCGAAGTGTCCGAAACGGAGCTTTTCAACATCTTCGCAAGACCCGGCGCGAGTCAATGCAAACGGACGAACAGCGGGACTCGCTAATCGATGAATCAAATGAAACACCCGATGACTTAATCGCCCATATGGAAATCGTGGCCAGTTTACGAAGTTTGGTTGCTGATCTCCCGGAAAAGGATCAAAAAATCATTCAACTCAAATACTTCGAAGGCCTCAAGTACCGCGACATTAGCCAATCGACAGGCTTAACGGTGAGCAACGTCGGATTTCGACTTCATCAGATTTTGAAAAAGCTCGCTGCCGGATTGCTGCCGAAAGGAAATCAGGACGAATCATGAATGACGATCTAAACCAATTCTCTATCGAACACGAGTTGCAAGTTCGATTGCTCAATCTAGTCGTTGACGAAGCGTCCGATTACGATCGTGACCAATTGATGCACCTAATGGAGCAACGCCCCGAACTCAAACTCTATGTTGAGCATCTGCAACACATGCATGGTCTGCTATCAACGATCGGTGCGGGTGAGTGGGACAAGGAGCCAGCTCCCCAAACCAGCGAATCGGATTGGAAGCTTCCTGAGGATCGTCGCAACAAGTTGCTCGCGATTCTGGATGGACGATCTGCTCAAGAAGCACCAACCAAAACCATAACGCTTGCAACCCCTCTCGTAAAGAACAAACGTCTCTCTTACGGTATCAGGTTAGCGGTTCTCGCTGCGTCGATCTGTGTCATCGCGACCGTTTTTTTGTTACCTGCTCAGTATGCGGCTAGGCAATCCGCGAGAAAATATCGCTTTGGATCTGACGTCTCCGGTGGTATTCCAAATGCATATTTCCTAGATTCGAAGTCTGAGTACGCGGAAGCCAGCAGTAATGTTTCACCTGCGAGTCCAGCCATAACAGCTCCGGTGTTTCCAACTCCTTCGTCAAGCTCTCCCGTAGTGGTCCCAGATGGCGGGACTATTATGCTTGGGGGAATCAAACGTGAGGCGAATGGTCAAGTGATTCGCGATTCAGAAAAAGTTCTACAAGAAGACCTCGCCAAGCAAAACACCTGGAAAGTTGACAAGCCCGGTTCAGCCCCGCGCATTGCCGGTGATAGTACACAAAACAACCTATGGGATGAGTCCCGCGCGTTAACGAGAGATGGTTTCTTGGACGCTAAGAAGGGCGCGCCCGCCAATGGAGCAGAATTCTTTGGGCGGGGATTAGCAGAATCCACCACAAATGGTCCCGCAATGGCCAAAGAACTTGATTTCGTCGAACCGCAATTGAGCGATCGCGAGCGAGGTGGGACAGCCGCGACTGTTCCCACGCCTGCGACTGATGGGATAGATAATCTCTTAAGCTTCGCTCAGGCACCTGCCGCTCCGTCCAGCGGAGATGCTTCAGGTTGGGCCATAAATAATTTTGGAACCGAAGCCGAAACGCCATCAAAGGGCAACGCCGGCATGGGCGGAGGCATGGGCGGAGGCATGGGAGGAGGCATGGGAGGAGGCATGGGAGGCATGGGCGGTGGAATTGGTGGTATGGGCGGTGGGCCTGGAGGCGGTAGCGCCGGAGGCTATGGAACACGTCCAGATGAAAACACTGAATACGAGCTCGGCATGGGAGGTATGGGCGGACAAACAGGAGGTGAAGGAGGTTATGGTGCCCCAACTGACTCAGGGATTGTTGTTAGCCAAAGTGACAAAGAAGCGAGAGTTTTAAAAGACTCTCTTGAGCAGCTAACGGAAAATAAACCTACAGACCAACCTACCCCCTTATTTATGGACATCGCGACACCAGAAACTTTTGCCGCTCAACAAGGTCAGCGTAAAGAGCGAGATGAACTTTCCGCCCTTACTGATGAGTCGCTCCGCTTTGACGCTAAGGAATTGAACGGTCGACTGGCTGAACAGGAATCCCGCGGCGAGTCGACAGAACAGCAATCTCTCAATCGGCTTTTTGCAGGCCCCGGTTCAGCACGTCGCAGGATCAGCGATTCTAGAATCTTTGATTCAACCCCGATGATGACGGTTTCGCCAACGATCATCATTCCCGAAGAGGAAGAAGAAATGATCGTCTCGCAAACCGAGGATCGATTCGGCGATGCAACCAAAACACTATCCGATCCAATGTATCGGTTTGTTGCCCCTAAACTGGAGAAAGCGGCTGAAGCGGATAAGGTCATGCTGGGCAGAGAACAAAAATCATCACTCGGCGTCGATGTAAAGTCCAAACAAGTTCAACCTGCCAAGCCGATTGCACCTGTCCGCGAAATTGCCGCCTCGACAGAACCTTTCTCAACCTTCTCTCTGCACGTGAGCGATGTTTCGTTTCAACTCGCGCAATCTGCACTGAGTCAAGGCCAATGGCCAGCCAGAACTACTCTTCGACCAGAAGAGTTTCTCAATGCTTTTGACTACCAAGATCCCACGCCCAACGATGCAGAGATGGTTGCGTGCCAGATCGAACAAGCGACCCATCCGTTCCAAATGCAACGCAACTTGGTCCGCATCGCAATGAAAACCGGTGCCTCAGGCCGTGCTTTAAACATGCCACTGCGCCTAACCGTTTTGCTCGATATCTCCGGATCAATGGAACGACACGATCGCAAGTACGCAATTCAAAAAGCATTCCAGGCCCTAGCAAGTCAATTGCGGGATCAAGACCAAATCACCCTTATCGCTTTTGCGAACACCCCACGTTTGATCGCAGATCGCTACAACGCAGAACAAGCACGTACGCTCTCGACTGTGATCGAAAAGACTCCGAGCCAAGGTGGTACGAACATCGAAGCCGCATTAACGCTAGCTCGCGAAAAGGCCCGTGAACAGTTTGTTAATGGTGGTCAAAATCGAATCGTGATGCTCACCGACGGTGCAGTCAATCTAGGAAACGCAGATCCTAATAGTCTTAGCAAGCAAATCGTTGAACTGAGAAACGAAGGTATCGCCTTTGACGCAGCCGGCATCTGTGCCCAAGACTTGAACGACGAAGTCCTCGAAGCTCTCACTCGTCAAGGTGACGGTCGATACTACCTCATCAACGCAGACGATTCCACCGCCGAAAGTTTTTCCAAGCAATTGGCAGGAGCGTTGCGTCCAACCGCAAAGAATGTCAAAGTCCAAGTGGAGTTTAATCCGCAACGAGTCGGTCAATATCGATTGATCGGCTTCGAAAAGCATCAGCTGAAGAAAGAAGACTTCCGCAACGATCAGGTCGACGCGGCGGAATTAGCTGCTGCCGAAGCAGGCGTTGCCATGTACCAAGTCGAAGTTAAGCCGGACGGAATCGGGGACGTTGGGAGCGTATCGGTTCGCTTTCAAGACGTTTCAACGGGTCAGATGGTCGAACGCCGATGGCCGATCACTTACAACGCCAAGACTCCATCGGTTGACGCGACCAAACCCACCATGCAGTTGGCGACCGCAGCAACGCTATTCGCATTGAAACTTACTGGTGAGCCAAGTTCCGATCGCATTGATTTTTCGATGCTCTCCGGCCTGGTTTCCACCTTGCCATCCGCCTTTGCAAACCAACCGCGAGTCCAAGCACTGTTAACGATGATCAATCAAGCGAGGTCGCTTGGTGAACCACCGCAAGCGGGAAATTAGTTTGATGGTGACGCATGATTCGATTGCCCCTCCCCAGCCACGCTATCGCGGGCTGACCCTCCCCAAACTTTGTTTGAGGAGGGTGAAGATGGTGTGGCTCGTGAGAAACGTTCCACTTATTTGTTTCAACCAACCTAGTGCCACAACTTGGAGATAACCTCGATTGAAGAATCCCCGAAATCCCATTCGCAGCGTGAGCGACGGACGATTCTTCCGGCAAAATCCCTCGCTTACGCGTCGGGTTATGATCAACATCATCTCCAAGTTGCGGTACTAGCATTAAGCCTTGATCCTTCGCTTGTTACGTACCAGTTACAAATTGAATCACTACGCCCCTATAAAATTCAACACTAATAGACCACTCATCCTGTCGTTCCCAATCAGGTGTCTCACTATGTTTCATAAAAAGCTCCTTCTCTCAATGTTTGCGTGGCTTTGTTGCTTAATAACAACAGCTTACCCACAAGAGGAACAACAAACCGAGACGAAGGAAACTCCGGCTACGATTGTTTTACAAACTGGTAAATCGACACCGCCTGCATTTCTCTACTCCGCAAGCGTTACGTCGACTGCGACCGTGGACAGTAGCTCGGTAAAGCAATCGCTCAAGCTAGAGATCCGAGCCGTTCAAGGGAAATGGGGATCGGTAAGTTTAGGCTTAGCCGGAGTTGGTGAGATAACCAACGTCATTGGTGGCGGTATTACATCGTGGGCGGTTCGCGTGTCTGGAGAAGAGCGATTTCTTGATTTGCAAATTCAGACTGAAGCTAAAGAGATCTTCGCAGAAGTGATCGCGGTCAGTCCCATTGCGAGCCTTCCTAGTACGATTGATCTCTTGCACATGAAGCCAAGCAAAGCACTCGGTTTCGACTCTCGGGTAAAGATCGATTTTGATCGCAGTATAACGGGCAAGGTTTTAGTGGCTGATGGTTTTTCGCCGCTAGTGAGTCAAGAACGATCGGTCGAATTGCAATCGACAAAGGGGGGGCGAATCTCATTGCAGGTTGATAGATCAAGTGCATTGCCTCCGCCGATCGAGCTGGTTCAATGTTCCGTAAACGGTGCGTTGCAACCTGAAGGAGACTCGATTCTGTTCTCGTTACGAGGAGAAGCTAGAGTCAATCGCGAGAAGAGCACGTTACGAATCTTGGCAGGTAATGTGGCATTAAACAAGCTGCCCGAGAATGACAATTACACATTGGATCTCGTGCAAACTGATGCTGGACCGACCTATGTATTGAACTTTGCCAAAAGCGGTACCTTTCCGATTGAGATTGAGTTTGCGTCGAAGCCTATCGCAGTCGAAGCAAACGGGCGAGAAGTAAACTTTCAAGTTGCCGGGGGAGCGGTGGTTCCACTCACGTTGACAGGTTTTGCTAACGAGATTGCTTTTGCCAAGGAGAGCCAGTTCGCTGCACCCGAATTGTTTGGCAACGAATGGAAGGGATTCTTGCCTGCTAGTGGACTCGTCAAATTAAAGTGGCAGCCTAAACAAGAGCGTTCCGAGACCAAAACGTTTTTCTCAACTAGTTCGACGATTGAGGCCACGGTCGGATCGGGTTTAGTTCGCCAGAATCATAAGTTCTTGGTTGAGATATTGCAGGGGCAATTGAAATCTTTGCAATTCGCATTGTCTGGTGCTGGTGAGATAACGAGTGTCGAAGGTCAGCATATTGTCAGTTGGAAAGTGGTTGCTAGCGACGATCAACGAATGCTTGAGGTAACGCTCAATCAACCGTTAACATCGAAGCATGAGTTAGTGGTACGCAGTCAGACAACACTTGACGCCTTTCCCGTTCGAGTTGATGGCATGTGCGTGAAACCGCAAGGGGCGATTCGCAATGCTGGCTTCTTGCGCATTTCCAATTCCGGTTCGGTCAAATTCGAAGCCACCGATTTAAAGGGGCTGACCCAATTGGCCGCAGAGCAGTTTCCAGGTGAAGCGATCCAAGCACGCCAGAGTTATGCGTATCGGTTTCCAACGTCTGACTATTCGTTCGTGATTGCTGCCGATCGCGTTCAACCCGAAATCAATGTATCGCACGTTGCGGTTTATTCTGTGACGGAAACCGATCGAATGGTATCGGCCGACATCGAGTTAGACATACGAGAAACCTCGATCCGCGAATGGAGTTTTCAGGTACCAGAAAACTACACCATCGTTGCAGTAAGTGGTGCAAGCGTCGCAGATTACAACGCTTCGTCCGATGCGATCGAGGGAAAGCGAAGTCTCAAAGTGCTCTTCTCTCAAGATGTTATGGGAAGGCAGTTATTATCTGTTCGGCTTGAAAAGAGTGAAACCCAAGTGACCGGAGAATGGCAATTGCCACGTATCGAGTTTCCAGACGCGAAGTCTGTACGAGGAGATATCGGAATTGTGGCTAGTGCCGGTTTTCGAACGACAACCAAAGCATCGGAATTGTTGGTCGAAAAGCCATTAGCTTACTTTCCAGTTTCCATTCCTCTATTGCAACAAGCGTTCCGAATCAGAGAGCCTCTTTGGTCAGCAACGGTCACGATCGAACAATTGGATCGCAGTTTGAATGCGGACGTTTTCCATCTCTATTCTTTAAGTCAAGGTACGGTATACGGTAGCTCACTTATCAATTTTATGGTGAGTGGTTCACCAGTTTCCGAGTGGCGAATCCGGGTTCCGGAAACATTGCAGAACCTTACCGTCGATGGTAAAGACGTTCGCAATTGGCGACGAGAGGGAGATGTTATTGTTGTATCGCTCCATCAACCGATCTTGGGGGCCTATACGTTGCTCATAACTTTTGAAGAGAAGCCTAATGTGGTTGATGGTACGTTTGCTGCAGGAGTCGTAGTTCCCGAAGGCACTCAAAACGATCGCGGATATATCGAGGTTGTTAGTCCGATACAAGTTGACGTACAGAATGTAGTCGCTTCTTCGCAGCTATTAGCACTTGATGCACTCGAGCTACCTGCTGAGTTTCGGTTGTTAAGCTCGGCTCCGTCGCTGGGTACATGGCAATACACTGCGAGGCCGTTCGATTTAAGGCTTAAGGTGAACTGGTATCCGTCTGGAACGACCGTCGATCAAGTGGTTGAGTTCTCGGAAGCGAACAGCCGTGTTTCGAGTGATGGAGAAACGGTGACAGATGTGGTTTATTATGTCAAATCGCGTGGTCAGAGCTCGTTACGATTGCAATTGCCAAGTGAACCAGTTCGATTATGGTCCGTTTCTATCAACGGAAAACCTGTTACAGCCCGTCAGACCGAATCGGAAACGTTGATTCCATTACCTGGTGACGCCGATCCAAACGTTCCCTTGGAAGTGACTATTCGTCTTGGAAAGCCTACACAGGATGAGCATCGCGCTTCTTTGAGCTTGCCGAAGGTGATGGCACCCGTTTTAAAGACCCGCTGGACGATTGGCGGGGAAGAGAATCAAACGCTTGTGCCGATCGCGCAAGAGCTATCATCCTCGATCGATAATAGCAAATTAGATGGATTCCGTTGGGTCGTTCGAGAGGGAGTCGTACCGTTTATGGTCTTCGTTGTTCTAGTGCTTCTTGCATACGTTTTGCCATCGACCGGTTTGGGGAAACTATCCCTAAAGTTGATCGCTTTAGCTGGTGCTCTGGTTGTCGCTATCATGGCGTGCGATCATGCCTACCACAAAATTGCTGTCAAAGAGCCAATACAGCTCAACGTACCGGTTTTGGCAACTGGTGAATCTCTCTCGATGGATGTTGACATCATTCCAAATTGGCGTGCCATGTTCGATATTCTCGGAGTGGGACTTGGCATCGTGGGATTGTTGCTGGTAGTTGTAACTTTTGTAAATGCAGCCAATCGAGAGCAGGCGTCACTGTTGGTGCGATTCCTTAGAGGGATTGGTTTCGCTCTATTAGGTGTTGGGGCTTTGCTGCAACCGCACGGAGCCGTTTGGTTCTTTGGAGTATTGGCTGGTGCTGTAATGCTTTTCTTGACCATCCCGGTGTTGATAACGATGTTTAAAACGCTTCCACCGTCCGATCGGCAGAAAGTTTCGGAAGCAGCATCGGAGGGCGGGGCGTTGAACGGAGTCGCGTCATCCGCTATTGCGTTCGTAATGAGTAGTTCGTTTCTATTGGGACTTGGCAATTCCTCCATGGGGCAGGATCAAACGATTGAGGCCCGAGTGGTTGCGAAGAACGCGGACTATTCCTCACAGGTTTGGGAAGTCAAGAAAGCCGAATCCCGTCTTACAGCGACCGCCACGATCAAGGTGACTGGGGTACCAGGCGATCAATTCCAATTGCTTAGATCACCTGCGGTGTTGACGGAGTTTTCAGGGCCAGGGCTTCGACTGGGCAAACAAGTATCCGATGGCGGCGGGACGGATTATGTTGTCACGATTGAGGCCGATTCGAAGGGAACTGGTGCCGATGCAGCAAAACAGTATTCGGCGACTTTTCGTTTTGAGTTAACAGGGTTGCAGCCAACAAACGGCGTAGAGGTCTTAACTGGGCCAGCTGCCATGCGAGAGTTAACGCTCCGGTATGACGAGCCTACCTGGGAGGTTTATTGTGAAGCAGCAGCCAGAATTTCCAAGGAGAACGCTGCAGACGGAGAGGCGTATCGTCTCTTGTTAAAGCCAGGAGCGGCGAGTGTCGTTTTACGTCCCCGAGCTCGTGATTTGAAATCAGAGGTTACCCAATTCTATGTTGATGGAAGTGGATTGTATACGATTAGCCCAGGCGTTATCGAAGGCATCCATCGGTTTCATATGAGAGTTTCCCAAGGCCGCCTTCCGCGATTGCTCATCACGATTCCTGAGGGAGCAACAGTTAGTTCCGTTGATGGACCAATTACCTCGTGGCAGTTCAATGCCGACGATCGCAAACTCACCGTAGCGACCGATCCCAATGCGCCAGCAGACTTTTCGGTGACCGTTCAGACTCAACAAAGCCTCGACGCATTACCAACTTCGGTGCAACTATCCCCTCTGGTGGTTGAAGAGTCAAGCGGATCGAGTGGTTTGATTGCCATTGCGTTTGGTTCCGATGCACAGCCAGAGTTGGTTACTTCGGAAACACTTTCACTAGTTAATCTGGGTGATTTCGACGCATCATTATTAACAAATCCCACGGCAACATTGCATCGCGTTTATCGATACGGAGAGAGCATGGGTAACATGCAGGTCAAAGTCGCAGCCGTGGCCCCCGAAGTACGCGTTACTTCAAAGCAAATCGTTTCCCTTGGGGATGAGCGTGTTGTGCTGAATGCGAATCTACAGGTTGAGATAACTCGGACGGGACTGTTCCAACTTAGTTTTCCACTACCGAATGGGTATGAAGTCGAAACCTTAACAGGTGATTCGATGCATCATTGGTCTGAGATCGCACAGGGAGATTCGCGTCAGGTCATTCTGCATCTCAAGGCAAAAACGATCGGCGTACAAACCTTTACCCTATCTTTGACTGGACCGTCACCAATCGATCAGAATCAATGGGAGATACCTCGGTTAGAGCTGAATGATTCTCCGAGGCAAACTGGCACGCTTATTGTTCAGCCAAGTCCAGGCATTCGTTTGCGAACGATTACCAAGAACAATGTCTCCGAGTCAGATGCTCGGGCGTTAGGAGCACAGGTCCAAGGTGCCTTGGCGTTTCGATTGCTTCAGCGAGATTGGCAGTTGACGGTTGGAATCGAAAAACTGTCACCGTGGGTGATCGGCCAAATTTTGCATGACATAACCATTCGAGAGGGACAGACTCGATCGATACTGTTTGCTAACTTGAATGTTCAAAATGCTCCGATACGCTCCATGCGATTGAAGTTGCCTGTGGTTGGTGACGAAGAGGTCAAGACCGTACGAGCCAGTGGCGAGGTTGTAGGGGATATGGTTCGTGTCGACGCCAACGAACAACTTTGGGAGATCAATTTTAAACGTCGAGTGATTGGAGCTATCTCGTTCCAAATCGATTTTGAGCGACGGGGTGAGCGAGTTGAAAACAAGGAGTTATTGACTCCTGCAAGCTTCCTCGATGTTCAGCAATCGGACTATCACGTGGCTGTTCGAGCTGGAGGGCGATTGGAGATTGCAACGAATGTTCTTCCGCAGGGGTGGCAAACCGTGGACTGGAATACAGTACCTAACAGTATGAGAGACTTAGGTTCGCGAGCTGTTCCCACTCTCACCTTTAAAGTTGTAGACACAACAACGCCGCTTAGTTTGTCCATCGTAAGGCATTCCTTAGCAGAATCGCTCAAGCTGCGAGTTGCATCGGGTGAGTTAACGACCATTTTCTCGCCCAATGGAGATCAATTGACATCGGTTGATATCACCATGCAAGTCATCCAACGTAGTAGTTTGATCGTGCAGTTACCGAAGGATGGGGAGCTGTTTAACATCTTCGTCAATGGGGAGAGTGTTCATTCCGTTAGGCAAACAGCGGATCAGAACGTTTGGCAGTTTACCATTTTACCGGGGATGGATGATTCCACCGCCAAGGTGAGATATGTCTACGCACTGCGAGGTGATGGGTTAAAGAGAGTTCGACTGGATAGTCCGCAGATGAATGTTCCGCTTGAGAATATTCAATGGAATGTTGTCGTTCCACAGGGAATTGAGTTAGCGGACTTCGACGGGAACCTGGAGCTTACCGGAGAAGAGTATCGCAACGATTACACGCGAGATTCTTATTTGAAGGAGGTTTCAGGAAGTCGACAGAATCAGGCGCAACAGGCAGCGACGTTACTAGAGCAAGCCAATCAGCTACTGCAGACAGGCAATCAAACGAAAGCACGCTGGGCCTTTAACAACGTCGCTAACAGTTACGGTTTAGATGCGGCGTCGAACGAGGATGCGAGAGTGCAGCTTGAGAATTTGCAAACTCAGCAAGCAGTGTTGGGGTTAAATTCCAGACGGCAACGTCTGTTGTTGGACACCACCCAGGGGGCAGCGAAGTTGCCAAGCAGCGAACAGATGCTTCAAGCGGCGGCTAACAATCCGATTTTAAAGCAGGACGACACCAACTTTAATCCGAATGATTTGAGCATGTTACTGGCAGGAAACACGCAAGAGGACAACGCGACCCTGCAAAGCATTGCGGACCGATTGGTTCAGCATCAACGAACGACCGATCCAGCGCCACGTGCGATCGTGATCAGTTTGCCGGAGGAGGGGAATGTTTATCGATTCAAGAGAAGCGTACAAGTATCGCAGGGAGCGCCTTTGTCTTTGGATCTGAGTTTCCGAACTCTAGATCGATTGAGAGTTTGGGAATGGTTGATCCTGGGAACAGGATTACTGATGACGTGCTGCTGGTTCCTAATTAGGAAGCAAAAATAAAGTTACAACCTTATTCGGCAGTATTCCAGATCGATGGACAACCGACCTCGATCTGGTTCAGAGCGGTGCACCAGAGATCAAATCAAGCTTTTGATAACGCTGACTCAATAAGCCGCAGCATGCGTGGCGAGGCGTTTGCGGAGAGTTTTACTAGCACGGCCCGCAAACTGGTATCAACCGATGGAAAACTGCTTATAGCCCAGCAAATTTTCTCTTTCGAGGACTCAGCTAGGTTTGGGTCAGCCAACCTTTCCGTGACAAGTTCCTGTAAACTCTGAGTCCTCCCTGCCGCTGCTTGGAAGCCATCGTCAAATAGACGCCCCACCAAAGTAGCAGCCCAAAACACTCTCAAAGAATCGGAATCATTCAAGTACTTCAAAAGCAGTTCAAAGTGCTCGCCGCGCGGAGCACCGCAGTTCTCTAGCGATTCAATCGCTGGGTTGGCAACGGATTCGTCTACATTGTTGACCGACTCCAATAACAATTCCAATTTTTTCAATGCAAGTTCGGGATCGTTCATGCATGCTTCGATTTCGGATTGGCTCATCTTGTGATCCCTTTCACTGTTCAGGCGGAATATTTTTCTATCGCTGACGAGCCATTTGCTGAAACAGATCGTATCGCGCTTTCATCTCTACGAGACTATCTCCACCAAATTTGTCTACCAGCGCCGTCGCAATTTCGAACGCTACAACATGCTCAACAATTATCGCAGCGGCGGAGATCGCGCAAACATCACTACGTTCGTAGCTTGCTCGATGTGAGCCCTTGTCTTCCATCCGAATAGAATCGAGTGGTTTACGAAGTGTGCTGATCGGCTTTTTGGCCGCTCGTACGATAAGAGATTGGCCATTGGTCATTCCACCCTCCAGACCTCCAGCGTTGTTTGTAGGGCGAACGTATCCCAAGTTCGGTGTATTGACCTGTTCCGGATCGAAGTGTATCGGATCATGAACTTGTGAACCTGGACGTCGAGCCGCCTCAAACCCCATTCCGATCTCCACCCCTTTGATTGCTTGCACGGCCATTACTGCTTGGGCGATTTTCCCATCAAGTTTGCGATCCCATTGGGCATGAGTGCCTAATCCAAAAGGTAGCCCATCCACTCTGACCTCAATGACGCCTCCCAGCGTGTCCCCATCGTCTGCTGTTCGGTCAATGTATGCTTCGGCGTCTTTATCTTTTTCTGGTTCAACCGAATAGATACTGCTTGTGTCCCGAACTGCCCTGATGTCGCTAATTTTTTTGTTGAACGAATCACCTCGACCGATGGGCATTGCACCCAATTCTAAAACGTAACCGATAGTCTCAATGCCGAATTGGATAAGCAATTGGCGAGCCAAGGCTCCCGCTGCGACGCGAACGGCTGTTTCGCGAGCGCTGGATCGTTCCAAGACACCTCGGATAGAGCCGAGGTATTTGATTGAGCCGGTCAAGTCCGCATGGCCAGGGCGAGGCCGTTCGAGTTCCTTAAGCCTCTCTAGTTTATAGTCGTTGTTAACGACTTGCAGAGTAAGAGGTGAACCAAGCGTTACCCCTTGCCAAACCCCGGTTAGAAATTCGACTTTGTCTTGCTCGAGCTTCTGGCGGCCACCACGACCGTATCCACCCTGTCTCAACTGCAACTCTCGGTCAATATGGTCCGTATCAATGGTCAATCCGGCTGGAAAACCATCGATTAGAGCAAGCAGGGCTTTTCCGTGAGATTCACCGGCGGTCCAATAACGTAACATGGAATTAAGTTGAAGTGGTTAGCGAGATTTGGCGACTGAAGAGCGGCTAAGGTTCTAATCTACCACTCACCTAAATGTAATTCCCATCCAGTTTAGTATCGTTTAGCCCCAAGCCAAGCCGCATTACAGAATCAGACAGCCTCCTGCCGCCATCTTTAGAAAGAACCATTGATGGATTCGCCACAATTGACTGTAAAAAGTGGGTACTGCATGAATGTTCATGCGGGCCAAAGCTTTTCTGAAGTATTAGCAAATCTTGAGAACTATAGCGCTCGCGTGCAAAGTATCGTGGGAAGCCCCATTGGTATTGGTTTGTGGTTCTCGGAGAATTCAGCTGTTGAAGCCTTGGAAGTGGGAAATCTGGAACGATTGCGTTCAACACTTGCTCGCCATTCGTTAGTGCCGTACACATTGAACGGTTTCCCACAGGGGGACTTCCATCAAAAAGTGGTAAAGCATTTGGTCTATCAACCAACTTGGTGGGAGACTTCACGTCTGGAATACACTAGAAAATTGGTGCGGATCCTAGACGCGATTTTGCCCGAAGGGCAATCGGGCAGCATTTCCACACTTCCGATCGCGTGGGGGGCACCTGAGCCAACAAGCGAGCAACTGTTGACCGCATCGAAAAACCTAATTTTCCTTGCACAGGAACTGGCTCGCCTAAGGGATGCTACTGGGAGGCATATTGTAATAGCCATAGAACCTGAACCAGGCTGCTACCTGACCTCTACGGCATCGTTCGTCAAATTTTATTGCGAACACTTACTGGACGCTTGTTCTTCCTCAACTTTACGCCAACATGTTCTTGACCACATCACCATTTGCCATGATGTTTGCCACGCCGCAGTCATGTTTGAAGACCAATCGATTGAGTTAAGTTCCTTGTTTAGCAATGGAATCAGTGTTGGAAAGGTACAAGTATCATCGGCCATTTCGATCCCTTGGTCAAAACTGTCTAGAGAACAGACTGAGGTTGCACTCACGCAACTCAATCAATTCGCTGAGGATCGCTATTTGCACCAGACGGCCTTTGGAGACGTTAAGCCAAGTCAATCATTGACTTCAGGAGGAGTGCCCACTCTTCAACGTCTAGTCGAGGACTTGCCGATTGCCCTGAGTCGCGTTAGGTCCGATTCGCCGTCTTCTGAGACGTTGAAGAATGCGGGGACTCTACCAGGGGAATGGCGAGTCCATTTTCACATCCCGATATTTGTTGAGCAGTTTGGTGAGCTCTCGACGACGCAGTCTGAAATCGAAAAGATGCTTGCTTTACTAGCCCCATTGGCGGGGACAGCCCAATTCCCGACAGGACATTTTGAGATTGAGACCTACGCTTGGCCGGTTTTACCTGAAGGGCTCAAAGCGACCGACTTAGCAAGCGGTATTGCTCGCGAGATCGATTGGTTTAAAGCCAAAGCTCTGGATCAGCATCGCTAGGCATTCGCCAATCGCCCCTAGGAGATAAAGAAACGGTACCAACTTTGGGGCCATCTGGCACACAGCTTCGTTTGTATTGCGATTGGAAGAATCGCTTGAAGAATACCGACAACCAGGATTCTATTGCTTCGGTAGAGTAATTCGTGCTGAATTTGGCGTTTGCTGCCAGTTCAAGGATTTTAGCTCTCGATGCTCCACTACGAACGAAATGGTACAAGAAAAAATCGTGCAACTCATAAGGTCCAACAGTATCTTCCGTTGCTTGCCTGACACTTTTGTCCTTACCCAGGGGCAAAAGTTCTGGAGATATAGGTGTGGCGGCTATATCAAGCAGTATTTGCCTAACCCGTCCATCGCTGTTTTCACTCACCCCATATTCGTGATTCGCAACGAACTCCACCAAGAATCGCACTAGCGTTTTTGGAACGGAGCAATTCACGTTATACATCGACATGTGATCAGCATTGTAGGTGCTCCAGCCAAGAGCCCCCTCAGATAAATCACCCGTTCCGATCACGAAGCCACGGCTCATTAACAAGAGCGTTCGCATCCTGGCTTGCACGTTTTCAAATACAAGATCATTTCGATTGGAATCGGGCAATTGCTCCAACTCGCTCTGGAGTGACTCGACCGTATGGCCCCCACAGCTGATCCCAAAGGGAGAATGTCCTAAATTGCGGAAAATTTCCAAACAACTGTGCCGTATATCGATGACTTCGGATTTGATTCCAAGGCATTTCATCAGATCAATGGCGTTGTTTTTCGTTTTGGAGGAAGTACCAAAACCCGGCATCGTAAGCCCAACAAGTCGCGTTTTGTCTAAGCCCGTTGAATCGAACATTCTGGCAGCTACCAGTAGTGCAAGCGTGCTATCCAGCCCTCCGGAGACTCCGATCGAGAGAGGCGTATGTTCAGATAAACTGCTGATTCGCTTAGCCAGCGCGGCAACTTGGATTTCGAAAACTTCGGCGCATCGTTCTGCTAATTGGCGATTGTCGCTGGGTACGAAGGGACGCGGATCGACGAAACGATTCAGTTGTCTCGCGACGGTAGGCAAGTTGAAAGAGATTCTGCGAAAAGTTGGCAAGCTGAGATTGTTCTGATGCATGGAGCCCGTCATGCGTCGATCATGTTCAATTCTTCCCAGATCTATATCAGCGGTTGCGATTGAACTGATGCCTGGATCGCTTTTCCTCGAATGCAGTTGCAGCCCCGTTCCAATTCGCTGTGACTCAGCCAAAAGACTACCGTTTTCAGCTATCATGCAATGACCTCCGAAAACTAGATCAGTGGTCGATTCGGTCGGGCCTACGCTAGCGTAGGCGTACGCAACATTGCAGCGTCCTGATTGTGTGACCACCAATCGCTGTCGATAGTTCGCCTTGCCTACCGTTTCATTGCTAGCGGATAAATTTAAACAAACGTTAGCTCCAGCGATTGTTTGAATGGAACTAGGTGGAACAGGAACCCACAAATCCTCGCAAATTTCAACGCCAATCGTTGCCTCTCCGCTTTCGAAAAGCAAATCCGGCCCAAAGGGTACCGTGGAAGTCTGTTCAGAAACTTGCAACGACTCCGAGACTCCGTTTCCAGATTGAAACCAGCGTCCCTCGTAGAACTCTTGGTACGTTGGTAGATGTTGCTTGGGCACCAATCCGATTAGCTTATGATTCCAAATTACGGCGGCACAATTGTAAAGTTTACTCGCATGGACCCATGGTGTACCAACCACAACCATCTGCTTATGACTCACAGATCTACAAAGTTCAAACAGCTCTTCCCGGCAGCTATCTAGAAGCGAAGACTGGAGAAATAGCTCACCACAGGTATACCCACTTAAGGTCAGCTCCCCAAAGAGGAGGACGTCCGAGTCGGATTCCTGATGGATCGCGTTTTCGATGGCTTCCCGGTTCCGTTTTGGATTGCCTATCGATGTTGGAACACAGATGGCGGAAATTCTAAGGAAACCGGTTGGAGTCATGTCGAGCCTAAGTTTATCCGCCGTTTTATGTAGCGTTGAAGATACCCGCCGCGACTATGCAGGGGATCGGTGAAAGTGCACATGTTTCCATTTGCCATTCTGACGATGCCACACACGTGTTTCCTCCATCGCTGACGTAGTTGGCTTGCCATCGGCCAGTTTTTGAACGAGTCGTACGTAAGCTATGATACCGACGTCGCCGATGATTCGAATATGCGGACCAATCATCGTCGCCTGAACTGGTGTCGGATTGGGGTTTGGTAAATTAAAATAGTAGCGGTGAAAATCGAGACCATCAACGAGATTACCCAATGCTTCTGGTTCAAAACAGGTCAGAGAGGGATCGCAAAGTTCTGCGTACGTATTCCAGTCTCCTCCTGCAATAGCGACCAGTAATTGTTGGGTTTTTGCTAGAATTGCATCGCGATCTGATTCCAACGACATAGTGTTTCCAATGGAATAGGGAATGGTGAGCAGCCGTGGGCCGCTGGGTCAAAACAAGATGTGCGACAAATGGTGACACTATAGTATGATCCGAAAGCGATTTACGCCAGTCGGAGTCAGACAATCCCAACCCAGAAGCAGTAACCCGAGGTTGGAGTTCGACCGTTGTCGCCCTCACCGTATGGTTTGCACCGTCACGATAACATTGGCTCTAGACCATTGGGGCTCGAAGTGCCAATTGAGGATGAGTTGGGGGGTTTTTTAAACCAGCTCCTTGATTGGCTCGACGTGCTCGACCCCTACCAGCTTTTGATCAAGCCCACTGTAGAAATACGACAGCTTGTTGGGATCCATGCCCATTTGGTGAAGCACGGTAGCATGCAAATTCTTAACATGAAGCGGTCGCTCGATCGCGGCTGCTCCCAGCTCATCCGTCGCACCAACCGTTGTACCACCCTTGATCCCGCCACCAGCCATCCACATCGTAAATCCATAAGAATTGTGATCTCGACCTGTCGATGCTTGATACTCCGCGACAGGTTGACGCCCGAACTCTCCCCCCCAAACAATCAACGTACTGTCGAGCAAACCACTTCGTTTGAGGTCTTGTAGCAATCCCGCAATCGGCTTGTCCGTTCGCCCTGCGTGGAGGTTGTGATTCGTTTCCAAGTCACCGTGTGCGTCCCAATTGTCATCGTTGTGCGCACCACCTGAGTAGAGTTGAATAAAGCGTACGCCGCGCTCCACCATTCGACGAGCCATTAAGCATCTTCGTCCAAAGTCATCCGTTTTTGGATTACCGATTCCGTACAGATCAAGTGTTTCCTGCGATTCGTCGGCAATGTCAACCAATTCAGGAGCTGACTGTTGCATCTTAAACGCCAATTCGTAACTGGAAATACGAGCGGCCAATTCATCTTGATTGGATCTAGCACTTAGGTGCGACACATTGTTTTCTTTAATGGCATCAAGAAGATCTCGTTGCAATTCTCGAGAAACGCCTTCGGGTGCTTGCAAGTCCAATAGAGGTGTACCTTTGGCCCGCACAATGGTACCTGCGTAGTTGGCAGGCATGTAGCCGCTAGACCAATTCTTCGCACCGCTGATAGGACCACCTTTAGGATCCAGCATCACAACATAGCCGGGCAGATTCTCGTTGACGGTTCCAAGGCCATAGTTGATCCACGATCCCAAGGATGGAGAGCCACTGAGGATTTTGCCTGAATTCATCATCAACATGGCTGACCCGTGGATGGGTGAATCCGCTGTCATCGAATGAATGAATGCGATATCGTCCACTCGCTCCGCCAAGTTGGGAAAGAGATCACTAACCCATTTTCCGCACTTACCGTACTGTTTAAACTTCCAACGAGGTTCGACAATTCGTCCTTCGTTTCGGTGCCCACCGCGACCGAAGGTCTTTACCGCAATGGTTTTGTTGTCCATACCAACCATGTTCGGCTTGTAGTCGAACGTATCAATTTGGCTGGGGCCACCATACATAAAAAGGAAGATAACCGACTTGGCCTTGGCCGCAGTGGGAGGCATGAAAGCATGCGGAGCGGGCTTTTGGTCGGCGTTTGCTTTACCAAAAAAGCCATCTCCTGCAAGAATTGACGTCAGTGCAGCACCAGCAAATCCGCAACCCGATTGCCACAAAAACTCTCGGCGTGTTCGTCCACAAAAATTTCTAGTTGTCATACTTCGATTTTCCTTCATCAATCTAGATATACGAACTCATTCGAATTGAACAACACCACGCAGTACTCGCGAAATGCTTGTCGCTCGGTTAACGAAAACTTGCTCTTTAACAACTCAATCCGCTTCCGAGCCCGCTGAATCTCTTCGTCTGTCGCTGGTCGGGAATACAAATTCTGGATTGTAAAGCGAAGCTGTTTATCCAGTGAATCTCCTACTGATTCGAGTGCGAATCGAGCGAGATGAGTTGCGTGTTTCTGGAGAAATTGACCGTTAAGCATGTTTAGAGCCTGGGCTGCTTGGGTCGTTAAAAACCTGGCTTCGCATGTAACGTCTGTCTCGGGATAATCGAACACCGATAACTCTGGGGGGACGAGTGATCGTTTGATATGGATATAGATACTGCGACGCGATTGCTCTTCTTCGGTCGATTTCCTCCATCCGGATCCAGGCACGCTTTGTCCGGCTTTTACATCGTCAGAAACATCTGGAAAGATGCTTGGACCATGCATGCTATAGTTGATGCGACCTGTGACAGCCAAAACCGTATCGCGAATTTCCTCTGCACTCAAACGGCGAGAATTGAAACGGCTAAAGTAGTTGTTTTCTGGATCTGCCGCGATAGACTCCGGCGTGCCCCGTGAGCCTTGTCGATAGGTTTCGCTAGTCACCATCAATCGATGGATCGCCTTTAAACTCCAATTCTGTCGAACAAGCTCTCGTGCCAAAAAGTCTAACAACTCGGGGTGCGTTGGAACGTCACCCATCTGACCGAAGTTATTCGCGGAGCGGACGATCCCACGTCCGAAATGATGTTGCCAAAGTCTATTGACGATTACACGGCCAACGAGGCGGTTTTCCGGATTGGTTAGCCAATTCGCAAGAACCAGTCGCCGACCCGCGGACTTCTGATCTGGTTGCGGATCGGGGATGGCTGGAGCTGCTTCACCAAAAATGGTGGGAAAAGCGGGTTGAACCTCTTCTCCTAACGCTTCGGGAGAACCTCGTAGTAGCACATGAGTTTTGGGTGGGTTCACTTCGCATTTGGCCAATCCGAGTCTCGCATCAACAGGCATCGCATCCAGTTCTTTGCGGACAGAATCCAGCTCGGACTTTAATTTCTGATATTCGGACCATTCCTGAGACGTGAGATGACTCTCGAGCTTGGCATCGATGACCTTGTTACGATCCGGGCTGTCGGCGGCCACGCGATCCTCCTCGGACATTTTACTGATACCAGTGTTTTCTAGATCTCGCATCTTACGTTCTGCCGTCTTGATGGCTGACCGCAATGATTTAGATTTCGCAATTTGTTCTGGGGTTGAAATCAAAATTTGCGAATTCATTTTTTGGTCACCGCGAGCACCATAGGGAGTGACATCCCTAAGAAATGCGACTAGTTGGTAGTAGTCTTTTTGTGGTATCGGATCGATCTTGTGGTCATGGCAGCGAGCGCAATTCATCGTAAGGCCCAGAACCCCCTGCCCGATGGTTGTTACTAAATCATCAAACTCATCCATTCGGGCCAAAGCAGGGTCAGCGGGCTCATCATCCCAAATGCCTAAACGATAAATGCCAGTTGCTGTCAACGTTTCCGCATTTGGTGCTGGGAGCTCATCACCAGCAATTTGTTCTCGCAAAAATTGATCATAGGGTTTGTCATTGTTGAATGCATCAATCACGTAGTCCCTGTATTTGTACGCATTGGGTTTTTCTCCATCGCGTTCAAAGCTATTTGTCTCTGCATAACGGACGACGTCCAGCCATCCACGTGCCATTCTTTCGCCAAATCGCGTGTCTGACAAAAGCTGCTCAACAATTCGCTCGTACTCTTCCATAGAGGGATTCGATGCAAAACGATCCGACGTGGCTTGATCGGGTGGGACGCCAACCAAATCAAAATACAAGCGGCGAAGCAATTCTCTTGGCTCCGCAACAGTAGATCGCGACATGCCTCTCTTCTTCAGCTTTTCGTCAACAAATGCGTCTATTGGATTTCCCGTCGCGATCACGCCAGGCGTAGCAGGAACTGCTGGATCAGACATAGGAAGAAAAGCCCAGTGAGCTGAATACTCGCCTCCCGAAGCAATCCAACGCCGAATTTTATCGACCTGCGTAGGAGAAAGCCCCTCACCCTCAGGGGGCATCCTAACCGAAGGATCATTGCTGATAATCCTGGAGATCATTTCACTCTCGTCGGGCTTACCGGGGACAACAGCCCTAATTCCACTTTCGGTTTCTTTGGTCGCTAAATCAAACTCATGCAAAGCCAAACCAGCCTCTTTGGTGTCGACGCCGTGGCAAGAATAGCAATGCTTTGCAAGGATTGGTCTAATCTCTCTCGCGAAGTCAATCGGCTCTTCCTGTTGAGCACTACTTAGTTCCTCCGGGGAAAAACCCCCATGAAACGTAGAGGCCGAAAGCACGTTAGTAATCGCCAAAACATTTCCAGCGATCAAGAATAAGAAGAGCAGTACGCCGTTACGAAGGGCCGTCATCGCAATTCGCTTGTTAGGTGGGAAGGGAGGGATGGACTTTCGCCCGATATCCGGTGAGGGTCGGTCACCTGCACCAAATTCTCCCTCGATTATACCTCGATCAAGCTCGTAAAGCTATGCGAAGCCTCTGCAAGTGTGTAATATCCTTTGTCATTCGAATTCAATGCTTGTTGCCGAGGGAGTTCCAGGTTGTTTGGCTCTAGATTTCGCCTAAACGCTCTTTTTGCAATCCTATTAATCGGTCTCTTTCTAAGCCAGAGCGGCACTCAGGTCGGCGGTCAGACTGCTTCGCCTTCTGGCACACCCGGTTTAACCAAGAGAGCCGCGCCTGCTGGCAACGATTCGAACTCGGCGGCGGCGGTTAGAGCTAAGCTCGATTCGAAATTGCCCCCCTACCAAGTTTCTCATGGGCCTACAGGGCTCGTTCGCTCCGTCGGTTCAGACACGATGATCAGCTTGATGCATTCTTGGTGTGAAAGATTCAAATCCTATTACAGAGGGGTTCGTACCGAAATCGAAGGGCAAGGGTCCTCGAAAGCGATGCCAGCACTTATTGAGGGATCATCAAGTTTCGGTCCAATGAGCCGCCCCCTCAAGTTGTCGGAAATCGAAGAATTCGAAAATCGGTTCGGCTATAAGCCGACGTTATTGCCAGTCGGAATCGATTTGGTCGGCGTTTTGGTTCACAGAGACTGCCCACTAGAATCCATTTCGCTGGAACAAATCGACGCGGTTTTCTCAAGCACAAAACGTCGCGGCCATTCTGCAATTACGACGTGGGGCGATTTAGGCTTATCCGCCGAATGGGCCAAAGAACCGATAGTGCTCTATGGCCGAAATGCAGCATCTGGAACCTATGGATTTTTTAAAGATCGGGTCCTTAATGAAGGGGATTTTTTGCCCAAGGTTCTAGAACAACCTTCGAGCAGCGCTGTTATATCCGCGATCGCTGGCAACCGATTTGCGATGGGCTACAGCGGCATGGGAGGAAACACAGATCTGGTAAAGCCCTTAATGATTTCTGAACGAAACGGGACTTCCGGTATTGGCCCCAACGAAGACAATGCTTTGGACGGAACCTATCCTCTGGCTCGGTATTTGTTTCTAGCTATAAACTACAAACCTAATTCGCGACTCGACCCTACCCGACGCGAGTTTTTAAAGTTCGTCTACAGCCATGACGGGCAAGAATTGGTCTTACTAGACGGATACTTGCCGATCAATGCTGTGGTCGCCGAAGAAGCCTTGAAAGAGGTAGGTATCGCTCCTAGCAAGTAACAGATTTGCCGTTTGTCTTTTCCTAGTAATGTGCGTCGTTGATTCTGGGCAAATTCGCTTTGTAAAGCCATTGGTATTAAACACAAGTGACTAATTCGAATCAACCATCTTCTCATACGGCCGTCATCAAAAGGCCCGTTCGAAAACAACTTTGGTTTGACTCCATCGCCCGCGCCATCATCACATCAGGTGGAGTAGGCACCATTTTAGTTGCTTTCCTAATCGTCGTCGTGATGATCAGTCAACTTCTCCCCTTACTGGCTACTTCGGAGGTGAAACCACTTTCCGAATTTAGGATCCATACCGAAGCAAGCTCACCGACGGAAAATACGGTGCAGCCTACGGACCAACCAGCGACGACGCCAGTTTGTGCTGGAATGGATGAATACGGTGACATTGCCTGGCTCCTTTTTCCGTCTGGGACGATTGAAACATACGCCACTTTGACGGGTCAGCGTCTGCAATCTTTTTCTCCGCCTGATGACATGACCGATCAAGAAAGCTCGTCTGATCGAAAGATAACGGCATACTCAGTTGCCGATGACGACGCAAGCTTGCTGGTGGGCTACTCCAACGGTTACGTTCGCCCGATAACGATCCAATGGAATGTCGAGTATCTCGATGTGCCAGTGGACAACGTCAACGAACGTATTTCTATTCAAAGTGACAGTATTGACCAATCTGTGTTCACTGAGCTTCCCAATGGCTTAGTGCGTGTCCAGAAAATTGAGTCAGTCGAATTTCACGATCCTATTCCTGCATTGAACACTTCAGTTCGGTGCGTCGACTGGTTAACGCCCGATGCAATTTATGGACTGGAGAAAGTCAAAAGTTGGAGATGGCTGGCAACTGATGGGCGTGAGATCGTGGTGCAGCATCACCTCCGACGCAGACAGGGAATAAGCCTTTCAACCAAGGAAGAGATTAAAACCTGGCGCACCGAGATAAACTCCCCCTCCATCAAAGATGCGATGCTAAATGCCCAAGGGGAAAATGTTACGACTATCAGTCCTGACGGTCTTGCACAATTATGGCGATTGACTTCCGAACAAGACATGAAACTTCTCGCGTCACATTGGACCATTGCTGGCAGTGAAAGTTCGATCTTGGAAACGGTTCCCATTTTGGGTCGCAATACGTTCCTAATCAGCTCTGCGTCGGGAGACTTAGAGGGAATAGCCCCACACTTTGGTTCCGAAAAATCAGACTTGGTTTCTATTCATCGAATATCTTTACATTCGAACGGAATCAGTAACTTAGCTTCAGCGACAAATTCTCGCGTTGTATCTGCACTAGCAGATGACGGAGTCGCTTCATTAATCTATGTCCCGACAAATCGAAAACTGTGTGAATGGTCAGTCGAACCAGGAAGCAAGATCTTCTTTTCCGCAGGCTCTCGGTACATTGCTTCGATGCACTCTAGCTCTGTAAAAATCTCAAAACTAAATCTTCGGTTCCCTGAGGCAGGTTGGAGGAGCTTTCTTACAGCAAACTGGTTTGAAGGCTATGACATTCCTAAGCACTTGTGGCAAAGCAGCTCGGGAACAATCCAAGGTGAAATTAAGTTAAGCATAGTTCCCCTCCTATTTGGAACCATCAAAGCTACTTTCTACACCCTGGTGATTGCGATTCCTCTTGGGCTGGTTTCTGCGATATTTTCGAGTGAGTATTTGCACCCATCGAATCGAGCTCGCATCAAACCGATCATGGAATTGATGGCGAGCGTTCCAAGCGTCGCACTAGGCTTTGTCGGAGCGGTCGCGCTAGCACCTTTGCTTAAAGATCAGTTGTTTGGCGTACTCTTTTTCGTCTATCTCACGATCTTACTTTTTGTTAGCGTGCCTGCGTTTCTAGCAACGCTGCCAAGCTCCCTCGCGATGTTCGCCAATCGACATCGGGCTTTGATATTGATTTTGGTTTTGTGTGTCTCACTAGGTTGTTCGAATATCTACGCATCAAAGATCGAGTCAATTCTCTTTGGCGGTCCACTTACACTCTGGTTAAACGGAGAGTTTGGAAGTGTATTTCCGGGTTGGCTATGCATCTGCTTACTCCCATGTGGCGTGGCCACTTTTTGGGCATCAAGTCACTTTCAGGTTGAGCGAAAGCTATCCGAGAGATACGAACTTTTTCGAAAGGAAACGGCAACTCGGGCACTCACGATTCATACGAGTCTGTTATTCGCCTCTGTCGCATTAGCCTTTTCGCTTTCGATAACGTTAAGCGTTTTAGGTTGGGATGCGAGAGGAACCCTACTAGATTCCTACCAAGAACGAAATGCACTACTCGTCGGTGTGGTGTTAGGATTTGCCATCGTCCCGCTGATTTTCACACTGTCGGAAGATGCCTTGCAAGCCGTACCGCAACATTTGCGTGCGGCATCGATGAGCTGTGGAGCAACTGTCTGGCAAACCACAATGCGCGTTGTCATCCCTACGGCGATTAGCGGGCTCTTTAGCGCGGTAATGCTCGGGCTCGGGCGTGCAATCGGTGAAACGATGGTTGTTCTTATGGTTTCGGGAAACAGCCCGATTATGGAACTCAATCCCTTTAGTGGATTTCGAACACTGTCAGCAACTCTTGCAGTGGAACTGCCTGAAGCTGCAGGTGGTAGCACACACTATCATTCGTTGTTTTTTGTTTCGTTAGTCCTGTTCTTCATGACTGTCGTTGTCAATTCGGTCGCGGAATTTGTTCGGCTCAAGTTCAAACGCAATGCGAGCCAACTATGACCACCCCCAAATCGAAGAAGAACCCATCGAATTCTTCCGATGCCATGATTTGGCTATCAGGAGGCATGTTTGCTATATCGTGTACTTTGCTGTTCCTGTTTATTGTTCATATCTCGTATCACAGTTTGCAGGCTCACTGGCCTCGCCGCATTGCTGTAATGGAAAAAACTGATGGTGCGATTCTGGCGGGTGAGATTCATGGATATCTCGAAGACGGCAAAACCACGAGTCCAAAAAGCTTGTTATTGAAATCGGGCTATCACAGAACTAGCAGTCAGTCCATTTCCACCATTCCAATAGATTCCTTGGTTCAGAATGCTCATATCTATCCCGAAGACATTGTCGTTTTGGAACTCCGCGACGCTGAACCGGTATATGGTTTGATAACCAAAGTAACACAATTGCAACACTCACTGCAGACAAAAGTAGCTGTGGCTCGGGTTTTTCTAACCGAACTAGAGTTTGCCATATCGAGAAATCTGGTTGACCCAATTCAGAGAAATGCGTTCGAGGAGCGACTCCCCTCTGCGATCAAATCCCTGGTCGCAAAGGCGAACGAACCTATTGAAATCCCTATCGAACAATGGAATGAGGCACTCGCCAATTTCGAACAAATTGTTGCACGCAACAGGGCTTCAATTCAACGAAAACAATTAGAACTTAGCCATATCGATAAGGATTTAGCCTTGAGCCGTAAGCAAGACATCAAACGTGCGGGCTCAAGATCGCAAGCGTACCTTAAGGTAATTGATGAGATTTTTCGCGTTGCGTTTGAGCTCGGTGCGGCAGAGCAAGCAACCTACGATTTAGAAGCTTCAGCCAGTTTTTGGAAAGATCAATATCAGAGCGAAGATGCAATCTTACTTGGAATAGATGAATCGTTAGATCGACTTAAATCGATACTCAAAACACAGCAGCAAAAGCTTCGAGAAGAGCTGAGTCATTACATTGAGCAGAATCGGTTATCAAATTCGATTGATTCAATTGATGATACCGATGAAGTAAAGAAGCTATTGTTGGAAATCGCACAAACGGCTAGATCTGCATACGCTGAGCAATTGCGTGTCAACACGGAACTCGCAGAACTCGATCTCATTCGCAAGGCGTTTGAAATTGAATTAGCCCTGCTAGACTACGTTTCGAATTCGGCCGTTACGCCCCTACAAGCAAATGAAGTGGTAGAACATAGTGGCATTCATTCAACTAGAGTCGATCAGTCGCTTCAATACCGATGGGTCGCAACTTCAGCGATCCAAGCGGGTGCGTTTTCTCTTGCGAATAAACAAGTCCTGTGCTCCGAAGTGGTGCGATACTACTTCCCTAACCAACTCGGATGGTTCGGCAAACTCGGGTTGTACATAGATCGCTGGTTAGAGTTTCTTTTAGCTTCACCAAGTCGAAATGGACTAGGAGGTGGTGTTTTCCCCGCAATTTGGGGAACGATTGTAATGACCATTATCATGTCGATTATGGTAATGCCATTCGGAGTTATGGCAGCGATCTACATGCGAGAGTATGCACAACATAGCATAATGCTCAGTGTAGTTCGCGTGACCGTGAATAATCTAGCGGGAGTTCCCAGCATAGTGTACGGCGTCTTTGGACTTGCGTTTTTCAGTTATTTGATCGGTGGCTTTATTGACGGTGGTCCACGCAAAGTTGGCTTAGAACCCTTGCCAATCGTTTCATGGTCTGTTTTAAGTACTGTTACAGTCGCCTCAATTCTCTGGCTTGCATATCGGACGCTAAAGCCACAGTCCAAATTTCTCCGACCGAGCTTTATTGCTGCCAATAGATTCTTTTCCCTAATGCTGCTTATCATCGCCTTGGTGGGAAGCTTCCTGGTTGTTGCCCAGGTTCCGTTCTTTGAGGGGTTTTACAATGACGAGTTACCCAATCCCACGTTTGGCAAGGGTTGTTTACTTTGGGCATCTTTCACGATGGCCTTACTAACTCTCCCCATTGTAATCGTGACCACGGAAGAAGCGCTTTCTTCAGTACCAGCTTCTCTCAAGGAGGGGTCTTACGCATGTGGAGCCACAAAATGGCAAACGATTAGACGCCTAGTTCTTCCCTATGCTAGACCAGGAATAATAACTGGGATGATTCTCTCTGTAGCTCGAGGCGCAGGGGAAGTCGCTCCGCTCATGCTGGTAGGTGTGATTCCACTGGCCAGTGACTTACCGTTGGATACCGAGTATCCTTACTTGCACGGTTCTCGATCCTTTATGCATCTCGGATACCATATTTACTCGCTAGGATTACAAAACCCGGATATCAACTCAGCCCGACCAATGGTTTATGCGACGATTGTGCTTCTCATCCTAATTGTTTTCGTTTTAAACTCGAGCGCGATTTGGTTGAGGAGCAGAATTAATAGTCAAATGAAAACCCAACAATTTTAGAAACACTGCTTGAATCCATGGATCGCGTAAAACTCATTTCTTCAGGGCGAATGGTACCCCCGGAAATTCACGAGGGCCTTCTCGATAATGAGTTCGTTTTGTCTATCGACAATTTTTCACTGTGGTACGGCAGCAAACAGGTTCTCCATCAGATTTCCATGGGCATCCCATCAGGAAAGGTCACAGCGTTGATTGGACCGAGCGGATGCGGCAAGTCTACATTGCTTCGTAGCGTTAACCGTATGAACGACTTGGTCGAGTCGGTCGATGTCGAAGGAGAAATGAAGTTGCGGGGTGAGTCGATCTACACCGCTGGTATCAATGTCATAGAGTTACGGAAAAGAATGGGCATGGTCTTCCAAAAACCAAACCCATTCCCGATGTCTATATTTGAAAATGTGGTCTACCCGTTGCGGATTGATGGCGAAAGCCATAAGGGGCGTCTCATGGAAGCTTGTGAGCGTGCGTTACGTGAAGCGGCACTTTGGGATGAGGTTAAAGATCGTCTTTCAGAAAATGGTTTGAAGCTATCTGGAGGACAGCAGCAACGCCTTTGTATTGCCAGAGCTATCGTATCGTCTCCTGAAATTCTCCTTCTCGATGAGCCTTGTTCCGCCTTGGATCCTATTGCAACGGGCAAGGTAGAGGATCTGATCGAAAGGCTAAAAGGGGAGTACTCAATCCTTATTGTGACCCACAACATGCAACAGGCGTCGAGAATAAGTGACTATACGGCTTTCCTCTATCTGGGACACTTGCTTGAGTACGGATCGACCTCCACAATTTTTACTAGGCCGAGATTGCGAGAAACAGAAGACTACATCACTGGTCGATTCGGTTGAAACATCTTCCAAGATTCTGTTGATTGGAGCATCTGTCATTTACCAAACGGATTTGTTTGGATTCCAAAACCTACGACGGACCTATCATCCGCCGTACGCCGTATCAGAACTTTCCAGTGCGACGAGCTATTTGCTGATGTCGAACGCGAAGAGTTTATCTTGATCGCGAATGAAAAGTTTTTTCTCCGCAATCACAGGGTGAGCCCAAATCGCGCCGCGTCCGCGATCAATAGTGGCTGTTTTGGGAAGCTTGACTTGCCCGACCGATTCCCAACCCGACTTGGATGGTTTGGCCAAATAGCAGATGCCTTCCGCATCGTCATAACAATACAGATGTCCATCTGCAAAGCCGATTGAACCCGAAGCCCCCTTGCCGACTTTTTCAAACCATAGAACTTCACCACTCTTCAAGTCTTGGGCCATCCAACAACCTCGATTAGATCGCGAGAAACCGAAAATGGTGCCTTCGTGGAGGACGTAGCCTCCGTGGTGATTTTCCATACTACCCTTGTTGTTGTGGTAGAGTTCTTTAACCGAGAGCTTGCCTTCAGACACACTCAC
Source organism: Pirellula sp. (assembly GCA_046344995.1). Classification (GTDB taxonomy): domain Bacteria; phylum Planctomycetota; class Planctomycetia; order Pirellulales; family Pirellulaceae; genus JBKCUI01. The sequence continues at coordinate 166,108 of JBKDKR010000066.1, forward strand.
TTCTAGTGCGGTGCACCCCGCTCCGTATCCCGAGGAGTGATAGATAATGTTTCCAGAAACCACAGGCGTAGGAATAACAGCCACGTTGTTTCCTGTTTTTGGTTGAAGGAATAGCTCTTCTCCAGTTTCTGCATGGATGCCGACCAAACCTGGTTTCGAAGCAGAGAGGTAGACCGGAATTCCATCGAATTCCGCTTTGATGACCGACACATACTGGGCTTCGTAATTTGGTTTAGATTGCCAGATTGTCTCGCCGGTTTTTTTGTTGAGGCCAACCAAGAATGACTTGTTGCCTGGAGTGACGACGACGCGATCGCCATCAATCAGTGGTGATTCGCTGTATCCCCAAACAGGGACTCCTCCGCCGAATTCCTTTACAAACTCCCGTGCCCAGACCAATTCTCCGGTTGTCTTGTTGAGGCACGCGACCGTTCCCATGTCGGAGACGCAATAGACAAAGTCACCATCGATAGTAGGGGTGCCGCGAGGTCCATCTCCCCAGCCAGTGTTGTAGGTCGCCTTGCCGTCGCCGAAGGGAGTTTGCCAGAGTTTGTTGCCGGTATTGCTATCGAGGCAGATGGCGGTCGCTTTTCCATCGAGTTTTCCGAGTGTGAAGACCTTTCCGTTTTCAACGGAAACGGAGGAATAGCCAGCCCCCGCATCCTCGTAAGCCCAAGCGACCTTCGGCCCCTCGTCGGGCCAATTGGAGAGCAAACTTTGCGGTGCAGCGAAACCATCCCGGTTCGGTCCACGCCACTGAGGCCAGCTGTCGTTCGCAAGAATAGTACCCAAAGACGTCACAAATCCTATTCCAATCGAGACCCCTATTCCAAGCGAGGTTAAGTGTCTACGAATCGTCGATTGTCCCATACCATCACTCCGCGGTGTTGTCTGAATATATTTTCAATGAATGAGGCGATTTGCGGCCAGATTGTACGGTATTTTCGTGCCCGAGGGAAACCATAGGTTACAAGCTCAACAGTCCCTGCTTGCAGGACACGTTGGAATTTGTCACACTAGCCAACTACGGAGTGACGCATGCTCAAAGTAATGCCGCCCGATCTTGAGTCCATTTGTCTCGCGATCCGTTTCCAACCCCCAATATTCTCTCTTTGAAAGTTACTTCGTATGGGCTTATCTCGCAGCAACTCCTCTGCCCCTCCATTGTCGATGCATTTGCGAGTGGTTCTGTCTTTGATGATGTTCCTGCAATTTGCGATCTGGGGCTCATGGGTCATCGTTTACTTTCCATTTTTGGAGAACAAAGGGTTCACGGCAAATCAAGCCACTTCAATCATGGCGAACATGTATGTCGGGGCAATCATTTCCACACTTTTCGTTGGTTATATCGCCGACCGTTGGATGAACAGCGAAAAGCTAATGGGGATATGTCACATCTTGGGAGCAGGCCTTCTATTCGCTATGACGCAGATTACCTCGCCAGATCAATACTGGCTTCTGTTTGCGATTTCCTTTTGTTATTCTCTGATCTTTAACCCAACGCTCTCGGTAATCAACTCGCTCACATTTCGGAATGTTCCAGACGGTGAACGAGACTTCCCTGGTCTTCGAGTCTTAGGCACCATCGGTTGGATCTGCGCAGGCTTCCTCATCGATCAGCTTTTTTCGGGAAGTACAACAAACGCTGCAGGCAAAGAGATTGCGAATACGATCGCTACAGCGGGGCCTCTTTATCAAGCATCAGTGATTTCACTTATCTTGGGAATCTATTGTTTGGTTGCACTCCCCAAAACGCCGCCGGCGGGACAGTCTTCGGGCCCCTTCGACTTCTTGCGAGCTCTCGCGATGCTCAAAGATTTCTCGTTTGCTGTTTTCTTCGTGATCACCTTTCTCGCTTCGATCGCCATGGGGATGTACTTTAACTCCGCTGGTAAGTTTGTCGGGGAAGGTGCGGGAATTGAGAAAGTCGGTTCGACATTGGCAATTGGGCAAATTGTGGAATTACTCTTGTTGGTATTACTCCCCTTCTTTCTGAAGAAGTACGGCATCAAGCTCGTTATGTCGGTTGGTCTCTTTTGTTGGGCACTTCGTTACCTGCTATTCGCCTTTGGGGGAGAGGAGGGGTATTCCATGTGGCTAGTCATTCTTGGGGTCGCTTTGCACGGTTTTTGTTTCGACTTCTTCTTTGCGGCAGGCTTTATCCACGTTGACAACACGGCTCCAAAAGATCTGCGAGCAAGCGCTCAGTCCCTCTTGGGCGTTTTGGTTTACGGATTGGGAACATGGCTCGGAACGCTTGCGTGCGGAGTGTTAACAGGCATGTACAGTACCGGGGAGGGAAGTGCGGCAGTAATCGATTGGAAGGGTTTCTGGATGTTGCCGAGCATTGTACTATTCGTCGGGTTAGGGATATTCTTAATCTTCTTCAAAGTAAAACGTCCTTCGTCCGATGAAACCTCTGCTCAGTAACGATCTTTCTTCTCTTTGAATTCAGTCGTATGCCAATTTACGAATTTTATTGTCCTAATTGTCACACGGTTTTTAGTTTCCTGGCGCGGTCGGTGCAAAACACCAAAGTTCCCGGCTGCCCAAAGTGCAAACGCAAAAAGCTTGAGAAGAAAATCTCACGATTTGCGATCTCAAAGGGGCTCAAGGAATCGGATTCCAGTCCAGATCCTTTCGAGAATGTTGACGAATCAAAGATGGAGCAGCTTATGGCTGAGATGGCGCCTCACCTCGAATCTGATGATTCCGGAAGTGAGGATCCTCGTCAGATGGCCATGATGATGAAGAAAATGTTTGATGTTACGGGCATGCAACCCAATGAAGCCATGCAAGAAGCCATTCGTCGTATGGAATCCGGAGAGGATCCTGATCGCATCGACGAACAAATGGGTGACGCATTGGATGGTGACGGCGATCCGTTTTCTCCGGACTCAAAGAAACGCCGCTGGAAACGGTTGCTAGAAGCACCGAATGTGGACCCTGAACTGTACGATCTGTAGCCGCAGCCTTTATGAAGATCCAAGCAGGAACGACAAAAAACATCGAATCCCTCATCGAAGAAGCTTGCGATGAGATGGAAAAGAACTACGCCAACGGTCGTTACTCCAAAATCATCGTCACGCGAACTTGGTCAAAACATAACCCCATCATCTCTGGCAAAGTTGCGAGACCGGCCGCTTATCGTTGGTATCTTAAACGCGAATTGCAACGATTGGCAGGCTGTGGTGCCCAGGTTGAGATTTCACCCGATCGTGAACGGGTCGATCTAGGAAATCCTCAGCTACTCGAGTGGATCGATGAAACAGACTTCGATCACACTCGAAAGAAGGTCTTCCTGTTCGGCCCAGAACGAGTTGAGCTATCTCTCCAGAGATTGGAGCACTACACGGGTACGCGGGCGGAGGAATTTCAGCGTTATGTGCTGCTTACAAACTATCAGATGCACATGGACGCCTTCAATCAACTTTACCCGGATTGCTGCAAACCAAATCGACCAGGCGTTCAAATGCCTGCGTATCATCAAAGAACTTCGCACAATCAAGGTCTCTCGATTGTCAACATTGGTGTAGGGCCGTCCAATGCCAAGACCTTTACCGATCACCTAGCTGTTTTGCGGCCCGATGCCATGATAATGGTCGGCCACTGTGCCGGAGTCAGAAATCACCAAGAGGTCGGGGACTTTGTCTTGGCTTCCGGTTACATGCGGGACGATCACGTCCTAGATGACGCATTACCACGATCTGTACCATTAGTCCCTAGCTTTATCCTTAATCGTTACCTAGCCAAGATCTTAGATGATCGGAAACTGCCATATCGGTTCGGTGTTGTTTACACCACCGACGACCGCAACTGGGAACTGACGTTAAGTCGCAAGTTACGAGACTTAAAAGCGAGTCGCAGCATCGGTGTGGATATGGAATCCGCTACGGTAGCTGCCAATGGATTCCGCTATCGCATTCCATCTGCGACGTTGCTCTGCGTTTCCGACAAACCACTCCATGGTCAACCCAAGCTACCCGACGTGGCAAAAGCCTTTTATGAAGAATCTAAACTAAAACATTTGGAGATCGCTCGCGATGCAATCATGCTCGTAAAGTGTGATCACCCCGGTGGCGTTCCCGCAAGTGACCTCCGAGCCATGGATGAACCTTTACTTGGGTGCATCGACGGGTAATAGATTACCAGTTAACGTCGAATCGCATAGCTAGCAAATCGGCCTCTGTCTCGCCGAAAGAGGTTTGGCTGCTTGTGAATGGATGAATCCAATCGAACATGATTCGCGTTCGGTCCGACCAATACCAGTTGAAACCAGCAGTAAAATCGTTGTACTGTCCTGCGGTTGCTTCGGTCAGATCCAGCATGGACCAGCGAGCCTTAAGCTCGACAGCTCCCCATCCCTCGGATCCTTGTTTCGTCGAAAAGTTTCGAGCGGGTACGTTTCGCGTGAATTGTGGACCATGTTGGCCAAAAGGCTCAAAGATTCGATGTTCTCCGGTTAAGAAGTAGCTAAGGTGAGTGTAGGCTCCTCCTACATGAATGGTTCTGCCGGTATTGAGGTTCACCTGTGAAACAAACAATTCCGTCTGCGAGGTCAATGGCCCCCAGCCAGCCGCGAGTTCAAAATTCCCGGTCGTATAGGAGTCTGAATTGAGGACGCCAGTATCGAGTAAGAACGGACCTCTTTGCACTTGGGGTCTTGCTCGAAATCGTACTTGGTCGTCGAAGTCACCTGTATGTAAGATTCCGACACCGGTGTGTAGTAGTGCGTCACGGTCGCAGACTTTTCCGAACACTGGTAACCAAGTAAGCCGGCCACTGAGACGGTATCCTTGATTGTCATTAAATCGCGTTTTGACGGTGTCGCTTATCTCATCAAAAAAGATACCGGTTGTCCATGTAACCCGTTCGTCCATAGCGTGATTGTAGGTTGCCATACCTACTTCACGATCCGCCGCAAAAATTCCTTGTGAGGGAATAGATCGTTCGACAAAAATGTTATTCGTGTCGTTCGTGACCTGTTCCAAACTGAAAGGAACAAAGAAGTTGCCTATTCGAAATCGACCTATTCCAGGTATGTCGTTCATGGAAACGTAGGCATCTTTAACATCAGGGCTGGTAAAAAGTACCCCCGATGCTGCCTGACCAGGTTCAAGTGTCATTTGCAGACGAAAGTCAAATTGATCGTATCCTGTTCCATCAGCCACTAGCCGCAATCTTCGAAAATTAAAATAGTTTTCTGTTTCAGGGATCGCATCATCAGCATTGGCCCATGTGACGTAATCCATTTGGATGTGGCCACCCAATTTCACAGTCCATTTCTTATCTGATTTGGTTCCTGCATCTGCTTTGGCGCCAGCGTCAGGTCCTTTGCCTTTTTTCTCCAACGCTTCCAGCCTTTTCTTTAAGGCCTCGATTTCCGAGTCTGGGGAGACGGGAATCGATTCCGCGGATGCTTTGATTGGTAAAATGTTAGGGGACGCTTCGGACTCCATGCCGGAAGCAAAGCTAGCCTCAAATTCGGATGAAGTTACATGGGAAAATGGTACGTATCCTCGATCCTGTGCCACACACAATGTCGATTGCGCTGCGAACCACCCGACCAATAGGATTAGATACCCCGAACAAGACCGAAACCAACTCCTCATATGGAGAAGGACTAGGTTTGCTAGCAGAGAGATCATGGGATTACTTACAAACAGCGATACCAATTCGCAAGCCTTTCCATCTATCCAAATGTCCTGTGATGCAGCTGGCAAATGCTTGCAAATGGGACATTGACACCTGCAGCGACATTGACGATCGTATCGGTAAACAAAACCTTGAGCTTCAGCCGGTCTTGTAACAATCTATAAGCTAGGCCGCCTTATTGAGTTATTTCTGAACTTGGGTGTCCTGGAAGCACGCTATGGACGAGTCCCCCAGGATATTTGGTGGGATTCCGTAATCTGACATGCCCTGTCCGGCGGGAAAATCTGGCTCGAATTGGCATTGCACATGCAACAAGCGGTGGTCGACCAGGATCTATGTCCACCGGCCTTGGGGCTTGTGGCTTTAATGATAGGTGGTCAATCTTGACCGACTTAGGCGTAATTAAACGGGCCAGAGTGCCCGTTTCACGTTCGCTTAACATCCAAGTTCGACTAGAGAAACAAGCCCCTTGATTTCCGGGAATGGCCATTCTCAGGGTGGCATTTTGTTGTCGTCTTAAAGAATGTTGGATGTCCATGGCTGGAATGCTGATGGACTCCCAAGGACAGTCCACCTAGAATTCTGCAATGTTCAAAACACTTTACCTTGGCAACATATCTGGAATTCGAATCTACATTCACTGGTCATTCTGGTGGCTGACGCTTTACGTTTTGATTTCTGGGTTAGGGGATGGCTTTCGGAACGCCATAAGCAGCGTTGGATTTCTTTTCGCCGTTTTTGGCTGCGTCTTCCTGCATGAACTAGGCCACGCTTTTTCTGGACGCTGGTTCCGTGTGCCGACTCAAGACATCACGTTATTGCCAATTGGCGGGCTTGCTCGGATGGGTAGCATTCCGGCTGGACCGAAGGCAGAGTTTGTGATTGCGATTTGCGGACCATTAGTTAACGTCGCAATTGCCGTGTTGCTCTATCTTTTTTTCCCGATCAAACTTCCCGATGCAGGAGGTTTTTCCATATCGGAGTTATCACCACCGACACAAATGTTTTTGGTCAATGTGATGCTTGCTGTATTTAATATGTTGCCTGTTTATCCGATGGATGGAGGCCGCATTCTTCGAGCTCTATTGCAGTTCGTCGTAAGTCGCCGAACCGCTGTTCTTTGGACTAGTCGTTTAGGACAAGTCTTGGCCATTCTCTTTGCGGGCTACGGACTAATTACCTTTCAATTCAGTTTGGTTCTTATCTTTACGATTATGTTTTTTGCCTGCACGTTTGAGCTCTTTCAAAACAACCTGAAAGATCGAATGCAGCAGATGGCTGGCCAGATGGGTGTAGACCCTTTGGGTTCTCCATTTACGAGCGGTTCATTTACAGCCGGGCCTTTCGCCGGGCAGAATACCGATGACGATTTTGGCTCTCGCCCTCGTCATGCAACTGGCGAGATCGTAGATGCAGAAGACGTACGCCGAATTCAGTAATGATTTGTGCGGATAAAACTCGCCCCAAGCTGAATTGAGCGGGGCATCGCAATGCTAGATTGGTATGGATTGCCAGATTGTTATGGTACTCGCGACAAAAATCCGGCAGTGTCGTTAGACCGGAATCAATCGCCTCTTGCTATTGGATCTTGAAAAAGTTTGGTTAACGTCAGGACATTTGTTCAGCCATGAAAAGGCTTTCATCGGCAGTAGTCAAATTCGAGGGGTACTCGTCAATTAAAATGCATCGGTCCGCTTGATCTCTAGGTCAGGACGCAACGTTCGTAGATTTTCAACTGCCTCGTTACTGAATTCGGATGACAAAACGATAAAACGCAAGGTTCTTATCTGAGAAACGATTCGAAGCCCACTATCTGTTACGTTGGTTCGCTTAAGCCCTAGGACTTCCAGAGATTTACATTTAGCGAGGATCTCGAAGTTGGAATTGTTTAATCCCCTCTCCCCGTTGAATACGAGATGCTTGAGATGTGGGAACGTCGGCAGTTCGGCTATCCCCACATCGGAAAGGTCTATTGTTTCAAGGAACAATATCGACTCGACCTCTGGCATCTCACGAATCGAGGAGAGCAGAAAATCGGTGTTGCTACAACTGTAAAGCGATACGCGGCTTTCACCTTTTTCTAAGCTTCCCTTTATACTAAAGACCCAAAGATCTCTTCGCTCTTTTTCTGCACGGCGATACTGTTCTCTTTGCCAAGAAGCTAGCAACCACATACCTACAAACAAGGCCAAGAAGGCTAAAACAAACGCGATTGCTTTGCGCATTGGTTGCTCTCGGATCTAGAACGTCATATCGCAATTATGGGCTACCTGGATGCCCAGTAATCGATCACTTGGACTTTGTCCAAATGTGGCTTTAGAACCTCCACGAACTCTTTGTGTTTTGGGTGTGGTAGATAAACATCGCGATCTGCTTCGCTCTTAAAGGTGATAAAGAAGCAGTGCGTGAACCCGTTGGCGAGCCCTTCTGGACTGTTGTCTGTACCATATTCGAAATCAGCAACTTGCGGGATCGATGACTTGAGCGATCGAAACGCATCAACCACCTTTTGAACGTCTTCTTTAGAGCTAGTATCCTTGAATTTGAACAACACGACGTGACGGAGCATTCGACTTTCTTTCTCTTGAGCAATGAGAAACGAAACGGATAAAACGATGGTGCACAATGCAAAACCAACGGTGGCCAAAAGCAAACGGATGCTATTTTGGTTCTTCATGACTGCAATACTCTCGATTTGAGACGGAAACAAAAATACACGGTGGATTGACTCCGAAGAGGAATCGCCCTCGGTTACGCGGTGTTTCGTGATAACTTACTTGGACCACGTTACATTAGAAAGCTTACCTACCTAACGAACTACAAGCAAAGGGTGGTGTAGCGAACGCATTCTTTTTCGCTAAGTTATCAGCGATGTCTGGCATGCGATCGCTTGTAGAACGGCATCTTTTTTGAAGCATCAAGGAAATAAGAATGGCTGCGTGTGTTTACTTGGTTGCCACGATGGACACCAAAGGTGAGGAACTCGCCTTTGTTAGAGACTGTCTGCGGAGTACGGGTGTATCAGTTCGAATGATCGACGTCGGGACAAAAAATCCTCCATCGGTTGTCCCCGATGTGACTCGTGACGAGGTGCTCGCCACAATAACTTCATCCGATTCTAGTCCAGAATTTATAGCGGACCGAGGTGCAGCGATCGCAGAGATGGCTGTTGCCTTGCGGCATTTTTTGATCGCTGAGTGTGCTGCTGGTCGAGTGTCGGGTGTTATCGGTATCGGAGGAAGTGGTGGGACATCGCTCATTACGACCGCGATGCGGGCATTACCAATTGGTTTACCAAAACTAATGGTATCCACGGTAGCCAGCGGAAACGTCGCACCTTATGTGGATTGCAGCGATATTCTGATGTTGTTTTCTGTCGTGGACATTGCGGGAATAAATGCGGTTTCACGTGTTGTTTTGAGCAATGCTGCTCACGCCATGTCGGGGATGGTTCAAAACATCGTTGCCAAGCAAAAAAACAAGCCCACTATTGGCATGACGATGTTTGGCGTGACGACAACGTGCGTTAATCAAGTACGACTCGCCCTGGAGAAAAGAGGGTTTGATTGTTTGGTTTTTCATGCGACCGGAAGTGGCGGGCGGGCCATGGAGCTTTTAGTTGAGTCTGGTTTGATCGCGGGGGTTCTGGACATCACAACAACCGAGGTCGCAGACGAAATCGCTGGTGGTGTCTTTGCATGCGGACCTAATCGCTTCGAAAAATTGCTAGCTGCCGAGATCCCGCTGGTCATTAGCATGGGAGCTCTCGACATGGTGAACTTCGGATCGAAAGAAACCGTTCCTTCACATTATCAGCATCGATTGCTTCACTGTCATAACGCACAAGTCACATTGATGCGAACCAATAGAGAAGAGAACCTTCAGATTGCTCGATTCATTGCCACTAAACTTAACGAATCTCGAACGCCGATCAGGATATTGGTTCCAGAGCATGGTGTCTCTTCGCTAGATGAACATGGACAATCGTTTTATGATCCTCAAGCTGATAGCGTACTTTTTGATGAACTACAAAATAAACTGGATATCACAGCGGATCGGCAGTTGATTCGACTCCCCTTTCACATAAACTCGCCAGAATTCGCAGACTCGTTGACCAGTAACTTTATGTCGCTCTGGGACATGAGAAAATCTGAAACGAAAAAATCCGCTGGGACAAACGACAACTAGTCGCGTACGAAGCAAAATACTTACGATTTCACTTACCAAGGTAACGATATGGCACGGCAGTCGAGAGATTCGATTTTGAAGCGGTTGCGAGGCAAGATTTCTCGCAAGGAACCAATTGTCGGAGGAGGAGCTGGGACTGGCATTAGTGCGAAATGCGAAGAAGCTGGCGGCATCGACTTGATCGTTATCTACAACTCGGGCCGTTATCGAATGGCCGGTCGAGGTTCATTGTCTGGGTTACTTCCGTTTGGCAATGCGAATGAGATTGTTAAAGACATGGCGAGGGAGGTTTTGACCATCGTTTCCCACACACCGGTTATCGCGGGTGTGTGTGGGGTGGATCCTTTCATGATTAGGGAACATTTCTTAAAAGAGCTTATCGAGCTTGGGTTTTCAGGAATTCAGAATTTTCCAACCGTCGGACTTATCGATGGAATGTTCCGTGCTAACTTGGAAGAAACTGGCATGGGTTATGGGTTGGAGGTCGATTGTGTAGCCGTGGCTCACCGACTCGATTTACTTACGACTCCCTACGTGTTTGACCCCGACCAAGCCGTCGAGATGACCAAAGCCGGGGCCGACATTTTGGTAGCTCATATGGGATTGACCACCGGAGGCGCGATCGGAGCAGAGTCCTCACTCAAATTAGATGATTGCGTGAATCGAGTTGCAGAGATTGCAGAGGCAGGTCGCTCGATTCGGTCGGATGTAATTGTGCTTTGTCATGGAGGCCCGATCTCGATGCCAGATGATGCACAGTATGTTTTAGATCGCTGTAATATCCATGGCTTCTATGGTGCTAGTTCCATGGAGAGGTTGCCGACCGAGACTGCGATCAAACAACAAGTCAGCGACTTTATGAACTTAAAGCTGCCTCACTAGTGCCGCAACTTGGAGATGATATTGATCATAACCCGACGCGTTAGATTTTAGATTGGCGACTGATGATTGAAGATTGGTAAGACAAAGACAGAACGCAATCCGATCTCTTGGTGAGATCGGCGACACGGAAATCCAATCTAAAATCGGCAATCTAAAATCGTAAATCGTAAATCCCTCGCTTACGCTGCGGGTTGGGATTTCGGGGATTCTCCAGTCAAGGTTATCTCCCAAGTTGTGGCACTAGATTGCGGATTAAACGCATGCCTGAGAAAACAAACGGATCTATTCCCATTTGTAGGCTTGTTTCTCAAATCGATTGTCACGGTAAGGGTCACGCCCTCGAACCCACTGCCAAGCGGATTCGATAAAGTAGGCGGGAACGAACAAGGGACCAAACCATTGATATTGCTTGACGTGAATCCACTCGTGTGAGAACGTTTCACGCCAGGATTCTCTGTCGACCGCCAGAATGCAGTGCCCAAGTGTCATCGCCTTGGCTCCACCAGCAATTGGAACTTTTCTTAGGAGACTGGCAACGCCTGGCCCGAAGATTCCTAGAGTACCTCGTTGCTTGGCGAACTCCACTCCATGGGGCTTACAAATCAGACCGACCAAAAGTCCCAGAATAGTCCAGGGAGCAACCCATAGGTAGCATGGAACAAACATGAGCGTGCGTATGCGGGAATCAAGCATCGTATGTCGGCTGGGAAAAGCAAACAGCAGGGGGTATTTGCGGGCCAAAACGAATTCAGTTTACATCACAAGGATTTTTGATTCGCCCATTCCGTCAGCTGTTCGCGGAAAATCTTGGAGTTGTGGCGGATATCGGTTGGGAGTTTTGTTGGGTAGACGACAACTTTTTGGATTGACTGCGAAACATCGTTGTTGGTCAGGATCGATTGCACTTCTTGAACAATTTGTTGCTCCTGCTCAGTCGAATCTTTGGATGATGGTTCTAGGATTAGAAGAGGTGTTTGGTTCGGTGCATTACCGGTTCCGACCAACGCTGAGCGATAGATTTTGGGGTGTGTATTAGCGATACCCTCGATCGGCTCGGTGAAGATCGTACCAAGTTTGGTTTGGACTCGATGCGATTTACGGCCACAGAACCAGAAACGATCTTGTGAGTCCAAGTAGCCGACGTCCCCCATGCGATGCCAAACGCGTCCGTGGTCGTTGAGTTTATGAAGTGCGTTTTGGTCGGTGCGCGTTACATAGCGTTCGGAGATGACCGGCCCAGTTACCACGAGTTCGCCGATTTCCCCGGTTGGAACCGTCTCGGTCTCGTCGATATTGGTAAGAGGAGAGTCTGTAATTTTTATTACTCGCCATTCAATAGACGGAAAGCGGTTTCCAACACACGTTCCCCCACCTGTACGAGTCATAGCGGCGGTTTCTCCTAAGACTGTTCGAGATTCGATCGATGCGATGGGAAGAGCTTCGGTAGCACCGTATGGGGTGAAGAACATCGCATCTGGGTGAATCGCGTTTCGCATCCTTTGCATCACATTGGGAGGTACCGGCGCACCAGCAGACAAAACCCGCGTTAGAGACGGAACCTTGCGACCGGTCTGTTCGCAGTATCGACCCAGCCGATTCCAAAGAGCAGGCGAACCAAATGATTGATTGATTTGCCAATGATCAATTGCATCGAGAAGTCGTGGGGGATCCACATCAGCAGGCCGCGTTGGATCCATATCTGGAAGGATCGTTGTAGTCCCCATCACTGCGTTGAATAATCCGAATAGGGGAAAGCAGCTCAAATCAATGCCGCCTCGTTCAATTCCGTAATGGCTCGATATCAGTTCGATTTGCGAGATAAATGTTTTGTGTGAATAGAGAACACCTTTAGGAGGTCCAGTGCTACCTGTTGTAAAAATGATGGCCGATTCGGCCAACCAGTCTTGGATTGGATCGCGATAATCCGCCTCACGGCTGGCCTCCAATTTGGCTAAAGTCATGCTGGGTAGGAATGGTAGTCTCGGACCAACCATCACATTGAGTTTGGCTTTGGGAAATCGACTCGATAGTACTTTGACGATTGCGTGAGCCATTGGTATCGCAACAAAACCGTCTGGCTGAGTCGCTTCCAAACATTTGATCAGTTTTTTTCTACCCATCCCCGGATCGACCAAAACCATCGTGGCCCCAGCTTTAAGCAGCGCAAACACGAGAGTGATAAAGTCTTCTCCGAATCGAACCAACAAACCGATCCGCTTGCCAGGTCCAATCCCCATGGCCTGCAGTCCTGCAGCGATCGAACTCGAACGCGCGTCCAAATCTTTCAGGGATATGGTTCGGTAATGACGACTCTTGTTTGCCCGGTATTGATCAACGGCAGAAGCTATCGCGATTTGATCTGGGTTTGATTCCGATTGTGCCTTAAGTCTGCTAGCAACATTCATAGTGAAAAGGTATTGAGCAACGTTTGCTCCGTTGCTCGACGTCGCTTAGTTGCAGTTAAAAAAGGCCAAAATCTGCTGTCGTCGACTGCAGACTAAAACCTGTAAAGACCACAGACAGTAATCTATGGGCGGTATTTGAAGATCCATAACCAAGTCCTGCTGCACCACCAATCTGCACTGTTTTCCGATAGAGAACTGCTTTCCAAGTATTCGGTGCTGGGGCAGGCGTTCCGTGCCAAAAAGCATCAGCAATCACGTGACACATGAGCGTTAACGAACCGATTTGTGCCATCCTTCTTGTTTTTACTTGCAAATGGTTTTTTATCAAGCTATATCTGGATCACGTCGTCATGGTCTAGCTTGATCTGTAATTTCTCGTTGATAACGAGGGTGCTGCCCTCTCCCAAGACCTTTTTCTGCTGGAGTTTTTATGCATAAAAGATTTGGTTGGCTTTCTCTAACCCTGATGATCGTAGGGGGGACCCTTGGATGGAATGCATCCAAACTGTCTCTCAATTCATTGGAAGCGAGTCCCCCTGCGTATTTACTCTCTGCTGTAACTGATAAAGAACATTATAACTGTAGCGGCGGTTGCTGTAACAGCGATGGAAACCCCACAGGCTCCGCAAAGGCAAGATTGGTATCGCACAACGCTCAAGTAGCCGCAAAGACCAGTAAGCAGGGGAAAAAGCCGAACATACTCGTGATCTGGGGAGATGATATTGGGGTTCACAATATCTCTGCCTACAACCACGGAATTATGGGCTACAAAACACCGAACATAGATCGCCTCGCGAACGAGGGGGCGTTATTCACTGACGCTTATGGCGAACAGTCTTGTACCGCCGGTCGTTCCGCATTTATCTTGGGACAGCACCCATTCCGCACAGGGCTACTTACTATTGGGATGCCCGGTAGCGAGCATGGAATTCCGGACTTCGCCCCGACGATTGCAGATCTTCTCAAGAATCATGGATATTTGTCTGCTCAATTTGGCAAGAATCACCTCGGTGACCGAGATAAGCACTTGCCAACTGCTCACGGTTTCGATGAATTCTACGGTAACCTCTATCACTTGAACGCAGAGGAAGAACCTGAAACGTACTATTACCCAAAGGATCCTGAGTTCAAAAAGAAGTTTGGTCCGCGGGGTGTTATCAAGTCAAAGGCTGGAGGAGAGATAGTAGACACTGGGCCTTTGAATCGTAAGCGAATGGAAACCATTGATGATGACATGCTGGCGACTAGTCTCGAATTTATCGACCGAGCCGTCAAATCGGACAAGCCGTTTTTTCTGTGGCATAATTCTACGCGAATGCACGTTTGGACACGGCTGAAGGCTGAAAGCGAAGGCAAAACTGGTATCGGTCTTTATCCAGACGGCATGGTTGAGCATGATGGGCATGTTGGAGAATTATTGAAGAAGTTGGATGATCTGGGGATTGCTGACAACACGATCGTCTTGTACTCGACTGATAACGGCGCAGAAACCGCATCGTGGCCAGATGGAGGCATCACTCCGTTTCATGGAGAAAAGGGCACCAATTGGGAAGGTGGGCACCGTGTTCCTCTATTGGTTCGATGGCCAGGTGTTTTCGAGCCGGGAACTAAGATTAACGAAGTGATTGCTCACAACGATTGGCTTCCAACCCTTCTCGCTGCAGCGGGTGAGCCTGAAGTCAAAGAGAAACTGATGAAGGGGCATAAAGCCAATAACAAAGAGTGGCGAGTCAAGCTGGATGGTTACAACTTTTTGCCGTTCTTCAAGGGGGAAGAAAAGACCAGTCCGCGAAACGAGTATTTCTATTTCGGGCAGCAAGGTGATTTAAACGCGCTGCGCTATCGTGATTGGAAAGTCCACTTTGGTATTTTCGAAGGCAATATTGCAACCGGGGTTCGTGTAACACCAAACTGGCCTTTGATCATCAACCTCAAAGCCGATCCCTATGAAATCATGTGGAAACATGGGGAAATGGGTTACCTCAGATGGTATGGTGATAATATGTGGATTTTTGTTCCGGTGCAGGGTGTAATCCAAGCATTTTTTGCAGACTACGACAAGTACCCAAACCAAGCAGGCAGCAGTTTGAGTGCAGCTGGTATCAACTACAATTCGCTTAAGGCTGCTGAATTGATGAAGCGTTTGCAGACGATCACAACTCCAAACTAACTTATTCTAGGTTGGTGTTCCAATTACATAAAAGCGGGATGGTTTTTCCATCCCGCTTTTCTTATTTAGGTCTCGCTATTTCCCTATTTCCACGCTGAATGCAAGACGCTGGGCAAAGAACTTTCATGATCAAAAAATCCCGTTCTCGACATTCGAAGCAATCCCCTTCATCGAATTCTGCAGCTGGGACCTCGATTTGGTCCAGAGTGGTTTGGGCGGTCGGGTTGCTTGGTGTTGCTTTTTTGTTGGGGTACATCTTCCGCACAATGTCCAGCAATTGGATCGTGCCACCACCAGGGATGGTTTGGATTCCAGGGGGAGAGTTTATAATGGGCGCCAACGGCGAGACAAAACAAAAAAATGAGCTTCCTGTGCATGCTGTCGCAGTGAACGGTTTCTTTATGGATGAGACGGAAGTTTCCAACACTCAATTTCAAAAATTCGTCGACGAAACAGGTTACATAACCACCGCGGAAAAACCCGTTGACTGGGAAGAGTTGAAACAACAACTTCCTGCTGGGACGCAAAAGCCAAGTGATGATCGCTTAGTACCAGCCTCTCTGGTTTTTGTAGTACCCAAAGAGGAGGTGACCTCTAACGACATGACCAAGTGGTGGGTTTGGACTCCCGGTGCCAATTGGCGTCATCCCGAGGGGCCTGGTAGTGATCTGGTTGGGCGTGAAGACCATCCCGTTGTTCACGTATCATGGGACGATGCAATGGCATATGCTAAGTGGGCTGGAAAACGTTTGCCAACAGAGGCAGAATGGGAATTTGCTGCTCGTGGCGGATTGCAACAAAAGCGTTTTCCTTGGGGTGATGAGCCGCCACATGACGAGAGCGATTTTAAGGCAAACATCTGGCAAGGGAGATTTCCTAACACCAACACGAAAGCAGATGGTTGGGAACGAACGGCCCCTGTGAAGAGTTTTCCAGCAAACGGCTTTGGTCTATACAATATGGGGGGGAACGTGTGGGAGTGGTGTTCCGACTTCTATCGAGCCGACGCTTATGTAAATCGTCGAGGAGTAACGATCAATCCCAAAGGGCCAGACACATTTTGGGATCCAAATGAACCGCTTGTGCCAAAACGAGTTAGTCGAGGCGGTTCATTCTTATGTCATGTAAGTTACTGTGAGAGTTATCGACCGGCAGCAAGACGCGGAACTGGAGCAGATACGGGCATGTCGCATATCGGATTTCGTTGCGTCACGGACAAGTAAGTCTGCTGGCGCTAGATCTCACCTTTCCACGAGTTCAATACATTCAGCGGGGTCGACGAGCCTCTTCCAAAGCGCCATGTAAGTCCAAAACTCGTCCACCAACTAGAGATGCTGGTTTGCGTAAATGGTCCCACTTGTTCGGTGTCTTTAAACATCCCTCCAAACATGAGGTCTGCATCCAATCCAGGAAGCAGATCGATGACTCCAATACCGCCGGTCAATCGATGTTGGCTGGTAATGGCTAGTAATCCCTCTGTGTATTGGACTGCTACAAGCCCACCCGGTTGCAAAATGCCTCCCAAGGTTGAATCGGGACTTGTGTCTAGAGGATTCTGCGCCCAAGCGTAACCGCTTCTGAAGCGAAAGTGACCGATGGTATACTGAGTTCCTAGCTGGCACACCCACTGGTTGTCGTAAACACCTTGGTAGAGGTCTGCTTCGTCCCAAATTTTGTAAAGCAAATCAGCGCCAATCAAAAGATTGCCATCTAGCAAACTGGTGTTGGCGATACCAAAGCCTAAGTTCTGAGGCAGTTGCATTTGAACGTCAAAGCTGGCGTTCGGAAGCAGATTGATTTGCACTGCGTTGTCGAACGTAAATGATTGCTCCGTTTGGTAGTAGCCACCGATGGTGGTAGTGTCAGTGAGAACGTAATTCGTTCCGAGCGTCCCTCGTAAAGCGTAATCTGGTGTCATACCGCTGTGACGTATGAATGGCCCGTCGAACAGTGCAATTCCGAATGAAGCAATCGCACCTACGGATAAACGATCCGTTAAATCAACCCCTAGGGAAGCTGGCATATTAAAGATGGTGGAGCCGCTATTTGTACCGCCACTCTCCGGTACATGCCTGAAGTCCGCAAATCCACCGCTGGTAGTTACAAAGCCCATGCCAAAGGTCGCGGGCAAACCGAGTTCGCTAAGGTCTTGTGTTACACCAAAATTGCCAGCGGGGGTACCTGGCGCGGACGAGGTATCTGAAAATGGTTGAATGAATGACGGGCCCACAACGGGTATGTTGCTGGTTTGCGTCATTCGCAATGTGGGATCGATCCAGGCACCGCCAAAGTGAAATTGCGTTCCGCGAAACTGTGTCATTGTCGCGGGATTGCCGTTGACTGCACTCGTGAGATCTTGTGGTTTCGCAATACTAACGCCTGCCATTCCGCCGGCAGCTGGCATCGCTGTATTATGGAGCTCGACTCCAAACGTTTGGGAATATGCGTTCGAGGCAGTCAATATACAGCCTGCAGCTACTATGCTTTGGAGACAATTCTTGACGAGACGCACGATTATTCCCCTGCTCAACCTGATTTTACTTTAAACAACTCTTCATGGCAGTTCGTATCGTCATCAAATGCAAATTCGAATAAATCGATTGTTAAACAAAATCACTAAATGTAGTTGTAAATCTTCACCGTTCGAGGCAGTCTAAAGCACCACCGCAAATGCTATCACACTATGGTTTTGACTCTCTGAATAGATGTGATTCCTGTTCTTTTTCATGCTAATAGTGGCCCAACCAATAGGGCGCGCTCTATTCAATCCTCGGGGTATCTTCCCTTTGTCGGATTCTCTGCCAGTCAGTAGGATGAGACACGAAATTGTTTTTCCTATGAAGTGTTAATAGTGCCTTTATCTAGACAGGTCGCCCCCCAATGAATGCCATCATTATCATGATTGGCGACGCGATTGAAACCTTATACTGAATCGGCATACGCCTCGTTGGTGATGCGTTCTAAAACGCTCGCTGATGATTTTTGGCGATGTCGTTTTTTAAGGACAGCGTGGAGCTTGATCTTGTATTGTTGAGGCCGACTAGAAGACAACGAACATGGCACAAGTCGTTTGGGCTGGACTCGTGTTGTCGAAACTCTACAGAATGCATACGCAAATCAACGAGACTAGAGCGAGGGTCCCATTTAGAGCTAGCCTGCTACCAGTATACCGCCGTCCGGATACCACAGATATGTGCGACTGTTGGTTGTGCGCCGATCTTTCTAGGCAATCCAAGTGTGTAATCAAGCATAACCCGCGTGTTCCTATTCAGATACCAATTGCATCCGTTGGACCACTCGTAAAGCTGAGTCCCGACTGGATTACCGTCTGAATCAAGGGGAAGATTAGCGGATCGGAAATCAAAATACGAAAACCGCATTGCCAATTCGATCGCCCCCGTACCGCGGGCTGAGTTCTTAGTGTCTCGCAAAAAGGGATTGATAACATCGATGCGATCAAACGAACCTCGCGTGCGATTGTAACTGCGATGCTCGCCAGTAAGAAAAAAGCTTGCGAAGAAATAAACTCCGTGAACAAAAATGGGGCCTCCTGGTTGGTCAACTGCCGCTGCTATCCACTCGGTCTGAAAGGAAAGAGGTCCGGCAACACTTGCTGCCTGAACGTTGTACAATTGGTAGTAGTCTACGGCGACGCGAGCGCTCGGAAGGAAGGGCGAGCCTGGATTGTCTTCGACGGTCAGTAGATTACTACCGGTTCTGGGGGCAAAATCGATGATCCCATTTGTGGGTTTACGATGTGAAAACGCTCCCCCGACATGGACGAGTTGATAATCGTTTTTGTCTGGTACGAAAATCGGTAATGCTGTCAGGCGGCTGGTATAAGCCCAATCCCCACCGTCACCGGTGCTTTGACCATCACTGCCTGTTCCATCTCGATATGCGCCCAATGTAAACAGAACACGTTCATCGTCGGTCCACCAGTACCCTCCAACTCCCCAATTACGAGCCGGGGTAATGACGTTGCTAGGAGAGCGTTCTAGGAACGTAATGAAGTTAGTACTCGTCATTCCTTCCAAGCTAAACGGCTCGCGGAAATGTCCGATCCGTACTTGTCTTGTCCCAGGAATAGAATCGAGTCCCACAAAAACGTCTCGTAGCCGGACGCTTCCTCCGGCCAATTCCACCTCGGAAACCCAACTAGCCGAGTCTTCGATGTTTCCTTGTGCACCAATTCTTACGCGTCGAAATCCAAACCCATTTTGAAGTGTGCCAATAACCTCTTTGCTTTCGGCATTTTGGATTGCACCGGTTGCTTCCGCCTCGATTCTTCCTCGCATTTGAAATCGGGGTTCCAGATTTGGACGATCGTCCACCATTGCGGCGACCTGGTCTTGATCGGGCGGTTCGCCAACGCGATTTTTTTCAAAAAACGCTGGCGAGTCGTCTACCAAGGAAATCCGGCCAACTTCAGGCATCGTCCCGTCGCTTCGTCGCTCATCTGGAAAGCTTCGGAAGCTATCTGAAGACGGCACGTCAGAGATAATCCCTCGAGGTTCTATTGAATTGTCAGACTGCGCAGCAGAATTTACCGATGCGATCAACGCAATCGAAAGACTGATCAACGCGTGTCGAACCATAAAGTACTAACCCATTTGATGGCAATGATCCATTCGTATTTCAATAGGAATTGGGCATATATGGAGTCAATATCATCTGATCCCGAGATCGCCAGGACAAATGAACTCAAAATGCGATTCGGGGAATGCATGCATTCCCCGTCGAGGTTAGCTACAATCTGCTGATAGCAGCCAGCGAAGAGTTTGCGGTATCAACGGTTCGTGGAATAACTGGTGTATGTGAACCGGGAGCTCGTGCTATTGCGACGGTTCTTTGCGAGGCTGTGGGTTAGCATTGATCGGATTGCTGCTGGCATTTGCAATCAGAAAAACCGAAGGGATAAGGGGTGAGTTCATGGTACTTCTCACAACACACGTTCTGGTGTTAATCTGTCAGTCGATAAACTAAGGTCACTTTCCGCATGCCATTCAACTCCAGTTCGGGTTGATAAGTTCAGTATTGGGGGGCCTCGTTGGGCTGGTTCTTCGTCACCGTCCACGTGCCATGATTGCTTTGGGTTTGGTGGTCGCTAGTCTCTGTTTGTGGGGAACTGCAACGGGAATATCGAATGACTTGGCGAGCAACGTCTGGCGACCTGCGCCTGGATGCAAAACACCGGACCGTAATAATCGGAATATTGCGTACCACTGTAAAGTTCACCCGTTAAGATGTGAGGCTGCTAACCCCTGTATTATCAAGGGGAGCACCAATTTGGTTCAAGCCATCTTTTTGTTTGCTTATGCTGATCGTTTACTTCCGTTATTGACAATATGTTAGGCCCGAAAAAAGGGGATTGGATGCCCCGCTGGCTGACGAAATCAATTCGTAGGGAGACGGATCTGTGAACCGACGCAAATTAGCGATATGGCTTTCCTCGATGGTAATTGCCACATCGTATTCGCATTTACCACTTGTCAGTCATGTGTGGGGACAAGACTCCTCTAGTGGCCATGAAACGGAAAGTCCACAAGTTGTAATACCTGACTTTAATACCGTTTGTGATAGCCAGGAAAGCTGCGATTCGGTTGGAGGTTACTCTTGCAGAAACTCGATCTGGACTCGAGATACACTGACGGGTGATTGGGGAGGAAGACGGACAGCACTCGAAAATGCAGGAATTAAGTTTTCGGGCCGCTCGACTCATTTTGGATTTGGTGTCGATGGCGGGATTACCAACCCACCACCTATACCACAGTTAGGTGTTGGAGATGTCTTCAAATATACTGGTCGCGGCGAATATGACTTGACTTTTGATCTCGAAAAATTCGGTGGTTTGCCAAAAGGAAGCCTGTTGGTCCGAGGTGAGCATTGGTACGGAGATTATGCCAATGTTTCATTGCGTACAGGCGCATTACCCCCTGCCGTTTTCCCCGGCTTTCTTCCCATTGCTCCGAACGATCCCGGGCAGCTCTTTTTGACTAACTTTGTGGTGACTCAACCGCTGTCAAAGGAATTCGTTGTTTACGGAGGCAAAATCGACGTTATCGGCAACCTTGACCAAGATGACTTCGCCGGAGGTGACGGCACCAATCAGTTTGTTAATCAAGCCTTTATCGCAAATCCTGCATTCCTTTTGGCTTTGCCATACAGCTCGATCACGGCTGGTGTCGTGTTGCCTAGGGACTGGGGTAGCATGACAACATTTGTATTGGACCCTCAAGACCGAACGATGGATTTTTTCGACTTCGGCGATCTTTTCTCTCAGGGGATCATAGTTGGTTCAGAACTGAAGTTTCGCACCAATTTCTTCGGCAAGAAGGGCAAGACACATTTGGGTGGTATTTGGAAGCATGTTGATCTTACTGACCTGCGTTTTAATGAACCTCCTCCAGGTGTTTATCCGCAACCGGTGGTTCCTGGCTTTCCGACTCTTTCTGACTCTTTCACGCTGTATGCTGGTGGTGACCAATATATATCATCCTACGATGAAAACCGCGGATGGGGTGTCTTTACTCGTGCATCCATAAGTGATGCCAACCCTACTCCAGTACAGTATTTTCTGAGCGCCGGAATAGGTGGCTTTAGTCCGTGGGCATGGGAACGAGGGGATAGGTTTGGGATTGGGTGGTACCACGTTGGCGTGAGCGATGAATTTGGCCCTTTACCGAGAACATTGTTTGCTCCTAGGGACGGTCACGGGGTTGAAATGTTTTATAGTCGGCAAGTAACTCCGTGGATGTCCGTCACTCCAGATGTGCAATTTATCAGACCCGAGATAAGCGCGTTGGCTAATGAAGCAATCGTATATGGTATTCGCTTGAACGCCGTGTTTTAAAGACCAAACTTCGGCCCGAGCCGAGTATTGAATGGCAGCAGAATAACTTGCGAACAATTGCGGGGCATCAATATGCTTCCCTATTGTTCGCAGAGAGCCCGCTCCAGAGAGTGACCGACTCACGGACTCAAAACGACGAAATACGATTCAAATGCGAATACAGGGAATCCAATAATTCCTGGGTAAACACATTCCCCATCAACAAAAAGTCCAAGTCGGATGAGAGGGCTTCTGCAAGACTTTTGGCATGATCGGAGACGTCACTACCAGGGGCCAAAATTAGGTTAGGAGTTGTCCCTTCAGAGGGCGAGGAGATTTTATTCAGTATGCCGTCGATCATTGCCATAAGAATAGCTGCACATGCTAAGTATTGATTCCCCTCGGTTGGTTGTCCTCTTACTTCGATGACCCTCGATCTCGGAGATTGTGAATCTTGAACTGATCGGGACAGAGATCCAGGAGAGTCCACTGCCGCATTCGAAGCAAACGGGAATCTCAGTGCCTCATTTTCAAGCACCGATGCTAAAAATATTGCCGACAGAGTCTTGGAGTGTTGAGCGATGCCACCTTGCGCGAAGCGGCCAACTTCACTAATTCCTCGAGAAGAATTGCCGGGAAGTATTGGCTCTCCGTTTTTGAAAAGTTTCCATTGAGTCGAGGATAAATGGCTGGATAGATCCAGGGCACACCCCTCCTCGAGCGCGAGTTGACTCATCAAATACCTAGTCATGGCCACATCGTCACAAGACTCCAGAACCTTAGTAGGTTGCAGAACCAAACTAGAGCCCATAGAGTGGTGATGAAAATGGCGCTCCACTTTTACCCCAGCGTCTATAGCCCGATTCATCAGTCGGCAGCGAAATTTGAAAGCTTCATCAAATCCTGATACGCTGCTGGGACGGGAAACTGTGCTTGAGGGAGGAACTGAAGCGATATCGAACTTCATATGATTTCGGACGTAAACCTCGTCAGCAATAGAAGTTGATTCCAGAAAACGGACCGCTTGATTAGCGACATTTCGAGAGTCCCAGGCCGATTCTTGACGATGAATCGCATCTTGAATGGCTGAGACCAAAACCAAAGTTGGAGGATCTGTGGAAGAGTCGAGATAATTCGCTTCGCTAGAGGGGACTATTACTGAATAAATCATCTCAGCGTCGTCAGTTCTATTGAAGCCTAAATCGAGGAACACTTCTTGACCGAATCCCTCGTCAAAAGAGGCTTCCGAGATAGCGGTGACAGGAAAGATAAGGTGCTGCCATGTGCCGTTGAGGTCCGTGAACCGGAGATCGATTGTTCGAATTCCCTTTTCACGACAGTAAGCCAAAATTGCCTTTGGTTTCAAACCAACACCCCAATGCGTACGAGAAATAACGCCCCATATCGACTAGTTCCTAGCCAATTTTTCGGATTGTAAACCTCCTCAAGTTTACAGAACGAAAAGAATGGCAAGAATCGGGCCAAATCGGATTAAAAATTGAACGATTGGAACTTGCCACTCGAATTCCAGTGGAATAATGAGGGAGAATCTAAAAGGGAAAGATGTTGCACATAAGGAAATCTTATGCTAAAGGCTGAAGGCACAACAGCGAGGAGTGATGACCAGACCATCGAGCTGATTCGTAAGACGCTGGTAGAGGTAGCTACTCGCAATGACATTCCAATAGAATCGGGACTGCTTTCACAAGCGCTGGCGGATTCGAAGAGTTCTTACTCGATAGAGAATTTCGATGATTCCGACTATTTGATGATGAGGGCGGCTCGTGGAATTGGCATCAGGCTGGCGCCTGTCGATGTAACGGGTGCAGACATTTGGGAATTAGTCACTGAGGGGTTTACTGTTATTGCACTAGATCTTAGTGCTTTAACGCCTTCTAGTTGGTTGTTCACTCGAATTAATTTTGGGCGAATGGATTTGTCCTGCATCCCTAGCTCACGAGATGCAATGGAATCCGAGTCGATTACCAAAAGTCGACTCATAAGTCGTGTCAATGCATTGATGCAAAACGATGCGCACTTTTTCGTCGCTGAGCCCTCGTTGACTTGTGACGAAGCATCATCCCGACATACATCAACGAATCATGCGAACACATCCCACGAAGGGGATAATGGTAATGGCGGTCACGGTCATGGTCACGGTGATGATCATCACCATGAACATCTTTCGCCATTAAATCGATTTTTCAGATTGTTGCGTGTAGAAAAAAATGACATTTGGTTGCTAACAGTTTTTGGATTTGTGGTCGGTGTTCTTGACCTTGCAACTCCGCTAGCGATCGAGCAAATGGTTACGACCATCGGTTTTTCTAGCATGGCTGCACAGCCATTGTTCTGGTTAGCTTTGTTACTGTTTGGCGTACTGTCTTTGTCAGCCGCCATCAAGGCATTGCAATACTTCGTCATTGAAATACTTCAGAGACGAATCTTAGTTCGACTCGTTGGGGATCTGTGCGAAAGGTTTCCGCGCCTCGACCGCAATGCCATGCGTGGCGTTCACGGCCCAGAGATGGCAAATCGATTCTTTGATGTGATGTCAATTCAGAAAGCGACGTCCACGCTTCTTGTGGAAGGTTTGTTTCTGGTTATCCAGACTACGACAGGGATGGTGCTTTTAGCTGTCTACAGCCCTTTTCTCTTGCTATACGACGTTGTGCTTGTCTTCTGTATGACCCTTTTGCTTTTGGCACTTGGACGCAACGCGATCAAAACATCGATTGAAGAGTCAATAACGAAGTACAAGATTGCTCATTGGTTGCAGGACGTTATTGGTTCTCCCAAAGCATTTCAAGTTCATGGAGCTATGGACCTCGTCTCGGATCGTGCCAATCGATTCACGGTGGAGTATTTGTCGGCACGGCGTAAGCACTTTGTGATATTGATTCGCCAAACCCTATTCGCTTTGATGCTATATGCGGTCGCGTTGACATCGATTTTGTCTTTGGGGCTGTGGTTGGTAATTTCCAAGTCGCTTTCGGTGGGACAACTAGTGGCCAGCGTTTCGGTTATCGCGTTGGTTGTGGGTGCTTTCGCTAAGGTTGGGAAAGCTCTTGAATCGTTTTATGATTTGATGGCATCCATGGATAAAGTAGGGCATCTACTGGATCTACCGACACTACCACCCTCGCGAACTATGCATGCTGGAATAGGTCCTGCTGAAGTGAGGATAAAGAATCTTTACATACCGTGCCCGGAGCGTGCAGCCTCTCTCTCCATTGACTCGTTGCGAGTCGCTAGTGGTGAGAGATTTGCAATTTGTGGCGGTGATCAAACGGCCGAATTGCTGATGCTTGCACTCTGCGGTTTGTCGCACCCGAGCGAGGGTCTTATTGAAATTGGGGGAGTCGATTCTAGAGATGTAAATCGATTTGCCGATGGATCAATGGTTTCCATCGCGTCTGCCCCGGAGATTTTTCATGGCACACTGCAAGAAAATGTTTCACTCAATCGTGCGGCTGTTAGTCCAGCCGATGTCAGAGATGCTTTAGCAAAAGTCGGGCTTTGGAATGAAGTTCTCTCAATGCCAAACGGTGTTGAAACGGTTCTTCAAACAGGTGGTTTTCCTCTAAGTCAATCACAAGCTGCACGACTTATGATCGCTAGAGCGATTGCGGGTAAGCCAAGATTGTTGCTTATCGATGGCGTTTTGGATGTAGTATCGTCTGACTTCCGAGAATCGATTTGGGCAGAAATCAAGTATCGTAAGCAACCATGGACGTTGATAATTGCTACTCATGAACAATCTATCGTCGACGACTGCGACGGAAAGTTGGAGGTGATCTAATGGCATCAACCTTACAAAAAGAGAGTTCTGTTGAAAAGAGAATGATCCGTCTAAGGCCTAGTGATTCTCTTGGTGACCGGCTGCCCGCCATGCACTTAGTCCGCTCCAGTTGGTTTGCCCGTGCGATGGGCAAAATCCTGTTTTGGTATCTTTTGCTATTTGTCATCGGATCGATTTTCTTGCCTTGGCAGCAGTCATCCCGGTGCGAAGGCGTGGTGACGGCTCGCAATCCAAATGATAGACGGCAGACTTTTCTGAGCCCCGCAAAGGGGATCATCAAGAAGCAGAAAGTCGGCTTACAAGAAGGAACATGGGTTGAGAAGGGTGAGATGATCATGATTCTGGATACCATCGCCGAAGGCGAGATCCAATTCACGAAAGATCAGCAAAACCAGCTCAATTCCCAACGGGAATTTACCCGCCTACAACTTGAGCAAGCCAAAGATCGAATTGGCTTAGCTACGGTGGGTGGTCAATTGCAAATTGAAGCGTACGAATCAAAAGTCAAGGCGGCGCGGGCTAAATGGGATCAGACGAAATCCGAAATTCTGGGACAGAGGGCATTTGTGGCTCAGGCAGAATTAGAACGTAGTTCCGTAGAACAAGTGCGTGCTAGGACAAGGTCAGAAGTCGAATACCAGGAAGCAGTCAACAAACTCGAAAGCGAGAACCAAAAACTCTTAAAGCTTGAGCAGTCAGCAGACGAAGCTTATCAAACGCTTGAGAGTGAAGAAAAGCTACTGGAAAGCAAAAGGCAAGAAGTCCAAGATTACATTGCCAAAGCAGTCCAGGATTTCAATAGCTACCAGGGCAAGATGGCTGATTACGAGAAAGAAATAAGCAAGCTCTCCATAAAGCTTCAGGAACTCGAAAGAACCGAAATTATCAGCCCGAATACCGGTTGGGTTCAATCGATCATCGGACAGGTTGGAAGAACGGTAAGCAATGGAGAGGCATTGTTCGAGATCATTCCAGATACAGAGGATCTCTGGGTTGAACTAAGCGTAAGAGGCATGGATCAGCCGTTAGTTCATATCGGTGACAAAGTCCGTATTCAATTTGAAGGCTGGCCGGCTGTACAGTTTGTCGGTTGGCCGAGTATCGCCCAAGGGACCTTCGGGGGTGTTGTCAATGCTATCAATCCAGCAGACGATGGAATGGGTAATTTTAAGATCTTTGTTGGTCCAGATCCGGACGACGTGACGAAAGAAGATTGGCCCAGTAAGGACTACCTAAAACAGGGAGTACGTGCTAACGCCTGGGTTTTGTTGGATCAAGTTTCCCTTGGTTTCGAGATATGGCGACAAGTGAATGGGTTCCCAGCCACACGCGACCTGGGAGACAAAGGCAAAAAGGAGAGCGAGCCAAAAACGCCCAAACTCAAGTAATTGGGTTTTTATCGCTTTTCATCTTATGGATGTCGCCTGCAACTATCCACGCTCAAAACGCTGAGGATGTTCGCACTCCTCCTCCAGCTAATCAAACGAGCCCTTTGCTAGAGAAACTGAATCAGGATTTGCGAAAGGTTCCGCGATCACCATCGCTTGACGCTGCTAAGATTGATGATGAAGCGTTGAATGCGGCCGTACAGTCCGCAACTGATATGCGGCTTCCCACTGAATCTGATGGGGGGCCGTTGCAACTTTCCGATGTGGTGGCGTCCATTTATCGAGCTTTTCCGCTCATTGAGATAGGACGCTTGCAAGCACAAGTGGCGAGGGGTGAAGTACAGTCAGCTCTGGGTGCCTACGATACTAAAATCGACTACTACTCATTGAACACTCCAGTCGGCTTCTACGAGACGTTTCGACACGGTCTCGGAGTTGCCCGTCAGACCTGGTGGGGCGGCTATATCGGAGCTGGTTATCGCGTAGGCCGGGGACATTATGAAACTTGGTACAAAGAGCGTCAAACAGGCGACCGTGGCGAAGTCAACGTTGCCTTTATGCAGCCATGGCTCCGTGGAAGAGCAATTGATCCACAGCGTGTGGAGCTCTTTCAAGCTAATCTGAGACGACAAGCAGTTGGGCCCGAAGTCCAATTTCAAATTTTAGTTGCATCGCGCGACGCAGCATTCGCCTACTGGGACTGGGTCGAACAGGGCACCTCGATGCTAGCGCTGGAGGAACTGCTCGAACTAGCTATGAGGCGACAAGTTGAACTCGAAAACGAACTGAAAGCAAAGCTGGGAACCGAATTTCGCATTAGAGTCAACAACGTTCAGATTTATGATCGGCAGATTCGGGTTAACTATGCACGAATGAAGTTTCGGGATGCATCTTTCAAACTATCTTTGTTTCTTCGAGACGAACAAGGCGATCCACTGGTGCCGCCCATGGAATGGTTGCCACGTAAGTTTCCAAAGGTAGTGGAAATAAAAATGGATAATCTGAACCAGTCTCTAAATGATGCATTCCAAGCGAGACCTGAGCTTGCCTTGATCAATTATGAAATCCAGCAAAGTCGCTGGGATCTCGAATTGGCTCGCAATCAAACCTTGCCACAACTCGATTTTTCGATCGAAAGTGCAAAAGATTTGGGACCCCCAGTATCAGACAGGAATGACAAAGGTGATTTTCGACTTGAGGCGGGACTCGTTGGTGGGGTGCCGATTCAGCGTAATAAAGCATTCGGTAAGATCCAAAGTTTGAACGGCAAACTTTCGCAACTGGCTCAGAAACAAGAGTTCTTCCGCAGTAAGGTGTTTTCGGAGCTTAATCAAGCCCGCAATAATGTAGAACTTGCGTATGCAAACGTAAAAGTGTTCGAATCGCTCCTTGCTGAGAATCGACGATTGATGGAATTATTCGAAGAGGCGTTTCAGTCAGGAAACTTTGAACTGCTTTTATTGCTCGAGCAAGAAGCCAAAGTCACGGAAAGCGAAGTAAAGCTATACGAAGCGGAACGCATGTATTTCGCATCGCTAGCCGCTATGCAAGCCACATTGGGGTTAGACCCTCTCGATCAAGCTGAGTTGTTGACGTCTCCATAAGGAAGCGAATCAACGATATTCGTGAGTGGGTGACTATGTATACTTTCGGCGTCCGATCTTTTCACGCCCCCCACCAGACTGTCCTATCTTTGCCGATTGCATACGAGGGGACATCGCGGTTCTCCGATATATGAAGGCTGCTCGAAGAGCTCATTCTTCGTGTTCCTCGATTTTTTAATTCGCTCGAGACACGCAAGGAGCCGGGTTGCAACTTATGAACTCGTCGTATGGAAATTGATTAGGCCAGTTTACTCATACGCCTGATCAACCACTCGAGCGATAGGCAACCTACGATCCAGGCCATCAGAACCCCGAGCCATTTTTGTTGGAAATCACGATCTGGAGTACCAGGCAAATAGTTGGTCTGATCTCGCGGTTCAATCAGCTGGGCAATACTAGTTTCCGCCGAAGCATCACGAAGCGATTGCGGCCCAATCCAGAACTTACCTCCCGTTCTAGTTGCCAATTCCGCTAGCAACGGATCATTACGTTGCGGTCTCTGAATTTCCACCGCAGGAACGCGAACAGTGAGTTGTTGTGATAAAACGACTTGTTCAGCGATGCCACCCACAGGCAGTTGTACTTCGTAATTGCCAATGGCCTTCGTAAAGAACTGGCCAACATAAACTCCAACCTGAGATGGATCAGGTATCGGTAACAACGGTAACGCCTGAGAACGTCCCGTGGGATCAACCAGCTTTGCATTCGCTTCGGGTACGACCAACGGCTGAAAGTTGGAATCTTTAAGGACCGCTCGCACTAGGACCTGTTCTCCCAATATGGCTTGCTCTTTATCGAGCAGTAGAATACCTCGATCGGAGTCTCGCATTAAACGTCCTTGGCCGGCCCACCGTACGAGCTTCGTGTAGTACGTGTCAAAATACTGGTCTCCGACTTCTCGCATACGCCAGAACTCACCGCTCCCTTGAAATGCAACTCTTCCCGCTCCATAAAACTGTGTCGCTAAGTAGATGGGGAACGTTCCGTTGACTGAGGTTGTCGGGTCCGAGAATACAGCGAGAGGCATGGCACCTGGTTTGGGTTCATAACAAGCGAAGTAATTGTAGACACCCGCGAATTGATCCCAAGCGGCTTTGCTTTCTTCAGGATTGTTTCCAACTTGTAGAAACTCTGTTTGCAACGCATCAGAGGCGAATTGTAATGGCCATGCGGTTTCGGCTTCGAATCGCCCTATGGAAACCAATCGTGCTCCACGTGAATTCAAGATCAATGGACATAGGTTGCGTAGTGTTTCTGCTTTGAAGTTACCATTGCCCTGTGCACCTGCCCATTTGGGGGTCGCCACCGGACCAGCAATAAGAACCAACCCACCGGCTTGTTCCGAGACCCAACGCTCTAACACTTCAATTTGTTCACGACTAAGATCCATCCAAGCCGCGTCGAACGCAATCACGCAATCGTATTGACTCATCTCAGCTAACGTCGAAGGGAAGTTGTCGAGCAGCTTTTGGGCTTCTTGCGATACTCCGGCCGTTGCCGTTTGAAGGAAAACATGTGATTGCACCGTCGTGTCACGGAACAACAAGTTTCGAACAAACTGATACTCTCGGGTTGGTCCACCAGCGATGATAAGAACCGTTGCATTGGGCTCGACAACTCGGACCTCACGCTCCATGGCATCATCTAGCGAGTTGGAATCTTGCGGGGGAGGTAGCGTCTTGACTTCGTAAACCCAGGTACCGACTTCACGAGGCATTATCTCAAACAATACGCTGGAGATTGAATCGTCCCCTTGCAAGGTCACCGAGCGTTCTTCTTCAATCGTGGTGTTTCCAGTTTTCATCGAGCCGGGACGACGTCGCAATTGGACCGTTATCTGTTTGCCCTCTAAGCCGGATGCTTGAATCAGTGCATTGAGCCGGAATCGATCGCCTGGAAACACGCGTTTGGGCGTTTCCACATCTAAAACACGAACGTTAACGGGATTCTTTGCGGTCCCCATCCCAACAGTATGAATGGGAACACTTTGCATGGTTGCTTCGGCAACAACGTTCATGGGATCAACGCCCGAGTTGCTTCGACCATCCGTAAAGAGAACAATCCCCGCCAGCGGCGAACCTCGTTCCTGTTCAAGGATGGATCGTAATGAGTCCCCAATTCGTGATTCAGTCCCCGTTGCAGACAAAATCGAGTCCCAGGCCATCTCGCGGGGCTCGCTGACCGTTGCAGGCTTAGAATCACCCTCTGAGGGCTGGGAGTCTAGTGCGATGAGCTGCGGTTCGGAGGAGCTCCATAGCTGATACCACGGGAAACCCTCCGTTCTCAATACCGCAGTCGCGACCGTCACAAAGCCAATAATGATGGCAACAACGGAGAACATACTGGCGTAGGCGACGACTGTACTGGCATCGTATTTCCTCCTCATAAAAAGACCGATAATCAATGCCGCAAATGCGATCCCGCAAATGATGGTTCCCACCCAAGCCACAGTCCTCGCCGTTTGCCAAACTGCTAACCTGTTGTCATTTGTTTGAGATTCTTCAGCGGCCGGCTTCGTAAAGTTCGCAATCGGCGACGGTCGTGAACTTTGGTCGAATCGATAGACCGTTATGTCATGTTTGCTACGTAGGTCATTTAGAAGGGGAGACGACTTGAATAGTTCCTGAACCGCTGCGATGCGGCTCGTCGCGGTATCCTGTCCTCCTAATCCATTGTCATCATCCGATTGAGGCATGGTCATACTAAGGGACGTATCGACCAAAACCGCCACTTTAGACGGCCTAGTTAGAATCTGCTCCGACCGTTTCTGCAGATCCAGGAAAAAGACCAATATCCCAATAATCGCAAGCAATCTCAATCCCAACAAACTCCAGCCCAACGCCTTGGGCAACTCCTGCGAATCGCGTCGGTACCAAAAGACCACATAGCTGGCAATTAACAGCAGGATGCACCCAAGCCCAAACCAGTGGATCCATTGATCCATCGTTTCCAGACGCATCCATTGGTAGAAGACGCGAGTCTCTCCCTGTGCGAGAATACTGGAGGCTAGATTGGAGTCGATTTGCATGCGAAACTGTTTTTAGCGGGTGGGTAAGTGATACGACGCGTTCCAAGCAAGCCACTGCTCAAAAAGAAGCAAAAGCAGCAGCAAGACTAGCAAAAGCATATTTCTATTTGCGAATCCTGCCAAAGCGGTGCTTGCGCCGACAGCGTCGACCGCTTTATAGGTAAAAGCAGTTCCGCTTAGAGCTTTGTTGATATCGGGCACGGTTGCTTTTTCCAGGTCACCTTCGGCTGGTGAAACGTTTCTGGCTAGGTTACGAATTTTTGGCGTGCCTTGAACAGTCATGCCCCACCATTCGAAAACTCCGGATGATTGCAGTATGGATTCTCGATCGCTTTCTTCTTGTTCGTTACCAACTCTCTCGGCTGAGGCAACATAGGTTGTGTCACCAATCTGCTTGGCATTGATAGATATGGTTGGACGAATATTCGAACCAGCCGGGGCTGGGCAGAGAACCTGCACCTCAGGGAGCAAGTCCTCTGATGAGAATGTCCACTGCATCGAAGTTCCCGCGATCTGAGAGAGTTCTCTCCCTCGAAACGAAGATAAGTAACCAACCAGCTTTTGAGCTGTAATCGCAAAGGTCGGATCTTGTGGCCAATTCGTCCACTGTCGATCTAAAACCGTCAAACAATACATGACTCGGCCATTACCGACGGAATGATCGATCAGCAGCGGTTTTTTGTTTCGTAGCGTGAGCACTTTCTGCCAGATCTGAGTCGGTTTAGGATCGGTTGTTGGATCCTGAACGCCGGTTCGTGCTGAGGTTTCTGATTCAGCAAATAAAGATTGGTCGATATCGACAAATCTTTGAATTCGAACGTAAAGGAAAGGTGAGTTGCTTAGCATCTGACTCCAGTTGAATACCGGATGGCTGTCAGCAACAAAATCAGGCGTCGTTTCCTCTGCGGTTCGCGCTAACTCGGCAGCCCCTTTCAAGGTAAACGGTAACAGCGGAGGCTTACCCGAGCTCAGGGCCGATTGTCCGAGAACATCGTTATAGTGCTGATAATCTTGTTCCGACATGAGCTCGCCGAAGAAGAATGCTAATCCTCCACCTCGGGATACAAATTGGTGAAGATTCTCAACGGTTCGGGCATCGAAACGAGGAACCGCTTGGACAATGATGCAGGCATATCGATCTAATGTCTCTGGATCTGCGTCTCGCAAAAACTCAGGTGGTTGCCTCGTCATGAGCAATCCGGTTTTGACATTTCCACCAGGATCCAATGCCGATTCTACGAAGAAAGAATGCTTGCCGGACGGATCACCATCGACCAATAGGACTCTGAGCCCTTCCTCCAAATCCAAAATGCATTGCGCTTTGTTGTCAGCCAAGAGTGGGTCGGGCGGTAGCTGGGCTTCGATGACATGCGATCCGGGTTGTGGGAACAAGATTTGAACTTGTCGGGTAACAGTCTCACCCGCATCGATTCGATCCACCAGCAATGGCGGCAGTTCTGTTACTAGCCCCGAGTACCCTGCAGTCGTTTTCGGAGTGATGGCAGTGTCGCTGTAGTCGACAGCTGTAATTCGTAAGGTTGCATTTCGAACCGGCGTAACCCCATTGTTTCGAATCGTGATGTTGATTAGTGCCGGGACTCCGGCCACGAGAACCTCTTGTTGGGGCTGAATCGATACCAACGTCAAGTTTTCGTGTCGCTCTGGGACACAATCGATCAGTTGAATCTCAATCTCATTGCTTGGCATGGTAAGAAACTGCTGCTGAAGCTCAACAGCATTTGTCCAATCCTTTTGCCGAAAGTCGCTGAGCAGATAAACGATCGCTTTCTCACTCGGGTTATTTTGAATCACCGGTCGAAGCAGCGAAACAGCGTCGACGGGAGAGCAATCTAATGAACTTGGCTGGCTTGCCATCATTTTGCTAAGGAGCGCGGACGGATCAGACGGAATCGATCTTGCAAACAAATCTGCGATCGAGTCCGCGGTTAGGGAGCTAGAAGCCGGATTCTCGCCATCAACCTTTTCTTCATCGGTTGCATCGGGGGATGAAGCGACAGATGCACCAGTTGCTCGAGAAGTACGAATAACGCTAACGAGGTGACTGCCGTCTCCGTTCGCTGCTGACCTCGCAATCGATTGAATGGCACCAATCGCAGCTTGATAGGCGCTGCCGTTCGACGAGGTGTCTCCCATCGATACGGAATCGTCAACGATAAAGTAGTGATGTGTCGTTGATTGGCTCAGCATTGATAGCCACTTGGAACCGCTCACCCATTGTGCCAACATGGCGACAGCGAGAGCAACGATGAACATCCGCGACGCAATCAAGAGGGCTTGTTTTAACCAAACCCACTTTCGATGCTTGCGATAGCTCTCCAAAAGAAAGTCCATCGCTGCCCATTCGGTCCTTCGCTGCCTCACCAGATTGATAAGGTGAATGAGCAACGGAACGATCGCTAGCAGAAAACCCCAAGTCAGTGGTTGAAATAAGAATTGCACGCTTCTGGTCCTACCTCTTTCTCATGTGGGCCATGCGCGAGGATAAGTAAGCCGTCAAAGCGGCATCGACATGTCGGCTCGTACGAATCAGCTCGTAGTCAATTCGATAACTGGCACAGGTGCGACGAATATTGTCCAAGAAGCGTTGCAATGCTTCCAAATACCCTTCGCGAAGAGCCCTGGGATTGCACTGGAGCGAATCCGCTGACTCCATCCCTTCAAACCGGGTCGACTCATTAAAGGGAAAATCCAGTTCGTCGTCGTCCATGACGTGAAAGACTAAAACATCATGTCCCGACTTTCTTAATTGCCCAAGCCCTTTCAAAGACGAAACATCGACTCCTAGAAAATCGGTCGCCAAAACGATGAGCGATCTTTTGGGATAGGATTCGTTGACCTCTTTAAGAATCGAGTCTAACGAGGTCTTATCGGTCGGTTCCACTTGTTCTAGCGATTTGTAAATAGCCTGGAGATGTGATCTGCTCGACCTCCAAGGAAGTTTGGTTCGGACTTTTTCATCGAAAACGGTAAGCCCAACCGAATCCTGCTGGCGAAGAGTCAAGTAAGTCAAGCAGGCGCACAAAGTCGCAGCGTAATCGAATTTATTCAACGGTCCGCGACCGTACTTCATGCTCTTGGAAGCATCTAGCAACAGGGTGCACCGAAGATTGGTGTCTTCCTCGTATTGCTTGATGTAAAGTCTATCCTGACGGCCAAACACCTTCCAATCGATATGCCGCAGATCATCACCCGGTGTATATTGCCGGTGCTGAACGAATTCGACCGATTGGCCGAAGTAAGGGCTGCGGTGCATTCCAGAGAGAAAGCCTTCGACAATCTTCGAGGCTCTCAATTCCATCGAATGGATTCGGCGAATTGCCTCAGGATGCAAGTATTCTTTGGAATCGGGCATCTTGTAGCAATTCGTCTTGAGCTGTCGGCGTGACGGAAATAATTTTGTCGATGACGTGATCGCTTGTGATGCCATCACTTTCCGCGGCAAAATTGACGACCATGCGATGCCGTAGAACTGGTTTCGCACAGAATTGAATGTCGCTGGTGTCAACGTGCGAGCGGCCTTGCATGGCTGCCCGAACCTTGGCTCCCAAGATCAGAAACTGGACCGCTCGCGGACCAGCTCCCCATGCCACTTGCTCTTTGACGAAATCAGGAACGCCCTCTTGGCCGATTCGAGTTTGTCTAACAATGGCCAACGCGTATCGAATAACGTTTTCGCTAACTTCAATGCCTCGGATAAATTCTTGCAGCGAAAGAATCTCTTCACCCGAGAGAACCGGCTCGATCACCGATTTGGTTGTTCCAGTGGTTCGCCGTGCGACTTCGAACTCATCTGCAAAAGATGGGTAAGAAACGTGAACTTTGAACATGAACCGATCTTGTTGAGCTTCTGGCAGCGGGTAAGTTCCCTCTTGCTCGATCGGGTTCTGCGTTGCTAAAACGAAGAACGGGTCGGCTAGTTGGTGACGAACGCGACCGACTGTGATTTGTCGCTCTTGCATTGCCTCGAGCAATGCGGCCTGCGTTTTTGGAGGCGTTCGATTGATTTCGTCGGCCAGGATGACGTTGGCGAACAAGGGCCCTTCCATAAAGCGGCGTTCGCGTGAACCTGTGGTTCGATTCTCCTCGATAATCTCGGTACCGGTGATGTCAGCAGGCATCAAGTCTGGTGTGAATTGCACACGACTAAATGACAAGCTCATCGTTTGAGCCAGGGAACTAATCATCAGCGTCTTAGCGAGACCTGGTACACCCTCGAGCAGACAGTGACCTCGGGCGAAGATGCAGATTAGCAACTGTTCCACCACATCGGTTTGTCCAACAATGGTGCGAGAGAGCTGCGAAAGAATTTGCTCACGTGCCTTTTGCAGTCGCTCCAAATCCGCTCGCGCGGAGTCGATGTTTGTCATTCCGTTCTTTCAAACAATGAGAAAAGTTATCTCGAGAGAGGTATTTCCTACCCCATTGTAGCAGATTTGAAAAAGAGTCGAGATAACGCAGAACGACTTAAGGTAGCATTTAAGACAAATCTCGACTAATCTTCAGATCCATCGGGTTTCTTGCGACGATCGAGCCCGGCTCGCTCCATGAGCGACGCTCTGAGCGACAAGTCCATCGACTCGTCGTCACCCGGTGGAGGTCCGACAGCCCCTTGTTCTTCTGGATTATAGCGAATCTCGTATTGGTGTTTGGCGATGGAAAGAATAACGCCAGGATCAAGTCGCTTTCGGGTGACGCGATAACCGTTCACTTTGGTCCCGTTTCGACTATCCAGATCCTTGACAAACCAATATCCTTGCTCGAGCGTAAGACGGCAATGTTGGCCGGAGACATTTGCGAATCGAAGAACGATATCGCAGTTCTCTCGCCGACCTACCAGAATACGGTCTTTCTTAAGTGGAATGTCTTCGCCACCACCGGTTGGTACTAGGAATCCGAAGTTTGCCATGATTGATTCGAGCCGAGAGGAAGAGGAGCATCACGGGAATTGCTTACATTCCACTTTACGACGTTCGATAACGAACGTCAACGATTTTGAGCCATTATCGGCTTTCGGATGCTAACTTTGAACTTGTTTTCGGACGAAAGACCTGTTTCATACCCCGCTATACCTAGACTATCTCACCTAACAATCGGTTTTTTCATTTCGAGGAATCCCATGCCAGTCATCACTATATTTTTTGGACTCGTTCTCTGTTGCTTGTCTTTGGCCACAGTTTTTTTGAAAGTCGGTGGTTTATCAGAGATCACCAACAATCTCGGCGAAGCATTCAAACCCGGAACTTGGCTGATACCTGCAGGTTTTGGCTTAGTTTTGATCTTGCTCGGAGTGCTTGCCAAGCTGAAACCGACTGCCAGGAAGCATTTTATGCATGGGGCAGCTATGGTGGGGACGATTGGTACTCTTTTGTGCTTGGGCCAAGGAATCAATCAGTTGAGAAAACTTGCAAGTGACCAGGACGTCAACACGTTGGCTTTTGGCATGGTTTGGTCGATGGCGATCATTTGCCTTACGTTTGTCGGCGTTTGCGTACAATCGTTCCGAGCCGCTCGGAAAGCAAGGCAAGCGGCGGAAGCGGCTGGTTCGACGGCTAAGTAGCTGATGGCCTCGTAGCCTCGTCCACTACATGCTGGAGGGCCTCGTGGCCTCGTCCACTACATGCTGGGGGGCCTCGTAGCCTCGTCCACTACATAAGAAGAGAAGTGTCGTTTTTAGGGATATCGAGGCTGCTATTACCTCGATGTTGGTATGTGCGTTATAACTTGGGGCAATTCGAAGATTTAGCCAATGCAAACGGCTGCCCACGGACTCATCCCATTTTTTGACTCAACTAATTTTCATTTACTATGACTTGGATTTCCATCAAACAAGCACGGCATTCAGATTCTATCGGCAAGACGGTTGAAGTTCGTGGGTGGGTTCGGACCCGACGCGATAGCAAGGGAGGCTTCAGCTTTATCGAGGTTAATGACGGCAGTTGCTTCGGGAACTTGCAAATCGTTGCAGATGGGGCTTTGCCAAACTATCAATCGGAAATCATCTCACTGACCGTTGGCAGCAGCGTCAAGGTTTCTGGGGAAATCAAAGAGAGCCAAGGTAAAGGGCAATCGACCGAGATGGTGGCCTCGAACGTTCAAATCACGGGACTCGCCAGCGCAACCGACTATCCGCTTCAAAAGAAACAACACACTTTCGAAAAACTTCGAGAGTGGGCTCACTTGCGACCTCGAACCAATACCTTTGGCGCAGTAACTCGCGTTCGCAACCAATTGAGTTTTGCGACTCACGAATTCTTCCAACAAGACGGCTTTGTCTACGTTCACACCCCACTGATCACAGCGAGTGATTGCGAGGGAGCCGGGCAAATGTTTCGAGTCACAACATTGCCACTCGACAAAATACCCATGGTGAACGGCAAGGTGGATAACACCAAGGACTTCTTCGCCAAACCATCGTATTTGACCGTCAGCGGGCAACTTGAGGGTGAAGCCTATGCAACCGCATTGGGAAAGATCTACACGTTTGGCCCAACCTTTCGCGCCGAGAATTCCAATACTTCGCGACACCTCTCGGAGTTCTGGATGATCGAGCCAGAAATGGCCTTCTTCGAACTAACTGACAACATGACTCTCGCGGAGCGTTATCTCAAGTTCATGATCAAGTCGGTGTTTGACCACTGCCATGAGGATATGGAGTTTTTTGAGCAAAGAATTCAGCCAGGCTTGTTGCAGGCACTGACTCTCGTGCTCGAAAAACCCTTTACCCATCTTTCCTACACGGAAGCAATTGACATTTTACTAGCAAGTGGAGAGAAGTTTGAGTTCCCAGTCTCATGGGGAGTCGATTTGCAGGCCGAGCATGAACGCTATATTACAGAGAAGCACGTGAATGGACCTGTCATTCTCTACAACTATCCCAAAGAGATTAAATCGTTCTACATGCGACTAAACGATGATGGTAAAACCGTCGCCGCGATGGACGTTTTGGTTCCCGGCGTTGGTGAGATCATCGGAGGCAGCCAGCGCGAAGAGCGACTGGATGTTCTCACGGAACGCATGGTACAGAGCGGTTTGAACCCTGACGATTATTGGTGGTATCTGGATCTGCGAAGATTCGGAACTGTACCACACGCAGGCTTTGGGCTGGGATTAGAACGGATGGTCCAATACACGACTGGCATGGCGAACATTCGCGATGTAATTCCGTTTCCACGAACTCCAGGAAATTGTGAGTTCTAATCGATACCATTGGATGGCATGACAAGTCTATTCGCACGATCAAGCGGCGTATTACTGCACATCACTTCACTACCGGCATTCTCGTTACCCCACGGAAATGGCAACCATGGTTCCGATGGTGTTTGGGCCGCTGGGGATTTGGGTTCCGGAGACCTAGGTCCATCCGCCTACGAGTTCGTCCGCTATTTGGCAAGTGCGAAACAAAAATGGTGGCAGGTTCTGCCCTGCAGCCCAACTGGCTACGGATTCTCTCCGTATCAGTCACCGTCGTCCTTCGCAGGCAATGCTTATTTGATTAGCCCATCTTTGCTCGTGCGCGATGGGTTGCTCAAGCTAGAGGAATGGGTTGATGCCTCTGATTCTTCTCGGTCGTATTGGCATTCGGATCGTTGTCATTTTGAAAGCTCCGCCAGTAAACGGATGGAGCTACTCCGAATTGCTTACCGTAGGTACCAAAACCAACGGAGCGATTTGCACCCAGCACTACAGGAATTCCGACACCGCCATCATACATGGCTCGACGATCACTGTTTGTTTACTGCTTGCAAAAATCACCACGCAGAACGGTCTTGGATCGATTGGAGCCCAGAGCTTGCGCGTCGCGATTCACACGCATTAACGGAGTGGTCGGATCGACTGAGGGTTGCAATCGAGTTCGAAGCGTTCGTTCAATTTTTATTCGATCGGCAATGGTCCGAGCTTAGAAGCTATGCCCGTGAACAGGGCGTGCTTCTTATTGGAGACATCCCGATTTTCGTGGCTTATGACAGTGCGGACGTCTGGGCCAATCAACATCTCTTTGAACTTGATGATCGAGGGCAGCCTTATATTGTTGCCGGCGTTCCACCTGACTATTTCTCTGA
Source organism: Pirellula sp. (assembly GCA_046344995.1). Taxonomy (GTDB): domain Bacteria; phylum Planctomycetota; class Planctomycetia; order Pirellulales; family Pirellulaceae; genus JBKCUI01. Next base: position 206,143 of record JBKDKR010000066.1, read on the forward strand.
ATATGGACAGCGGTGGGGCAATCCTCTTTATCGCTGGGAATCGCACAAACATTCAGGCTACGAATGGTGGATGCGTCGCCTATGCAGGATGCTTGATCAATGCGATCTCCTTCGAATCGATCATTTCCGTGGCTTTGAATCGTATTGGGAGATCCCTGCGCACATGCCAGACGCGAGATCGGGAGAGTGGAAGCCGGGTCCACGCGATGACTTTTTTAATGCGCTGATCCGCACTTTAGGAGGCGGTGAGCTTCCTGTGATTGCGGAAGATTTGGGGCTGATAACCGACGAAGTTCGCGAACTTCGCGATCGATTTCACTTCCCAGGCATGAAAATCATTCAGTTCGGGTTTGGTGGCATCGATCCTAAATCTCTGGATCTACCTCACAACTACCCAACTCATTGCATTGCTTACACCGGCACGCACGATAACGATACCATTGTTGGTTGGTTCCAAAGCCAAGCAGGCCAAGGGAGTACGCGAACACAAGACGAGATTGACCGGGAAAAGAGCTTTGCCCTCAAGTATCTTGGTTGCAACCCACACGATGTCCATCTTGGAATGATGCGAGCGATTTGGTCGAGCGCCGCGACCATGTGCTTGGCTCCCCTACAGGACGTGTTGGGACTGGATGGTAAATCGAGGATGAATATGCCCGGTACCGCCGAAAACAATTGGAACTGGCGTTGCCCCCACAACGCAATTACCACCGAGTCGTCAGCGATGCTTGCTGATTTAACGTGGCTCTATAATCGCCTGCCCAAGGTCGCAGGAAGCGTGTGACTCAGAGGGGCATGGCCTGCGTGACTTTGATCGAACGATCCTGCTAAGAGTGTTGGATTGGGTCGCCTGTTTTTTGAGCAGGGTGAGTGGGCTGGGAGCGGATGTGACAGATCCAGCTCATGGCCCAAGGCATTTGTTCTCGTTTTTCCTTGCAAAAACAAAGGGAAAGCTGGCGATTTGATTTTACTGGCTGCGTTTGGCACGCACGTTGCTTATTTGTAGGATCCAGTGTTTATGCCTGTTTCTCAGGCGGACACCCTCTACCCAACAAGTCCAATACAGGAGAGTCCAGAGTTCACTCTCGACTCTCCTGTTGGATTTTGTTTGCTAAGAGGCACGATGGTTGAGCTTCTCAAATCTGTCTGACAACGGCCCAAATAATTGCATTTGATATTTGCGTCGGCTAGCCGATTGCGAAAGTACCCGCGGCCTGGTCGCAGTATCCGCCTTATTGCACAGGCCGGGGTATCTTTTCTCTGGCTCACATTTCCTTGACTCGTTTTGGCTCCGTGAGTTGTCTTAGCAATTCATTTCAGGTCTGATGTCCTCTGCAGGACTGCTTCGGTTTGCCATATTGTAGACTCGTTGGAAGTGCGAAAAAAAATGGCTACGAAACTTTTCGTTCCGTAGCCTTGTTGTTTTTCCGAACTCTTGGGCAGACTAAGCTGCAATCGAGATTAGCGGAAGCGACTTACGTCGATTTCGATCTTGCCCAAGTCGTTCATGCCTTCTTTTAGCTCGAGGGTTGTGACCCCTTTGGCCCAGTTTTCTTTTTTGCCCCCCACGACAACTTCTTGGATAGATTTATCTTGGCTTTCGTGCCAAATGCGGAAATCGAGAGGCATACCTGCTGGGAGCTTAGAAATGGTAAGAACTCCATTTTCGTCGCTTACGCCGGTATAAGGGTGAGAACTTACGAAAACATAGGCTTTCATCCATGGATGGACATTGCATTCAACTGGAGTTGGCGCTCGCTCTTCTACTTCTGTTTTGATCTCAACGCTCGAGTTCGCTGGAATGACGGGGTTAACTTCTTTGTTTTCAAAAAAGGCCATCTTGGCATTATGCGAAACCGTATCGGAATTTTTCACTTCTAGAGTTTGACCGGCTCGCATTGTTAAGACGTGCGGTGTGAAGACGCACTTAGCGTTGTCGAGGACAGGCTTAGTCGTTGGAAGTTTGCTAAGCTCAGGGTGAATATCGCTGGCTTTAAGCTTCTTTTTCCGTGTGTCTAGCGTGAAAATGACATTAGCGATCCCCTTGTTGGACGGGTTGACGACCAAAGTTTCGGCCAAAGCGGCTTGCTGACCGCAACCGGGATCAGTCACCTTGAGAGATTCCATTTTTGGAGCCTCACCGGTTAGAACAATCGTCATTTTTAGGTCGGCCCATTTTTGAGCAAACGAGCTCTGCGACGTTAGAGCAACCGATCCAATTGCTAAAAGACCTAGGGTCAACTTTCTCATTATAAATGCCTTGTAGGTGGGGGGAGACGAGGTTTACTGTCGTTTCACCTTCATGTTAGATGATAACTCAGTTTTTTCAACGCTTGTGCTTCGCACGAGAGCCATTCGGTCACAAATCGCGGTTACTCGCGAGTCATTGTTAGCCGTTTTGATGCTGGAAGCACGGGCAATCGCTTCAAAAGATAGGGAAACCGAATCGCGGCGGGAAAGCGATTTGAACATGGGGTCTTCTAATAGTGCCTGAGCGTCTAAATCCGCCATGGTGTTGCGGATTGCTTTGTAAGGCTTCACGGTTTCAGAAAAATCAACATAATGCTGGCGGTAAGAGAAGACACTTCCACGATTGGCCCTAGGTTATCCCGATGGCTTGCGATCGATCGGCGTCTTCGAAGCTACTAAGCCTTACTTATCAACAAGAATAAGCCGGTAACTTTGCCGGGTTATGTTTCCTAAACGGGCCTATACCCTTTACGTTTCGATTGGAAACGCTGCACGACGCAATGACGACAACTTACAAAGACAGTGGCGTTGATTTAGAGCTTTATGAGCAAGCGATGCAAAAGTTGCCAGCGCTCATGCGTCGGACCTTTACTCCTCGGGTTGTCCGAAACGATGGCGGATTTGCGGGTCTCTACGCGTTAGACTTTGCCAAATCGATTTTTTCTCGCAATTACGAAGAGCCGATTCTGGTCTCCGGGACAGACGGAGTGGGAACAAAGCTGCAAGTGGCTCAAATGATGGGTCGGCACGATACGATTGGGGTCGATTTAGTGGCCATGTGCGTCAACGACGTTTTGTGCGTGGGTGCCGAGCCTCTGTTTTTTCTCGACTACATTGCGATGGGGCGAGACAACCCACCATTATTGGAGTCCATAGTTCGTGGTATCTCCGATGGGTGCATTAAAGCGGAATGTAGCTTGCTCGGTGGTGAAACAGCAATCATGCCGAGCCATTATCATGGCGACATGTATGATGTCGCTGGTTTCTGTGTTGGAGTTGTTGAGAAAAAGCGATTGGTCTCTGGACAGGCTATTACTCCTGGAGATGTGATTCTGGGAGTGAGTTCCTCGGGGCTTCATAGCAATGGGTTTAGTTTGGTTCGTAAGGTCGTTTTTGATAAGGCAAAGCTTGACGTTGATACTTACGTTGCCGAACTTGGAATGACTGTAGGCGAGGCGTTATTAACCCCAACCGTGATTTACAGCGAATTGGTTCGGAGTGTTTTGAGCCGGTACAAGGTAAAGAATGTCGTTCACGGGATTGGACACATAACCGGCGGAGGTCTTTTAGAGAATACGGAGCGGATTCTCCCTCCACATGTCGATTTGGTGTTCGATCGAGGTACATGGGAAGTCCCTGCTGTCTTTCCATGGCTCGAAAAACTTGGGCAGATCGAACCAAAGGAGATGGAGCATGTCTTTAACATGGGACTAGGGTTGGTCTTTATTGTTAGCGAGCATTTTGCGGATAGCATCCAAAGTCAAATCCGAGGGGCTGGGTACACCTGCTCCGTCATCGGTCGAGCGGAATCCGGAAGTGGCAAGAGTCGGTATTCAAGCTAGTAACAATTATGGCAAACCTGAGAATCATGCTTTTTGCAGGTGCCAAAGCCGCAGTAGGAACAGATCATCTAGCGATAGAGCTACAGCTGCCAACATCCATCTGCACCTTGAAGACGGCCATAGCGTCACAATATCCCGCGCTCGAACACATCATTAAATTTAGTCGTCTCGCTGTTGGTTGCGAATTTGTAGAGGACCAATACGTTATCGTTGATGACAATCTACAACACGATATTGCACTGATTCCACCCGTTAGTGGTGGCTAAATGAAACAATGAAAACACTCGCTGAATCCCTGTTTACGGAGCTCGATCAACTAGTACTGATCGATTCGCATTCCCACATCAATCCACACAGTCCAGCGTCGAGAGATTTATCGGATTTATTGGGTTATCATTACTACACGGAACTTGCTCATTCCAGCGGAATGCGTCGAGCCGATATCGAAGAACCCGACTTACCAAATCGAGAGAAAGTTCGCCGGCTGTTCGGTCACTTGGGTAACATCGATAATACCGTTCAATGGTCGTGGTTTGTGGAGCTGACCCAGGAACTATTTGAATTCCAAGGCGACACCATTGACCATTCCAACTGGGAATCGGTTTACGATCTTGCCCTAGCACGGATGAAGGAAAGCGATTGGGAAGAGAAGGTACTAAAAAAGAGCAAGGTCGAGAAAGTCTTTCTTACAAATGATTTTGATGATCCTCTTCAAGGTTTCAACACTGATCGCTACATTCCTTGTTTGAGAACTGACGATCTGGTTTTTCATTTGAATAACGAATCCGTGCAGCAAAGGCTTTCGAAATCGACCGGTTTATCGATCGACTCAATCAGTTCCTTGCGAGATGGCATTGGTCTGCTCTTTGCTCGTTTCGTTTCTAATCGAGCTCGAGCTTGTGCTATCTCATTGCCACCTTGGTTTCATCCACAAAAGCACAGTTCATCCTCTCCTCGCTTGGCTCAAGCCCTCGAAAAGGTACTGAGTGCAGGTACTGCAGTCGACGAAGAATCGAAACGCATGGTATCGGAATGGGTATTTTGGACCATTACCGAATTTGCGGATCATCATAAATTGCCATTCGATCTGATGATTGGAGTCAATCGCAAGGTCTACCCGTCTGGAGTCTTTCAAGGGCAGGATTTATATGATTCTCGGGTATCGTTGATCCAGTATCAAGAATTACTCAATGCGTTTCCGAACGTTACGTTTCCAATATCCGTCTTGGCGTCGGTAACCAACCAAGAACTAGTCGATTACGCATGGATCTTCCCGAACGTGGTTACACATGGCCATTGGTGGTATAGCAATACGCCGAATTACATCAAGCACGACCTCAGAGGTAGGATTGAAGCGATTCCTCGCAACAAGCAAATCGGCTACTACAGCGACGCTTACAAGCTGGAATTCATTTTGCCTAAATTTAGGATGTATAAACGAATACTCGCAGCGACTTTGGCAGAAGATTATTGCGTAGCGCGTGGTTGGTCCGAAACAAAAGCGATTGAGTTGGGCACTCAAATTCTACGTGGAAACGTAGAAACCATTTTCAGTATTCGGTAGTCCGATAACATTGTTCGGTGCACCGAAGCTTGGATGCTTCTGGAGCATCAGATTTACGAGCGAGATCAAAAGTGAAAAAAATTGGATTGGTTGGCTGGCGGGGAATGGTGGGTTCTGTTTTGATGCAGCGGATGCAACAAGAGCAGGACTTTGGATGTTTTGAGCCTGTTTTTTTCTCTACTTCAAATACGGGGGGCCAGGGACCGATTATCGACGGTCAGTCAACTGGCGCGTTGCAGTCCGCGACCGATCTCGGAGCCCTAGCCAAGATGGATTCCGTTATCTCATGCCAAGGGGGTGACTATACGACCCAGGTCTATGACGAGCTTCGCAAATCGGGATGGAATGGATACTGGATTGATGCTGCCTCAACGTTGCGTATGCGGGACGACGCGATCATTATTCTAGACCCGGTCAATGAGGCAGTCATACGTGATGGGTTACAACGAGGGGTTAAAACCTATGTTGGAGGTAACTGTACAGTTTCCTTAATGCTGATGGCCTTGCATGGATTGTTTCGGCATGGCTTAATCGAGTGGCTAACCAGCATGACCTATCAAGCGGCTTCGGGCGCAGGTGCACAGAACATGCGAGAGTTGCTAACCCAAATGGGGGTCATCCATAGCAATGTCATTAGCCAGCTTGCTGATCCGGCATCCGCCATTCTGCAAATCGACAGAGATGTTGCGGCAACATTGAGGGATCCCGCGTTTCCGACCGAGAATTTCGGCGTACCTTTGGCGGGTAGTTTGATTCCATGGATCGACAAGGATCTCGGGAATGGCCAAAGCAAGGAAGAATGGAAGGGCTGTGTTGAAACAAATAAAATTTTGGGAAACCGACCCGGAACGATACCGGTGGATGGCATTTGCGTTCGGATCGGTGCAATGAGGTGTCATAGCCAAGCGTTGACAATCAAGCTAAAAAAAGATGTTCCACTCGACGAAATCTGTTCCATTCTAGATGAGGCAAATCCATGGGCAAAAGTCATTCCGAATGAGCGAGAGGCTTCCATACGAGGGCTTACACCAGCGGCTGTAACTGGAGGGCTCGTCTGCCCCGTCGGTCGGTTAAGAAAGTTGTCACTGGACAATTCTGGAGTTTATTTGTCCGCATTTACCGTGGGGGACCAATTGCTTTGGGGAGCCGCCGAGCCTTTGCGACGGATGCTGCGAATAATCCTCAATTAAACTTACGACGATCGGGGGAGTACCGCCCAAAGTCTATTTAGAATTTGTTCACTAGGCTACCATGTTATCAACGCTACCATGTTGCGGTTCGGATGCGAAACATTAACGCATTGGAATCGACGACGTATTGCTTCGATTTCGAAGATTGGATTTCGATAACACCAACCTCCCAGGGCTCATGTTCTCCAAAGAAACTTGGCAAAAAAATGTATCCTTGTTTGAGACAATCGTCTCAATGTCCTTCAATGCGGAGCTTGCCCAAGGAACTTTAGAGCGGGAGAGATTCCGGCACTACATGATCCAGGACGCGCACTATCTAGAGGGTTTTGCTCGGGCCTTAGCGTTGCTATCGGCCAAAGGGCATCAGTCTGACCACATAGTGCAGTTCGCAGAGTCGGCGCGAGTCGCAATCATTGTTGAACGCTCGCTTCATGGGGAGTACTTTATCGATTTCGGAATAACTCCGGAAGAATTTGCTTATACCGAACCAACACCGGTTTGTGAACATTATATCAGTTACCTCCTTCGCCTCGCTTCTCTCGAACCATTTGAAGTGGGTGTAGCGGGTGTGTTACCATGTTTTTGGATTTATCGTGAGGTTGGGAAACGCATATTGAGCGTTGCAACCCGTCCCAATCCTTATCAGCGATGGATTGATACTTACTCGGGAGAGGAGTTTGAGAAATCCGTTGACGCTGTGATTGCAGTTGTTGACAGCCTGGCCGCTAGCGCATCGGAGCGTAGTGTTCAATTGATGCACAAGGCATTTCGTCGATCAACTCAACTCGAGTGGATGTTCTGGGATAGTGCCTACCGTAAAGCTACGTGGCCGTGCAATTTCTAAGCCAGTCCTAGAGTGAAACTCGTAAATTCGTTTCGGAATCAAAGGGGCATCCATGACAGATCACATTAGCGAGCTCAATCACGCGATTAAACCTGTTCGCGAAAAGTTGCTACGCCACCTTCTTTATGAACATCTTACGAATCTAGATTCGCTTCGATTTTTCATGGAGCATCACGTCTTTGCTGTGTGGGATTTTATGTCGCTTCTAAAAGCCATGCAGTCTCACTTTTGTGGAACGACTATTCCATGGACACCAACTAGCAACGTTCTCGTTGCACGAATGATTCACGAAATTGTGCTCGCGGAAGAAACCGACAGCGACGGAGCTGGTGGTTACGCAAGTCATTTTGAATTGTATCTGAGATCCATGAATCAATGCGGCGCTGACACGACTCGCATCGAAAGATTCCTTAACTTGATACGCGATGGCATAGAGGTGGACGCCGCTTTAGAACAAATTACTGCGCCGCACTATGTGCGAAGCTTTGTCAACCATACGTTTTCGGTCATAAGAACTGGAGATCCAATTCAGATCGTTTCCGCGTTTACCTTCGGTCGTGAAAATTTGCTGCCAGAGGTATTTGGACAGATTGTGGAGAGAATTGATCAGCAGTCAGGAGGTGAGGTAGCGATGCTTCGCTATTACCTAGAGCGGCATATTGGGCTGGACGCTGATGTTCACGGGCCGCTCGCCGAACGGTTGCTTTGCCAACTTTGCGGAGACGATTCCGAATGCTGGAAGCGTGCCCAACAAGCAGCAGTTCAAGCTTTAGAGCATCGGCTGAAACTCTGGGATGGCATGAGTCAGGTCATTTTGACGAGCGATTCAGAAGGGGCTGTTTCCAGGAAATAAGCCGAACGGATAGCGGTGGGGGGATGGAAGCAATACTCGGAAAATGAACAGAGCATGGCGGATTGATAGCCTTTGTCGATGGTTGATTCCAGCCAGAAAGTAACCTGTTTTCCTGGGATTTATTGACCAATCGTGTCAGGGGCCCCAACTACAATTGGAGAAAGTTCCGACTTTCCTAATTCCGCCGAGGCGACCGTTGAAGCTCGAATCGCTCCTTACATTTTTCTACTCAAGTCCGTCCGCCAAGCTGCTTCGCGCCCAGAACGCTCCGTTTGTTGTTTATTTTCTAAACATAGTATTCAAAGTCGATGGAAACCTCACGATATCCCATGCTTTACTACAGCAGAGGCTCCGTCAGTTTCAGGAAGATCTTCGACCGACGCATTCTGATGTACTGCTCGACGAAGCCAGTAACTATTTGACGCAATGGTCAACTGGGGATTCACGATGGTTGAGAAGATTTTACGACTCGCAGGATGCAGACTCGGTTTATCAGTTAACGCCTCACACCGAGGAAGTAATAAAATTTCTCTCCCAAATTCTTGATCAAAGCTTGGGGTTTGTCGGCACCGAATCCAGATTAGCTCGCATCATCGCCACCTTGAACGATTTGGTGGTACGCGGCTCTGCTGATACCGAACGGAGACTCGCCTTTCTTTATGAAGAGCAGAAGCGTTTGGAACAAGAAATCGCCGCCGTCAAAGCGGGCGAAATCATCACCCATAGCCCGACCGCGATTCGTGAACGATTCGCTGATGCTGTCACAGATTTAGTATCATTGCAAGGAGACTTTCGAGCGGTAGAAGAGTCCTTTAAGTCTATTACTCGCGACGTACAACGTAAGCAGGGAGAACCAACAGCATCTCGAGGAACAATACTCGGTTTTGCTCTTGATGCAGAGGATCGGCTAAAAGAAGAAGATCAAGGAGCGAGCTTTCAAGCATTTGTGCGATTGATCCTATCTCAAACACAACAAGACTCGCTGGAAAAAGTCATTCGGCAACTCGATGAGATGCAGGAGCTAGCCGAGTTAGTGGAAGGCAAGCAACGAGTGCGTGGAATGATCCGGAGTTTGTCCGCCGAAGCTGAAAAGGTTCTAAGTACGACCCGCCGACTTAGCAACACATTGCGTCGTCTTTTGGACACGCGTACGAATTCATCTCGTTTCCGACTCGCCCAGATACTACAGGACCTCAAGTCCTTGGCTGCGTCTCATTCTGAGCATCCCCCGGAAATTGGCATCGAGGTGTCAACGGATCTCACTTTAAACAATTTGTCCTCACGGACTTTTTGGGAGCCCCCTATCGCTTTTGATGAGCTAGTGTTTGACAACGAATTGGAAGATGAAGATCAGCGTCTCCTCGCGTTTCGAGAATTAGCCGCTATGCAGCGTTTAGACTGGGAGCGGATGCGGTCCAATATAACCAAAGAGGTTTCATCGCGAGGCCGAATCACGCTCCCTGAACTCATGAAATTTTACCCTGCGAAATCGGGAACGTTAGAATTGCTTGGGTATATCCAGTTGGCCCACGACGACGGACACATCGTGGACGAGTCGACTACCGATTCGATTTCTGTTTGTATTGATGAAGATCAAGACGATTTCAAAGTCTTTGAAATTCCCCGAGTCACTTTTCTTTCGCGTTCGTGGGAGCAAACTGATGGATGAGATGCCTGAATTCAGAGAACGTGGAATCGCTGCGGTTCGACTACTGCAAGGAGTCATATATGCAGACGAAGAGCCAGTGTGGGCCATCCTTCTGGAAAACGAAATAGACCTTGCAGATTACTTTTACCTGATAGGTTTGCATTTGGTGATCGATCGCGCAGAGGGGTTAGCATACCTTAAGCAACTCGATGAGCACGAGCTGAGTGGAGGATACGAACGGCTGCCGAAACTGTTTCGCAAATCTCCATTGGGATATGAAGCAACCATTTTATGTGTGCTTCTTAGAGATGAATATCGCCGCTTTGAAGACGAGGATTTGGATAACCAACGATGCGTCGTTAGCTTGGATTCTCTTTTCGAATTATGGGAGAGTTTTTTTTCCTCTGTTTCGGATGAAATCCAATTGAGAAAATCGCTTGTAAAATCCATGAATCAGCTTGAGAAACTCAAGTTCGTGCAAGCCGTAAAACAGAGTAAAGATTCCTGGGAGATTAAAAAAATTCTCAAGGCCCGGGTTACCGTCGAGCAATTGGAGGACTTGAGAAATCGCCTCCACAATAGAAACAACTCCATTGATCAAGATATAGACCTGTTATCAGACGAGGACACCAACTAATGGATCATCTGATTGATGCTCACAACCCTCGCCCTGGATATCGATTACAACGAATGGAGGTTTTCAATTGGGGAACGTTCGACAGCTCCGACGGCCGCATCCACAGTTTTGAACCACGTGGACGGACGACCCTTCTTGTGGGACACAACGGATCCGGCAAATCGACCCTAGTGGATGCACTGTTGACACTTTTGGTGGATAGCAAGACACGAAACTACAATGTCGCGGCAGGTGCTAAAAAAACAGAGAGAACCGCCAGGAGTTATATAAAAGGTGCGTTTAGTCGTACCGCGGATGAATCTCACGCGACAGTATCACAATTCTTACGCCCAAAAGGAAATCACCTATCGGCCATCTCTGCCGTTTTCAAAGATGAGTATCTGGACAGGTCATTTACGTTAACTCAAATTCTGTTCATGAAATCGGATTCGGATGACAAAATCTATGGCTTCGCAGATGGCGAAAAGGATCTCAAGTCCGTTTTGTTCGGACTAACTCACTCTGATCAAGTCCGAGAACATCTTCAAAAGAAAGGGTATCAAACCACCCGCGCTTACGTCGAATACCAAAGCTGGTTGACAAAAAGAACGTCGATGAGAGGCAAGGCGATTGACATGTTCAATCAGACAGTCCATGTCAAAGACATTCAAAGCCTCAACGAGTTTATTCGCAAGCATATGCTTGAAGCCCATGACTGGAGAGAAAAAGTAAAGCGATTACTCGAACATTTCGAGGACCTTAACAGAGCTCATCAGGAATTAGTACGAGCTAGAAAAGCAGAAGAACTCCTCATACCGATCGAAAAGACGGGCAGGAAATACTTGGATCTATCCTCACAAGTAGAAGTACTCGAGCAACAGCTTGCCGCATCATCAACATTCTTTGCGGTTCGTACGATCGAGCTATTGGAACCAGAATTGTTTCGGCAGTCGCAGGTAGTGGTGGAGCTTACCCAACTGATCAATCGTATTAATGAAGACCTGAAAATCGATCGTGAAACGATCCGCCAGCTAAGAAATGAAATCGAACAGGTGGGTGGGGAAAGACTCAAGAAGATCCCCGAATTGATTACGCTCGAACAAAGTCATTTATCAAGAAAACAAGTTGAATTTCGCAGGTTTCACGAGTGCATTAAACAAAGTGGAATCAACGAGATTGCAGGTAATGAAAGGGCCTTTGCCAAGATACGTGAGTCTTTGAATGCGGTTCAAAAGCAGGCTGAAGTGGAGCTTAGAAAACTAAGAGAGCCCTATGAGTCTCTAGCTGGCGCCAAAGCAGAAACACAGCGTGAATTGACACACGAACGGAACGAGTTGTCTGCGCTGGAACGACGCCGAACCAATCTACCAAGTTTTTTGACGGCCATTCGAACCCAGATCTGTAGTGACCTAGATCTAGATGAAAACGAGCTCCCATTCGCCGCTGAGTTAATCTCCGTCTTGCCTGTAGAACGGCATTGGGAGTCTTCACTCGAAATGGTTTTACGTTCCTTTGCCCTTAGTCTCTTAGTTCCAAGCCGATTGTATTCCCGAGTAAGGATGTACGTTGAGCAAAATCGCTTGACCAATCGAAATGGAGATGGTCAACGGCTGGATTATCTTTGCACTGGGCAACATGTGGAATCAGCGGGCGATCGCGTAAGCCCACGTTCGGCAATTAATAAGCTTCGGTTCAGACCCAATCATGAACTCACCCCATGGGTCCGCCACGAAATTTCTAAACGGTTCGATTTCTGTTGCTGTGAAACTGATGCAGAGTTTGAAGAAGTTCAGCGCATGGCTATCACAGCGAATCGCCACGTGAAGTTTAACGCACAGCGGCATCAAAAGGATGATCGAGACAAAGTTTCTGACCCACGATACTATGTGCTCGGTTGGGACAATACCGACAAAAAGCATCGTTTGGCAACACGCATTGATGATCTATCAATCGACCTAAAGGAGATTAATGAAAAAATCGTCGCGGTTGATGAACAAGTTAAGAATTGGGAAGCGACGTTTCGCGCAACGATTGAAGCGTTGAAGCTAACTGACTTTGACGCAATCGACGTAAATCGACATCAAGCGGAGGTTCGGCTGCTTGAGAAGGAAAAGCGCGATCTCGAAAATAGTAACGACGCCGTCATTGCCTTAAGGTTACGATTGGAGCGTGCAGAAAAAGGCGAGATAGAATCGAGCCAGAAACGTGATGATGCCATAGCAAAAAAAGGGCGATTAGAGCGAGAAGTAGAGGTTGTAAGCAGATGGCTAGATGATGCGAAATGCGAATACGCCATAGCTAAAGCGGAAGGTAACGTAGACCAACATGAAAGGTTATATGACTCCATCTTAGAGACACTAGGATCGGCCGAATTGAACATAGAAAATCTTCAGATAACACGAGAACAATGGCGACGAACGACGGACAAAAGACTTTCGGAAGCGAGAAAGCCACTCGAGGAACTTGGTGGCAAATTGGTGGCTAGAATGTCCGCCTATCTGTCCGAGTTCAAGGAATCAGCGAACGACATTGACGCAAACGTACATTCCATCAGTAGCTTTATAGCGATTCTTGAACAACTCCGAACTGAAGGGCTTCCAAAGCACGAAAAGAAATTCGAAGATCGGCTTAACGATCAAGTGAGTCAAGAGATTGGGCTCTTCAACAACGAATTACGTCAAGAGTGTAAGAGAATCGAGGACAAGATCGAGCAATTGAATCATGCTTTGTCTGCAGTTGCCTACAACCGAGGAACGCAAATGCGTCTTCAGCCTCGCCGTGTCAAGGATGCAGATGTCGAGCACTTTCGACGAGCCTTGCATGAATGTCTCGATGATACCTGGGAGCAGTCTCATCAAGCGAACGAGGCTCGTTATCTTCGGATTCAGACTTTAGTTCAATGGTTGGCAGATAAAGAGAGAACATCATGGAGAAGCAAAGTTATAGATGTCAGAAACTGGTTCGATTTTGCTGCCCAAGAAATCGATACCCAAACCGGTACAGTGAAGAGCAGTTACGATGGCAGTTCGGGCCAATCAGGCGGTGAAAAAGCGAAGCTAGCGTTTACCATTTTGGTTGCGGCATTGGCCTATCAATACGATGTAGATCCCAACGGTGGAACACCAGGTCGATTTCAGTTCGTCGTAGTTGATGAAATGTTCTCTAAGGTTGATGACCACAATGCTACCTATGCATTACAGCTATTCAAACAGTTCGGGTTACAGTTGCTAATTGTTGCACCACTAGATGCAAAAGCACGCATTACAGAACCTTTCGTTGACCGTTACTTGCACGCTGTAAAGGACGCCGATACTTCCAAATCTTTGCTCTATTGCATGACGGCTCAGGAGTATGAAGAGGTTGCCAAAGCGTTTACGGGAACATGAACGTAGCAACGCTTTCCAATGCAACCGATTTTAGGGCAGTATAAACCAGATGTTAAAACAGGCTGTCTGCGCAAAGCCTGTGGGGTGTGCCAGTTGTGTGCGTTGACATTTTAAGTTCCTACAAACAAAGTAAGTCTCGGTTAGAGCGGTTGTAAGAGTAGGGCCGATAGTTCTAGACATTCGGTCGTTTCGCATAGTAACGAATGCATGCATATTGCGTGATATACGAGGAACGACGACCTACGATACAAAGCACGAGTCAACAATATGTTGAAAAAAACCAACCTGAAACAATGGATCGCTGCGAGCTGCATCTCTGCGACAATGCTTGTTGGTTGTAAGCCCGTGGATCGCTTCCGCGCTTGGACCGACAATCGAAACACTTCATACTTTCAGGAATATGTAACACGGATCGAATATCCCGACGTGCAAGCTGAAACGGATTTACATATTCTGCAAACTCCGTTGCCGCTATCGATCGAGAATCCCAGTGAGTTACCAACCGTTGAGATTACGTTGCAAGAAGCAATCACAGCGGCGTTGCAGTCGAGTGACGTTCTTCGAAATCTAGGTGGCTCAGTTGTTACTGCTCCACAAGGTGTAGCTACGGAACTCGATCCTGCGTTAACGGATTTGAATCCTCTCGGTGGTGTTGAGGCAGCACTGGCTAACTTCGATGCGGTCGTGTCGTCTCAATTGTTCTGGGCCAAGAACGATCGTCCTATCAACCGACCAAACGATCCTCTGTTAGGACAATTCTTTCCTCAAGTTAATCAACAGACAACGGGGAACTATGTAAACCAAGTTAGCAAACGGACAGGACAAGGTGCTCAATACGCATTGAGAACCAACGTGGTTTATGACCGCAACAACAACCCTAGTCGACGATTTCCAAGTGACTTTGTTGGCTTTATAGAAGCCGAGTGGCGTCAACCATTGATGCAGGGTGCCGGAACTACCTACAACCGGATCGCAGGCCCGAATGGTGTTGTCGGCCAGTACAATGGTGTTTTAATCGCAAGAATCAATACAGATATATCACTCGCTGATTTTGAGGCCGGAGTTATACGCCTTATAAATGATGTTGAAACCTCCTACTGGGAGCTATATTTCGCTTATCGACAACTCGAAGCTCAGGTGTTAGGCCGTGAGAGTTCTTTGAAGACTTGGCAACGAGTGAATGAACTTCAAAAAGTGGGGCAACGAGGAGGTGAGGCTGATGCTGAAGCACAAGCAAGATCTAACTTCTATCTATTCTCATCGCAGTTAAATGATGCGTTAGCTGGTACAAACGGGCTCTATGCAGCGGAACAGCGTCTGCGATACATGATGGGTCGACCACCAAGTGACGGTTCTGTTCTCAAGCCAATCGACGAACCACTCCAAGCAAAAGTCCTGGTAGATTGGGAATCTGCTGTCGCCGACGCATTAGCACGTCGCGTTGAGATTCGTCGACAAGAATGGGCAGTGAAACGCCGTGAATTCGAGTTAATTGCAGCCCGACTCAATAAGAGACCACGTATGGATGCGTTAATGCAGTACAGATTCCGAGGGTTAGGCGATAACCTAGTCGGTAACCGAGATTCGAGCAATCAATTCGACAACTTGTTTCATAGCATCATGGATAAAGATTTCCAGGAATGGCAAGCTGGTTTGGAATGGAACTACAACGTTGGTTTGCGGCAAGCATCTGCAGCCGTTAGACACGCACAGCTACAGCTATCCCGAGAAATGGCAATGCTCAAGGAACAACAGCTTCGTGTAACTCACGACCTGAGTTCCGCATCGCGGGAAATGGCCAGAAGCCACCTGCAAATGGAAACAAACTACAACCGGGTTGAGGCTGATAAGCTGCAAGTTGAGGTGCTCAGAAACCGCTATGAGCGTGGGCTTATCAACATCAACTTCTTGCTACAAGCTCAACAGCAGTTGGCCGCTAGTATCAGTGCATTTTTTCGCTCGCTGGTCGACTATAATCTTGCGATGCGGGACTTCCATCGCGAAAAGGGTTCTCTGTTGGCCTACAACCAAGTGAACCTGTTCGAAGAACCTCTCGATGGAGCCTCACTTTCTGGAGCATTCGACCGTGGTCGTTACTTCACACCACGCGATGATGCGTCCGATGTTCAAACCGGGGCGGCAGCTAGCACGGGCGAATTCGACCCATCGATGGTTGGAGTCCCTTCCATTCAGCCAGAGAATTAATCTATCTAAGCCGATCAAGGCTTAGCAAGGAGTTGAGAAATCTTCTCCTCAATTTCCAAAGCTCTCTGCGTGGCTTGTTCCATAGGTAGGCCGGGTTCAATGCCTGGCCGCGTATGCTTGGTAGCCGAAAGCCAAGCGTGCTTTAGTAAAAGCTGACGTTCGCTGACCAACTTCAGAACTTGTTGACGAAGCGGAAATGAACCATCGGTCGGAGTGCCTAGTTCCAGATCCCACTCTTTAGCGATAGCTTCTGCAATGGTTCGATGTCCATTGGAGTTGGGGTGCACGCCATCTGTAGCGAAAGTGAAGGTGGGCTCGCTCTTTCTTTGTGCGAGAACTCTCTCTTTCATGGCGCTATGTGTATCGATGACGCTAACGGACTCAGATCGCAATCCGATTAGCCATTCTGAATACATCTGTAACACATCATCATAGCCTACGTAAGGTTGTGGATAAGCGTCGCGACCCGCGGGCAACAATCTATCTTTGATCGGAAGCGCATCGAAGAAAGCGGGGGTCAACAAGACGATTCTGATTTTGCGATGCTCAACTTCTTTGAGGAGTTTCTTGATGCCGTTTTGGTAAGCTTGGAACCGATCTTCACTGAATGGGTAATAGATGCCATCGTTCATGCCATAACATGCCACCACGACCTCTGGTTTGACTTGATCCAAAACCCTAACGAGTCGTTCGTGCAAATCAGGTCTTGGAAATGCGCCGCCAGCATGCCCCGGCTCCGAAAGCCCTGAAACCGTCTCACTTGGCAACCCGAGGTTCACCATATTGAAGCTAGTATCGGCGTACTTCATCCGACACGCTGTTTCAATCATGTTCACGTATTCGCCGGCATACGTGATACTGTCACCGAGAAAGAGTACGCGACCTGAAACAGGTGGTTTGGAGCAATTCCCGATCGACTGCCATGTTGGCGATATCATGAGGAAGGCAACAGTTAGAACGAACCGCAGTCGAGACAGTGTGCAAAAACCTATCATGGAAATCGCGATATGGTGAGAGGAAGAGATAAAGATCTTTTGGATAAAAAAAGGGCCACTCACTTGTTTCGCGAGCGGCCCGATACTCTTTTACGAAAATCGATCCGTTATGGATTTTCGGTCGAAGCTTTTTCCGTTGCGCCAGCCTTTTGTGCGCAGTCGGAGCAGTCCTTGCCGCATGCCTCTAGTGACACTCGCTTGAAGATGAAAGTGCCATACGTTCCCGCTTGGGAAGGATCGCTGTAGAAGAAAGCGAACTTCGCTTCATCATTGTCAAGGAATTCGACCGTCATACCGAACGCCTCAACTTCGCTATCCACGGTTACGACACTCAACTTGTCATCTTTGACATGCATCGCGCGCCATTCCGATTCCATAATGGCAGCAGCTGGGGCGATTGTGCCTCCGTCGACTGTAGCGCCAGTGATGGTCGAAAACAGTGCACCCAAAAGTGAAGGCTCAACGGAGGTCGAAGTCGTTGCGTTAGCACCAGACTTTAGACCCTTGGGACCCTTGATCAGTTTCCCATCTGGAGCGAATTCTAGGTGTCCAAATCCAGAAGTGATGTAATCACCCATAGATTCAAAGCCTGGCTGCGTCTCTGTCTTAACTGTTTCCTTGAGCTCCCAGGTACCAAATAGATACTTACCTTTGGATTCCATGGCTTCGCGAGCCATCTTTTCGTCTTCCGTCTCGGCCGGTGCCAATTCCTTCGGAACCAAGACCGCGACGTGAGATCGATCTTCATTCATCATGTAGTGATAGTTTTTTTCGGAATCGAAACCAATTGCAACGTGTTTGCAACCACCCGCCACTTTGGCTGTTCCGATAAACGCGACCAATTCTCCTTTGGGATTAAATCGTTTGATGTGACCAATGCTAGACTCAGCGGTCAACACGTCTCCATTGTCACAGCATCGCACATTCATTGGATTGCAGCATGAGCCGAACCCTTCGTCGTTGCGAACTCGCTTGCCCCATCCGTGCAAACGTTTTCCATCGCGATCGTAGTAGCCGACTTCAAACTTTGTGTTCTCAGCAACTATGAGGTGAACACCATCACTTTGGATGTCCAGTTGGCCGCAACAGCCACCCAGGTCTTGGATAACAACCTTGGGATCATCAAGTTCATGATTGAGTCGCCAAACGTCGTATCCATATCCCTCAGACTTTGTGCAGGAAATGTAAATATCTTCGGAGGTTGCAGCCAAACCGGTGCACGTTCCCATGCGGGATAACATGTAATCATCAACCTGGATGCTCTGCTCCATGACTTGCTGATTCGCTTCAGCTTGTTCTAGACTCTGCGTTAGAATTCGGATTCGGCGTTCCCGTCGCTCTTTGGCCTTTTCGGTTTCATCCTCGGGAGCTTTTTCAAGCTTTTCGAGTTGCTTGCGAAGGTTCTCGAGCTGAGTTTTGTAAGTCTCAGCAAGTTGTTTTTGATTCTCTTCAGCTTGTTTTTTAAGCTTCTTAAGAAGCTCTTCTTTATTGCCTAAGCCCGGCAAGTCACGAGTCTCTTCAACTTCACCGTCAGGACTCAATCTGGCGACTTTTCCCATCCCTGCAACGAAGATGGATCCGTTGGGTGCGATGTTAAGTGCTTGTGGCAGAAAAGTTAATGGAATGTTCTTCTTCAATTCCCCTTCTGCTGAATATACGAGAATTGATCCACCATTCGCTTCGACTCCCGAACAACACATCCACAAATTTTTGTCCGAGCCTACACAAAAGGTCTGTAACTTTACAGGGCGACCATCAATAGCAGGCGCTATATACCTCGATTGCTTGTGCGAGGGAACTAAGTCAACAGCATGGACGTTGGTCGTGGAGGTCAGGAATCCCAGAATAACCGCGAACCCATAGGGAACGAAAGGCCTTACCCACTTCATAAATAGATCCTTGTTTTAGATTAGTTTGCCAATCCAGATTTGGCATGACGTTGATGATAGGGGTTTAGTCGCCCGGTAGCAAATAAAGTTGCTAAAAAAATTCGACTTGTAGTGAATGCGGTTGGTACTCGGGGGATTCGCGATGCGTTTTACAACGGCTTTGGGAACGCAAGCCGGTATTCAACCACTTTGCCTGCTGGCGTGTTGCTTTAATTAGCCGTAACTCGCTAGCGTCCGGTTGTCGGCCGTTAACCTTGGGCTAGCGACCTGCGGCTAATGCTTGTTTTTCGAAATGTGATTAAAGCAACAAGCCCGCAACGGGGAGGCCAACCGGCGATAGCCAAACTTAAATCGTAAATCCGTCCAACCTCTGGGCGAGATCGATTGTTAAGGAAATATTAGCAAAAGTTGATGGTTTATGCGGGCTGCCGTTACATTTTGAATGTCGAATCGCGTATGATTGGGGTTGACAGATAATTCCCGCCTACAAATCCCCATCAAACGGACGCCCCTTCGAAAGGACTTTTTTGCAGGAGAAATGCAAAATGTCATCGGATTGGTTTTTCTTAAAACGAGGTTTTTTCAGGACCAAAAAGGTTGGTCCTATTTCAGAGCCTGATTTCTTGCACCGCATTGAAAGAGGTGAGATTTCCCCAGACACTCTGGTGTCCAGCACAACAAAAACCCATGGTCATTGGCTTCATGTGCGAGATATCCAGGCTGCCAATAAACACTGGAACAAAACCCACCCAAATTCCAACAAAGCGTAACGTAAACGGCCTGCTGCGTTTATTCTCGGTTGCTTGGTAAGTTAGATCCCTCTATTGCGTTGGATTGCCTTTCCTTTTCAGTGTGATTGGCGATGCGCTCTGCTTGTTGGTTCGACAATTCGAATCGTGACTCCCGAATATTTCGTTTCTTGCTATTGTTTCTTAGATTTCCCAATAAACACTAGCATCGCGAAATTGAACTGCGGATCAGGAAGTGAGCTGAGCATGTCTGAAGTTATGGCATCAAAGTTTGAAGGGTTGCGTCAATCGTTCCCATCCTTAGCTCGTATCCATGAAGCATCGGGAAGGCAAGTCGCGTACTTGGATGGACCAGCGGGGAGTCAAGTTCCCTCGCCAGTGATAAACGCTATTTCCGATTACTATTTAAACCACAATGCCAACTCGGCTGGAAATTTTCCAACGAGCCGAGAGACCAATCAGATCATGCAGGAGGCACTCGAGGCGGCCTGTGATTGGTTTGGCGGAAGCGACGTGTCCGAGTGCTTTTTCGGCGCGAATATGACGACGATCACTTTCTCCGTTTCACGCGCTTTGGCAAGAACATGGAGTCGTGGTGATCGGATTCTGGTTACGCAACTAGATCACGATGGAAACGTGACACCATGGCGATTGGCAGCAAGCGACGTCGGTGCAGTATGCGAGGCAATCCAAGTGAATAGCCAAGAGGCTACGCTGGACGAAGAGGACTTTCGGCAAAAGCTAAGGGGAGGTGTAAAGCTGGTTGCTTTTACGGCAGCCTCGAATAGCGTGGGAACATCGAATCAGGTTGCAAAGCTAACAGCGTTTGCTCATGAGTTTGGAGCAGAGGTTTACGTGGATGCTGTTCATTGGGCCCCACATCGGCTCATTGATGTGTTGGGATGGGGTGTCGATTATTGCGTATGTTCTGCCTACAAGTTCTTTGGTCCTCATGTTGGCTTGTTCTGGGGGAAACGAAATCGGCTTCAGGAATTAGTCCCATATAAGCTCCGGGCTTCGCCATCCGCAGGTCCTGGTAAATGGATGACGGGTACACAGAACTTTGCCGCCATAGCGGGTGTTAAGGCAGCAATCGACTACATGGCATCAATAGGACAATTAAACGCCCAATACGCCGACGGCATGACCCGTCGCGAAATGCTTCGGTTGGCTTTTGATTCCATTGAAGCGTATGAAAAGAGGTTGCTAATGCAATTGATGACAGGATTGAAATCTATCCCTGGAATCACCGTTTTCGGAATTACGGAGGAATCAAGGTTCCACGAAAGAGTACCGACGGTTGTTTTTGATGTAGCCGGATTGACATCTTCGGAGGTTACGACTCGCCTCGCTGAATTTGGCATTTATTGCTGGCATGGTCATTACTACGCAATCGACATTTGCGATGCATTAGGTCAATCCGAGCGAGGCATGGTTCGGGTCGGAATACTTCACACCAACACGTCCGAAGAAATGGAAAGATTGCTGAGCGCTTTAAGGGAAATCGCTGCGTCAGTTCGGAACTAATCGTCTCTACGCGGATATCTTCTTGTCCGTCAGTTTGGCTAGAGCTTGTCTCAGTTCGCGAACCTTGAGGGGCATCGGAATCAGTACGTGTTTAGCTGAAGTCTTGGCGCCGCGAATGATGTGGGTCTGCTTAGGGTCAACGAGCATGATGGCGGGTATCTCTTTGGTATGCTCATCGCTCACGAACTTATTAAAGGCTTCTAATGCATGATTTCCTAAATCCGCTGCGCAGACGACCAAGCAATCCGCGACCATAGATTCTTCGGGATTAAACTTATCGATCGCTCGCTCTGGATCGCTAAAAATCAAGACACGATAGCCGCGCTTTTTTAGCTTTTCGCGAAGCAAGTCTTGAAGATCCTGCTTGATTTCAACAATCATCACCGTCTTGCCCTGGCCCTCTTTGGCATCCTCTTCGTTGGCAAGTATGACCTCGTGGCGATTGTCTTTTCGAGATGGCTCATTGGGATTTTCCATCTTTCGGATTGCTTGCTGAACGTCACCAAGCATTTGGCCTGGAGTTTGATATCGTTTTTCGGGGTCAAACTCCAGGGCCTTGGAGCAAATGGAGTACACGGCTTCCGGTAAATCTTTAGTCAATTCTCCGAGGTGTGGGATCTCCGTAAATCGACTAACATTGAGACGTTGCGATCGTTCGCGAGTCTCAATGAGTGGTGGCCGACCAGAGAGGATGTGGTGCATCATGATCCCGGTAAAATAGATATCGCTTCTAGTGTCTCCTTTGCGAACACCAGTTCCACGTTCGAGGGCAGCATAATCGATCGCGCGAGCACTCGGGCAGTCCGCTATGGCCTTGTCAGACGATGTGTCAGCCAATGCTGCCAATCCAAAGTCCACCAGTTTGCAGCGACCGCTCGGGTGCACCAATACGTTTGACAACTTCAAGTCACGGTGGGAGATACCTTGTTGGTAGGCAAAATCGAGGCCTTGGCAAAGGTCTTGAACTATTTGAAGTCCTTCTAGAGCACCGAACTGTTTTCGAATTTTAAGAATTTCACGAAGCGTTTCACCCTCGACAAATTCCATCACGAGGTAGGGTGCGCGAGGATCGTTTTGAATTTCGTAGATCGAGACGATGTTAGGGTGGCGGAGCTGCAGCCCCATCCGCCCTTCGCGTAGAAATTGCTCGATTTGGCCTACGTCGCCACGATGCCGACTGCGAAGAACCTTTACGGCGACGACACGTCCGGTATCTCTGTGAACCGCTCGGAAAACGCGAGCAAAGGTACCAGCACCGATCATGTATAGAACTTTATAGGGCCCGTAATAGTAGCCCAACCGCTCGCCCGTTAGCATCCGCTCAAGCTGAAAGTTTGTCAGGAGCCCCTTTCGAAGCAGCATACCTTTGACGTCTTCGAGGGAAGCATTTTCGGTACGTAACTCCGCCCAGAGTTTCTCGATTTCCATGGGAGAAACGAGATCCAGGTCGATGACCCGTTGAGTCAAAGAGCGAGGAGTGATGTCCATGAGAAGATGTACTGCGTGCGAGAGGAGGATATTTACGAGACAGTCTCTTTAAGGATAGTCGATCCAAGTGAATCTGGCCAACTGATTCAACGACAGAGCCGCCGAGAAGTGGCGACTTTTCGGCGGCTCTATGGTTTTAAATCGAGGTGCATCATTCAGAACGATCTGGTCAGGTCGGAGGCTGCCCAGACGGAATCACAACAAAACACCTCAATGGAACGTTCTAGCAAGACTTTTCACAACACAATCTCGATCGGTCTTCTCGTCTGTGTCGAATCGCGACGGAATTATTCGTCGTTTCCCTCTGGATTTCCTTCTTCGTTGCCGTTGAAGCTGTCGCCGTTCATTTCTTCGAGTTGTTTTTGATAGAGGTCTCGTTCGCGTCGAGTTGCTTCTAAATCGAACACCAAATATTTCATGTCGAGACGAAGTTGGCCGATCGACTCTTGGACCAATTGCAAGATCTTGCGGCGGCGATTGGTGCTTTCAACAACTCGTTGAAAGGCGGGAAGAACGGCTACCCGTTGAGCTGCGGGCAGCGTATCGATCACTTTTTGGAGATCGAGGAGTTCCGCAGGGGTGTCATTGACCATGTTTTCGGAAGATGGAGCGGCTTGACTCATTTGGAGTTTCCTCGTGTAGTGATTGAAGCAGGTTTTGCCAAAGGTTAGGTGACCGAAGATATTCCTCAAGAATTGCAGCCCATGTGCCGCCAAACCGTGAGGCCTGATAACATTCACGCTAAATCCATGCTAGTCAAGGACTTAGAAAAAGCGACGCAATCTGCACGTTTTTTCCAAGCCCTACAGCTTGTTGTTTTCCTGCAACAGCAATCGGTCTGGATTTTCATCGTAAGTCTTGGTAAAGACGACACTTAAGACAAAAAGACTCGAGTGCGTCACGATGATTCCGTTTCTCCACCAACAATTCGCGATTTGTTGCAAAAAGTCAACCGCTTGGCCGCGTGTATTGGCTGCGTTGACCTTTTTCGTTGTTTGGATAGCCGAAAATGGGTCGATTGGAAGTCGTGCGGAAGCTCAGATGGTGGAAACCTTTGACCGAGTTGGGCCGTTTTTCAACCTTTGGCGAGACGATTGCTCGGCGCAGCTTGTTCCACGTACGAGGAATGAGCCGGGAGTGGAAACGATCGAGGTACGGTACAAGCTCGGTTCTTACGTCCATCTGGCAATGCCTATTTCTCCATGCGCATTGGTTGACGAGTTTATCGCCTCAATTCGAGTTCGATGTGGTGAGGGTGGGATTCGATTAGGGGTTCGCGTCGTTTACCCTAGGAGTACTCATCCGGCGACCAGCGATCCTCTGTCTGTCTCTGTGTTCGGCAATCCTGGCCCTGGCTCAGGGGCTTGGGGGACGTCGACGATTCGAAACGTGAAGCAAGGACTCGAGCAAGAGGAGCGAATTTTACGAGCTCGATTTGGCAGCAGTCTTGATCTTTCCGAGCCGTACATTGATGCGTTGGTTTTGGATGTTTATAGAAATCCCGGCACGACCAAGCTTCAAGTGGATGATTTACTGGTCGAGGGAATGCTGCCGCCACAGGTCACGGTCAGGGACACCGTTTTTGCACCAGCGGATATGCCCACCGAACGTGCTAAGCCGGCAACAGTTTCCGAGCAATTGGTTTCTCTTCAAAATTCTGTGCCGCGATGGATCCAGTATCAGGGAGAGAGTCTAACTTATCTGCGAGATCTTGGGTTTAGCGGCGTAATCGTTCCAAGATCCGACGACGAGCTGATTGCAGAGCAAGCGGCTGAGACAGGGATTGCGGTCATAGCGCCACCTCCACAGCTAGTGCCTTCGGATGATTTGGTCGCCTCCTATGAGCACGTGTCTGCGTGGATGTTGGGGTGGGAACTGAACGATGCGGCAGTTCCCAATACTAAAACTCGAATATCCAGGCTCACGAATTTTCCACAATCTTTGTCGAGGCCGACAATTGGTGAGGCGATGGAAATGTACGGTGCCTATGGTCGATTCACCGATTGGCTGGCGGTGCCGACACCTCACCCCACTCGTGTTCGTTCGTCAATGGAGATGGGCCAGATCGTGCAGTCCGACGCACGCAGCATGCTCGGACGATCCAGTCCACTCGCTTCTATTGTGACAGAGATGCCGCCAGAGTGGATTTCACAAAAAGCCGAGTTTCAGCGTTCAATTGGAGGGAGTTTGCCAGGTTTACCTGATACAGACTTACTGCAGATGCGGTTGGCGGTCTATCGAGGATTGATGCACGGTGCAAAAGGTTGGATCTTTCGATCCACAGCATCATTGGATTCTGGTGATCCTACGAACATGGCGAGGGCCGATGGGTTTAGAGCAATCAACGAGGAAATTGAGCTTTTGTCCCCCTGGATCCGCGCGAATCAGTCCCCCTGGACTGTCGTCGAAACCAATTCCAGTATGCATAGCGCAACCGTGTTAACTACTCCTAACAGCCAATTGGTACTGGTTGTAGCGAAAGGCAGAATGGATCAAGTATGCATGGTTTCGCCATCCACTACTCCACTTCGATTGCAAATTCCCATGACCGGGCAAACTCGACGCGTCTTTCGTATAACGCATGGTCAATTGGAGCCTCTTCGGAGCGAACGCCAAGGGGATAGGTTGGTTGTTCAAATTGATGACCCGAGTTTGATCGAACAATTGATCACTGTCGTTGATCCCAAGCCCATTGAATATCTTCAAAATGCTTTGCAGCGTAAACAAAATATCTTGATGGAGTCACGAGTAGACATTGCGCAACAAACCTTGCAAATCGCGCAAATGACTCTAGGAAATCAGCGACTACCTGCCGGCCATGAACATTGGGAAATTTTGCGAAGGGCCGAATCACTTTATAGAGAAGCGCTCAGAGGTTTGCAGGATTCGCAAGTGGTTGCGACGCTCAAAGCTGCGGATCAATGTATTGTATTGGCTCAGAGAATCGTTAGGTTGTCCTGGGAAGAGGCATCGCAACAATTTACTTCGTTGCAAAGTAGTCCTCTTCTGGCATCATCATTAAGTCTACCATTACATTGGGAATTGAATCGCAACCTTTATGGTCGACCATGGCAATCGCAAGTGATACCAGGGAGTAGTTTTACATCCTGGGAAACGCTTCGCGATTTAGGCTGGACCATGGATCAACGTTTGCAGGATCGAATTGCGACTACTGCGGCTCTCGCTCCTGGGAGTACAACGAATGGGGCTTCGCTGATCCTAACTTCGAGACCGGCGACCGAGCAGCCAATTCCGTCGGGATACGGTGGAACTGCGATGAGGGTATCAACCGGTCGCGTTTCCGTTCCCTCCGGAACATTGGTTCACATTCAGGGCCAGGTGAAAGTTCGTTCTAATCCAGCCGAATCCCAAAGCGGCTTATTGATAAGTGATACGCTCGGTGGAGAAGCGATGGGACAGCTGATTTCGAGCTTCGACTCACCGAATGAAGAATGGCAACAATTCGGCCTTTTCCGTATTGCTACCAACGAAGACGGGTTTCGCGTTCACTTCGAAACTCGCGGTGAGGTAACCGCATCTATTACAGGTTTAAAGGCTGAATTCATTCTCCCAACTCGCCGCGGCGACTAGCTAAATCACGTTGGTCGACGTATCGTAATTGTAGTACGCCGTCGTAGTTGTTTACTTTGTGGCTGTTTCTTGTGCTTTGCTAATCCTCGTCGAGTTTTGAATATGAGTTCTTCACAACCCCCGAAAAGGAAAACGACGAGTGAAGACACTACCGAGGTAAGATCTCGTAGGAGTTCGCTTTTGCCCAAACAACCAATTCGGGCAACCAAGCAATTGAAAGAAGATTCGAGTCATTCGGAACCATCTTCATCCAGCAGTACGTCTGCGTGGGAATCCGTTTTTGGTGGAATCTCCCTGAATCAGCTTGAGTCTTTCTGTTCACGTATGGCGACTGGCCTAAGGTCCGGAGTTGACGTGCTTAGATTGTTGGAATCGGAATCCAAACATGGTACATCGAGGCATCGACAAGTCATTGACCATATGATTCTAAGTGTTCGAAATGGAGAGTCGCTATCCAGTGCAATGACCTTGCAAGGCAACTACTTTCCTGTTTTGCTCACACGAATGCTGAGAGCCGGCGAACACTCCGGTCGAGTTGAGCATTGTTTTCAAGAAATGGCAGACCATTACAGAAACTTGAAGAGAGCTCGTTCCACATTTATTGGCCAAGTCTCGTTCCCCCTTATTTCGCTTGGAATCGGTCTGGGAGTGATCACTTTGGTCATTTTCATCAATGGATTTCTGAAGTCGGGATCTCCAAGCGAACCCGCATTCGATTTAACTGGCATCGGACTAAGAGGCGGAACGGGAGTTCTGATCTTTTGGTTTTTTATCGCAATGATTGGTAGCGTAGTGGGGGTGACGGCTTTCGGCATTTGGAAAAATTGGTTCGGGTGCCATCACAAACTGGTTCCGCTGGTTAGAAATGTTCCAGTGATAGGCCCTGTCTTCACAACGTCTGCATTGTCACGGTTGTCCATGACTCTTTCCATGATGCTAGGAGCAGGAGTGGATGCCAGACGCAGCGTCCGCGAGGCACTCATGGCAACGGGTAACTTTTATTACATTTCGGGAATCGGGCAGGTCGAAGAGTCGATACGACAAGGAAAGACGTTTTCCGAAGCACTCGATGCGCCGAAGCTATTGCCTTCGGAGTTCATACAAACTGTTGAGGTTGGCGAACTGAGTGGATCGGATAGCGAGTCGCTTGAACGCTTGGCTGTTGTCTACCGCGAACAAGCAGAATCTGCATTAACAAGATTGGCGGTCGTTTCTGGCGTAGTCGTTTGGATGATGATTGCGGGGCTCATCATTTTCGCGATCTTTACGATCTTCTTTCAGATCATGAAAGTCTACTCCGACGCAATGAATTTTTGAAAAACGATTCTTGCTTCTATTAACAGGTCACTGTTTAACGGAATAGAATCACGATGCGTTTTCGAGGGCAACAAATGAGCGCGGTTGCATCCAAGGTCTTGTTGCGAGAAAGGCGATAAGGGTGATGGAGACACCTATGCTAAGAGTACTCCAGATTTCGGTATAGCTCCAGGCACCGGAATCGTACGTGATGGCCCAATTGACCCAATCAGGTGGCTGATTCCCACGCCGGCCATTGATTGATAGTCCGAGGGATAGGGAATTGTGGAAGAGATGAAACAACATCGCAGTCAGAACACTTCCGCTTCGAGCTGCAATCCATCCGAGCAACAAGCCCATCAATCCCGCGGCTATGGATTGTTGCAAAACGCCGTGAGACAACCCAAACAGGATTGAAGTCGCTAAGATCGCTCGCAGATGGCCATTGCTACGTTCCAATCCCGAGAAAAGAAATCCCCGGAAAACAAGCTCTTCGGTTATGGCAGGTAAAGCCGCGAGGCAGAATAAAACGCTCCAAAATGGTGCGGACGAGATGATCGTATCAACCTGCTTGAGCATGGCTATCGTCTCATCACCAAGTTTGTATTCACTGTTGATCGCATTCGCTATCGTGACGTATGAGGGGTGTATCGAGATCGCTAAAAGCCCGACAGCAGCTAACTCTGGTAAGGAGACTTTGTTAACGCGAAATGCCGTTGGCAACGATTTTGTTAGCATCACTGCCATTATTAGGGCCGGTCCCAACATCAAGCCCAGTTGCAACGAAAGCGTATTTACCGCTAGGTTTACCCATGTAACGTCGGACAGACCTAGGCTCAGACGACCGAAAAACAGCATTGCCAGAATCAGGAGGCCGCAAACTACGGCTTCATTCACGGTTGGAGTTGATTCACGCTTTCGCCATGCGTCTCGAAGCCAGTTTTTAAAGGAATATCTACCACCATCTTTAAGCATCGCGGTCTCGTTTTCGAATTGCCGCACCGCCCAACGCACCGCTAACAGCGTGCAAACAATGGTAATCGTAGCGACGGTCGGTATATGTAAAACCGCACTCAAATACTCGCCATCCATCAACGATCTTGAGAGAAGCACAGCCCCAGTTACTGGTATGATGCTGGTTCCCGGTGACAGTGTAACGCCGGGTAACATGGGAAGGGATACCAGTGGCATACCGACTAAGAGCAAGGGCATGAGATAGTACTGCCCCTCTTTCGTGCTTTTCGCGAGACTCGCAACCGCAAGGGCCAGGGCGCTAAACATTATAGAGATGGGGACGACCAATAGAACTAACCAACCAAGTGATTGAATTGGTAAAGGAGCCAGGACCGAGGAAATCGCCGCGTTAGGGAGCGAGGTCATTCTTCCTATGACCATGGACGCAGTCACATACATGCTCATCAAGTTAAGGAGTGCCGTTCCTAAGCTAAAACAGATAATCGTCAGGAGTTTTCCCCATACAATTTCTAGTCGCCTAGCTGGACTGCAAAGCAATGTTTCCAATGTGCCCCGCTCTTTTTCACCAGCGCATAAATCGATCGCAGGATAAAAGGCACCTGTCAAAGCCCAGATCAGAACAACAAACGGCAGGAGTTTGGACCATAAGAACACCCCCTTTTGATTTGGGGGCGAGGCATCCAGGGTTTCAA
Source organism: Pirellula sp. (assembly GCA_046344995.1). GTDB lineage: Bacteria > Planctomycetota > Planctomycetia > Pirellulales > Pirellulaceae > JBKCUI01. The sequence continues at coordinate 235,463 of JBKDKR010000066.1, forward strand.
GCACAGGCGGTTCAATAATCGACGAGCCAAGATCTGTTTTGTCCAACTGTCCTCGCAACCAATTCTTATGCTCAGACTGCACGATCTTATCAAAAAGGCTGTTCGCTATCGTCGAGCGTTCCCAGCCTAAATTGCTGATCACACGTACAGGGACATTCCATTGATTGAGTCGAAAATCAGGTGGAATACAAACGATGCTGTCGCACGCAAATTCTCTTAAACAGTCTTCTAGCCCTCGCTTTTTCAGTTTTAGGTCGGACTGAGGCGGGGATTCATTCTGATCCGCCGCAACGTCGGAATTTCGGTTTAAAAATGTCGCGACGCATTGCTGCAGGCGAGCCGATTCATTGATAACTTTCCATTGAACGGCAGGGTCTGCATCATCATCAAGAATTGCCGATGACTCAGGTAAATTTTCAGCCCCAACGACCCCGATGACAACTTTATGTTCGCGATGAAACTGAGCTACTTCGAACATCACTGAACCCATCAACGGGTAAAGCAACAGTGGAAGGAATAGCACGGTGAACATAGTGCGTCGATCGCGCAGTTGATCACGTACCTCTCGAGTGAAAATCAGTTTAATGTGGCTCCATCTCACGCTAAGAGCTCCTCGCGAGACAGAGTTTGGTCGTCTCCCTTTAAAAGTAGCCGATAGAATATTTCTTCAAAATCTGTTTCTTGATGGCGGTCTGCGAGCTCTTCGAGTGTACCGGTATCGATGATTTTGCCGCGCCACATAATAGCGACCCGATCGCACACCCTTTCAATTTCTCTCATGATGTGTGACGAGTAGATTATGCATTTGCCTTCGTTTTTTAGCTCTTTAACAATATCCTGTAGAGCACGGGCTGCTAACACGTCGAGCCCCAACGATGCTTCGTCAAGAATCATAACGGGAGGATCGTGGATCAACGCACGAGCAATGGAAACCTTTTGTTTCATGCCGGTAGACATTTTCGCTCCAGGTAAATCTCTGAAGCTTTTCATCTGAAGTCGATCGAACAGTTGATCTATTCTTTGTTGAAGTACATCTTCTGGAATGGTGTAGAGCCGACCAAAATACTCCACCATCTCCCACGCCGACATTCTGTCGTAGATGTTAGTGTTGTTGGAGACATATCCTATAGAGTGGCGGACGTAATCAGACTGTTTGACAACGTCGAAATGGCAGACCTTGGCGGCCCCTGAGGAAGGTTTCAGAATGGTAGCGAGTATTCGCAAAGCCGTCGTTTTGCCGGCTCCGTTGGGCCCGAGTAATCCGAATACTTCTCCAGCTTTGGCGGTAAACGAAACCGAATCCAATGCAGGTTGGTCGCTGACGTCTGCGTCAGGATACAGTTTGGTTAAGTTGGTAACTTGTACCAGTTCCATAGACGCCCAGCGGGATTGCGGTTTGATAACGTCCTGATCTTTAGATCAAGCTTCGTAATGCTTACCACTTGGCAGCTTGGCAGGCGGGGGCGAGCTGTGAAAAATCCTCATCCGCCTGTTTTTGGGGTCGTTACAACCGAAAGAGGCTGCCTGATCCCTATGGATTGTCACGAGAAAAGCATGCCGGCGCACTTCAATATCGGATAACCGAAACAAATTCGCACCGTGGGCTTACGATTTATTTGCCTTTGACCATTCAGATACTACGTTTCCCTCTGAGCGCTCAATGTACATGTACGACGTACATTCACCCAGCCTCGCCCAAGTCTTCAACGCCGAACAAACGGACTTACCAATGCCTGTGACCAAATCAGTCGCCAGCCTCGACGAAATTCTTTCCCAAACACAACTACCTGCACTTCCAAGTAGTGCTCTCAAGCTGATGGAGCTTTCGAACGATCCGAATAGTGGTCCGAGCGAGTATGCGAAGCCTATCGAAGCTGACGCAGGATTGATGGGGCAAATTCTTCGGTTCGTGAATTCATCTTACTTCGGCTTTAGCCGCGAGATTGCGTCTATTCCGCAAGCGATTCAATTAGTTGGAGCACGAACGATCAAAAATTTTGCTCTTTGGAGTGCTGTGTTTTCGTTAGTACCCAATCCAAAGTTCGGACCATTTGACCTGAAGAGCCTATGGCAAGACTCTCTTCGGAGAGCGGTATTTGCTAGAGAACTCGGTCGATCTCTAAAGCTCACAAATGCCGAAGATTTGTTTGCAGCTGCATTGCTTCAGGACATGGCAATACCACTCCTACTCAAGGCCCTTCCAGAACAATACGAAACGCTCATTGAGCGAAGAACATCCGAACGGGTTCGCCTGTCGTGCCTCGAACAAGAGCTATTTGGCTGGGATCATGCGCAAGCGGCCGCAGCTCTTTGCCGTAATTGGAGGCTGCCTGAAGAGTTTTCGGTTTTGATTGAAAGACATCCTAATGTTGATGAGTTGCTAGATGGCAATCCACGTCAACGTGATGCAGCCTGCGTTGCCGTTGCATCGCTCCTACCAGCCTGCAAAGATTCAGCGTGGGACGAACAAGAAGAGTTTGAGCAAGCGTTCGATCGTATCGTAGGCGACCGCCCAGTTGAGCTTGAAGATATGATCACCAAAGTGGATTCGTCCTTTGCCGAGTTCGCGCCAATCCTGAAGCTAGCCGTACCCAACCAAACACTGCAAGACTGGCTAAATACCAATTCTGACAACTGATCGATTGCATCCGATACGAATTTTAGATACGTTTGACAACAATTGTCAGCCACCGGGTCCCAGCCCACGGTTCTCGACTGTACACCTAGCGAGATAGGCGGAACGACCTAGATCGATTTGTTCTAGAGCCGAGCGAGGCATGCATATCGCGTAGCAACTCGTCGCAAAATCGTTGCTACATCTGGAAAATACCAATCGAACTCCTATCGATTTCTCTGAGCCTTAACCGCTTCCTGGTGTGGAATACATTATGATCTATCGACATCTCGCGTAGGCTAATCGTGCCTAAAGGAGATCCGGTTTCACGCTTCGGCCCCCATCCTACCCTGTTGAAGAACCCACCCATGAAGCGACTTTCCCAAAATGTGATTCGACATGTCATGTGCTTTTACACTCGATGGCATTGTGTTCTGAACACGCTAGCAGTTCTTTTGATTTACCTCGTCTTAATTCTGCCGTTTGCACATTGTCAATCGCCATCTGATTCGCCCATGGTGATTCCTCAAGTTGTGTCGAGCACGCCTTCGCAAAACTACGAGACCAGGTGGTGGAAAGGAAATTTGCATACGCACTCATTCTGGAGCGATGGAAATGACTTCCCCGAGATGGTAGCAGCTTGGTATGCCGATCGAAATTACAACTTTCTTGCGCTGACGGACCATAACGTTTTAAGTCGAAACATGCGTTGGATGGGCCTGGAGCAAATCGAAGGTCGAGCAGGCAAAGGGGTATTGGATCGATATCTATCTCGATTTGGAAATCAGTGGGTCGAAACTCGAGAAATTGCCAACGGTGTCGAGGTCAGGCTAAAACCTCTAGAGGAGGTTCGTGGTTTAATCGAACGAAGTGGCGAATTCATCATGATTGAGGGGGAAGAGATCAGTGACAAGGCCGAGGGCAAGCCCATTCATATCAATGCGACGAACCTTGGTCAATTAATTCAGCCCGCCGGTGGTGCTACTGTTTCCGAAACGATTCGAAATAATTTGCGAACCATCATTGAGCAAGAAAAAGAGCTAGGACGCCAGATCTTGCCTCATTTAAATCACCCCAACTTTGGCTACGCCGTAAGCGCAGCGGATCTCGCTGCGGTGATCGAGGAAAAATTCTTTGAGGTCTACAATGGCCATCCAGGAGTGAACCATTTAGGTGACGACAATCACATCGGTATCGAGACTATGTGGGATGTTATCAATGTTATGCGATTGATCTATTTAAAGTCGCAGCCGATCTTCGGAATAGCGACCGATGATAGTCATGAATATCACGGTCGACCGGGCTCACGTCCAGGTCGAGGCTGGGTCATGGTTCGCAGCAATTATCTTTCGCCTGAGCATCTTATCTTAGCCATGAAGCGTGGTGATTTTTATGCATCCAGTGGCGTTACAATAGATTCGATCCAGTTCGATCCCAAAACGAATGAACTAAAGCTTGCGATTCAACGAATGGATGGCGTTGAATACGAAACCCATTTCATCGTTGTTGATCGGCCTTCCGAAGGATCGATTGATGATTCGATTGCACTTCAAGATTTAAAAATTGAATCGATCCCAAAAGCCTACGTTAAAGCTAAATTCAAAGGAGTAGATCCGTCTTACAAGCTTGATGGCTCTGAACTCTACGTTCGCGCTGTCGTCTACAGTAATCGAGCCCCTGTCGATCCCGTTTGGAAGGAACAATTAGAGCAAGCCTGGACGCAACCAATAGGCTGGAAAATAGAAGATTAGTTGTATCTCGGCAGGCACTACCAAAAAATCCATTTCGATTGACATTCCGAAGTTAGGATTCTGCAGATCGTATTGTGCCGTTAACATAGGTCCGCTAATAGGCTACAAATGGCACGTTTGCCTGCAACTGTCGATTTCGTAGGCAGATTTTGTTGTCGTCCTCCAATCTACTAGGAATGTCATAGATTGAACGCAGAGAGAAATGAATCGCGAGTTTTCTCGGATGACATGGATGGAGATGATATTGTCAGGCCGTGGGAAGACCTAAGACAAGCCATTGCAGAAAAAGACTCCACCGCCCTAAAGCTCTATGTAGAAACACTCCTCGAAAATGGAGAAATTGGTCGCGCTATCAGTCGGTTGGATTCCGATGATCGAAAATCCCTGTTAAGTCTACTGCCGGCTGACCTCTGTGCGACATTACTTGAATCGGTTGCGGAGACACAAGCAGTCGAGCTTATCAAGCTTCTTCCCACCAGTGATGCGGCCGCTATTTTTAATGAGCTCCTGAGCGACGATCAAGCGGATTTGCTTGCTGAGTTAAGCGATAAGAATGCTGAAGCGATTCTGGATGCCATGGATCCAAGGGAGGCAGCGCAAGCTCGTCAACTGACAAGTTACGATCCCGAGTCGAGCGGTGGTTTGATGATCACCGAACTTTTGCAGTATCGCGAAGGACAAACGGTTCGAGATGTTCTTGATGATTTGCGAGCTAATGCCAATGACTATACAGACTATGACGTGCAATATGCCTACGTGGTAAAAGCGGAAAGCGATGAGTTGGTGGGTGTGTTGCGGTTACGCGATCTATTGTTGTCGCGTGATCCCACTCCGATCACGGATGTAATGATCCGCGATCCGCATTTTGTCTTGCTAGATACTCCTCTTGAAAAGCTCGCAGAGTTTTTTGATCGTCACCATTTTTTTGGTGTTCCGGTTGTCGATGACAATGGGTGTCTCAAAGGGGTGGTGAGAAAGATCGATGTTGAAGAAGCGTTAACCGGTCGGGCCGATGTCTTCTCCATGCAGATCCAGGGGATCATCGGTGGTGAAGAACTGCGTTCCATGCCGCTTCGAACGAGAGCCACTAGACGACTTATATGGCTAGTCGCGAACATCTTTTTGAATTTGATTGCAGTTAGCGTTATCGCTGTTTATCAAGAAACCATTTCTGCAGTCATAGCCCTAGCCGTCTTTCTTCCGCTAATTTCGAATATGGGCGGTAACGCTGGGATTCAAGCGATCGCAGTCAGCATTCGAGAAATGAGCCTTGGGCTGCTGAAGCCAAACGAATTACTCTGGGTCGCGGCAAAAGAAGTTACCGTCGGTGCAATCAACGGCTTGATCTTAGGCTGCTTAATTGGTGTTGCCGGTTGGATTTGGAAGCAGAATCCATGGCTTGGAGTTGTTGTGGGAGTGTCAATGACGATCAATACTGTGATTGCCGTCGTGGCTGGCGGATTGATGCCACTGATACTGAAGCGTTTCAAACTAGATCCAGCCTTGGCGGCAGGACCAATTCTAACGACACTTACCGACATGACGGGATTCTTGCTGGTTTTAAGTTTTGCAAATGCAGTCTTGAAGTACTTGGTTCCATGATGGGCTGAAAATGGAAGCAAGTCTTGTGTTACTTCGGTGGTTGAGTCGGCGGGGTTTTTGGAGATTGTGAGTGTTTGTGCCCATGGACAGATGAATCGTGCTCGTCCCTAGGTTCGCGCACTCGATTCGATTGAGCATTTTCCCATTTCAAGCACGCATATCGGCCGCTTGCCAATCCCCGGCTCGAGCTTTGGTGATAATCATTTGAAAATGCGTCCACTCTGGCTCACTTAGTTCCCCCTGGGCTTTCAACGATTTCAAGGCCTCGTCGACCTTGTTCACATAGTCCATCCGTTGACTTGATACGGCGGTGCGAAGCGACTGGATGTATCTGAGATTGGTGATGGCAACCACAGGTGGCTGAAGCCAATACGAGAGAAACACAAACAATCCGACCACTGCTGCACAAAGGCATGTGCCGGCAATTATCCAGCCTGTCGGGATTGAGTTTGTCTTCGTATTTCTGCCCACCATCATTCTCCAATCATGTCGTTCGCGATTAAGAAACGTTCCGTATCACAGATCGTGCAATTTGGTATTCCGTGACAATTCCAGAAAGCTCGTACGAGAGAGAATACGCTCGACCACTTCCTTGCGTTTAAAGCGAGTCGTCGGCAACAACTTCCCCTTTGTTGCGACTGCTAACGGCAGCCCATGTGGGCTGGTGGATGCTTTCGCTGATGAATCGAATACTGCCATCACCAAACGCGACGTTTGCTCCTCCAGGGTGTTCCGCATACATTTGGCAGACGTGAGCGAGTCGGCTGTTAGGTGGGTGAATCGGAGCAAAGCCAGTCAGCGGATCGATTTCGTCAGCGGCTGGTCCGCTGTGTACGTTTACGAGCGTAGCGGCCGTGTCACAATCGGTCAGAGGAAAACGTTGAGGATTATTTCCACACACAATGGCGCCTGCCGTGACAGTTCCCCATGTTTTGTCGCTGACGATAGGGGAGTGTTCGCCCAAGAAAACCGTGTTGCTCAAGCCATCAGGGACGTCGCCATGTTTAATTCGCGAGTTTCGAAACATGGGACCGTCAGCAATGGAACTGTAATCCTCGATAGAATAAGCCCAGGGTTCATCTTGTCCCGCGTTAACCACGTAAGTGGAGCGAGCCGCTTCGGCGAGAACTGTACCAGATTGATCTCGTATAATTACATTGCCCTCCACCCGTGAAGCAGATGGGCAAATGAAAACCGGTAGTCGAGTTTGGACTAACGATTGGTTCGGAATCGTCCAACTGGGCAAAGAGAAGTTCATCTGTTGATGAAGGGGTGTTTGCTCCAATTGTGGCAGGATAAGAGCTCCCCAAGCGAATCCGTTGGGACCGTCAAAGGTAATCGGATCTCGATTTGGATGTCGGGTCTGAGCGATGTATGCTGGGGGGAATACTCGAAACGCAGACTCATAATTCATGATCGCGAGCGACTGCTGTTTCATGTTGTTTTGGCAAGACATTCTTCGGGCAGCCTCTCTGGCGGCCTGCACCGCAGGGAGTAGTAGTCCCACCAAGATTCCAATAATGGCTATGACGACCAGCAATTCTACGAGAGTGAAAGCAAACCGCTTTCTCGTACCGCGATTCCTCGGTCGCGATAGCTCCGAGGGTATCCAATAAAGATCGCGCTGTCCTTTGATTTCATCGCAATCAAATTTGAAGCGTAACATTTCCGAGTTGGTCGCAAACATGCCTACTATCCACAAATGATTCATCATGACATGGAACCCATCATTAAAGCATCACGAACTGCGGTTTTACAATTTGTAGCATTGGCTACACTACAGAAGTGTAGTCATGGCTACAATTTCGTCAAGCGAATTTGGAAGGACTTAACTCTTTCATGATGGTTCGCGTGGCCATTCCGCGGTGCCCCCGATCATGCTCGGGGTACAACAACCCGAACCCAAGCTCCCGCGACGATCCTGATATTGCGGCTATAATCGATCGATAACGATTATTCGGCACTTCACTGAGACAAATGGAGCATTCAACAAGCCATTGGTCTGTTAGTTTGTAAAGGTTGCGACTATCCTGAGATAAACCGCGACAGGAAATTAGCTATGAGGAAAAATCAATTTGAAAGCGTCAGGGAGGCGCATGCAAGCGAAAAGGCCCAGGATTATGTTGAGGCTATTTCGGAGATTATCGCCCAAAGCGGTGAATGTAGGCTCATAGATATAGCTCGCCGATTTGCCGTAACTCACGTAACTGCCAATCGCACCGTAGCTCGACTAAAACGCGACGGGTACGCTACAAGCGAACCTTACGGGCCTATCGAGCTAACTGAGGATGGCAAGCGGTTGGCCGAGTTTTCACACAAAAGACACCGCATTGTCGCCGAATTTCTTCTTTCGATAGGGGTTCCAGAGGCGGTCGCAGAAAATGATGCCGAGGGAATTGAGCATCACGTCAGTCCGGAAACCCTGCGAGCGATGGCAAAATTCACCAAACGCAAGCGAGAATAGTAGTTTCCAAGTGCTTGGTTTGCCTGATCTCGCTATTCGAAGTTGAATTCTTAAATAAATTCTCCATTTCCGTACACTCTCTGCTCGGAACTTTTGCGTTTGGTACGGGTTTTAGGAACAGGTGGCGGGAAGGTAGCGTTGAGGACCTTTACCAATAAGTCCGAGTTGTTTTCGAACAATTTTGATCGCTGCCTAGGTTACCGCTAGATAACAGTTCCCTGGTAACTAGAGTCGAACAGAGTGCAGTCTTTGTCCTTCGTTAATCGATCCTTACATGAATATCGCGAAAAAACTACGTCGACAATTTTTCTCCCTGGTGTTAGCCAATACTTTCCTGGCCACCACTTGGGGGGGAGCGGCATGGGCCGATGGAAATCCTGACTTGGTCGGCGTGTTAGCTAGCATCACTGATCCAGCAAATGCCGCGGAACTCCGGCTCACGGAAGACCAAGTTTCCAGGTTGATAGCAATTATCAAGCAGCACGAGGGCAAGGCTTTAGATTTTGCTGCAGAGATTCGGCAGTTGCCGTCCACAGACCGTCGGCTCAAGGAAATGGAGAACGTTCGGTCTGTAGAAAAGCTGGGATTCGCACTGCTCTCCGATGAGCAGCGAAAAACGGCAGAGAAATGGCGGTTGGCCAGATTGGGGCCGATGGCAATGCTGGATCCAGATATTGCATCCCAATTTGGAGTTGATGGGGGGCAGTCGGCAAAATTTGTCAATATTTTAGAAGGTCGCGGGGCTCTAATTCGATCTATGGGAGCTGAGGCTGCGGCGGCTGAAATTAACAAGCGGCTTCTTGAGGTGTTGACCGACGCACAAAAGACGCAATGGTACGCTCAGTCTGGCACGACCCCTCCCGTTTCGAGCAACATTGCGGCCGTTGAAAGCAAGCCAAAAGACCCCCAAGAGTCAGGCACGCCATTAGGTTCTCGAACCGTGTCGACGCAGGATGCACCGGTCAGCACCGCCGCTGCGGATCAGGGGACTTTTACGCCAGCTGGTCCAGAGGATGGTCTTTTGATTAACTTTAACGCGGCACCTTGGAAAGACGTTCTCGGGTGGCTCGCCAAAGAAGCAGAATTAAGCCTTCAATTGGACCAAATTCCACAGGGGTCGTTCACTTACAGAGACCCTTACAAAAGATACACCTTGGCAGAAGCCATGGACGTTATGAATGGCCTGCTTCTCAGTAAGGGGTTTACCTTGATGAAGAAGCAGCGAGTTCTGACTGTGCTCGATTTGGAGCTTGCACCTGGTGAAACTGCTGATATCAAGAAGGCTCTAATTCGAGACGTAGCAGATCTGGTCGAACTTCAGGATTTGGATGCGCGAGGTGTTAACGAAATCGTCAAATGCGTATTCACTTTCGAGCGTTTAAAGGTTGAAGACATCGAGCGTGAAATCAAGCTCTTGATCGGCCCGCACGGCTCCGTTGTACCACTGACAACTTCTGGGCAGCTTCTGGTTACGGAGACAGGTGGAAAGCTGCGTATTATCCGAGACATGATCGAGAAGGCAGAAAATCCTCAGGGAAGTCGTTCTGGTTCCATCGTCAGCATTCCACTCGAGTATGTTGCTGCCGACGAGATTCTTGGTATCGCAAGAAATCTATTAGGCATCAAGGAAAACGAATTCCGCGCTGAAGATATCAGCATCTCGATGGATTCGCTGGGTACTGTATTGTTTGCGACCGGCTCTGTTGACAAACTTCAAAAGCTTCGTGATTTGGTTTCAACGCTTGATAAGAAACCCGAAGAATCTTCCGCGAGCACGACAACTGCCGAGAAGCCAACAGTAGAGAGTCACTCACTATTGGGTTCTGATCCAACCACGACCTTAGAAGTCCTGCAAACCACGTTTGCAGGGCAACCTGGCATTAATATGGCTCTCGATCCTAAGTCGAACAACATCATTATGCTTGCGACTGAGGAAAGCCACAAAAAGGTGGACGAGATCATCAGAAAACTCGCTGGTCAGTCGAGCGATTTTGAAGTCATTACGCTTGATGGTATTGATCCGCAAGCAGCAGTTACTACCCTTGAGAAGTTTTACGGAAAACCCGCGAAAGATGCGGACCCAACCAAAGCAAAGGGGCCGGTCTTTTTCGCCGATGGTCCAAGCCGGCGGTTGATGGTTCGGGGAACCCAACAAGAAGTCGACCAGATTAAAACTTTGCTCACCAAGATTAGCGACAATGGACCCATGTCGGAAACCGATGATGGTACCAAGTTCATTCCGTTGCGAGGAAAAGCAGCTCAACGCTTGTTAGAACAAATCGATATCATCAATCGAGCAAGCAAAAAGAACATCAAGATCAAGTACCCGAAGGAGTTTGAATTAGGGGCTCCTAAACTGAACTCGGTTCAGCCGATAAGTGAAGAAGAAAATAGCGATAGTCCGTTTTCTCTAAAGAGAGAGGAGCGAGCGGGAGTAGAACCCGCAACCTTTCTGACATCCGTGACAGCACCCCAAGAGGGAAGCCAAAAAGAGTCGGGCTTGCCAACCGATGATCTGCAATCCGGTGAAGTTATCACGACAGAAACAGGCGACCAAGTTTTCATTCTCCAAGGTCCGACGGGGTTGGTAGCTTACAGCGATAACCCAGAGGTTATGGCTGACTTCAATAGGCTTCTAAGTCGGGTAGAACGAGAAATGACTTTGGCTCCAACCGAGCCTACCATTCGTTTCCTAAAGTACATACCTGCTGCTGCGGCGACCGAATTGGTCAAGAGTATCATCGCGGGCGAGCAAGCATCCGGAGGCGGTGGGGGTGGATTGCTAGGTGACGTCGCTTCGGGTTTACTCGGTGGTGGCGGATTGTTCGGTGGATTGTTTGGTGGCGGAGGAGGCGGTGGCTCCAGCGCCGCGAGTGGAGTTTCAGGCTCTTCAACCAGTGGAGAAGTTTACATTACGCCTGACCCACGATTGAATGCGGTCTGGATACAAGCAGCCCCGATGGACGCTTTGTTTGTTGAAGATATCCTTGAAGTAATCGACGTTGAAAATAGCGAAGTCGAAATCTTGACCAAGGGCACACCACGACTCATTTTTGTTGAGAACACAGACGTCGCTGAAGTAGAAGCGTTGGTGAAATCGGCGTTCGCTGAGCAAATTGGCGGACAGCAAAACAACGCTGCCGCAGGCGGTCAGAGGCAACCATCTCCACAGGAGTTTATTGAGCTCCTTCGAGGTGCTGGTGGCGGTCGTGGAGGCCGAGGGGGGGCCGGCGGTACGCAAAGCCAGTTAAAAGAACAGACCATGACGGTCAGTTCCGATAAGAAAAATAACGCTCTTCTTGTGGTTGCTCCCCAAGCTCTCCACAACCGAGTCGTGGCACTTGTGAAAGAGATCGATCAATTTGCCGCTGAAGATGAAGAAGTTGTGGTGCCGATTGCGCTCGGTGGGGACGTAAACCCACAGCTTTTGCAGAGTGCCATTTCCTCTGTGTTCGGTTCCGCAGCTCGCACATCGACTGCCTCTGCCAGTGGAAACACACCGGCTGCAGGAGCTGGTGGCAATAATACTCCGCGTTTCAATCCTGCCATGTTCCAACAGTTCCAGGGCGGCAATCGAGGTGGTGGCTTTGGCGGTGGCGGCTTCGGTGGTGGTGGATTCGGTGGTGGTGGATTCGGAAACCAAGGTGGGTTTAATCGTGGCGGCCAAGGTGGTCAATTCAACCAAGGTAACCGAACCAATCAAGGCAATCGCAATAACCAAGGTAACCGAACCAATCGAGGCGGTCGATGATAACGGAAGCGGGAGAGCTACTTTTGCGAAGAGGGCTGATTACACAAGATCAGCTTATTCAATCCCGTTCCACCTCTGGTGCCACCGGGATTTTGGATAGCATCATCAGTTCTGGATTTGCAAAGGAAGAGGAAGCACTTAAAGCGATTGCAGAGGAGTTTGGCCTCGATTTTATTGACTTGCGAGAAGCAAACGTCGATCTAGCGTTGCTTCAGACCTTTCCGCAGAAACTGATTTATCGGCATTCGCTATTCCCCATAAAGCGTGAGGGAAACACGCTCTTTGTTGCGACTCACAATCCGTTGGATCTTTATCCAATCGACGAAGCTTCGGCTGCAACGGGACTCCAAGTTGTGCCGCTGGTTGCTGAACGCACCGAGATTGCAAAACTTGTTAAGAAGCATCTCGGTGTCGGTAGTGAGACCATCGAAGGGCTAATGGCGGCCAAGTCGGATGAAGACAATGAGATCGAACTCTTGGAAAAGATTGAGGCCGACGGTAGTGAGTTAAGCGAGCAAGCTCAAGAGGCTTCGGTGGTTCGACTTGTTAATGAGCTGCTGGTCGAGGCTGTTGACTCCCGCACATCTGACGTTCACATCGAATCTCAAGGTAGCGGATTAGTTGTTCGTTATCGTATTGACGGGATTCTACATACTCAGCCAGTACCACCGGAAATCAATCGTTTTCAAGCTGCGATTATTTCTCGTTTGAAAATCATGGCTCGGCTTAACATCGCAGAAAAGCGATTGCCTCAAGACGGGCGGATTAAGCTGAGGGTTCACGGGCGTGAGATCGACATCCGGGTGTCGGTTATTCCGATGATCCATGGCGAGAGTTTGGTTATGCGGATTCTCGATAAAGGGTCGATGAAGTTTGACTTGAGAAGTCTCGGCATGGGCGAGGCGACCTATAAACTCTTTAGCGAGTTGATTCGATTGCCGCACGGGATCATTCTCGTCACAGGCCCAACTGGTTCTGGTAAAACGACGACGCTCTATAGTTCATTGCTCGAAATACAATCGCCGGAAGTGAAGATTATCACGACCGAAGATCCAGTTGAATATCAACTCGAGGGGATCAATCAGATCCAGGTGCATCCAAAAATCGGTCTTACATTTGCGGCCTCGCTTAGAAGCATTCTTCGTCATGATCCGGACGTTGTACTAGTCGGGGAAATTCGGGACGCAGAAACAGCGGAAAACGCAATCCAGGCGTCTCTAACTGGTCACACAGTATTTAGTACACTTCACACCAACGATGCCGCCGGAGCCTTTACGCGTATCGTTGACATGGGAATTGAACCGTTCCTAGTGGCTAGTACCGTCGAAGGTATCATGGCGCAGCGACTTGTTCGACGCTTATGCGTATCTTGCAAGGAAGCGTATACGCCAACTCCGGAAGATGTTCCTCGCGACTTTCCATGGGATAAGCTCGAAGGCAGGCCGCTATACCGACCCAAGGGCTGTCGAGCATGTCGAAACCTTGGTTACTCAGGCCGATTCGGCATCTACGAATTGTTAGCCACGACGGAAAATGTCCGCCAGCTAGCACACGATCGTAGAAGCTCGTTCGAGATCAAACAAGCGGCCATTAACAGTGGTATGTTAACGCTTCGTGACGATGCCTTTAGAAAGGCCATGGAAGGGACGACAAGTCTCGATGAAGTTCTTCGTGCCACAAAGGGTGATCACCTCGGTTAAGAACTATGCCTGACTTTGCTTATCTAGCCCGTGACTTGAACGGTAAATCGATTGCTGGAACGATTTCAGCCAATAATCAACGCGATGCGGCTGCTCAGCTTGGGGCACGATCTTTGTTTCCCGTATCAATAACGGTAAACAAAGGATCGCAGGTCAAAAGCACCAGACGAGTCTCCGGAACTCAGATGGCCGGATTCTATGAACAGCTTGCCTCTTTGCTCCGAAGCGGTGTGCCTCTTCTAAGGGCCTTGTCCGTTTTGTCGACACAAGGTGGAACAAGCAAGACGCTGCGGTTTGCGGTCTCCGAGATAAAGGCCAAAGTCGAAGAAGGGGAATCGCTGGGGGACGCCATGTCTCGATTTCCAAGAGTCTTCAATGACATCGGCGTCAACATGGTCAAGGCTGGTAGCGAAGGGGGCTTTCTTGAAGACGCATTGGAACGAGTCGGCTCCTTCGTTCAGCAACAGGAAGAGATGAAGAGCAAGACAGCCGGTGCGCTCGCCTACCCCGTGTTCGTTATGACGGTCGGTGTTTTAGTCGTGACCGTTTTGCTCATTTTCTTCGTACCGCAATTCGATGCTATTTTTGCTTCCATGCGAGCCAAAGGGGCATTGCCTCAGGCGACGGAGGTGCTGTTGGCGATCAGTCGTATCGTCAAAGGGTATTGGTGGATCGTTTTGGGCATGTTCGGATTGGTAGGTTTAGGGATCAATCAGTATCTCAAAACCGATGAAGGAAAAAGACGATTCGATTTAGTAAAAATTAAGACACCTTTGCTTGGATCCGTGTTTCTAAATTTAGCAGTTGCTCGATTTTGTCGAGTGCTTGGAACGTTGCTCAAGAATGGTGTTCCTCTTTTGCGTTCGCTCGATATTAGTCGACAAGCGTCAGGGAACTTGATTCTTGCCGAATCGGTCCAAGCAGCCAGTGAAGAGATTCAAGCGGGGGAGAGACTAGCCAAGCAACTCGAGAAATCGGGACACTTTCCTACCACAGTGGTGGAAATGATTTCGATTGCCGAAGAGTCGAATACCCTTGATAACGTCCTGGTTACCATTTCGGATAACTTGGAACGGACCACGTTCCGTCGGTTAGAGACGGTGGTTCGATTGTTAGAACCGTTCATGTTGTTGGTGTTAGCAGGGATGGTGATGTTCGTGGTCATGGCCTTGCTACTGCCGATTATCAATTCCGCAAGTTCGTTGTAGAATAGTGGCTGACGGATCGTAAAAGCCCAATAGACACACTACCAAAATGATTTCGAAAGGAACAATTATGAGAAGAAATAGACCAATCCGCCGATCGAAGAGAAGCGGTTTCACGTTGATGGAAGTCCTCTTGGTTCTCATCATCATCGTTGTGATCGCAGGATTCGGAATTCGAGCACTAAGTGGTACGTTACAACAAGCGAAGCAAAAAGAGGCCAAAGCGATGCTTGGGGTCTTGTCCGCTTCTCTCAAAGAGTACCAACTCATGGTTGGAACTTTGCCATCAGACTTGGAAGGGCTCGTTACTCAGCCTGCTGATGTCGACCCTGCCATGTGGGTGAAGAAGCTTGACAAGCTTCCCATGGATCCGTGGAACAAACCATACGAGTACAAGCCAGGTGGCGCGGAATTCGAATTGCGCAGTGTAGGACCAGATGGCCAATCCGGAACCTCAGATGACATTACCCCGTAGTGTGAAAATTCATTGTAGAGAATTTGTTTTCTGCAGACGGTCCGCGAGGCGGGCCTTCACATTGCTTGAGGTACTGCTGGTGCTTGCCATCTTGGCAGCACTTGCGGGCCTAGCGGCCCCAACGATTGATTCGATGATAACCAGCCGAAAGCTCTCGGTTGCAGCAGACCAAATCGCCAACGATATCGCCGAGGGAAGAATCCGGGCGATACAAACCGGCCAAACACAAGTTTTCGAAGCGACACTCGGCGGACGCAATTACACCGTTAAGCCTTGGTTGACCTCGAGTGACGAGATCAATGCATCGGCTGGAGCAACCATTACTACCTCCACCGGATTGACGCTCGACACATCCGCTGCCCCAGGTGGTGGAGTGGAAACGTCGCAATCTTCAGGTGCGACAAAGCAATTGGAATTGGATTCCTACGTCCAGTTCATCGCTGTTGAAACATTGATGGATACTCGAAGTGCCGCCGCTATCCAAACAGAAACGGGCTCATTACCTGCTTCCGGATCGGGTGCAGCAGGGTCATTGAGTAACCCTGTGTTAATTTATCCAGACGGATCGAGTACGACCGCTCAGATTATTTTGGTGGATCAAAAAGGGCGTCGAGTGGTAGTCCAATTACGCGGCATTGTGGGACAGCTATCCAAGTATCAAACGACCAGCGTGGATCCATCGGCATTTGTACCGGCTCAGTAATAGGCGAATAGCAATCATGAGAATCGGTAGCGACAACATTTCAGGAAAATCACATTCGACGCAACGATCGAAATCTCGCGTTATCAACAGCCGGGCTGGAATCTCCCTTTTGGAAGTTGTTCTCGCGCTGGCAATTCTAGCCACCTCGGCTGCATTATTGGCACAAATCACCAGGCAAGCCACCAATAACGCATTGATGGCCCAGCGAATCGCGTCGGCACAACTGATTTGCGAAGGAACCATGTCGGAGATTT
The DNA here is from genome assembly GCA_046344995.1 of Pirellula sp. Lineage (GTDB taxonomy): Bacteria > Planctomycetota > Planctomycetia > Pirellulales > Pirellulaceae > JBKCUI01. Next base: position 251,982 of record JBKDKR010000066.1, read on the forward strand.
TGGTGGGTGCGATACCTATGCAGACTACGGGTTGGACTCCAGTCGACGGCAGTTTTTCGCGTGGCAATTGGTACTACAAACTAGATACTGTCAATGCCGAACGACCCAATATGATTGGCTTGAGATTAGCCATAACCGACATCATCGATTCTCCGGAGGGAGAAAAAGAGTTGTTCTATGTCGTACGTTGGGTTATCGATCCTTCGTTAGGTTTAGACACGCCTCCAACACCCGATGCGTCGGGTTCGTCCGGATCGTCCGGTGCATCGAGTGGTTCAAGCGGGACAGGAGGTACAGGAAGCCGATGATTTTCTCACCTGCAAATTCCTGTAGTAATCTAAAAAGAAAATCGCAAAATCGAAATGAACTTTCGAGGGGCGGTTTTACCTTGGTTGAGGTTTTGTTGTCTCTTGCTCTAACGGCAGTCGTTGCAGGGATAATTGGAGGATTGGTTCAGGTTTATTTGACCAACCAGAATCTCGGGCGAGACCGAGTCAAGCAGACGCAGTTAGCTCGTGCTTTGTTGAATATGATTGCGGACGACATTCGAACCGTTGTTCGAAACCAACCGTTCGATACCGCTGGCTTAAGTGAATTGTTGTCAGGGGGCCAGCAAAGTGGCGGTGGCGCTGCTGCAGGTGGAACTGGTGCATCCGGGGGAGCTGGGGCAAGCACCGGTGCCGCGACTGGTGGAACGGGAGGGATGTCGGCGACTGGCGGTAATGCCACGGCTGGTGCTGGTGCTGCATCGACTGGAAGCAGCGAAGCAACCACTCCCACAGTGGCCGCTCTGCCACCTGGAATTTATGGAACGAGCACTTCGATTGATATAGATATCAGCCGGCTACCACGGCCTGATGAATACGTTCCGATGGAACAAGATGTCGTAAATGGAACGGTAGCCGATATGCCTAGCGACATTAAAACCGTTTCCTATTTTGTTCAGTCCAAACGTACAGATGGCGTTAGAGACCCACTTGCCACCGAGGTAGACATCCGTTCCAAATCCTTATCTGCAGACGGTGCAGCTGGTGGTTTAGTTCGACGATCACTCGACAGAGCCATCACGTTGTTTGCCTACGAACAGGGGACTACCGATTCCTTACAGAGAACAGGCGAATTGCTGGCTCCAGAGGTTATTGCAATCGAGTTCGAGTACTTTGACGGGCAGCTGTGGCAATCCGAATGGGACAGCAGCGTTCAGGGGTTACCTCTCGTCGTTCGAATCACCTTGGCCATGCAACTCGAAAGTAAACGTCAAACCGATCCGGTCGATCCAGGACAATCGATTTCTAGTCTTACATCTGGATCATTAGCGGAGAGTGGAATCGAAATTTACACAACAACGACACTGATTCCGGGTTCACAGCTATTAACCAAGCCGCAAACGGATGCCTCGGCAGGTGATAACGGCATGGGATCCCTCGGGCTGTAGGAAATGGATTGGACTTAGTACATCGCGTACAAAGGATTTTTATAATGACCACTAGACGACGAAAAATGAAACGTGCGAATTCGCTTCGGCGAACTAGTTCAACCTGCGCACGCATTGAGTCGAAGCGAGTTGCGCAGTCTAGGCAAGGCATCATTCTTCTAATCGTTCTATTGGTCGTCGCATCGATCTCGCTAGGGGCACTCGCATACTCAAGGTCCATGCTAAGCGGTCATCAAGAATCCGTTCTGCTTGGAGAATCAATTCAATCGCGATACGCGGCCGATTCGGCCATTGATGCCGCGAGACTTTTTTTAGCATCGACTCGCACAGAACGAGAAGAGGCAGGTGGGACGTACAATAATCCAAGCACTTTTCAAGCGATACCGGTTCTTCAAGGTCGTATGCAAGGGAATGTTTGCAACTACACACTCGTGGCTCCTGAGCTGGATGAATCTGGCCGATTTGCCGGGCTTCGTTTCGGAATGATCAATGAATCCGCCAAGCTCAACTTAAATGTTTTGCCTTTGGTCGATAGTCAAATGTCGCTGGGGCAAATTGCTCAGCAAGTCATGCCTGGAATGGATGCAATGGGATTAGGAGCCGCGATGGGAGCTTCGGGTGGAGCACTAGCAGGAGCACCGTCGGGAGCAAATGGGTCAGGGCAATCGGGTGAACCTGCGCCGTCGGGTATCGGTCGAACTCTGCTTATGGCTTTGCCAGGAATGACGGAAGATATTGCTGACTCAATTCTTGACTTCATCGATGAGGACGACGAATCCAGAGAGTACGGAGCAGAACGTGATTACTACTCCACGCTCCCGGCTCCCTACGCTCCAAACAATGGGCCATTGCAATCGATTGAGCAGCTACTTCTAGTAAGAGGAGTCTCGCCTGATTTATTGTTCGGTTTCGATCAAAACAGAAATGGCGTACTCGATCCAGCCGAAGAGTCTGCTGCAGCAAACATGGGAGTGCCTATGGGAGCATCGAGTGCAGATTCCTCCGAAGGAACAACAATTCCGCCTTTGGGCTGGGCTGCGTATTTGACAGTCTACTCCAAGGAAAAGAACGTTCAGCAGTCTGGCGATCCACGAATCAATATCAACACCCAAGATGTTGCGACACTGCAAACGGATCTTGAGACTGCAGTGGGAGCCGATATTGCAACGTTTATTATTGCTTACCGTTACATGGCTAATTCACAACAACAGGGCGGTGCTGCAGGCGGAGCAGGCATGCCTGGTGGTGCGGGAATGCCCGGAGGAGGCATGGGACCAGGTGGCGGCGGAGGACCCGGCGGTGGACGAGGTCAAGACGGTGGCGGACCAGGTGGCGGAGGCGATCGAGGTAACGGCGGACCAGGTGGCGGACCAGGTGGCGGCGGACCAGGTGGCGGAGGTGGACCTGGCCGAGGAAACGGAGGTCCTGGTGGTGGCGGTCCTGGCGGTGGCGGTCCTGGCGGTGGATTTGGGCCAGGGGGCGGTCCCGGCGGTGGATTTGGCCCTGGTGGAGGAGGTCAAAGAGGTGGCGGTCAAAGAGGTGGAGGTGGAGGACGCGTGGGTTTTACTTCTCCTAAAGGCCTCATAGACACATCGCTGATGGCTTCGGCGGGTATGATTTTTTATCCTAACAGCTTGATACTTACTGGCTTTCTTCAGCGAGGCGGACAGGGTGGTGGCGGACAGCCGCCAGGAGGAGGAAATGGCGGCGGTTTCGGCGGGGGCCAACGCGGGCCAGGTCGTGGCGGTGACGGTGGTCAAGGTCCCGGACAAGGTGGCCCTGGACAAGGCGGCCCTGGACAAGGCGGGCGCGGTCGGGGAGAAGGTAGGCCTGGAGGTGGCGACGGCGGTGGGCAAGGAAACGGCGGGCCTGGCGCAGGCGGCGGCATGGGAATGGGCGGCGGCATGGCCATGGGGGGCGGTATGTCTGCAGGTGGTGGAGAGGGTGGAGCGACGCGAAAGGTTAAATGGTCTGCCGACATGATGGATCAACTAAATATTGACACCGCGAATCCGCCATCAGGTTCCGTTCGACAAGTTCTCGACTTAATTGGTGCGGAGTTCACGGCAACTATCAATAACGAACAGGTAACGATAACCTCGCCTCTCGAGAACAGCCCGATTGCGATGGCTTTGTATTTGCCAATGATTATGGACAAACTTACGGCGGTAACCGCGACGGTAATGCCTGGTCGAATTAATATAAATGAGGCACCCCGCGAGATTCTTGCAGGATTGCCCGGTATGACCGAGGAGATTTTGGAGGCTCTGGTGGAGTCCAGAGGTCAGTCAGCGGACAACGAAAATCGCAAGTTTGAAACTTGGCCCATGGTCGAAGGAATCATCTCCCTCGATCAGATGAAAATCATCGCCCCGTTGATAACTGCGGGGGGGGATTGCATGCGAGTTCAATCCGTCGGTTACTTCGAACAATCGGCCGGATTCTCTCGAATCGAAGCGGTCATCGATGCTTCGGGGCAGCTACCGGTTGTCGTCATGTACAGAAAACTTGATCATTTAGGACGAGGCTTTAGTCAATCAACACTTGGCCAACGAGCGTTGATGGGTGTCGTTCAATAACGCACCGTACCTGATCCAAATTTGTTTAACAGCTAGATTTATTCGATTCCAACTTTACGCGAATCAGTTCCATGTCAAAAACGATAAGTATAGATTGCGATCCAAAAGAGATTCGGCTCGCGATCGGTTCCAGCGGCTTGACCGGTGTTTCTATCGAGCACCTGTTAAGCGCCCCATTGGATTTGCAGCCCACCGAAGACTACTTAGATAGTCCGAAAACGGTGGCTGCAATTCAAATGCTCCTCAAGAAAGCCAACACCAAAGGGGGAAACGCAGTTGTTTGCATAGGTCGAAGCAGCATTGAACTGAGATCGTTACAACTACCATCAACGGACAAGAATGAATTGCCCGACATGGTTCGGTTTGCGGCTCAACGTCACTTTGCGAACGTTGGTGATAACTGGCCTATAGATTTCGTGGTGCTTAAGTCTGGGGATGGTGTCTCAGAAATTCTGGCCGCATCTATGAATCCAGGCCGAATTGATCGCCTCAGTCACTTGATGGAGACCTGCGGACTAAAACTGAATCAATTGGTTCTACGGCCGATGTTGGCTTGTTCCGTAGCAATTGCAAAGAAGCCAGAGCTCGCCTCGACTCCGACTCTTTACGTGGATTTCGTTAACGATGAAATCGACATGGCGATAACGGAGGGCAAGAATGTCGTCTTCATGCGTACGATTCGTACAAATTCTGATCAAGACGAAGCGAGTAAGGCCCGGGTCTTAGTTGGCGAAATAAAGCGGACATTACTTGCGGCAGCATCGCAGCAGTCGCAACTCAATGTTGGACGGGTTTTACTTTGGGGCTCCCCCGAATCCATGTCCGGAATGTGCGAATCTCTATCATCCGCACTCGACATGCCCGTCGAAAGTCTTGATCCGTTTGAGCTGATCGACGTTTCATCTAAAGCGAAACAAGAAGTCGGTAGCGATAAGAGTCGATACGCCGCCGTTATTGGCGGAATGTTAGCACCTAGCTTGACCGGTAGCTTGATCGATTTTCATAACCCGCGAAAACGAGAAGAAAAACAAAAGCCCGTTCGTCTGATTGCCTTGGCTGCTACCGCTGCAGCTTTGGTGCTTGGAGCCGGGGTGTATTGGTATTTTGCGAGCCATTCTGCATTGGATACGGAGATCGCAGAACTCAATGCGAAGATCGATGGCAACAAGAAAACGCTGGAGTTGGCGAAAACAACGACCTCGCATTGGAAGAAGCTTGAGAAGTTCCTCTCCGGTTCCTACTCCGTTTTAGAGCAACTAGAATTCGTTTCTGCCAATGCGTTACCACCCGAGAAAATGATCTTTCGAAGCACCACGTTTAACTTGGAAACTAAGAAAGACGAAGGTGTGGTATCGACAAACTACATTACACCGGATCAAAGCAATCGGACAGAAGCCGAGGCACGTCTTCGGGGGCCTGGACGAATCGTCACGAGCGGCGGTTTTACAAAGAGCATGGACAAAACAAGCCCCTTTGCTTGGGCATCCAGCTTGAACATTAGGCTTGCTCCGAGAAAGGTAGAAGATGTTCGTAAGTGGAGCGATGTCGCTCTCAATGAGCTGCGCAAACGCGAAGAAGACCTTTCTGCCAAACCGACATCGACACCACCAAACAATACTAAAGATGCTGTTACTCCAGAACCGGATACCAAGTCGCAGGAGGGGAGTCCAAAGCCCAGCCAAGATTCTAGCTCCCCGTCGGAGTTGAATAACAATAAAGAAACCGACACCGCTCCACCAGCTCCACCAATAACAAGTCCACCGACACAGCCTGGCACAGATGATCAAGATGCTACGAAGGGCAAGCCCGCGCAGTCAGAAACCTCACCATCAGAAAGCCCGACTCAACGAGGTACCGCATCATGAGCATGACTAACAGAGAAAAATTACTGGCAGGTGCTGTCGGTGTCGCTTGTAGTTTGTTCGGTGGCCAATTTATTTGGTCATCCATTCAGAGCGGATTCGATTCCAAAGAACAGGAAGTTGCTTCACTCCGTACCAAGCTTCAGAATCAAGAGCTTGAAATCACTGAGGGCAAAGTTTCGAGCATGAGGTTGATGAAGGCGTTACCTAGATCGATCTCTAAGAAAGTTGAGTTCGCACAGACAGATTATATGGATTGGTTGATCGAAACCTCTAACTCGGTTGGATTGCAAGATCCCAAGCCGCGTCCCGGTGCAGCGAACCCTGAACGTGATGGATTCACAACCTATAAATTTTCGATGGATGCCGAGGGAACATTACGTGAGGCGACCCAGTTGCTGCACGCGTTTGAAACCAAGCCGTTTCTACATCGCGTAACAAGATTCGTTCTACAACCAAGAAACGATCCGAAAGACGCCGGCAAGCTGCAAATCAGCATGGACTGCGAAGTGCTTTCGTTACCGATGTCGAAAGAACGGCAGCCCACCCCTAAGTCGGATCCTGGGATTCTGGCAAAATCGATCCAAGACTACGAATCGTCCATATATTCACGCAATTTGTTTGAGCCCAAAAATAACCCACCTCAGCTTCGATCGAACAAATCGATCGATGCAGTCGTCAACATACCGGTCAATTACTCCGTTGAAGCGACAGATCCGGATCCGAACCAGAAACTCAAGTTTGCTTTGGACGGCGACGCTCCTGAAGGCCTAAAGTTAGATGAAGCTACGGGTAAAATTACTTGGACTGGTCGTGAAATTGGCAAGACTTCATTTAATGTAATTGCGATGGACTCTGGGCTACCAACTCAATCGACGAAACAAACCATTACGATCGAGGTTAAGGATCCACCACCACCTCCTCCATCACCAACCCAGTTCGATGTTGCTTCTCAAGCGAAGTTGAGCGGCTTGCTCGCAGGCAAGAATGGCGCGGAGGCGTGGGTTTTTTCACGTACAGAAGGCAAGACCCTGAAATTGCGTGAAGGGGACGAGCTAAAGCTTGGTGAGATCCGTGGCAAAGTTGTAAAGATCGGCGCAAGTTACATGGAGGTGGAGACAGACGGCAAACGCTGGACGGTTGGCACCGAAGAAACTATCGCCGATGCATTCAAGCGTGGCCAGATCGATTGACCGTCCGACGGGGCATCAATCCTCTGGTCGTTCTCCAGCATTTGCCATTTTGACTAGCTTCGGATCGAAACGAGCTACTGTCTCCACAAGATCGCTCTGTGCTGCCATGACTTGATCGATGTCCTTATAAGCCATAGGAACTTCATCCAATCCGGCTGACATTAAAGTCACTCCGCGTGCGTCAAGGAATTTCTTCACATCTTGCCAGCGGAACTTTTTCATCGCAGCGGTTCTGCTCATGCGTCGACCAGCGCCATGCGATGCACTCATTAAAGACTCGGCAACACCGCGGCCTCGAACAATGTATCCAGGTGTCCCCATCGATCCAGGTATGATACCCAACGTACCATTACCAGCCGGAGTCGCCCCCTTGCGATGCACGATTAACTCCTCGCCGTTATGCACTTCACGCCAAGCGAAATTGTGATGGTTCTCTATATCCAATAACACTTCGACCCCCAAGTTTTTCGCAATTTCCTGATGGATACATGCGTGATTGGCAGCCGCGTAGGCACCCATCAAGTTCATGGCATTCCAGTACTCTTGTCCCTCGTTCGTATCAAGCCCCAACCAAGCTAAAATCAAGAGTTCCTTGGGTAGCTCTGGGTGCATTCGTTTCGCCAAATCGCTGTAATGTGAACAAACCGCTGCGCCGGTGCCGCGTGAACCACTGTGACTTAATAGCGCGAGGTAAACTCCCTTTTCGAGCCCAAGATCAGCTTGTTCTAGCGTCAGGGTACCGAATTCAACGAAATGATTTCCGCTTCCGCTAGTCCCTAACTGCTTCCAAGCTTTGTCTTTGTGCTCGCGCGTTACCGGGGAAACCGACCAATCGGCGTCCATTACCTCATGCTGACGTCTCCGCTTAAAGCTTGCACCAATTCCGAATTGCGTTTCACGTTCAATTGCGTTTTTGAGTTTATCCTGCTTTGTTTCCAACGCTTTAGCTGGTAGGTCAAGTACCGTTAGCTTCATTCGGCATGCTATATCCACACCTACTGCGTACGGAATAACCGCGTCCTTGGTAGCCAAAACGCCTCCGATCGGTAAGCCATATCCAACGTGAGCATCAGGCATCAATGCTCCGGCTACCGTGATTGGTAATTTACAAGCGTTTGTCATTTGGCATACCGCTTCGTACTCTAAGTCTGTCCCCCATTGCTTCCATGCTGCGGGTTGTTCTCGCGGAAGGAACGCGGCTTGAGATTGAAAGACAACTTTCAGTGACTGCGCGAGCTCGCCCCAGATCGGGTCGTCGATTTTATCCTCAGGAGATGTGACAATACTTGAAATGGTTGCCGTTAACTGAGATTGATCGAAACCGGATTTTATGGCGATCCGAATTGTTTCCACAGCAATCTCCATTGCTGGGCCCTTTGGGATACCGAGATTGTTCAAGTCACGGGTTTTCATTTGGCGTTAACTTTCTAAGAAACTCTGGAGGCAAATAGATGGAAAATTAAGAATCAGGAATAGTGATCAAGACGGTTCCGTCGGGTTGTGGTTCGGATCTAATTTCCTTTTCGATGAAACTTTTGACTGTGTGGATGTTGGTTAATGTATGTTGGCTTGTCTCCGTGCATCGAAAAACACCTCCATTGCCGATAGCGAGCGGGACCAATAACTGGTCCGCTAGATGAGATCCCACGGGCGCATCAGAAGCTAGGTAGGCTTTCATTTCACGAGCCGCCTTTTTGGCGACGAATTCTGCAGGTACATTCAGCTTTCCAAAGCCTGTCACCAGTTCTGAAACATTTTCGAATTCTGCATGCAGTAATAGGACGTTGCCCTGTCCGGTTGAATCTACTACTTGAATGGATCGTGCATTTTGAGGCCAACCAAGTAGTCTGCCGGCTGTATCGAGTTCCCTCTCCCCAATGCTAGTTGGGAGTTTCGACAGGATAGCGATCGATTGTTGGCTCAACAATTTGCCTCGTTCTATGATCTCGATGGATCGCAAAGGGAACCGAGATGGTTCGATTGACACGTTACACAGCCCACCGCCGGCAGGATAAAAGCCTGCTCGCTGCAATTCCAGTTCAACGCACGGACCGATTTGCTTTAAGTGGCTTAAAAAGCATCGATCCAAAAAGTCAAATGGAGGGGCAAATGGATTGTGAGTTCCCCCTTCCAGCGTTAATGTCGATTTGCTTTCCGCAAGCATTAAGGGAGGCAGAACCGTTTGAAGAACAAGCATACAACTGCCAGCAGTACCAACAGAGAAGTGATACTTACCAGGCTGTACCTTTTTCGGTCGAAAGGTTAACTCTCGCGATCGTAATTGATTGCCGTCGACTTCAGCGCTGCTGATCTCCACCGCTGCATTAACAGCCGTCAGATGTTGATGTTGAAGTCCTGGATTGCTTCTAGATGCGCGAATATTTTTGATGTGGACGTTTTGCCCGGTGATCATAGCCAACGCAAGCGAAGTGCGAAGAACTTGACCGCCACCTTCGCCATACGAGCCGTCAACGGTGAGCATACTGTTCATCCTAAACAATTGGAGTGATTCGAAAGAAGAGTATTATAGAAAGCAATGCTCCGCAATAGGTTCACCTAATTCGAACAATGCCGTTGCTCTATGGCGGATGCAGATTTATCCAAGCCAACGTCTCGAATAACAGCTTGATGCCCCGACTTGTGCCGTTCTAAATGCCTAGGCAAATAAATGTTCACGCCTCACATTGCGTTGGTGGTGTGAAATGACGCAAAAGTATCGGATTATGGTCTGATCATCTGTGGACTCTTCGAAAACAACCTCAAGCTTAACGTTTTGGCAAGTACATCGATTTATTTCGCAGATGTCGGGGGACGTACATGGTAAGGGGGAGATTATTTTGTTGAAGGGCGGAGAAGAACGATAACCGTGGTTTTAGGGGTTTCGCTTTTCAGACGAATTCCAAAAGATGACGGGCCTAACACCTGGTACTTGAGCTTGGGCCCATCAATTTCATACTTGGCAGATCGCACGGATACGGTGTAGACCTCGCTCGGAACGCTTGCGAGCTCAAATTTACCATCTTCGTTGACTGGTACGTCTATCCAATCCCACGCAGGATCACGCCCCAGTACCACTTTGATGTTGGCAAAATCAGCGGAATCGTTGGGGAGAATTATTTGGCCACGAACAGTGTGACCAGGTTCTAGAGGTAGATCACCCAATTGAGTGGTTTCCCCGGATCCATTCGTGGTTATCGTTCTCGATTTGAGAACAAAACTATCGGTTTCTTCTTTGGTAATGGACTCGGCAAGCTGCCTCCAATTACATGGTGTGAAGAGGACATATTGCTCATTGGCCTGCAAACCATAAAAGCGAAAACGCCCATTCTCGTCCGTGTTTATTTGAGTGCTTGATGACATACCTATTCGCGGAGATATCGCAATCGGCTTGTGGGCGACCGGGTTGCCATCGATGAGTAAACGCCCTTCGATGGACGATCCTTTGCTCAATGGGATCTTCTTTTCCTGGCCGTTTAACTTCATCGCTTGCGTATAGTGTTTCGCAAAACCTGGTGCCCAAACGCTTGCTCGTATCTCTACGAAAGGTTGACTGCACGTCATCACAAATCGTCCGTCAGCATCGGTGGTAGCTGTGTCAATGCCGTCCATAGCGCCACCGAAACTCGATTCCGCCGTACGCCCCCAAGTCGCAACAGCAATGGCCCCTTTCACCGGAGCCCCATCTTCGCCGACAACAACCGCGACCAACATGCGATCGTTGGGCACCCCCTTCGGGATCGGTTCCAAACGGATTTCCACGAGGCCGTCATTCGGGTCAATCGGTTTTGACCGGTAAGTTCGTTGATTCGACGCATAGACAGACAGTTGATACAGGTAGGTTGGGTCGATATCCTCAATTTTGAAGTTACCGCTTTCGTCAGTAAAAACGTACTTGGCACAATCGCGATAGAACCTCGGGGATGTCGATTGCGATTCCTGACGCGGTTTACCAAAATAAATGTCAACCATCGCTTCCTTGACTGGATCACCGTTCTCGTTTGTTACTTTGCCTGCCATGGTTACTCCGTCGGAAATGACGAAGAGGCTAACCATCGTAATCATGAAGGAAGTTATCACGGTTTCAATAGTCCTCATCAATTAGGGATGGATCCAGGACGACACGAATATCTTTTTGATTCAACTCTACATCGATATGCGAATCAAACTTGACATCGAGCCGGTTGGTGTCGGTAAGGTAGGCGGTAATCCTGAGAGGTTCGCCTGGTAGTTCCTTTAACTTGAATTTTCCCTTGGCGTCCGATTGGGTGCTGTAAGCAGGACCTGCTGTTCGGAAGCTATTCAGGTATTCTCCTGTTCTTAAACGAACCACGATATTGGCTCCTTGGATTGGCTTGCCATCCAGATCGACAACTTGCCCAGCAATCTCCTGATCTAGAGGAACCATGTTTACGTCTTCAAGTACCGCTTCGCTTTCTAGGTTCTCTGGAATCGTATACGTGTTGCCCCGACTTCGCTTGATCCTCGGATCTCCAACTGCGATATCTGGCTCGAAAGCTATCGAGTACCTGTCGCCTGCCTTCATTTCCTCAAACCGATAGCGACCTGCCACATCTGTCTTCGTTTCGATTACTTGTGGAGGTAATGGTTTACCGGTGATCTCATACGGTTCCGTAAATTTTGACCTGTAGCGAGTTACTATGACCCTAACATTTTCAAATGGCATTTGGGAAAGCAAAACTCTGCCGGATAGAACAACATTTGGCTTTTGGCTTCGAGCTGCTTCTTCGCGTTCATCGTTCTCAGTCTGCTTGCGTCCACTATCAACGACTTTGACCACCAACGGATCTGTTTGGATAATGTCAGCAGGTTGGAGGTTCTGGTATTCGTTTAACGCTTCGTAGCGCAACTCCCCGACGTCTGGCACAGTCATTTTGAACTGTCCATGGTCGTCCGATTTTCCAAAACCATGGGCATTGCGTCCATGAAATGCTCTGATGTCAACATTGGGAATCGGGTTTCCATCGTGACCGAGCAAAAGGCCCGCTAAGTCTTTGGTATTGACTAACTCAAACGAGGGTAATTCGAATTCTGTGTTTCCAGAGGGGACGACGTAGGATGGCTCATCTGACGGTCTTAGTCGCATTACTCCCCGGGGAAGTGAAAAGAAATGAATATTCAAATTTCCAGGTAGGACTCGAGTTTTAAATTCTCCATTCTGGTCCGTAGAGACTTGTACACTCGTTGTGCCGGATCCATAGTCAGGCCAAGGGTAAACACCCCCGTAAGTGAGCGATATGTGAGCGCCCCGAACGGGAGCTCCTGTTGTTTTTGAGAGCACCTTTCCCTTCACCATCGTGGCATTCACCAGGGGAATGTCGAACTCGCAGGTTTCTCCGGTCGGAATGACCGTATTCTTAGGTAGGCGTGGCCGAACCGGAAGCTCACGATCTAAATCCACATAAACATGGAGAGGGCCTCCACTGGCAATACGAGACACATGAAACTCACCTTGATCGTTAGTCACAACCTTCACAATTCCGGTTGGGCGTCTTTCGTCAAAGAGATTGCCGGTAGTAAATGAGATGGGAACCCCTTTGACCCACTCGGGTTTTTCCGCCGTTAGTCGTCCTTTGAGGGCTCCTGCTACCGAAAGCTGAACCGTTGTCATTTCCGATTTGGAAGCATCTTGTTCTACTCGCTCGACTCGAAAAATTTGTCTTCCAAATTCTTGGCAATCGACCTCTATGCTGTAGATCCGGTAACGTTGGGCCTCGGAGAAGACGACAACTCCCTCTTCGTCCGTTACCTTAGTGAATAGACCTAGCATCTCGTCAGGTACTTGAAAACTATTATCTGCAACACTGTACGAATGTGGTTTTACGTTTGCATGCTGGAGCGGCTTCCCATTCGGATCGAGGACTTTGAAACGAAATTGATCTTCCTCTGAAATTTCGATCGAATATCCATCAACCTTCTTCCCACTCATCGCCTCATATATATTGGTCAATTGAAGACTGTATCCCGGGGCGTAAACCCATAACATGGACTCAACTCGAGTTGAGTCGAAATCCAGTGACGACAATGGGCATTTCAGTTCGAATTTTCCATCGTTGTTGGTGGTTGCTTGAACGATTCGCCGTGGCTGCCATTGTAAAGGTAGGAACAGTTTCGCACCTGGAACAGATTCACCAGCTTTGTTCACGACTCTACCGCTAATTGTGCGAACGCCATCTTCCTGTCCTGGGGTATCATTGATTAGAGTCGTTCCTTCGATCTCGTACTCGCCGCTTTCAATGCCCAAACCAACTTCGTTAACGTCAATAACGTCCGCATTAACGGATCCGAAACGAAGACTGCCACATAATACGGAAATCGCAAACATGACAGTACACGTAACGATATTGAATCTAACGGTTGTCCTTTCACGTAATGTCTCCTCGTTAGAAATCAGCATCTTGATTCTACGAGCAAGCTGGCTCTTAGAATCAAAGAAAGCCATTCCGTTCTGAACTTTTAGTTGCACCGAATCTTTTGCAATGGATAGGAGCAGCTCGGAGTATGCGTAACGAGCGAGTGGCTCAGCTTGGCTACCGGCGGCATGAGCGTCTGCGATCAAGTCCTGATTCAGCCGAAGCTCTTTTCGTAACGCCCAATAGAGCGGTTGAAACCAAAGTAAAAACTGGCATAAATTCACAATATGCCAGCGAAGCAAATCTCCCCGCAAGATGTGACACGACTCATGCGATAAGCAGAATCGAAGCGAAGCAGTGTCGTTTTGTGCAAATCGATCGGGAATCAGAATGACATGTTTTCGCAATCCAAATACCATCGGAGTGTTGAGATCTTTAGTGACCAGGAGCTGCACCGATCTTCCGCGATTGTTCGTAATTTCTCCCCAAAGCTTAAGAACGATAGGGCTCGCGGGTGATGAGCGTCTGATTAAATCTGCAAGAAGTCGTCTGCCTAGAATCCACTGCAGGATGAACAGAAAGAAGACTGCGGAGTGACAGAGAGTTAGGAGTGAAGCGAAAACTGCCCAAGCGTTAATACGACTCGGTTCCGAAAATGAAGATGGTGCTCCGTGTGTCATATGATGGAGCAGTGGGTGAACAGCAGGCTCGGTTACCGTCTCTGTAATGGGAACTTGGGAGATTGCGGGCTTTTGAGTCGGTTCATCGTCGCTTGGCGATTCTTCCACTCGGTTGATCGAAAGGAAGTCAAAGTTTGCTTGGTTAGAACTCGCCACACTCCGATTATCTTTAGACTCATCGTTTTGGTTCGCTCGGGAATCAATATCTGGAACGACCGTTGATGGGGGGCGATCATTGACTAAGGATATGATTCCCAGATTGAGCCCAGGGGCGTTGATTGCAACGAAAATGGCTGGGACCAGGGTGGTTAGTAGCAGGCTCGAACCAATCCAATTCACTCGATCGATCGGTTGTTTTAATCTATAGGCAACTATCTTGGTCAAGATCAGAAGAATCGTCGACGCCACAGCCAATTCGATCCAATTGATCACAAACATTTGAGACGAAATCATGGCTTGTCCTCCTGTGATTTCTGCTTGGCTGCACGCGCCTTAGCAATCATCCGCTCGAGCTCACGCATCTCTTCCGCCGATACGTTTTCGGCTTGCAGCATATTCAGAACAAGCTTGTCCAATGAACCATCGAACACTCGCTTCAGAAATCGCGAACTGACTTGTTCGATCGTATGAATGGGAGAATAAAAGAGCGTTCGTCCCTCGGCTCGTTGCTGAACCAAGCCCTTTTCGGCCATGATTCGCAATAGCGTCTGAACGGTTGTGAATGCCGTTTTCTGCTGAGCATTGAGTGCCTCGTGAACATCACGCACCTTGGACTCTCCAAGCTGCCACAACACTTTCAAAATATCGAGCTCTCGTTCGCTCGGATTCAATTCGGTCATGGTTGAAACCTCCTCAACTAACCTAATAGTTTAGTTGTTAGGTTCTGTTTTGTCAAGCGATGTTGTTTACGTCTTCTCGCGACGAAAGGGGAGGAAGCAAATGAGTGCTGCCGAGCTGAGGCTGGTCAGCGAAATGAAGTAGAGGCCGTAGTCGTAAGAGTTAAGTGATTTGTGAACAGCCCCTAGCACCGATGGCCCGAGAAAGCCTCCTAAGTTTCCAACGGAATTGATGAATCCAACCGTCCCAGCTGCAGCTGTCGAAGTCAAAAAAAGACTTGGTAAACTCCAAAAGGCAGGCATGTAGGCCTTCATGCCTGTCGCGCCAATCGTAAAGCAAAGGATAGTTAACGGGAGATTATGTTTGAAAAGAGTCGCACTGCTAATCAATAGCGCGCCACAGACGACAGGAACTACTGCGTGCCAACGTCGCTCTCGAAGGCGATCTGAACTCCAGCCATTTAGGAGTTGGGCTGGAATTACCATGAGTGACGGGATAATCGCGAGCAATGTTGCTTGTTTCGGTTCGAGATTGTGCCACTCTCTTAGAATACTGGGTAGGAACAACTCGATGCCGTAATTGGCTGTAACAATTCCGAAGTAGGCAACTGAGAGTAACAGAACTTTGGGGTTTATCAGTGCCTGTCCGAGCGACATGTGACTATTAGTCCCTTTAGCTTCTTTTTCCCGTTGAAGTTCTTCGGTGAGCGCCAGTTTCTCGTCGGAGGTTAACCAATTCGCTTGCGAAGGTTTGTCGGTTAGAAAAAATAGAACGACGAACCCAGCTATCACCGCTGGTAGCCCCCAGAAAAGGTAGATCCACTGCCAGCCCTTGAGGCCAAGTAAATCTGGATTGGTCATTGCAACACCATCAACCACAGTCGTTCGTCCTATTTCAATGAAGAGCTGGGATATGGAGGGACCAATGATCATTGCTATTGGCGATGCAACTAAAAAGTAAGAGATCGCCTTGGCTCGATCCTTAGCTGGAAACCAGTGGGTCAAATAAACAATCACGCCAGGAAAGAAACCTGCTTCCGCAACACCGAGCAAGAACCGTACGATGTAGAATTGCATAGGAGTCTTTACAAAGGCCGTGACTGCAGCCATGATTCCCCAGGTGATCATGATTCTGCAAATCCATTTCCGAGCGCTCCATTTCTCCACGATCAGTGACCCAGGAATCTCAAGCAAAAAGTAGCCTAAGAAAAAGATTCCGCCACCAAATCCAAATACAGCGCTATCGAATAACGGCAGATCCTCTCCCATCGTGAGTTTTGCGATCGCAACGTTATTTCGGTCGATGTAAGCAATGATGTAGCAAACGAATAGGATCGGCAAAAGCCTTAGAAATGCCTTTACTCGCGCGGAATCAAGAGGTGAGCGATTGGAGTGGGTCGGCGACATATTTGTAAATCAGTTCACTTCAGGATACCAGGAGAGAGGATTGCCAAGCGTCTGTTTCACCGAATAGCAAAAATATCTTACTAGTGATTCGACAGATAAATCGACTTTTCGACAGTTGCTCAGTATAACTACGCCGTCTTACGCCGTCATCTGGGGAGTCTTATCAGTGAAAATTGTGATGGGTATTGTTGGCATGGCTGTCTTGATTGCCATCGCCTTAGCGTTGTCGAGCAATCGAAAGGCCATTAAAGTTCGCACCGTTGCAGGCGCATTTTTGATTCAACTAGGGCTCGGCGCTTTTGTGTTGTTTACCCCAATTGGCAAAGTGGCTCTTGAGAGTATATCAGGTGCTGTATCCCATGTTATTGAGTACGGTCAACAAGGTATTTCTTTTGTATTCGGCCCCTTGGTCAACAATGATTTGATGGAGAAAACGTTCGGGATGGGAATGGGGTTTGTGTTGGCTTTTCGAGTTTTGACGGTCATCATATTCTTTTCCTCTTTGATTTCTGTTCTCTATTACTTAGGAATCATGCAACTGGTGATCCGGATTCTAGGTGGCGCGCTACAGAAACTACTCGGCACTTCTCGAACGGAATCGATGTCTGCCACAGCCAATATCTTTGTCGGGCAGACTGAGGCTCCGCTCGTCGTGAAGCCCTACATTAGCAAGATGACAGAATCAGAACTTTTCGCCGTGATGTGCGGTGGCCTAGCCTCTGTCGCGGGATCCGTGCTAGCCGCTTACGCTGGCATGGGTGTCAAGATGGAGTACCTGATCGCTGCGTCTTTCATGGCAGCTCCTGGAGGTCTTTTGTTCGCGAAGCTTCTGATCCCAGAAACCGGTACTCCAAACGATAATCCTGATTTAGAAAGCGAAGACGGAGATTTGAATCAAGCCAGCAATGTTATCGATGCGGCTGCGATGGGTGCCAGTGACGGATTGAAGTTAGCACTCAACGTGGGAGCGATGTTGCTCGCGTTTGTTGGGTTGATCGCATTGGTCAATGGGATGCTCGGCTTTCTCGGTTCGTTCATCGGTATGCCCACATTGAGCTTAGAATGGGCATTGGGGAAAGTCTTTGCTCCTCTCGCTTTTCTTATTGGCGTTTCCTGGAACGAAGCCACGGTAGCCGGTTCTTTTATCGGACAAAAGCTGATCGTGAACGAATTCGTGGCTTATCTAAACTTTAAGTCTTACCTCGATGGTTCGATGCTGATAAACGGAGTCGCCATGACGGAACACACCAAGGCGATTGTCTCCTTTGCTTTATGTGGCTTTGCGAATCTGTCCTCAATTGCGATTCTTATCGGGGGACTAGGAGCAATGGCTCCCAACCGCCGACAGGATATCGCTCGATTGGGGATCAAGGCGGTTATTGCAGGCACCCTTTCCAATTTGATGTCGGGAACAATCGCGGGTCTCTTTGTCGCCTTGTCAGGAGTTTAGCATGCAGGATAAAGAGCACTCGGGAGACTCGATGGTCAAGTATTTCGGTCTATGGACCGGGATTATCTTGATCATAAGCTCGATTATCGGCTCGGGGGTATACAAGAAGGTTGGTGACATGGCACTCAGTTGCCAATCCCCGACGATGCTGTTGCTAGCGTGGGCTGTCGCTGGGCTTGTTACGATGTTAGGCGTGTTTGCCATGGCTGAGATCGCGATGCTGCTACCTCACTCTGGAGGAACGTTCGTCTACCTGCATCGAATCTATGGAAAGGTTGTTGGATACGCTTATGGTTGGGGTAGTTTCGCGTGTATTCAATCTGCCAGTGCAGCTGCCATTGCCTATGTTTTTGCTGAGTCGCTGAATGCTGTTGTGGCGCTCCCAAAACTAGGTCCCGAATGGGAGGCGATGACGGTCCTCTGGATCTTTACACCATTCGCAGATCTAGGTGTGAAACTGGCGGCGGTCGCGTTGATTCTCGTTTTGACGTTTTTGAATTCCCTAGGGGTAAAACAAGGTGGCGGAGTTAGCAATTTTATCACCGTCGCGGTTTTGTTAAGCCTGGCTGTCATGATCGCCTTTAACTTTGCCTCTCCGACAGGTAGCGTTCAAAATTTGGTTACCAACGCGAGCACTTATCCTCCTAAGGAAATGGGAGAGAGTTTTGGTTGGATCAAAGTCATGTTTCTCACGATGTTGGCATCATTCTGGGCTTACGAAGGATGGATCAATCTCGGGTTTGTTGGCGATGAGATCCGTCAACCTGAAAAGAACATACCCAAGATCCTCATCTTTGGAATGTTGGGGATTATCATCATCTATTTGCTTGTGAACGCATCGTTTCTTTATGCCAAGCCTATCGACGAGTTTATGAAAATTGGAGAGACTGGCAGCGTTGTCGCGGCGGTAGAAGTCATTCGGGATACCGCTGGGGATTACGGTGCCTTTGCCATTTCTGTACTAATCGTCTTAACAACCGCTGGCTGTACCAACGCGACGATTTTGACTTCGGGCAGAATCTATTATGCGATGGCAAAGAGCGGTTTGTTCTTCAAAGCGGCAGGAGAGTTAAATCCGAAAAGCAAGGCACCATCTAAATCCCTTTGGATGTTTGGCATATGGTCATCCATGTTAGTATTCTCTGGTTCGTTTAATCAGTTGACCGACATGCTGGTTTTCGCACAGTTTATCTTTTACGCGTTAATGGTTGCGGGTGTGTTTGTCCTTCGCTATCGGATGCCCGATGCGCCTCGCCCCTACAAAACCATCGGTTATCCAGTTGTTCCTCTGCTGTATGTCTTGTTCTGCGTGGGGTTGATTATCAACACCGTTATAGAACGGCCTCGAGAGGCGGGATTAGGATTGTTCCTGATCGCTCTAGGAACTCCGTTTTATTTCTTGTTCGCAAAGAATCGAAAAGCTTAGCGATAACGAGGCGATTGGGTTTGCTGAATTCACATCAACAATCGGTCCGAGATGATATTTGGTGCCATCCACACTACGTAAACCAAAACCGAAATGCGATAATCTTATTGTTCCTAGTGTTTAGAGCTCATGCGGGAAGATGGCGTTCCGCTTTAATTGAGAGTCATCAACACAAACTGAAAACCGCATCATTGGCGGCTGTCTCATGATGGCATATGTAGCCTTGCGACATATATATTGCTTACGTGCTTAAAGCTGTTCCCTCATTGTTTGTCTGCGATGGCGTTAAAGTATTGCCTCTAGCTAAAACAAGCTGCCGCTCGTCGCTGGCCTCGGTGCCAACGCCTGCCAATCCGCTCGGCATCACCGGACATCGAATCCTCGCCGCCAACGCAACGACTAAAGTACTTCTTAAAGTTCCATACCAAATCCGACAGCATCTCCGGCACAACTCCACAAGCGATCAACGCATCACTCAGTGGCTTAGGCAACGCCACCGTTCCAGCAGTCGGTTTGTTCTCCGCCACCCAGCTAAGTAGCTTTTTGTAGCTGCTCCAGTCGATTCGCAGAAACCCCTTGTTGCTCGCTCGAAGCCCCTCACGATGTACTTGTGGATCATTCGATTGCACGCCTGCATTCAAACTAAGAGGTGCAAGCCAACTGTCTCGCGGGACTCGCTTGGTCGTTTCTTTCTTCTTGGCTTTGCGGTCATGTCGCTGCTCTGCAAGTGACTTGCGACGCTGGGCTACCGACTCTTCGTGAGTGATCGGCACTAGGTCGAAGGCTGCGGAAGACATCAGCATTCCCTTTTCCGCTTCGATGCGATCGTAAACCGACGTGTGGATCGATTTTTCAAGGCTCTCGGCAAGGGCTGCTCGAACGGGGTTCAAATCTACATACATGGCACAAGCCAACAAGCCAGCATCATCGACAATTCGCTGAGCTTTGAATCTCCCTTCCCAAAACCTCCCGGTGCATTCGTCTTGAGCATTTGCCATGCGTGCAATCGGTTCGGCGAGGGCTCGCATAAACCAGGAGATATCGGATAGTCTGGTTCGAATCATCGCAAGTTGATCTGGATCAGAGACGACCCGCTGGACATCGATTTTCGATGGTTCAGCGAGCTGTTCTTCCATTCTGTGGCCAGGAAAAACGCGAAGCCATCGAATGGCAACTTCTTCGTCGGATAGGTTCGCAAGAACATCGGGGCGACTGCGAAGGATCACATGCAAGTGATTCGAGAGAATCGCGTAGGTAAGAATATCTATGGCGAAGACCGAAGCCAGAGCTTCGAATCGGCGTCGAATCCATTCACGTCGATAGGAGTAATCTATGCCTGAGACGTCATCGATTCCTGCCAAGAAAGCTCTTCGCACACAACGTTGGACGCAATGGACGATCGCGATTTCGTCATGTCGAAACTGTTCGGAACGTAAAGGACGACCCATGATCAAGCTCCTGTAATATCGGGTTGTGCATCATGGTATCCCACGAAAAAAAGCCTGTCAACATATTATGGATGGCACTATTTGGGGTCAAAATCCAAAAGACGATCGGAAACATCCAAGCGAACCGTATTTGTTTAATTCCAAAATGAGGTTCGATGTTAATTCTAATTTCTAAACGGTTACTGCAGCCTCGTTGACATCGTCATGCGAGGTGTCAGACAGGGATCTGGTTTCGGTGCAGGATGCGGCGAGGGATCCAAAGTTCAGTTCGAGTTGCTCATACTCTCGAACGAAACCATGCTCCTTGTAGAGTAGACTAGGCTGGACGTCGTGGTTGTGTTGATACTTCTCGCTGCAGTATTCACGAATATCTCCCGTGATCTCATGAAAAAAGATCTGGCAAATTCTGAGGCCAGCATAGATACGCACGGGCTGCACTGCAAACATTTCGATTGTCCAGTGTCCACAAAAACCAACATCACCGAAACCAGAGGAGCAGTGAACAAACAATCCTAAACGAGCAACGGAACTCCGTCCCTCAATCATCGGTACCAGATTCCGAGTCTCCGTGTACTCCATAGTTCGGCCCAAATAAATCTGGCCTGGGCTAAGGATGATACCCTCCTCTGGAATGGTGATTCGTCGAAACCGATTGGGTTGCTTGGCGTCCAAGACAACCTCTTCATAAACAAGCAATTCGTTGTGCAGTGTGAGGTTGTAACTATTGGGATTTAAGCAGTCTTCTTGAAAGGGAGAGATCCTAATATCGGAGCCCATTCGCTCTCTAATCTCGGTGCCGGAAAGAATCATGGCTGAATGCACTCCCGAAAATGAAGATTTACCTCGGTTAAATACGCTGATTCAACCCCTGCAGCCCACAGCATAACAAAATGTGAGGCTGGTTTGCACCAGGCGCTAATAAATTCCGACTGAATGAATCGAAGTCGCGTCAAACTTCTGTTTAAATGTGCTAGAAAATGCGCAGCCGAAAAAGTTTACCGCTGATTTTCCTGGGGGAATAGTCCCTCGCTCACGCCTTTTGAAGTTGCGCTATTCAGGATTTAGGGGCAAAGCCCAGTTCTTTTTGCCTGGCCAGGCCTGTAGGGTCTCGTTTTTACCCACATCTTTCTCTTCAAGGTGCTCTCGTGATTTTCATAACGCCAAGTATCGATTGTAGTTTTTGGTCGCCGCGCCAGACGGTCTGCCACCCATTTGTCAGGTGGCGATACCAAATGTTTGGCAGAAAAATCGAACCCAGAAATATACAACCTCATTTTTCTGCGTTCGATTTTTCTGCCATATCGGGATTTTTGTTCTGCGATTAGGACGAACTGCTGGGAGCAACGGTGGTGGTCAAAACGTTGCAGTACGATTCCAATAACAATCGTAAGTTAATTTTATACAACGACTATGCTTTCGAAGCATTTCGTTACGGTGCCAACAATCGCGAACTACTCCGCTATCGAGACCGACTGGGAAACGTTCCGAAAAAGACCATCGACGCACAAGCTCGACTCTCCCTCCAAGGGAGAATGAATAGATCGATGCCATTCTTCGTATGCCACGGACTCCGATATTCTGTCAACTCCATCTCTCGCTGACCGCACTGTTTGTACTTCGGTTTGCTAAGTTCTTTCAAGGCCTCGAAGCGAGGTGATTAATTCCCACGGATTTGATGCTCGGCTTCCGAGATGCTTTCTATAAGTAGGGCTCTTGTAGTGGACGACGCAAGGAGTCCATTTGCACGGGAGACCGCCTGTTACATTGCTAATAAGATTCGTGCCATATTCGTGCCAGGCACTCGGGCCTCGTAGCCTCGTCCACTACGAAACCGGGCACCAAAAATTCCGAAGACCAGCTAGCAATCCGCCTCTTGCCCCGTTTACAATTCGGGCATGAACTTTCACCCCATCACCACACTCGCAAGCCCATCTCTCGCATCGCCGATCTTCGATGCCTGGTTCGATTCTATTGAATCGCAAACTTCCTCTTTCGCAGCGTCAGTAGTCCCTACTTTAGAAACCACGACCGTCACCGAAGTCGCATTAGGCAACCATCGCACGGGGAAGAATACGGTCAAAGGTCCACCAACTTTTGTAACGTCAACATTGCCACCAGGTGGTGTAGCAGAAGGGATTAGTTGCAAGGAATGTGAAACGAGGGAAAAGAGAGCATACACCCGACAGTGCTCTATGCACTATCCCTATCAAAGGGATGATGCATCTCAAGCGGAGCAAAAAAACTGCCTGTTCAGGGGGTTATGCGGCAGTTGCAAAGGGCCATGCAAGGACGATAAAGCATTCAAGGATAAGTATGGCTGTCAAGATGAATAGAATCAGGTTCTCCTTACGATCGTTTCTGGCCTTCTTTTTATTAATCTCTACTTATATCGCTTTTCAAGCCTCGATTACTAGCGATGAACCGATTGTTAAAGACATCCTTCGTCATAGTAAACCAAGCGGACCCTCGATCGCAATCGTTGACGAAACCTCACCCAGCATGCTACGAAAGCTGTTTTTTTATCGCAAGCGATATCGTGAAATCGTAATTGTTGGCGGTGAACTAGAACCTTGGCTCTGCGAGAAGATTGGAAAACTGAAGCACATAGAATCCGTTTTCATTGACAGTTGCCGTTTGCACTCTGTTTGCTTGCCTAAATCTGTAAAAAACCTTGAAATTGTTAATGCGGATGGCCTCTGGCTAGAAGCGACAATCAATTCACTTGCAAGGCTTGAGACTGTTCGATGTTCGTCACGCATTAATGCCCCCGCCCAAGGCGGACGGTTAGCCGGATGGTCTCTTTGGGTTGATTTGCGGTTTTCTCAATCTTTTCCCAATAGGTTTTCCAACGGTGTTTTGGATTTCCTATTGTTCCGATCGTTGCTCAAGCAAGCAGTTAGAGACCGCCTTCGATCGCTTTGTTGCACCGAATGCGGTCATTGGATGAGTGTTTTTGGCTTTCCGAGAATATGATCCGCGCAGTCGCATGGGGAATGCAACTACCATTGTGGTTCGGGCATTGTTTCTTTCGTTGCAATGCACTTAATTAGAATCGCGTGCTGGCGCACGACGTCAACCGGTGCTAGCGCACATTGGCTGATAGAAGCTGTAATTGGACCATCGATAGCTCAAAGCTACTCACACGAGTGCACGAACACTCCACCTGTGAGCAGGTAATCGTTTCACCGCATGCGAGCTCACTGATCGATGCAATCTCTTGGCTCGTGTTCCACTAGTCTATAATGGTGAGCTGCAATCCTATTTACCCCCCAAAGAATTTGGAAGGGTCGAGTGGAGTTTACGATCACGAGAGGAGGGTTCTTTAAAATTGCTGACTACTCGGAGCTTTCCTGCATCGCTGTGCCTCTCACCCTCTCCTCGCTGCGCTCGACTCTCCCTCCAAGGGAGAATGAACGCCGTAACTTCGCAAAGCCTTGTTACGGCCTACGCAGCAGCCAGCGGCCAGGCCTCGAGATTAGTGTCGATTAGTGAGGATTAGTGTTCCCAACCTCTTGTCTATAGAGTCTTTGTGACTGCAGAAAAAGATGTGGGTAGAAACAATACCCTACAGGCTTGGCAAGGCAAACTCAAGGCGATTGGCCCGAACAACCAGTTACTGAGCAACTTAAAAACTCACGCTGCGAGTTGGGATGGGCTTGTGAACAGAGGTAAGTGGGACGCTCCTGGCCGGTTATCATAGGTCGGCCGAAAGTGACCAACCTACGCCAAAAAAAGTTACCGACGAGTGCAGACGCGATTAGCTGTTTGTCGCCGTCATCAATGCTGAACCCATGGTGAGCCCTGGCGCCGGTAGTGTGCTCGAACCCCGCAAGTAAATGTCGATGGCGCGGGCTGCACCACGTCCTTCGTTGATGGCCCAAACAACTAACGATTGGCCGCGTCGACAATCACCGGCAGCGAAAACGCCGGGCAAGTTAGTCGCGAACTTGCCATGTTCGGCTTTGTAGTTGCTGCGTGGGTCATACTCTAGACCTAGCACTTCGGTTACGTAGTTCTCAGGACCCAAAAAGCCCATGGCGAGCAAGACCAGGTCAGCACCAATCACTTCTTCGCTTCCTGCGACCTCTTCCATCGTCATCTTGCCGTCTTTCTTGACCCACTGGACGCGAACGGTTTTAATCCCGGTTACGTTGCCGTTTCCGTCGTCCACGAATTCCTTGCTGAGGATGCAATACTCACGGGGATCATTGCCAAATTTGAAAATTGCCTCTTCGTGCCCATAGTCACTGCGGAAGATCCGCGGCCACTGAGGCCATGGGTTGTCCGATGCTCGCGACTCGGGTGGTTTGTCAAGCAATTCAAAGTTTACTAGCTCACTGCAACCGTGCCTAAGGCTGGTGCCTATGCAGTCACATCCTGTGTCACCACCACCGACAACAACAACACGTTTTCCTTTTGCGGAAATGTATTTGCCATCGCCGTGATGAGTATCGAGCAAGCTCTTAGTATTTGCCGAAAGGAATTCCATAGCAAAATGGACGCCTTTCAGTTGCCGACCGGGGATAGGCAAGTCTCTAGGCTTGGTTGCGCCAGTCGCAAGCAGGACAGCATGATTCTCAGCCATGAGTTGCTTAGGATCCACCGTTCGTCCAACGTCTGCGTTGGTGACAAACTTGACCCCTTCTGCTTCCATAAGATCCAATCGACGTTTCACAACATCTTTGTCAAGCTTCATATTGGGAATGCCATACATCAACAGACCGCCGATCCGATCCGATCGCTCATAAACGGTAACAGAATGGCCGACTTTATTGAGTTGGTCAGCGGCAGCCAAGCCTGCAGGACCACTACCTATGATCGCGACGCTCTTGCCGCTTCGCGCGCTAGGCGGATTCGCTTTGACCCACCCCTTCTTGAAGCCGTTATCGATAATGGCGTTTTCGATATTCTTGATCGTAACCGGTGGGTTCGTGATCCCAAGAACACATGCACCCTCGCAAGGGGCGGGGCAAACTCGTCCAGTAAATTCTGGGAAGTTGTTGGTCTTGTGAAGTCGATCCAAAGCATCTTGCCATCGGCCTTGATAAACCAAATCGTTCCACTCTGGAATCAAGTTATCAATCGGGCAGCCAGTGGTGGATTGGCAAAACGGAACGCCGCAATCCATGCAGCGAGCGCCTTGGGTCCTAAGGTGCTCTTCGGTCGGTTCGGTGTAGATTTCGCCGAAGTCCTCAAGCCGGACAATTGGCAATCTCCATTCGACCTTTTTGCGTTCAAACTCTTTGAATCCGGTTGGCTTTCCCATAGTACTTATTGTGTTGGATTTGAGTTACGTTTAAGGAAGCTTGCGTTCACGTTACGGCCGCATGCTTCGGTGCAATGTTTTGCAAAAGACCAATTTGCGTCTTTTGCAATAACTTGGCTCTCAAACCGAGCCACAAATCTTCGGACTCAACATCTCTATCGAGTCGCTCGTTATTGACTAGACGCTTGCCATTTCGGATTTGGCTTTCTTCATTTCCTGAAGAACGCGTTTGTAATCTGTCGGCATAACCTTAACAAACTTTGCAACGCTATTGGTCCAGTCTTTGATCAATTGGCTAGCAACAGTTGAGCCTGTGAACTCTGCGTGGTTCGAAATCAGCGAGTGCAACTCATCAATATCTTCCTGATCCACAACTGGTTCTAGATCGACTGTCCCAAGATTGCATTGAATGCGGAAGCTGTCCATGTCCATCATGACATAAGCGACACCGCCACTCATTCCAGCAGCAAAATTACGGCCAGTCTCTCCGAGAATCACAACTCGACCACCAGTCATATACTCACAACCATGGTCGCCGACTCCTTCAATAACGGCCGAACAGCCAGAGTTTCGCACGGCGAATCTTTCTGCTGCACGACCTCTGAGGTAGATTTCTCCACTCGTTGCACCATACAAACAAACGTTGCCGACAATAATGTTGTCTTCTGCAGGGAACGATGCCTGCGGCGATGGGTAAACAATAATACGCCCGCCCGACAATCCTTTGCCAACATAGTCGTTTGCATCACCCTCGAGTTCTAATGTGACTCCATGAGCGAGGAATGCGCCAAAGCTCTGGCCGGCTGACCCCGTAAACTTAATGTGGATCGTGTCGGTCGGGAGCCCCTCATGACCGTGACGTTTGGAAATCTCATTGCTGAGGATGGTGCCAACAGTCCGGTTGATGTTAATGATCGGAAGCTCTAGCTTGATCGGGGTTTTCGTTTCTACGGCATTCATACACTTGGGCAGTAGTACGGTAATGTCGAGAGACTTTTCCAAACCGTGGTCTTGAACATCAACACAGCGAACTTGAACATCTGGATTCGGCTTTTTAGCTGGCGCCAAAATCGGAGTCAGATCTAATCCGTCCGCTTTCCAGTGTTTGATAGCTGCGTCAACTTTCAAGCAATCGGTTCGTCCGACCATGTCGTCAATAGAACGGAAGCCAAGCTTGGCCATAATCTCGCGAGCATCCTCTGCCACCATAAACAAATAGTTGACGACGTGCTCTGGTTTGCCCGCAAACTTCGCTCGCAACTCGGGGTCTTGGGTGGCGATGCCGACTGGGCAAGTGTTCAAGTGGCACTTCCTCATCATGATGCATCCCAAGGTGATAAGGGGAGCGGTTGCAAAACCGAATTCCTCTGCACCGAGAAGCGCTGCGATGACAACATCTTTACCCGTTTTCAAACCGCCGTCGGTTTGCAACCGGACTCGGCTTCGCAGATTATTGAGCACCAGTGTTTGGTGTGTTTCTGCAATGCCCAATTCCCATGGAAGTCCCGCGTGCTTGATACTTGTTAATGGAGAGGCGCCTGTTCCACCAGTATCACCGGAAATGAGAATGTGGTCCGCGTGAGCTTTCGCAACACCTGAAGCGACCACGCCCACTCCAACTTCGCTCACTAGTTTTACACTGACGCGAGCTGCACGATTAGCGTTCTTTAAATCATGAATTAGCTGAGCCAGATCTTCGATCGAATATATGTCGTGGTGAGGTGGAGGACTGATTAGTCCAACGCCAGGGGTGCTGTGCCGAATTCGGGCGATGTAGTTATCGACCTTCTTGCCAGGCAATTCACCACCTTCGCCCGGTTTCGCACCTTGCGAGATTTTGATTTGCAATTCATCCGCGTTGGTGAGATAGTCGATCGTGACACCAAACCGTCCCGATGCAACTTGTTTGATCGCTGAGCGTTTGCTATCCCCGCTTGGAAGAGGTGTAAAGCGAGCAGGATCCTCACCACCTTCTCCTGTGTTACTCTTACCACCGAGTCGATTCATGGCGATCGCCAAAGTTTCGTGTGCTTCTGCGCTAATGGAGCCGAGACTCATGGCACCGGTGCAGAATCGCTTGACGATATCCTTGGCCGATTCGACCTCTTCGATTGGAATTGGACCTGAAGATGCACCGAAGTTAAACTCGAGTAGCCCACGAAGAGCACATCGAACTTTTGCATCGTTATTGATGTGGTCAGCAAATCGCTTATAAGCATTTTTGTCGCCAGCCCGAGCTGCCACTTGGATATCTGCGATCGCAGCTGGATCCCAGCCGTGGCGCTCGCCCTCTGCTCGCCAGTGGAATTCACCAACATTTGGAAGCATTGGGGACGCGTCCGAAATTTGCAGCGGGTAGCCTAGCGCGTGACGCCGAAGCGTTTCTTCTGCCAGAATCTCAAACGAACAGCCTTGGATGCGGCTATTGGTTCCGACGAAGCATCGTTCGATCACTTCGTCCTTGAGTCCCAGAGCTTCGAAAATTTGTGCTCCCTTGTAGCTAGCCAGGGTACTGATGCCCATCTTGGCCATCACTTTAAGCATGCCCTTGGCAACACCTTTGCGATAGGCAGCCACTATCTTGTCGTCATCCATTGCGGCCAACTGATCTCGGCTGGCTTGCCATAAAGCTTCAAAAGCCAAGTAGGGATTTATAGCGTCTGCCCCGTATCCGACGAGCAAGCAATGATGGTGCACCTCGCGGGCTTCTCCGGTTTCAAGCACGATACCAATTTGAGTGCGCTTTGCGACCTTTACCAAGTGATGGTGAACAGCACCGCAAGCAAGCAGCGAGCTGACCGCAACACGATCGTGGCAGACTTCTCGATCGCTTAGGACGACGATGGTGTACTTCTCATCGATTGCTTTTTCGGCCTCTTGGCAAATTCGATCCAGGGTTTCGATCAAGCCCGCTTTGCCGCGTTTACGATCAAACGTGATATCGATGGTCTTGGTTTTCCAGCCTTTGTTATCCATATGACGGATCGCAGCCAATTCTTCATTTGTCAGAATTGGATGTGGAATCAGCAGTCGATGGCAATGCGATGGGGTCGCGTCCAAAAGATTTTGTTCGGGACCTATGTAGCATTCCAGCGACATGATCACTTCTTCGC
Source organism: Pirellula sp. (assembly GCA_046344995.1). Lineage (GTDB taxonomy): Bacteria > Planctomycetota > Planctomycetia > Pirellulales > Pirellulaceae > JBKCUI01. Next base: position 281,048 of record JBKDKR010000066.1, read on the forward strand.
GAATCGAATCGATAGCAGGATTGGTGACCTGAGCGAAAAGTTGCTTGAAGTAATCGTAGACCAGACGAGGTTTATCGCTTAAGCACGCCAAAGCCGAGTCGTTCCCCATGGAGCCCAGCGGGTCCGCTTGCGTCTGAATGAGCGGGATCAGCATAAAGTGAAGAGTTTCGATCGTATATCCAAACGCTTGCATGCGGGACAAAAGCGTTTCGGGATAGAATCCATGTGGCTCTTTGTCAACGGAAAGATCTGAAAGCGTGATGCGCTCGTTTTTGAGCCACTCGCCGTATGGCTTGCTCTTTGCGAACTTCTCTTTCAGCTCTTCGTCTGGAATCAATCGACCTTCCTCGAAATCGATCAAGAACATACGGCCGGGTTGTAGGCGTCCCTTTTCCCTAACAATGGCTGGGTCGACAGGAAGAACGCCGACCTCGGATGCCATGATGACCCGATCATCGGTTGTAAGGTAGTATCGGCTAGGACGCAAACCGTTGCGGTCGAGAGTCGCACCGATGTAGTGACCGTCGGTGAATACGATCGAGGCAGGGCCGTCCCATGGTTCCATCAGACAGCTGAAGTACTCGTAGAAAGCCCTCTTCTCTTGTGACATTGTTTCGTGTTTTTGCCATGCTTCCGGAACCATCATCATGATGGCTTCTTGGAGGGTGCGGCCATTTAGAAGCAAAAACTCGAGGACATTGTCAAAGTTACCTGAGTCGCTGCAATGTGGTTCGATAACGGGGAAAAGCTTCTTGAGTTCCTCTCCGTAAAGAGCACTGGCTGCGTTCCCTTGGCGTGCTCGCATCCAGTTCACGTTTCCACGAAGCGTGTTGATTTCGCCATTGTGGCTCATGAACCGCAGCGGTTGGGCACGGTCCCAGCTTGGGAACGTGTTGGTTGAGAATCTCGAGTGAACCATTGCCAAGTGGGTTTCGAACTCAGGATTGGTGAGATCCGAATAATAGACGCCTACTTGAGCCGGAGTTAACATCCCCTTGTAGATTAGGGTATTGGTTGACAAGGAGCAGATGTAGAAAAGTTTACGCTGCTTAAGCTTTTCGTCGCCACGAAGAGCATGGCTAGCTTGTTTCCGGATCAAATAAAGTTTTCGTTCGAACTCGTCCGGAGTTAATCCTGCGGCTGCAGTGATGATGACTTGTTCGATTCGAGGTTCACCGTCGCGCGCTGTTGGGCCGATGTCCGCAGCGTCTGCAAGTTGTGGAACTGCTCTCCAACCGACCAACTTTTGACCTTCGGCTGCGATCAATCTGTTTAAATGCGATTTGCAATGTTCACGTTCGGCTGCGTCACGAGGTAGGAACACATTTCCAACGGAGTAGTGTCCGATCTTGGGCAAATCAATTCCAAACTCAGCTAACGCAAGAGTACGAACGAATTTATCAGGCATTCCCACGAGGATTCCCGCACCGTCCCCTGTGTTGGCTTCGCAACCACATGCACCACGGTGATCCATGTTAATGAGGATCGTCAGAGCATCCGAGACGATCTGATGGCTTGGTTTACCTTTTATGTGGGCAACAAAGCCAACGCCGCAAGAGTCCTTCTCTAGATCGGGATCATAGAGACCATGCTTCTCGGGAAAGCCGATAGGTGCGTTCATGGATTTGCCTGTATATTCGTGTGAGGAATGAAGATATTTCGGACGCAACAAAAAGGACTTAGGCGTTTGCGAAATCTGGAGCTGCCGAAGAATCGCCCTCTTGGCCCATAGACTCCTGTTGATCAGCCTCGTCATTCCAGACCCTGTTTTTCAAAACAAGATCCATGAAGTTTCTGGCTGCGCGGCTGAGAGGAACATCTCGTCGCTGAATGATGCCGAGAGGACGAGTTAACTCGAGCCCCTCGCACTGAATTTCCGTCAACGAGCCAGACGCTAACTCATTTTGAACCGTTAACTTTGGTAAAAACGCAACACCACTATTAACAATAGCAGCATGTTTCACCGAATCGATGTTGTCTAGTTCGACAACAACTCGCATCGTCACATCCAATGCCTTGAGCTCTTTGTCAATTTCTTGGCGTATTCTCAAGTTCGAAGCGAACGCAACCAAACCAACTTGCGACAAAGCTTGCGGAGAGATCCGTCCCATCGATGCCAAGCGGTGTCGTGGCGAAGCGACTAGTATCATAGGTTCATGTCGCCACATCGTCGTTTGCAACGAGGTCCGCATTGGATCCGGATAGCTGACCATCCCAAAATCGACTGTCCCTTGCTCCACCATTCGGTAGACCTCATGAGGGTGAGCGAGCTGATAAGAGAAAGTGGCACCTGGGAATGCTTTTTCGAACTTTTCCGCGAGCACGGGAATATAGCTGAGCCCCATGGAGTATATGGATGCAACCACGACATGTCCGGTAACTTCTGTTCCGTCGCGTCCACCTAGTCGGACGTCGTCGACGAGCGTGTCGAACTGTCGGAGAATCCCTCCGAGGCCGTCGTAAAACTTTTGTCCTTCTGCGGTAAGCACAAACGGGCGTTTCGATCGGTCTATTAGCCTGACTGATAGAAATTCTTCAAGATGCTGCACGCTTTGACTGGCGGCGCTTTGCGTCATGCCGTGTTCTTCTGCAGCCTGCGAAAAGCTTCGCTTTCGGACAACATCATAAAAAACTTTGAGCGATCGGATGTGTACCGCTCCCTGAGTGCTAGCAGCTCTCTTATTGCTCTTATTAATTTTGCAGGCCCTCCATTAAGCGTAAGAATGGAGAGTCTAGCCCAGGACGGTCTTGGGGTCAACCGCCAAAAGTAAAAATGTTACTCGACAGTCGTTCGAATATGTTTTTCTAATTCAGGAAATGTATCCTTTAAAAATGGTGGTTCCTGGGATAATCAACATTTTGTTACGAAAGTCACTATTCTATGCTTGCGGGCGGGAACTTTTCAGTTGCGGATCGACTCCGAAAGTCAACTAGATACCTTGCTTCGGTGTAACTATGGACTCACAAAAACCTGAGATGAATGAGCTAATCAGCGGATTGCTGGATGGTCATTTGTCTATTGAAGAGTCCAAAAGGCTCACGGAGGAGTCATCGAGGAACCCGCAAATCGAGCGGGATACTGAGACGCTGGGAACTCTTAGGAGTTCGCTCTTACGGGGTAGGCCAACTGGAAAGTTGGGAGATCACTTTGCCGTGCGTGTCATGGAGGCCGCAAAGGCCCGGGCTGCTATGCTCGGGGACGATGCACCAGAATGGGTTGAGACCTCGAATGCAGCGGTCAAGCCGGCACCGTTTAACCCAGCTGAGTTGAAAAGCCGATGGGTGGTTCCCGTATTGTCCGTCTTGGCAACCTGTGTCTTAGCATTTTTGTTAACTAAGATCACTTTGCTTTATAACGAATCGCTGGAACAGCAGCGACAAGACGAGATTGCAGAATTCAAGCGAAAGCAAGATGAGCAAGATTTGCTTGCGGTTTTCGACAGGGATTTAGCAAAAAACCAAACTGTGGCGTCGGGATCTTCGTCATCAATCGTTGATAATTTGCTGGATGAATCCCAAAAGCGGATGGACCCAACCGAAGGTGAAAAGGATTTGTCAGCAATCGCTGCTGGGGATGCCACAGGGCTACCAGATGAAACGAAAACCGAATCCCAATCAAATGAAATGTCGACCCGTAGTGCGTTAGCAAATAATGCAGCTGAAACCGGATCTGAGGCAGACTCATCCAAAACGACCGAAAACCGGTTGGCTGCAAATTCTGATGCAGTTGTTGATAGGTCGGTCGTCGGGAACAATGCTACGGACATCAAGCCGAAGAATCCGCTCCAAAGAGCAACCGGCAAAATGATGGCTGTGTACGAGGTGAGTATTGATGCTGTTGCTAGAGATGGTGACTTGCTCAATGTTTATTTGCAAAAACACGGGCTCGGATCTGTCGAAGATCTGGTGCTTGGTGAAGAGGAGCTCGCAAGCGTTTTGAAGTCCGGAATCGTTGGGCCCGCTGACTCCCAAGGAGACTCACAAGTGTTGGTTCTCAAGGGAACGGCTAGTATGTTGTCTGAGTTTTACGATGACTTACTAAGAAGTTACGAAGACTTTCCTGGGTTACGAATGAACGCTGTGATGGACGATTCGGTTGGCATGATCGAAAATCAAATGCAGACGATGCTGGTCACTGATGCCAAAGGTGCTGTCGGGCGTTTAGGGGCGTCCGGTTCGAACGGTTTGGTATCCTCCTTTGCGTCTGGATCGTCAAAGTTCTTCGAAATCCCCATCGAACAAAGAAAACTGGAGAAGAGACGCGAGCCAGGTCGGGATCTTAATCCGATTTCTTATGTCATCTTAATAGTCCGCTCTGGCAAGTAGTCCGCTCTGGGGCTTGCCCGGTTTTGCGGGTTCTTCTATGTAAACTGTGCCTTTTTCTTTTTTCTCCACAGTGGGCCGCCAGTACGTTTACGTCGCTTCTCTGCATTGTCCGTTGCGTATAGTCTCGCAGGGCTCTTTGTTGATCTCGTATTGGTTCACGGATGGCAAAGGGCATATCTTGTCGAACGGAACCGTTAAGAGAGACCCTAGCCATGTCTGACTCACGCCCATTGCTGGTAAGCTAAGATATGTCAATCGCACGACCGAAACGCACAACTTAATCATCTGCTATGCCATCCTTTCCCAACGAACTGCTCGAATTTCCCTGGTCAACCTGGACGTCGAGATACCTAACCAATCTTTCTCCTAAACGGATGGGGCACTTTTTTGTTGACGTGCTGATCGTCGGTGGTGGGCTTTCCGGTTTGCGTGCTGCACACGAGGTTGATCCGTCACTACGTGCATTGATCTTAACCAAAGATAAACTCGAAGAGTCTAACAGCAATTACGCCCAAGGGGGCATTGCGAGCGTCTGGGATCCGGAAGATCGATTCGACAACCACGTCCAGGATACACTCGTTGCGGGGGCTGGGCTTTGCGATTCAGATGTCGTCGCGCAAGTTGTCAAAGAAGCGCCTGAACGGGTCAATGAACTAATTGCATGGGGAACGCGTTTCGACACGCACGACGGACAGATCATTTTGGGCAGAGAAGGTGGGCATTCCCATCAACGCATTCTGCATGCATTGGGAGACGCAACAGGCAAAGAGATAATCCGAGCCATGATTGAGCATGTTAAGGCTCGACCAAACGTCGAGATCGTTGAGGAGACCTTCACGATAGATTTGATTACGTTCGAGGGGCGTTGTCATGGTGTCATAGCTTCAACTCGTGGGGGCAAACCATTTTGTATTTGGGCCAAAGAAACAATTTTGTGCACCGGAGGTTGTGGGCAAGTGTTTCGAGAGTCCACCAATCCTAGAGTGGCAACCGGGGACGGGCATGCTATTGCATTTCGCGCGGGGGCCATTATGCGCGACATGGAGTTCATGCAGTTCCATCCGACCGTTCTCTATATTGCAGGCAGCTCCAGAACATTAATCACGGAAGCTATGCGAGGTGACGGAGCTTACCTCTTGGATGCTCGTGGCAACCGATTCATGGGGGACTACGACAGTAGGCTAGAATTAGCTCCTCGCGACGTGGTCAGTCAATCAATAGTCAACCAGATGGAGAAAACCCAATCTCCCTGCGTGTATTTGTCGATGAAGCATCTGGACGCCACGCATGTTCGCAATAGATTTCCAGGTATCGCCAAGGTATGTGCTGGGTTTGGGTTAGACATTGCCGTCGATGCAATTCCCGTTCGACCGGGGGCTCACTATATGATTGGTGGGTGCACGGTGGATACAGAGGCCAGAACATCTTTACCGGGTTTATGGGCTGCTGGAGAAGTTACTAGTACCGGGTTGCACGGTGCAAATCGTCTCGCATCCAACAGTCTCTTGGAGGGCCTCGTCTATGGTTCGATCGCTGGCAAGAACGCATCCAATGCAGCATTAGAGGATCGCCGCGAGGAGCTACGGGTCTTGCCCGTATCCTCGGAGACCCAAATTATGCTTAAAGAGCCCATCGATTTTGCTGATATCCGCAATAGCGTTCGATCGCTCATGTGGCGCAACGTCGGTGTACGCCGTCAAGAAGAGCGACTGGAAGAGACCATACAAACCATTCAGCACTATTGCTCGTATGTCCTATCGCTGCAATTGGAGTCGGTAGACGGATGGGAGCTGCAGAATATGTTGACTGTCAGTTTGCAGATGGCAACGTCCGCCTTGAAACGAAACGAATCACGCGGTGTGCATTTCCGAACGGACTATCCGTCTCAATCTCCAGAGTGGCAAAAGCATCTGGCTATGCGTCGCGAAAGTGTTTGATCGACAAACCGAGTCGTGCGCAACATAACTCTAGGCGTATCTTTATTGGATGTCGTTCGTATACAATAGAGCGAGAGTGGGGCGTTATTACATAGGGCCTCAGCTACACTACAGTTAAATTGAATCCCCAAGGGGATCTGCTCGAAATAGGCCAACCAATGCTTACATCCAATCTAAAAATCCTAGGGATCGTCATTGTCGTTTGTGCGTTTTGTTATGGGAATGCTGCTCGTTATCGCAAGGTTGGCGATTTGGGGTTGGTGATGGATTTGATCGAGCATCAATACGTCGACGAATCCCAAGCAGAGGATCTTTACAATGCAGCGATGAAAGGGATGGTGGATTCGCTGGATCCCTATTCCGGGTACGTTCCCCCAAGTTCGATTGTGTCCTTTCGGTCAGTTCTGGAGCAAGAATTCGGTGGGTTGGGAGTAAGTCTCGATGGCCCCCCGAGACGCGATCGTTTTACTGTGGTGAGTGCCCTATTCGATTCACCAGCTTACCGAGCAGGGGTCAAACCTGGTGATGTGATCCTCGAGGTGGATGGGCAGAAAATCGATGGTCTCGAGTTTGAGCAGCTCACATCGAAATTGAGAGGTAAAGAGGGCACAAAAGTCCAATTGCGACTTGAGAGAGGTGAAGGCTCGGAACCATTTGTTGTCGATGTAACGCGTGGTATCATTGAGGTGGAATCGGTTCTGGGGGATCAACGTAAAGAAGATGGCAATTGGGATTATCGGATGGCGGCTGATCCATCGATTGCATACCTTCGAATCGAATTGTTTGGCGAAAAAACGCATGAAGAGTTAAAAAAAGCGATCCAAGGTCTAGACGGAATCAGGGGCTTGATCATTGATCTTCGCGATAACTCGGGCGGACTGCTCGAGTCTGCGATAACCGTTTGCGATTATTTTTTGGATGACGGAGTTGTGGTTGAAACGAAAGGTCGTCAAGCTGCCGATCGTGAAACCTTTTTCGCCAAACCGGGAGTGCTAGTACCTAACGATGTTCCCATGATTGTTCTTGTGAATCAGAATTCTGCGAGCGCCAGTGAGATCATGGCCGCATGTTTGCAAGATAACTGTCGAGCCAAAGTTGTAGGTATGCGAACCTTTGGAAAAGGTAGTGTGCAAAATGTAATTCCTTTGGATGGAGGGCGAGCGGCGCTTAGGCTGACGACTGCCTACTACTTTCCGCCATCCGGCAAAATGATTCATCGACGCAAGGGCGCGAAACCAGAAGAAAGCTGGGGAGTCATGCCTGATGCAGGCTGCGAAATCGACATCGATTCGACCCAACTCGAAGCGTTGATTGATCGATTTCGAAAGAGATCTGATCCCGCAAATTACTTGAATCCCACAGATTCCGAGACGCCCGCCCCTGATCGCGACCCGACGCTTTCCGACGACCCGCAGCTGAAAAAGGCCTTAGAATTGTTACAAACAGCAAAGGCATCTGCGTAGTTTGTTGGCTCCAATTTGGATTTTCTCTCCGAGATTGTGTAAGATAAAGTGTCGTCGGCTATAGGTTTCTAAGCTATCAGAAGTGAGTCGAGAATGATTGTCCGCTTTCCCAAGTTGCGTTTGTTTGCCTCTGCAATCACCCTTTTCGGAATCGCTGCATCGACGAACTGCTTCGCCGATCAGATCTTGCTCAAAACCGGCGGTAAGCTATCAGGAAAGATATTCCCATCCAAGCAGGAAGGGATGGTGGTTATCAAAACGGACGACGGAATCGCCATTCAGATTGCGAAGGATGATGTTGTCAAGGAAACCAAATCGACAGTCGTCAATCTTGACTACGAGGGACTGCTCAAGCAAACGCCAGACACTGCCGAGGGCAACAAAGAAATCGCTTTGAAGTGCCGTATGGGCGGAATGAGTGAACTCGGAAAATCGCACTATGAGCGGGTCGTTGAACTCGATCCTGAAGATAAAACATCTTGGTCCGCAATTAACTATGTCTACGATGAGCGTTTTGGTGGTTGGATTCGGAGAGCAGAACAGCACTTCCGAGAGGAAATGGGAGTGTATGAAAGACAAGTTATGACGCTGCACTCCATGGTGATCATGACGAAAAAGGAACAGGCCGAAAAGGAACGGGCCGAACTTGAGAAAAGAATTCGCATTGAAATAACGCGACTTAAGAAACGCGATAAAGACTCCGTTTCGGCTGCTGAGTTTTTACAAGCTGTAAGCAATCCAGTTGTAATCGATTTCTTAGAAAAGCAACTCATGGAGGAATTGAAACGCGGAGGCAGCGGAGAAATCTACATGCAGATGCTTCGCCAGATGCCAGGCATCTCTGCGACACAAGTGTTTCTCAGATTAGCGATGAATACCAATTTGCCAGACGGTGCCGGCTATATCGTTGACCAAAGCCTTGACGCGCTAAGTCGACATGAACTTAGTCGTGATATCGCTGCTAGCTACTTTATTGGTGCCCTAAGGTCCGATCCCAAGAAACTCTACAAGTCGCAGGCAGAGTTTGAAACTGTGGTAAAACGCATAGATCGTGCGGCACAGAATCTTCAATCGCTCCCAAGTGAAGTCGCAATTGTTGCCTTGATCAATGCGCTTACCACAACCGGAAACGTGGTGCAGCAAAGACAACAAAGCGCTGGTATTGATTCGTCGGGGGGATCAGGCCTTACAACGCCTGGCACCACCGCGTCAGCAGTTTCCTTTAATCAGCAGAGCGTTCTATTCGCACTCTCCGAAATCACCAAGGTAAACCATTCTTACAACAAAGAAGCCTGGAGAATTTGGTTTGCTCAAACGTACGCAAAAACAAATCTCGATCTGCGAAGAATTGAATAATAGAGTCGAGTTAGTCTAGGTCCATTAAACGGTTTATATCACGGATGAAAATTACCGTACTTGAGTATCTTTGCTGTGGCGGGCTTGTTGGCATGCCTGGATCTACGGAGACCGAAAGTTCGTCGGATTCACAAATGCGAGCCTTGCTGTGCGAAGGGCTCGAGATGTGGAATGCAGTCGTTTTGGATCTAGTCGATTGTGGGTGCAATGTTACATCTGTTATCGATCCGAATGTCCGCCAGTGGATTGAAAAAGATGACAATCCGCTGACCAACCAAAAGGTAAATCTAACTGACTTTGACTCAGCCCAATCCCTCGAAGAGAACTGGTCACAAGCCTCCTTCGGGGCAGATCGAGTCGTAGTAATAGCCCCAGAGATCGACGATATTCTTGTTAACGTCATCAAGCATTTGAGGAGCAAGAAATTTGTTGTAGTCGCTCCTTCTCAGCACTTTTTGAGAGTTGCCAGCGACAAATGGCAGACCTTTCAAGCTTTAGGGGAGCATATCCAGCAACCGAACACATGGCTCGCTTGTGATATCGATCCATACGACCACGGCGTAAGTTCACCAGACCTGGGATTCGTACTCAAACCACGAGACGGTGCGGGTGGGGGTGGATGTCAAAGGGTTGCGAACAGGGATCAATTGAAATGGGCTGTCCATAATCTAGAGAATCCGGCGCAATGGATTGTTCAAGAGTGGCGGGACGGTAGACACTGCAGCGTGGCAATGTTGGTTGATGAATTCGGAACGTGCCGAGTTCTGGGAGCAACAGAGCAATTGCTGAGGTTTGACGAAACAGGTTTTCATTACCTGGGTGCTCGCGGGCCTTTAGCAACCCATGAAATTCATGGAATCGAAAATTGGTGTCAGCGAATACTGGCATTGATTCCCGGTGCTTTCGGCTGGATAGGGATCGATTACATAGCCACCGCGAACAACGATATAGAAAGCCAAGAGACATTACCAACGAACTTGAGTCGTTCCGAGTTGTATTGTTCTTCGCGAACGCTGATCGAGATTAATCCGCGACTTACGACAAGTTACCTGCTTTATCGTCAAGTGTACGGTCCCAAGCTAAGTGCGGGATTGATTGGCCTCGAATTAGATTTGGTGGCTCTACGGCGAACCGAATGCGATGAGGCAATTGAGTATCTGGTGAATGCGGCCACGCATCAATACCAGCCCGATGCGTGAGGGCTTATTGCTTTAATCACATTTCGAAAAACAAGCATTAGCCGCAGGGCGCTAGCCCACGGTTAACGGCCGACAACCGGACGCTAGCGCGCCCACGGCTAATTAAAGCAACACGCCCTTGCGCTTTGGGGCTGGTATGGAGAACTGTTTCTTGATTACGACTTTCAGGTCGGGATCATTACGGGCGAATCGTTTTGTTTCACTCTGCTTTTTTGCACATGATCATGAGTGCTTCTCGGCCGGTCATTCCTTTTTGAATTCCCATGGAAGAGGCAGCGTCACTTAAGTCAACAATGACCGCTTCCAGCAAATCTTCTGGCTCGCATAATGGATGCGTTGGGGTACCTCTAGCAATGGCGACAGCATAGCCAAATTGGCTAGCGATCCGACAATCGTAAATCCCACATCCCACCATCCCTCGGTCAGTATGAATGGCACAATACTGTCCACCCGGCCATCGAAAACTATTTCCGATGCATTCTCCAAATGGGAACTCTAGAACCTCATTGCGACTGATTAATTGTTTTACGCTCATCGCGGACCGGTTTTGTTATAGCCAATGAACACTAGCGAATTACCGAACTCGACATTCCCGATTGAGTTGGATCTCGGAAGTTATCAACGGGCGTTAACCCCCAGTTCGAGTTATTCGTTGGATAAGTTGGCGTCTGGGGACGAAAGGTCAACCCGCTTGAGCTAGCAGAATTTCCGAAGAAAGGAATCGATAATGGGTTTGCTGAACTAAAACCAGTCGTGTTCCCCCATTCGCTGGAATTGGACGCGACATAACTAACGCCCCCAGGATACGGCGAAACCCCAGAGCTAGGAGGGGCAATCTGAGGCGTAGGCATGACGGGGTTCGCAACACCGCTAGATGCCATCGTCGAACCGCTTTGATAGAGTGGACCCGTCCTATTGAAAAAATTGGTAAATGGATTTGCAGATCTGCTGGCGACCATCGCGTTCGATTGATTCCAGTTTGGATTGATTCCAGCGTTGGGAGTTGGGTTATTAACATATGGGTTCACCGATGCATTGTTTGGTGCTGCAGCATAGCTAGCCGTTCCCCATCGATTACCATAAAAGCCCCCATTGTTCCCCCCAGAAAAAGAGTTGATTGGGGGATTAAATTGCTGCTGTGCTGTTGCGTAGTAGGGAGCAGGGGAGGAAGCAACCATAGTTCCGACAGGCTGATTAAAAGAGTTTAACGGACGGATGGGGGGCGGTTGCTGTGCAATTACATTGCCATTGGTGGTGGCTGGTTGGTTGCCATTCTGATAGGTAGATGGTGTTAGTGGTCGATCTGCAAATTGAGGAACACGCTCTTGTTTGACGACCATCTCGGGCACATACTTTGTAACCTCTTTTTCGACGTATTTTTGATAAGTTATCGGTTGGTTGGTTTGATAATATCGTGGTTGGTATTGGACTTGAGGAACATACTGCCAATACTGCCCGGGAGCAGAAAAGGGATTCCATGTGGGGACTTGGACCGGCTTTAGCTGATAGGTAACGATCGGCACGTATTGAACTTGCGTGGTTGGCTTCGTCTCCTGAACCCACTCAGGAACGAATTGCCTTTCGACGACTGGTTTGTATTCGTATTTCGCGACGGGAACCGTTTCATAGAGAACGTAGCGACCGTACATCTGCCCTGAGCGAGGATCGACGAACGTCATTACCGGCGTTTCGGGCTGGAAAGAATTGCCCACTGGGGGACTTGCTCCAATGCCCTGATTTGGCATATTCTGCTGAGGCATTTGTGCGGAGCAGCAAGATACTAGCAAAGCAATGTTTAGTAGCGAAACGGAAAAAGAACAATAATATGATCGACAATACCAACTTGTACCGCGACGGGATGAAATCGGCAAAGCGGGTGATAGCATAGTGAATAACGAGCGACCCATTCCCGATTGGCTCCTTGCCGTGCTGCGATGTCCCATCACGTATGATCCGTTACGCGTCGCACCAAACGAGCTTGTTGAATTGCTTCAGGACCAAGCTCGACGCGGGGTGCTTTCCAATAAGCTTGGTCGTACAATTTCTGAGGTTTCAACGCAAGGCCTAGTGAATGCAAGCAATACCTGGTTCTACGAAATCAGGGAATTTATTAGCCAGCTAATGCCTGACGACGCGATTCCAATAGAGTTAGAACGGATTGTCCAAGAAAGCGCGGGCAATTCAGCCCGTCCGGCTTGAGGGCCATTCATTTTCTAACTGGCGAAATGATCGACAATGTTGATGGAGGATTGCCGGCTATTCACTCCAATTCAAGCGTATCACAATGTGGCCCACCACCGGAACCTCCTGTTTGTCGACTTCTACTGTAAAGCGGCCATGCAATTCGATCATGTTAGGTGGCAGTTGGTTAACCGAGATAAGCCAATTTACATAAGAATCCAGCTGCTTTTTCAATTCACCTTTACTCGCTGATTCCACTAAATCATCCGCTGGGATTGTGTACGATGTACCGTTTGTTGAAGCGATCGGCGTTTTGAAGTTAATAGCTCCCAGTTGATTTTCACCGTGGCTCAAATAAAGTCGAATCGGGCGCGAGGTGTTTCCCAGTGAAGTGGTCCGATCTACGGAAACACTCATCATTAATGGCGAGTTTAAAACGCAGCCATCAAAGCTGAGCTTTTCCTTGCTGCGTTTGAGCCTTATTGAACCATTTAGACTTCGTGGTTCAATCTTGAACAAAGCGGGATTTACCGCTTCGTTGTTTTCTTGGACAACAGGAATCAATAAATGTCCGCTAGCTCCGTATGGAGTTGCAACGTGGACATCGATGTATCCATCGTATTTAACGTCACTTGGTATCCCCTCCACAAACTCCTTGATCTGCTCAAAGGAGTCGTGGTTCTTGAGAAGCGAATCGGACAAGATTGGTAGATTGGGTGGCAGGTTGACCCAGATGATTTGACGCGAGATCAAATTGAATTCAGAGTCTTCCTTTAGTCTGTGATTCCCTGCAATGATGTTTGTTTCGCGAATACTAAAGTTATCACCTGCCAAAAAGAATGAACCACCTCGGCTTGGAGTGTAACCGGGCGAACCATACCAACCAGACAACTCCGGTGCTAATTCTCGTGTACCACCACTAAAGACTTCGAATCCTCCCTTCACGTTTTCGATCGGAACTTGGCACGAAATGGATTGCATGGGCAAACGTTGCTCGAGTTGGTAAACGCGGCTCATTACACGATCCACCTCTCCATCGCGATAAAGATGAGAGCAGCGAATACACTCCTGAGCTTGATCCTGCATCTGTTTAATGGCCCGACTCATCTTGACGTCATCTTGGATGCTAGTCCCCGTGTGACCAGGTCGGACCAATTTGTACCAATTGCCTCGCGTCTCGAAAGTAATATGTGGCACAAACGAAGGCATCAGAACGATCGCAGCGCACTCGCGCATGCCAGGCTCGATCTTTTGCGACCGCTCGAGCTGACGATCTGTAGGGCCGCCCCCGATTAAATCGCGGAACAAAACTTTCGCGTTTCCCTCTACCGGTGGAGTTTGAAACCGTGGCTCGAACCGCCAGCCAAACGTATTCTCTCCATGCCCAAACGCTATTGCGGTGCGATTTAAATCGACTGTTGCCGCTTCCCGTTGGAGGTTTCGTATCATATCCATTGCAGAACTGAGTCCGATTTCTCCGCCCGACACAGCTAATGCGACCGCGAGTTGCATTTGACGGAAGATCTGCGAGGTTTCTCCGATGGACTGCTGGTCGTTGACTGGATCCAGTGCAAAGACACGAATTGGCCAACGGCATCTCACATAATCGCAGAACTGTTGCCGCGCTTCGTCTGTAGGATGAGGGCCAAAGTAAGCCTGCCAAGCAAACCCGCAACCGCAGGCCGGTCTTGTACCAGCCGTCTCGCGCACATCGTCATTGAGCCGTTCGTTGAGCAAAATTGACTCGACAAAAACGCTCCACGCTAAGATCGCAGTCAGCCTCGATTTTCCTTGTGATGCGAGATGTTCGATGAATTCTTGCCGATACGAAGCCAAGGTTTCAGACTGCCGTGTTCGGATCAAGTTATACAGGTAACGTTCTCCTGTCGATTCACGATCCCACCATGTAAACATGCACTCGGAATTCACCAACTCCATAGCTGCTCCGATCTCTTCTCTGAGAAAAGCTTTAGCATCCATGACTTGAACCACGCGTTTGTTTGGTAGATCCTCGCGAAATCCTTGCCACGCTTCTGCTGCCAATTGAGCCATAAGCTCTTCGCTATAAACATCGACTAATTGTGTAGGTGGAAACGGCAGCTTGGATCGACGATTTCCCGACGCGCCAAACGAAATGGAATTGACCGAGGCTAGATACTGCATGGCAGCCGCATAGTCTTGAATCTTCTTCAAGGCTGGCAACGCAAACTTGCTCGGAACGACCTGTTCTACATTGGAGGCCGAAGAGTCGATTACAGCTTTAACGCTGATCTCGGAAACGCCTGCTTGAGACAACTGTCCCCCTACTTTGCTCGAAGCTTGATTTATCATCGCTCTCGTGTCTAGTAGCTTCGCACCGAGCTTCTTCTCAATGTCGTTGACAACTTCGAGAGCTTTGGTAGTCGTTACAGTCCGTGACTCGTCAACAGGATAGACTTTTAGATCAGCGGTCGCACCACCGTTAGTCGATTCTTTGCAATCACTAACAAGCGAATCGCTCGCTTGGCATCTCATGTACGATGCGACTTGTTTCGATATTCTTTCGATCTCAAGACTTAACGCGTACAACTCTCGTTCATCAAATTGAATTGGTCGTTGCAAAATGCCATCATGAAAGAACTCCAAGTCTGGCAGTTGCTTGATAACGGATAGCACGTCAGGATGAAGCAACAAAGGCTTGCCACAGAAATCATGATTGAAGCGATCCAGTAGTGCAGGCATGTCGTAATAGGCTTTAACGGCTCCCATGATTCGATCAGTTCGATTGGGATCACTATTGAAAAAACGAGTAAGAGGTATTGAGAGCTGATCTACCAGATCGTTGGTCACCAAATCCCGATAGACCATTGGCAGCAACTCGGGTCCCAAATACAGGTTCGCAGTAACCGTTATCTCAGCTCCATACCCTTTTTGACTAAGTGTGCCTGGTAAGAGCGAAACGGGGATCCGAACTAGATTTAGGGAGTACCCTGGAGCGTCTGATGTGTCGTCTCCCTCGTTGATTCGACGCAATTGGCCAATGTGATTTAGATACCGATTAAGGTTATCCAGCTCCTGAGTTTGTTCCAGCTGGACGCTCTTTGCATTAAACAGTTCAAAGAATGGAGCAGGATTGTTGTTGGGGCTAAGAAAGGAATTTGGCAAACTACCGATCGATTGATTGATATTGACCGAAGGGGCCCCGCTGGCAACGGAAGCGGCCCCTGCTCTTACATCGGGGGGAGCTAAAGGACTGGCGGATGGAGCACCCAACGCATCGATTGACATGGCCGCTTGTAACGATGCCGCATCTGTGACAGCGTTGAGACCAGATAGCCGATCTTTATCAAAGCCATCCAATTCCGCTTTGAGTCTTTTTTCTATCTCAACTCGGAATTGCGTTAAGCGTGCTTCTCCCCACACATCGGGAGACTTAGCTGTCACGCTCCCCCATTGATTCAAATGGTTTTCTAGCCAATCGACATTAGCCGCCAGATCCTCAAGTGCCACATCTTTTTTGGTTACCGGCTGTTTTCCATGCCCTTTTACCCAAGAAGCAAACTTCGTGACCAATGGTGGTTCAGCCATTGACTGTTGAGCAAACGAGGAAGCGATTGCAAGAGTGGTTGCAGAAGCCAACAAAGACCTCTGGACCAGCCGAGATATAAGCTTTCTGGGCATATCGGGCTCCAATTGCCCTAGCGCGAGGGCATACTGACGTGGTGGGTGTGACCTTTGCAGATCGATCGAGTTGGATCGGTTCTGACGACTATTCCAAATTTCGGAAAAAACGTGTTATTGCCGACAGTTATGTCCTAAATCCTCGCTGGATCACCGCACTCTAGCCATGAAAATCGGAACATCCGACAAAGTTTCCCAACGGTGTCCAAAAACACGAACTGTAGTTTCGCTTCCCAGATGTAGGCGCAGCAGTCCACCGGCCTCTAATTCCAACGACTGATAGGCAGAGATTTCTCGCATGAGAAATCCGTCCGCTTCTGCTCGATTTTCCAAGCCTAGAGGGAGCACATTTTCAAACCAAGTGTAAAATCTCCCCGGTCAGTTTTCGCGACTGTTCGCAACGAATGCGAACAGGAAAGTAGGCGAAGCCTTCGCACTTTTTAGGATTTTTCTATGGTGACAGTTGTTTGTACTCGTTGGTTAGACGCCTTCCCCGCATCTTACATCCGAGTGCTAAGAAACGCTGTTCGCGCAAACTTGGATGTCGAACACAGGTTTATTTGCGTTACCGATAACCCAGGTGGGCTGGATTCTGATATTGAGTCAATGCTGATGCCGGAAATGGACATTCCGCTTAAGTTCAAGAAGACCGGTTGCTGGCCTAAACTATCAATCTTTGCACCGAATTTGCTCCCACCGGATCAACCGACTCTCTACTTGGATCTGGATGTCCTGATAAAGGGAAACTTGCGACCCTTTTTTGATCAGATTCGCAGTCAGCCTGGATTGCATGCATTAAGAGAATGGAACCCGACTCTTTGGAATCTTGTGCCACTATCATTAAGACCTGATCGAGGAGTTCAAGGCTCGATACTTGGTTTCATTCCTAAAGATTCCCATGACATCTATCACCGTTTTCTCGCTGACCGGACCATTCCTGAGCGATACGGGTTAGACCAAGACTATTTGACAGATACGGTTAAGCAGCGGCACTATTGGCCGTTCGAGTGGACCGCGAGTTTCAAATGGCATTGCACTCGGTACTTTCCATTGAACAAAATACTGCCAGTTGTTCATGAACCAACCGAAGCAAAGATCGTTGTTTTCCATGGGCGACCTCGGCCCATTGATGTGGTGCCGTTAGGAAACTATCGCTGGGGCACGAAACGTCGTTTTGGGTACGGACCTGTTTCTTGGGTAAGAGATTATTGGCTCCGTTTTGACGAGCAATGGGTCGACCAAACCGACACCGATCATACCCCAGTCGCATAAGCCGATAACCTCATTTGGTCTAACAAATAGGCCGAAACAAACCCGCTTGAGGTGCAATTGGGGCAACGCATGCTTTTCAAAAAAGGCCCCGACCGTCTCGATGCTGAAATCGAACACGTGCGATCCGTAATTAAGAACCTTCCCGATACTGTCGTTCCAATCCGTGGCGCACTCTGCGATAGTCGACTTAAACTGAACACGTTCGTAGAATTGGCCAACGCAGTGTCGCCGTATGCGATCTTCAGCGTTGTATAGCGAAGGAATTATGATTTAGGTGCAGTGGGCGATGAACTTCCGATGGCAAGTTTAAACACATCAGGTGTACGAAGCCCCAAGGCGATCCAAATTACGACACCCAAAATGATGGGGAATACAAACGCGTCGCCAACCCTCAAATGCGCTGCGGTTGCTCCCCCCAGATAAGCCGTAATCAGTATCGCTCCAATAAACGCACTCCTTGGGATTAGAAACAAGATGGTAATTACGACTTCGACGATTCCTATTTCGAACATAAGGTCTTCCGTCCAGCCGAGCTTGCCGAACATCTCCTCTTTGCCTTCCCACTCCGTGAACTTGCCCGAGGCACTTAGGCCGATGAGCATTAACGCGAGCAAACCACTTAGCACCCACCCCACAATTCTCGTCGTTTTTGAATTCAACATAACTTACTGAACCTCTCCCGGAACCATCACCATCCACGCGACGCCAAATTTGTCTGTTACCATTCCATACCGAGGCGACCAAAACGTCTTCATCAGTGGCATGTCGATCTTTCCACCATCAGCTAAAGCATTAAACGCCGCATCAGCGGTGTCCTCGTTAGGTACCGACAATGCCAATCGAAATCCATCGAACCTCGATTTATCGTCGCATCCATCCGAAGCCATCACGGTCATCTTACCAACCTGGAGCGAAGCGTGCATGATCTTTGTTTCGAAGCCCGCTTGTAGCATCCCTGCTGGAACGACGTCAGGACTTTCATTAAACCGCATTTTCATCAAGATTACAGCCCCGATCGCTTGCTCATAGAAATTCAATGCCTCTTCGCAACGACCTCCAAAGAAGAGATATGGTTGTAGAACTGAAGATTGCATGCTGAGTTTCTCAACCAGCTTCTTCTCTTGTTCCATTTCTGAGCCTGTTGGATCAGCCTCGACAAAATCTTCCATCTCGTAAAGTGGTCTAATATCGATGTCAGACTCTTCAAGCATCGGGTTCGGGCATTTTCTTACCCACTCTACAGCATGTTCTATCGACTCGACTTCCCATAGCCAGAATCCAGCCACGAGTTCCTTAGTCTCCGCAAAAGGGCCGTCGCTTACGAGTCGATCGTTTCCCTTAAAGTGAACACGCTTGGCATATGAACTCGGCTTTAGTCCATCGCCAGATTTCATGATGCCATGTTTCACTAGCTCTTCGTTGTAGCGGCCCATGGCGGCTAGTAATTCCTCAGTTGGCATAACGCCCGCTTCTGAACTTTTCGTTGCTTTAACGATGACCATGACTCGCATTTGTTCGCTACCATTTTCTGAGGAAAAGAATCTTATAAAACCGGTATAATTCAACCAATGCGCTGGTGAGTACCGGACATAAACGGAATCCATTTTCCATCGTCCGATTGGTAATCACTTGTAAATAACCAAGTGTTTTCGTCGATTATTTTGATTGTGTCTCGGTACTTTCCGATTCCGCTCCCATCGAATTTGGGCCCCTCGGATTCTAACGGGAGTGTTACCCCGTCCGCGTCCATTACACCGTGATAGTGCCAAATATTGGCCATCATGGAACCGATAAAAGTACCTACGTATGCATTCCTTGAGGGATCAAATCCAACGGTCATAATCGATGACCAATTGTTTCCATCTGGTGCAACACCGATACTCTCGCAGATCACCCAAAGTTCTCCCAGCATTCTACAGACCATTTTGCCACCCGACTTAGCGTCCGTTCCGTCTGGCATTTTTGCAGTCATGTTCAAATTCCCAATCTCCACACAAACGGGAGAGCCAATGATGTTCTTTCAGGGGTTGCGCAAACATAAGGGTGAATCATCAAAAATGAGTTAGTCGGTTGTGTTTTCTTTTGAGCAGATTACCAAGTAATCGAACTCACGAGTTTCAATTCGACAAGTTAAGAATTTTCTTTCGTAATTCCGAATCGTTGCCAATCGAGCGCCTAAATCCGAGGTGTTGCGCGAGACAGTGGATCGCAAGCTCCGTATTCGCTACCTTTGTGCTTGCCTCACGTTCAAGATCTTAACTCCATAATCCTCAACCTTTTGAAGCGCTCTCGTCGATAACACCTCTCTTCCGAAACACGCATGAATTACACCGTGCTCCCGGAACCAGAACAGAGGCTCTGCAATCAGCTCCCCATTCTCGGCGAAAATTGGCTCTTGAGAAACTTCCTTTTCTAACCAAATACGCTCCAGCCATCTGCGATTCTCTTCTCCAATCCATAGCAATACATCTTCCAAATCGTCTTGAGGACTGATTTCCGCATCGATCGCTGGCCTGGCCTCCAAGCAGTCTAGACAATCCTCTACCGCTTTAAAGATTCTCTTGGCGTTTGGATTAGAATTTCTGTGGGCAAACAATGTTAGGATTGAACGAGCTCGTGTCATGGCAACATATAGGCTGCTTGCCAAAACACCTTTGTCTTGAGCTCGAAAAAAATCGATGCCAGGTATGATGACAACCTCAGAGTCATACCCTTTAAAAGATGCAGAAGTGGTTGCCAGTATGGCGTTCGCATTACGCTGATAGGCTTGATTGGTCTGAACGCTGAGTACGACTCCCAGATCCTTCAAGACAGGAGCGACTATTTCTTCTAAACGAGCTCGAATAAATCTTGAGTTGTAAATTATGGTGATATCTGAGGGCTTTACACCTTCATCCTGAACCAGTTGCCGACAGTATTCCGCAATGGCGACAAACTCTTTGTCCAAAGATTCGAATTTGCGAAACTCAGGCTTCGGTCCATCGATTTGATTAAATCGGACGTTCCACCAATTCATCCCATTTTTTACAACCTGCTCGACTAATCCTCGTGCCAACAACTCTTTATAGTCTTGGTTATCCGTCTGGGGTTGAAGTTGGCACAACACGTTTAGGGCAAACTCCGTGATTGGCTTGGTGCTTCGAAAGCTCTCCTTCATCACAGAGGATCGGCCTCGCATATCAAGTCCTAAATCGGTCCATTTGGGAATCGCTCGATCGTAGATATTCTGCGCATTGTCATAAAAAATGTTCACCGATCGACTATTTGAGTCGTATAAGTTCGTTTGGCGAGTCAGCGATGTCAGGAGCTTGAGAGTGTTCGGCCCCATATCCTGCGCTTCGTCAATGAACAAAGCATCGCAACGATGTTCGATCGATTTTATGTCAACACGAGCTAAGTAAGCCTGCGCCGCCAGATCATAATCAAAGCCGAAATTTTGGGCGTCTAGTCCCACTTCAGGTAAAACGACTTGTAATAAATCACGGATGTGCTGTAGAGATACTCTGTGCCACGGAAAGGGGGTTCCATCAGTTTCTTGTTCCCACGCCGTAACAATCGACTCGGAAATCAGCGTTTGAAGCGATCGGTTGGCGAATATGGCCCAAACGCGAATGTTCTGTTCCGTTTTCAAACGATTAACAGTCTGCATCAACCAATGGGCGAGCACCACGGTCTTGCCACTACCTGCGACACCTCTCACCAATCGTGGCTTGCCATCCAATTCGAGACCACAGAGCCGTTGTTGTTCATGCGATAAAACGGGTCTCAGTTCTTGCCTTTTGGTGATTTGATAGCCCACACTCGTTGTTTCTTTAACCAAGGAAGGTTGTGGGGGCACATATTCATCGGTCACCGGAACTTCGACCCATGCGTAGTGTCGAAAGTGTTTTCGTAAAACTCGAGGTTTTAGCTGACGAATCAAGGGGCGCAGGTAGGGCTCGTTCATTTCCCCTCTGCTCGCAAAGAGAATGAAACTCTCGCGAGCTCTACTTATGGCAACATTTATCATGCGTTGCCATTCATCGTATGGCCAACTGTAGCTCCCAGCGTTAACTGTATCAAAGATAACGATATCGGCCTCTGAGCCTTGTTGACTGTGGACGGTTGAAGCAGTCCAGTTCTGGATATGATTTTCGGCAAAATACCCGCTTACCAAACTGGCTTGTGCCTTAAACGGTGACAAGAATAGGCCGTGACTCTCTCGAAACTCGACGTGAGAAAAGAAGTGGTCGAGAACATCAATCGAGACTTTTCGAATCCAGCTACGATTTCCTGGGCCTCTTTCCGCACGAATGTTTGGCATATCTAATGCTTCTTCATCCAAGACGTACCACACAGCCCGCGTATCAATCGATAGGGGGTGGGGGAGCTTGAACTGCCGTTGCCCCACTTCGGGGGCAGTCACAAGCTGCGAGTCGTATTTGTACTTCGAAACGATCTTGCAGATATCATCTTGCATGCGGCGTTGTTCTCGCAAAACATGGACACCATCAACTTTTGTAGTGACGGTATCGAGATGACTTAAACCACTCATGGCGAGCCACTTCATTTGGCTGGTTGGAAGCACACGGCTAATTCGGCTGATCGGTGCCAGTTGCTGAGAATCTCCAATCAGTACTACGCGTCGGCTTGCTAACATGGAAAGTGCAGAAATAGACGCACGTGAGAGTAGACCTGCCTCATCGATCATTATGGTCGTAAAGGGTGCGTAGCCAGTTTCGATGTCGGATTTAACCTCCGCACGTTTGAGCATTGTGGTTGCTTTAAAGGCCGTTGTTACAACGACTCGAATTTTCGAATCGAGGAAATTTCTAATCGATGCATCACGCATTTCCCTTTGTAATGATTTGATCTGGCTGCGAATGATCGCTTTTTCTTCCGGGCCTCGAGATCGAGTCAACTCGGTTGAAAGCAATTCGATTTGTCCGAGATACTCGGTTTCGGTTCCCTTAAGCATCGAGACTAGTTTCTCGTTCTGGTAACGCTCTAAACGTGCTCCCTTTCCTATGCGCAATAAAGTCCCCCTATCGAGTTCGGATAACTTTAAGGCTCGCGCAGCACTCCCTATAGATATAGTCACAGCGTCGGTAGCTCGATTGGTAGTCGATACTACGAGAATCCGTTCTGACGTGTCAGCGAGAACTTCTGCGACTTGTTTGCCTGTTGTGTATGTTTTTCCTGTGCCTGGGGGCCCCCACAGAACGCTCCAAGCTTTGCCCCACCACATTTGCATATGCTGTAAACCAAAGTTCTTAGGGTTTTTCACATCAGGATGAATTCCTCCCTCCGTAGCGAACAAGCGATTCGGCAATTGTTGGCGAATTGTCTCGTAGGCTTGCTCATTGAAGATGGTATTCAGAAACGCAAGAAACTCGAACGGCCTGACATAAAACGAACCTTTGGTAGGCGGGAATTCGGGATTGGAAACAGACACAAAGATACGGCCGGTCGCTTCGTCTACTTCTAGCACCTCACCTGTCCATAGGATGGAGTCGGATTCTTGGTGAGCGTCCGTTGCGTCTTGATCAAACAATGATGGTCCGTCTTTGCGTTCTCCATCAATATGAGTCGGTCGGAATGCCAAAGCACCCTCCCAAGTCCAATCGAACTCCACAGAATGCCCAACGTGTAGTATGTAGATCGTACCACTATCAGATTGGGAAAGAATGCTTACCTTGCGGCAACGCAAAAGCTTCCATTTGACCGAATCGCGATACTCACGTTTGATGGCGAGTTGAGCGTCTGCCAAGGAGGTTGAAGGTGCGGCAGGTAATTCGATTTGAATCGGGAAGCGAGCCCTTTCGAATCGATCATCAATTAGCTCATCTCTACGCATTTCATTCTGACACAAACAGCGAGCAATTGAAGAAGGTTGATGTTTTTGGGTTAGTGGAGTGGCAGCCCCCCCTTCGCCGGCTACAAGAGTAATGTTTAGCTCAAGATTGGGCTAGCCATGGTCTAGACTTCAACTCGATCCCTGGGTTTCTTTTTGTTCTTCTTTTCCGGTGATTTGTCCTTGTCCCTTGGCGGTGTCACCTGATGGTCTGGCTTACCTTTTTTCTGCCCTGAGTCCTTCAGCGTCGAAGCGATTTCAGATCACTTCTCTACCTCCCAATTCGCCTGCTCTAGCTTTGTCATGCGATCATTAATCGAATGCAGCTTGGACTCAAGTGCAATGTTATGTTCCGTTAACTTCTGAAACATTGCTGGAGCCTTACGGCGAGACCCGCGCGCAACTGTTCAAGATGTGCAAAAGGGATTTTTTTGATAGCTTTACCGCCGTGCTTAACGACCGCCAGGATATTTGTTGCTGTGGCAAGCCCTCGATTACGGTTTCTTGAGCATGGTTTTCTGAGAAAATTGGCTTGTTTTCGGGGCGGGACAGCCGATTCGGATCGATTTAAGGGGACTTTTTGTGCTACTGTCCAGCAACAGGCATAGCCCAAGTTTTGCATTGGATCGTTGATTTTCCTGGAGCCGGAATGCAATCAATCAAATTCATTAGTCTTATCGTTATTTGTGCAACTAGCTGTCTAGCTTTGATTTTGCCCGCCGTTGGGGTGGTTCCATTTCCCAAGCAGTTGTCGGGGGTGAATTCCCAGGGAGTAACTGTTTCTCCGAACGGGGTGGACGCAGGCGGCCGTACCGCGTTAACGGCACCGGATCCGTCAATTGGTAGTGGTGGACTTTTCAATTCTGCGGCCCCGAACGCTGCTCCCTGGAGCGGTGGTGCTGGCAATCAAAACTTGGCGGGTATTTCCGTCTCAGGGATGCCAGTCTCGACTACTGGGGTATCGGGATACCAGAGTTCTCCAACATTGGCTGGCACCGCCCCACAGACTGGGATTGACTTATCGGGCTCTCAGCCAGCAGCTGTGGATGGACTATCGAAATACGATTCCTTAGGGTTTGGTATTTGGTTATTATTGGTTCCCATCTGGCTTGTTTCTTTGGTAGTTTGGAGCCTAACACCTACACCCCAAAACCGCTCCAAATAGAATTTGTGAACGCAACAATCCGGCAGCAAGTAAAACAGGTCCACTATATTCGCTAGGTAACAATCGGTGCGAGAATCCACAAATCCTTTCTCCACCAAATGTTTTCAGCCGGGGGCTATTGAATACGAGTTCTTTGGCAAGCATCAATGGGAATCGTTCGCTATGCAATGCCGCAGTCGAATCGGTTGCTCGCTAATTGTTGGGCCACATGGTACGGGCAAGTCGACGCTATTAAGAACTTTAGCCAAGGAGCTCAGCAAACTCGATCCGGAAATTCGAGTTGAATCCTTGTTTCTGCACAACGACGGATTATCGGCGCAACGCTTTGTTAAATCGTATGATGCTTGGCGTTCATCCGATATAGTTTTGCTCGACGGTTTTGAGCAATTGTCCCTCATAAGGCGACTGCAAGTTTGTATTTCTTCCAGATGGAATCGGTTGCCGGTCATAGCGACTTCACATCGTTCTTTTATCGGATGTTCGGTATTGTGGAGAACATCGATAGATGAATCCACAGAGCGATGGGTATTGTCCAAGTTGCTCGCGAGCCGGCCCCCTGAGTTGTTGAACAAAGCTCTCGGTTCCGAGGACTGGCGATTGTCGCGGCAGAAGCACAAGCAAAATCTCCGAGAGTCACTTTTTGATATGTACGATTGGTGGTCACAGCATGACAATCCTATTTCATGACGGACAAATCATACTGGAGTCAGGCATTGTTTCAGATGCGTGTGTGATTTGTAGAGAAGGGTTTATAAAGTACATTGGCCCTCTGCCATCAGAGTTACCATCCGATGTTGAGTTCGTTTCATTGAACGGTGGGTATCTGGCACCGGGCATGGTCGACATTCACGTTCATGGAGGTCGCGGTCATGATTTCATGGATGGATCGGAGTTGGCGATAAAAGCTGCTTCACGCGCACATTTACGTCATGGAGTTACGTCCCTCTTCCCGACGTGTACAACGGGAACGCATCGGCAGATAATGCAGATGCTTGAGGCAACAAAGTCCGTCATGCTGCAAGCCGATGAAGCGAACATAGACATAGATTTACCAAGAATTCATGGGGTTCACCTTTACGGACCGTATTTTGCGGAAGAAAAGGTGGGGTGTCACGCCAGATCGGGGTGCCGTGTTCCAACAGACGAGGAGTCGGGCGAATATTTTGCAACGGGCATTGTAAAGATAGCGACATGCGCGGCCGAGTTGCCAGGCGCCAGTGATTTTTATCGTACGGCGGCTCGACAGGGTTGTCTGATTACTTGTGGGCACTCGAATTCTAGTTGGCGAGAAATGGATGAAGCCTTTAGATTGGGGATGCGACATGTTGATCATTTTTGGTGTGCCATGAGTTCAGTCGTATCGCTGAGACCCAGGTTTGGATTTCCTATGCAAGCGAGTATGACGGAATATGTTTTAGCTAACCCAGAAATGAGTACCGAAGTCATCGCAGACGGTTGCCACTTGAGTCCGGAATTGCTTCAATTTGCGTGGCAGATCAAGGGATGCAAGCGTCTTTGCTTGGTGAGTGATTGCAATCGGGCCTTGGACATGCCTGCTGGTCGGTATGCATTTGGTGATCTGACGGACGAAAACTGGATCTACAGCGATTGCAAAGTCGGCCGTACCAACGAGGGCGGATTAGCCAGTTCCGTTCTGGCGCTTGATGCGATGATCAGGAACATGGCAACAACAACTGACATTCCACTGCATGAAATTATTCGGATGGCATCTTTAACGCCGGCCGAACGCACCGGGATTTCAGAAAAGTTGGGTAGTATTTCTGTTGGTAAAAATGCGGATTTGGTGATTTTCTCGAACCGACTAGAAGTGGAACATGTCTATGTGTCCGGTCGTCTCGTAAGCAACTCTTGTTGAGCAAGACAGTCCTGGCAAAATCTGGGTAGTGTGATACATTCGTGAATCGCACTGACTCGTTTCGTATTCACCCTTTTACGTTGACATTACAGGTTATTATGGCGTTGCAGATATACATCTCCGGAAAGTTCTACGATAAAGAAAACGCGAAAATCAGTGTCTACGACCACGGCTTGCTGTATGGCGACGGAGTGTTCGAAGGAATGCGCAGTTACTCCGGCAAAGTGTTTCGCATGAAGGAGCACATTGACCGACTTTATGAATCTGCCAACGCTATTTGCTTAACCATTCCCATGTCCAAAGCGGACATGGAGGCTGCAGTGTATGAGACGTTAACCAAAAACGGTCTGATCGATGCCTACATTCGATTGGTGGTTACACGAGGGGCTGGTTCGTTAGGGTTGGACCCAAATCAGACAAGTGATCCTCAAATCATCGTTATTGCGGATTCCATCAAGCTGTACCCAGCAGAGTTTTATGACAAGGGCTTAAAGATTGTGACCGCTTCGACGATTCGCAATCACCCAGCGGCGTTTAGCCCTCGAGTTAAATCGCTCAACTACTTAAACAACATCATGGCAAAGCTTGAGGGACTCAGGGCCGGGTGCATTGAAGCGGTAATGCTCAATCACAAAGGTGAGGTCGCGGAATGTACCGGTGACAACATCTTTATCGTGAAGCATGGAGTGCTGATGACCCCTCCTAAGGACGCTGGGATTCTAGAAGGGATCACAAGAAACGCGATTTTGGATCTTGCGAAAAACCTAGGAATTACGGCGTTCGAGCAGACCATGACTCGGCACGATCTGTATGTTGCAGATGAGTGCTTTTTGACAGGGAGTGCAGCCGAAGTGATTCCGGTTGTCGATATCGACGGCAGAACCATTTCCGACGGGAAAGTCGGCCCCGTCACCGAAAAGCTGATTGCGGCGTTCAAAGATCTGGTAAGGAAATAGCTTTCTTTCTCAGCGGTTTTGATATGGTCTGTGAACCATCGAGCAGTCCGGGGGGCTTGGTGTAGGATTTCTCAGGCTTCGAGCGTGTGAGCATGCGTGCGTGCTTGCACAGTTTCTATATCGGTGCCGTTGCGCGTCGAGGAAGAAGAGTTCCTCGGCTATTCTCTTTGGTATGCTTACCCCCTATCGGGCCGATTTAATCGGTGTGATTTACTCTGGATTTTGCAAAGTGAAGCCTGTAGGCGAGACTTAATGTCGCAGGGAAACGGTGCAGTCGGTAGTTAAATTTCTGAACCATTGATTGTTCAAGGATTTTTGGGGGGGCAGCAAATAGGCGGGCTAATTCGATTTATGTGAATTGGTCCCACGTGTCCTTACCATGCCTTTAAGAAGAACGACAAACCTCTAGATTCAGTAGGAAACATCAAAGATTTTGAATAGAATACGAATCTTGTTCGTCTGGCGGATAGCGATACCTAACTATGGCTCTCCGGTTCTTCTCCCTAATCATGGAATTGATTTGTGAATCAAACCAAGAATGCTTCCAGGACTGTCCTTTACGGCTTCCTAGTGCCGGTGTTACTTTTAGCCGCCGGTGTTGGAGCCTACGTGACTCTTGGTCGTCAGCTTCCGAAAAAAGCACCTGTCGAAGGGATGGATACTGTCTCCAAGTTACGACGACTACCAATTGTAGCTGTCGACAAGGTGGCGGATTCGAGTTCGCTCGATACGCTAGACGTCGCAGTCACAGGAACCGTAGTCTCTTATCGACAAATCAATTTGGCTGCCGAGGTTGCTGGGAGAATTCGACTCAAAAGCGAGTCGTGTCAGATTGGGCGCTACGTCAAACGAGGCGATCTATTGTTCGAGCTGGACCCAACTGATCTTGAGCTCGATGTCGAGAGGCTCGACGCGTTACAAGAAAGTGAATACGCACAGCAGCGGGAATTGGATCAGGAAATCGCGAACTCAAAGAATCTTCTTGAACTCGCCGAAGAGGAGCTTGCGTTTATCGAAAAGGATATTGACAGGCTGCAAGCGTTGCCAAAGGGCTTTGCAAGCGAGTCGGAGCTTGATCAAGCGAAGCGTTCTCGGGTAGCCAGCGCCAATCAGAGACTTACTGTTCTCAATCAAATTCAGACTCTCGAGACTCGGCGATCAAGATTAAAGATGGCGGAGAGGTTGGCTGCATCACAGCTTCAACAAGCTCGGGTCAATCTAGAACGCACCAAGATCAAATCTCCAATTGATGGCGTCATCGTAACCGAAAGTGTGCAGACCGATTCCTATGTTCAAAAAGGAGCGACTCTTTGCGTTATTGAGGATACGGAAAAAGTAGAAGTAAGCTGCAATCTCCGATCCGATCAGTTGCTTTTGATCTTGGATCAACCAATTGAAGGTCAAAATGGCCCCAAGGTCGGCGGGTTATTGTCTGCTTCGAATTACGAACTACCCCACACTGAAGTAACAGTTTCTTATCGTATTGCCGGTCGCCAGAGTGATGTTTTCGAATGGAAAGGGAAGCTGAGTCGTTACGAAGGAATCGGATTGGATGCACAAAGCAGAACGGTGCCCGTTCGAATCCAAGTGGAGAAACCTAACGAAGTTTATGTCAACGGCGAGAAGCTAGAGGGGGCTCTCGAGACAGGTCTTCCAGCACTCGTTCGAGGAATGTTTGTTCAATGTCAGATTCATACCGTTCCCCCGAAAAACGTTGTCTTGATTCCCAAGCTGGCCCTTAAGCCTGGAAATCAACTATGGAAATTCGAACAAGAAGATTCCCTCATCGCGCCTGAAGAATCACCGAAGACTGATGATGCGGAACAGACGAAAGATGAAGGGGCTACAAAAAAAGAAAAGAATGCACCAGTCAGCATTGACCCCAAGGATTGGCGAGCTGGTAAAGTAATCGTGACAAATGGAATCAATGTAGCCAACCTGATCAAGCGAGGAACTGACAACGCCGAGTTCTGGGTTGTCGAAGGAGGAGATATGTTGAAGCCAAATGATTTGGTCATTGTTTCTCCACTCGCCAACATTGTCGGAGACGGGACAGACGCAGTGCGGTATCAAGTCACAACATCCAGCGATTCTCCACAGTCGGATGTAAGCTCAGAGTCGAACGATAAAACGAGTCCTGTAAAGAAGGATTAAATAGGACAATAGAAGCCATGAAACAAATCATCGATTGGTCAGTTAAGAATCTTACTGGCGTAAACGTTCTGCTCGTTATCTTAGTCGTCGGGGGCTTGTTTTCCTTTCTTTCGATGCGACGGGAAACTTTTCCTGAGTTTCAGCTCGAAGTCATCCTAGTTAGTGTGCCCTATCCCGGGGCCACTCCAGACGAAGTGGAAAGTGGCATCTGCCAAAAGGTTGAGGAGTCGATTAACGCGATTTCGGGAATCAAACGTATCACGAGCATTTGTCGTGAGGGTGGTGGATTCACACTCGCCGAACTGGAAACAGGTGTCGATGCACAACGATGTTTGTCTGAAATCCGGTCGGCTGTGGATCGAGTTTCGGTTTTCTTCCCGGAAAGAAGCGAAAAATCGACGGTTGAGCAAATCACGTTCAGAACCCCAGCCATTCGAGTGGCCGTTATAGGGCCAGATGATCAGAGCGCGGCAGCCACGGCCAGGTTAAGAGAGTACGCAGAAGACGTCAGAGAACGCCTGATTGAACTAGGGTCTGTTTCTCAGGCAAATTTGCTCAATATAAAGCCATACCAAATCGACGTCGAAATCGACGAAGAAACTCTGCGTAAGTACGGACTGACATTGTCAGCCATTGCCAACATTCTTCGTCGAGAGAACGTCGAACTCCCTAGCGGTCAGTTAAAGAGCGATGGCCAAGAGATTCTTTTGCGAGGTAAGAACAAGCGAGAAATCGGAGATGAGATTGCCAAGCTACCGATCATTTCGCGTCCAAACGGAGTCGTGTTGACGGTCGGGGATATCGGCAAAGTGCGGGATGAATTTGACGATATTAGCGCGGTCAATGAGGTGAATGGTAAGTCAGCTATCGTTATCGAGGTAACACGGACAAGCAGCGAGGATTTGCTGGAGATATCGGATGCCGTGATTGCGTTCGTGAAAGCGGCAGAGCCCCCAAAAGGATTTGAACTTAAAGCTTGGGGGGACGAGAGTATCGACGTGCGTGACCGAATACGCATGTTGCGCAGCAATGGTATTCAAGGAGCTTTGATTGTCTTCTTGATACTGGCTATCTTTTTGGAGCTAAGACTCGCATTCTGGGTGGCTTTCGGAATTCCGATTAGCGTTATGGGAGCAGGGTTAGTTTTGTTCGGATTTGGCGAGACTCTCAACATGCTCTCCATGTTCGCTTTTCTTATGGCCGTCGGCATCGTCGTCGACGATGCCATCGTTGTGGGCGAAAACATTTATGCCCATAGAGCCATGAATAAGAGTATGTTCCAGGCAGCTGTCGACGGCACATCCGAAGTGATAGGTAGCGTATATTCCAGCGTAGCAACGACGGTTATCGCGTTCGTGCCTTTGTACTACGTATCTGGTGTTATGGGGAAGTTCATCGCGGTCATGCCAACCGCAATTATCGCTATGCTTGTTATATCGATCCTCGAGTGTACCTTTGCGCTTCCTGGTCACCTGGTTCACGAAACTAAAGAACCCCGTTCCTTGGCCCAACGGTTGGCGAGGGGATGGAGTAAGCTTGTGGATTTGATGGAAATTCCTTTTCAGTGGCTGGGTAAATATGCTACGAAGATGATGGATTGGTTTGGAAATGGGATCTATCCGAAGATGTTGCGGGTTGTACTTGATTATCCAACCGTTCCTATATCTGTGGGCGTGGCTATGATTCTTCTTGCAGCGGGGTTCATTCGATCAGGTGTTGTACCATTCGAGTTCTTTCCCGCAACTGATGGCAAGACGATCATCGGACAAGTGACCTATCCCGATGGAACTCCCGAGGCGATCACTGTGGAGGCGGCACGTCGTATGGAAGCCGCAGTGAAAAGAGTCAGTGAACGAATCGCCGAAGAGGAAGATAAAAAAGGAATCAACAAAACCCCAGAACCCGATTCGCTTGGCGGTACACGCGGCCCTGTAAAGTTGACTTTTCTGCAGGTAGGTACAGCAGCCACGGGCAATCCTGGTGCTGGGGAGCGAGTGAGCGGTTCTCACGTAGGACAGATCTATGCGGAAATCCATGATGCTACACTCCGAAATCGAACCAGTGATGAGATTATCAATCTTTGGCGGGAAGAGGCTGGAGTGTTCCCTGGAGCTGAGCGAGTAACTTATCGAGCAGCCAACATCGGTCCTGGTGGCAAACCACTGGAATTCAAAATCTTAGCCCCTCGCGACAATGCGAAAGAGCTTGAAATCGCCGTCCAAGCGGCAAAAGAGGCTTTGGCCAAATTCGATGGTGTCTACGACATCCAAGATGATAACGGCGCCGGCAAGATCGAGTTTCAGTTCACGGTTAAAGACGCGGCAAAACCTCTCGGAATAACCGTTAGCGATTTGGCAGAAACAGTCCGTAACACCTATTATGGTGCTGAGGTAATGCGGCTTCAGCGTGGGCGAAACGAAGTCAAATTGATGGTCAGGTACCCCATTGATCAACGTCGATCCTTAGCTGACCTGCAAGAAATCCGCGTGCGCGGTTCGGACAACGTTGAACGGCCCATTACCGAGGTAGCGGATATTACAATAGCCCGTGGATATTCCGAGATAAACCGAGTTAATCAAATGCGTTCAATCACCGTAACGGCGGATTTGGACACGGCTGTGGCAAATGCAGATTCCATTGCAAGCATCCTCAAGGCGGATCTCGTTAAGGATCTTGAGCGAGAATACCCAGCCCTGCGATTCTCCTGGGAAGGACAACAAAAAGAGACAGCGGAATCGTTCTCGAGTTTGCTAGTTGGCTTCTCGTTAGCGATGGCCTGTATGTATTTGCTGCTCGTCTTCCAATTCAACTCGTATCTACAACCATTCATTGTTTTGATCATCGTTCCGTTTGGTATCGTCGGAGCCATTTTCGGGCATGCCATTCAAGGTCTGCCAATCACATTGTTTAGTCTCTTTGGAATGGTTCCCCTGGCCGGTGTAGTTGTTAATGATTCCATCGTTCTGCTGGATTTTATCAACCAGAGAGTCCGAGGTGGAATGCCAGTGCCCGAAGCTTTGATGACTAGTGGCGCACGACGATTAAGACCGATTTTCCTAACTAGCGTGACAACTATCGCAGGCTTGTTGCCGATGCTCTTAGAAAAGTCCTTTCAAGCCCAAGTACTCATTCCTATGGCCAATGCACTTGCCTTTGGACTGATGGCATCGACTGCGTTAGTTTTGTTTGTGGTACCGTTCCTTTACAAAATGTATGCATTGTTTGCATTCACGAAGGAACAATTTGATGGCGACTGGAGTGATTCCAAGTGGGGAGAAGGTAAAGAATCTCCTGCATTGGACACTCACCCCACGCCAGCCTTGGCTATGAATAGTTCCAGTTAACGAGTACGGTTTCTCAAGAAGTCATATAGAGTTTGGCTACCTTACTCAGGCCAAAATCTCTTGTATGATGCGCGCGTTAGGGTTCTCTACCAGAGATAACTTTTGTGTGCCAACATCGAAACTTAAACTCTTCGCGTCGAGACCAAATCGATCCAACACTGTGGCTAGCCAATCGTGGTGTGTGACTAAATCTTTAACTGCATAGTGAGAAAATTCATCTGTTTCACCATGCACATACCCTGATTTCAAGCCAGCTCCCGCGACCCACATACTAAATCCATAGGTGTTATGGTCTCGTCCTACATTCTTTAGCTCCGTGTCGCCAACCGGGACTTGTATCGTCGGTAACCGCCCCATCTCTCCTCCCCAATGCACCAAGGTACTATCCAGCAGTCCTCTTTGCTTTAAGTCCTTGACTAATGCAGCAGCAGGTTGATCCACTTCGCGACATCTGGCTGGCAACTCGGTTTTGATTGATGAATGATGATCCCACGATTGGCCGTTATTAAAGATCTGAACGAATCGTACTCCCCGCTCTACCAACCGCCGCGCAATCAGGCAACGAGTTCCATAGTCGCGTGTCGTGTCATTGTTGATTCCATACATGTCGATCGTCTCTGCCGTCTCGGAGGATATGTCAAATGCCTCCCGTGCCGACAGCTGCATACGGGCTGCTAACTGATAACTTGCGATACGTGCCGTAAGGTCATTGTTACCAGGAAATTTCTCGGCATGCTTTCGGTTGAACTCTTCGAGAAATCGTAATTGCTCAGATTGAGCCGCTCCTCTTAAATGAACCGGTGGATTCAGATTGAACATTCGTGGTTCCGTCGGCCTAACCACGGTTCCTTGATAGAGCGAAGGTAATCCTCCATTGGTCCAACTATCCCCGCCACAAATAGGAAGCCCGAACGGATGCGTTAGTGCCACATATGCTGGCAACTCTTGAGTTTCACTTCCTAACGCATACGTAAGCCAGCTTCCGAGAGTCGCTCGCCCTCCAACGATCCCGCCAGTGTTCATGGCGAAGAAACCGGGGAAATGATTGTTTACGGCTGAGTGCATTGAACGAATCAGCGTTATCTCGTCTGCAATTCCTGCGAGATGTGGCATCAATTCCGAGATCTCCATCCCGCAATTTCCTCGCGGTTTGAACTCCCACTGCGGAGCCATTATCTGGCGACTGGCCTGCGCTGCATTGTCAAATTGAATATTCCCCTCAAACTGCTGTCCATGTCGTTTTACAAGCTCTGGTTTTGGGTCGAACAAATCAATCTGACTTGGACCTCCCATCATGAACATGGAGATCATCGCTTTGGCACGCGCAGGCTTGGGTGGCTGCTTAGGAAGCAAGTCATATACGGGAGTCTCTAAAGCTGGTTTCTTGGGAGCGGCTCCTTCCTGTGCTATCAACCCATCCCGCTCCAACAACATGGCCGCTGCGACCGAACCTAGACCAAACGCTGAGGATTGTAGCCAGTGTCGCCGCGAACAGAACTTGCCTAAGAACGCACTCATGGCATCTCCGTCTTTTGTATTTCGAGAAGCATTACTCATGGTGTGAGTCCCTTATTCCAAATAGAGAAATCGATTGGACGCCATCAACATCTGACAGAGGCTAGCCAGACCGCGTCGTTCTGGCGCATCGGGTTGTTCTTTGATCTTCTGTTGCCATTTTTCGTCTGGATCGTTTCGAAACAAATCGGCTTGATGTTTTATGAACGTTTGGCAAGAAGCTAATTCTGCCGGATCAGCATCGACGCAAAAAGCTAGGTTGAACGCTTTATGGATTCGTTCATCCGATGAGGCGGCCGTTGACCAAAGTCGCTCAGACATTTTTTCCGCTGCTTCCACGACCCAAGCATCGTTCATCAGCAACAATGCTTGTGGGGTGACAGTCGAAACACTGCGTTGCTGGCAATTTGGCTTCATTTCAGGTAGATCAAAGGTATTGAGCAAATTCAATTGTAGGGATCGTTGGGAACTCAAGAAAACACTCCTCCGTTTACCGTTGTCGCCCGGATCTTTGATTCCAGCAAACAATCCATCCCTCAGAATCCTCGATCCAATGACCGCTTTGCCTTCGTCGTCTTCTGCTACGGGAACACTTGGTCCACCAAGTGCTGGATTCAGTTGCCCGCTGATTGCCAGGATCGCGTCTCGCACCGCTTCTGCATCAAGTCGTCGCAGCGATACGCGGGCCAAATAACGATTCTCGGGATCTTTCAGAAAGCTGCTTTGAACCTCGCTTGATTCATTCGTTACTACATGACCATCTCCAGATGACTTTGAGGATGTTTGCTGAAATGTCTTGGATTGAACAATTTGTTTGTGTAGCCATTTTAGACTCCAACCATGATTCATAAACTCGCGAGCCAGATAATCAAGCAACTCGGGATGTGTTGGTCGTTGTCCGTTAAGTCCAAATTCACCTGGTGAACGAACAAGCCCTGCACCGAAGTGATGTTGCCAAACACGATTCACGATCACGCGTGCTATTAGGGAATGTGTCCCGTCGGTCAAAGACTCTGCGTAAGCGAGCCTTCGCTTTTCGGTGAAAATAGATTGTGGGGAATTTGAGGAACGATTCTGCAGAAGAATCTGAAGCTCACTCGGAGTGACTTCATGCTGTGGCGACTCGGGATTACCTCGAAAGAAAACAGAGCTCTTAACCTCGGGAGAATAGTCTTTAATTGACATGACCAATCGAGCCAGCGGCTTGCTGTCACGGATTTCTTGTACCTTTTTCTCTTCCTCTTGAAAGGCTCTGTGTGAAGGGCCATCGTATTCGACTAATTGCCCGACAATCCAGTCAATGGTTCGGACTTTGGGGTGCGATTCTAGCAACGCCTTTTGTTCGGCTGTTTGTTCTGCGACAGGCGTATTGACCGCTTTGCGCAATGCTTCTCGCAAATCTTCAGGAGCAGCGTTAATCTCTCGGTCCTGAATGGTTTGGCAATGGGCACGACGGCGTGCATTAATGTCATCTTGCAATGCGACCGCTTTAGCTTCGATGCTGGCTCGCTCCGCGTTTGTTGCATCATTTGTTAAATCGGACAATCGTTGGCTTGGCTGCTTCCACTGATGGATTGGCATTGCGGGATCGAAAATGGCTCGCAACCGGTAATAATCTTCGATGGAAATCGGGTCGTAGCGATGGTCGTGACACTGGGCACACGCAACCGATAGCCCGAGCACGGCTGAGGTTACTGTTTGAATTGTGTCAGAGACTGCTTGATTACGAACCATTAGAGTATTTTCTGTCTCGGACAGGTCGGGAGCCATTTGCAGAAAACCTGTGGCCGCAATCAATCGTGCATGTTCATCGCTGTTGTGATCAATTGGCCCGGAGATCATTTGGTCACCAGCTAGCTGCTCTTTGATAAACTGGTTGTAGGGAATATCACGATTTAGGGCATCGATGACGTAGTCTCGATACCGCCAGGCATGAGGCCGTTCTCGATCTCCCACGACTTGTCCTTCGCTCTCGGAATAACCAGCGATATCAAGCCAATGCCGAGACCACCTAACTCCATATTGCGGCGAATCGAGTAGACGCTGAACAACCCTTTCATATGCGTCATTATGCTCGTCTCCCAAAAAGTCTTTAACCTCATCAGGTGTTGGGGGCAGCCCAGTCAAATTAAATGTCAGACGACGTAGCAGGGTGGAGCGGCTCGCAGGTGGAGCTGGCTCAAATCCGTGCTCTTTGGCTTTTGCTCCTGCCAAAAAGTCAATCGTATCGGGAACGCTAGTCCTTTCGTTCCCGTTTGGATCTTGACTTCCAAGGATTTGCTGCGTGCTTAGGATTGGCTGAAAGGCCCAGTGACTCAATTCCTCTTGAGTAAAGCGGACTTCTTCCGGATTCTCCGGTTCGGGCCTGGCCGTTTTGGCCCCCAGGTTCACCCACTTGCTTATACGATCTTTCTCCTCGGCCGATAGCTTCTTTGGACCGGGGGGCATTTCATTCGAGCTAATTTTTTCCAATAGGAGCGAGTGGGTGGGCTGATCGATAGAAATGGCAGCACCAGAATCGCCTCCAGCCAACATAAGGCGCACGAGCCGTAGATCGAGTCCACCCCCCAATTCCTTTTCCTCGCCGTGGCAAAGAAAGCAGTGGGCCTTAAGAATGGGGCGCACTTCCTTTTCAAAGAAATATTCTTGTTGTGGCCCCCCCGTGCTACTGGATGGAGTTGTTGGTACGGGATCCTGAGCAAGTGCCATCGATGGCGAGAGCACCATACAAATGGAAGTGATGACAGATGAAATGAGCACTTGGTGAGGGATGCTCCTCACGTGCCTGAATTTGTCAACGCCGCAAGTATGCGTTTTATGCCTGATAGACCACATAGGCAAAACCTGGGGAGGGAAGTCATTTCGATTGGGAGTTCAAAACGACCAGGATGGGGGGGATAACGTGGGGACGAGAATGAATATAGTTCGTATTGAGCCTATTTTACACCTCCGCCCCGGACCCATTCTACCAAAGTTATTGGGGTCATTGCGACACAGAAAAAAAGTGTGGGAGATTTCCCCCCGTTTTCATGTTTGATCGAAGAATCGCACGATTTCAGCGTCGGTTACGTTCCAATCAGCTTCGCAGGCCTCTTTGCTTTCTCAAGAACACAAAGACGCCGTATTGTCTCTTGAAAAGGAAACGTTCAGAACATTCCGAACGCATTTCACAGCGAATGCACTTGCGACCCACCAGGGATTGGGACGTAGCTAAATCCGCTAGACATAGGACCCACAATCTCTCGATTAACTAAACCATGTGTTCCGTAACAATGCATCCGTCGGAATTCGATTTCACCTTTTATAAAGATACTTAAAATGAATGATGAGCAAGAAAGAGCCATGAACGACGAGATACTCGACCACGCCGAGGGAACAATAACTCGCAGCATTGAGAACCAAGCTGCAAAGCTACCTTCAGATGTTTGGTTCGGTGCCGCTTTGGGAGCAATTGGATTGGCACTGTATTTGAAATTAAACGGCAGACGGAATGATAGCCTGTTTGTAGGACAATGGGCCGCTCCACTTCTATTGATTGGCGTTTATCTGAAGCAAGTGAAAATTGGCGGATCAGATCGAGTTGACCGCGATTGCTGAAACCATCTGTTTCAATTCGACGATGTAGCGACCATCTGCACGTACTCTTAGTATTGTCACCTAGTGAAAATCCGACAACGTGGCCGCGTTAAGTCCGCGTTGTCCCTCGTACACAGTCCCTCGTACACAATCTCAGTTCGCCTGGCGAACGATAGAAAAGATTCCAGATCTAGCTCGCTGAGACCGCTTCTAGCTCTGGAAAATCTACGCCGCGCGAAACCTCTTCCCAAGCATTAAATTCTTTGCGAAGGGTATCTAGTTTTGCAATCGCGCCGTTATACGCATCATTGCCAAGCAATAGTCGGTGCGGCGGATTGAGGGAGCCAACGGCCTTTACGATTGCTTCTGCAGCGCGAACCGGGTCTCCATCTTGATTCCCGGACATCGCCCGCAACCAACGCAAGTTCTTGTCCGCTGTCTCCGCATAATCCGCAATTTGGTGCTCGGTTTCGTTTGCCGACCGACCAGCCCAATCGGTCCGGAATCCGCTTGGTTCTACCAGCATTACCTTGATTCCAAGTGGTTCGACTTCTTGCCACAGTGCCTCGGAGACCCCTTCGACGGCGAACTTGGTTGCGTTGTAATAGCCGAGAGCCGGGAAGGATCGCAAGCCACCGATCGATGAAAGATTGACAATAAATCCACTTCGTCGCTGTCGCATTCCTGGTAGCACGATATGGATCATGCGACATAAGCCAAAGACGTTGACGTCGAACATCTTGCGCACTTCATCTTCGTCGCTCTCTTCGACCGCGGCGAAGTAGCCGATACCAGCGTTGTTAACAAGCACGTCGATGCGACCGTAGTGACTTTCCGCTGCTTTGACTGCTGCTTCAGCTTGTGACCTTTTCGTCACATCCAATTCCAGGATCAATGAGTCACCAAGGTCGGCCAAATCCTGGATATCTTTGGTATCTCGTGAAGTGACGACTGTCCTATAACCGAGTTGGAGTGCATGCTGGGCAATGTGTCTTCCAAAACCAGTAGAGCATCCGGTAATAAACCAAACCGGTGCTGAGGGATTATTTCCGTTTTTCTTCGTTGTCATATTATCTTATTCCATGGAGTGGCATGATGCGTTTAGTAATGGTTCGACGTGAACGCGAGTACGTTGATGATTAGCTGTATTGGCAATTGAGAATTGAAAGGCTAACGACCGATTGAGCAAAGCTTCTAACGAGTTAAATCGCATGGACCTCAGGGCGATTCATAGGGTAATACCTATTTACCTGCCTCTTTGTTTTTACCCGCCTTTCCCTTGTCTGCTGGGGGGCATTGACGTCTTTTTGAAGGATTCACTTTTGGGTCTATCTTCGGGGGATCTAGCTTCTTAGCCAAAGAAAATTTTGGCCATCGTCGTCCCATGCCCAGTAGCCAGGGATCCATGCAATGTTATCTCCCTCTGGCCTAACTTTTGGCGATATTTCGTCAATTGATTCTGGTGGAGATCTCGGCAAGATTATGCCGGGTAGGGGATCGAAGGTTGCAGTACCTGCGAACGCTTCATGAACGGGACCCCGAGTAAGTACTTCGTTCGTATCTGTCTCCTCGTTTTCTACAACCTGCGCCTTTCCACAAGTCGCAAATCCGACCCACGTTGCAGCTAACGATATGAGATAGATTCTCAAAAATTTTTTATAATTCATTACTTCCTCAAGTCTTCGTGCGGATTCGAATGCAATCTAACCGGTGTTTTACCATTTCAGCAATCAAATCTGACTGCCCAAAAAGCGAACACCTCGCTGCACCGTGGTGTTATCACGATCGTACCTTGTTACGCGATTCTCCTGCGACCAAAAAGGAACGATACGACAGCTAGGACAAGAAACACGATGAAAAGAATTTTGGCCACTCCCATAAATGAGCCTGCCACGCCACCAAATCCTAAAACGGCAGCGACCAACGCGATCACTAAAAAGGTAATTGCTAGTTGCAACATAGTTCTTGGTTCCTTAGAAGAAATCCAGAAAAAACAAAAAAGGTGATATCTCAATATCACTATTAGTAAGCAGATAATGCCGGTCAGTGATTGCTAGATCAATTAATCCATCAAGCAAACTTTGTAATGGGCTACCTCTATTCGGATAGCAACTCGTTAGGTAGGGTCTTATGTCTTTAAAACTATATCTGCCTCATACGCTCAATGCATGCTATGCCGTGGTGGAATGACAGTCAAGCATATGCTTTTTCGTCTTCTCTATCATTCTAATTCTCACCACTACCCTTCTAGTTGATATCATGAGCGAGACTCATGGAATGCCTCCATTCTGTTGTAGTGATTTCAACCATAAGAAATCAAAACTTCCATCTATTTCGGATTGAGCGGTTCGAGCAGCGATTAACAAATTGCCAGGAAAAACCAAGGTTTAGACCGATGGGTCGATGCGATGCAGTCATCCTAGAATATTGGGGCGTGATCGACCAAAAATGTGCTCCATATAAATCGATAAATTTGTGAAAATCAATCGTAATTTTGGTCGCTGTGGCGCGTCGTCAGAAGTACGTGATACCGATCATGACGAAGTGTTACCGAAATCCGATCTAGCGAAAGTATTGGGTTATCTTCGAAACAATTGGGATGCGATCAAGGCGTACGCAAGCCATGGGTATACCTCTTATTTGCACGAAGACCTATCTCGACAACCAACTATTGTGCGATGTCGATCCGAACGGCCGACCATCGTCATCAATCCCGAAGAAGAAGCTACTCCATCGCCGATGCCGCAGGGCGATAGAGCAAGGTTAACGGCCTAGAACCGGACGCTATCGCGTTCGCGGCTCATTAAAGCAACACGCCCTTAAGGGACGGGTTCGAATGTAAGCCATGTGATCCCATTGGCGGGTACTTTCAATTCCAGCTCTACGCGTTGACGTGAATCTAACTCTAGCTTCTTTGGCTCGCCATCTTTTTCACGCACTTGAACACTTTCCGTCAATCCAGTGTAGTACAGCGGAACGATCAAACGTTCTTCTAAATCGGTTTCTGTGGGATTAAAGACAGCTAGGAATCCTCTCGTTTCTAGTTTTGGATTCACATGCATCATGAAATCTAGTCGATCGCCATCGGCACGACGTAAGTGCACAAGGTCACTTTCTAAAATATCACGATGACGTTTGTATAAGTCGACCCACTTTTTGACCATTGTCCGAGTTTCCGGAGTATCGTACAAACGCGGACCTCGATAACAGGCTTGAACACCAAACAGCAGATTCGAGGCCAACATCGTTTCATAATGACTCAGATTTTCATGCAGTGGTTCAATCGTTGCAGCGGGACCTCCACCGTGATACTCGGTCAATGGCACGAACATCCATCCCATACTGGGCGTTTTTGTCCAT
The DNA here is from genome assembly GCA_046344995.1 of Pirellula sp. Lineage (GTDB taxonomy): Bacteria > Planctomycetota > Planctomycetia > Pirellulales > Pirellulaceae > JBKCUI01. The sequence continues at coordinate 322,221 of JBKDKR010000066.1, forward strand.
GTTCCGTCGTAGATGTTTTGGCGAGTATGGATTTGTTGTTGGCGTCGAGGAAGAGACCAATTAACCTCTCGATAGCCCATCGCTGTTTTGTTCGCACCCTTTAAAAAATACCAATCAGGTTGGTTAAGGTAGACACCTTGAGATCGGAGCCAGCTATAAAAATCAGTCGTTGTTTTCCATTGAACATACTGCGAGTCTTCAAACCCTTTTTGGTGTGGGAGCCTAGCGGTTTGATCAAAGTCGCCTGGATAAGGTCCATCATGTTCCAGCAATCCAAGCCCCGTCGTCGAATAGAAATTCTTTAGTTTTGCAAAGTAGGCTTGCCCCCACGGAGAGACTAGGTTCGGACTGTTTCCATGAGCCTCTGGTAAATCATCTGGTGCTTGGTTGTCCATTCCATCCCCAATCGTTCGCGATGACAAAAGCGAATATCCCCCCAGTTCCACACCTTTGCTTTTTGCATAGTCGCCAAGAGTACGGATCGCATCGAGATATTCGTCTGAATCGTTTTCGATATTGAACCCGGACCCAAATGTCTGGATTACCACTTCAAAGCCAACATCAGCCGCTTGATCGATCGCTTGACGGAGCCTATCCGGATCGGAAAACCGCGCGTGAAGCATTAACGGGTTCTCTTGGATCCACGGCGCAATCGTCCGATACATCTTACGTTGAGTCAGACCACATCGCTCTCGGTCCGTACTATCGAATGGCATCAAATAAGCTCGAAAGCTCTCAAAACTAGATCGAGCCATTACGGTTTGTTCGGGGCCGACCTTCAAGCCGACTCGAAGCAAACATCTCGATGCACGCAAGTAACTTACCTGTGAATCATATTGCGGATCCTCATCCCAATGCACCGAATATGCATTGGCGGTTTTTGCATCCATTGCCCCCATGGCATAATCGGTTTCCACTAGAATGTTAGGCAAGAGATCGGGCACAACACTCCTTGTTCGATTAGCGGGACGATGCTCAACCATCGATTCTGCTTCCACTAAAGCCAATAGTTCACTTGCAAATCGATTGACGCAAATACTCTGTTCGGAGTCGTTTTTGACTCGAATCCATTTTGAAAGAAGTGGTAGCCCATCATAAATCTCGTAATGCACTTCGATCGAAACATTAGAGGGCATCATAGCCTCTGGGGAATCAAAATGCAGTACCACATGTTTTCCAGGGGGTGGCCAAACAACTCCTTTAGGAACACGCCGAATTTGCTTCCACTCGAGTCTCGGTTCAATATCTCCAACGGTAAAGCGAGAGAATTGAAACGCCGCCGGGTTAGTCGTTAGTTCTGTCTTTGGATCTGGCAAGAACGCATAGTTCTTTTGCCCCACGAGACCTCCGACTTCAAAGTCTCTGCCATCGATTGTGACCAAGGCCTCCGGTTTGAGACCTCGCAACATGCTTTCGCCTGTCATCAAGTTATCAAATCGAACCGTCGCAGCGTTTGGAGACAGCTTTAGGACTCGGCTGATGAGTCCATTGCTCAGTACTAGCTCATGGTCTGACTCTTTGTGCTCGACCTGGGCTATAAAAGACGTGTTGTCGATTAGCCAATCTTGTTTCAATTGATAACGATCGTCTGCGAGGACCAAAAAATCGCAGGGGAGAATCATGAGGATAGCGAGAAGCCACAAATAAAACCTCGATGCCATGACAAATATCGCTCGGAGAGTGAGTTGAGTTGAAGTTCCCCGATTCTACCTGAAGTCGTTCCTAAACGGGGCGGCCCAGGCTAACAAAAACTGCCTTCTAATTCCAAAGAAGACCTCAGTTCCTGATCGATGTTCGCATTGTAATCATCGATCACCTCAGACGATTACACCAGAACGAGCCACCATGGTCATCAATCCCGAAGACGCAATCAGCTTCTCGATCGCCGATGCGGCGAGCCGCACGGTCATGAGTGGCAAGCTGAACACAGTAGAACAAATGTCCTCAATTGTTCAGCACGCCGGGGCTGAAATGACTTGTCGGTTTAGACCTGAATCGGAACGTTAACTTCTCGCAGCTTTATTCACCCTCCCAAAAACCTTCGGGAGGGTCGAGTGGTGTTTACGATCACGAGGGGAGGGCTCTTGTAGTGGACGACGCTAGGAGGCCATTTGCACTGGAGACCGCCTGTTACATTGCTAATAAGATTCGTGCCATGTTCGTGCCAGGCAGTCGGGCCTCGTTGCCTCGTCCACTACAAATTCAGGACTCGTTGCCTCGTCCACTACGAAACCGGACACCAAAAATCCCGAAGACAAGCTAGCGATCCGCTTATTGCCCCGTTTACAATTTACGGCATGAACGGCCAGCCCATCATCAGACCCGCAAGCCCATCTCGCAATTCGATTCATCATGCGATTCTATCGAATCGTTAACGTCCTCATTTACAGCGTCCACATTAGCTTTTTTAGAAACCATGCTCGCTAAAGATGCCACCAAATAGACCCCAGAAGCCGGACGGAGACGGGGGCGTTCGGGCTAGATGTAAAGCAATTGTTATTCAAATAATCTTGCATGTCTCCATACTAGCACACAGGACGAGGTCTCTAGAAATCGCTACGGTAAACGCTGGAGAAACGGGTCGGAAAATCCAAATGCTCTTGATCCTTGGTGGTCCTTTATGGCTGGAAATGCTTGTTGATAATAGGTATTAATTTCTTACGTTACTAAGTTTCCACGAACCCGATAGATTTGACGATGATGCAAAAAATGTCCGGTAGAAATCTGAAAGCTATTCGAAGTTTTCGACGCTCACTCGTTGACTTAGCGAAGACTCAATCCTTCAAGGATGCAACAGCTGCGAAACAGTTCGACATGCTCAATAAGATGGCATTTACCGAGATTGAACTTGATGACCCACCAGAGGTGCAAATTGCAAAAGAGCAATTTCTATTGGAGTTTCAGTGGGTTTGCATCTCACAGTTTGGTAACGAACTTAAACTCCTGAAGGCGATCATTAGTAGATTGGATAAGATTGGATACCCATGCCCAACTCGATGGGGGGTTTTGCGATTGGATTTAGCTGATATCCTTGACAACCGAGGTAGACATGATGAAGCAATAAAACTTCGGGAGCTTGTCAGGGGCGAATATCACACTCTAGGTGAATTGGTAGAAGGTTTAGTCCTAGTTCGACTATCTTAGATTTCTCTTCAATTCAAAATCTTCGGCGGTACGCAAATCAAACCATTCAACTAGAAAACAGAAATTTAGTTCTACCTACGAATGGCACTGTAAATGACGATCATTACTCAGTTCACAGAATATGAGATGGACCTAGTTCGGTATTATCCCCGACCAACGCTCACAGGTGGCTGATTGAACTTGCTGTGTTGATTCGCCGTTTCCCCATTCTTTTCCCTATCGGTTCTCCAAAGGTGTTTTGGATTTCCTATTGTCCCGATCGTTGCTCAAGCGAGTCATTAGATACCGATTTCGAGCACATTGTTGCACCGAATTCAGTCATTGGAATAGTGCTTTTTGGCTTTCGGAGAATACGATCCACGCGGTCGCATGGGGAATGCAACTTTCATTAAACTGCGGGCATTGGTTATTGCGTTGCAATGCACTTAATTAAAACCGCGTGCTGGCGCACGGCGTGTCAACCGTGTGCTAGCGCACGTCTTGATGGCAGCGGTAGTTGGACCATCGATAGCTCAAAGCTACTCACACGAGTGACTGCGAACGATGCCAACCAATCGTCGAAGCTTTCGTCTTCCGGAAGCTTTCGTAGGCCGTAACAAGTCGCAACGCGACGCAGTTACGGCACAGCACGCCGGGGCTAATACGACTTGTCGGTTTAGGGCTGAGTCACAGTAAACCCCTGCCGTAACTGCGCAAAGCCTTGTTACGGCCTACTGTCACTACGATACTGCTGCAAATCCAATCTGTGGCCAGATCGCCTATATCGATACCTTGCAACAAAGCTCACAAAAAATCGCTTATGCAATCATTTTGCAAATTCTTACCAACCCCGGATTGACTTTGCTTCGCTTTTGCAATTAAATTGCATTAAGGACTTTCAAGTCCTCGGCATGTTCGATCTCATTCTTGGTTTTGGGAGAAATTATGAGCATTTACGCGGTTCGGCGCCAGGCTTTCACGCTTGTAGAATTGTTGGTTGTTATCGCCATTATTGGCATTTTGGTTGGATTGCTTCTGCCCGCGGTACAGGCGGCGCGAGAAGCAGCACGCAGGATGTCCTGCTCCAACAATCTAAAACAACTTGGGCTTGCAACCCTCAACTATGAGTCGGCTTACAAGCGTCTACCAGGACTTATGGGGTCGAGTACTTACTCAGTTCACGCTCGATTGTTACCGTTTGTCGAGCAAGGTAACCTCAACAATTTAATCGATTACTCCAGTCCGTTACTCATCGGCCCAGCCTGGATGGCCCGCTTTGATGTTCGTCTTATCGGGCCGGTTTCGACACCTTTGCCGCTCATGTTATGCCCGAGCGATGGCGAATCTCCATTGTTTCCAATCACCTATTCAGACGGTACGGTGGGAGTCTCTGCAGGTACCAACTATCACTTTAGCATTGGAAGCGGCCGTGACACACACTACGACGACCGGTTTCCAACGGATGGAATGATTTGGGAACGGTCATTTGCGTCCATGGCACGTTGCATCGATGGCACCTCCAACACGGTACTGGTATCGGAAGGGCTACTCGGAAATAAACTGACTCAAACCGCGATGCCACCACGACAAGCGTTGCGCCGCATGAGCGCAAACTGGGGTGGCACATCCAGCAATCCTAGCGGCCCAGGTTTCGTTAAGGGCGGTCTGATCATGAATCCAAATCTCTCTTCGATTGTGCCTGCAGAAATTGTAAGTTACAGCGGTACGCGAGGGCAAAGTTGGATTCGAGGTGTGCCTTTCGCCACGATCACCAACGGTTACTTGACACCGAACCACCCAATTCCTGACGTCGCGATCCATGGTCGAGGTTTCTACGCAACACGAAGCAACCATACCGGCGGTGTTCAAATGGGATTCTTGGACGGCTCTGTTCGATTCGTGTCGGACAACGTTGACCTAAATGCCTACCGAAACACGTTCTCGGCAAACGGGGGCGAAGTTGCGGTTTTGAACGACTAAGTCGCATCGAATCCAATCGTTGTCTTTCGCTCCTCTGACGCGAATACCAAATTTTGTTCTTTGTTATGCCGCATGAATTGCTTCTGCGGCATTTTTTGCATCCGATGTTTCCCGCCAAGTCTCGCATTCGAGCTTTCCAAACTTGGCGGTCTTTACTCTTAGGAATGAACAATGAAAAGAATAAGCACACTCATGCGCCCGAGTGCCGTTCTGCTGTTAATGCTGAGCGGCACCTTTTCTTTTGCCCAAGACAAACCTGCTCGCACAATGTTTCGCCTCTTTTGGCAAGACACACAATCCAATCAGCTAATGTGGGGAGACGTCAAGCGATCAGACGACAAGTGGTCCATTGAGCCGCAATCGATCCCCGGCTTCCCTAAGCTTGATCCGGAGCGACAAAGTCTTGTCCAAATGCAAACTCTAGATGGCATCATTGTCGTAGGAATCAGGGACGAAGAGTCAGGCAAGTTTCAGAGCGGCTGGGTTTCCATCGACTCTGGAGTTACGGTCGAAGACCATGGAGATCACTCGCATTGGTATTACAAAGAGTCCCCGAAAGTACTCGTGACACGACTAGATGACCAGCAAGGAAACCCCGCTCACGTTTATCTCTACGATGAACAAGTCATCTTGGCCAATGACTCCAAGAACGGATTCACCGTGCTTACCAAAGAACAACTAAAGGCGAATGATCCACGTACAAACGGTACCTTCTATACTGGTGGCGGCAACCACATAACTCTAGCGGCCCATTCCAAACAAGTGGTTTATTCCACGTGGGTCGATCGCGAAGGGGACAATAAAGGTCGCGTCGATGTGGTCAATATTGACACGAAGCTAAGCAAACCTAGCTATTCTTTTAAATTGCCAGTCGGTGGGTTGCACGGTGCAACATCTGCAGCCAACCGTGTCTTTTTCGCACCTAGCGACGGAGTATACAGTCTCCCTGCTGATGTAAATCTCTCCAACCCACCTAACGAAGCGGCCATTGAGCACATATCGTTGGGGACTGACGCTGCAAGTGGCAAACCAAATCGAACTGGAGCCTTTGAGAATCTAGACTCCTGGGTTCTTTTTGCTTATGGTTCGGGTAACGACTCCAAAATTGGAATGCTTGATGCTTCAAAGCCCAAGCTAAACTTAGTCAGCCTCGGACTCCCAGCGGGCGAGGGCTTAAGCTTAGTTACTCCCGTTGCGATCAAAGCAAACGACGGACGCAAATTGGCGATTGTTCCTCACGATCGAAAGCAGAGTGAGAACCAAGAAAAGGTTTCCGTGATCGATCTTGATCCAAACAAGGATGCAGACCTCAGCGATGCAAAACTTGTGAGCACTATCAATGTTGGCCCCAGTTTGATCGAAGGACACTCGGGACACCACGATGTGTCTGTTACACCGAACAAGCGTTTAGCGTGCATCTCAAATTCAGGTGATGGTTCTGTTTGGATAATCGCGTTAAACGATTTTACTGTCCAAGCGAAACTTTCGGTTGGCGGATCACCAGCGAGAGTCGTTGCTCAGTAGAGCAATGGCTGCACGATGGATTTGGTCATATAGGTAGTCATCTTCTCGTTGGTTTTTTGAACCACGAGAGGGAAAGAAAACGCTCAATCAGCGTGTTCAGTCGTACGTACTAAGTTACAAATTCTTTGAAAAACTGCCTTATTCGGAATAACAGCCATAATGTTTTGCTGAAGGCCAATTCCTATTCTAGGGGTAGTTGAGAAGTAGGCTTCAAGCGTTTATTCTGCCAATATGAACGCGAATGCCAACCAGCCTACTGCCGATAGCCAAACCCTGGATCTTGACTCATCTTCAAAGCCAGATCCAACAACAGCGACTTCCGTTGAAGTCAAATCGAACTACGCGCCCGAAAAAATCCAAGTCGGTGTGATTGGAGATCGTAAGCCCCCCCGCTTCTCCGAAGAGACCAATAAGCTCTTAAGAAGTCGATTACAATATGCGGCACTCGACCTGTGGGTGGTTCTCTCAATCAGCTTCGTGGGTAATTTGTTCGCATCGAACAACGAATGGCTAGTCTTACGAACTGCGGTTCTCATTAGCGCAATGGTGTCCTACCTGCTGCTTCGAGGAAAGAGACCATTCTCCCAATTGAGCCTTAGGGCGTTTGAATTCATCCTTTTTGGCGGATTGGCGTTGCAACTCGGTTTAATGATGACGTCTAGGCTGACATACTTCGCGGGACTCGATGACGCGACGTCTTTAGTCAGCACGCAATACTTATACTTTACGGCGTTTTGCTTGCACGTACTTACCTACAGCATTTTCATGCCGAATACGTGGAAACGCGCTGCAATTATCACGACATTGATCGCAGTGGTTCCCTACGCGATATGGTATGCGCTAACCACGATAAACCCTCAAGTTCTAGCCTTGGCAAATCAAAATAAGGCGGCGGCTCCCATTCCAGTAACGTTGATTGCAGCCTTGATAGGAACGTTCGGTTCGCACATCATTAACCGAGCAAGACGTGAGGCTTTTCAAGCGAAACAACTGCTCCAATACAAACTCCTCGACCGACTGGGGCATGGTGGAATGGGTGAGGTGTATAAGGCCGAACACATTCTGCTCAAACGTCCTTGTGCCATAAAGCTCATACAACCGGGCAAAGCAAACGATCCACATACGGTAGATCGATTCGAAAAAGAGGTTGTTGCCACTGCGAAACTTAGTCACTGGAATACGATCGACATCTATGACTACGGTCGTACTCCCGATGGCACATTCTTCTATGTTATGGAGCTTCTCGAAGGAATGAATCTCCAAGAGATTATCGATCGTCATGGACCGATGGATCAAAGCCGAGTTGTTTACTTGCTGCTTCAGGCATGTCTGGCTCTAAATGAAGCGCATGAGTCAGGGATGATTCATCGAGACATAAAGCCTGCCAACTTGTTCGTGACTATGAGAGGCGGATTTTGGGACGTACTAAAGGTTCTTGACTTTGGCTTGGTAAAAGAGACCAGCGACGACGAGTCTAATCGTGAAAAGGGGGGCTTTTGTGGTACGCCGGGATTTATGGCCCCTGAACAAGCGTTCCGCTACAACCAGGTGGATTCGCGAACGGACATCTATGCTTTGGGTGCAGTCGCTTATTTTATTCTCGGTGGCAGACCAATATTTTTGCGAAAAAATGTCTTTGAACTGATAGCCGCTCATGCCAACGATCCAGTCCCTCCGCTCGCAACAATCGTGCCAGGCATATCCCCTAAACTCGAGCAGATTGTGATGCAATGCTTAGCGAAGTTTCCAGAGGAACGCTATGCCTCAACAAACGATTTATACAATGACCTGGTATCGACCGGTCTTCACGAAAACTGGAGTTCGTCAAAAGCAAAAATGTGGTGGAACCAAACCTCCACTACTGCAAAAAACGTGAGCACAGTAGAAGTAACGCGAACCTCGGTTTTGGGCTCAGTTGAGTAAAACGCAATTGTGGTCCGCGACAAAAAACACCAGCCTGTTTGAGCAACTAGCGTCTTAACACTCGCAACGCGTGATCAACTCCCTCAACGAATTGTTTGACTTCGTCTAGCGTGTTGTACAAATAAAAACTAGCGCGACACGATGAATTGATTCCAAGTTTGGCATGAAGAGGCATCGCGCAGTGATGGCCTACCCGTATGGCAATCCCACGAGCATCAAGCAGCTTGGCTATCTCCTCTCCGTGAACACCTTCACACGTGAAGGTCACGATGCCAGCCCTGTTTTTGACATCCCCCGCGTAGACTCTGACTCGGCTTATTGCTCGGAGGCCATCAATGGCAAGTTGTGATAGATCCCGTTCATGTTCAAGCAATCTTTCTGCACCGAATTGTCGGAGATATTCAATCGCGGGAGTTAGCGAAACGATCTCGGCTATAGGAGGTGTTCCGGCTTCGAATTTATGAGGCAATCCTGCTTCTGTAAAGCCATCAAAGGTTACAGACTGGATCATATTACCACCACCCTGCCAAGCGGGCATAGACTCTAAGCAATCCCTCTTTCCATACAAGACCCCGACTCCGGTTGACGCCAGCATCTTATGCCCACTGAATACAACAAAATCTGCATCCCATTGCTGAACATCTAATTCGCCGTGCGGAACAGCTTGGGCTGCATCGACCAAAACTCTCGCACCTGTACTGTGTGCGAGGGTCACAATCTGGGAGATTGGATTAATGGTACCTAGAACATTGGAAACAGCCGTAACAGCAACGAGCTTTGTTCGCGGGGTAAGAAGCTTTTCGTAAGCGATTAGATCGAGTTCAAAATCCTCACGGATTGGAACCCACTTGATAATCACGCCCAGATCCCGAGCTAATTGTTGCCAGGGAACAATGTTTGAATGATGCTCCATCTCAGTAAGTAGAATCTCGTCACCTGGCTTGAGTTGAGATTTACCCCAAGATTGCGCCACGAGATTAATCGCAGAGGTCGCGCCGCTAGTAAAAATCACCTGATCGGGACTCGGAGCATTGATAAAACCGGCAATGGAAGACCGAGAGTCCTCAACTTTGATGGTCGTTCTAGCCGCAAATTCATGCCCAGACCGGTGCACATTGGCATAGTGTTCCGAGTACAGGTTCGACATCGACTGTATAACCGTCGTTGGACGCTGAGACGATGCCGCATTGTCTAGATAAACAATCTTATGCCCTGACTCGAGAATCGTAGAAAGTGCTGGGAAGTCGCTTCGTATTGCATCAATCTTAGCATGAATAGGGCCAAAATCGGGAGTTTGTATTACATTCCCACGTTGCTCAGAAACGGAGACGACAGAATTCGACCTAGCATGCTCGCGAATCTTCGCAACCATGGAGTTAAAACCGTTGCTTCTCAAAGGCGACAAGAAAGATTTAAGGTGAAGCTTTTCAAACAGCCCTTCGATGGGGTAAGCCAAAATCTCTTGAGGGGTTTTGCCTGAATAGGCCGAAACGAGAACCGCAGCGAGCCCCCGAACCATGGGTGCATCACTCGACGCTTGAAAGAACAATCGCTCATCGCTCCATTGCGGAACGAACCAGACCATGCTCTGGCAACCCACGACACGATACTTCTCGGTACAGTATTCCTCTGGAAATGGTGGCAACGATTGCCCGAGTTCGATAAGAGTTTGAACTCGTTCTTCAGCGGTTTCGAGATCCTCAAACTCCAACTGAATATCTTCGATCGTATCGATCATGAGTGCTTAAAAAATCCCTAATTGATCGCGTGCGTCTTCCGTCATTTTCTCAGGAGTCCAAGGCGGATCCATCACAACTTTGATATCGACCGCAGCAACGCCGCTCATCGACTCCACGGCTTTTCTGCTGTCAGCAACCAATTGCGGACCGGCAGGGCACATTGGACTGGTCATGGTCATCTCAACAGCAACATTGTGAGTTCCATCGTCATTCCGTTGGATATCGACAACGTAGATCAGCCCGAGGTCAACAATGTTGACGAACAACTCAGGGTCAATCACTTGCTTGAGTTGTTCCCGCACATGATCTTCGAGGATAACAGGTAGATCACTCATCGACGCTCACGTAAACCTTTCCGTCTTCGACTTTAGTTTTGAAGGAGTTTGTTGCTTCTGTCGCCGGCATCGTTAATGCCGCCCCGGTTCGTAGATCAAACTTCGCCCCGTGCCGAGGACATGAGATACAATGGTCTTCGGTGTCTCCATCACCCAACGCACCACCATCGTGAGTGCAAACGTCCTCGATACAGTAAACCTCATTCTCAATGAGGGTGACAATTACGAACCTCTCGTCCACTTCTGTTGGGAAGGGTACGTTTGGAACGAGCTGATCATAAGAGCAAACGAAATGATACACCGAGGTCGCTTAATTCTAAAAAAGGAATATGTGGTTGGTTTTTCGATCGGACGTTATTGGATAGGGCTGAGACTGTCGCGACTCAATAGATCTATTCGTATTGGCGGACTTGACGAGCAATGGCAGCTCCCAACGCATCGCGAACCGATTCAATCGTGATTCGATCAAAAATCTGTTGGAAAAACCCTGTAACGATCATCCGAATGGCTTCTTGACGGGTGAACCCTCTTGAGCGTGCGTAGAAGATCAACTCTTCGTCAACCCGACCACTCGTGCTTCCGTGTGTGCAGCGAACGTCGTCAGCCAAAATCTCAAGACCTGGAATGGAGTCAGCTCGCGAATGATCGCTAAGCATCAAGTTATCATTACGTTGGTAACCATCTGTCTTGTCTGCCCCCACATCCACCTTGATCATTCCTCGCCAAACGGTCCGGGAACTGTCCTGGAGCACCGATTTGTAAAGAAAGTCGCTGGTGCAGTGCGGTGCACAGTGACGCTGGATGGTGTTGTAGGTCAAGTGTTGACGATCGCGAGTGAACATCACTCCGTTCACGTAGCTGCTGGCACCTGGTGCGACCATCTCAACTTGCTGGTCAACTTGGGCGAACCTAGCCCCCATGGCAGCGACAGTCCACTGAATCGTCGCGTCGCGTCCAACACTGGCTCGTTGGTGAGAAAACTTCCAAACTTTTTGCCCCCAGTCCTGCAACGAAACGAATCGTAAATTCGCTCGATCCTTGACGATCAATTCCAGTCCACCACAGTGAAACCCGGTGGCTTGATCAGTCGGACTGCTGCATTCGGACAGGACAGTCGCTTGGGCACCTTCCTCTAGAACAACAAGCGTATGGGATATGTCGGTGCCCCCTTCTGTCATGGCTGCATGTAGATGCAAGGGCTGCTCAATCGTTACGTTTCGAGGAACGTAGAGCAAACATCCATCCGACCACATTGCCGCTTGCAAAGCCGCAAATCGATCGGGTGCTGCACCGATCAAGGAGTGCAGTGCAGATCGCACGACTTCTGGCTTCTCGCGGGATAAGCGAGACAAGGAACCGAATAGGACGCCTTTTGCTTTGAGGGACTCATCGAGCGTTTCCGCGATGACTCGCCCGTTGACGCTTTTCACGCTTCCAGACGCGTTAACACCTTCGAGCAACCAAACGGGTGCCGTGGTTTCAGTCGGCGCGTCAACAGTCTCGATTGGTGGCGAGTACTTATCGAGCTTGAAACCTCTAAGTTCGGACCTCATCCAATTCTCATCGCGAGGATTGGGCCACTCCATGGAACTGAAGGTTCGCCAAGCTTCGGTGCGTAGTTCTGTTAACCAAGCAGGATCGATTCGGCTTTGCATGAACGAGGCAAATCCCTCGTCATTGAAAGCACCTAATTGTTCTTTTCGCAACATCACTGCATTCATGTTAGCCCACCGACCCTTCCATTTGCAATTGAATGAGGCGATTCATTTCGACCGCGTATTCCATCGGAAGCTCTTTGACGAGTGGCTCTATGAATCCATTGACGATCATGGTGCTCGCCTCAGCCTCGCTTAGTCCACGACTCATCAGATAGAAGAGTTGCTCTTCACCGATTCGCGATACGCTCGCTTCGTGGCCAATGCTGACATCTTGATCCAAGATTTCGATGTAGGGATAGGTATCGCTTCGGCTTTGAGGATCCAAAATCAACGCATCACAAACAACGTTACACTTAGACTTCTTGGCATCTTTCTCGACACGCACCAAACCGCGGTAGCTGCTGCGTCCACCGTTCTTGGATATGGATTTACTGATGATCTGTCCAGTTGTGTGAGGGGCACAATGGACGAGCTTCGCACCTGCGTCTTGGTGCTGCCCTGCAGAGGCGAATGCGATCGACAGAATTTCACCGCGGGCACCAGGCTCCATCATGTAAACCGCTGGATACTTCATGGTCAATTTGCTACCCAAGTTACCGTCAACCCATTCCATGGTCGCATCAGCGTAGGCAACAGCCCGCTTGGTAACGAGATTGTAAATATTGTTTGCCCAGTTCTGGATGGTCGTATAGCGGCAGCGACTACCTCGCTTGCATACGATTTCCACAACTGCGGAGTGAAGAGATTCCGACGAGTACATCGGTGCTGTGCAGCCCTCTACGTAGTGGACGCTTGCTCCCTCGTCGACGATGATCAAAGTACGTTCGAATTGCCCCATGTTTTCCGCATTGATTCGGAAATACGCTTGCAACGGGAATTCAATTTTGACTCCCTTCGGAACATAGATGAACGAACCACCAGACCAGACTGCGGAATTCAGAGCAGCGAACTTATTGTCCGTTGAGGGAATAATTGTTCCAAAGTATTCACGGACCAAATCTGGGTACTCTTTGACCGCAGTGTCAGTATCGGTAAAGATAACGCCCTGATTGGACAAGTCTTCCTTGAGCGATCCGTAAACAACTTCGCTCTCGAATTGGGCCTTAACCCCAGCCAAGAACTTCTTTTCTGCTTCAGGAATACCGAGCTTATCAAAGGTGTCTTTGATCTCTTGAGGTACCTCGTCCCATGTCCGACCTTGCTTGTCGGTAGGCTTGAGATAGTAGTAGATGTCTTGGAAATTTACATCAATGCTACCACCCCAGGTTGGCATCGGTTTTGAATGAAAAATATCGAGCGCACGCAAGCGATAGTCTCGCATCCACTCGGGTTCGTTTTTCATCTCCGAGATCTGATTCACGATCTCACGATCCAAGCCTTTACGGGCCTTGAAGACAGCTTTGCTCTCGGTTCGGAAATCGTACTTGTTGATTTCTCCGAGGTCTTCAGATGTTCCTGCCAAATCCGTTGCCATGGTATGTGTTTATTTCTAAATGAGATGTTTGATGTATATTCAACTTGCTAGACAGCGACCGATTCTTCCTTTGCCAACATCTCTTGGTTGGCAGCATCCGCGTCTGGGTAGGTTCGTCGGATTCGCTCGTAGCCGTGATCGTGAAGCTCACGTGCGAGTTCTGCTCCGCCAGTTTCAACAATGCGTCCTCCCAACATCACGTGAGTGAATTGAGGTGGATTGTGCTCCAGAAGCTTGTCGTGGTGAGTGATGATGAGAAGCCCCATTTTGTCTTTGCCGATCTCTGCGATGGACGCACTCGCCAATCGAACCGCATCAGCATCGAGACCACTGTCGGTTTCGTCCAAGATCGAAAACTTGGGAGCAAGCATCGCCATGGTGAGAATCTCGGCACGCTTCATTTCCCCACCCGAGAAACCATCGTTGACGTAACGACGAGCGAACTCGGAATCAATCTTGAGTTGCTCCATCTTTGATTTGAGTTCCTTTCGAAACTCTCGCATCGGAATTAGATCTTCGCCTTCTTTCCGATCTGGACGGCGAACATTAGTGGTCGCATGTCGAAGAAAATCGGCGGTCTTAACTCCTGGAATCGCGATTGGTCTTTGAAAAGCCATAAAGATCCCAGCACGAGCTCGCTGGTCAGCTTCCCATTCGGTAATGTCCTCACCGTCCAACGTTATACTGCCCTCAGTGATTACGTAATTTGGATGACCAGAAATCGCTAAACCCAAGGTGCTCTTGCCGGATCCATTTGGACCCATCAGTGCGTGGGTCTCGCCGTGGTTTAAAGTGAGGTTCACACCGCGAAGGATAGGTTTTCCATCAACTGCAACATGCAAGTTTTCGATTTTTAAAGTGTGAGACATTCGGAATCCGTAGGTTCTAGATCGTGAAAAATAGTTTGAGTAAAAGTTTTGTATACTTGAACAGCAACCGTTCCTTTCGGACTCGGATTGCCGTTGTTTGAACTCTTTTGGCCACCAGTCTTTTCTGCTGGCCTCGAGTTACTAATGGTTCTAGTTTGTATCGATTAATCTAAGGCAAATGATTGCTATACTTGGCTGTCGAGCGTCCTGCTGCCGTTATGGTTCACTCGCAATCGCAACATTTGCAACGGGCGAAAACTGACAGCATCCGTGGCCATCGAGTCGACATTTCGACAAATGAACTTCGTGACCGAGTGCCTGACTGAGAGCCTCCTGCTCTAACTGACAAACCGACCGATCTGCACCCGAATCGACCAATCCGGGATACGGGCATGCATGAACTTCAAGAACAGGCAGATCCTTGTCGCACAAGTACGACGCAGGAACTTTCCGAGTCGAAAGTATTCCGGCCAGGGATCGCATTCGCTCGCCGATTGATGCGTCTGGCAACTCGGTTTTGTAGCAGTCCCCCATTTTCTGGGCGACACGCTCGATGATTTGGGTTTTAAGTTTTTGGTCGTCGATCTCGCCTATCGCTGTCCACAATGAAATCGCTAGCTCGCTGTAGGTTACGCCCGCTTGCCTCCACCCCATGTCGGTGAGGAAGTAGTTAAACTGCGGTCGACCGCGACCAATCGAACGCTTTTTCTTTTCAATGAAACCAGCAGATTCCAGACGCTCAATCCGTTGGCGGATTGCTGTGGCGGTTACCTCCAAGCGATCCATGAGTTCCTGTATCGATAGCCCTTGCTCACGCCGAAGCAGGTCCAAAACCAGTTGGTCTACCGGTCTAATTGGCTCGTCGGGTTGGTGAATGGGTAGTTCCATGACTGCTATCGAAAGTGAGAGAACGACTTCGACAACAGTGTAGGGAGGAGGTGAGTTTTGACAAGCTCCGTTGCGAAAAATCGAGCACCCAAGACGCTCCAAATCAACTAAGCCCAGTTTCAACCGCACTCAATGGAAACCGATCTTCCCTTAGCAAGCACTTAAGGCGATCCATTTTTATTTGATTCGTCGTGGATACCTCCGTCAGATTACAAATATTCCTCTAGCTTGCAGAGGAAATTTCTTCGTCCGATTCTGATTCCGAACTCTGAGGCTCCGTTGCTTGAGAATCACCTGCTGCGACGGTTACGGTTTCTGCTTTCAAATCCTTGAGAATACGATCTAAGATTCCGTTTACGAATTGGCTCGAACTGCGACTCCCGAAACGTTTTGCCAACTCAATGGCTTCGTTGATAGAAACTCTGCCAGGCGTATCACCAAAGACCATCTCAAACGCAGAAATCCTTAGGATGTTCCTATCGATTGCGGTCATTCGCTTGACCGACCAGTTAGCTGCATATTTAGACAGTTGCCGGTCGATCTCCGTTCTATTCTCGCGGACACCATGAATTAGATTTTTTGCGAAGGCAACAAGCGGCTTATTATTCAGCATGCGCCGTTCCACAAACTCGTCTGCCACCTCATACTCTCTAAGCGGATTGAGGTCTTCCTCATAGAGAACTTGAAGGGCAATTTCACGAGCGCGGCGACGCGTTGTCATATGTACAGAGATGCGGGTTCGAACAAAGGTTTTACTTGGGCGGCGGATCTTCTATTCTCGACCACCCCGAATTCACGTCAAGGATGAAAACGGAGTCTATTGAATTAGTTCCCGGAAACTTGGGCGGGTCCGGAAACTTGAGCTGACACGGAATGCGGTAGCGACGATGAGGTGCGAACTAGCATCTGATCGACTTCATTGGAGACGATGACCCCGTAATTTATGGCCCCCAGCCATCCGGACATGATAATCCCGACACTTCCGGCATGATAAAGCCCGTTTATCTGTTGAGGCAAGGCTCGCGAAACTCCCAACCCCTCGAATTTGGTACCGAAGCTAGCGCCCAACTGGTGCTTGGTATAATGGTGGAATGTGCGAGGCGTTGCAGCCTCAGCATGTTCGATCATATCTCTACAGCCGGGAACATACTTCTCGAGCGCGGTTATCGTGGTTTCGACCAAGTCATTTTTGCTCGCTTCGTACTCGGAATCACGAAGGTTTGCCCAATCGCTCCAGTTCGCATTTGTACTGCTAACGACGGCGAAACGCTCTTTGGCATGCGGACGAGTACGTGGATAGTAGAAGCTAAAAGTTCGGGATGTAATGTTTCGATCGAGGAGCAAATCGGTTCGAAACAGGTTGGCAGTGGAACAAAACAGCAAGTCGCCTGTAGATTCCTCGATTTGGCAACCAGGCTTCAACGCCATATAAACTTGGGTGCTGCTATTGTTCAAACGCACCTTGCTCGCATCTGCAATAAATTCAGGGTCAAAGTTCTCTTCGCCAACCATTTGAAAGATGGTCGAACGCAAATTCGAATTGCTGACCACAGCGCGGCACTTGATTTCTTTGCCGTTTACAACGACTCCTCGAACTCCGGATGGGCCAACTAAAATCTTGGACACGTCACAACGAATGCGAACATCGACCCCATTTTTCTGAAGTTCGGTTTGCATTTTTGTGACCAAGTCGTCAGTGCCCCCCTCGTAGATGAAAACACCCTTGGCCATGAAGTTCGAAAAGACAATTCCGTAGGTTATAGCTGGGTCTTCGAGCGTAGAGCCGTTGGCGTAGGTAATCGGTTCCATAAGCAACCGAACCACATCCTCACGCCCTGGAAAAAATCTCTCAAACAACTCACGAGTCGTCATCGACTGATCATCGTAGAAATTCATTCCGCGAGCCGTGTCAAAGAATCCAGAAACGGCCTCTGGAGCGATACCAAACCTCTCTGTAAGCAAACGAGTGAAGTCTTCTCGATTAAACGTTGTCATCAGGGAGAACATTGGGTTATCGAACCGAATGTTCTTCAGCTGCACAATGTTTCCCGCAATGTCATCATTCCAGTAACGCCGACAACTCTTGATCATCCCGTAAGGGAAACCATGTAATGAAATATCAAAGGTATGGCTTCCGGGTCGCTTAAACCATGTGGCAAGACCGCCCAGCTTATAGTGCTGCTCTACCAACAGCACCCGGTGTCCTGCTCGGCCAAGAATATTGGCAGAGGTCATGCCCGCCAGTCCGCTGCCGATAACCACGACGTCGTATTCCGACCGAATTCCAGCTAAAAAATCTTTAGGCATACTTTGTTTTAGATGCACCCCCAAGCGGGTGGGTCGAGTAACGTAAAGTGCGGATGAGAGGAATCGAACCTCCACGGCCATATGTATTAGGCCACTAGATCCTGAGTCTAGCGCGTCTGCCAATTCCGCCACATCCGCATTTTTGCCGGCAGGCAACTCCAGCATGCAGGCACAAAAAGTATCTGGAACAGACCTTATGGTCAAGTCTGGTCCTAACCCCAGCGTTTGTGTCCCAACTCAACGTTTCAGAACTGATTGTTCTCGCCCACGTATATCAGGCTGGATTCCGACTTCCCTTCCCCTATAATAGGTTGTCAGTCAAGCTCAGAAAGGCATTGCGACGAACGCGATTTGGCCTCGCCCTTTGCTCAGCAGCGACAATTCGGGATTTTGATTACTTGGAGGAAAAATATCGATGATGCAATGGAAACGAACAATAGCTGGGATTGGCGTGCTCGCGGTTGCTCCCTTGGCTTTTGCCATGATTCCACCCAAGGACGCAAAGAACGATGACAAACAAGTCAACAAGTCGGAAGACACAAACGGAAAGAACTCGGCGAAGAAAGTGGAACAACCCCTCAAATACAACCGTTTGACTCCAGAACAGCAAAGAGTGTTGCTTTACAAGGGAACAGATCGTCCATTTACTGGCAAATATACTGATAGCAAGCGGGACGGCACCTATCTTTGCGCACGATGTAACGCACCGCTTTACGATTCCAAGTCCAAGTTCCAAAGCGACTGCGGCTGGCCAAGTTTCGATGATGAAATCAAAGGTGCTGTAAAGAGGAAAATAGAGTCCGATGGAACAGGTCGCATAGAAATCCTGTGCGAGTGCTGCGGTGGCCATCTAGGACACGTTTTTCAAGGAGAGCAATACACCAAGAAAAACACGAGACACTGCGTGAACAGTAGCTCCATGAAATTTATTGCTCGTGGCAATGAATTGCCAAAAGTGATTCGCGTGGACGGCAAGGATGGTGAGAAGCCTGCCGATGGGGACATGCTGAAGGAAAGCGAGTCTCAGGAAGACAAATCCGAGTCTGAAGCGACAAAAGGATCTGATAAGGAAACCCGTAAAGAGGCCGACAAGGGAACCAACTAGTAGATTCAACTCTTCTACTGGAAAACCAATAATTCCTAAAGCTGTTGCCAGTATCGAACTGGGAGCAGCCCCTCGACTTTGGTTTACGAGATTCTCGCTACGATGAAGTTACGACTATGAAGCGGGTGATTCAGTCCCCGCTATTGCTCTCGAGATTAGAAAAAAACTTCCAAGGCTACTTCGGTCGGTGTTGTTTACTTCCAACCACCTAGAACTAGACCTAATTCTACCGCGCAAGCAGAACCTCAGATTGTAATTCGACTTGATTAAGGCTCGACGAACGGCTGTATAACGTGTCTTCGTGGACCTTAAAGCCTGAGATTTAGGTAAACTGCGAAAATTAGGCAAATTTCATCGCCTGCTTCTTTTCATGCGGAGAAGCGAGGGTACACTCTTCCCTTGAGTGTAAATGGGAAACGGGTGAAAGAATCACCAGAGCGAGGTCCGTCTATATCGGATCTTCATCATTTTCACCCCACGTAGTTCATCATTGAGTTGTCCCCTCATTGCATCTTAAGAGCAATTCGGGTCCTACAAACTTTTCGTTTTACAGGCCATCCGGCCGGTTACTATTTTAAATCCAGGAGACTGTTATGAAATTCCGCCCTGTGTTTGCACTTGGGCTGGCTGCTCTTTTGAGCGCCAGTAACGTTAATGCTGACTGTGGTTGTGGCAGTGCAGCGACTGTAGCGACCAGCGCATGCTGTGGATCTGTTGGCGGAGTTATCGCTTCCGCTGGTGCCTCAGCATGTGGTTCGCAAGTAACTTACGTTGAGAAGACCGTTATGGTTCCAACGCAAGTTGTTGAAAAGCGAATGGTCACGAAGACCACCTACAAGACAGAAGACAAGCAAGAAGAGTACACCGTTGTGAAGATGGTTCCTCGAACTGAAGTTCGAGAAGAAAAGTACACCGAAGTTAAGATGGTACCGAAGACCGAGACCAAGGTTCGCGAAGTTACCGTCATGGTTCCTAAAGAGGAAATCGTCAAGAAGACTGTAACCACCAAGGTCCCTCACATGAAGGACGTTGAGTACAGCTACAACGTTCAAGTTGCGAAGACCGTCACGGAAGAAGTTCCTCACAAAGTTTGCAAAGTTGTCTACGAAGACGTTCAAAAAGAAGTCACCGTAAATGTTTGCAAGCACGAAACCTACGACGTACCAGTAACCGTTCAAGTTCCTGAGTACTACGACGAAGTCGTGACCGTAAAGGTACAAGTTCCCCAAGTTGAGCAAAAGACCGGGGTACGTAAGGTATGCAAGATGGTTCCTGTCACCACCATGAAGACAGTTACCAAAGATTGCGGATCCTATCAAACAGTTATGGAAGAAGTTCCATGTGCAGCACCTGCGAGCTCCTGCGGCGGATGCGCCCCAGCTTGTGGTTGCGCGGCACCTGCTCCAGCTTGCGGATGCGCAGCACCTGCAACCCGAACCGTTTGCAAGAAGGTTTGGGTTCCAAACGTTGTAACTCAGCAAGTTCCTGTCACCTGCATGCAAAGAACCTACGAAGATGTGCCTTACACATATTCGGTGAGAACTTGCAAGGTTGAGGAAAAGCAAGTTGTCGTTAAGAAGTGCCGAATGAAGTCTGAGACACAAGTCAAGAAGGCAACACGTACCGTTATGGTTCCAGAAACCAAAGTGGTCACTGTGAAGCAAGCTAAGACAGTCGAAGAGCAACAAATGCGAAAGGTTTGCAAAGTAGTTTGCGAGACCGTCGAGAAGAAGGGCGTGAAGAAGGTTTGCGAGTATGTCGACGAAGTTAAAGACGTCGAGTACAAGGTTTGCACCATGGTTCCTGAAGTCAAGAAGGTTGAATACCAAGAAACCACTTGCGAAAAGGTTACCGAAGAAAAGGTTCGACAAGTAAGCGTAACTGTTTGCGATAAAGTCGAAGAAAAGCTGATGCGAACTGTAAAGGTTTGCACACCAGTCACCGAGCAAGTCGAAGTTGACGTCACTGTTTGCAAGATGATGCCAAAGGTTGTTAGCGTTCCTGTAGTAACTCCAGCTGCAGCGTCCCCATGTGCTCCTGCAACCACCGGTTGCGGTTGTGCAACTCCTGCTCCAGCTCCAGCAGCTGGTTGTGGATGCAACTAATTCGATAGGCAAGTTTGCCTAATCCGAAAAATCAGACGGCCCGCGATTGACTTTCAATTGCGGGCCGTTTTTCTTTTACACTTCTTCGCTACAATACCTGCCCATCAGCCCATTTTCATCCTTACCCACCTCCAGATTCCATGTCCTCAGCTACCCGATTGACAGATCCGTTTGGTACACGCAGCACGTTTCAAAGCTCCCTTGGCGAACTCGGGATTTATCGACTGAGTGAATTGGAGAAGCGAGGTATTGCCAAGATTTCGCATTTGCCTTTCTCCATTCGAATTTTGCTGGAGGCCGTACTACGAAATTGCGACGGCTATCAGGTTTCCGAGGAGGATGTTCGGAATCTTGCAAATTGGAATGCAGCCAAGCCCGCCGAAGTTGAGGTGCCATTTAAACCCGCACGCGTTGTATTGCAAGACTTCACTGGTGTCCCTGCTGTCGTGGATCTCGCCGCCATGCGAGATGGCATGAAATCACTCGGCGGAGACCCGAAGCGAATCAACCCCCTCATTCCGGTGGACCTGGTAATTGACCACTCCGTCCAAGTCGATTACTTCGGCACGGATGACGCTCTTAGCAAAAACGTTGGCGTTGAATTCGATCGGAATAAAGAGCGTTATGAGTTCCTACGCTGGGGACAACAAGCATTTGATAACTTCCGCGTTGTCCCTCCCAACACAGGCATCGTGCACCAAGTAAACTTGGAGTTTCTGGCCAAAGTCGTATTTCAAGGCAAAGATTACGCCGGTGCAGTAGCTTTTCCAGACACTCTAGTTGGAACCGACTCCCACACGACCATGATTAACGGTCTTGGTGTATTGGGTTGGGGGGTTGGGGGAATCGAGGCCGAAGCCACCATGCTTGGGCAACCTCTGTATATGTTGATGCCAGAGGTGGTAGGTATGAAACTGATTGGCAAGCTTGCACCAGGAGCAACTGCCACCGATTTAGTTCTCCGCGTAACAGAAATCCTTCGTAAGGAAGGCGTTGTAAACAAATTTGTAGAGTTCTTTGGCGAAGGTATGTCAAAGATGACTTTGGCAGATCGTGCCACCATCGCCAACATGGCGCCTGAATATGGCGCAACGATGGGCTTCTTCCCTGTAGATGGCGAGACCTTGAACTACATGAGACGCACAGGTCGTTCTGCGGCCGAGATCGATTTAGTCGAGAGATACTGTAAGGAGCAGGGGCTATTCCGAAAAGATGGTGCTCCGGATCTAACTTATACCAAGACGTTGACATTGGACCTTGCAACAGTTGAACCTTCGCTGGCCGGACCAAAGAGACCTCAGGATCGCGTACCACTTAAAACAGTTAAGACGTCCTTCTCAAAAGCCTTGAGTGCTCCGATCGCCGAACGCGGATTTGGACTGAAGCCAGAGCAACTCAGTGCGACAGGAACAGTTGAGGACCATGGTGCATCGACGGATATCGCACACGGAGCAGTTGTAATCGCCGCGATTACATCGTGCACCAACACTAGCAATCCATCTGTCATGTTGGGTGCCGGTTTGCTTGCCAAGAAGGCCGCAGAACGTGGTCTCAAGGTGAAGCCATTTGTTAAGACTAGTTTGGCTCCCGGGTCCCGAGTTGTCACGGATTATCTTACCAAAGCTGGAGTATTAAAGTCGCTCGAAGCTCTAGGTTTTCACGTCGTGGGATATGGATGCACGACCTGTATCGGAAATAGTGGTCCGCTTCCAGATGCCGTGGCTAGCGCCATCACAACTGGCAACTTAGTAGCAGCAGCGGTGCTCAGCGGTAATAGGAACTTTGAGGGACGGGTCAATCCACACACCAGAGCCAATTACCTAGCGAGTCCGCCGTTGGTTGTTGCATATGCATTGGCAGGTACTGTTGATATCGATTTTGAAACAGAGCCCATTGGTACCGACTCCTCTGGCAAACCAGTATTCTTCAAGGAGATCTGGCCAACCCGTGAAGAAATTGACGCAGCTATTGAAAGCTCTGTGTTGCCAGAAATGTTCGTGAACCAGTATTCCAGCGCGTTCACATCGAACGAAAACTGGAACGCGATCCCAGTTACCCCAGGCGAGCTTTTCCAATGGGATGCGAAGAGCACTTACATCCAACGGCCACCATTCCTCGAGGGAATCACGAATTCCGAGGGAAGTATTCAACCGATAAAGGGAGCTCGAGTTTTGGCATTGCTCGGCGATTCGGTTACGACGGACCACATTTCTCCGGCAGGATCGATCGCGAAGGATGGACCTGCGGGTCGCTTCCTAGTTGAAAACGGTGTTCATCCGAGAGATTTCAATAGTTACGGCGCACGTCGTGGCAATGACCGCGTTATGGTCAGAGGCACATTTGCCAATATCCGAATTCGAAATGGCCTTACCCCAGGTATCGAAGGTGGAGTAACTCGTTACCTACCAACCGGTGAGCAAATGAGCATTTATGATGCGTCGATGAAGTATCAACAAGATAAGACACCTCTCATTATCTTGGCTGGGACGGAGTATGGCACGGGTTCTTCTCGCGACTGGGCTGCAAAGGGAACGCTTCAACTTGGCATTAAGGCCGTGATTGCCGCCAGTTACGAACGGATCCACCGAAGTAATTTGGTAGGTATGGGTGTGCTACCCCTTCAGTTTTCAGATGGACAATCGGCTCAGTCGTTGGGATTAACCGGCGAAGAAGTGTTTGAAATTCCATCTCTAGATGACAATTTGAAACCGAGAAGCATTGTGCAAGTCAACGCCACAGCTGCAGATGGTACGAAGAAGACGTTTTCGGCGGTTGTACGCATCGATACACCTGTCGAGATCGATTACTACCGTAATGGCGGAATTCTTCCAACAGTACTGCGTAAGCTTGCGAAAGAGTAGCTGTTTACGAGCATTGCATCCAAATGTAGCACGGGTCTCCAGGCCCGTGCTCACCCGACACGTTCCGCTATTCACGCTCGTGGCGCTCCGCAAAAGCTTCATCCGCAACATACTAAAAGCCGGCGTTGCTGTTGGGTCAACAGGACGCAATAGCGTTACGCATATTAAAACCAATCAACGACCAGTGAAACGCATACACCCGAACCGGAACGTATAGCTATACGATTCACATGTCTTGCTTGCCAGATTGGAGCAGCGACTGCTGTTACCATCACAAGAACGAAACCGAAATGGTCAATAATTATCGAGGGTACATTCAAGCCTTCTGTGCTTACGCTCTCTGGGGGATCTTCCCACTCTACTGGAAGCTGGTTGCACACGTACCTTCGGTCGAGGTCATTTGTCATCGCATTGTTTGGTCGTTACTCGTACTGACGGTGTTAACGACTTACGTGAGACAATGGCAGGATGTATTAGGGCTGCTTAAAGATCGCAAACGACTGGCTCTTTGCGGATTGGCTGCCGTGTTGATTAGTGTTAACTGGCTTGCATTTATTTGGGCAGTACAAAATGGTTATGTAGTTGAGGCGAGCCTGGGGTATTTCATCAATCCTCTGCTTACCGTGCTTTTGGCGGTAGTAATTTTTCGAGAACGAATCAGCTCTATTCAATGGTTAGCGATTGCAACCGCATTTGTTGGCGTAGGTGTGATGACATGGGCAACGGGCGATTTTCCGTGGATTGCATTTAGCCTGGCGACATCGTTTGCTTGCTATGCAGCTGTGAAAAAACGAACCACGATGCCTGCGATCTCAGGATTGGGGATGGAGACGGCAATCTTAGCACCATTGTCATTGGTATTGCTTGGTTATTTTCGCGTTTACGACAGCGAAGCAGTATCCTTATCACCGGGGACGTTCGGTCTTCTCATTTTAGGAGGCCCCATCACAACATTGCCTCTGGTTTTGTTTGCATCAGCGGCCAAGTCGGTACCGTTGGTTGCCATGGGGATGTTGCAGTATGTTGGACCGTTGATTCAATTTCTCCTCGCCTACTTTTTGTTTAGGGAGGTAGTGCCTCTGGGACAGCTAGTGGGATTCGTGATCGTTTGGATGGCTTTGGCAGTATTTGTGTGGGGAACGATTCAGTTAGAAAAACAAAAACGCTTGAACACACCGCAGGGAAGATAAAAGTTACAATGATAGGGCCTGTCATTAAAAGGAGCCTGTTCATGAAAATTGCTGCGTTATGGACTTTTTTTCTAAATATGAACGTCAAACCTTGGTTATTTCCGAGAAGAATCTCTGGCTGTATTGGCCCCTTGCTATTTTGCTTGTTAGCTTGCGGGGAAGCGGCTTATGCGGGGGACTGGAAGATCGGCGCAAGCCGTATCGACATCACGCCAGATGAACCCGTTCGATTAAGCGGCTACGCATCTCGCGTGAAGCCATCCGAAGGCATCGACTCGTCATTGTTTGCGCGTTCACTCTATATGGAGCATAAACAGGGGCAGCCATTACTAATCGTTTCATTGGATGCGATAGGCATCTCTGCCTCGCTGACCGAAGAGATAGGTCGAGCTATCAAGTCGGAGTTTGGTTTGAACCGTTCACAAGTTGTCCTGTGTACGACGCATTCTCATACCGCACCACATTTAGATGGAGTCCTGACCAATCTCTTTGCCGATATTCTCTCGCCAAAGGAACGAGAAGCATCTACGCGGTATACCGATCGATTACGAGAAGCAACACTACAATCGATTCGCGAAGCGATCAAAAACGTCCAGCCTGGCACGGTATCCATTGCGCAGGATCAAGCAGAATTTGCCATCAATCGCAGGGTTATCCAGAGTGGTCGATGGGCCAATTTTGGTGAAACGCCTGGCGGTCCAGTAGATCGTCGCGTGCGAGTGCTGAGCGCTAGAAATAAAACTGGCGAATTGATCGCTGTCGCTTATCAGTATGCCTGCCATTGCACATCAATAAACCCTGAAAGAAATCGAGTGAGTTCGGATTGGGCTGGGCTTTCAGCAGAGATACTAGAGAAACAGAACTCAGGGCTAGTCGCATTACCCATTATTGGCACCGGGGCGGATTCAAACCCTAATCCCCGTGGGGAATATGCGCATGCGCAGACGCACGCAAAAAGTATGTCTGACGCGGTTTCGAGGGCGTTGAAGTTAGAACAAAAGCAATTGGCTGCACCGTCCCATACGTCGTTTTCGTATGCTGGACTCGAATTCGATCGTCCTAATGCTTCCACTTTAGAAACATTACTTGAAGATCCCAACAAACACATACAAAATCGAGCTAGAGCTTTACTGGAAACGCTAAAGGTAAAAGACAGAATCCCTGAATCTTATCCCGCGCCGATCCACTTTTGGGGGTTCGGGGATCAACTCGCTTGGGTGTTTCTGGGAGGGGAAGTCGTTGTAGACTATCAAATTCGGTTAGAGCGAGAATTAAGCCAATACTCGGATGTTTGGGTGGCAGCCTATGTCGATGATGTTTTCGCCTATGTATCTTCGGAGCGATTGCGACGTGAGGGTGGCTACGAAGTCGATAGCTCAATGATTTACTATAATCAGCCTGGACCTTGGGTCGGTGGGACGGAAGAAAAGCTCGTCAAAGCCGTTCTAGATCTTCAAAAACAAACGCGAGATCTCCAGCAGCCGCTCGACAAAGACAAAGCGAGCAAGTCGATCCAGGTACCAGAAGGATTCCGCGTTGAACTATTAGCAGCAGAACCGTTGGTAAGGGATCCGATCAACATCGCCTTCGGAATTGATGGCAAGGTCTGGGTTCTGGAGATGCCCGACTATCCCAATGGTGGAGAACGGTCTGGTCGAGTCATTTGTTTGGAGGATCAAGATCGGGACGGGATCCTCGATAGTAGCAAGCCGTTCCTTAGTGACTTGCCCTTTGTCTCAGGCGTTTATGCATGGAGAGATGGCGTGGTGGTGGCATGTGCACCCGAGGTGTTTTTTGCGAGAGACACAAACGGCGATGGTGTCGCTGATGAAAAGCGGGTCATTCTGTCTGGTTTTGCGCTAGCGAATCCACAACATAGAGTCCATGGCTTCACGTATGGACTTGATCATAAACTTCACTTCGGAACAGGTGCCGATACCGCTTCGGTCAAGCTACATCGATTGGACGGAACCATTGAAGAGTATGATATTCGTGGGTGTGATCTCGCTATTGATCCCGATCGTCACGAATTGACACTTGAGACGGGCGAGACTCAGTTCATTCGGTCTCATGATGGCTGGGGAAATTGGTTTGGGAACGATAACACCCATCCAATCTATCATTATGTGTTTGATCGCAATTGGGCCAGGAACGGCAAGCGTCCAATTCTAGGGATGTCGAGATTCCTAACTCAGCCAGTTGATTCACCTATCGTTTATCCTCTTAGTCCCGCTCTAGATCGATTCAATGATCCATTGACGGCGAATCGTTACACCTCAGTTTGTAGCACGATTATCAACCTCAGTGAGGGTAATGGCGAAGCGATGTGTGGATCAGCGATCGTGTGCGAACCGGTTCACAATCTCGTTTCCAGAATGTCAATGAAACGAGATGGAATTTCATGGCGTGCAGACCGATTGCCAGAAGACGCAGCGCGAGAGTGGATTCGAAGTGACGATCCCTGGTTTCGGCCAGTTCGCCTTGTGAATGCGCCCGATGGGTCTATCTGGATAGCAGATATGTATCGTCGAGTTATCGAACATCCAACATGGATCCCACAAGAGTGGCTTGCGAGGCTCGATGTTTACGCTGGCAAAGAACAGGGACGCTTGTATCGTGTTTATCATCGCTCCCAAGATCTTCGGCAGCCCATGGAAATGAGCCAAAAATCTGATGATGAGCTGATCGAATTGCTCGGTGATACAAACGTAGCAATCGCAGACTGGGCGCAGCAACAATTGATATGGCGTTTCTCAAGTGAATCGACTTCTTCTTCAAATCGAGTTGCGGCAGCGCTATCCTCGGCCAATCCCAAGATTCGGATACGCGCTTTTGCAGTTTTGAATAATCTAGGTCGCTTGCAGGAAAGTGAGATTGCAGCCCTTCTCCATGATGACGATCAGCGAATCGTCGCGTATGTGTTAGGGCAACTTTTGCGAGAAGAGAACATTCCCAATAATCTCGTGCAGCAATTAGCGAGAAGCGAGCTGAAAACGTCTGCCATCGATTCATTACTTGCGATGAGAATCGTTTTGTGCCTCATAAATCATGGTGATGAGGCAAACGATCTTAAGTCGAAAAGATGCTGCGATTTATTGTTAGAACATTCTAGCGCCAATGGTTTTGATGCGATATTAGAGTTTGCAGATGCGAATCGTATTGGCCCCTTGGTCGTGGAGTTTATAAGTCGTGATGACGTTAGAGGGACTGGTTTTCTCAATCGACTAATCCCTCGCATGAACGCTAACGAATTGCTCCGGATCGTCGATAAGATAGTTGAGCATAAAGGATTAAGGCCCGCATGGCATTTCTTGATGGCTCGTCAGATAGGAATGAATACGAATGGGGCTTCGATTAACAACGAATTGATCGATAAAATTTACGTAGACGCGAAAGAAGTGCTACTTTCCGACGAGAGGAGCGAGGCCCGCAAGGTCGCGGCATTGGAGTTCTATTTAACTCGTTTAACTGATGATTCGCAGTCGCAAGTCACCGAGTTGTTGACAGTTATTCCTAAGAGCGGCGGCTCAGTAGCGGAAAGGATCGTCTCTGGAGTGTATCGACTGGGAGACGACAGTCGAAAAATTCTACTAGGCACGGCTGACAAATGGCCCATTCCGCTAAAGTCGTTCACGTTATCGTTATTCGCATCCAATCCGAAGGGGATTGAGTTGTTACTTGATGAAATTGAGAACGGACGACTTGTGACTGCCAACATAACGCCCAGTCAATTGGAGGTTATCCGACAAAATTCCAAAGGCAGCTTGGCGGATCGAGTTGTAAAATCGTTCGGTAATGATGAATCTTCCAACCGTCTAGAGTCAATTGATCGGTTTGAGCAGGAATGGCCAGCCAAAGTGGATTTTGGGCCCGGCAAACAGTTGTTCGAAACTCATTGTTCCAAGTGCCATCGTGGTGGAATCACCGGTGGCGTAGCGGAGGCACCAATTGGACCGTCATTACAGGCATTGAGTCATTGGACCAATCGAGCTTGGCTGGAGGCGATAATAGATCCGAGCCGAGCTACCGATGAGAAATACCGTCGTAGCATTATAAGAACCAGCCAGGATTTAGTGCTGACAGGCCTCATACGCCAAGAATCCGAAACAGCAATCGAACTAGTGCTGACCGATGGACGGTTGGAAACAATCCTAAAGTCAGAGATCGAGGAAATAAAATCCTCTAATCTATCTTTGATGCCGGATGGCTTTGAAAAAACCTTAACACCTGAGCAGCTTGCTCAGATCGTTACCTATTTGCGACGTGGTAAGGACTAACCCTTAATGACACAAACAGATTCTATGCAGACTTGGGCAATCGAAACGAAAGAGTTAACTCGCAAGTTTGGTGAAAAGGTGGCAGTCGATTCTGTGAATCTTCAAGTCGAGCGTGGGACGCTTTATGGATTCCTGGGGCATAATGGAGCGGGTAAGTCAACGACGATTAAGATGCTAACTGGGCTGCTAGCTCCCTCGGGAGGAGAGATGCAAGTACTGGGATTTGACATGCGCAATGAGCCACAAAGCTTGCAAGCCAAGAAGCGAATAGGCGTGATCCCTGAGAACTTGGCGCTGTTCGAGAATCTCACCGCTCAAGAGTATCTTACCTTTGTGGGACGTATTCATGGATTGTCTCTGGAAACCATCCGACAACGAAGTGACGAATTGTTGTCGTTAATGACTCTCGATACTGAGCCCAAAACATTAGCCCTGGAATACTCCCATGGCATGCGTAAGAAGTTGTCTTTGGCGGCAGCATTATTACCCAATCCGGAGTTGCTTTTTCTCGATGAACCGTTTGAGGGTGTTGATGCGGTGGCGTCGGTTACCATTCGTGAAATTTTGACCAACTTCGTAAACCGAGGGTCAACGGTCTTTATCACTTCTCACGTATTGGAAATCGTCCAAAAGCTCTGCTCGCATGTTGGCATCATTATGCAGGGCAAGCTGGTTCATCAATCGTCGATGCAACAGATACTAGACCAAGGATCGTTGGAACAGTATTTCCTTTCGATGGCGGGCAGTGAGAACGTTGCAGCGAACCGACTGAATTGGCTTGAATCATGATGAATGGAATTTATGAACGATTTATTTGGCCATCGTTGTTGTTTGTTTGGTTGCGATTCCGTATTCGTTACAATCAAATCTCGCGTGGCTCACAGTTAACCAAGGTCTTTGCATTAATCGGTACGATCATCGTTGGCATGAGTATCGTGTCGATCTGGTTTGCTGGTTTTTCGTTAGGATTCTTTCTTCCCAGGTACATCAGCACGGAATACTACTTTCTTATATGGGAAGGGGTCGTCTTGTTAGCAATGCTGATGTGGCTAGTTCACGTGCTTAACGAGGCCCAGCGAGGCGATCCGATATCGCTGGACAAGATCCTGCATTTGCCTGTCTCACCCTCCCAAGCGTTTGTAGTGAATTACCTAGCATCGCTTGGTACCCCCGTATTCTTAATGACTACGGGAGGGTGTTTAGGCTTAGTTCTTGGCTCCGTTTTTTCGGTTGGCCTTATATCCATTTTGTTTTTACTTCCGATGATCGCGTTTCTATTTGCGATGACGGCCGCAACTTATTGGCTCCAAGGATGGTTAGCGACATTGATGACGAACCCCAGAACAAAACAATTGGTTCTGGTGTTGCTGCCGGTTTTTATCATTGCTGCGACTCAGATTCCGGTCCAACTTTTTTTGTGGCTGGATCGCAATCAAAAAGCCACTGCAACTGCTCCAGATCCTCGTGCAAGGCCGGCAGATGCTCCGCCACCACCTACATTAAATGCCGAAAAGGAAACACTAAATCAAAACACAACAACGGTCGAGGGAAACGATTCCAAGCCCCTAACACCTACTGACGCGAATAACGCAAAAGAGAACAAACACAATTCTGCTGTTGTCGAAAGCAGCGATGCAGCCGAAATGGCCAGCAAAATCGATGGACAACACGCAAGCTCAACTGCTGAAAAAGAAGCCCCCACAAACCCCGACGTGGCAGCGGCTCAACAGGAATTAGATGCCACAGAAGCAGCTAGAGCAGAAGCAGCCAAAGCAGAAGAACGCGAAAAACGAAAGAAAGAGCGGGATGCACGTCGTGCTATGTTGCTCGATAGAGCACTGTCTTACCTAAAGATCGCCAACTATGCGATCCCGCCTTTGTGGGGAGTCGCTGCCATTGAATCGCTTCTTAACGGTTTTGCTTCGAGCTGGAAGGCCTTGTTTTTCACCGTGGCTTTAGCTTTGGTTGGCGTCCAGTTCCTAAGATGGAGTTACCGCTCAACCCTAGCATATTGGATGGGAGAGATAGGACTCAAGCGATCAAAACCCAAAGCAGCCGCAAAACAACCTGCAATTGCAGAGACAAAGATACATGCCGATTCGCATTATGCTCAAGCAACCAAGACGAAATCCACCCATAAGCGTCGGCTTCATGAGTGGTCTTTTCCACTTGTCGACGAAGATGTTTCGGCGACGGTCGCCATGACGCTGACTTCGATGAAGAGGGCACCAGAGGTGAAGATGTACCTGTTAATGCCGATTATTGCTCCGATTATCATCCTCGCGTTCCTACGAGGTAAAGCGATTCCTGAGAGTGATTATCTCAAATGTCTACTCGTTTGTGGCTTTGCGGCATTTATGCTTTTGATGTCATGTGGAGTTGCTGGCAACACCTTTGGATTTGACCGAGCAGGTTTTCGAACTTTTGTGCTCAGTGGCATGGAGAGATGGAGAGTGCTTCTGGGGAAGAATCTAGCGCACGGTACCTTCGTCGGCCTCCTACTACTACCTATCTTGGTCGGGGTTGGCATGTATCTCGGGATCAATTGGTACTTTGGTCTATGCGCCATTTTGGTTGTGTTAACTGTGCTTCCCATGTTCGCACTACTCATGAATCTAATGGCCATCTACACCCCGTTTCCCATGGGCTCAGGAGGAATCCAACCCAAGAACATGGACTTTATGACGGTGGCAGTGAATTTACTGCTCTCATCGATCTTGCCGTTCATTCTGAGCTTGGCATTGATTCCGTTAGGGATCGAATGGCTGGTTGGTTATCTCGCCCCAAACATTAGCTGGATTCCGTTGGCCATTCCCCTATCGTTTGGCGCGATAGCGGGAAGCATTTTTAGCTATCGATCTCTGATTGGATGGCAAGGAAAACTGTTACAATCCCGAGAAAAAGAGATTCTGAGAATCGTAACTTCAAAGCTCGAATAAAAGTCCGAAAAACTACGGTTGTCAAGCGAACAAGGACTGGCTACACTTCGTCCATCTGAGGGGAATTCCCCAAAAGACTGCCCCGTGGTGTAATGGCAACACAAGGGATTTTGGTTCCTTTATTCTAGGTTCGAGTCCTAGCGGGGTAGTTTAAGATTTCGGGCCCGGTTTTTCCGGGCTCTTTTTATTTACAGAGTTGTTTTTTACAAGGTCGTTCGACCAGCGGATTTCGCAGCTTGCGGATCGCTTCTATCACTTTCCCAGCTGCAAATCATGCCAGAAATCCAGGCCTTTCGTGGTCTTCGGTACAATCTCGCCCAAGTAGGTTCGCTCTCGGATTGTATTGCCCCTCCTTATGATGTGGTTGACTCGGCCCTGCAAAACTATCTTTACGGATTATCACCGTATAACTTTTTGCGATTGGAGTTAAATCGACCAGAGCCCACGGATGCGGACGAAAACGAAGTATACCGACGTGCAGCCCATATTTATCGCAAGTGGCAGAATGAGGGGGTAATTCAACGCGAGCCAGACCCCGCGATTTATGTTTACCACCAGGAATTTGAAATCGGCGGCGAAAAGGTTGTTCGCCGAGGTTTTATGGCTAGAGTTGAGCTGCAAAGATTCGGTGAAGGGAATATCTATCCGCACGAACAAACACACTCCAAAGCCAAGGACGATCGACTCAAATTAACGCGAGCCACTCAAGCCAACCTCTCTCAGATTTTCGGATTGTATCCAGACCTAAACAACGAGATCCAAGAGTTACTTGAAAGCCAAGTCGCTGGGGTCCATGGCCTCGAGGCTACCGACCATCTGGGTGTTGTGCATCGAATGTGGCCCGTGAGCGACATTAAAATCATCCAAGAGGTCATGGCGCTGGTAGCCGACAAAGACATGTTCGTAGCTGATGGGCACCATCGCTACGAGACAGCGTGCAATTACAAGGATGAACTGAAAGAGAAGGGGCTCCTCACCGACACTCACCCCGCGAACTTTGTGTTGACGATGTTGGTAAGTATGAACGATCCAGGTCTGCTGGTTCTACCAACGCATCGCCTGCTACATGGAGTTCCTGAATTTAGCACCCAAGAGTTGCACGAGAAGCTCTCCAAGCATTTTGATTGTGAACTCGTAGGATCTGGCCCCGATGATACGGGAGCAGTTTGGGCCGAGATGGAGCGATTGGATGAGCAGCTCATTATGGCGATCTACTCGTCTAAATCTCAGGAATGGACACGGATTTCTGCACGCCAAGAAGCTGCCGACCGAATGATAGAGATTGCAGCGGAACAATCAGCTGATTGGCAGGAACTCGGTGTCGCAGTGCTGCACCGACTGGTCCTAGAGGACTTGCTTGGGCTTAAAGAGATGCCAAAACCGACCTATGTACATTCCGTAACAGAAGTCATTGACGGACTGAACGGCAAGCTTGAGGGTGCCCTCCATTACCCAATAGCAGCCCTGGTGATGCCGGCGACGATTGAGCACATCAGAAAGATATCACTCCATCAAGAGCGAATGCCTGCCAAGAGTACTTACTTCTACCCCAAACTAGTCTCGGGGCTAGTAGTTCATTCGCTTGAACCCTAATGCGATTTTACGGGGCTGGCCTGCGAAGATGTTGACGTTAAACAACGCGGACCATGTGCGAAATCAGACCAGCAACGATCGCTTATTCAAAAACGTTGCCTGCGATAACCTCTCCACCGCTTCTGGTTCCAAGAGATCTCCATACCCCTTGGTCGGTTGAGCTTGTAAACACTTGAACCGAGCCGTCTAACATAGCAGTCTGAACCAATCCGGTGTGCCAACTACGCGATGTAAGCACCGCGTAGGTAGGAGCGGTTGTGCTGCTGCCCTCCGCGCGGGAGTTGTAGTCAATATTGTACAAAACTCCGTTGAATGTATACGGCACCCTGGTGTTTGGCGGAAGTGTTACAGTGAACCCGCTGTGATGAGCATGCGAGTTGGTCCATTCGGTTCGTCCTGAACCCGTTCCATCTGCGAATATCCGATCTTTGATACCAGAATCAGCGATAACTGCGACCTCGGCGACTGTGTTTGGGATATTCGTTGTTGGTGGCCCCGCGTTTCGAGTGTAGGCTTGCCATGCATGCACTTCGGAGCACCACATCGTTTGACTCATACCATCCGAGATGGCTGACGTTCTGAAATCTGCATTCGGATGGGTAGCGCCGTCACCGCCACGATTCGTGGCGGGATCATAAATAAACCAAGTCCCTAAATTGTACGTGTAGGTCGTAGGATAGAGTTGCATGGAGACATTCCCAGTCACGCTGGTATCCCTAGGGATCGAAGCCTTAGGGTCTGACGGGCACGAATAAACAGCGATTCGGTAACCGCTCAATATGGGAAACTGATTCCAGGGCCGGCTCAGGTCAATTTGAGTACCGAGGTTATCTTGCTCGATGAACGGGAGCAGACGACCATGAATCCCCCAAGAATTGTTGGTTGTTACAAAACGATTAATGCAGGCACTCGGTGGGATTTTCTTGTTTGCAGACTCGTAGTTGAGCGTTGCCAATCCTATTTGTTTCAGATTGTTCCGGCATTGAATTCGCCGAGCGGCTTCTCTAGCAGCTTGTACGGCAGGCAATAGCAAACCAACCAGCACACCGATGATGGCGATCACAACCAGCAATTCTACTAAGGTAAAACCCTTTACAATTTTTTTCATTCTGCACCGCAATCCTGGTTAGAAGTGAAAAAAGCAATCGGCTGATTGCTTCCTACAAACCAAGATTAAAAGCCCAGTGCAGACGGGTCAATTGTTGGACAAACTTTGTCATATTTCGCAAGTGATGGCGATCTTTAGACCGCCCATCGATAAACAGAACCTCGCGCTACAGTGGTACTACTCATCAAGAAGTTTAATGGAATCATCAGCGCCGCTTCGGAGCAGGCCAACGTTTCGATACACATTAAGCTTTTCGCGAGAATCGGTAATGTCGAGATTTCGCATGGTGAGTTGACCAATTCGGTCTTTGGGTGAAAACTCACCTTTACCACTCTCCATGGTAAGACGCTCAGGGTGGTAGGTTAGATTTGGGCTCTTGGTGTTTAAGATCGTGTAGTCGTTGCCGCGTCGTAATTCGATAGTCACTTCCCCGGTGACCGCTCGAGCAACCCAGTGCTGGAGAGCCTCGCGAAGCATCAAAGATTGCGAATCGAACCATCGGCCTTCGTACAAAAGGCGTCCTAGTCGTCGCCCCATGTCACGGTATTGCTCCATGGTTCCTTCGTTGTGGATGCCGGTGATCAGCCTTTCATAGGCGATAAAAAAGAGAGCCATTGCAGGTGCCTCATAGATACCGCGACTCTTTGCCTCAATGATTCGATTTTCGATTTGATCGGACATACCCAATCCGTGTCGGCCACCGATGGCGTTTGCTTCCAAAACGAGATCAACCTTTGATGCAAAGGTCTTCCCGTTTAAAGAAACGGGCAACCCCGCATCGAAAGCGATCGTCACAACTTCTGGAGCAATTACCACTTCTGGTTTCCAAAAGGGAACGCCCATAATTGGATCCACAATCTTCATGCCAGTGTCGAGGCTTTCGAGGTCCTTTGCTTCGTGCGTTGCACCCCAGATGTTCGAGTCAGTGGAATACGCTTTTTCTTTGCTCATGCGATACGCGAGACCAGCTCGTTCGAGCAATTCGGACATTTCTTTACGTCCGCCGAGCTCTCGATTAAAGACTTCATCGAGCCATGGTTTGTATACCATCAGTTCTGGGTTTGCCAGTAAACCGTAGCGATAGAAACGTTCGATGTCATTACCTTTATAAGTGCTGCCATCCCCCCATATATTGACCCCGTCCTCTTTCATCGCTTGAACAAGCATCGTACCGGTAACGGCACGACCGATGGGGGTGGTATTAAAGTAGGGGAGCCCTCCGGTGGTAATATGAAAGGCGCCACATTGTAATGCGGCTAAGCCCTCGTGTACGAGCTGTTCACGACAATCGATCAGGCGCGATTTTTCGGCTCCGCATTCGATAGCTCGCTTAGGAATATCGTCGTAATTCGCCTCGTCAGGCTGTCCCAAGTTAGCGGTGTAACAGTAGGGTATAGCACCTTTTTGTCGCATCCAATAGATTGCAGCACAGGTATCCAATCCCCCCGAAAATGCGATACCTACGTTTTGTCCAACGGGAAGGGATTCTAGAATTTTTGACATTTGATATCGACTACCGCAAAACGAGAAAACGAACACCTGAGGATACAACGAAGTGTAATCGTTTGAAGCGATTCTTCCTACTCGAAACGGGTTGCCAACCTAAGAAGATTTCGAGCCCCGGAGTTCCGATTACATTTCTCGTTTGAGAGAGAAGTTGCGAACGATGTTCGCTTGGCATAGTGTAATTAGAGCCCCACGTCACCAAAGAGGTTCTTGGAGGCGGGATAAAATCTTTCACTTCATCGTAAAAATCACCAACAGCACGCGTGAGCACGGCCCATCTGTTCTAGAGAGCTTCCGCGCCTGCTTTGGCGGAAGCATCCGTCGCGGCCCTCAATTCCGTTCGAATAAGCTGAATGTACGCGTAGTCCAAAGTAATGGCCGCCATCACCAGGAAGACGCCAAGCATAGCGACCATCAGAATTGAGGCCGCCCCTCGCCGGTCGCGAGACAATTTTGTATTCTCTTGCCGAGATCCGCTCGCCTCGTTTATGGTTAGCCGAAAACTTACCATCAGCTAAACAGAACGAATTTGTAAGTCGGTGATTTGCTTTCTTAGAATATCCCCCTCAGACCTACAAACGAAACATGACAACGGATTGCTCTTACGTACGATTGATTAGAAGCTTGCACGGATTTATTGAATCGGTTGAGACCGGCGCATGTACTCTGACATTAATTTTGGTGCCTCAAGGAGTATCTGCCGTAATCTCAGAAGTAAAGGTCACCGTTTCGTTGTCTACTCCTTTGTTGCTAAGAACTTCTCGGATTCTACTTCTTGCTTGAGCCTGCGTTCGATCTGGCCGGCTAGCTTCTCTAGCATCTTTGCATGCCGCAATAGCAAACGATTGTTTCATGAACACACCGTTAGCGAGTTCGATGGAACTGAAAACAACAAACACAACAACTGGAAACGCGATGACAGCCTCTACGGCAGCAGCACCACGACGAAACGCAGAGCCACAACGAAATGTCCGAGTTCTTTCTGATTGCCTGCCAGAAGTCGTCATTTGAGCCCGAGCCAACCAGAGTTCGGTTAGGATTGTAAGTCAAACTGGAACGACAGTACGTTTGAAGACTAGGTCGAAAAACTCTGGGGAAACATGGTTAGAGACGTTTTCGTATCGTTTTTTTTTGCGTCACCCTAAAAAACAATTCCGATCGTAACAATTCTCACAATCCTGGGGTCCAACTAAAGCTAAAGGCCGTTGAACCCGGAAAGCTCGATGCATTTCGCACAACATGTTTTTGTAGCGACTACCCCTCTCATCCGGGCCTACCGAGCATTAGGCGTGTATTAATTGCGCCGACTTTGTTGCCATTTTCATGTCGGAACCATTGAATCTTAATTGTTGTTACCGTCAAATCTTTAGGGGTAACGTAGGCTTTTTACTCTCGTCATAAACTATTACGGGTACTGTGTGGCGATGTTCATCAAGGGATGCGCAAAAGAATGCGGTTGCCACCTGCTCAGATTTGACATGTCGTATTTCTACTGGTTCAAAGCGAAATAGGTCGTTTGCAATGTGCGGTATTGTTGCTTATGTCGGAAAAAATAATGCTACACCATTTCTCGTGTCAGGCTTAAGACGACTCGAGTATCGCGGCTACGATAGCGCTGGCATAGCCACAATGGCTTCGAACGGATCCTTTCAATTAGGCCGCGCTGTAGGCAGGATCGACCAACTGGCAGAAACCCTCGACCGAAATCCAATCGATGGCTCAATAGGTATCGGTCATACCCGCTGGGCTACTCACGGACCTGCGACCGTCTCAAACGCGCACCCACATCTCGGTGGCTCTGGCTTGGTGGCAATTGTTCACAACGGGGTTATCGAAAACTACCAAACCATTAAAGATCAGTTGACAGAAAAGGGATACGTCTTCAAGTCCGATACGGACACCGAAGCAATATCTCATCTAATCGCCGACTACCTTCAACAATTGATGGAATTGCCTCTTGAGAATCGGAAAGAAAAGAGTGATGGACCGAACAGCATTTACTTTGAAGCCGTAAGACTATCTCTAGACCAACTAAGAGGCACGTACGGACTCGTTATTATGTTTCGAGATCGCCCCGATCTATTAATCGCTGCTCGCTGCGGTAGCCCACTCGTAATCGGCGTGGGCAAAGGGGAACAGTTTATTGCTAGTGATACATCTCCCCTGGTTGGACACACAGAACGAATCATATACCTAGCAGACCACCAACTCGCAATTGTTACCAACGACTCCATCCAGGTCCGACATCGTGAACAAGGTCGAGTGAGACCAGAAGTACGAGTCCTCGAAAAAACAGAACAAGATGTATCAACAGAGGGCTACCAGCATTACATGCTCAAAGAAATTCATGAGCAGCCAACTGCATTGAGAAATGCGATGAGGGGAAGATTAGATCGCGAAAGTGCGACAGCAAAGTTTGGTGGACTAAACTTAACCCCGTCTCAATTGCAAGGTGTCAATCGATTAATATTAACAGCTTGTGGCACCAGTTGGCACTCCGCCCTCATCGGCGAATACCTCATCGAAGAATTCGCTAGGCTTCCCGTCGAAGTGGAATATGCAAGTGAGCTTCGATATCGCAACCCACCAGTCGACAACAACACACTAGTCTTCGGGATTACGCAAAGTGGCGAAACGGCAGACACGTTAGCCGCCCTTCGCGAAATGAAACGAAAAGGTCACCACACCCTCGCCGTTTGCAACGTGATCGGAAGCAGCATCGCTCAAGAAGCGGATGGCGGAATTTATCTTCACGCGGGTCCAGAAATCGGTGTTGCCTCGACCAAAGCGTTTACGTCTCAAGTGTGCGTCTTGTCGATGCTGGCACTTTATTTTGGACGATTGCGACACCTAAGTTACGAAGCTGGTCAGCGAATCATCAACCAACTTGAGGCTCTCCCGGAAGCCGTTGAAGAAGCCTTGAAGTGTGATGGCCAAGTAAAAGAAATCGCGGCCAAGTATAAAGACTGCACCAACTTTCTGTACCTAGGCAGACATTACAACTTCCCAACCGCCCTCGAGGGTGCCCTGAAACTCAAGGAAATCAGCTACATCCACGCAGAGGGCTACCCCTCTGCCGAAATGAAGCATGGTCCGATCGCCCTTGTTGATGCCCACACTCCGTCTGTGTTCATTCTCTCCAAGTCGACGATATATGATAAAGTGATGAGCAATCTGCAAGAAGTGAAAGCCAGAGGTGGCCCTGTCATCGCGGTAGTCAACGAGCGAGACAAATCGCTCAATACACTCGTTGACGACTTTATTGAAGTACCCTACGTTGAAGACTTCCTACAGCCTATTGTCACTTCGATCCCCTTGCAACTGTTGGCATACCACATCGCTGTCATGCGAGGTTGCGACGTCGACAAACCAAGAAATTTGGCAAAGAGCGTGACAGTCGAGTAAAAATACGCGACTTCAGTCTAGCTTCCCTCACTCGAAAACGATGGCGAACAAAATGAAGAACGACGATCTGGGACTTTCCTACAGTGCACGAAAAGCCCTAAGTGTCCATCTTGGCGAAGCCGCCGGCAACGAAATTGCAACATTGCTTCAGAAGATGGCCAACCAGATTGAAGAACTGAAAAAGAACAAAGTTAGCGTCACTCAGGTCATTCCTGACAAATCCCGACCGGATCCTTTGCTACAGTCACTTGAGAATGAATCGTTCTAAGTACCGCTGCTGCTTGCGAGGGGCTCGACTTTAGGCCTGGTTTCGGGTTGAATTATCTGTTTCCTTTATCCCTTTTCCTGCTGCCTGGTGTGGAGCTTCAAAAACGTGTTGAACGACACTCCCAAAAAAGGCCCCCCCCCGCCACCTCGAACTACGAAGTCAGCAGAACTCTTAAATCAATCAGCAACAGCACCCGCCATCGCCCCTCCCGTTGCGATACCCCCGCCTGTCGCTCAAACTGCGAAGCCTCCGAAACAATCGCATCTCCCTCCTGTATCTAATGATTTGTCGTCAACGGACAATGCCGCTTCTCCCGCATCGGAATTGGACGGTGACGGCGAGCTCGGAGAACGATCACTGCTTGAACGCCTAGCTTGGCGAGAAACCCCCTCATGGCTAGTAAGCATGATCGTTCATTTGGCAATCATCCTACTGCTCGCTATCGTCCCGCTAAGCGAGAAAATCGGAAACGCGATAAACCTCCTATCAAGCGATTCATTCTCGGAGGGAACCGAAGATCTCTCTTCCTACGAACTCAGCCCGATGGAATCGGACTCCGAAATGGAGATTCCAAACGTCGAAGAACTATCCAAGATCGAAATCGAAGAGATCGACGTCCCCTCAGTCGTACCAACTGTAGATCTGTCTAGTGCCGAAGTTTCCATAAAGAGCGGTCTTATCGGTCGCTCAGGGCTTATGAAGGAGACCCTTCTTAAAGCATATGGTGGAACCAAAGGGACTGAAGACGCCGTGGCTGCCGGCCTAGAGTGGCTCGCACGACATCAAAGAAGCAATGGATCATGGTCTCTTGTTGGCCCTTACAAGGGCGGCGCGACTACGGAAAACGAATCTGCCGCGACTGCTATGGCCATGCTGGCATTCCTGGGTGCTGGCCACACGCACAAATCGGACTCTCAGTATTCCAAAAATGTAAAAAACGGAATGAGCTTCCTACTCAGCATTCAAGACGATGAAGGGTTCTTTGCAAAGAAAGCCATAGGAAACCAAAGAACATACTCCCAAGCTCAATGCACGATTGCGATCTGCGAACTATATGGACTAACAAACGATCCCTTACTCGAACCGGTCGCAATGCGAGCTATTCGCTACGCACAGCGAGCCCAGGCAGACGACGGCGGTTGGAGATACAACCCACGTGAACCAGGCGACATGAGCGTTACGGGGTGGTATGTCATGGCCCTGATGAGCGCCCGTATGGCTGGGCTCATTGTCGATAGCGACAAACTCGATCGAGTGCAAAACTTTCTCAATAAAGTACAAAAGAAACGAAACCAGACCGATCCTGACCCATATGGCGAGGCCTACTCATATATGCCTTACTCCAAAGCGTCTCCCGCAATGACCGCCGAGGGAATGCTTTGTCGAATGTACTTGGGCTGGAAAGCCAGCGATGGCCGTATTGTTTCAGGCTCAGAGTATCTGTGTGAAAATCTAATAAACCGCGACAAAGACAGAATCTCGTACTATTATTGGTACTATGCGACAACCGCGCTGCATCATGTCGGTGGCAACTACTGGAAACAGTGGAACGAGTCAATGAAGGCACATCTTCCCTCCATGCAGGAGCAATCAGGCCCTAACAAAGGCAGCTGGGATGCATCAGGCGACCCCCACGACGGTGGCGGAGGTCGACTCTACGCTACATGTTTTTCCATCTTCTGCTTGGAAACATACTACAGACACTTACCACTCAACCAATACTCTGCCCAATAGTAAGCCAAGTAGCATTAAAACTCGTCCTTAATGCCGCGATTATTCAGCCCGTCGCGGTGCCGCTTTAGCCAATGAATCGCGAATCTCTCTGAGCAATAACACATCCTCGGACGT
Organism: Pirellula sp.; assembly: GCA_046344995.1. Lineage (GTDB taxonomy): Bacteria > Planctomycetota > Planctomycetia > Pirellulales > Pirellulaceae > JBKCUI01. The sequence goes on from JBKDKR010000066.1 coordinate 364,246, forward strand.
AGGTGCTGGAGCCACCGGTGCATTTTCTTGTTTATTTTTCAAGGTGTTCAGCAGCTTAACCATCAGAAATATGGCGAATGCAACGATGATAAAATCTAGAGTAGCTTGCAAGAAAGCACCGTAACCGATGGTTGCAGGCTTGAAGTTCTCTTTCAAGGCTTCCGGCAAAGGAATCGTATACGACAAATCCGCAACACTTTTTCCTTGAGTAAGAAAACCAGTCAAGGGAACGATGATTTTTTCCACGAGAGAACTTACTATCTTTCCGAATGCCCCCCCGATAACAACTCCGACTGCGAGATCGATCACGTTTCCTCGCATCGCAAACTCTTTAAACTCTTTGATGAAACTCATGATCCGACCATACTCCAGAGATAATCCACCCCTCCGATTGCGCTGCAACTCAGCCGAACCTATGGAATGGAACTCGTAAAAAATCGCTAGTTAACAATACGCCCTGCGCGGGATACAAGATTCTGACTATCCAGGTCAATATCACCTGACTTAATCCACTTCATGAGACAATTTATGTGGCAATTTCAAACGGGGGACTTGCATCGCAAAGGACTTTTCGAGTAAAGACTCTACCGAGACTCAGGGTAAGTGTCCTACGAGTTTGTCTGGATCTTTTGGGTTACTCGGAATCCTGGCGATTACTCTAAATTGGAATCGAAGACGTGCGGGCGTTTCGACTCGAAAACTGTTGTACTTTGCAATCAATGATCTTTATCTTTGGCCAGCTTTTCGTTGGCCTAATGGTGGGTTCAGGTGCCGTACGCATTGATCTAGCTTTTGCATCACCTCAAGCTGGTACGAACTCACCCGCTTTCGACTCAGACAATAAATCAATTCCAGAGTGGTTCGCATCTGCCAATCAAATGTTTATGGCAGGGAACTTTCGAGAAGCTCGACTGCTATACGAAAAGGTGGCTGCTCGTTGCAAAGGAACCGAACTCTGCGTGCAGTGCGAGTACTTCGCGTCCATATCGGCTTGGAATCTCGAGCAAAACGAGGCGTCAGCCAAACGGATCGAGGCATGGCTTCTATTGGCTAAATCACACGAGCAACGAGTGAAACAAAGCGGCTCGCAAGTAGCATCTCCATCCTGGTCCCATTGGATACAATCTGCACAAATCGTATTGAGTAATTGGGAAGTCTCGCAGAATCGCCTCGAAACAGCAAAGAACTATCTAACCCAATCGCTTGAGGAATCAGACGGAACTGGATTAGATGCCCCCCGAATTCATTATGAATTGGGCAAATTGCACGCAATCCATTTAAAGGACCCTAAAACGGCGCTCACATTCCTAAACAAAGCGATTGCGTCTGCAGGGAGCGATAACCAGTTGATAACAAAGGTTCTCTTGGCCAAGGCGCGGGTCATGATCGAACTAGATGATCCAAATTTAGCGAGCGAGTGTATTCAAAGCATTTCCAAAGATAATCTGTCTAACGAACAACGCGTAATAGCTAGAATTATTGAATCTCGCATCCTTAAGAAAAAGTCTGACAACTCTGTTTCATCGACGACGTTTTGGGAAGAAGCGTTGATTGCTAGCATGCAAGGCAAAGTCGAGCCAGAAGTGCTCACAGAACTTGCGTCGAGCCTTTGGGAATCAGGGCTACCTCAACAGGCGAACCAGATCTATGCGGAATTGGTACGGGCCTTTCCCAATCACTCGCAATCCATCCAAGCGAGGGTTCAACTGGCCTATCAAGCAGCAAACCAAAAAGACTGGCAACAGGTTCAAGAGCTAACACTCGCAGCAATCGAACTCGGAGCCATCGATCAATGGGGGACCTATGCGTTGTACCTTAACGGCAGAGCTAAAATAGAACTTGGGCAAACAACAGAGGGAATTTCGCTGCTTGATTCCTTGCTCGAAGAACCCACCCTTTCCAACGAGCTGAATATAAACATTCACATGGATCTAGCTCAGGCACACTATCGCGCCGAAGCTTGGGACAAGATATCGAGTCATGTAGAGTGTCTGACCAAGGCGAATGAACAATCAGCTCTTCCGAAGAACATCCCCCCCCGAATTCGAATGTGGAAAGCCGAATTGCTAGCACACCAGGAGAAGTGGGAGCAAGCAGAGATTATCGTTTCCGCGATTCGTAACGATTTTCCCGAATGGAACCGGCGCACGGAGGTCGATTACCTATTAGCGCGTTGCCTTATTGCGCGAGCTGAATTTGATTCAGCCCGCGCGTTACTTCATGCAATTGTTCAGCCAGCGGAGAGCGGAATTGGTACTACACCGAACCAATCTTCCGTCTTGGCTGCTAGAGCAGCATGGATGATCGGGGAGACCTACATGATGCAACAGCGCTACGAAGAAGCCAGTCAAGCCTATGGGGAGGTTCTTCAATTCCCGAATGAATCGTTTTGGTGTGCTGCTAGCATTGTTCAAAAAGGATTGTGCGCTGAACAATTAAATCGATTCCAAGAAGCGAAGGATCATTACGAAAAGGTCGTTGCGGAGTATTCCGAATCACCCTTCGCCCAAACAGCTCGGACAAGATTGTCTGGCATATCCTTTTTCACCAAACAGGTCGAACGAATCGGTTCAGGGACGAAACGATGAGTGGTACGAAATCCGAAAAACAATCCATCGCGATCGGTCGTGTCACTCACCCCACCATCGCTGCTATTGCAATATATGGATTGCTGTTCACGTTCAGCTCTAATGCCATGTCGCAGTATCCGCCGACGGGCCAGGGTGGATATCAGCAACCACAACCAGGCTCGTTCCAACAGCCACAAAATAATAGAGTTTTTAACTCTGGTGCGGCAATCAACAACTCGGGGATCAACAGTGGCGTTCCATCCCAGCCCGATTTGCGTCTAGCAGCAAACCCTAATTCGGTCTCAGGTAACGCTGCACCAAGCACCGCTGAAGCAACATCGGAAGAGGGCAAAATCCCGGTCCGAAATCTACTGCAGATATTTCATGATGGCGGAATCATGATGTATCCGATTGCTATATGCTCGTTTGTTCTAACAGTGTTCTCATTTGAACGTTTGATCAACCTTAGAACTGGTCGAGTAATTCCTCGCCCTTTTGTGAAACGACTGATCGAGCAGCTTCAACAACAACAAATTGATCGAGATGAAGCTCTAGAACTTTGCGAGCGCAACCCGAGTGCCATTGCCTCAATCCTAGTCGCAGCACTTAAACGTTACGGCAGACCTTCCGTCGAAGTCGAACAGGCCGTACTGGACGCAGGTGAACGGGAAACCAATCATCTAAGGCGGCACATGCGACTGCTAAATGCCATAAGCAATGTTGCCCCTCTATTGGGATTACTGGGTACCGTATTGGGAATGATCCAATCTTTCAACGATATTTCAGGGGCGCAGGCAATGGGTCGCCCGGAGATGTTAGCAGGTGGAATCAGCGAAGCGCTCCTTACAACAGCAGCAGGTCTTCTGGTCGCAATTCCTGCCTATCTCATGTACATGTACTTTCTCGGACATACAGATCGGTTGGTCATGGAGATGGATAGACATGCCCAGCAATTGGTGGACACCATTTGCGCCGAAAGCTTGTCGGAAAACGAATCGAGTCGCTCCCGATCCCGCAGTCGCAAAGCCGCTTAGGATTAGAGGTAAGTTATGCCACTAAAAGTAAGCCAAGAAGAACCAGCCGCAATCAATCTTACAAGCATGATTGATGTTTTGTTCCTGCTGATCATTTTCTTTATGGTGGGAACGCGATTCTCGGAATCGGAAGGTAGCATTGAAGTTAATCTGCCCAAAATCGCAAACGGTGGAGCAATATTGAATGCTCCAAAGGGCAAGATTGTTGTACTAAGAACCGACAACTCAGTTGTGTACGACAATCAAAAACTCTCTATCCAAGAGTTGTCCCAAGTGCTGGCTAACCAGCGTGCAAACTATCCAGATCTAAAGGTACAATTCAAAGCTGATGGTGACTGTAGCTACCAATCGGTAAGCATCGCCCTCGATGCTATTCGGAAATCCGGAATTACCAATCTGGAGCTATGCAATGCCGAGTACCAAATGTCAGGCGCCACTCGGCGATAAACAATGGAGACATTCTGGTTCTCTAGTTACCTCGCAGTGTTCAAATCCAGCCACGTTGTTGGAGTTATGAGCCTGCTAGGAAGTCGTGGCTGGGCTATCGTGCTAGGTGTGCTATTGGCTGTTGTGGCCATAGCTTTGCTAATCGCCTCGTGGACCAAATGGGGCCAACAAAAGCCACTTTCGAAATGTGTAGCTATTGCATTTTTGGCTCACATTTGGCTTCTGATGTACGCTTACGGTACCCGTGTCAACATGCCTGGCACGGGGGGCGGTTCTTTAGGTGGCCAGAAGACCCTTTCCATGCACGTGACGATGCAAAACGCCACCACCGACTCGCAAGAGCCACCTCCTACTGAACCAGAAATAGAATCTGACACGGCTTCAGAAGAATCACCTGAAGCTAGCGAGACAGTCGATTCCGTGAAGCCTTGGGAATCACCAATTCCACTCCAAAGTGATGAGGAAATCTTACCAATTCCGCCTCCCACTCTAGAGCCCAAACGGAATGCTGCACCGAACCAGCCGTTAGACCTTGCAGTCACCCCCGATTCGATACCAATTGATGACCAATCGTTAAAGCATTTCATCGCTTCTCAAGTCTCAATCCCCAATAATTCTCAACCATCCTCATCCCTTCCCGTTTTGCCCCAGCAGTCCGATTTCCAATCGTCGCTAGAACCAGTTTTGACCACGCAAACTCCCACCCGACAGAACGTTGTATCGCCCCCTCCACCGACCGCCTCCCAAGCATCCTCTTACCAAAACCGATTCGCGATCAACCGAATGGAAATAGTTCGCGCAGGGGGAGGTGATGAATCCACCGAAGCTTCCGTTCAACTCGCGTTAGAGTGGCTAGCCCGCGTGCAATCATCCGATGGAGGCTGGTATGCTGCTCAGCATGGTGGGGGTAATCCATCGATGATCAACCGACTAGGGCCGGATGGCGAACGAAGACAAAATGCGGGCGCGCGCGCGAACACAGCCATGACAGGCTTGGCGATTTTAGCCTTCCTCGGCGCCGGTCATCATCACATGGAGGGACAATACTCCAGCACGGTGGCATCTGGGTTGCGGTATCTGATGGCCCAGCAGAAATCGTCTGGAGATTTATCGGGACATGATCAAAACGGTCGCGAAGAAGTGGTTCGATTCGCGCGAATGTATAGTCACGGAATGGCGGCTCTGGCGATCGCTGAAGCCTACGCCATAACTAAGGATCCAGCACTCGTCCCTGTCGTTCAGCGAGCCGCCGATTATTCGCTTAAAGCTATGAACCCTCAATCGGGCGGCTGGAGGTATGAATTCCCAACCAACGATCCAGGAGACACAAGCCAGTTCGGCTGGCAAGCTATGTTTCTTAAGAGTGCCGCTGGTGGCGAGGCCATTGTTCTGGACGAGTATCGCCGCCGTTTAATGCAACGCTTTCTTGATTCGGTAGCAACCGGTCGTGATGGTGGACTAGCGACCTATCGTCCTCGCACTAACAATGGAGCTATGGATACTCCAAGTGCTTCCATGACAGCAGAAGCAATGGCATCGAGGCTGTTGCTGGGCGTCCCATCTAGTGTTGCGTCTCAGTGGGAAGCTCAACGAATGATTCTGTCTCAGTTACCTGGAGAGAGAGAAGATAACTTCTACTATTGGTACTATGCGACACTGGCGATGTTTCAAATGAAAGGATCACCGGAGGGTGATACGTCTTGGAATCGCTGGAACAATTCCATGAAAACCAAACTGGTCTCTAGCCAAATCCCCTCAGGCCAAGAGCGTGGTTCGTGGAATCCCACCTGCGTCTGGGGCCCCTACGGAGGGAGAATCTATACGACCACTCTAGCCTGCCTGAGTCTTGAGGTCTATTATCGTTACCTACCCATTTACCAAACCAGACAAGCGGCACAATGGCAACCGGCCCAGTCACCGTTTCGCTAACGCTGTCCAGCCATTGCAGGCAACATCTCTCGCGCCATTTGGATGGCCGCAGGCCCTACTAAGACCACGAACACGCCTGGGAAGATAAAGATAACCAAAGGAAAGATAAGCTTTACTGCTGTTTTGGCGGCCTTCTCTTCTGCGATTTGCTGCCGCTTTATTCTCATCGAGTCGCTCTGAACTCTAAGTGCTTGAGCAACACCGGACCCAAACTTGTCCGCTTGGATGAGAAGGGAAGCCAATGTACGCAAATCTTCCACACCGGTCCTACTGCCGAGTTCTTGCAAGACCTCCGCGCGTACCTTACCCATTTGGAGATGCAAAGTGCAGAGCTGAATTTCCTCCGTAAGAATGGGATAAGAAACTGCCATTTCCTCGGCGACCTTTCTCATCGCTTGGTCGAGTCCAAGTCCAGCCTCAACGCTAACAACCAACAAGTCCAAACAGTCTGGCAGAGCGAGAGTAATCGCCTGTCTTCTTTTCTTTGCCAGAAAATCAAGTACGAATTCGGGAAGGAAAAACAATATACCGCCACCCAAAAATGCTTTGAGAAGCACCCCAGTGTTGAGTCCGTACAGAATGACGGACACCCCACCCCCCAAAACAAATCCTGTTATACCTGCGATTACTTTGATTGACAGAAACATCGCAGGAGCTGCTTCTGTTCGGTAGCCAGCTTCGGACAGTCGCTGAGTTAGCTTATCTCGCTCAACGGTCGTTTTCGGCTCAAGGTACTTCGAGAGAGAGGGTGACGCTTGCTCAAGGACATTCGTAAATCGGTCCATTTGCCCGCTGGTGTCGACCCTCTCTGTATTCTTGCGTTTCAGGTCGTTCAAGCGATCCAGACGATCTTCTGCGACAACACGTTTATCTGCCGAAAAGAAATCCATTAGCAACCATACGAAAGCTCCTACACCTAGAAAAACTGCCCCTATGATCAAGAGGTTACGGTCTAGAAAAGCGATGCTAATCAATTGGTTCATAGTCAGTAAACTCAAGCCCTAGACCTTGATATCAATAATTTTTCGTATGACAAACGCGCCCATCAATTGCATGACAATCGCTAAGCCCAGAAGCCGCTGCCCCATCGGATCGGTAAAAAGTTTCGTGATGTAATCGTAGTTCAAAAACAACATCACGAGAAACAATCCAGGTGGCAGAGCCAAAAGCACAACACCAGATAATCGACCTTCACCAGTCAATGCCTGGATCTGCCCCGCTAGCCTGAATCTTGAACGAACCAAGCGTCCGATCTTGTCGAGAATCTCCGCCAAGTCGCCACCTGTCGTACGTTGCAAGATAACCGCAGTTGCGAAGAATCTCAGGTCCAAATTAGGAACTCGCTGGGTCATTCCTAGCAGAGAAGCTTCTAGCGAAACGCCAAGTTTCTGCTCTTCGAATGCTCGTCTGAATTCGCTTGCAATCGGGTCCTGCATTTCTTCCGAAACCAAACCGATCCCAGCAGCCAAAGAATGGCCAGCTCTTAGTGAACGACTGAGCATTTCCAAAACGTCGGGCAATTGCGAGCTAAATCGTGCGATACGTTTTTTTCGTTTGAACTGAATGAATAGTATAGGAAGGAAGAAAATTGCCAAGCCTCCTACCGGTGCCAGCGCGATAGGAATTGGAGCCATCGCCAACCCCACAGTAGTCGCAAGACCTAGACCCACGCATAACAGAGAGAGCTGGGACACAGTAAGCTTCATACCCGATTGATCAATCATGGATTTCACATCGAACATGCGTGTCATTGCATCATCGAGCAATGTCGTTTTGCCCTCAAGCGGGTTCCTCAGACGTAGCTCTTGCTCTTCGAGGTCTGCTGATGATGATTTCGTCAAGGAACGAAGACGACTTTCAGCAATCGACTCTTCGTCGCCCTGCATGGCAAACGCGACCGCACCGATGATGGCAGCCACGCAAATACCGATCGAAGCAGCGAGGATAATGACTAGTATCATGTGTTTATGCTCGCATCATTACTCTTTGACGGAAAGCGCTTGCAGGTAAACGAATACCCGCCGCTTCAAGACGTGGCATAAATGATGGTCTTACGCCGCTGGCCTCAAAGTAGCCGGTTGCTTTGCCCGCTTCGTCAACGCCATCCTGTACATATCGATAGATATCCTGAAGAACAACGGTGTCTTGTTCCATGCCTTGGACCTCCGTGATATTCATTACCCGTCTCGGACCTCCCTGCAGTCGGTTCGCTTGAATGATAAGGTCAACGGCTCCTGCAATCTGTTGGCGAATGGCTTTAACAGGTAACTCGAATCCAGACATCATAACCAGGGTCTCCAAACGCGCAATGGCATCCCGAGGCGAGTTGGAGTGGACCGTGGTCATCGAGCCATCGTGACCAGTATTCATCGCTTGCAACATATCTAGAGTTTCGCCACCTCGACACTCACCGATGATGATTCGCTCTGGTCTCATCCGCAATGCGTTCTTAACAAGGTCGGTCGCCGTTACGGCACCTGTTCCCTCTATGTTTGCAGGACGAGTTTCCAGTCTTACGACGTGCTCCTGTTGTAATTGAAGTTCGGCAGCATCTTCGATCGTCACGATTCGTTGATCGTTCTGAATGAAACTACTGAGCGTGTTCAACAATGTCGTTTTTCCAGAGCCCGTACCACCACTGATGATGATATTCAAACGTGCCTTGATGCATCCCTCGAGAAGCATAACCATCTCGGGGGTGAACGCTTTGTAATTGAGCAACCCCTCCAACTTGAGAGGGTTAGATCCGAATCGTCGAATAGATACCGCTGCCCCATCGAGAGCCAGAGGAGGGATAATCGCGTTGACCCGAGAACCATCCTCGAGTCGGGCATCGACCATCGGGCAAGTTTCATCAACACGTCGTCCGACCTTGGATACGATGCGATCGATGATTTGCATCAAGTGGGAGTTATCACGAAACTCTACCGTGGTCTTTTCGAGCTTTCCTCGACGTTCTACGAAGATATTCTTGGGTCCATTGATAAGAATATCGCTTATGGAAGAATCCTTAAGCAAAAACTCGAGAGGTCCTAAGCCGAGCGTTTCATCCAGTACTTCGTCGATGAGCCGATCGCGTTCCGATCGATTGAGGTGTGTTTTTTCCGAGTCACAAAGATGCTCGATTACCGCGCGAATTTCCCGGCGGAAAGACTCCCCCTTTAAATCCCCAACGCGGGACAAGTCGAGTTTATCGACAAGCCTTTGATGAATTCGCTTCTTCGTAGATTCGAAGTCTTCTTGTTTTCCTTGGTCGCCAGGTCGACCTGGGGCAATCGTAGGTTTCATGGGATTTGCTGACTTTGTTGGAAATCACAATGCGAAATCCAATGCGATTTCCATGCCAGTTATCAAGACCTTAGAATCATCTCATCCGAAGGCTTGATCTTTAACCTAACTGCCAAGGAGCAACCCAATCGTAAATTGGTTCGTTCAGTCGCCGAAGAGAAACTCTTGAAGCTCTCGGGCTGAATGAACAAGTTGCATCGCACCGTGTTCGCGTAATTCACTCTCGGGGCGGAAACCCCACGTGACTCCAATCGCAAAAAAGCCAGCCCCAACTGCAGTTTTCATATCCGTGTTAGTATCACCCACATAAGCGATACGATTTGAATCAACCTCCCATTGCTCCGCCATCCAACGTGCGCTAGAGGGATCCGGTTTCCTCGGAAACTTAACCGAATGCCCTACAACCAAATCAAACGGAATATCCGGAAAGAAATAAGTTGAACATCGCTTGGTAAATTCCTCTGGTTTGTTGGAAAGAACCCCGACACGTAGCCGTGACTCAACCAAAGAATTAAGCAAAACAGGGATCCCATCGTAAGGTTTGGAACGTTTGTTCCACTCTGCACTATATGCAGTCTCAAACAGTTCGATGCATTGAGACATTAAATCGTGGTTCTCTATCGTTTCAGGCAACGCCCTCTGAAAAAGTACCGAAACACCATCTCCGACCAAATACTGGTAGGCGGAAATGGCGTGGGTCGGCCTTCCCAATCCCTCGAGAACCCGATTAGCTGCTGTCCCAATGTCTTCAATCGAATCCAGCAACGTTCCATCCAAATCAAAAATAATTCCATCAAATCTCATAAATCAATCCTAGTGGGATTAGAAAGAACAAACGTCGACGCCAAAACTACTGCCCCGGTTGCTGCGCGACTGGCTCAACGTACAATTCACCCTCTTCCGGTCGATAGCGGTACACTTGCCCCTCAGGTAACTCAGGTAACTTTATCCGGTTTGTCTCCAGCTCTTTCATGTAGGCTTCATGGGTCTTTGGTAGGTGGCCATTGGTCGCTTGATACAGCTGCATCACTTTCGGAATAAGCTGTTCGAAGACGATACGTTCTTTGATTTGAAAATACGCTTTCGCTGGAGCAGCAACAAAATTCGCAGGATTGGCCGAGCTAACATCTCCTAATCCTTGCCCCTGCTTCCCGACACCGACGCCAGCAATTTTTGGTTCTGCAAGCGTCTGAGACTCCGACGTTGCAGCTTCACTCTCTCTGGCTAAACGATCCCGCTCTCGATCCTCAGCAGGTTTACAGCCAACGCTTACCAATCCAACTAACACACCCAAAAACGCCGCATATCTCATACTCTGTCTCCTACCATGATTTTACGATTACCTCAGATCCTAAATTCTCCAAGCAATAGCATATGATCTGAGCACGTACTTTTCTAGATTGCTCAGGGTTTTTCTGGATGGCTTCCCGTAACCTGTCCCATCTTTACTTCTTGGGAAAACAGGCTTTTTTCAATAGCTTTCGATACTCCTCCAGTGAAGGTAAACCAACTTAGGGATTGGTAGCAACCGGTCCTTTGCAACCCTTATATCAACTAAGCCCAGTATTAATCACAAAGCAAGAGAAACGAACCATCAAAAAACTACAAAACAGTTTCATATCAAGCCCAACAATAAACCAAAACGAGAAGCATTGCATCCAATACACTGTAATCTTTATCTCTTCGATATGAGATGCGTGCAAATTTAAGATCGTCGATCACTCGCGAGATGTGACTCAATCCCCAATCACTTCACTATTTGTTCGCGTTAAGCCATCGATCATCGGCGCAACAGGTCGTTCACCACAAGATAAGGTCAAACAAGAGGCAACTGTAACACACTGGCACAGCATGGTCGATTCACGAATGGTCGTTTTAACTAGTAATACGATATGACTGCTTTGTCTACTGTTGTGACATTCTTGCACAACAATATGGGCTATCACCGTCGCGTGTGAGACATGACGTTAGGCAGTATCGATTCTATTGAATATCTTTGCCGTAGACCTAACCTTTTTCAATGCTTCCACACAGCCTCGCTCAGACCAGATACAGTTGCTTCCGATAACGATGACACCGATTCGGTTCAATTTTCTGATACGAAGGAAACAAGGATGTTACGAAAATTTTTTATGGCAAGCTTCTTGTCTTGCCTCTCTACAGGGACGCTGCCGGCGAACGACAGCATTCAGTTTGCCTCATGTGAAACAGGCAACTGTTCTTCCGCTTCGATATGCGATGACAGCAAATGGAATTTTGGTGGCTGTGATGATGTATCGTCCTGCGACGGCCTATCATTATACGACCCAGGATTGCTAGGGTTCGGTCTTATCAAGAAGTCAGAGCATTGCTTTAATGACTTTATAAGCCCGATGACCAATCCAGTTTACTTTGAAGATCCTCGACAATTATCCGAGGTACGAGCGATATTTATTGACCATAAACTTCCACTGGGGCTCGGCAACGCTCAAGTTTACGCGTTACAAGTACGAGCTCGACTAACGGAACGTCTATCTTTGATCGCAACCAAAGATGGTTTTATTGATTCGAGCAGCCCGATTTTACAAGATGGATGGGGAGATATCGGAGCAGGTCTTAAATACAGTTTGTATCGCGATCCGAACGCGGGAAGACTGCTCTCGGCAGGCGTGAGCTTTGAGGCACCGAGTGGGTCAAGAGCCGCTCTTCAAGGAAACGGTGATGGCGTATTTGACTTTTTCCTATCGGGTGGCACGCGAGTTGGGACCCAGTCTCACTGGTTGAGCACCGTGGGTCTAGTGCAGGCGATTGACGAAAACACAGAAAACTCTTTCTGGTTCTGGTCGAATCACTTCGACTATCGGTTCACAGGTACGAGCGTCTATGCGTTCACCGAATTCAATTGGTTCCACTACAACAATAATGGAACAGCATTCGGATTGCCTATCGAAGGTGGTGACTTGTTCAATCTTGGTTCGCCCGGCATCATAGGTAACGATATCGTAACCAATGCATACGGTTTGAAGATCAAACCACGCAGCAACATTGAAGCTGGTGTTGCATTCGAATTCCCTCTTACCGAACGAAGAGGTGTTCTGGACAATCGGATTACAGCGGATCTGATTATCCGATACTAGTAGGTACTCCGTTCAAGCAACAATCTCACGATGCAGCTGTCGAACGCGAGCAACTGCAACCCCTGGAGAACGACCAGGCAAACTCCTTAGAGTATGTTGGTTTGATCGGATTATAGAATCGTTTTCCGGTTGATACTCAAACCGTGTTGATAGTCAGAGACAAAAAAGGCCGCGATCGGAATCACGGCCTTTTTTCGTTTGATTATGAGGCAAAAGCACGAATGGAAAAACGACAATTAGACTACTTCGATGCCTTACCGGCTCTCCAGCATTTTACTTAACATAAGAAAGCGCAAGAAGCACGTAGCCCGTTACCAAGTTTGGGTCACCTTCCATCCATCGAGGATTGGAATTTAACCATGAGCCATCATCTTGCTGTGAAGCTTTCAGTTGTTGGCTCAAGTCCTTTTTCCAATTTCGCTTTCCGTTGACCGTTTCGAATTCCGCTTCACCAACGGCCGAAAGTGCCTTGGCCATCGTGTGATGGTAATAATAGAGCCCCGTGTCTCCCATTCCTGGATTAGAGGAGACTGAATAATTCTTTCTCAAGAAATCGGTAACGGCTTTGACGCGAACATCGGATTTGTCAACACCAGCATAAATCATACTCTTTAGGCCCGCGTAGGACATCGAAGCATACGATCTCAGCGCCCCTGTAGCCTCATCCGTTCCAGCCATGGACTCACCTCCATTGGCGGGTGTGTAATAAAAGCCACCATCGTTGGACCGATTTGCAAACGGTGTCGTATTGTGAGGCGACTCTAAATTCTGGCATCTGGAAACGAAGGCTAGCGCTCTTTGGATTGCAGGATCGTCGTCCGAACATCCTGCATCTTTCAGTGCTTCGATCAGAAAAGATGTATTCGAAAGATCGGGCCTCGATTTGCTACCGTAACCAGCCCCCCCGTATTCAGGTTTAGCTGGATCAATCCCTTCCCCCTCATCCCACTGCTGCTCTTTCACGAATTTTTCAGCATTCTTGATAATGTCTGTGTATTTTCCAGCGGAGTTGAGCTTTGAAAGTGCAGTTATAGCCAAACATGTTTCGTAGTTGGCGTGCACTGAGCCTTCAGCGTATACGCCACCGTTATCGCGAACCGATTTGAGAATGTAGGCCAAGGACTTATCAACCATTGGATCACCCGGTTGAAGCCCTGACGCAATCATGCTCGAAAGGAGCAAACCTGTCACACCTGGCCCTCTGGTCGTACTAAAGGACCCGTCGGCTAGTTGAGACTTACGAAGAAAATCGAGTCCTTTCTTGACCATGGCAACATGGGATTCAGCATTCACAGTCACAGCCGTATCCGACTGAGAAAAAGCCCTGCTAGAATCACTGACATACGCGAATACAGCTGGCAAAATTGTACAAACAATTAATCGTGAGGTCTTTCTCATTTGAAACTGTCTCTTGGAGATGTGATTGTCGGTGATTCAAGAACTTCACAGGGTACCACTGAAGCCATGGCTTTGACAATTGGTGGACCTTTTTTGTTCACGAGTCGAGAACAGGCAAACCATTTGGAATCTATAGCCGGGCCTGAGTTTCTAGTGAGCTTGCTTTCTCGCCAATTCATCGCGTAATTTTGCCGCCAATTCATATTGCTCTTCGCGTACCGCCGTAGCAAGCCGTTCTTGTAGGCTTTCTCCAACTTCATACTCATTTCTGATTGACTCTCTTAGCCGAATAAGCTGCTGGACCATTTCGTCGGACTCAAATTCATCCGTCGCTTCATGTTCCTCGAAAACCGCACGAACTGCGTCTAGCCCTTGATTGATTTCTTTGACAGCGTCATCTGGACTTGAGTCGTCTAAAGATGCCAATGCGGCCGCTTGAGTCCGATGAAACAACACAAACGGTCGATACTGCTCATGACTCATCGTCCACTCTTCTTCAGGAGAATGGTCACGGCAGACATCCATCAGTGCTAGGGTATGATCGGCGTCCTCCACTGCGCGATGGTAGTGTTCTAATCGCAACCAAGAGATCCTGCGGTGATAAAACTGAACAAACTCGCGATCCGCTTCAAAGCACTGTTTCTCCGACATCACAAATTCAGGATCGCCTTTCTCCGCTTCGAGTAATGCATCCAGGAAGGTCTGATTACCATCCATTTCTTGGCCATCTGGACGACCGTTCGTCTCCATCTGCAAAACGCCCAAATCGACCCGCATTTGGATAACATCTCTACCGTCCTCCCCCTTTACCAATCGGACCGAAAGAGAATGGGGATCAAAGTGCCAGTTCTTCAGAATGGCGTCGAGGCCCTGGTACGAACTCATCTCGACTGAACTCACTTTTCTACGGACAACATTTTGCGGGGGAGTTGAGGACTCAGCCCGGTATCTTTTACGTTCTGGTTTCACGGTAGCGCTTTCACTAGTGTTCGGCAAAACCGTTTGGGAAAGTATAACATCCATATCAAGGTTGCGAACATGTTTTGCCAAACAAGTGTTCGCACGAAAGAGGAGGAGGTAAAGTCTACTTGCCAGAAATTTCCAACCTTCCATTAGGCCGCAATTCGCCAACCCGCATTACTCGCAGTGTCTATCCTACCAATTTTTCCCCACGGGCTTATAATCCTAACCAGGATTTTTGAATGAAATGGATCCTGTATGTCCTCCAAGAAATCGCCTAACTTTCTTCCCATCGTTACCCACGGCATCGCCAGAATTCCGACTTCGGTCCCAATGGACCTACTGCTTGAAAACGAACACTCCTGCGCTTATTTACAAGATCGCACAGCGAACCTCCCTCTGGTTCTTTGTAAACGAGTTGTTTCTACAAAAGCTACAGACGACGCGCTCGCAGCGGGGTTGCGCCGGGCTGGTGTTTTCCTTTATTACACCGCCTGCAATGGCTGCCAGGCTTGTGAACCTGTTAGACTAGACGTTACCAAGTTCCAATGGAGTCGATCTTGGAAGAGGATTCTCACCCGAGGAGATCGACTTCTGAACACCCAATTTGCTTCAACACGGTTGCACGAAGACAATCTACGACTCTTCAACCGACACCGCTCCGAAAGAAATCTTGGTGACGACGGTGCGGCTTACGGAAACGAAGACTACGAGAGCTTTTTGGTCGAAAGCTGTTTCGAACAAACCCAAGAGCTTAGGTTTTATCTCGATGGACAGTTGGTGGGCGTATCTGTTATCGATTGTGGCGATAATTCCATTTCTGCGGTCTATACCTATTTTGACCCCGATTTCTCCAAACTGTCGATCGGGACTTACTCCATCCTAAAACAGATCGAACTATGCCGCTCCACAAATCGAACCTATTTGTATCTGGGCATGTACGTCAAGGAAAACCAACATTTAAACTATAAAGCGAGATACAAACCTCAACAGCGATGGGTCCAAGGTTCATGGATTGATATCGACAAATAAAATCAGTAGTTATACTGGTGGCATGGGTTTTCTCGATAAGCTATTCAAAAAGGATGCCGCCACCACCAGCAGCGTATCCTCTTCAAAACGGGTGGACGTTGAGGCTCGCTTCGAACGCATTCGTTCCGCGATTTCTGGAACCATGAGCAACTTCTTTGTTGCCAAAGATCGTGAGAACAACAATCAAGTCGTCGGCGTGAAATTGTGCGACGTCGATAAGGTTGAGTTCTTTGAGGCTAGATTCAAAGGGCTAAACAAACCGTCCGAAGGTGAAATCGGCGCCCAAATGAATCACCCGAGTATCGCCAAGACCTTGGAATACGGATTAACCACCAAGAACCAACCATACATCGTAATGGAATTCGTGGATGGGCCAGGTTTGCAAGTTCTTGTATTCGATAAAAATGAGGAACTTCTTCGCGGCAAACGTTTAAGCCTGCTTATCCAGATGGCAGAAGCTCTGAACTATGTCCACAAAAAGGAATTCATCCACCGTGACATATGCCCTCGAAACTACATTTGCAGTCAAGACCTAAACACGGTCAAGCTGATTGACTTTGGATTAACACTACCCGCGACCAAACACTTTATGCAGCCAGGAAACCGAACCGGCACTCCACTGTATATGGCACCCGAAATCGTACGAAGACGCAATACGGATAAACGGGTCGATATCTTCTCCTTCGGAGTCACTTGCTACCACATCGTAACTTTCGATTTGCCGTGGCAAACCTCCGACACAACCGGTAAAGCCGCACTCCACCATGATACCGCCCCGCCAACAGAAATTTTGGAACTACGTCCAGACCTCGACAAGAATCTCGCAGCTGCCATCATGGGCGCAATCAAGGCGAATGTAGAACAAAGAACGCCCGATATGGAGACCCTTCTTCGTCAATTACGCCAGGTTAAGAGGTCGCCTTGAGCGGTTCCCTGTCACCCGCCGAAATTCAAAATCGCAATGCGTATGATCGGATGGCGAAACAACAACACGTTTTAGCTCAACCCGTTAGTCCCGATGAGCTCAAACGTCCTCTAGAAGTTGTGGATGGTCGCGGCTGGTTGGGCGGCTCCATCCGCGGATGGCAAGTACTTTGCCTCGCTGCCGGTGGTGGCCGACACAGCATCCTCTATTCAGCTGCTGGAGCTAATGTAACCGTCGTTGACATCAGCGACGGAATGCTAGAGCTCGATCGGGCAGCGTGCGAACATTACAAATTCTCTGCACGAATGATCCAGGCATCAATGCTCTCCATGCCGATGCTTCATGACGAGGAATTTGATCTGGTGATTCACCCCGTTAGCACTTGCTATGTCAAAACACTAGCTCCAGTATTCGATGAAGTCTCGCGAGTCCTCCGCCCCGGCGGACTTTATATCTCACAACACAAATCCCCCTTTAATCTTCAGACATCTCTAACAACCCAGCAAGGCAAATACTGGGTTGAAACCGAAGTCGGAGGCATTGCTGCGACTGTTCCAAGAAATCTTGCAAGCTCTCTGCGAGAAACAGACGCTATGGAAACGGCACATTCACTCGAGGATATACTGGGAGGTATATGCCGAGCAGGTATGGCTATCGAAGACCTGTCTGAACCTGACCATGTCAAACAAGACGCGACCTTCGATTCCTCAGGACATAGAGCTCGATTCGTAAGACCTTACATTCGAATCAAAGCCAGGCGTCAAGCTAAGATAAACCGAACCAAATTGATCTTACCTTAGAAACTGCGTCCCTTCGAACTCCAACCCTTGCGACATCGCAGGATCGTAAAGAACGACGCCACCCCATTACTTAATCACACAACCGCCTGAGCTTTAGTTGAGCTCGGGATTAGTGCTAATCGGCAAATCAATCTGTTGTAACATGATGGTGTGACCGATGTCTTTCACTAACGATTCCCAGCAATCATCCAAGTTTAAAATCGTTTCTTCATCGATCTCAGAAACCAACCAGCTACCCGAACTCAATTCGTTTTCCAACTGACCTGGCCCCCACCCAGATAAACCATCAAACAACTTGAACCGGACTCCGCTTTCTATGAACAGCCTTTTCAAAATATCTTGATCCGACGTTACCCAAAGAGACTCTGAAAATTTCGAACCTCCCAACTTCGCAGAATCATGCACCGCAATGAGTGGACCATCAACTGGACCACCATAGTGAAGAAACCCGTCGTGCACACACTCCACCTCACAAACCATCGACACCACTTTTTTAAGGGTGAAGTCCGTTGGACGATTTAACACCAACCCGAGTCCCTCTTTATCCGTGTGCTGAAGAAGCAAAACAACGGTTCGAAAAAAATTCGGGTCTTCCAAAAATGGAGAGGCCAAAATGGCTTTCCCCGCTAAGGACTCAAACATAATGTTGTGCAAAATCCTAAAATGTCGCGTGACAGGCGATTGATTGAATTAGCTTTGTTAGTCTCGAGAGACGACTTCTCCCATGTCACGATTTTAACGATCAATGGATCCGTGTGTTCTTAACCGATCAAAAATCGAAGAACTATTCTTCACTTAAGGAAACCGATATCGGATTCTCCGTTTGCAACCTTACCATCTGCTGGTAAAGCCCCTCACTCTCTAAAAGGCTCGCATGTGTACCGTGCTGAACAATGCGACCGGAATCCATAACCAAGATCAAATCTGCATTCATGATCGTACTTAATCGATGTGCAATTACAAACGATGTACGATTCTTGAGCAATGTTGCGAGACTCGACTGAATCAATCGCTCACTTTGACTATCAAGATTGCTGGTCGCTTCATCTAAAATCAAGATTTTCGGATCCGCTAAGATAGCTCTTGCGATCGCTAACCTCTGACGTTGCCCACCACTGAGCTTGAATCCTCTTTCGCCAATCCGAGTCTTGTAACCTTGGGGAGATTCCATAATAAACTCGTGGGCCGCTGCGGATCGTGCAGCGAACTCTATCTCATCCATCGTTGCCCGTCGGCGACCGTACGAAATGTTCTCCTGAATCGTTCCATCGAACAAAAAGACATCTTGCTCGACAACCCCCAGTAGCTTCCGATAGGAATGCAATTCGACATCTCGCAAATCAACTCCATCCAACCGGATCACTCCCGATGTGGGATCAAAAAATCTAGCAACTAAATTGCAAAGAGTTGTTTTACCAGCGCCACTCCGCCCCACAATTGCCACAGTTGAGCCGGGTGGTGTCTCAAAGGAGATGTCACTAAGCACTCGGATTTCTGCCTCCGGATACTTAAAGGAAACATTCTCAAAAGAAACGACTCCCGAGACGTCTCGCCTTACGACTCGCTTCGATCCCTTTACATCCTGCAGTTCTCTCGGCGCAGCGAGCAAATCCAGGACCCTATCTAGACCTGCTAAGTTGTTTTGGAATTGAACGGCACTACCGGTTAAAGTAGCGATCGGCCCCAAAAGCATTGTCAAATAAACTAAAAACATCATGAGATCACCGAGCGTCAGATGATCTTGCAAAATCTGCCAACCTCCGTAGACCAGCAGTGCCGTGGACGCCAGCGGAATGAGCACTTCCCAGATGATTTCTATCATTCGTGTCTTCCACCATACAAGCAAATTCTGCCGTACCAAAACGTGACTCCACCAAGTGAAGCGTTTCGTTTCTGTTCTTTGCCTCGCAAATGTCCGAACAACTCGAATACCGCCAAATGTCTCCGTCGTGCTTGAATCGATCTTCTGTCTTCGGTCACGAACGTCTTTGTAAAGAGGTCGAATGGCATAAATCCAAGTCCGATGACTAAAGTAAACGGCAGGTAGCAAGAGAAGCCCCGCAGCCAAAAGTTTCCAGTCTACAAAAGCCAGAATAACAAGACTGCCCGCAAGCTGTACAATAGCCTGCCAGGGATTGTAAACCATACTGAATACGAGCTCCGCAATCCCGCCCGCATCCTCACGAATCAAACTTGTCGCTCCACCCGACTTTAACTGCTGAATCTTATGAAGCGGCATGTGAAGCATATGCTCAAAGACGCTCTTGCGAATCGACATGGATACTTGCTGGACCGTCTTGGTACATAGCCAACGCCCCCAGAGGTGAATCACAGTACGGACCAATGTGATAACGGTAACACCAACAGAAATCCAAACCAACAACTCTAACGGTGTCCAAGTTGAGAATGGAATGCCACCCCAGTCAGAAGGGGCAACTGGCGGCTTCGTAAGTGCGTAATCGATAGCAAATTTTGTCCCTAGAGGTGGGATCAAAGACAGGCCTGTTGATATGGTCAACGTGAACAAACCTAAGGTTAACTTATCGTAGTGACCACCAAGCATACCCCAAAAGGAGCGAAACAACTGAAAAAAGGAACGATGGCTTCGAGAGACCAAAGCATCCTTTTCCTTTGAGCTCATCGAAGCATGATAGGATTCGACCTCACGGCTTTTTTGCCTCTCTTTCCGCCGTGCTGCGAGCCCCTCGATGTACCTTAAAAATTCCGACTTGCTAGTTGGCATCTATGACCCAAACGTTATGAGTGGTGTTGCTTTACCATCTTGGAAAACTTGCCAAGGAACCCAAGCCAATGCGACAAGATTGACTTTTGTATCGGATTTCCTCAACGGTATTTCGATGGGCTCAAGCTCCAAGTTCTCAGGCGAGAACTTGGATGCTAGAAGTTCCACATCGTTTTCAAGCTCTAACTCCAATGAATTCTGCATCGAGACTAGTTCATCTAGAGACTGTTCTGCTCGTGCCAGATCTCCCGATGCAGCAGTCGCCTTGCCGATATTCTTAACAGCAGTAGCAGCCTTGGTTGCCCTCGTGCGAGCAGAAACTTTGTTGCCGAATAACGCACCGAATATGGAGGTTCCCGCGTTCAAAAACCCATCGAGCTTTTTGCTCTGCGATTGTTGCCGCTCCTTGTCGAGCCTGAGTTCCGCCGCAGATATCTTTGCCTGTAGCGACCTGAACTTGACCCCATACTTCTCTCGTAAATCCTCAATTGCCCGATCTTTTGCCTCCCTGGACGCCATGGAAAAGTGAATCCTCGCATCCATCTCCGTTATCTCCGGCGCAGAGAGTTGCTTAAGAGCCTTGCTGAAGAAGACCCTGTAGGGCAAGTGACGATGAGCGAAATCACAGAATGACTTCTCTAGCCGTTTGTATGACTTGTCGGAGAGCAATTCAGCACATAACTCGTCAAAGATAAATCCATCTTCAGGTTGTCTACCAAGAATCAACTCTTGCGGCGAGTAAGGTATCCCACTTTCCCACGGATCATTGGCGAGTTGCCCTTCGACCGGACAGACCATATGAATATCCCGCCATACGTCGATCGCTGGGTTCGCCTTCACATAATGCACGGAACAATTGATAAGCACCGCTGGACGATACACAATTTGGTTGCCAAGCTTAGGCAGGAGCGTCGGTGCAACAAAGCGCTCTTGTATTTCAGGACGTAAAATCGGTCGCCCAATTGCTTTACTCGGATTACTCACCCGAATTCCATCATCGCGTAACGGAATGTCGCGACTACGGGAATCATCACCTGTGGCTGTCGCATCACTACCAGCAACCTTTGGGTCGACCGTATCAACAAGTGCTTGACGCTTTTCTCTCATCAAGCTGCTGATTTGTCCCCTCGACAACGGACCACGGAGATACGAAAGCGCCCATCGTGTTTGAAAGATTGTTGGCCCATCGTCGTGAACATTGTTCATCAAGAAAACTCTATTCCCGAGAGCGGATAGTGCTTTTTCCATGGATGCTCGATCGAAATGGCCGCCTTGAGAGAGCGACGCCCCCTCTAGCCCGTCTAGAACCCTATCTTTATCCCTCTGCGTCTGCAGCCTTCCCAAGAACCAAGTCCCCATGTTAGCTAGACCTTTGTAGTCGAGGTCCACAGGATTCTGCGTTGCCAAGACAATTCCAAGACCGAACGCGCGAGCTTGCTTTAACAACGTGAGCATAGGCATCTTGGACGGTGGTTTGGCCGATGGTGGAAAATACCCGTATACCTCGTCCATATAAAACAGTGCTCGAAGCGAACTTGTTCCAGGTTGTGATCGCATCCAAGAAAGAAGTTCAGTAAGCAGGATAGTAACAAAGAACATTCTCTCCGAATCGTTTAAATGGGAGATAGAGATAATAGATAGCCTCGGACGCCCAGTATCCGTATAGAGTAACTTCTTTATATCTAGTGGTTGCCCCTCAAGCCAGCCAGCGAACGCCGGTGAAGCTAGAAGATTGTTCAACGTCATGGATAACTTCTGCCGTTCGACCGAAGGATAAAAAGACTCTAAGTCAATAACTCCAATCTTCGAAATTGGTGGTGCTTGTATTTGACGAATGAGATCTTCTAAACTCAAGTCTTTACCTTGCTTCCACGCACTATCGAGAACAGTCGAAATCAGGATATGTTCGCGACTAGTAAGAGGATCCGCTTCGATACCTAATAGGGCGAGCACGCCAGAAGCGGTCGACGAAACTTTCTCTCGATAGGATTCAACATCATCAAGAACACCTGACGGCGGGGCATCGAATCCCTTCAACACAGTGAGTGGCACACCAATGTTACTTCCGGGAGTATAAATCGTAATGTCGGTATGTTCCCGAAATTTTCGAATTCGCTCGATGGGCATGTGCCAGCTTTCAAGCCCCTTCTTCCAACGATTTGCAGCCTCTTCAGCTACTTCAGAAACCTCCTTTCCAAGACGAGTTGCTTCATCGGCATCAATCCAAGGCTCGAAATCAGAAGAATTCAAATCGGGGAAGGTAAGAAGCAGGTTACCAAGATCCCCTTTAGGATCGATACAGATAACAGGAATATTATCAATCGCAGCTTCTTCCAATAGGCTTAGACACAACCCTGTTTTCCCGCTTCCCGTCATCCCAACGCAGAGAGCATGCGTGGTTAGATCCTTTGACTCATAATTAACGAGATCATCCAACAAAACACGATTTTGCAAATCGAATTTCTTACCGAGATAGAACAACCCTAGTTTCTCGTAATCATCTACCGAAATCATCTTTCAAGCCCTATTAACCATGAGACCCTGCGATCCTGCGGGCCTGATTATAGGGTGGAAACCCAAGCCGATAATCCCAATCCCAACGAAAAGATGAAAGGGCGCATCTGTTTCAATGCGTTCTTTACCGTATCTCTCTAGGCAACGGCGGAATCATTGCAGAAGAAGAATAGGATTGTGACTGGGTAGCGTCTGATCGCCCAGAATTCAAATCCCGCGGTTGCACTAAAGGACTCGGATTGGAGAATCCCCCCGCGGACGAGTTCGTCGATCCCGTATTGGAATGCGTTGCAACACTCGTAGAATCGGATCTAGGAAAGTACTTACCTGTTTGCCGTCCGAAAACCTCCCAAAGACGACTCGGTTGCTCCGGCGGGAGCGTCGACCGACACCCTGGAAAACCAAACCCTCCCAGGACTAGCCAAAACAAGATCGCTCTAGCAGAATTTCTGGTCGACCTATGTGTATCGAGTAGTTTGGTTGGATTCATCTCACTCGTCTATTTAGTCCACGACTTAACGACGAATGTTTAACAATTCGTCAAAGAGCTGCTGTGTTGCTGTAATCACTCGAGCGTTACTTCGATATTGTGTGCTGGCTAAAACGAGAGTCACCAAGTCCCCACCGACATCGGTGTTAGACAGCTCTAATGCCCCCGCAGAAATTGCTCCAAGACCGTTCTCAGCAGGACGACCTTCGATCGGCAAACCTGTGTTGATACCTTGGGCGTATAAGTTCTGACCTCTTTGCTCAAGCCCTCCAGGATTGGAGAATCGGGCGAGCCGAATCTGTCCAAGATCCCGAGAGATACCGTTGCTGAAAACCCCACGAATCGTTCCGTCTTCCCCAATAACATAACTGGTCAGGACCCCCGGGGGAGATCCATCCTGACGCGCCGCAGCAATCGTAGCACTATTCGAAGCAAGACCGTTTACGTTATCGAAATTCAAAGTTATCTGGAGTGGCTTGGTACTTGGCAAACCACTTCGGTCTACAGCCAAAGTTGCATTCGGTGCAGAAATCAGATTTCCATTGCCATCGAAGTAGATCAGCCCCGTTCCCACTGCGATCGCAGGCGAATCTTTGACCGAGTTATCAGCACTGTCTGCGTACCATCGATAAACCGTTTGTTGATCATTTCGCGATTCCATAACCGCGGTTACTCTAAGCCGTACAGGGAACCCGAGGGAGTCATACGCAATGAAGTCAGTTGTCGCGCTTTGACCTTTTGCGTCTTGCAATGTACCAAAGGAAAGGTTCGGAGTGGTGATGATCCCATTTGCGTCTTTCAGCCTAAAACTGGTTAAGTCAATGGACACCCCATTATCGACGCCTGTGTTGCTTACAAATCTCAACGAGCCATTGGTGATATAGGCATTTGGCTGGATCATCCCCCCTTCTCCTGCAATGGAATTTAGAGAGGAGTTAATGGGATTCGAAGCATCCCCACTATCGCTGACAATCCCCATCGAACTCTTCATGAAACCAATGAGGTCTTGAACAGTTGACGTGTTAGTAATGTTGAAAACTCTCGACTCTTGGAGCTTTTCACCTTTCCTAGCCTGAAAGGTAAGCTCTCCTGGTTTAAAGGGTGAGCTGTAGTCAAAACCATCTCGTTTCAATAAATTCACTAGTAAAGTATTGCTGTCAATGGGTGGACCGTCGAGATTGACTTTTTGGTTGCCTGAAACAGAAAGATTGCTGATCTCAGAATCGGTTCTCGAGTCAGTGTAAGTCGAACCTGGCGCAACGGTATCGACCAAGTAAAAAGTGTTTGGATCATTCGCGAGATTTCGATAGATCCGCACTTGATCGTACGCAGGAAAACCACCCTCTGGCGGCGGAGCCGGCGGTGTGGGTATATTACTCAAGAACACGCGACCGTTGACGACACTCTGAGGCCCTAATAGCGGTGAGGGTCTCGACTCAGGTTCACCGAGTTTGAAGTAGGTCACCATATAGGTGTAGTTACCCGTTAACCCTTGCCCGTCCAATGCACTGGTTGACGAATTCGGATTAGTATCCGTAAAGGTACCACCTGCGGACGCTGTACCTGCGAGGAAAAAATTACTCCCTCCAGGAGCCGTTCGATATATCCGAACTTGTGAGTACTGGGTATTGGCCGGCGGAAGATTACCAAGAACGATTGAGTTGTCCGCCGCGCTGTTGCCAGCGGGCACCGTCACTGACAAAGCACCACTAGGCATGCTCTCAAAACCATTGGCATCGACGTAAGCGAATCGATATTGGTACACAGCCCCTTCTGCATGAGTACCCGCCCCACCTTGGGTATGATTGACGGTGACGCCTGTTGTTAACGGACTTACAGAGCTCTGAACGTTTACGGTCGATGGTGGCCGTGGAATACTGCTATCACCGAGAATAGCACTTTGAATAATTTTGGAAGTGTTTGACACGTCACCTAATGACGTAAGATTTCCCTGCATTGTGACTTCAGTCGTCGCTTTAGCAACCGCTTCTGTTCCAATCGGAATAGTCAAGGGACGTGTTTCGGTTGTTTGCAAATTGAACTGATCGTCGACTCCGAAACCTAACAGTCGGTTACCCGTAGACGTTACAAGCTCATTAGCACTGTTTAACTTGAAGATTCCGTTTCGGGTGTAAAGCTTTTCACCTTGCCCACCTTGAACTTGGAAAAAGCCGTCCCCTTGAATTGCAAGATCTGACGGCGAAGAACTGATTTCCACAGTCCCCTGCTTGAAGTTTGGATTGACGGCTGCAACCTGAACCCCAAGACCTGTCTGCCGTGGGTTGGTACCACCATTTCCACCTGTAGGCGACGCCCCGAGTGATAGCGTTTGCAAAAACTGCGTTGCAAAAACAACATCCGATGATTTAAATCCGACCGTCTGCGAGTTTGCTAGGTTATTTCCCAGAACATCGATCTGCGTCTCCGCAGCATTCATTCCGGTCAGTGCAGTGCTAAGTGACGACGCTAATCCCATTTGACCCTACCGCTCCGTGCACGTTGACGTTTGGTGTAAACCGATTCGTCACTCTAGAAGCAGTGTGGCTCAACACGCTACTCATCTAGATTGATCTGACGAACATTTCTCATATCGACAATTTGTGAACCAACATGAACTTGGACCGTCCGTTTGTTACGATCTTTTTCGTCAATCTTTACTGAAACACTCGAGACTTCCCCATTTACCTCATCCCCCTTGACATCCAAACCACTCACTTTTTTCCCAATCAAACTGCTTGCTGTAGTAAGCTCTTGTGTATTCGAGAATGAACTTAGCGTGGATACCAACTGATCGTTTGCACCGATGCTTCTAAGCTGTCCAATCTGCTCCAACAGTGCTGCGTTGTCAGTCGGATTGAGTGGGTCTTGGTTCTGCAGTTCCGTGATCATCAGATTCAAGAACTGGCTCATGTCAACATCATTCAAACCATCCCCCTGAACCGAGTTGGCAGCGGAACTAGTAGCCTGCGAAGTACTGGTATTAAAAGCGTTGGAAATTCTTGACATTGTTCTTTCTCGCTATCTGTTTCGCCGCAACAAAATCACCAATGTAAAAATGCCAGCGCAAAAATGCTGGCATAGGAGCCTGGAAATCAAAGCAATTCCCACACCGAAAGATACTTCGGGGCCTATTCTGGCGGAAAGGTCAGAAGCATACATTCCGGGGGCATAGACCAATTCTTTTGAACGACCATAATAGAGGTGCTCGCCCCATCCTTCCTAGACTAGCTATCCAACCCAACATGAAACGATTTCTGCTCGCCTCTTTATGCCTTGCATTCCCAACCCATTTCCACACCTCCTCATCTGCACACGCTACGGAACAAGAGGCAACGAAGCCGCTGACTACCTCCGCAGCTGCCAAGCGTTTCCTTACCACGCTCGACCAATCCCAAGCAAAAAAAGCCCATTTGAGCTTCGAAGATGAAAAGCGATTGGAATGGCATTTCATCCCCATGGAAACTCGCAAGGGACTCCCCCTCCGAGACATGAATGAAACTCAAATGAAAGCCGCTCTGGATCTACTTAAATCTGTTACTAGCCCCGTTGGGTTTAAACGCGCAACTGACATCATGAGCTACGAAGGAATTCTTTTGGAATTAGAGGGGCCTGCTTCCGTCGGTCGCAGAGATTTCAAGAAGTATTACTTCACGATCTATGGCGAGCCAAGTGACACGGGTTTCTGGGGTCTCAGCGTCGAGGGTCACCACATGTCACTTAACTTCACTTTTGATCACGGCGTCATTGTCGACTCGACACCCCAGTTGTTTGCCTCTAATCCAGCCGAACTCGCTAAATCATTCTCCCCTCCCAGCATCACTCGACTCGGCGAGACGAATCAATTTTCAGAAGGGTACAGACTAATAGCCAGCGAAGAAGATGCCGGTTTCGCATTCCTCAATAGCCTCAACGACGCCCAGCAATCCAAAGCCGTGTTTAACGAAGCATGCCCCGAGGATATCTTGTGGGCCGGCGAACCTCAGCCAAAGCCCATCCCATATGTTGGCATTTCCGCCAAGGAACTCGATGCACATCAAAAGTCTTTGCTTAGAAAGACCATCGAGTCTTTTCTAGCATGCCAAACTCAGGAGGTTGCTCAAGAACGACTCAACGCGATCGCCGCCGCAAATGATGATACCATCCATTTTGGCTGGGCTGGCAGCAAGACCAAGGAAGGGGCCTGCTATTTTCGAGTTCAAGGACCAACCTTCATTGCTGAGTTTTGCAATTTCCAAGCTGACGCTGCCGGCAAGAAAGCCAACCATGTGCACTGCGTTTGGCGAGACCTAACAGGCGATTTCAACTTGCCAATCGTTAAATAATCCACCCAACGTTGCTTCAACAGCAAAACAGGTTGGTGCATCGATTGCACTCCGTGAATTTCGCTTAGCGATATCGATCGGATCTCCACCTAAATCGCTTGAAAAACTGAACAGAACAAGAAACGAAACCTACAGACCCGCGACGGGTTTGTAGTATGGATGCCCTTTCCGACTCTTGATTGGTTCAGATCAATGTCAATCGCTACAAATGACGATTTAAACCTCATTCTGCTTCTTCTGGCACTCGTCTGTAGCGCTGCGGTCTGCTGCTTAACTGCAGTTGCTTTACTTAAAAACCAAGTCGGAGGCGCCCGATCGGGTCTTGCTATCTGCGGGTTGTTTGGAGGGGCTCTTATACTTCTTTGTGTGAATTGCTTCGCTTATTTCGACCTTAAATTCTTCGGTGTACTAAAGACTATCTTTCAGTTATGTAGCCTAGCCGGGCTAGCTGCCGCTATCTGGATGGTCGGGAGAATGCCACTTAAATGGTCAGAACAACAACCGTCACGACAGAAGCTTAGCGTCTGGAGCATGTTCATTTCCTCACTGATTATTTGCATTGTTTGCTCAAACCGAATGCAAGCATCAGGGAAATCTGATCTCTCCCTCCACACATTGCCAGCATTGCCAGGCGAAATAAAGCCAATCAACTCACACTTCGGACTTACCGATAAGGGAAGAGTAATCGACCTTTTTTGCTTTGAACTCACAGGAGACCTTCCTGAAGATGATGAGGCAATGCAAGCAACCAACAATTCTTTTCCCGCAGCACTGATTCGCCGAAAAGAAGCAGACCCCAGCACTAATTGCCATGGATGGGTCTTTGCCAACGGAACCTATTTGATCAATTCGTCTGGCGTTTCAATGATCCTCGAAGATAACGACTACATACGAGTCGCATCCCCAAAAACCGGGGATGTGGCTGTCTACCGAAATGCTGCTGGCAATATCATCCACACGGCGATCGTTTGCTCAGTTCTGGCAGACAACACTGTCCTACTTGAAAGCAAATGGGGGGTCCATCAACGTTTTATACACCTGCCAGAAGACCAACCTTATTCAACTCTCGTTGAGTATTTCGAAACTTCTAGAGGAACCCACGGGATCAATATCATTGAAGAAGAGATCCATCAAAAAAGACGCCTGGAAGAAAACATGGGGGGCTAACTAGCCTGCCATCACTGATCGCCCATTCTCTTTGGCCACAACGATGTGATCCAACACCCTAATCCCCAATAAATCTCCCGCTTGCGTCAGTCGATCCGTAACAGATCGATCCTCGCGACTGGGAGTTGGGTCTCCCGAGGGATGGTTGTGAACCAAAATGATCGCCGACGCACTTTCTCGAATCGCTGGCCTAAACACTTCCCTAGGATGCACCAAACTAGCATCTAATGTACCAGTTGTTATGTGATGGGTTCCAATAGGCCCGAGCTGTGTATCGAGAGTCACAATATGAAACTCCTCCTGCACACCATCGACTGCGAGTCGATGAAACTCTTTCATGCAGTATCGTATCGCATCATCCGAACCTCGTATTCTCTCCGGTACTTGATTGATGCGATCCCTCAGCACAGAGACTCTCCTCCCCAGCTCGATACCAGCCATGATTTGTGCGTAACTGTCTTTACGTATAGCTTTCGAAATCGCGCGCAGTTCCGGTAAACTGGCGTCCACCAGCTTTGCTAACTGCTTAACTGAAAAGCGATTGGAGATTCGTCTGCCCGCATGGATTGCTGACTCCCCAGGAATACCGACTCGAATGAGAATCGCAATGAGCTGCGCATCTGTGAGCGAGCTCGGGCCATTCTGCAGCAACAGCTCTCTGGGACGCTCTTGCTCAGGAGAAGATTTTATCTGCTCACCATTTACCTGATTGGCAACCCAATTCTCAATATCAAACTGGTTTGGCTTATTCCAGGAATACACCTCGTTCTTGCTTTCGAGATGTCGATTCAACAGACCTTCTTTACTTAACTGTTTGATCACCCGAGTAACATATGCGGGATGAACATCGCTACATGTTGATTTGGCTAAATCAGGTGAGAACGCATTTAATTCCTTAATCGCATAAAGTATTCGTTTTAGCTTTTGGGTTCGATCCGTAGTCATAGCTGTGGCGTCTGGGATGAGAGTTGGAATACCATTATGATATCCAAATTTCATCGATCATGGGTTGCCATTGGTCAAACGAAAAAATGCGACCCAGAGCTCTGGCCTTAAATCACTTTGGTAGCGAGTCGCGATACTTTTGCCGCCCCTCAGCATAAAGCTCTTTGTTGGGCGATCGATCATCAAGCCACTCCTCGATCGTATCGGAAGTCGGCGGATATTGCTGGATTTCCGCCGTTAGCTTGGTTAATTGCTTGCGACACCAGCCACATCCCGTTCCTGCTCCTCCACACTCATGGAGCTGACTCGGTCTGGTGACATTATGCACCCGTATAAAATTGATTACTTTTCGCCACGTGATGTGAAAGCAGAGGCAAAGCTCATCGTCTGGCTTCATTTAAATGCGTTGGGTTACTCGTGCCGAAGGGCTTCGATAGGATTCATCTTCGCTGCTCTGGTCGCTGGATATATTCCAAACACAATTCCAACGATCAACGAAATGAAAAATGCACCCGGGATGCTTGCCGGAACAATCGACGGCTGAACCGTACGAACGACTTCGGGAAGCTCTGCCATGACGTCCCCAAACCATTGGTTCGCAAGCATTCGAGCTCCGTTTACCGCAGGACCGCAAAGCAAACCGAACAAAATACCTGTTAATCCTCCTGTCAAACTTAGCACACTGGTTTCAACCAGAAACTGCCGAATGATATCCCTGCGTTTTGCTCCTAATGCTCTTCTGATTCCGATTTCCCGCGTTCTTTCTGTCACGGTTGCCAGCATGATGTTCATGATGCCGATCCCCCCAACCAAGAGCGAGATCGCAGCAATCATTCCCATGAACAACATAAACATGGCACGCGTCGTTCGAGCCTGCTCCAACAATTCCAACGGCACGACGACTTGGATATCTTCCATCTTGTCATGCCCAGCAAGGGCCGTTTCCACCAACTCTGCGGTTCTCTTTACGTCTTTTATGTCTGCTACCCGCAACGTGATCTGATTTAGCTGTATCACTTCACCCTCACGGGATCCAGAACGAAAACTCATCACCATATCCCCAATACGTTGCTGCAGTGTTCGAATAGGGATATAAATATCGTTCGTAAAATCTTGTGCCGCCATGGATCCACCCACGGCCGCAGTCGCCCCCTTTGGCTTTAGCACACCAACGACCAAATAGAAATCCTGGTTCTCAGGCATATATACGCGCTTGCCGATAGGATCTTCCGCAGGAAACAGTCTCTCTGCAACTTTTGAAGAGATAACGCAGTGGGTTTCCTTGCCAAAATTCTCCGCATCCGTAATGAAGTGCCCTTGCTCCATTTCGAGCTTATTTACATCAAAATACTCGGGGGTACAACCGACCAATCGACCATCCATCTTGCGATCTCGGTACTGAAACTGTCGACGCAACTCTCGAATCGGAATCGCACTCCTCACAGTCGGGACGCTCGTTGAGAGAAACTCAAATTCATCTCGCGTTAATCCATACGGCGTCAAACCTTGAGCAGCCATCTTCTCGCTCGGGGGCTTGATGGTTCGAATCATTATCGTGTCGGCGCCTAAGCTCTCGATCTGTCGCTGGGCCTCATCTCCGATGCCTTTACTTATGGCAAGCAACCATATAACGCTCGCGACGCCAATGAATATACCAAGCACCGTGAGGATGGACCGCATCGGGTGCAACCACAAGCTTTTCACACCAAGCTGAATTGTTCCCAACCAAATGTTCATACTTCCACCGGCATATTTTCAATTGCGTACTTAGCAGCAGCGTCCCGAATATCCTGGGTATTAAGACGATCCCATTGCAAAAGTCCGTCTTTAAGACGAATTACTCGTTTTGCACGCTTTGATACTTCGTCTTCGTGCGTTACCAAAATGATCGTCCGACCCTCGTTATTTAACTTCTCGAACAACTGAAGAATCTCTTCGGTCGTTCGTGAGTCCAAGTTTCCAGTGGGCTCGTCGGCCAATATAAAATAAGGGTCGTTAACAAGCGATCTCGCAATCGCAACACGCTGTTGCTGCCCCCCGGAAAGCTGCGTAGGTCGGTGATCCAATCTTTGCCCCAAACCCACCATCTTGGCAAGCTCCAAAGATCTGGTCTGCTGATCCTTAGAAAGAGGCCGTCCCTGATAAAACAGCGGAACCTGAATGTTCTCCACGACCGTTAATTGCTGAATCAAGTTGTAAGATTGGAAGACAAAACCAATTCTTTGAGAACGAATTGACGCCAACTCGTCGTCGTTCATTTTCGCTACATCGTCCTTGCCCAAAAACAAGCTACCTGACGTAGGTTTGTCTAAACATCCCAACATGTTGAGCAACGTACTCTTACCGGAGCCAGACGGGCCCATGATCGCGACATAGTCCCCCTCAGGCACATCGAAGGTAACACCTCGAAGTGCGCGCACTGTCTCGCTCTTTAAAACATATTCCTTTTTCATCTCGACAACGCGGCACGCATATCGCGTCGTATCACTATGAACGTTTGACACATTGACCTCGGCTAGACTCGATATGTTCAATTGCTACCACGAGATCCAGGAGGACCACCTGAACCGGCGGGACCACCGTTCATTCCAGCTCTAGCCGACATCATTTTGCGCATGCTACTGGTCATCTCAGCTTTATCAATAAAGCCGTCTTTGTTCATGTCTCCATCGTCAAATCTCGTTGAAAAATTAGAGTCTTCCTGACTCTCAGCTTTGCTAATTTTTCCGTCGGTGTCTTTGTCGAGCCGGTCCATGATAGATTGAACAATGGCCGCAATGTCTGGACCTCCACCACTCCTCGCACCAGGTTTTGGCCCACCACTAACGTCATTCGCAGAAAACGATGCTTTTTTGGGGGCATCAGCAGAGATCTTTGCAAACTCTTCGCTATCGTCCTCTTCTACAATGTCAGGAATGTCCATCTTGTCCAAATGAAGCCTTGGATTTAGGACTACTTGATCGCCGTCTTTGACACCAGACTGAGCGGTGACGAACTTGTCATTAGCACCGCCAATTTTAATCGCCCGAGTCTCGAAATCATTTCCGTTCTGCACCAGCACAAAATGATGGCGTTTTGTCTCATACACGGCCAAAATAGGTACCTGAATCGCATCAGGTATCTGCTCAACGAATACGCGTACTTCGGCCGTCATGCCGGTACGAATTTCTTTCGGAGGATCCATAATCTGAACAAACACAGCATACTCTTTGACGGCTGGACCAAACCAGTTACCCGGCTCAGCATATTTGTTGACCTTAACCACCCGCCCAAACAAATCGTTGTCCACTGCACCAACGCGAATCTTCACCGGCATTCCATCACGAATCAGCGTGATCCTAGACTCGTTGACCTTCGCCTTTACTTGCATCTTTGTAGGGTCAGGAAGCAGGAAGATCGTTTGCTGCTCTCTAACATAGGCACCTGGCTCAACCACGAAATCTGCCCCGCCACGGTTACCGAATTTGTTTGCATAAACGACCTGGCCGTCCGCGGGAGCTTTGATATTACAAGCATCAATCTGACCTTGAATCTCAGCAAGCTTGTCTCGCTCCTCCATTAACGAAGTCTCGTCCGATTCCAATTTTGCTTTCGCCGTATTGATGTCGCTTTCCAACTGAACCAACATCTTTTGCTTGGTTAATTCATCAAGAACTTTCAGGCGCCCCTGAGCTGACTCAAGCGTGCTTTTTGCGTTCTGAACTGCAAATTGTTCCGCCTCTATTTGCAAAGGCTTGAGAGTCCCTTTGGCGGCTAATCTTTCGGCACTTTGCAATGCCAACTCCGCCTTACGAAGATTTTGCTGAGCAACGGAAATTTCGCTCAAAATCACCTGACGCTCGGTTAAGTAAGTACCCTCCAAGTACTCTTGCTTGGAGATTACTGCTTTTTCAACCGCCGCGCTACTTGAAATTACAGTCGACTCTGCGACGGACACAACAATCCGCTGCGTTTTCGCCTCCTGATCCAAAGCAGACGAATCCAATTGACACAGGACATCCCCCTTTTTGACGATGCTGCCTTCAGGGATGACTTCTAGTATGGGCGTACCATTTCCCCCGCGTCCCTTGACTTCGCATTTCACCTCATTGTTGCTACTACTTTCAATTTCCCCAGTTTCAAGGACTATGTGGTCAAAAGGACCACGAGCCACTTGTTCGAGTATTGGCTTATCTCGCCCTGCAGCCCCCTGCCCCGATCCGTTTGCAAACCACCAATACGCCCCTCCGCCGACCAGAGCAGTTGCAGTGACCACGCCGAAAAGCACACCGATCTTTCCAGATCGCGTCCTTCTTTTGAAACTAAGATTTGAAATGCGTTTCATGGATAGCTCCACGGGTAGGTTGGGGAAAGGTGGGGAATTTCATCATGAGGCCAAATCGGTGACGAGACCATGTTACCTAAGTAACGCTTCTTCACGACAATCAACAGACGAATTTATCGAAAAAGACAACACTCGCAAAACGGCAACACCACTCGAACTCAAAAAAAATTCCCATTTCAGTACGATCCGATGCATTATCGGGACCTAACAAGCCCCCAAAAATGCGAGGACTCTCCGGCGTAATCGTCAAACAAATTCAGCCCCCGCTCCATCTCAAGCCCAGATGCCACAAGCATCTGCC
Organism: Pirellula sp.; assembly: GCA_046344995.1. Lineage (GTDB taxonomy): Bacteria > Planctomycetota > Planctomycetia > Pirellulales > Pirellulaceae > JBKCUI01. The sequence goes on from JBKDKR010000066.1 coordinate 398,551, forward strand.
ACGGTTTCGGGAACTCGCGCCGACTCAATTGCGAGCCGACGTCAACAAAACGCTTCACCAAAGCCCAGGAGCAACTTTTTGGAACAAAAAAAGAAACTGGGCTTTAATGTCTAAACCCGAACATCTGCTGTTTGTTCCGCATCAGAATGAGCGATCTAAATCACTGCACCATAATTCCTGCTTCAGAAAACCCACCCTAATTAAACAAACTACTCCAAGGAAATAGCGCAACTCGCTATTTCTTGGCATCCGGAAACGGCTGCACTCTGATGGAATGAAACCGCACTTTGCATTCTGGATCGTGACCTTGGAGCATCAGTGTTCCAGGTTGCAATCGCAATCCACGACGAGGATTCAAATCTGGCTTTCTGGTATCAACGAATTCAACTACTTGCACCCCTTCAACCCATGTCGAAATCCCTGCGCCGGAAGCCAGAATTGTAATGTGAGTAACCTTCCCTTCATCCGACAAAACCGCTCGAGCCGCTTGTCGCCGAAATATCGCCCCAGATCCCGAATCCAACGGCTTGAATCGACTTTCCGAAAACCCATGATGCAATTGGCATTCGTACCCATTCATGTCTTCACCCGGAATACAACGAAAAAAGACTCCCGAATTCACGTTCCCCGCAAGAGTCTCCGCTGAAAATTGAACGACACCATCCCCGAACGAAAATGCACTCTCAACGTGCCCTCGACCGCCACTTATGGTCAACGCACCCGCTGGATCGTAATCAGCACGAACATTCACGGCAGGTTTGAAACTGTCCATTTTGCCAGCGAGAACTTCGTCCGCCAAAGGACGAATCTTAATTTCACGGAACTCGATTTTACCTTCCCTGAACTGCAATCCTACGAATCCACTTTGCAGATTCGTTGTGTCGTGATATTCACACGTCTGCACTCCATCAAGCCACGTTGTCACTCGATCTCCTTGCACGAGAGCTTTTAGATTATGCCACTCGTTAGGAGCTGGATCGACAATAGAATCGTTTCTCTTCTGACGGAACACTAAGGACCCTGTGGGAAAGGGGTTGTCTTTCGGTGCGATATTTAGTTCGAAACAATCGCGAGCTGGATCCATTGGCACCAACGGAGTTCTCAAAAACAACCCACTATTGGTTTTCTCTTCCGCTCGAAAATCGAGCGAAACTTCATAATCACTAAACGGTACTGAAGTACACAAAAGACTATTGGTCCCCTCAGTAGCAACGATCGCGTTATCCTTAACCCGCCAATTTGCACCGTCTGTTTTGGTCCATCCCATCAACGTTTGGCCGTCGAATAATCGTATCCACCCCTGTCGCAATTCCTCATTATTCAGTCGCGCGGCCAAAAGCTTTTCCAAATCCAGCTCTGGCCCCATCTTTGCAACAGGCGACTCAACCCCGGATTGCGATCGAGCAAGATCGACTAATAAAACGGACAGTAACAAGCTTGCAATCAAACGACCCGACTTCATTCCAGAATCTCCAAATGTACGCTTCTAAGCGAGGCAAAACCATCATGAGTTACTTCGCTACCGATCTCATTATCCCATATCAATTCGACTTTGTTCCGATCAAAAAGTTGTCGACCGATCTCCGCTTCCATTCGCCCCTGCTCATTACCTCGGATTTCAACCGACATGCCGTTTAGCAACACTCTGCTTGGCAACCACTCTCCACAAATGCACAACGTGGTTTGCGATGCATTCCTCAATTTAAGTGGTCCACCAAAGCTCCTTGTCCAGCAAACATTATCTGCGGCACTTCCTAACGCCCACGCTTTTGCATGTAGCAACTGAATGCAGTGTGGTTTATTCACACTCAGTCTCCAGCTCCGCAAACTGTGGGTACTTACCTGGCCCATCGATGCTGTACCACTTCTCGAGGACTTTTGTCCATTCGTTTAAATTCTTCACACGGGCAAAATCGGTCCTAACATCAATCCCATTAGGATGTAGCTGCGAATACTTGATCCCGAACTTTCGCATTGGCACTCCAGCTCGATCAGTCCCATACAATTCCTCAGCCAAACGAAAATGCTCCAAAATTATCTCTCTTTGCTCGTGAAGAGTTGGCGGAGGAGGAAGTGAAAGTCCGGAATATATTGCTCGTGCTTGACTAAATATCCATGGATTGCCAATACAACCACGAGCCACAGTGACTCCATCGACACCAGTCTCTTCCATCATCTTCATACAATCGTGAGCACTGAACAAGTCACCGCTTCCTAGGATCACGCGATTGCCCACATGCTGCTTTACTTCTTTTAAAAACCCCCAACGACTTGGACCGACATAGCGTTGCTCAACGGTGCGACCATGCACAGTAATGGCTGCTACCCCGTAAGCAAATGAACCATCCAGTATCTCGAAAAACCTATCCCTACTCTGTTGAGTATCATCGATCCCCCGCCGCATCTTGATCGTTACGGGGATCTCAGGTGGAACGATATCCCGTGTTCTCTTTACAATTTCAAGAGCAACGTCGGGCTGACTCAAATGAAATCCCCCCCGACATCTGCCTAACACTTTCCTAACCGGACACCCAAAGTTGATGTCAATCACCGCAAACCCGGCCTCAACCAACTTTTGTGCCCCCAAGGAAAACTGCTCAGGTTCGGCTCCCATTAGCTGGCCAGCTACAGGATGCTCCTCCGGAGTGTTATACAAGAAGTGCCTCGTTCGTTGCCGATCTTTAAGGCCTACAAGAAACTGATCGAGCATGACCTCGCACAAGGAATACGATGCCCCCAATCGCCTCGCAATAACCCTCATGGCCCAATCGCTGTACCCACTCAGCGCTGCTTGAACTACAGGAAAACCAACTTCCACCGCCCCAATCTTCAATGGGGCAAAGTTTGGAATCGAGGACGGACCGATAGATGAACTGTCTGATTGCTGGCAAATACTCATATATCAATCATCTCATGACAAGCAAGTTTTGGCAAACGAACGGAACCGATGTTTCGTCCAACAAAGAATAAACGGACAGACGCTGAGAAACTAGGCGAGCTGCCATGTCAATGCCCTCATGATCGGCTGCGTGATTCAATATTACCGCTACGGAATATCCCTGTCTCTTAAGCATCTCCAATGCCATAACCGATTCTTCGGAGACGTTCTGCAAAATAGCGATTATCGTTAGATTGCGTGGCAACCTACTGCGAACTTCTTGCACCAACTCGAAAAATGACAAACCTTCGGAGCGGCCAACTCTTGCCAACGCTTTATGGATTTGGGTAAACGTCTCGACTCCATTCCCAGGCTCCACAATGATCGGTCTCAATCGATCAATTTTTAACTCCTTTTGAACAGTGTTGCGAATGGAGCTCCTATCAGAGTAATCGCCCGTTAGCTCCTGAAAAGAAAATCTCTCCGCCATATCAATACCATTGCAAATAAACCCACAGGGCTGATTGAGTAAATAATACGCATGCGCAATGGAAGCCGCTGCAGTTACCGCCAGATCGGTCCGGATCGGCTCATGCTCCTCAGGATTGGATTCCCTATTCATATCCACGAGAAGCATCGCCCCGTGCATACACGAGGGTTCAAATACCCGTGTATGCAATTGACCTGTTCTCGCTGTCGCTTTCCAATGAACGCGATTCAACGGATCCCCCATCCGATACTCTCTTACCCCTGCCATCTGGCTCGGATCCTCCATCGATCGATCGGAAATCCTCAAGTCGCCTAAAGGACGCCGCGACGTTAAGTCTATTCCTTGAATGGGGATCAACTTCGGCATGACGAGTATGTAGTCCGCACCAGACACAACTCTATGCTGCCGATTTAGACCCAATAAATCCCCCGTCTCAAGCAACGTCGGTCCGATTCTAAAATATCCTCGACGAACCGCTTTCAAATCGTATGCTAACAATCCTGACTGACCAGCACCCAACTCGTATAGCTTGATGTTACTCCCCACCAACTCCAAAGATCGGTGCGGGGCGTAGATTACCGATTTGTGAATGCTATCCTCGAGTAAGACCCACGGAATAGGCTGCTTAGACAGGTTATCAACCCTTAAACCAATCGAAATGCGATCGCCAATCTCAACTTCTCTTGACGATACACTACGCGCTACGGAAACTTGATCGGCCCAATTCTTGGAAAAATAACCTGTAAGCCTGATAACCAAAAGCAACGCAATAATACTTACGGAAAACCATGTCGTTCCGGTAACTATTCCAAGAGCCAATACAGCGATAATTATCGGAACGAGTAACATGCGAATCCTCGCGCAACGCCTAACCTGGTTCGCTTCTCAGAAAAACACTCATTCCGAATACTTCCTCGAATAGTCCGCTCGATTGACGAACGGTTAACTGCTCCAATGAAACGTCATCAACCCCGAACGCGGTTATCAACCAACGAGTATGATCTCGGTTGCATCGAATATTACTTATTCGCTGCGACCGTGACTCGTCCAAAGCAATCGCCAACCGGAGAATGGCAGCCAGCTTAGAGACATAAACCCGGTGCTTGCGATCCAAAACATTGTACCCCTCATGCTCAGGCCGAGGTGACGACCTGCGGTGGTAACGGACCACCAAGGAAACAATAAGTAGATCGCGATCGGACAAACCAAACAATTCACTGTTGCGCACTATGTACATAGCGTGCTTATGATGACTACGAGGGCTTATAAAAAGCCCGATTTCGTGAAGTAATGCCGCCAAATAAAGTATCAACTCCATCCTTTGATCGAGCTGATGCTCCTCCTGCAAATCCGCAAACAACTTTCTGCATAGATTCGCTACGTGCCGTGCATGCGTCTCATCGAACGCCATTTTACGACCTAGATTAATCGCAGAACGGACGATCTGATTTCGAAACTCCTGCGTCCAAGAATCCTGCTGGGCTATATCACTCAATAACCCATCACGCAAATTGGTCGGCGCAACATGCAAAGTCTCAAGCTGTAACTCACGAGCGAGATGAATGTAAGCAATCAACGCTGGCCACAAAGTCTCAGCATCCCAATAACTAATCCCGAAACGACTTACTAAATCCTCTTCCTTGAGATTACTTACAGCTCTCGCAAAATCAGTCAACTCTGACAATGACATAGTACGTAACTGATCTCCCAAGCCTACGCAATTCAAATTGTCTGCCGCCAATCTGACGTCCCCACCCAAGACGACCATCTGCAAAGTCTGATCAATATCGATATGCTCAGCGATCTGCTGAACATGCCGATGCACCTGCGACTCAATAATCACCCGCTGCTTTGCGAGCGATGTATTCAACCGATCAACTTGATCCAATAACCTTAGCGAACCAAGTCGGTACGTGTTCGAAAAAAGAACATTCCCCCCACGAACAAGCATGACCTCGGTACTGCCACTTCCTATTTCCACAACTAATGTCTTGGCAGCCGCTAGCTGCGGTGTCCCCTGCAAAATAGACTGAACCCCCATATAGGTGATTCGAATAACCTCGGCTTCATCCAATGCCTCGATCTCTAAACCGGTAGCAATGAAAACCCGATCAAGAAACGCGACCTGATTGTTCGCTTCTCGAACCGCACTCGTTCCGACGATTCGAATCTGCTGCGGCGAGGTTATGCCATATTCTTTCATCAGCCGACGGCAGCTCTTGAGTACTACGACACACTCCTCAATGCTCTTTCGATGAATATTCTGAGTCGAAAAAACATCCTTTCCCAACGAGACCATCTGGGAAACTTCTTCCAGAATCCGAAAACTCCCTTGGCCAATCTCCGCAATGGCCATCCTCACGCTGGTAGAACCGATGTCGACGACCGCAACTGTTCGCGTTGCACCGGCAATATTGGAACTCGACAGGCGGGAAACGGAATCGAATGGCATCGGCAATAATTGGGGTTAGAGACTTTCTATCTCCCTGATGATAAGCCGCATTAGTTTCCACTACCATCCGACTTACATGAAATCCAAGCAACTAACCAAGCTCGTTCGACAACGAAAAAAGGCCCCGAGGGAAACCCCGGAGCCCAATTCAGCCTTTTTCAAATTCAGACTTGACTACGAATGTGCCGAACGAATCCGAGACCGTCCAAGTATCAAATTCGGTAACTATCGACTGGCCAAGCGATCGTCCGACGACTTCGCACTAAAATCGAAAGACAATTCTAAATTGTCACCACCGATCAGACGTATGGTTTGCTCGCGAGTTTCTCCCGCGTAAGTCACTTTGATCGCGTAATCGTCCCAAGCTTCACCCTCTAGCAATTGACGAGTTCGGTAAACTCGGCTACCACCGGTGGTTTTTGTCTCGTTATTTCCAAGAGAAACGATTGCCCCCTCAGGAACATTGAGCTGAAGTACTGTCTCAACAGGGTCTTTGGCCGCAACTGCATCAAACGTGACTTCTTCGCCTCGACCGCTCTCCAATACAACGACTTTTTGCTTCTCAACTGCTACGCCGTCTTGCTCAATCACCATCTTGAGATCGAAGCGGTAGCTCTGACCAGCAGCCAACTCTCGACTTACGAAATGTCGAGACTTTCCGGTCGAAGTCGTTGGATTTCCATTGACGAACATCTGCGCGTTTTCCGGCAGATTAACTATCAAGTGAATCTCGTTGGGGCTAATTGCTTCAGGCGAAATACGACTTACGGAATAGCTTTCTCCATCGCTTCCCAAATAACCAAGTGGCGTTGCCCCACCAACGGCAGGCGTCGAACCTGGTACCTCGTAAGATTCACGAACGGCTCCAGATGCCCCTGAACTACCATACGAAACAGGCGAATATGTCGCCCCGGATGACCCGCCAGACGACCCGCCAGATGACCCACCCGACGAACCGTGACTTACCCGAACCGTTGAGTAGTAACTGCCTGAAGAACCTCCGCTGGAACCTCCGCTGGAACCATAAGTAACATAACTGCCACTGCTTCCACCACTGCTGCCATGATAAGCATGTCGACGTGCCATGTGATTGTGAATTTTGTCGTGCAAATGGTTATGCAATCGACGCAATGGCCCAACATGCTGCGTGTGCCCGCCCGACGAGCCATAGCTGCCCGACGATCCATAGCCGCCCGATGAGCCATAACCGCCCGACGATCCATAGCTACCAGACGAACCGTAACCGCCCGATGATCCATAGCTACCAGACGATCCGTAACCGCCCGACGATCCACCACTAGATCCCCAGCCCGCGTGAGCCATGCTCACCAAGCCGGTTACGCAGCTAACAACCGCGATTGCTGAAATCGATCTTAAAAATCCTCGTCTCATGAAGCTCCTCCAGTAGCTTTTATAGGAAAACACCCGCGCTAGCAAAATGCCTCAGCTCAATGTAACCATTGAAGATAGCCCGGGAACTTAGGTAATTCAAGCAGGATAGGTAGATTTTACGCCTCCAAAACAATTGCGAAAGGGAGATCCCCCCCGACGTTTGCATCGTTTTCTAAAAGGAATCGTCTATGATCCCCCCTCCTGTTTTTGCCATACCAGCTTATGTCACAGCTAACGATACTCAGCAAAAAACTGGGAACGGACAATTAAAAGTTCGTCTTCTGACTCGCAGCCCGCGATCACTGCAATGAGCGAATCCAGCCGTTCTAATTTTTCCTCGAGCATCTCCAATCGAATCAGGTCCTGTGCCTCGGCTTCATGCGATGTTGCAGACTGTTTGTCGAACCAGGAATACTCTGAGACAATACTTGCCAACTCACCTGACTCGCTTGAGCCAGAACTCGATCGGCTTGGATCAGCGAATGCGTTATCGGCCACTCGCAAAAAGGCCATGTTGATCGCCGGTCCTAAAACCAAAGAACCGGACGCACCAAAAACGCCCTCATCCTCTGTTGCCAAAATCGAGCTTCCGTCCTCCTCTAAAGCTCTTAACGCTACAGAGGTAGATGCTGGCGACGTCAGAGCGGAAACCTGCACATGTTCAAAGTAACGCGCAATACTTGTCCGGCTGTTGTTTATGACTCCTGAAGAGTCACTGCTCGACAACACTTGCGAAGCACCGGAATAGTGGATCACCGCTCGGTCGTTCCCTCCCGCATTCGCAATGGCCTCTACCTCGCTAAAGCCTCTAACAAAGGTCGAAAACCCCTGCCCCACGATCGATGTCACCACAGGACTCGCATTGAACAAATCATCTCCTGCGGAATCGTACAACTGCGCACGGTCTAATCCGCCATTGGTCGAGTAAGCAAACACTCTTTCGAATCCCGAAAGATAGTTAAAGAAACTCGGCCCTGAAATACTGGTAAACTGTGGTCTTACTGAAAGAACGTCGTTTTGATTCGAATCGTAGACGAACGCTTGATCGTCTCCCCCAGCAACTGCGTGAATAAAAATTCGATTCACATTTTCTACGACAAAGTTATAGCCGACTCCAACCAATTCAGCTCGATTCGGATGTATCAATAGCCGGTCATCCGTGGATTGATCATACATAAATGCTCGATCTGGTCCGCTCACTCCGTCGAACTGCACGTTTTCTAAATTCCGCAACTCAACATTTAGCTGCTCTGTCGTCAACACAGTAACGCCAGACCGTAGCTCAATTTTGTCTGCGCCCACTGTTCCAATGATTTTGATAGAATCGTTATTCAAACCTCCATCGAATACAATCGATCGAACTTGCTGAGTATTCCACGATTGTGTTGCATCTCCAACACGCAGCTGAATTCCTTGTCGCAAGTCCAGCTCGTAGGCATTTACATCGCTCGTACCAATGATGGTCAATGTTGAACCGTTCACAGTTCCTAAGATCGGTGAACCACCGTTCGATCCATTGCCAGCCCCAGAACCACTTCCGCTGCCTGTTGGCGACTCGACAAATGTCCAGTTGATTCCATACCGTCCTATGGCCTGGCCGTCCTCTATTTGAAAACCAATCCTTTCGCCGGCAACTAGTTGTACCGAAGCAACACCATCAATGAGTTGCAAATTCGAACTGCTGCCATTGCGTAACAGGGACACATTTAAATCACCAAGCTGCTCACTATCTAGCTCAAATCGCAACACACCTGACTTAATGGCATCAATGCGCATAACATCTTTATCACCTAGTGAATTAATCCAGCTATCAGTCCGCCAAGAAGACTGAACATTTTGAACAAGACCCGAGTCTAATGTTCCTCCCACGTTATCCGCAGGCAAAATAGAGGCTATAGCGTTATCTAGATCTAAGGATTTATAAACTTGTCTGGTTACGGGATCGAATAGGGAGTTAGCAGTACTCATCAGCGTGTTATAGATCGACTGCGAGTTGATGTTCTCCATCCCAACCAACTCCATGGCCTCGCGAATGAGCACACTCGCGCCCGATATGTACGGAGCCGCCATGCTCGTGCCACTTGCTCTAGCCCAATCCGTAAACACTCCATCAGCACCCCAGAAATGATCAGGCACAGTACTCAAAACATTTCTGCCTGGAGCCGCTATCACCCGAGAATCTCGCTGACTAAATCCGCTAAGGGCGCCGTCCGAATCGATACTCGCGACAGGAATTACGTAAGGACTTGCAGCCGGATATGCCAATCCAGGAGTCGGATTTTGTTGGAAGGAATTGCCCGCAGATGCGACAACAACTACACCGACTTGATTGAGCCGCATTAGCTCATCCTCGAGGGTTGCCCAGCTTGGCACCGTGCTCGAATTCCAACCAGCTCCCAAAGACAAATTTACGGTAGTGATGGGATTCTCAAAAGTATTTCGATTGTCGTAGACCCATCGCAATGCAGACTCAACCCACGCCATCTGGCCTTGACCTGTGTCCGTAAATGTTCGCAAGGCAACGAAGTCAACGTTCGGTGCAACCCCCTGTTGACTTCCTTGATTGGCTCCCACAATTCCAGCTACGTGCGTCCCATGATACCCAGCGGGTGCATCATCAAACGGGTTGGCGTCATTCTCAGCAAAATCCCAACCTCCAACGACTCGATGCGTTGAACCATATCCCCCACCAAGTGCCAAATGATTGTAAGCGATACCGCTATCGATAATGGCTACCGTCTGACCTTGACCAGTGAGCCCAAACAGAGACTGAACGTTTGTCCACCCCGTTTGCTGGTGAGCGCTGGAAAGAAATGTCTCTATTTCTGAAACTGTAAAGCCAGGGGCTGCACCGTTGTCCAGACCATGATGCGAAATCCCACCAAGTTCACTTTGCTGCTGCAAATCTATCCAATCGTCATTGATCTGTGCCGTATCCCACTCAAGCGGTCCCCATGGCATTGCAGAAAGTGCCAGCCGTTTTTCGCACCTCTCCCATTCAGATACATGCCGCCACAGGGGCGCACTGACGATTTTGGACGGTAAATCGTCCTGAGTTGATTCTATTGTTTTCGAAGATCGCAAATTGAATCTTAACGTACCAGGCATACGCAAGATTGATGCAATTGATTGAATAAAGTTAGCCATTGTTCGTGAGTGCTTAGTCCAATCGGACGTTTCTGCTTTCGGGACTCCTAGGGATTCTAAAATGGGATTAAACAGAATCCTGAGACGCTGAAACGTTAGGTCAACGACCATGCTGGGCGATGACGAGCCCATTCAACTTGTCCGGAATCCGAATTGCTACGCCAGCAGCTTCGACACAACCGGCAATTCCCACACCACTCCTTCGCTAGCATAGCCCCAACAATCCACAGCGTTGTTAAATTCGGTAGATTAAATGCGATGCGAGAAACCAGCCAAACTGTAACGACACTCCTAACCACTCCTCATTTGATCTCTCCGACTTGCCGATCACTCCCCCATATAGCTTTCGCTTTCGCACATCGGATTTGCAAACGACTCGGTCATGGATGATTGAACGTTCGCAAAGTTGATGATTGTGCGTAGCTGCTCGAGGTGTGGTGATGAGGCACGGATGCTGATCATCTCACCTCGGCCAGCTTTCAACACTTTGAGGCTGAATCAGAGGAAAACATGTCTCGGCTAAGCTGGACGAAACGTTTTTACTGGCGTTATCTTTCAAAACCAGCCAGTGAGCGTGCTCTTTTCCTACACGTCCTCGAGAATCCTATTTCTTCGATCCTAGAACTGGGATTAGGGGATGGTGGACGCTTCGCAAGAGTCATCCCGTTGTGCTCAAAGCCAGACGGTGTGTCGCAAATCCGCTATGCGGGAGTAGATCCATTCGAGTCCGCGCCAGCCGGGACGCCCCACTTACCGCTTAAAACAGCCCACAGAAAGCTAGCAGAACTCGGCGTCAAAGCCAATCTTATTCCAGGCGATACCATTGCAGCTATCGCTCGCGTCGCCAACGTCGTCTTACCAAGTGATCTGGTTATTGTTGACGGCCGATGGAACTCCGATGACGAGATCAGCCAAGCAATTCATCAATGGCTTCCTCGTCTTTGCCATGACCAATCGACCATCTTCGCACGCACCAGCAACTCGGAAGCGTTTGTGAAACAAGCACTTCCGTCTACAGCCGTCTCCAGTGGTTCTCTACGCCGCGCTGCTTAGCGAACAAAGGTATCTGGAAAAACGACAAGGTTTTACCGATTTGATCTGTTAGTGATATTGAGGCGTCGGTGTTTGCATCCCGAGGAATGGTATCACGACCTGTCGATGGATTAATCGATTGGTCCAAAGCGTGTGGTTGCGGATTAACTATGTTACAATCTGCAGACAATGAAAGCGTTTCAAAAGCAGAATAACGACCACCAATTCATCGAAGACCAATTACGGCTGCATGTTGACCGATTGGCTGGATTAATCGGTCCTCGTTACCTTCAAAAGCCAAAGTCGATCCAGGCAGCGATCGGTTACATCGAGGGACAATGGGCATCGATGGGCTATGAAGTCACTCGCGAATGTTACGATGTCTTGCGAGACCAAGCGACAAATCTAATTGTTGAACTTCGAGGTAACGCTCGTTCAGACGAGATCATTCTTGTCGGGGCCCATTACGACACTGTTTTCTGTACTCCCGGCGCAGACGACAACGCTTCCGCCGTTGCCGTAATGCTCGAAGTTAGCCGTTTAACAAAAGACCTCTCCAACAAACGCAGCATACGGTTTGTTGCCTTTGCTTGCGAGGAACCACCCTACTTCAACATGGATATCATGGGCAGCCAGTACCATGCACGCGAAGCCCAAAAGAGAAACGACAATATTGTCGGTATGTTATGCTTGGAAATGGTTGGATACTACACAACTGAACCGAATTCGCAAAACATCCCCCCATTGATACCGAAGGTACTGAGGCGCTTCTTCCCAAAACGAGGAGACTTCCTGGCAGCAGTTGGCAATTTGGCTTCTTGGAAGCTCTGCTGGAGTTTCCGTCGAGGATTCAAAAAGGGAGCAAAAGCAATGCCTCTTTTCTCCATCTGCTTACCCGAACGAATAAACGAAATTCGAATGAGCGACAACAGTTCTTTCTGGGACCAGAACTATCCCGCATTAATGCTCACAGACACCAGTTTCCTTCGAAACCCAAACTATCACAAAGCAACCGATACCCCCGAAACCTTAGACTATGCTCGCATGACCCAAGTTACCTGCGGAATCGCCTCCGCCATCGAGTACCTTGCCAAATAGATCTAAAACGAAACATCTTAGGTAGGCGTAAAATCACCAGTAAACAAATATCATTTTGGCTAGGTTATTGGTCATGCATTCCCTTCCCCCTAAGGATTAACGGAGTGTACTTATCGATGCGGGCCTCCCGTGTCTTAGGCTGCTTGGCTGCTTCAATAAACAATACGTAACCTCGCTTACGACCAGGAGTCAAATTCTCCCATGCTCGCTTTAACTCAGAAGAAAGGGCCAGTCGATTCGACAGTTCGATAGGAAGCTCCAAATCGAACTTTGCATCGAAATTGACTTTCTCTCCAGATCGCTCGATTTCTATCGCTTGATGTACGTACTCCCTGAGAACAGACTCTAGTCTGCGGATCGCATCCACCGAGGTAAACTTGACCACACGGTCTGATTGGCAATTTTCACCAGGCTTCTCCAGGATGTTGTGGCGATCAGAAATCAAAACCCCTTTGAAAAAGCTGATCGAGGCATAACTCTTTAAAGCGCTGACTACGGAAACGTTCTTTCCCTCAATCGTGTAACAAGGAACTCCCCATTTTCTCTCCTCCGTTAACCCGCAATCTAAAACGATCTCTCTCAGTAACTTCAACTCTTCTTGCCACGCATGAACTTTACAATTGGGTGTCCCCCCTAACGAGCAACGTCCACATCCGTCACTCAAATACTTGTCGATCTCTATATTCCTTGGACTCATCTCATTCCCAACCAAACCTCGAAGCAAACCAACCTCGGCTGATCGACGCGCGTAGAAATCAGAGCGTAACTAGCGATTTCAATTGCGCCCAGTTTTACCCCAACCACCTTATGTTCTAAGCTACAAGCTGCACAAAAACTCATGCCTTTTTCCTAAGAATCACGCATCGACAAGGCGAAATAAGAGCTAGTTGTAGTTCTCGTATGCAACTATACTCAGGGTACATCATCGCAGTGTTAAGTCATTGTAAAGCTGGCGCCCTAAGCACTCGCATTTGTTTTGATCGCTCAGTCCGCTGGCTCTATCGTGGGAGGCGCGGTCTGTGGATTCTTCGGCCGCTCTAACTCGATGCTTCTTTCGCTCGTCTACGGAATACTGGCTCTTGGCATGGCCAGCTTGAATTTGATTCTGCTTCCTCATCCTTTGTGGATGATCGTCGCTTCACTTGCGTTACCACTTCCATTGTCTATGGCGGCTGCAAAGATTGCTTCCAGATTGGCTTTCCAGCAAGAATTATCAAGTCACAACTGACTCCATCTTTTTCTTCTCGATCAGTTTATCTAGCTCAACTCTCAACACTCCAAGTATCTCATCATATGGGTAGGCTCCGAGCGACTCTTCACCCTTCTTCAAGTTAACCTTACTAGGCCCGCACCAAAGCCCAAGATCGGCATCATCCGTCTCCCCTGGACCATTCACTCGGCATCCCATAACCGCGATCGTAATCGCATAATCTTTTGCGTATGTGGTCATCTCCTTGACGTCCTGAGCGAGCTCAACAAATGCCTCGTTCTCCACTCGCGAGCAGCTTGGGCAAGAAATAATGTTCAGTTTGGATGGATCCAACGCCACAACTGACCGCAAACGCCCGTTTCTGATGTCATCGATGATCTGATTGCCAGCTTCTATCTCCATCGATTTTTTCGAATTCGGAACCGTCAAACTAACACGAATGGTATCACCAATACCTCGCCCTATCAGCTGCTCAAAAGCAATCCGCGTCTTTATAATCCCATCGGGAGGCAAACCGGCTTCCGTCACCCCTAGATGCAACGGAATATCGGGCCGTTGCTCTGCAAAACGACGGTTAACCTCAACAACTTTAGTTGGATCACTGTCCTTTAGCGAAACCACAAACCGCGTAAAACCAATCGACTCGAGCAACTCGCAATGCTCGAATGCAGACGCGAGCATTGGACCTAGCGAATCCTTGTCGTCAAATTTTTCCTTTTGCGCTGGATCTACGCTTCCACAGTTAACTCCAACCCGAAGAGCACAATCGTTGGCAGCAGCCATCTCGGCAATGTACTTCACCTTGTCTTGCCAAGGACGGTTTCGTTCGTGATGGTATAAATGACCTGGGTTGTAACGTACCTTATCGACGTGCGGAGCAACCTTTTCCACCAGTCGATAGTTCTCTTGCAAATCAACCGACAAATTCGCCTCTGTTTGCAACCTTATCTCGGCCAATGCAGCAGCATCCTTGTCGCTGTCCACGGCAATGCGAACGACGTGAGCACCAGCTCGATGTAAATCGTTTACGAGCGCTACCGTGGCATCGATATCCGTCGTATGAGTTGCGGTCATACTTTGCACAGCGATCGGATGGGCTGAGCCTATAAAAATGTTGCCAACTTTGACTGACCGAGTGGGGTTTCTTTTAATTTCCATATGCTCTTTTCACAACTGGGACTCTGAGACCGTCTCTAACTATACCGAGTTGGCAATTTCCTCAAACAGCTTTTGCCTTTTCTTCAGCTGCACTACCACGAAAATAGTTCGGCAATAGCGCAATCGGCTCGATTTGCTCCCCCCGAGCCCATTGCTGGAGCCCCAATTTGGCAACAAATTTCGCATGTGGTTCGAACTCTGGCTCACCAAACCAAGACACCTTCGCCCCCCAATCCCTCAACTCCCCATCATCCAGCTCTCGCTCCAGGAACCTGCGAATCCGCTCTCCCCCCGGGCCAACCATGGCATGAGCCGTGGGCTCAGGTTCTACGTCGCGACACCAAGCTAGAAAATCAGCCAGATCCACTACCTTGCTTTCTGAACACCGACCAAACCTATCTTTTGATTTAACGAATATCTGACCGCGATAAGCGTCCAGCAGGGCGTGAGTATGACCAATAGAACAATGCGGCTCCAAATATTTAGACTCGCTCGCTGCTTGCAAATGTATCACATCCAAAGTATCCAAACCAATAACGGGAATCCCTAACGCATACGCCATCGATTTCGCCATAGCGATTCCAACCCGTAGCCCCGTAAACGAACCGGGACCATTCACGAGAGCAATACAACCAATATCCTGTAAGGCGAGCTGATGTTCTTGTGCAATTTGCGAGATACTTTGAGCAAGCGACTGCGCCGAACCGACCGTGCGTGGTAAATCGACGGACACAATCGAATCCAATGAATCATTACTTTGAGATGCAATCGCAACGGAACCAAATTTTCCACTGGTCTCTATGGCTAAAATAAGGCTCATCAAACGGTTTCCGTACTATCTCTTGTCAGCATCTCGACAAACGTGCGAACCAACGTTCCGGTACCTCCAGCGTCACACCATGCTTTCGCTGAATCCAAAAAGGCAGGCCCTGCAATGTCCAAGTGTGTCCAGGGAGTTTGCCCGACAAACTCTTCCAAGAATTTTGCCGCTGTGATCGCTCCTCCCCAACGTCCCTCCCCTACGTTTTTGATGTCAGCAATCTTTCCAGCGATTTGTTCCGAAAAGAACGCATGCATCGGTAATGGCCAAACGTATTCGCCAAACTCTTCGGCAGCATTCATAATTTCAGCTTGCCATTCTCTGTCGTTTGACATCGCCCCGGAAATATCGTTGCCTAACGCCACAACACAAGCACCCGTCAATGTAGCAAAATCAACGATCTTGCTCGGATGTGAATCCAACGCAACACTCAAACAATCAGCGAGTACTAATCTTCCTTCAGCATCGGTATTGTGGATTTCGATGGTCTTACCGCTTCGAGCCATCAACACATCGCCTAGTTTAAAAGCATTACCGGAAACCATGTTTTCTACCAAACCAACCACTCCAACCAAGTTACACTTCGCGTTGAGCATGGCAGCCGCTTGCATAATTCCCAACACTGTGGCAGCCCCTGCCATGTCGCATTTCATCGTAAGCATACTATCCGATGGTTTTAAAGAATAACCACCACTGTCAAAGGTGACTCCCTTTCCAACCAAAGCAGTAGGCGGTGTCGTAGAATCACCTCCCCGATATCTCATAATTGCCAAGCGTGGCTCGCATGATGACCCCCGAGCTACACCTAGCAACGCGCCACAACGCTCTGCCTCCAGTTTCGACTTATCCCATATCTCGACTTCAAACTTAAATTGCTGCCCTGTGCGAAAAATCTCATCCACGAAAGACTCTGGATACATGAAGTTTGCAGGCATATTCACCAATCGCCTGACCAAATTGATCGAATCGCCTATTACTGCACCCTTGAGCAAAGTGCTTTCTTTCATACCTACCCACTCGCAATACTCCGGCTGAATGAGCGATTTGTCTTGCCGAAACAGATCTTGGCCAACACATGCCACCATGGATCCACATACGGCCGCCCGCTCTGAAACTGGAGTCCCCTGAAATCCAGAAAACCGTACTCGTTCACGATACTTTGTAGCGATCTTCTTCATGGCGGCGCCTGCAGCTCGGTTCGCCACAAGAGGAGATAGACTCTGCTGCTCGCCAACCCCTACAAACAACAGTTGGGACGAAGCAACACCCATGACGGAGTATAGAGTTGTAAGCTGATAAGGCTTTGTTGAAATTTCGCCAGAATCTATTAGTTTCGTGAGCAAACCACCCGTCGCCTGATCCAGTTCGAGTACGTGCGGCGAATTTCTCCATTGATCAGAAATGGCGACAACAAGAACTTCGCAGGGACTCTGAAGCCATTGCTGTGGAGCGACAATACATCTCATGAAAGTGTGGCGGTGTTTGTGGAACGATTCAAATAACACAGGTACGTAGATGCCTACTTAACGAAGACGACTTACCATGGTACACGATTCTAACGTATCGAGCATCTTCATCTAGACGCTCGGTATTGACCCAATAATCCCAATAATCCCTTTGTTTAGCTGAGCAGCAGAAAATACTGTGCAACCACTACAAACCAAAGTCCGCTACTTTTGATAGATCGGCAAGAAGTGATGATTTACCGACAAACTTAAAATTGACAGCGAGGTACTGTAAACCTCTCCGATACTTTGCTCTTCACCCGCAGGGCTAGTCCATGAACCATTTTGTTGCTGCCCCTCCAAAAGGAAAGCTCTAACCTGATCCTGCGCTACTCGCGCTGCGTCTCCACCTCGTTGGTGCATCGCTTGGGAGTAATAGTAAAGCCCATACATCAAATAGCGATCATCACGCTTTGGAGGATGATCAAGCAACCATTCGGTAGCCCCCTGAACAATTTCCGAATCGTAATCTCCACAGACTTGCATCGCTAGCAAGCCAGCGGAGGTCATTGTGAACGTTGGATTTCTCTGATTTGGTTCATAAGAAAAGCCGTTCTTACGTTCCAAAGGCTTTTTATCTAGACCAAAAGGAGATGTAAAGGAACGCGTCAAATAATTGACCGCTTCATCAATGGTCTCCGATGGCACTTCCAGTCCATCGTTTTTTGCACTTCGAAGAGCCATCAACTGCCAGACAGAAACAGAAAGATCACTGTCCTCGGATATCGGTGTGTACCTCCAGCCTCCCCGCGCAGAGGAGTTCTTACGCACTTTTTGACTCTTTACAATCAGATCAATTCCTCTTTGACAACGGTCGTGAATCCGCTTATCCATTTCGTCACTGTCACCCATGCCTAACATTTCTGTTAACATCAGTGTTACGATCCCATGACCATACATTCGAGATCCATCGTTTGCACCGAAGTACCCGCTCGAATCTTGTCGCTCTGGCTTTAGAATAAATTCCAGTGCTTCTTTCATGACCTCGGACTCATCCGATTTGTCGGTAACTTGATGTCCGACAGACGCCATCGCCATAATTGCCAATGAAGTCATAGCGCTCGCGTTGCCACGATCCACTATCGACCCATCGGGCTTCTGCTGCGACACTAAATACTTGATCCCGCGTTCGATCGCCGCATTCGTTCGATCATCTTGCGCTGCAAGAGGAGCAGAAAGTGAAAAAAGTCGCGAACAGAAAAGTAAAAACCACAATAGTTTGTTTCGATGAACGATGAGGCTTAAACTCGACCAAAAACAGTTCATCTGCGACGGTTTGCTTTCTGCATTAGATTGATTGGCGTGAAGACTCCGTCATTCTCTTCGGCTATAGTCTCTAACGCTTGATAACCAATAGAACTATGCAAAAGATAGGTGTGAACGGGAATCTTTATCTCGTACTCATCGTCATTTAGTAACTTGCGATTCAGGACCCGAAGCCTAACGATCGAGTCATCGGCTATTTCTCCGTCAGAAAGTAGCATGATCGCATCTGGCTTTAAAGAGATGGCCATTGCCAAACTGGATGCGGGCAAAGTTTGACCTCCTAACCTTATCCCGTTCAGCCAGTTCTGAAGCTTCGTAATCGAGGATTTAGAAGGACGCAAAAAAGAGCCTTTGGGTGGCGCCTCCCCGAACATCGGATGACACTCGGAATCAAAACCAATCACAAAAAAACGCTGATCTAGCGATAGTCCTTTGACACAACGAACCAACTCTTCCTTTAATGACTCCCACCGCTCTCCACTCATTGAACTCGAGGAGTCTATAACAAACACGAATCTGTTCCCAACAAGATCCTTACCATAAAAATTTGCTGCCGCAGTCCCAGCACCTTCTCCCATGACGTCACTTTCCACATCGTTCAACGACGTCAATGCAGAACGCAACCCTTCAGAAAGAGATTCTTCTGATTCCGAATCGGAGGTCGAATCCAAACTTACATCAAAACTGGTTAACGTCGCTGGCACAGCCGACTCCGTTACAGGGTCTTCCGGAAGACTTGCGTCCGCCTCTAGCGATGCTGACTCGAACGATTCATCTGTCAATGACACGGATTCCGCAGAACTTTCCAGTGCCAACAGAATGGATCCGCCATCCCTACCAGATCCTCCCATGGAAACTATACATGCCAACAGAAAACAAAAACTCAAATGCACGGCACAGCTCGTCAAGAACGCTATCCACTTGCCGAGCGATGGCGAACCGTCTGACTTTTGTTTGTCGTTTGTCGCCATTAGACGTTAATCCGTGCAACCAAGAATCCCATAAACCATTGTTCCGAAGACCTTTAGCCGATTTCAACCGACCAAATCAGCCCATCGCCCAAGCCAGCATGATGAACGCTCGCTCTATTCTAGAGGAGATCGTCATGCGTCTTCAACTACACGACAAAAGAATATCCAAGAAACAAGACTAACCTTATGGGTTTTTCTTCGGCGAATCCTTGGTCGGCCTAGGAATAAAGCGATAAGTCCCGAGGTTTTCCTTTGCAATTCGCTGCATATCCTTCGCATACTCTTCTTCAAAGAAATGTATGACGTGAATCGGAACCTTCGGAACGTTCTCAGAGATTATGTCATCCGTGCGATTGATTCGCTCTAAGAACTTTGGCACGTCGGCTCTCGTTGCGCCATCGAACAGCATAAATATCGCATCAGGATCCATTTCAATGGCAACTTCGAGTGCCTCACTTGGAGGCCATCCGTCCTTTTGAACGGAAGTGGTTTGAAGCCAATCGATGGCTTTCTTTACGTTCTCGGGAGTTGCATAAACCGGCGAGGTTGGCTCCTCTTCGCCCGGAAACGACAGCCTCTGCATTTCTTTGCCAAACATGATCATGAAAAAACGCTGTTTTGGTTTCATGCTCATTAAGGACCGGATCATCTCGTTTCTGGCATTGTCAAAAGCATTATCACGACGCATGCTCGGCGAGTTATCAACGAGATAGATAAACGTGTTTCCTGTAGCTTGCAAACCGAAGAATGCTGCCCCCTGCATCGATTTGGTTTGCGCCATGCCTGCCATCGCGTTTTTCATTTGGTCAGCCAGACTTGAACCTGACTCATTCCCGACCAGTCCCTCAACATTGACTGACACATCCACCGATGGCACACTTACCTCCGCCGAAACACTACTTACGTCAGGCGAGGTAACCTCTGTCGGTGATGAGGATTCCTCAAGCGTTTCGGATTCGCTCTCAAGCGGCGTCTCTGTTAGAGCAACGTCCGACTCCAAAGGAGCGGAAACAATGGCCACCTTTTCAGGCGGATCCGCTTGCCGAATTACGATAAAGGCCAGGATCAAAACGAACGCAATATGCACCAAGACGCTGCCCATAAAGTCTAATTGGGCAAAAACGCTTTTGGCCGCTTTCGTGCGATCTGAACCCGGCTCCAGTTGCACATCTGGCACACTAGCCGCCCGCTTCTCTGCCGCCAAAGCCATCTCACTCCAGATCGACTGATCCGACTGATCCGACTGATCCGACTGATCCGACTGATCCGACTGATCCGACTGACCCGACTGACCCGACTGATCCGACTGATCCGACTGAGACACAGGGAACGCGGACCATTCAGCGGCATCACCTTCAATGAGGCTGCCGTTTTTCTCCAGCCATTGATCTAGCTCAGCGGTCCGCCCATTCTCCGCATTGTGAATGGCCAGTTCTAACGTCGCTGCTGCGGCATGATACAAAGCCGCTTGCTCCCGATACTTCAACGCCACAAGTGCTTTCTGTGCGCGATCCAGCGTCGAGCCACGCTCCGGCAAAGGGCTTTTGGAATTCATGAAATGTCGACGAGCCAGAAAGAACTATTAGATGCACTAAAGTCCTGATTTTCGGGCCCAGCGATCGCGCAGTCAAGCAGATGGCAAGAAAGATTTTCGGTCCAGAATCAGAATGCCCTCACCGAGCCTAGCTGATGCAAACAGACTCTTCCACTTCGAGCAGATTGGCAATACTCTCGATACCTTCTATGTTTCGCAGCGATTCTTGAATCATTTGCTTTTGATAAAAACTGTCAACTTTGCCACGCAAAATGACTTTGCCGGGAGCACTCTCGAGATAAATACGAGAGCGAATGGAATGAGGATTCTTTTGAATCGCTCGATCGATACGATGAAGAAGCGGACCAGATGCCATCTCGAGAACTCCGAGTTACAAAACAGCGTTCCAGGTCATAGGTTGAGCCTGGAAGGGAGAGAAACTCCCGAATCTTTACTCCCAATTCAAGACTTCGAACGCAATCTACTCCCAAAATCGTTGGTATAATTAACCGCCCTGTCCGTCGAACGCGTTTGTATCGAATGGACTAGACTTACCTTCCTTTCCGCTTGACCACGGTGTGAACATCCTGATGAATCATTTTCTTTCAATCAACTCGACAAATGTTTTTCGCTTCGCATCCTCTAGACTTGGATTGGCCACAATTCTTGGCATAGCCTGCATGGCGTCCCCCACAACCCTCAGCCTGACTCATGCAGAATCTCCTGCTTCAGAAAGCAAAGACAGTAAAGGTGTGAGTCTTTTCGATGGTAAATCGCTAGCCGGTTGGAAGGGACTCGCCGAAAACTGGAGCGTACAGGATGGGGCTATTACCGGCGTCAACACTGCAGAAAACCCTGTCAAAAATAACACGTTCCTGGTTTATGAAAAACCTTTCTCCGATTTCGAGTTGGTTCTCAAGTTCCGCATCCAAGGAGGCAACTCTGGTGTGCAATATCGCAGCAAGTTGATTGACGCTGAAAAGTTTATTGTCGGAGGCTACCAAGCGGACATCGATGCCAGCGGACGTTACATGGGAATCAACTACGAAGAACGTGGGCGCGGAATTCTCGCAGAGCGGGGCGAGGTAATCGCCATCGACGATAAAGGAAGTAAATCCAAAGCGGAATCATGCGGTGATCCCGAAGAACTAAAGTCCAAAATAAAAATGGAAGACTGGAACGAGTATCGCATCGTCGCGAAGGGCTCAGTCGTCCAGCACTTTATCAATGGATCTCTCATGTCGGAAGTACGTGACTCGGAAACAGCCAAACGAGCCAGCGAAGGGATCATTGCATTCCAAGTGCACGCAGGGCCACCCATGAAAGTTCAATTCAAAGATATCGTCATTCATCAGTAAGCTGTTTTGACACTCTTTAAACTTTAGTTAGTAAACCAATTCGCTTTTGGGCCGGCCTTACGAAATGCAATCGTAGCGCTGGCCCTTTTTTTGCGACTCAACATCCCACAATTTGCAAGCCGGCAACATCGCCCAAGTTGCCATGGAATTGCAAATGAATCCAACAGCAGTTTAAAAAAACACAGAAAAGAGATCTCAGTTCAAACGTAAGCCACCAAAAAGTGCTACACTATGCCGCAGTTGAGTTCTTCGCGGGGTCGTTCGACATCTCAAATGAAGAATTTGTCGCCCCCCGAGTCATCCAGTATCAATGCAACGAATCTCTGAATTTGTTATGTAAAAGAGGCTAGGTGTGTCCTTTCGAATTCTCTGCGCCGATGAATGTGAGACCATCCAAAAAGGAATCCAATGGGTCGCTCTTCAATACCAATGCCCAATCGAGAAGTTTGTTTCAACCATCTCGGATCTTGAAACAGCGATAAAGGAAGAACACTTCGATGTTTTAATCACTGATCTGAGGCTTGGCACCTCGAATATGATCGAGTTCGTAGGCGACACAAAAAAACATCTACCTGAGCTGAAGGCAATTCTCTACACAGCAATTCCCAACGCATCTCTCGTAGCACAAGCGCTCGCTTACCAATTCCATGACGTGGTCTTCAAAACCGGGCGAGCCGAAAAATTAGCTCGTTGCTTACAGGCAATCGAAACGGGACAGCCACCTGCTGGCTCACCCATGCTCACAGTGAAGTCATTCCTAGAACTTAAGCATCCTGAAATGTTCTCGGCGTTACCTGTACAACTAACCAAACGTGAACAACAAGTCCTCATCCACCTCTCGCTCGGCTTGAGCAATAAAGAAATCTCATCAGCCATCAGAATTAGCGTAGAAACAGTCAAAGAACATGTTCAAAATGTACTTCGAAAACTTTCACTCAACGATCGAACTGCCGCGGCGGTCTGGGCATTGCGAGCTGGCGTCCCCAACCTAGAGCTACGCATGTAAACAAGGCCGCCTCCGCGTTCGCTAAGCTCCTAGAGGTGCGCAAAATCCCGAAAGCTTCTCCTCGCAGTTAGCTAGAGGGTATCGCATTCCGCGATCACCAACCTTAATTCGCAAACCCATCCAATCTCGTGGCGATATCGGACACGGGAGATGTTCCTAACCTGCTAGAGAGTGAGTTGCAATGGCCTCCGCGTCAAGCGTAGAGCTTGCCATATCCACGATATGCTGGTGATGAGTAAAGAACAACACCTGCGTTAGATTGGACAACTCTGATAATACTTCTAACGTAGCGGCACATCGTTTGTCGTCAAAGGTTATCAAGATATCATCCACAATAAAGGGCACAGGCTCATGACGCTTTAGCCACTCCTCTAAACTCGCAATTCTAAGCGACAGGTAAAGCTGATCCGCAGTTCCTTCACTAAGACCAGCCAATTGCAAACGCTCTCCGGTTGAACGTTCCGCTACCAATAACGGCCCTTGATCATCAAAGTCGGTTTGCAAGCCAACAAAACCGCCACACGTGAGTTTACAAAACAACTCACTGGCTCGCGATAACACAGGAGCTTGATTTTTCTTGCGATGCGATTCCATCGCCGTGTTTAGCAATACAGATGCTAACCGCAATACAGATAATCGCTTGGAATACTCTGCTATCTCTGCCGCTACGCTTTCACATTGAGCATGCTTTTCCGCAGCGTTACCGCTGCCGTTCCAATGCGCAAACTTTGCTTTGCTCTCCCTGATATCACCCAAGATGCGATCTCTTTGGCCCGATAAACGCTTTAGTTCACTAGATAGTTCTTGGATTATGGACGGCAATTGATCAACTCGTTCACGCTCGGCCATAACCTGATCTAAGAATTCTTCTAAGTCAAATCCGCCGCTGAACTGCATCAATTGCTCTTGATAATCTAAAACGCGAGCCAGCCATGATCGCTTCAAATCTGCCTGATGCCCAATCTCCAAAAGCCTGGACACATCGGTGCACCCCGCTTGTTCGCAAAGCAGGCTTAATCTGGCATCAATTTGACTGAGCATCTCTTTGTCATGCAGCAGCGATCTGTTTTTTGATGCGACCTCTGACTGCTTTTCGACTAAACGGTTCTGATCCGTTTCATTCTTGACCCTCAAGTTATCCAGCATCGAAACCATTTCTTCGCTGGACCGTCCAGCTAACGAAGGGGCCAATCGATTTACGATTTGCGCTAACTCTGAATCGAAATTCCTGATGTCCATCGACATCGTTTCGATGCGATGATTCAATTCCTTGACCCTGACATGCTCGACAAATAGCTGTTGCAGATTGGAGAGCACGCTTTCAGCTTGTGTCGGCGTTGCGTTGGCATCCAAATTGAGTTTTTTCATTTGCAGGACCCAAGCGTTACGCCATTCGTTCAGCGATTTTTCACATGTGTGCAATGACTGCTCGGCTACCTTTAGCTCAGCTAACAAATTATCCTGCGAGGCGATTTGCATCGTTCGCTGATTTTGTTCACGTTGCAACTCGGTAAGTTTACGTTTGGCAACTTTTAGTATCCCAGATAAAGATTCTTGAGGTAGCTCACCATGAAGCGTTTCCATTTTGGACGTGTTGACGTCACGCGTTGAGTTCAACGCGGCCAAAACTTGCCGAATTCTTGCAACGCAGTTTTGTACTCTCTCACGCAAGCTCGCGGCCTCGATTCTCTTTGTTCGCAACTGATTAGCAAACCCCCGCACTATCTCAGCCCGCTTGTGCCAATCCAGCATTTCGGCAGTGGTATTTGCGTCGATTCCAACGGGCTCCCAAAGTTTTTGCCATGCGTCTAACTGGGATTCGAGCTCACTGCGATTCGCCTCCAAGTAGCTCATCTGTGTTTCTATCATTCGTTGCTTGCGTGCTACGGAGGTTTGGAATGCGACCTTTTTAGCAACAACATCGGCATTTTCCCTCATTCCGTCTGCAATGTCGTCCGCTCGCTTGACCGATTCCTCGTAGGCCTCTTGCAGGGCGTTCGTATCGCCATTGAACAGACCTTGCTGTCTCCAAGAAATTTTGTCTTTATCTTGAGTTGGGGCTCCCGTTTTCCAATCGTCCAAAACAAACTGCCACAGGTTCTGCCTATCCGTACGACTCTTATAAAGCACTTCAAAGGTCAGTATCTCCCGATCGCGTTCCAGTTCCGTTAACGCCCATCGTTCTTCGTCGATTGACTCTTGATACTGCCGGATCTGATTTTGAATCAGCTCCCTCTTTTGCTCAAGCTCCTCGATTCTCTTTTGGAACTGCGTTATGACCGATAGAGATGGAATGCTGAGCTCTTCGAATTGTTCGAGAGAGCCATTCCAAGGAGCCAATTGCTTTATCTGGTTGTTAGCGTCAGACTCCAACTTAGAAATTTCTGTTTGCAACGTTGCGAGCTTTGTGTCGAGATCCCCGTCTCGTTGTGAAGAATCGATTTCACTCTCGAGCGGTGAAACGTCCAGGATAAATACGGTGGTATCGAGCGATCTTTGTAAAGTCGTTAACTCTGACTGTATTCGCGCGTAATTCTGTTTGGCATTGGATTCGTCTGCATCGAGCTTAGACTTCTCGCGGCCTAGTTCGAGGATGCGGACTAGTTCGCTATCGGTCAAAAAGAGGTGATCAAGATTGGAACAATCGGGCGAATAACCCAATCGCTGTAAGATCTCCGCACATTTGTTGATCGCCGTGTCTCGTTCGACAACTCGCTTGGGAATATCCTCTTTCGACTTAAGAATAATTCCATACTTTGGTTTCAATCCGGATATGGTTAGCTTGGCAGACAGGATCTCTTCTGAAATCGATATGCCTTTGATTTCTTCGTCCAGTTGCAACAATCGATCCTCGGACTGTTTGCAAGCGAGCAACTGCAGATTTCGATTGGTCTGCAATTCGTGAACTTGGGCCACAAAATCTTCAGACAGGTCGGGAGCCAGGGATACTTTTTCTAGTTCTTGTTGAGCCGCAATGAGTTTTACGGAAATGGGAATAGCCGATGTTATACGTTGCAGACGGACCAATTGCGAGTTTCCGTCATTGAGCGAAGCCTCGATTTCGAGCTTGTTTTGCTCCAAAGCACGCACCTCATCTGCGACTTGATTCCACTGATCGACACTTAATTGCAGCTGCTTTGTTTCCGCTTGCAATTCCTTCCATTGTTTAATCTTTTCGACGATTGCGCCGCTTCTTGCAGTCGAGGTCATCAACTCGTCCGTTTCATCGCCAAGCTTCGTTTGCAAGGGTCGCAAATCCGAGAGCCCCGCAGCCGAGGCAAAAAGCAACGCACCGATATGCCCCGTCCCGCGAACAATCGACTCGCCTCCCAATCGCAATCGCTCGTGATTGAGACCATACAGCGTGAGAAATAGTTCCTTGGTCAAGTTGCCAGTAAATTGCGACAACTGTGACTCCTCGACTACATCGGCGTCCTGTGAGCATCGCAGAGAGTTCTGGTTGGCTTTACGCCGAATCGCATGCAGAGTCTCCCCATTGGAATGCTCTAAAACGGCGCCGATTCTGAGCTTGTTGTACGGGTGTACAAAGTCATCTGCGGTCCGCGCGGGGATTCCATAAAGAAAATCGGTAATGGCTCGCAGCGAGGAACTTTTTCCTGCCTCGTTGGGGCCATAAATCAAATGCAGATTGGCCGTACTCGAATCCAGTGTCAACGTTCGATTGCTGAACGGTCCGTAAGCCATGAGACTGAGTTGTCGAAACTTCATGAATCGTCCTCCAAGCTGCTAGAGCGTCCTTCACTGGATGGGTTCAAACTCAAATGGCCTAGCAAATAGGCATATGCTTCGTTCAAGATCTCTGAGATTGATTCCTTGTCCTCAAGATTGAGCGACTCGCGCACCTCGCCCGGTAGCTTCTTCTGCAGATCAGACAGATCAAACCCCAATTCGGCAAGTAATTTCGGATTGTCTCTGATGGATTGAACTAATTGCTCCAATTCGCCAATCGCGCTCTCGGAGTCTGCTATGTCGATTTGTTCTCGGCGATGCTCATGGGTATCGAACTTGACTTTTTCGATCCACATTTGTGAATTGCTCTCTTGGATCGCAACCCCCCGTATTTCGTTGACCCAATGCTCGGTACGAGATGCAAAATCACTATGCAAGCTAGTGTTGCCAATCAATCTAATTCGCACGGCTGTACACCTGCCGTCGGCACTTTGCATGATGTCCCGGAATTGAGCACCGATTCGATGCAGCACATCTCGCTCCGCCGTGGCATCGGTCAAATCAACGGTTGCCAACTCCCATCGCAATACATCCAATGGCAGAAACTGCATCGCAGGCCGATGGCTATGATCCACCGTTACTAGATAACAGCCTTTTGCCCCCGTCTCTTTAATGTGACGTCCTTGAACATTACCTGAAAACGCAATCACAGGAGATTCGCAAACGACCTCTCGCTGATGAATGTGCCCCAGCGCCCAATAATCGTAACCTTTCAAAGTCAACGCCTCGACCGAACATGGGGCATAGTTCTCATGCCCTTCTCGACCAGTCAAAGATGTGTGCAATAAACCGATATTAAATCGCCCAGAAACTGCTGCAGGATAGTTGTAAGACAGGTCTTTTGTCACCGAAACATTGGGATAACTCTGACCGTGAATGGCAACTCCAATCTCATCCAAAAGCAATGTCTCAGGAGAAAGTTCTGAAAAAATGGTAACATTGGACGGCATTCTCAACGACTTGGTCATTTTGTTACCAGCGTCGTGATTTCCTCGAATTAGATAGATCGGAATCGAGGCTTTGTCTAACCGTGCTGCTTGCTGGATAAAAAATAGACCCGTTTGAAAATCCTTCCAGTCTCCGTCGTAGACGTCACCTGCAATCAAGACAAAATCGACACGTTCGGCGATTGCGGCAGTGACTAAATTCTCCATCGCCTTGCGAGCCGCTAAGCGGATTTGCTCTACAGGTGCGCCAATGTACTGCTTTAGACCTCGCAGAGGACTATCGAGATGAATATCGGCAGCGTGAATGAACTTGAACACGACAACTCCCGGGTGCTTGGGTTGTTGCTTGGGATTGAGAACACGACCGCTGATTTTAACATCGATCAATCAAGAGCGAAGAGCAAAGTCTCCCGTACCCGATCTCGGGGTAACCGATTTCGGGGTAGCCGATCTCGCACTAGCCGATCTCGCCAGAGATTGGACCAACGCACAATTATTTAAGCAGCCATCCAATTTCTAGGCGAAATTGGCTACTTGGAAATTGGCTACTTGGAAATTGGCTACGGGGAATGAGGCTATGCAGCAGAAGCGATCGCTTGCTCAATAATCGCACACGCAATATCGATATTCCCCTCAGTGGTTATACCGGGAGGTGGTAGAAATCGTATTCGATTGGGATTGGAACCCGCCAAAAATCCCATCAGCCCGAGATCGTATAAACGTTGCAACGTCTCAGTACCCGTTTTGGCTGACCCATCTCCAGGCGTAAACGCAATCATCATACCCTCTCCCCATGGACCACTTATTTTGGTTGGGTACTTTCGAGCCAACGCCTCTAGCTTACTTCGAAAGTAAGCATGCCTCTGCATGTTCCAACCATTTGGTCCGAAGCAATTCTTGGACTCCAATTGATCTAGAACTGCTAGCCCAGCCCGAATGGATGCGGACGCTGCAGTAAAGGTCTGTGATAACAACGGCCCCTTTGGCTTAAGCTTTTCACTGTACAGTGTCGCGCACACCTGCGTGATCTTACCGAGCGTCACAATATCAGCATATTTCTCAAGCCCGAAATGCTGAAAAGCGAAAGGTTGGCTGAGCCTCGAGAATGTTTGTACCTCATCGAATATGACTAGAACATTATGCTCATGGCA
Organism: Pirellula sp.; assembly: GCA_046344995.1. Classification (GTDB taxonomy): domain Bacteria; phylum Planctomycetota; class Planctomycetia; order Pirellulales; family Pirellulaceae; genus JBKCUI01. The sequence continues at coordinate 427,716 of JBKDKR010000066.1, forward strand.
AATCTGACACAGACTCTCAAAGTAATCCTTGGTCCCCGGATAATACCCACCTTCACCCGCAACCAACTCAAGCCACAAACACGCGTACTCGCCGGGTCGTCGAGCCAGGTGCTTTTTCAACGCCGATATCGCCCCCTTAGTAGTCCCCTCCGGATCGGACGGATGGAACATCGGAATATAGTCCACATCGAGCGCCTTTGGCAAACCAGTTCTGTAAGCAGGCCGATCCGTTAACTGCGCCAACGCAATACTACGCCCTGCAAAACAATTGTCCAAACAGATAACGCGCGTTGCAGGTGCTCGATTATGAAACGCGATCTTGAGTGAATTCTCGTTGGCCATGGCCCCACTGGTGGTTAGCAAACAGTGCTGGAGATTAGCCCCCGTCACACTCGCTAACTTGATCAGTCGCTCGCACATTTCCAAGCTAGGACTGTTTTGCTGCAAATTACCTTGCATGACCGTGTCATCCAGCGACGCGTCCACGGTTGACGTTAACATGGCTGGGTGACTGTGCCCCAAACCATGCACGCCAATTCCAACGATAAAATCTAGCTTCACACTGCCATCCGCTAACTCCACAAAGGGCCCGTTACCTAGGCCGCTCGTGATGTACGGAAAATAAGGGGCCCCGCCGCGTGCTACCGCCAGTCGGGACAGCATTTCCGCATAGCTTTTTTGTAATTCCGGACGTGGCCCGCGAACCTCAGTTATTCGTTGAGAATGCTCTTGTAATGCTGCGAGCAACAGTTCTTTAGCCTGTGCAACTCGCGGATCTCCGTGAAGTTCTTCAGAATGTAGCATTTGTGTAGAATACCGGTTCGGAAAAAGTTTGTGCACGTTCAATTCGAAACGTGACGCGTTGGACTATCGTCCTAAAGAACCAAACCCTGGATCCATGTTCGGTTCATCTAAGACTTCTTTTAGAAAAACATATCAGAATCAACTATTTCGAACACGTCCAGTTTTGCGGAAACCGGAATTCCCTCTCAGCTAAGACAGTAGGAGCGGTTTTCGAAAAACTCGAAAAAAGCGCGCCTGGTTTCTCCTTTCCCGTGCACTATCAACTCAGAACCTATCAAAATAACATCACCTAATCGCTTCTCTTTGCTACTTTTCGCTCATGACATCTCTAAAAACCAATATCCAAAATGAGCCCGACGCTAATGCGGCCGAGCTTTGTTGGGAAAATGCCCCCGACGAAGAGCTGCTGGAACTTATTCACCGATCGCGGTCGCGTGATGCCATGGCCCAAATGGTCGAACGGTACGCTCCGATGGTCGCAAGTGTCGTTGCTCGACACCTAAGAAATCCAACCTCCCGAGAAGAAGCCTTCCAAGCTACCTTTCTCGTCCTATTTCAGTCCGCCAACAAGATCCGAAAGAAGACTTCGCTGGCTAGCTTCCTCTTTGGCGTAGCATTACGAGTTAGTAAACGGCTCAGAACCCAAGAAACTCAAAACACCAAACGGCTATCCAACCAGGAAAATCAAAACGTGAATTCCATTCCTGAAAATAAGTCGATTGACCCATTTGAGATGCTTGCCAAAAGGCTTCAAACTTCAGTCCTAGACGAAGAAATTGAACTCTTGCCGGAAACACTTCGTGCTCCCCTCGTCGATCACTATTTCGCGGGCAAATCCACCCCCGAAATCGCCAACGCTATGAATCTAAGTGTGTCCGCAGTCGAAGGACGCATCAAGCGGGGAAAACAACGCTTAAGATCGAGGCTGGCTTACCGAGGAGTAAGCTTGACCGCTTGCTTAGTCGCAGTCCAATCTCACCCCAGCGGTGTATCGGCCTCGGAATTGAAAAACTGGTCCGAGTCTGTATTGCAGCATGGCTCTGACCCAAACTTCTTTCACGCATCACCCTTTAACTCTGACTCAAACCAAACTCTTCGAAAACTTGTCCAAGGAGAATTACAAATGAAGTCCTTCACTAGCCCACCATGGCTATTCTGGTCTGGCTCGGTATGTCTCATCACGATTGTCGGTTTAGGAATGCTACAAGTATCCAACGGCGGACCGCCGACTGATCAAAGCCAAAATCGAGGCACAATCATCGCGTCAGACGTTAACACAGCGCTCGACGAAACGCCCCTCCTTCAAACGGGAGGTATGGGCGGCATGGGCATGAGCATGAGCATGGGAGGTATGGGCGGCGGGATGGCCGGAATGAGCGGTGGATTGAGCACTGTTACAGAAGTTGTCGAATGGAAAAATGAATCAACCAATGCACCTAAATGGCTAGCGTCGCCTCCGGGAAACGAAGACGATGCAGTTTTACGTGAAATCTCTGCAAAGTTAAACGAACGAATTCAACTAACTTTAGCAGGCGTCCCTATATCGGAGTTCGCAAGCAAGATTAGCGAAATACTCGAGTTGGATGTTATCGTCGACGTCAAAGCATTGGAGGACGCAGGAATACAGCTGGATGAGATTGTCACGATCGAGCGAGTAAGAGCCGCACGCGCTAAAGATATACTCAAACAAGTTTTAGACCCTCTAGCGTGTACATACGCTATCAAATACGACGCTTTAGTGATAACAACTAAAGAAGGCAGTTCATCCGAGATTCTCGGTTACTACGACCTGAGCTACATTTTACCAGACAACAGCACGATTCCCGATCTTTTGGAGTCGATCCAAACCAGCGTGACACCCGATGCATGGGAATCCAATTCCGGAACAGGCAGCATGACAATCTTGGGTTCCATGCTTATCGTTCGAGCTCCTCTTGAAACTCACGAAGGTATTGAAGAATTGTTGCGACAAATATCCAAACAGTCCAAAGATAACCTAAAGCCATACAAAACATCCGGTCCTTTGAATTCTGGTGGTGCTGTCGGCGGTATGGGTGGTGGCATGGGTGGCATGGGTGGTGGTGGCATGGGCGGCATGGGTGGTGGTGGCGGTGGTATGATGTAACGGATGCTCTTTGTTACGTGCTCTCCACGCCATAGCAGCTCTTTAAATTCACAAACGAAAAAAGCAGGGACATCATCGATGCACCTGCTTATTTCATTTTGCGGCACGATTAAATCGTGCGGTATCTGGTTTCGGGCCTAAGAACCGATTTTGGCTGCGATCTTCTTTAGTGCTTGTAGCGCGTCGATAGCAGCATCTACACTTCCTACCTTGTTGCAATACTCTGCAGCCAACAGCAAATGATCGATCGAACTGGACTCAGGTGCCTTGGAAGCAACCACAGCCGTGGATGCTTTTCCAGCCTTTGGTGGCCGGCCCCGTTTCTTGGGTTCGCTTGTTACATTCCGCAGTGCTTGACTGACGAGTGCCACGGACACATCATACCCTTGATCCGCGAGTCCTTTAACAATTGCAGTTGGTCCCGCACTAGGATTCGCTGAATAATAGTCTCGAATGATTTGAGACTTGTTTACTTTACGCTTTGCCATGATATTAACTTAGAAGTGGAAACTTAGGGCACTTTCATAATAGGTCAAGAATTTATTTTAGGTAGAGTCGTTGCTTCTTTCGATCGGTATTTTTATACCATTAACCTCAAAATAGCACCCGATTATTCGAGTGCAATGCGTGCCCACAGATCCATTTTGATCTGGCTTTTATATGGCATTGCACAATGTTAAATATCTCTCGTTTCACTTGACAACACCTAAACCGAATGGCGTCCAACCGCATTCGTCTATCATTTTCAGCCTGCAGCCAAGCTTGATTATGAGTCGAAACGAGCTAGGCGTCCGGTCTCCCGCCATCAACCGTCGCCCCCTGCAGCACTCGCTTATTTCCCAATGCCGTCAAAATAGCCTCCCCCAGCTAAACACTTGCGAAATTAGGCAACCTGGGATAGACACTCTCGCAAAATTTACCAAATGTAACGAATTTGACGGATGCGAACTGCCGATGAATCCATGGTGTCATTTCGTGGACTGGAGTTTGATTTACGATGAATCTGCTTGCTAACGTTTCCAAACTGCTTTGCTTTGGTCTGGTTCTTTGTGCTTCCGTAACCCCTGGTGCTTCCGGAGCGGAATGGGCCGAGAAGTTATTCAAGCAAAAACACCACGACTTTGGAACGGTTGGTAGAAACGCCAAAACGGAATACTCGTTCGAAATCGAAAACTGCTTCGAAGAAGATGTCCGAATCGTCTCTGTTCGCAGTAGCTGTGGATGCACAAACCCCGTAGTCCCCAAGAAGGTCTTGAAGTCTTGGGAAAAGGGCGAAATCATCGCGCAATTCAATACCAAATCATTTATCGGAGATAAATCAGCTTCGATTACCGTCGTCATCGACCGCCCCTACTACGCTGAAGTCACCTTGCTGGTCAAAGGTAAGATCCGCTCTGACATCGTACTCAATCCCGGCGAAGTTAACTTCGGAGACGTCGATGTTGGCACATCCAAAAACTTTGAAACAACTATCTCCTATTCGGGTCGCAAAGAATGGAATATCACCGACGTCCGAGGAGATATCGACTGCGTCGAAGTTAGACTCGATCCAGTCGTCCGCACCCAAAACTCAACAAACTATAAACTCAAATTTCGATTAAAAGAAAATGCCCCCGTCGGTGACCTACAACAGGAAGTAACCATCGTTACCGATGACCCAAACGAGCCGATGTTCAAGATCCCCATTTTTGCAAGGGTCAATCCACCGATCAGCGTAACCCCAAAACTCGTATCGATTGGTAGCATCAAAAACGGCCAAACAGCACAAACCAAACTATTGCTCCGAAGCAAGAAACCTGTAAGCATCACAAGCATTGAATGCGACGATGATCGTATCAGTTTTGAAATCCCAACGGGAGAGAAAACGGTGCATATCATCCCAATGACTCTGCGTGCCCAGTTGTCCGACAAAGAGTTCGAAGAAGCGATTCAGAAAAAGGTTCGCATCCATACTTCGCTAGGCCCTGAATCCGACGTAGAAACAACCATCATGGGTAAACTTGTTCACTAACCTGAATCTTGTGGCATAGAGTTTGCAGTTCTCCAGTCGTACGGGCTATCCAATGGGAGGCCCGTGCATTCAACACTATGATTTACGAGGAGAACTGTCATGTCAGAATTCAACGAATTGCGAGACCAGCTTGCTGCAAAGCTCGAAACCTTGGTGCGAAGATCGGGCGGAATTGAAACCCAATTGAGAGATCCAGGGGAACAAGACTGGGAAGAAAACGCAATTCGCAGGGAAAACGACGAAGCACTCGTAGCTATCGGCGATGCAACTGACGAAGAAATCCGAGAGATTCGTACTGCACTTAAACGAATCGATGACGGCTCGTACGGCACTTGTACGCAGTGCCATAAATCCATCTCTAAAGCTCGCCTCGAGGCGCTTCCCTGGGCAACATCGTGCATCAAATGTGCCGCCGCGACACACTAAACGGATCACGTATGTTGGGCGCTCCTGCCCGACAGTGCTGCACATGTCGAGCAAAACACACCCAACACGCAACTATATCCCCATGTCAGCAAGTCGCTCAGCAATCTGGGAGACGATATTCGTTAGGCGAGGGTGTTGAATTTCGAACTCATCAACCAACCCCTCCAGTCGCTTCGAAAGAGATTGACTTGGAGGCACCGCCCCGACTTGACCAACACTCTCGAGATGCACACGAATATCTTCCGCGACAATCCTTAACGCCTCTAAAGTCGCGGGATCCAACGCCTGGCTACTTTGAAGCTCCGTGTGCAAAGACTGTAGATGCTGTTTCAGATCTTCCATTTTGAATAATTATATTACGTGTACGAATCACCGAGCTACCTGTCGCAGAGCACTTGCTTGCTTTTGTAAGTCTCATTATAGCGTCGATCATGATCCGACAATCGCAGGCATCCTGAAACATCACCAAGTAATTGTGTTTACTCTTCAGCCAGCCGATGACTAGACGACAGATTCCTCTCTAACAAGCCTCCGCCGCACCTTGCACGCAACAAATGCCATTTGCATTAGCTGCGAATAAATCCCATGATGTCGCGGTGAATGCATTCAACGCTCTGCGACGCATCAACAACTCGGCACCGATCACCCAACGCCTTCGACTGCTCTAAAAATCCTTGCCTCACCGAATGAAAGTAACTTAAACCTCTCTTTTCCAGCCGATCATGCCCGCGCTGAATTCGTTGAAAAGCGATTTCCGGATCTAAATCAAGAACAATCGTTTTGTCAGGAAAGACCTCTTTCGTCGCGACCTTGCCAACGTCCCAGATCACCTGTGGGGACAAGTCTCCCGAACAACCTTGATAGACGACATTGGCCAACAAATAGCGATCACACACTACAGTCGAGCCATTTGCTAACGCAGGCTGGATTTGTTCGGAGACTAACTGTGCCCGACAAGCCATGTAGAGAAGCATCTCGGTGGTTCGGTCCAAAGGGATCTCTTCTCGATGCAATAGAATGTCTCGGACCGCCTCACCAAGCTTGGTGGTGCCGGGGTCGCGAAAGCGGGCAACCTGCCGACCTTCTGACTGGAGAACGTCGCAAAGCATTGAGATTTGCGTCGTTTTCCCGGCTCCATCGATCCCATCAATTGAAATAAACACGTAGATTCCCTAAGGTACGCGGAACTGGCAAAGACCCCTCGTTTCAAAGTTGGTATCTTACTAGCCAAAATAAGTTTAGTCGACGATTACCCAAATAACATCATGAACGATCCCACTCCCCTGCCCCCCGAAGAACTGAAAACCAACAACCCGACAGAATTCGCCTACGGGGAAGACGAAAAAGCCCGCCCACAGCCCGCCGATGAACCACCGTTCTCGCTCGAAAGCGAAGACCTCATCGATATGCTAAAACGCACCGTCGAGCGGCTTCCCTCAGACGGGACAACGCGCGGCGATCTCAAGATTCTTAGCCGAACCCTGAGAGAACTCAGATACGCCTTCAAAGTCTTTCAACCCTTCCGCCGGCGACGAAAAGTCACTATCTTCGGATCGGCCAGAACTCTGCCTGATCATCCGAACTACATCCAAGCGTGCGAGTTCGCAAAAAGAATGACCGACTTCGGCTGGATGGTCATAACCGGGGCAGGCGGCGGAATCATGGAAGCCGGCCACAAAGGGGCAGGGCGAGAGATGTCGATGGGCCTCAATATCATGCTCCCATTTGAACAGTCAGCAAACCCATACATCGAGGGAGACCCAAAACTAGTAACACTAAAATACTTCTTCACTCGCAAGCTTATGTTTGTAAAGGAATGCAGCGCTGTAGTCTGTTGCCCAGGCGGGTTCGGAACTCTTGACGAAACACTCGAGGTACTAACGCTGATTCAAACCGGGAAACAAACCATGTTCCCGCTTATCTTGCTGGATCAAGAGTCGGGCACATTCTGGGAAAGCTTCGAGATCTTCGTAAAAGCCGAACTCATGAAAGCCAATCTCATTAGCCCAGAAGATGTAAACCTCTACCGCATCATGCATTCCACCGAAGAAGCCGCACAACACATTATGCACTTCTACTCGAACTACCACAGCATGCGGTATGTCAACGATATCCTGGTTCTTAGAATCAATCATCGCCTAAGCGACGAGAGCATCGCGAAACTGAATCGAGACTACGCCGACATCATTGTCTCTGGAAAGATTGTTCAACAGCAAGCCCTACCCGAGGAAGCTAGCGAACCTGAACTGGCACACTTGCCTCGTTTAGTCATGCATTTCAATCGACGAAACCTTGGAAAACTAAGACTCTTGATCGATTGCGTGAATAATTGCGAGCAACTGGCATAAAGGCTGCCACGACAGTTGCCTTACCATCGACCGCTCCGCCCGTATGTTGGGCACTCCTGCCCGACACCGTTTGCGAGCATGCTTGCATCCAATACTTGTTTCTCGAAGATACGCCCTTTCGAAAAACCTTGACTTCCCAAAATCATAAAGAGCCGTATAACGAATTATCGGTTTCGCTACGTTAACTACCAAAGCAAAGAAATAATGATTGAACTGGGCGTAAACATTGATCACGTCGCTACGATTCGACAAGCTCGTAGAACCTATGAGCCTGACCCGGTAATGGCAGCCGGATTAGCAGAATTGGGCGGCGCGGACACGATCACTGTTCACCTTCGAGAAGATAGACGACACATCCAAGATCGCGATGTCCGGATTTTGAAAGATACCGTTCACGTAAAACTGAACTTCGAGCTTTCTTGTGCACCAGAAATTGTAGACATCTGCTGCCAAACCATGCCCGCCCAAGCAACATTGGTCCCTGAACGCCGCGAAGAAGTTACCACCGAAGGGGGCTTGAATCTCCTTTCCAATTCTTCAATAGTCCGCGCAGCGATCGAAAAACTGAATGAGCACGGCATTGAAGTCAGCTTGTTCATCGATCCAGACCGCGAGCAAATCGAAAAAGCTCACGCACTGGGTGTCAAAGCCATCGAACTTCACACCGGCAAATACGCTTTGACAAAAAATGCTGAACAACGCCTCGAGCTAGATCGCCTCACCAACGCTGGATTATTGGCCACCGATTTAGGCTTGCGGTTGCACGCTGGACACGGACTGACCTATCAAAACGTAATTCCGGTCGCTCAGATTCCGCACATGCATGAATTGAACATAGGACACAGTATCGTTAGCAGAGCAGTGTTCGTTGGATTTCAAACTGCAGTTAAAGAGATGAAAGACCTCATCCGGTCCGTTACGTAAACCGGCCGTAAGTTGGCCACTCTTGGCCGATGTGAGCATTTCGTAATGGGCACTCCTGCCCTTTTAATGACGTCAAAGTCGGTCAAGAGTGACTAACCTGCTTTTGAAGCAACAAGCCCTTATGCGTCGGGTTATGTTCGGTATTAAGTAGATACGGACTATTTGTACATCTTTGACATCGTGTCTACGATACGCTTCATCTCTTTCCTAGCTACCGCAGGCTCAAGTAACTGAGCGTCGTCACCAAACCTTAACACGTGCGGAATAATCTCCATAGGCTGATACGCGGGCACTAACAATATGCACGTCCCGTCTTCTTGAAACTCTAACTTTTGGTGGGCATGCCACGGATCCTCTTGGATCCAACGTGCCCCGTTTTTGGACAGCCAGATTTTGTATGTGGCTGGTTCGTCTCCACTAAATATGCCAACACTCTGCCCTAAATGCTTCTCCAGATCGATCTGCTCGTCAAAATCATACCATCGATCCAGTGCGGTGGCCTTTGCGAATCGGTCGAGCTTCCAGTGCCGAAGCCTATCCTCGGGATCTTTGTCTATGTCCTTGCCTTCCTCCATGGCGACAACGTAAATGCTTCCCTGATAAAGAGCCAACCCGTAAGGCTCTAGATAACGAGTGGATAGTGGCTTGTTGGTTGATTCGTATTCGGCTTCCAAGATTCGATGCTGATCTATGGCTCGATTCACCGATTTAAGAATGCCCTCTTGTCGTTCATAGGATTTCGCGGACACCCCCAGTACCCTCAAGGTACGTCGATACTTCTGGTAATGGTCCCAAACTCCAGCAGGCATTTGCTCTCGAAGCTTGCTCCAAAACGCCTCAATGCCTTGCCAAAATGTAGTTCCCACAAGTGGCAGTAGCAGATCCCTCCCCATCGATAACGCAATGAGCTCGCTGGACGTAATCGTGACCTTGTGAAGCCCCTTGTCGACTCGACTCAGCTTCCACACCCGACCTGTATCTAAGTCCTCTGTAATGATATTCATGCCAGCCGCCTGTAGTGCTTCCAAGTCCCGCCGAATGCTGCGAACATGGAGACCCGTTAGGCCTAGCTCTTCGACGATGGTGTTTCGCAAATCCTCAAGCGTTGCTCCATAACGACGTCGCTCCAATACTTGCAGAATCTTGTGCTGGCGAATTAGCTGTTCATTACGTGCCAAACCACACCCCTTTTTGACTCGAGAAATGCATAAGCCCTAAATTCTCTTCAGTTGGCAGAAACCAACAAGCCAAAATCGGAACTTCAAAACACAATGGCCCCGCAGCTTCGAAATGATATCAATCACCACCCGCAGCGTGAGGGCGTGTTGCTTTAATGAGCCGCGAACGCGCTAGCGTCCGGTTATAGGCCGTTAACCGTGGGCTAGCGCCCCGCGGCTAATATTCATTTTTCAAAATGAGACTAAAGTAACAAGCCCGTGAGCATTGGAATTCTCTAGGATACTTTCCCTCGCTAACGATGTGGGTTTTGATTTCGAGGATTCTCTAGCTAAAGCTATCTCCACCTTGCACCACCAGCCATAGCCAACACTCCAGCCGTCGAAATAGCCCACGTTAAGCTAATAATTCCCGAACAACTCTGGCTGGCTCAACTCCGGTCAACTTCCAGTCCAAACCCTGACTCTTGTAAGTAAATCGCTCGTGATCAATCCCCATCAAATGCAGAATCGTTGCATGAATATCGTGCACCGACACTCGGTTTTCCACCGCATGATATCCTAACTCATCCGTTGCACCAAAACTCATTCCGGGTTTAAACCCACCTCCTGCAAACCACATGGTAAAGCCCGCCAAGTGATGGTCTCGACCATTCCCCTGAGCCATCGGGGTGCGCCCAAACTCCGAACCAAAGATCACGATCGTATCTTTCAACATGTCCCGTTGCTTGAGGTCCGTAAGCAATGCCGCGACCCCTTGATCAACTTCCTTTGCCGAGCCGGCCGAGTGCGATTTCACTTCGCCGTGATGATCCCAATCGCGATGATACAATTGAATAAAACGCACCCCGCGTTCTGCTAATCGACGAGCAAACAAACAATTGGAACCAAACGAGCCGTCACCCGGCTTGGCACCATACGAATCTAGAGTCTGCTGAGTCTCACCCTGTAAATCCATGAGCTCCGGAACACTAGTCTGCATTCTGAAAGCTAATTCGTATTGATTGATACGAGTCGTAATCTCAGGATCTTGAAGTCGCTGATTAGCGAGCCGATTCAAGATCTGTGTCGTGTCGACAACACCTCGTTGCATGTGCTCTGATACCCCTTGAGGCTGCCCAACATACGACACCGGATCACCCTTACTTCGGAATTCTACTCCTTGAAATTGACCTGGTATAAAACCGGAATGCCACTGACGAGCTGCGATGGGCTGCTTTTGACCGTAATTGCCAGTGGAAACCATCACAACGAAACCGGGTAGATTCTCGGCTTCGCTACCTAATCCATAAAGCAACCACGATCCCATGGCCGGACGCCCCGAAATCATCGATCCAGTATTCATGAACGTATGCGCCGGATCATGATTGATCGCATCGGTGTGAAGCGAACGAACAACACAAAGATCATCAGCGCACTTTTCACCCAAATGAGGCCATATCTCCGAGATCATTTGCCCCGACTGCCCCCACTTCTTGAACGGGTGCTGGGGACCAAAACAATTTAGCTGTGCCCCCTGCAATTGTGCGATCTGCTGACCTTTTGTCACCGATTCTGGCATCGGCTTTCCATGCATCTCTTCTAATTTCTCTTTGTAGTCAAACGTGTCGAGATGGGTCATGCCGCCAGCCATGTAAAGCCATATAACTCGTTTGGCTTTCGGTGGCACATGAAACGGCTGAATCACTCCGGTCCATCGATTGGTTTGATCTTTACCTGCGTCATGAATCGCGAGGCTCTCTTTGCCAAGCAACGATGCCGCTGCCATCGCACCAAGACTTAAACCAGACCGAGTTACAAACGTTCGACGACCGATTGGGTTTGGTAAAGGGAACATTAGTACCTCGTAATCGTTTCGTGTAGGTTTAGAAGTGTCCGTGCAACATTGGTCCACGCGGCTAGTTCAATAAAATCTTTTCCCTCAGGAATCGGATATTGACCAACTTGTAGCAGCGTTTTCGCGGCATCAGGATTAGCTTTGTATTCCTTTCTTGCTTGCTCAAGCAGCGAGACCAATGCAGCCGATTCTTCGTCGGTGATTTCGCGAGCCAACGCTCTCGCCATCGCAAACTCAACTTTGCTTCGATCCGTGTCGCCACCCCGTTCTAAAATAGCGGCCGCATAAACTCTAGCAGCTTCCACATAGGCCGGGTCGTTCAAGAGAACCAACGATTGCAGCGGTGTATTCGAGCGTGGGCGATCTACCGTGCATTCCTCCCGAGTCGGAGCATCAAAGGCCAACAAACTAGGATGCAAAAACTGTCGCTGCCAGTGTGTGTATAACCCTCGTCGATAAAGTTGATCTGATTTGCTATTCTCCCATTCTCGCGGTGGGAAATTTAGATAACTCCAGTAGCCCGGTGGCTGATACGGCTTCACACTTTTGCCACCAACGCGAGTCACCAAGAGACCACTCACTGCTAGAGCATTATCACGAATTAGTTCCGCATCCAAACGAAATCGCCCTTGTCTGGCCAGCCATCGATTATCCGGATCCTTTTGCATCCCCTCTTCATTCGACAAGGAAGAACGCTGATAGGCTTGCGACAAAAGTATGTCGCGGGTCAACTCCTTGATATTCCATCCAGACTCGACAAATCGAGCAGCTAGAAAGTCGAGTAACTCCGGATGAAGCGGTGGTTCCCCTTGAGCACCGAAGTCATCTAATCGTCTCGATAACCCTTGGCCAAAGTACAATTTCCAAATGCGATTCACAATGACCCGCGCCGTGAGCGGATTGTCAGGCGATACGATCCAATTCGCGAGATCCAAACGATTGAGTCGCTCCCCCTCGGAAACCTTCTTAAACGATGGAACCGAGACGGCGGACGGAAATCCTGGCTTTACCTCTTCCCCTGCCTCATCCATCCAATTACCTCGCGCTAAGACGCGAACAGTACGAGGATTAACTCGCTTGGTAACCAGCGTAATGGGAATTGATTTTTCAAGCGTCTCTTTTTCCTTTGTTAATTTTGCTAGCTGATCTCGCTCGCTTGCCAACAACGGCGTCTGAGCTAGAAAATGCTTTCGAAGCAATTCTCGTTCTTCGCTAGTTCGCTGATCCTGCGGCTTGGACAATGCAGCTGCAATTTCCACAGGGGTCATCAGCTCAGAAGCATTTTCTACCAAGCGATTCGTTCCAGACAATCGAAACCTTCCCAACGTATGCTTGGGATTGTCGAGATTTTGTGCCAACTCAACTTGCAAAAGAGCTTTAGGTTGCAATGTGGTATTCTCTGTTGCTGAGTCAAGCTTCGGTGCACTCGCCTGCTCGCTCACGAGACTCTTCCATTGAAAGATGGCTTGATTAGGTTTGCCGGCTTGCTCCATGATGGCCCAGCCCCATGTCGGTCCCTTGGTATCTTTATCAATCGCGGCCGCTACGGCCCATTTGCCGTAAGGGTTCCCGCCTGCCGCACCGGTCTGTTCGTAAGATGCGATCGCAGAATGAAAATCGACCGGCACGGGCTCACCTCCGTCGCGTATCAGGCTTGCCCTAATTTCACTAAGAACAAAGTTACCATTTCCGGCTCGCCCCGGCCCTTTGTTCGGTAACGAATCGTCTGGTAACACCTCAACTCGAACAGCCGACAACCCATTTGCAGGGATTTCCATCAACGCGGTGTAAGTGTCCGTATCCGGATTGGCTCCACTCGCCAAAATGGATCCATCCTCAAGAGTTTTCAGATCGACCCCGTTCTTGGATCGTATCGATTGAATCGTGAGCGGGAACCACTGCGTTTGCGATCCTTCCCAGGCCTTTTGGGCTTGATCCAGCGAGTCCGTCGAAGTACTCAGCGTTTTCTTTAGCGCTTCGATACCACTTTGCAATTGAGCGAGCTCTTTCTTCTGCTCCTCGCTGGGAACTTGGACGTGTGCCCCCCAAATGCCTGTCTCATGCCCCCCAGGATACAATCCAACTTCGTCTATGTCGGCAAAAAAAGCTTCCATCTGATAGAACTCTTTAGCCGAGATGGGATCGAATTTATGATCATGACATTCACAACATCCCATTGTCATACCCATCCAAGTTCCCGATACATTGCGAACCCTCTCCGCAATATACTTGGCTAGATACTCCTTTGGCTGAACGCCACCTTCGGCACTCATCATGCCTAATCGATTGTATCCAGAGGCGATCTGTTCATTTAATCCAGGCTCTGAGAATAGGTCTCCAGCAATCTGCTCCTTAGTAAATTGATCAAAAGGTTTGTTCTCGTTGAACGAACGAATAACGTAATCACGATACGGAGACATGCTCATGTCTTGATCGCCATGGTATCCCACCGTGTCAGCGTATCGAACTAAATCGAGCCACCATATGGCCATTCGCTCGCCGAAATGGGGCGAGTTCAAAAGCTTATCCACCACGATTTCATAATTGGCCTCGCATGGATCATTGATATAACGATCCGCATCACCATCTCGGGGTGGCAATCCGATCGTATCGAAATGAATGCGTCTCATCAAAGTAAAGGGATCAGCCTGTGGCGATGGCCCCAGTCCTCGCGCTTTGAGCACATTACTAATAATCGAATCGATCGAGTTTGTAGTCTCGGTCGCTGCTACTGCACTTGGCGAATGAAATTTACGAAGCGGCAAAAACGCCCAATGCGACTCGTACTTAGCACCTTGTTCGATCCAACGTCGAATTAAATCGATCTGCTCCGCAGTCAGCGATTTGTGACTTGATGCTGGCGGCATCCTCTCGGACTCTTCAGTGGTTAAGAGACGTCGATACAGCTCGCTTTCGTCAGGCTTGCCGGCTTGGACAACGCCGGGCAAACCTCCCTCACCGAGCAAACCTAACTCGGTATCGAGCCGCAAATCCGCTTCCCGTTTGTTGTTGTCAGGACCATGACAAAAAATGCAGTTGTCCGAAAGGATCGGCCTGATATCTCTATTAAACTCGACAGCATTCGCTTTTTCAGTAATGGAGTCCCCAGGTGAACCACCAATTGTATTCGAAGTGGGCAGCGTAACACAGCTAACACCGACAATCGTCGTGAGAAATGCATTCAACGCAAACCGGGTTGCTGCAAAGCGGGACACGGCACGACACCTACCCTGCCGACAGTTCGCATTCTGCAGGCAAACAGCATCTTCAATCCAGGAGGTCAATTTATTAATCAGAACGATCATCCGCATAGGAGGGGATCCCGTTGTGGTTTTTGAGGAAGGAGAGAACGAATTCGTTCTTGAAATCATTAGGCAGGACCGACCACAGGCATTTCGCCTTCAACCGGCATCCCCCATTGTAATTGATTTTTAGAGATGAGTTACATGGCAATAGCTCAGTTCTGACCATTCAGGCTTCAATTCTTCAATTTTTGTTGCTCATCCTTCTGACAACCGCTAGCATACGCCCAGAGGGTCCCGCCAATTTGTTTGCACTTAGAAAGCTAGTCCATGTTTGCCCATAATCGAATGAGCCGATTTGCCTCGAACACAAACAAATACTCCAGTCGCGGAAAAACGTCTCTCTGGTGGTCGGCGACCCTGTCAGCGTTGCTCGCTCCCACACTCCCCATTCTCGACAACGTATGCTCAGGACAAGACCCAACTCCCGCATCTAGCGAGCCAACCGACTCGATCGACCAACACCTGAAGACGATGCTTCGTATCATCGACGAAGGTAAAAATCGCAACCAAACCATGACTCATTTGGGCTACTTGTGTGGTTCCATCGGTCCGCGACTAACAGGCTCAAGCCGATTGGAGGAAGCCAACAACTGGACAGCCGAGCAATTCAAGTCGTTCGGCCTCCAAAACGTCGAGCTTAAGAAGTGGGGCGAAATTCCCATCCGCTTCAATCGTGGCCCTTGCTCAGGAAAAGTGATCGAGCCCTTTACTCGCGATATCGAGTTTACATCGCGTGCTTGGTCCGCAGGAACAGATGGCCCACGACGTGGACCCGTCCTTCGCGAACCGCAATCCCCTGAAGAACTTCAAGAGGTTGCTGACAAGCTTTCCGGTGCATGGCTATTAAGACCAGCCGGTGCGAAACCATCCATAGTTGTAGAACGCCTTGAGAGCGCCGGCATTGCTGGCTTTATAACAGCCGCCCGTGGAGAAACCGTTACTACAGGAGGCGTCCCAGGTATCACGAAACTCAAGATGGAGGAACTGCCGCGAGCAGTTACCGTTACGGTGAGAAGATCGGATTACGACGCGATCAATAGCCGCTTAGCCGATAAAGAAAACGTGGTCGTCGAATTCGACTTGAAACATGAATTTATCGAAGGGCCGTTTCCTGTTTACAACACCATCGCCGAAATTCCCGGATCCGAAAAGCCTGATGAGTTCGTAATCATCTCCGCTCACTTGGATAGCTGGGATGGACCTGGTTCACAAGGAACCGTCGACAACGGCACTGGCTCATCCGTCACCATCGAAGCCGCTCGCATCTTGATGGCGGCAGAGGCAAAGCCAAAACGATCCATTCGGTTTATCCTTTGGTCTGGCGAAGAACAAGGACTACTTGGTTCAAAAGCTTATGTCGATCAACTCAGCGAAGAAGAACGAGCCAAGATTTCAGCGGTCTTTGTAGATGATAGCGGTACCAATCAACAAGCCTCGATTACTTGCGTTGCCAACATGGCAGATATGCTCAAGAAAGCGATCGAGCCTATGAACTATGCGTTTCCTGATTCTCCTATCCGCTTGATCGTTCAATCTCGCATGCCCCGTGGCGGTGCCAGCGACCACAGCCCCTTTAACGCAGTGGGCATCCCGGGGTTCTTCTGGGGAAAGACGGGTGTCGCCAAGTATAGCTACGCGTGGCACACTCAGAACGACAAGATCGATCAAGCAATACCAGAGTATCTGACCAAGAACTCAACCGTGTCCGCAATCGTCGCCTACAGCCTGGCCGATGCGGACACGCTTCTGCCTCGCGCTCCAGCCGTCCAAGAGGACGATGAGGCGGGGGAACGTCCTCGACGCCGACGAGGTGATCGACAAGGCGAATCAGGCGACGCAACCGCTGAAGCAACCGCGACCGAGACGAAACCACCTGCAACGGAAAACGCTACAGCGACTACGGCCGAGTCGACAACACCTCCTAAAGCGGATCCGCCCAAGCCTGAAGACAAATAAGGCAAGCAACGCGAGCGCGTTTGTCGACCGCGACGATAACTCGAAAAAGCAAACTAGATGACCTATAATCTCACCCTCGATCAAATCCGGCTTGTTGATCGAGTTGCCATCGAGCAATTCGGCATGTCAGGCTTGGTGCTCATGGAAAATGCTGGGCGCGGAGCGGCTGACTTTATTGCTGACCAAACCTCCGAGCCATCGAGTTATGTCATTCTTTGCGGTACCGGCAACAACGGCGGTGACGGTCTTGTGATTGCTCGTCATCTTCATGCTCGCGGACAGTCAGTCTTCGTTCTCATCTCGGGCAACCGCGACAAGCTTTCACACGATTGCGGAGTCAACCTGACCATTCTTCAAAAGACCACGGTCCCAATTCTTTGGTGCGACGAAAATTTGCAATCCGGATCTGAGCCGAGCGTTCTGGATGCAGAAACGCTGAACAGGATCGCGAATGCCGACGTTGTTATTGATGCGCTTTTAGGGACTGGCGCAAAGGGTGCACCTCGTGGTTCGGGCGCTTTGCTTATCGAAGCAGCCAACGCGAGCCATGCAAAAAAATTCGCCATCGATGTCCCTTCAGGAATGAACACGGAAACGGGCGAGCTGGGCACCCCAACCTTTATCGCGGATTTCACGATTGCTTTTGTCGCCGAGAAACCGTGCTTTCAACTTTCGCACTCGAAAAATGCAACCGGAACTATCGTTGTTTTGCCAATTGGCATTCCTCCCGAAGTGATCGATCACGTTGTTGCTGGTAATAGGGTTTGATGTTTCCGTTGTATGGAAATCTCATACGCTTTCAATAAGAAAGAAACGCACTCGCATTGCACATGCAAACATTGCGACTCTAGATAAGAAAAGTGTTATGTTGAATTATGCTCACCTATCGATGAGCATCGGTATTGGCTACAAATTGTGGCAGTATTTGTGATAGACTTATCGCATGTTGATCGACTTGTACGATAGCGCACAGGTTGTTTCGCAGCTTAGCAATTAGAAACCTCCCATATCATTCGCAGGAAAGCATCCATGAACAAAACCCACGACGCCAATCGCCACCTCACGAATCGTCGCCAATGGCTTTTGCAAGCGGCAGCAGTATCGGCAGCCTTTACTTCGTTGAGTTCACTATCGGCAGCATCGACTTTAGCGAATAAGAAGCTTCTTTTTTATTGCCGCAGTGCAGGCTTTGAACACTCGGTAGTTAAGAGAAGCGGTGGAGCTTTGTCATTTGCCGAGCGTATCATGATTGACTTGGGCAAGAAGTATGGCTTTGAAGTTACGACTAGCAAAGATGGACGGATCTTCGACAAAGACTATGAGCAATTTGATGGCTATCTATTTTATACGACTGAAGACTTGACCACAGAGGGTGGAGACAAAGAGCCACCGATGACAGCCAAGGGCAAGGAGAACTTATTGAGCTCCATCAAAGAGGGTAAAGGTTTTGCAGGTAGTCACTGTGCCTCTGACACGTTCCACAGTCCAGGCAATCGAGTCAAAGCATCCGAGACAATTGACCCTTACATTCAGATGATTGGTGGCGAGTTCATTCGACATGGTCGACAGCAAAACGCTACGATGAAAGTAACCGATACCAAGTTTCCTGGGATAGAAAAAGCAGGAGAGAAGTTTGAGTTGCATGAGGAGTGGTATTCGTTAAAGAACTTTGCTCCCGACATGCACGTGATTTTGGTACAAGAGACCAATGGCATGCAAGACGCAGATTATGATCGTCCACCATATCCAGCGACCTGGGCCAGGAAGCATGGCAAGGGGAATGTTTTCTACACCTCGATGGGTCACCGAGAAGACGTCTGGACCAATCCGATCTTCGAATCGATTTTCATAGGTGGCCTTAAATGGATTCTTGGAGAGGTCGAGGCCGAGATCCCATCGAACCTAGAAAAGTTTGCCCCCCAAGCATCGGTCCTCCCCAAGCTATAATTCTCCGTAGGCCTTAACAAGGCTTTTGCGCAGTTACGGCACGCCCCTATTCCAATCATGGCCCCATCACACAAGCCACCCCTCGCTCCTCACCCATGGATCTTTGGTTCCACCACACGGGGATACCACACGGGGACAGGGGATACCACACGGATACCACACGGGGACACACCACTCCTAAACTCTTACAGCCCCCACAAAGAGCTGTGTCCCCGTCAATCCCCGTCAATCTCTTCTCGTAGGCGGTACCCCTCTTGTAGGCCGTAACAAGGCCTTCGCGCAGTTACGGCAAGCCCCCGTTCCAATCATGGCCCCGTCACCACCAACCATCGATCCCGCTCCCCGGATTTTTCGTACCACACGGTGACACACCACTTCTAAACTTTAACAGCCCCCGCAAAGAGCTGTGTCCCCGTCAGTCTCCGATCGTTCGGTTTTGCTCAACTTTTTGTTCGGTTGTTTTTCGATAATTTGAGCATCGGCGATTGCTAAAAATGACGCATGCAAACAAGCATCCGATGGGGGCCCGTCCCAGTAAAGTAGTTACATTGAATGCGACAGCCAATCCGTTCATCGCTCAACTTTATCCCGACGTTCTCAAGTCTATCTTTAACTAACCCTAACGATAATGGCGACACCTTCACGGGGACACTCCATGTGTTAACGCATTTAGAATTGAAGAAGAGGTAAGTCACCATTGTTCCGTACTTTAATTTGCAACGAAATCCAAAAATGACAACTTACTTTTGCCCCTCTGCCATCTTACTCCAAGCGATTCCTCGGCACCAGTTTTGCCCAGCTCACCAGTAAACACCTTTATTTCCTTTTCTTCTCCCCCTCTTCCTCCAACAAAGTCGTCGCATTCAGTTTCACCGGATCGATTAACGAAAGAGCGTAGGCTCTATCTTCACATACCTTCGAGTCGAATACCGTCTCGTCGATCTCCTCATTCACACTAAACCAATGGATCTTGTATGTATAGGACTCATCGAAAAAGGTAGTACCCCCGTCCTTGGCTGACATACTTTGGTATGTACCGGAATAAAGCGTCGGTACCCACGCATCATTAATCCGAGCCCAACGAATCTTCTCATCGTCCCCAAAGGTAGGACCATTAGAGATCGCATGACTTGTTTTAGTAGAAATTGGCAACATCGATTCCTTCGAAAACACATAGGAGTAGGTAGAGACCGGATCCTTAGGATCTTGATATGAACTTTTAAATGTGACCAAAACGTCTTCCTTTCCGTTCACTGCCTTTCCAATCAAATTGCCAGACGTCATCCCCTCATAGCTTTTCTCAAACGACCAGTCTTTATCCGGCGTACCGAGAATATGTCCGCGTTCATTGACACAGCCGATCTTCCTCGGATCTATGATTTCTGCTGACGACAAGATTTTCGGTAACCGCCCCAGATCCATTTTATAAGGCCCACCTCGATCGGATGAAAACCATAACAAACCGTTAACAGTTGCTAATGCATGAAAGGTAGCTTTTTTCGTTAAGTTTTCATCGGGAGTTTCCGCATTTTCATATTCCTGAAACTTCACAACCAACACTTTTTCGGCTTCCTTATCCATAATGATTCGATGCCTACCCGTTACCACAGACTGTGGACCTGCAGGATCCAAGCTAACGAACTCTATCTCGACAAGACAGTCGAATCGTCGCCAAGAGTTTGCGTTCTCAAACACTCCTTCCAAAAAGCTTTTCACCTCAGCGTCCATACCATAAATGGGACCCGAGATAAACGGAGACAAACCAATTGTGAACAGGGATAAAAAAACCGAACCGCATGCGATCAACGATTTTAAAAAAAAGCTAATTACGGACATACACCACCTCCTTGAAGTTCTGGGTACAGTATTTGCGCATCATACCATGGACTTCCGAGATTCCAGTCACATACCCACGTGGAAACCTTTCGGGGACACACCACTCCTCACTCAGATTTGTGTGTCCACATTTCTATGCTCCGATCGCGATAGCAATAGACCAACACACGTTTGCGGAAACCTAGCCTACCGATCCCCTAACCTCTTCCAGAATTGCTAGCAACTTACCGATGACAATCTTCGACTTGTATTCAAGCACCCGATGTAGCACGCGATGACTTCCCATACTCGCGACCTTTTCGGACGCTTTGGAATGCACTAAATGCACAATCGACTGATCCTTGAATTGCTCTAAAACGTGCATCTTGCGATTCAAATATTCAGGAGTCCAGAATCCCACGATTTCAATCAAAATGCGTCTGCCAGATTTATGAATGGCCTCAAAATCAGGAATGAAGACTTGCTGGCCTGCATGCAAAATCCGAGTTTCTCGCTGCAATTGCCAATCGCAGCTATCGAGTTCCGCCCATTCGCGATAGAAGTCCTCTTCAAGCTTAGAATCAAACTCTTCCGCAGGGACAACCTCGGAGTGCAGTCCGCAGCTATCATCCAATCGGAAACTCAATCCCCCCCATCGTGGTCGCTTAATGAAAGCTTGTGCAGACCACCCTTTACAAGACAACAAACCCGGCAGAAATCTCGCCATAGCGACTCCATACCGACTCGTTCGTTGCAATAGCGACGCAGGGCCGTCTAGTTGAATGAGATATCCATCATCCACTCGCGTGATTCGATGCATCAACCTCGCCAACTTTGCAAAACGAATAATTTCCTTCAAGTCATCATTAGCCCTAATCTCTAGCTTAATAGCATCATATAAAGCTACTTGGGTTTGCGCTACGTTATAACGAGCTAGTAAACCCATCGGACGCTCGAAGCTGCGAAAGGCTTTCAAACGATGATTTTCCGGCAAATCAAGAAACAGTTGCTCCGCGATCTCTTGCCAAGGTCGCCCAAGAGCTGTGGCGATTCTTGATTTGGCCTCTGCTTCTAAGGTTCCGATCTGCCCTCGATGCTCGATAGTGATCGGCTGAAATTGCGATGCGAGCCGAAACACTTCTCGTCTCAATTTGGCTGACATCCCTTTGGAATCCGTGACGTAATCGCATCGCTCGTCCAGCAGCTTGCAAAACGAATCGATTCGTTTTGGAGGACAACTCGGCAACGCGACTAGAATTTCCCGAATCTGTCGATGTAGTTCGCTTCTCGTTTTGCCAACTCCTTGCTCATAGACGGCTGTCATGCGTACTGCAAGTGGTCCGTACTCTGCGTGCGTCGTACGAGTCAATCGATCAGGCACGATCTCCTGGTGGATTATCTTTGAAATGGCGAGTTCGCGAGTAAGCATCGTTCTTTCGTCGTTTCGTGGATTTCAAGACTTCGTTCGTATCTTGGCAAACGACTTCGTAGAGAATGGCACGCTCTTCACCTGTTTTCCTAAGTATTCTTCCCAGCCGTTGCTGTGATTGCCTACTGGATGCCAAGCCACCGATAACAATTGCGATCTTGGCTGCAGGTATATCGACCCCCTCGTCCAAAATTTGATTCGCGACTATGGCAGGATAAACGCCGTCTCGCAATCCATCAAGATAATCTAAGCGTTCTTTCTTGCCACAATGACTCAACAAACATGGTATCAGGAATCGCATAGACACTTCGCGAGCCATTCGATTGGAGCCAGCGAAGATAATGATGGGGGTGCCGTGATGCAAGCACAACAGATCGTCAATGACTCGGAGTTTCTCTGCGGCGCGATCTTCAATCGCTTGTTTCTCTCGATGTGCGATCAATATGCGATTGGCGCGAGAGTCTTCCGCGGCTTCAGAATAGAGTTGTTGCCATTGGAAACTCACATCATCTTGACGTCTTTCGTAAACGTACATGGCGACCGTGGTTGCTAGCTCGTCGTATCGCCGTCTTTCTTCCGGTTGCAAATGCACTCGAATCCGAAACACATCGTACTCAGCAAGACTCTTTCCACGCACCTCTTGGATGGATAACTCGTAAACCACAGGCCCAATTAGTTCTTGCAATGAATCGTACTTCGCCGTGCTACGATCCAATGTTGCTGTCAAACCAAGTCGTTTTGTGGCGATGGACATTCGTGCTGCATCTGCTCGAATTGGCCCTGGTAAATGGTGGCATTCGTCAAAAACGAGGAACTGGAAACGGTCTCCGAGTTTCGGCATGTGGATGCACGCGCTATCGTAGGTCGTGACAGATATTGGCTTTACATGAAAAGTATTGTCACCGATGATTCCCGAATCGTATCCTAAGGCTTGCGTAATGCGACGATGCCACTGGTACATTAGGTCTCGAATCGGTGCAATGATCAGTGTGCTACAGCGGCTTCGTTTCATCGCCTGCAAGGCTACTTCGGTTTTGCCAGTACCGGTGGGCATGACGACGATTCCCTTTTGGTGGTCGTGCCATGATTCGAGTGCTTGTTGCTGTTCAGCGCGAAGTGGTTTCGTATCATCTTTACTGAAAACGACTGATTGCCATTGTGGTACGCAATCAATAACAGCCAGAGGAGTGTCGGCAATACGTTCTCGTAGGGTTTTCTGAATATGGGAATACTCATTGGCTAATGTGCGCCACAGTCTCGAACGATCATCCCATTTCCAGATTTGATTTCCAAAGAATTGTTCGATTTGGGACTTGTTCCATCGATCGAGGGTTAGCGTCCCTTCGTGAAACTCCAAGTACGAAACATCATCCGGAATATCTGTTTCCACCACCGCTTGTTCAGATCGCGGACGAATAGTTTCCGAGCCAATTTGATTAGTATCCCCGTCCATGAACACGCGAATAAACCGCCCTACCAAGGTTTGGCAATAAGGACCACTTTAATTGATTGTTCTGTTGTGATAACTCTTGATTATTAACATGCTTCATCAGAACCACAATTAGCGAAGCTCAAAGAAAACCGCAAGTATCAAACTCCCCCATCAGCCCCCACCCCATGGGGACACACCATTTTTAAAGCGCAAAGTCTACGAAAATCGTGTGTCCCCTTGATGTATGTTGCTATCGCTCGAACAATGAGGGATGGTGAATGCTTAGTCAGGTATCTGACTCCATCTGGATCGAGTTAGAAACGAGATCATCGAGTGCCTGATGGGTATTATTTCGAATCAACTTGGCCATCCATGGAGAAATCAACAACCAAGGGAAAGCAGGAAGCATTCCAATCCCGATGGCGATCATAAACCAACTCCAACCTTTGGCCCATGGTACGCCGAAGCCAATGCCAAATTGCTTCCCGAAAAACCAACCGCCAGCGACCGCAAAGAAGACACTCAAGGCAAATCCAAGCGCAAAAGGGAACAGCAATACGAACTTCTGCATCGAGGCCACTCCCCCTAACTCTGCGTTTAGACGCACTTGATTATCATCAACAGCGATTTGGATTCTTGTCGCACCCAACAACGGATTCTGTCGTGTACTTCGTAAACCTGGCCCGGTCACGATTGCGGAGTCGTTCCTTCGTTCCACAATGACAAAACCATTGTTCGCTAATTTGCTTAGGACTGAATTGAGAATTTTTATTGAGCCAACCGGCGTAACTGGTCGCGACCGGAAAGCGGCCGTCGAGTAGGTTTTCATTGCGTTCTCCATTGAACAACACGATGATCCAAAAATTCTTCGCCGCCTCATTGTACATCCTTCCCTTCAAACCGACAGTTGACATGACGGGGACACACCCTTTGGGAAATTCAGAGACGAGAAAAGTTGTGTGTCCCCAATTTCCTGCGAGGCAAGGCATCGGTATTCCAATCGTTACTTCTTAAGGTGGCTGGTTGGAACATCCTGCGGGCCGCAAGCTCCAAGCGTCTGATGTCAAGCTTAAGGGCGATTCTCGCTGCCATGATCGGATGGATCAAGCACCTTGCGAGTCGTCAACGAATAGGGGCAATATCACCAAGATAGACTGCAAACAAATGGAGTAAAAAACCTCGTTTCAACACAAGAAGGCAATCGAAAATACATGCAATGACAACACTTTTGTCGGCTGTGTCATTACGGTTCAATACGAAGACGTGTGTCCCCATAAAATTAGCATCTCACATGGCGTGGTGCTTTCTCAAGACGAAGTGAATCGAACCGTCTATTCAATCGAAGTCGGCTGAACAGATAAGGAAACGAGCATTCCAAGCAACCGATGACGTCTAGAACCAAAACACCCTAAATCAATGATGATCCAGTCGTCGTTCTACGCGACTACGATTGAATCCTGCACGATTCGAACGTCTCTTTAGTTGAACTCTCGACATTGACCTACTCAAGATTGGTAGCAAAGCGCTTCATGCGAAAGCGTCGATGTGTTTTTAGACTCCGTGCGTTAGCGATCGCCTGCGGTTTGCCTGCAACCTGGCTGAACATCCGCCCAAAATCCTTTGTCAATCGCCTCCATTCTTCTAACTCGATCCCCAAGCGGTTCATCAGTGGATCGAGTTGGCTTGGGGAAAATCCGCTCTTATCAGAACGCTGTAGTCTCGCGGTTAAATCTAACAACTGGAGATAGTCTAAAGAACTTATGGGAAGAAAGCCCTTGTTGCTACATCGCCTCCTGCTTACGGAAGTCTTGTCAGAATTGCAACCCTCGGACTTAGCGATCTGAACTGGAGCCAAGAAGCTATCTACATTACGGTTTGCCTTGCTGGTTGCTTTCGCCGCTTCAAAACGAAGCTTGCCAGAAGTAAACCTACTGTTTTCGATAGATTCGGCTATCGACGCTCGGATTGGATTCAAATCCACGTACACGGAACAGGCCAATATGGCTTCTTCATCGAGAAGCCTTACTGCTTTAAAGCGTCCTTGAAAGAATTTTCCAACCTCTTGGTCTTCTCGATTGGCACGAGTTCCGATCTTCTGACACAGTATTCGCATCCACCAAGAAACATCGCTTAGCCGAGTACGAAGCTTCTCAATCTCGGCTGGGTTATTGCGAACCTTATCCAGCTCTGCTTCCGTAGGCTCCAGAGCATTTCCCTTGTCATCTTTTCTCTTGGGGCAAATCATTAACCAGCGGCGAGCGACCTCGGAATCATCCCAAGTCTGAACGACATCCGGACGAGATCGTAATACCTGATGAATATGATTTTCCATTAAAGAGAACGCGAGGATATCAATCCCAAACTGGGCAGCTTGCACTTTGATTTGGTGTTCGATCCAGAGCTTTCTATGATCGAAGTTCTTTCCGGTAATGGGATCATCTCCGAAGAGGAAACATCGTCGACATACACGGGCAATGACGTGAAGAACAGCAACTTCGTTTGGGTTAAAAACCTCTGCTCGGGTCATTCTTGACATAACCATCTCCAGGGCTCTGAGACTAGGACTATTTCAATCACGCATTGAAACAATCCTGTGCAAAAAAAGAAACCCCCTCGCGTGGAGTCGATTTAAAGAAATTTATGCCAACAATTCAATGCATTACATTCTAAGCCAAACAGCTTAGTGAGATTCGGAGACAAAAGCAGATAGCTCCGCCACATGATGCGGGGACACACTACCTTCAGTATAACGTAAACGAAATGGGGTGTGTCCCCGTAGCTTTCCCCCCTCCAGAAAAGGTGTGTCCCCTAAGTTTTTTCCTAACCTTGCTTGCTCGGATATGGTTGTGTTCTTAAATGCAGTTGCTGTAATAACATACACGAACGACCTGTCAGGGCACCCTGGGACCACATGACAAGGTTGTGTATAATGGTGACTGTCACGATAACACTTCCTTAGATAGCACAAAAGCTCTCAAACTAGGCATCAGGACCTCTCGATGAGATTACTCCAACCGATTTCCCGCAGTATTCTGACTCAACTTGCAACCCCGCTTTTCGGTGCATGCATTTGTTTCTCTTCCGCGTTTTCCCAGTCCGATTACGTTGAAACCCCAGGTACCGAAGGGAATGGAAACTACGAAGTCGGTCCTGAGTTTAAAAAAGACAAAGATTTGATGGATCAAGGGAATCCGAAAGGAAAACTTTTCGAATTCAAGATGACACTTGCGGATAGCAAGATTTTCAAAGGGGACGACTCCACGCTCGATCCTCGCAAGGATGTGCGGAAAGAACGTAGAATTTTTGTTTACGTTCCAGCCGCCTACCAAAATGGCACGAAAGCCGCCATCCTCGTGATGCACGATGGCCCGAGCCAACTGAATCTTGTGCGAAATGCTCTTGATAATTTGACGATTTCCAAAGATCCAGATCGCAAACTGCCCCCGTTTGTAGCTATCTCCGTTGAGAATGGTGGCAACGACGGCAAGGGTAGTCAGCGCGGTCTTGAATACGACACCATGTCGGATCGGGAGGCGCGATTCATTAATGACGAGGTTTTGCCTGCCGTTCTCAACAACACGGAAATCCGTTCGGCGTTTCCAAATATTGCTTTCACCGATAACCCCTGGGGCCGCGGAGCTATGGGATGTAGTTCTGGTGGAGCAGCAGCACTAACCATGGGTTGGTTTAGACCCGATCTTTTTCGCCGCATTATCACTTACTCCGGCACATTCGTCGATCAGCAAGATGACGATGCTCCTGAAGAATCCTCTTATCCACTTGGTGCATGGGAGTACCACTCGAGCATGAAGCTGATCGAATCGTCCGAGAAGAAGCCCCTTCGCATTTTTACCCACGTTTCCGAATTCGATCTCAGGGCCAAAGATCCTGAAGAAACCTACCACAATTGGGTGATGGCCAATAGACGAACTGCTGACGCCCTCAAGGCCAAAGGGTATGATTATCGATTTGTATTTAGTTACAATTCAAAGCATTGTGATGGCAATGTTTATGATCACACACTGGCCGATACGCTGATCTGGATGTGGCGAGGATATCACGAATAGTGACCAACATCATTTATTGATTCAGCGAGTCTGACGAGGCGCTCAATGGAACTATTCCCATTTCGCGAGCCGCTGATATCGAAATCAGTTGAACATTAGGATCTTCCTGCGATTGAAAAGCCTTTTCGTTGTTGTTGTAGTGCTCCAGGCCAGCCTCCAAAGCAGCAGCGAACGTAGCATATGACGCCTCAAACTCGCCTTTCCTTGATGCCTCGGGAAGATCCGGAAGCTTTGAAACTGATTGCAAATCGTCATTACCAAGCATAGTTGTTTCAAGAAAGAATCTTGATGGATTCTCTTTGTCACCATCGGTAAAAGCTAATAAACAGTGCCCAGGAACCATGACTAAATCGACATCCATCCCAATCTTGCGAAGGATGCTTGCCATTAGTACTGAGCCATCAACGCAGTTCGCTTGAGAAGCTTTTATCGACTCCTCAAGCAGTCGTACAGATTGACTATAAACTCGCTTACTGGGAATGTTAGTCGAGATATCACTATACTTGATCCCACGACGCTGGAGCGCGTTCCAGACTGCGAAAACCTGAAGCATAACTTCGTCTTGACTTCCCATTTGATAACCCGTGAAGCCTGTTAAACCAAGTTCTTTGCTGGCATCGAGAGCGTCCTTGAGTAGGCCGTCAATCCACGGGTGGTTTTCGTTGACATAGGCTGCAAACGTGATAGAGATGTCATCCAGACTCTCTCCCTGATCGTCTAGAATCACGTAAAAAGGACAATCGCTCACTGCTTTCAACTGGATGGTTTCGTTAAGTTCTGCAATTTCTTCGTCATCAATATAGACTCGGATTTTTAGATTCGCTGGCTTCTGTTGATTGCAAGCACGGAGCGCTTCATAATTCCACAGCGACTTTGGCATGATCCGAATGAGTTCGAAGTCGTCGCTGCATTCCCCTTCCCAAACGGACTCGTTGAGGAAATCGTCTCCTTCCATTTCAACACGAATGACCGAGCCTTCTGCGACGTCAGTGATATCGACCCCGATACTCCCGTTCTCATCACCGAACAACGGCGTTTCACCTTCTTCAAGCTCGCTGTCTTCATCTCCTTTTTGGTCTTCCGCTCTCTGCTCGTCACCATTCCAATCGACGGACGCAGTCGCGATCAGAAAACTCGGAAACAAGT
Organism: Pirellula sp.; assembly: GCA_046344995.1. Taxonomy (GTDB): domain Bacteria; phylum Planctomycetota; class Planctomycetia; order Pirellulales; family Pirellulaceae; genus JBKCUI01. The sequence continues at coordinate 456,463 of JBKDKR010000066.1, forward strand.
CGTTTCCTGTATAGCTATAAAAGGCAACCTCCGGCTCATCCGCTCGGGAGGCGAAGGAGGCATTTGACAGAAACAGGAAGAAAGCTATGCAAGAGATGCGCATTTGGAATCGATCTTGATACGAAACGGTTTAGCGGACTTGCCATCGAGCAACTTAGCAAGGAAAAGGATCTCGTCCAAACGCAGATCCATCGAGTGACCATACTACGCACTTCACTTTTCGATGGCCGCAGCTGTACATGATCTGAATAACTCTTTTTTCAAACTTACCTTTGCAGCGATTGTGTCGAATTTGACACGTGAGTCAGGAATTTCCAGTCCAGCCAAACCAAAGAACATTCAAAGAACCTAGAAGAATCTGGGGACACACTATTTTTTATAGAAAGAAGCGGGGGACCATCCGCGGTGACACACAACTTTCCTGCAGAAAACAAGTAAGCGTACACTGGTGTCCGGCGGACAAGATCGTCTTGGCCTCGAATTGCGGGATAGTTTTAGGGGACTCCCAATCATTCCCCAAAACATTCGAGGCTTACGACTTATGTATTCTTCCAACGACCCCAAACGCGAACTTTGGGAACGACGATTCCGACAGTTCGAAAACTCTCCACTCTCAGTCACAGATTTCTGTGATTCGGTCGGCTGCTCGACAGCCAGCTACTACCAATGGAAACGCAGGCTTGAAGCCAATCATCATTCCGCCGATCCCGTGAGTTCACCCAAGGCAGCTTTCCTGCAAGTGCAATCGCAGCCTGACGCCGCCATCGAGATTAAGCTACATTCCGGGATTATGATATCCGTTCCTGTCCAAGCCATCTCGACCCTTCCTCAAATCCTTGAGGCGATCTCCTAGATGCTTGCGATCAGCCCCGAAGTAAAAATCTTTCTTCACGCAGAGCCCATCGATATGCGCAAGAGCTTTGATGGGCTCTTTGGGATCATCAGGTTAGACTTAAGTCTCGATGTGCGTGATGGTGGGCTGTTCTTGTTTCTCAATCTTCGACGTAAACGCATGAAAATCCTCTACTGGGATCGCGATGGTCTAGGCATTTGGATGAAGAAGCAGAAACCAGAAGACACCCATTTCGACATCTTTACAGAAGTCCGACTTGGTCGTACTTTCAGGGAAATCGTTGACGAAACTCGTTCATCTCATTTCTAAAAACCGCATTCAACACGGAGGAACACAATGCAAGCTAAACCAGGAAAAACGCCCCCCCGCGCATAGCCAGGCCGGAAACGGCTTTGCAAGTTCCTCTCACAATTATGGGAGAAGCTCGTGAGCGCCAATGGTAACCAGTGGCGCTCACAAAAACGCAGCTACCAACTCCCGAGCCATTGGCCCCGCGTCGAAGTCCCTTACGTAGAAGACAATCCGAATCGAGCTGTATGCCCCGAGCATGGCCTACGTGTGATTATTGGATACGATATCCACGAGACAGCTGTCATGGAACCTGCACGATTCTACATCAAGTTCGTGAAGGTCCCTAAATACAAATGCCATGGCCATCCTGAGTGCGGAATCCAACAACAACCCGCTCCGGATGGCTTAGTCAAAGGCAATAAGATCGACACCAGTATCGGTGCACAGGGCGGCGATTCTTACAACGATCTGCGTGACGGCGCACCGGCACAATCTCGATGTGTATGCATACGTTAAAGGAGTAGCCGATCTATTGCTATCCGGCCGCAGGGCCTATGAATCGATGCAAGCGGAGAACTGGGCTGTATCGCATCCAGAGCATGTTCGCCAATATCGCGAGCAAGAAGCTCGTTATGCAGCCGACCGAAGGCAGACAGGCCGCAATAAAACGCCGTCGCGAAGCGTTACAGAAAGCCAAGTCTTCTTCCGAAACAGATCCGTCGGTCTAACGCTGCCCGAACGCAGTACCCCCCGCATGTATCAATATTCCCACCATTGGCGATCACAATAAACCGACACTGCATGCCAGATGACAACGTCCGTTTCTAAAGATCAACGGGGCGATTTATGACGAATTAACACAGTCTTTCCGAGGGTTGCCAGTAACGGTAGCCGTTCCTGAGTGGAAACTACGACTCCTCCCGGCTTTTCAATTGTCACAGCGAACGCAGTGGGACGAATCACCCTCAATTTCGCTTTTATTGGTATGATTGTTTCACCGGTAGTTGAAACATCGAACACCCCACCGTCAATTGGCTCTTTGTCTCGCGAAGGGTCGACAATCCACAACTGATACTGTTCAACTGAAGGATCGTTGACAGGCATGCCGATGAATCGCATGAAACCAGTTTGTTGTTTGTTGCTCCAAACCACATCGCCAACCACCTTCTCCTGTATAGGTGTGGTGCCATCCGACCATGATGCCTTTAATACGTCCGAAGCGTTCGCCATGAGTGACTCACGTGTCCAAACACTAACAGCCGCTGTTTCAACTTTATTGATCGGTCTCAACCACAAGCCGATTGCGATTATGGACGCGGCTAGGCAAGCGATCCACGCAATGGACTCTCTAAAAGACCTTGGCAAAAACATGGCTTTCATGTCTGTCGTCTGTAAGGGGGCGCTACGCCCCTCCGAAACAAGAGTTCGGTATGATTCGATGACGGCAATGCGAAGATGGCCCGGCATGTTTTCCCTGGTATCGAGGTCGAGCAGGGAGACAGTGCTGGCAATCCGTTCCAGTTCGCCAAGTGGGATAAAGCGATCTGTTTCAGGCAGATCTTGCAATTCCTTAAGTTCCTCCTTCGTTAATTCTCCGAGGAGGAAACCCGCCATTTGATCCTCTAAGATGGTTTTGTTCGAGTCGTTCACAGCATAGCCTCCTGAGCATTCGAGGCACTCGGACGATTCACACAATCACGTAGAAATATCAAACCTCGACGCGCATAAGATTTGACACTTCCCAACGGGATACACGTCGACATAGCGACTTCCTGATGCGACATCCCATCCTGCAAAATCAAAATCAACACCTCACGCGTTCTAGCCGACAATTGCTCGAGACACTGCCGGACTTTATGAACATCATCTGCCATCTCCAACGAATTCAATCCGCCTGTAATCACACTGTTAACCGGCGGTTCATCCAAACTGATAACTTGAATAGTTGACGATCGCCTCCGAATACGATCGACCACTCGTCGTCTGGCTACAACTGAAATAAACGTGATTTCCGAACCTCGATCCAAGCGGAAGGATGCCGCATTTTTCCAAAGATCTAGAAAAATCTCTTGGACTAAATCTTCTGCATCATGAGTGATTCGAGTTGATTTCCTGGCGATTGACCAAATCAATCCTCCGTAACGCTCAACGAATTGCTCAACTGCTGCCATCTCTCCCTTCGCGATAAGCGGTAACAGAGGCTGCTCCGAAAAACAAGAAAAATCTAATACAGGATTAGTGTCGACTTCCGCCGATTGATCACAGATTCGGTCCATACACAATAAAATAGCAAGAAGAGTCATGGGCGACAACAATTCCAAACAATTCAAAATTACTTATGAATCTTGTCGCATTTTCAAATGTCTAAAAAGATCAAGTCTAGTCAAGTTCTATAGGGACTACTAAAAACGGTTGAAAATCAGCAACCTGGCGAAAAAGTTGGCCGTTTTGCACGCTCCCTGGACGACAGAAGCGAGTAACGTAAGACATAAGCTATAACTCTTCAGGGTAACATAATATCACACATATTTCTAGTGGATAAACCTCGGTTTTTGCAGTTTCCTTCCGCGATAAACGAATGAGCCACGAAGGACCCAGCCATCAAAAAAACACTTTAAGAATCTTCTGTTGAGGCTTAATCTTTTTAAGCCAACTGCCTCGCGGCAACTGGCGTGCGATTATTCTCTCTAGCGGCCTGCCGAGGGAAGCCATTATTTGGTTGGTTTTAATCGAATTAGAAGCTCGTTCCGACGCTTCGCTCCTGGTGTCAAAGGGAATCGTATACTGCGGTTTCTGTTTCATCTCCATCGGCGGAGTCATCTGAAATGAGCCCTTTCGACTTTATCCAGTCCCGCAATTTCGGTTCGGCTTCTTCGACCGACTCCTGCATCATCAGTCTGGAGAATCGTACCGTTGCAAATCTAACTCCTTGTCGTTTTCTCACCTTAACTTGGCCGATTGTCGGTTTTGGAATACCCAGGGCCGTAACTTTTTTGGGCATGATGAACCCCATCTGAAGACTCTCGCCATCGTTCTGCCCCTCCATGAATACTGGAGTAGCCATGGAGATTTTTTGCTTGCTCTCGTTCGCTACGCTAATGTAGCGAAACAGCAGCAAAAACTGCCTCCTTAATCGGGGGAATCCAACTTAATCCTCGTCGCGGCCAACATCAAGTCGGGATACTCCCTCACCTGTCCACGGGGTTTCCCCCCGAGGTTTCAGAGGTTTTACTAGTTCGCTGAAGATCGGAGCGCGAAGAGCTTGTCACCGCGGCGGATGAGTAATTTATCCTTGGCAACAACCACAGCATATTGACGAGATCTCGTCGTGGCAGAAGCCCCCTCACCCCGGCCCGCAGGTCGACCAGATGGCGACGACGTCGTCGTAGGTGACTCGTCCACAGACCACAACTCATTGCTTGCTAATCGCTCGATCACTCTGCCAGCTTTTAACACCTCGGTTTTTCCCGTTTCTCCAACGAAGTAAATGCGGTCCTCTATCGCTAAAGGTGTGGCCCATATGCTCTGATTTAGCCTCTCGACAAAAACCTCTTTGCCCGTCTCGGCTTCCAAGCAATGCACGATCCCTTGTCGATCCGCAAAGTACGCTAACCCCTGATGCACCACCGGAGAGCAAAAACCGCAATTCGCTTTGGTAGCTCGCCAGACATATTCCGCTTTAAAAGCACTACCCTCTTTATTTATTTGAACTAAACCATTCGTGCCTATCGCTTCCTTGGACGGTCCGCCTTCACGACCTGGCGATGCACCAACAATCAACTTTCCTGGCTCTACGATACAAGGTGTCGGCGAAGAATTACCTGTTAATCCTTCGAGCCGCCACAATTCACGACCTGTCTCTGGATCTACCCCTAGAAGATAGCCTGGAGTCGGAGGCAAAGCCGCCGGTGCCTCAGCGGGAGACGCCCCATCACCACCGCGTGGAGGACGCGGTGCACTTCGACCGCTCGAGCTAACAACCAAATGCACCGTACCATCTGCCATAGGAAGCATCACCGGTGAACTCCACGAGGTCCCAGGCGGAGTTGCGAGCTTCCACGCTTCGGCTCCCGATTTCTTGTCCAGCGCCGTGATGTAAGGATCTGCACTTCGCTGCACCCACACAAATATCAAACTATCGCTCTGAGCCAAAGAAGACGATAGGCCATGATTGGATTGAATCTCACCGTATCGCTCCACCAGATCAACCTGCCACAGCTGCTCACCTTTATGATTTAGAGCAACCACATCTCCAACTTCGAAACTGGCGTAAACAGCACTGGCGTCGACAACAGGGGTTGGAGCACTACGAGACATCATGTCCGCGTTCTTAGACTCGTATTTGCTACTCTGCTCATGAGTCCACTGGATCATGCCTGTTTTTAAGTCGATACAAAAAACTCGCTGCTGCTGTTTTGTGGGCGAATCAATACTAGTCAAGAAAACTTTGTCACCCCAAACCACAGGGCTGCATTGCCCGTACCCGGCTAACTCAGTTGCCCAAGCGACATTCTTAGACTCAGACCATTCCACGGGGATCATCTTTGAGTCGACGTTCTTATCCAATCGCCCAACACCTTGAAAGCTTGGCCAAATATTGTCCGTCGCAAACAAATGTGGTGAACTAGCGGTGTGTACAAGTCCCGCTGCAATAACCCATGCCAGCATACAACGTTTAGTCATTTTTTCCTCTAGTTTACTTTTGTTTTTGCGCATTCAAGCACCCAGAGAGCGCGATGTTGTGAATTGATGCACAAACTCCAACAAAGAGCTTATCCAGATTCTTCGCAAACTTACCACAGACGATTCGCCAAAAACGAATTGCGTGACCTATCCGCTTGATCAAAACCACTGCGTCCGCAAAGTCTGCTCATCCCTCGATAGGGCAACGCAACCAGTGTAACCTGTGCGAGGTGAAAACTCCAACAAGCTCCATTCCATCATTACGCCAGATAGTTTGCTTACGCAAGTTCTAGGGGAAAGTTCATCATCTGACGCTTTCTCACTCAATGAAGCTCTCACGGTTTGAACAGGATATTCGATCTCGACGTGCTCCAAAAAACCAACTCCCATGGCTTTCGTCACCGCTTCACGATGAACCCAATAATGAAAGAACAAATCTAGTCGTTCCTCGGCTTGGAGCCTACTTAACGCGGCTTGCTGATCAACCGAAAACAGCGTTGATGCGATAGAGTTCATTTCATCAATGTCACGAACTTTCTCAATATCAACCCCAACAGGTCCCGAAGTGTTCACTACGATTGCGAGTAACCCGCCCGAGTGCGATACGTTAAAGTGTATTTTGTTATCACCCTCATCTGTGTGTATTTGTCCCAAACGAGGCTTGCCAAGTGGTTCTGTTTCGATGCCGACATCTTTCGCTTCGCAGCGCAAGTAAGAGGCGAGCACGGACCTAAGAATAGCTCGCGAAAGAATCGAATGATTTCGAACTCGCTCCAATCGTATGCCAACTCGCTTAGCCAGCTCCTCATCTGTTAGCACAGATTTAAAACTCGCAAGATCATCAACATGATGATCCATATCGGCAAGCCACAAATCTATATGTCCCACAGGCGAGCGACTCCATTTTGCAAGATTAACGACTTCCTTTTACTAGTGATTTGCAGCAGCTTACAAAAACAAGCTAGCCACAAACTCGAACCGCTACTCAACGGTATTGGCTTCGCTGGACAATCTATCCAGAATCGACTGGAGTCGTTCTCGGAGCTCTCGCATGATAGGGTCTTCTTCGCCTCGAGGGGCTCGATCAGCTGGTACCTCAATGGCCCGATCGATTTCGATAATTGCCTCGAGAGGGCCATGCACTCCGGCTTTGTCCGTTAAATCCTCTTCCAATCGCTCAACAGTTTCCAAGATTCTGGTATCTGTCGTTGGTGAGACCAAATACTCAGCAGGATAAGATGCGATCTGCTGGGCTAAGTAAATCTTAGACAGTTGAAACCAACGGGACTCTCGCTCGCTCTCGTTAAGCTCGCCCGTAGTAAGCTCTGGCACGATCTTCATTCGGAGTGCTTTAATTCTCGGAATCAAAGCATCGTTCGAACACGATTTACCAAGCCAGGTTTCTTCGAGAGGCGAAAGAAGATGATCCACCAGTCGCTGCTGCCGCTCAATGATGGTTCCCGTTTGTGCCACGCCGAAGTACTCAACCTCTTTGAGACACAACATGGCAAGAATGACTCGATGGATCCGCTGGAGTGTAGTTCGGTTCTTATCTTTCATCCAAGAAAGCCGGGATTCAAGGTTATCCAGAGTTCGACCGATTGCCTTTTCGAGATTCCCCTTAAAAACATATTTGATCGCCACAGGATGGATAACCACCTTTCCAGGAGTCCCTTGCTTTGCTCTGCGTTTTGCAGCTGTGCGCGTCATAAAGGCGACTCCATCGAGCAGCGGTTGCAACAAATCGTTCGTGCGGAACACTGCTCCTTCAGGAAACACAACGAGCGGCCGGTTCGGGGTGGATAGAATTTCAACCGCTAAATCGAGAGATTGTCGATCGAGACCTTCGCGATAAACGCTAAATGCCCCCATGGTCGATATGGCCCAGCGCTGAAACCGTGACTGTTCAAACAAATGCCAACTAGCCATCGCGTACATGAGCGTCTTAGCTTCGGATGCCACAAAGGCCATGAGCAGGGGATCAGCATAGCGGCAATGATTGGGAGCGAGCAAGACACCATGCCCCTGACGCATCGACTCTCTCAAATGATCGATGCCGTGCAGATGACAATTCACCACCCCTTCGTGCTTTCGCAAATGGCGATGAACTAATCCGGACTTAAGAATTAGCCATGGCAACCAGTTCCCCTTGTATGGTGGAACGAACTGGTAAGGCTTTTCTATAATGATATCTTGCATGGGCGTTCACTAAGTAGAGTAGCCGCGAGGATGACTCTTGTGCCATGCCCAAGCAGTTTCGACGATGGATTCAATGGTGATGTATTTTGGTTTCCAGTTCAACTCTCGCTGGGCAAGACTGCTGTCAGCGATCAAACAAGCAGGATCACCTGGGCGACGCTCTCCAACGACAGACGGAATCGGATGCCCAGTCACCCTGCGGCACGCCTCGATGACTTGCTGAACACTGTGCCCAACACCGGTACCAAGATTCATTTTGAGCACTGAATTAGGAGCCAGCTTCATCAAAGCGGCCAAATGTGCCGTCGCTAGATCCTCAACATGGATATAGTCCCGGACGCATGTACCGTCGGGTGTAGGATAGTCAGTTCCGTATACGGCTATCTTTTCCCGTTGTCCCAAGGCCACTTGGAGGACAATTGGAATAATATGCGACTCAGGGTCATGATCTTCCCCGATCGATCCGTCAGCGGCTGCACCTGAAGCATTAAAATAGCGAAGACATGCAACTCCGAAACCATAGGCCTTTGCGTAATCCTCAAGAGCCTTTTCCACAACTAGTTTGGTGAAACCGTATGGGTTGATTGGTTTCTGTGGAGTCGATTCCGAAATAGGCATCTTTTCCGGTTCGCCGTAAGTCGCCGTCGTGCTTGAGAAAACGAACCTCCAAACACCAGCAGCCCGCATGGCTTCCATTAGCTCGAAAGTGGCTGTCACATTATTCTGATAATACATCGCCGGGTGCTGCACAGATTCCGCAACCAAGGCGAACGCTGCGAAGTGCATTACCGCTTCAATCTCTCTATCCCGCAAAACCTGGATGAGAAGCGAGCGATCCAGCAGATTCCCTTCGATCAATCTACCCTCTGGCACACACTCACTGTGTCCTCGGGAAAGGTTGTCATAGACCCAAACTTCGTGTCCCGAAGCCATCAACAATTTTACTGTGTGCGAGCCTACGTAGCCTGCACCACCGACAACCAAAATCTTCATTCACGAGTCCTAATTTGATCGGATAACCGTACCGCACTATATGGATGGTAGAGTACCCTAACTTAATGGTAGAATAATCGGGATCATAGCCGGTTCGCGAGGGATACTATACCCCGCGTTTACGGAACTTGCCAACTTCGCAGGACATGTAGCCCGAAAATCTCTCGGGCGATTCCTGCGAGGGAAACAAAAAAGGAATTTAGTGGATGGCATTGAGCAAACTGAAAAAACTCAAACATGCGGCACAGGAAGCCCCGACTCCATCGGAATCCATGTCCAGTTGGGTCGAGCGTTATACGATTTACCTACGAAGCGAATGCCATCTTTCGGAGAATACCGTAGCGGCCTATGGCCGAGACCTAGAGCACATGAAAGAGTGGCTCAACGGACGGTCCCCGACCAAGATCAAGATCGGTGATTTAACGGACTTTGCCGCTTACTTGAAAAACCGGGGGCTTGCCCCCACGACCATAACACGACACGTGGTCGCAGTGCGAATGTTTTTCAAGTTCTTGCAACTTGAGGCTGCCGTAGAGAGCAATCCAGCAGAGCTTTTGTTGACCCCGAAGATGTGGCATCGCGTACCACGTGTACTAACGGTCGGACAGGTTGATCGTTTCATGAACGCTCCTCGCCGTTCAGATCAGCATTACCTTCGGGACAAGGCGCTGCTGGAACTTATGTATGCTTCGGGGTGCCGGGTCTCCGAAATCAGCAATCTCATCTTGGCGAATGTGCACTTGGATGATGGGTATTGCCTTGCGGAGGGAAAAGGGCGAAAGCAGCGAATGGTGCCCCTCGGCGAGAGAGCAATCGATGCGATTCGAGTCTATTTAAAAGAGTATCGGCCCAAGTTGTTAGGAGCAAAAGAGCCCAGCGCCGTGCCATGGCTTATTCTCTCGAGAACAGGCCAGCGATTACGCCGCGAAGCCATTTGGGAACTCATCAAACGTTCCGCGTTGAGAGCCGATGTTGATCCTGATATTACACCTCACACGTTACGGCACTCTTTTGCGACGCATTTGCTGGCGGGAGGAGCGGATTTGAGACTGATTCAAGAAATGCTGGGGCACGCAAATATCCAAACCACGCAAATATATACGCAAGTAGAAAACAGCAAGCTCAAGAAAATACACCGCAAATTTCACCCCCGCAGCTAGCTAATTCCTGAGTTCAACGAGAAATAACCATCTAGCAACAAAAGTCCTTTCGGGAAATTGGCTGGCGATTTAAACTACTCGTTGTCGGAGATCATCAGTTATGCGGATTCCCTTCGCAAGAAAAGTATGCCGCGTGCAGTTCCTCGCTAACGGGCTTGTTGCTTTCATGAGCCGCGAACGCGCTAGCGCCCGTTTATTGGCCGTTAACCGTGGGCTAGCGCCTGCGGCTAATGCTTGTTTTTCGAAATGTGATTAAAGCAACAAGCCCTAACGCTTCGGGTTGGGATCGAACATGGCTCCGGATACGACAAGCAATCATATCATTTCTAAGTTTATAGTAGGGCGTTGTAGTGACTAAGGTATATCAGGGGCTCGGACTCTCGTGCATGTATCCAGAGAACTGGAATTTGAGCGAGGACACCTCGACCGGTTCACCGACTGGATTCATGATCGAAAGCCCTACATCAGCATTCATGACCGTGAACGAGTATCCATGGAATGTTGCACCTCGCGAGGCAGTTGAAAAAGCGAGAGAGGCGATGGAAGCCGAGTATCCCGAAGCGGAGTTTGAACCTTTTGAGCCTAAACTGCTGCTCAAAGGTGAACCGCTTGCCGACAGCCGAGCGGGAGATATTCGATTCTATTACTTGGACCTTCTGGTCATTTCTCGATTGATTGCCTTTACCGTGAGCAAGAAAACCTACTTGGTCCAGATTCAAGCGGAAGACAGAGACTTTGAAAAGCTAGAACAGGTTTTTCAAGCGATGTTGGTTAGCATGTTGCAATCGCTTGAAACTGAGTAAGCGGCTATAGAGTCCGATTTTCGAGTTAGCGTTCTCTTTAAACGCGAAACCGGGCAGGTTACTCACCTGTCCGGTTCACGAATTTTATAATTGCAAGCCAACGAATGGCTCAGCATTTAGTTTGTATCAATTTAGTCCATCTCTGGTCGTTTGCGACCGAGTTGTTCTTGAAGTCGTTGCACGATGCTAGTGTGCATTTGGCTAACGCGGCTTTCGCTAAGATCGAGAGTCGCTCCGATTTCTTTCATCGTGAGCTCTTCGTAATAGTAGAGAATGATGATAAGTCGTTCGTTGCGGTTGAGACCTTTGGTAACTAGCCTCATTAGATCGCTCTTGCTTACGCGACGAGTCGGATCTTCGCTACGCTTGTCTTCGAGAACGTCGATCTCGCGGACATCTTTGTAGCTGTCGGTTTCGTACCATTTTTTGTTGAGTGAAACGAGTCCAACGGCCGCAGCATCGCTCTTCATCTTCTCGAGTTCATCGATAGTGATGGCCATGTACTGCGAAAGCTCATGATTCGATGGAGCACGTCCGTACTTAGCTTCGAGGAGTTTGGTTGCCTCGTTCAATTTACTTGCTTTGCTCCGAACCAGTCTGGGAACCCAGTCCATAGTTCTTAGCTCGTCTAGCATTGCCCCGCGAATACGAGGGACGCAATATGTTTCGAACTTCACACCTCGCTCGAGATCAAACGCATCAATGGCATCCATCAAGCCAAAGATTCCAGCGCTGATAAGATCATCAAGTTCCACTCCCTCGGGGAGTTTAGCTCGGAGCCGTTCGCCGTTGAAGCGAACTAGAGGCATGTAGCGCTCGATGAGAATGTTTCTCAAATCAACGTTGCTGGAGTCCGCTTTGAATTTCGTCCAGACGTCAGCAATATCGACACTCGATGCTACGGTTGTCGCCATCCGATCCTCCGTGATTGCTATGGCATGTTGTACGTGCCGAGTTCCGACACGCTGTTATATTCTTGACTCAATTTTGCTGCGTACACAGCGTACCATTTCGCTTCCTGCTACGTGGTCTCGAGTCGCAGTGGTATCGATTGCTGGATGAATCCGACGCCACGAAGGGGGGACTTTACCGACTTCATCTTGGCAATTCTACACCAGTTAGTGAAAGAAGTTGTTTTGAACTCTTTCCCAGGATTGGCTGAATTACCCAGTCTCCCAAACGCGAGCGGTCGTGTTTCATTCCTTGGTCTTCATTTGCTCAACTCGCCGTCGAAAATCCATTTCCACGCTGTGCCTCACTGCTTGATCCGCCGCTTGCCCTACAAACCAGCCTAGGCCGGCAAAAGGGAACAAAACGGTAATACTTTGAATGAGTATGGAATCTGGTGATGAGTTAGCCAAGAGACCCGAAACTATGCTACCGCTCAGGGCTATCGCTCCAAGACACGCGGCATAGGTCCGACCCATGAATAACTCTCCCTTTTCGAGCGGAATTCGATGTCTAACAAATAGTCACAAAATCGATACACTTGACCCGTGGATGGTGGTATCGGCACCGGATGTCCCGGTTCTTCAGCCTGTTGCAGAAAAATTCAAGATTGAGTCGAATAGGCAGAATCACTTCTTACCCAAATTACGCAGTCGATGGAGAACAGGATGGCAAAGCAGCACGCACCCCGATTTTTGGCATTGGTTGATAGCATCCGCCCCCATGTGACTGAATGCTCGATTACGGATCTTAAAGCGAAGCTGGAACAGATCAACCCTCCAGTGTTGATCGATGTACGCGAAGAAAGCGAATTTGCAGCCGGACATATCCCCGGCGCAAAGCATTTGAGCAAAGGAATCATCGAGAGGGATATTGAGAAAGTGATCCCAGATACCAACACCGAAGTTTATCTTTACTGCGGAGGAGGATTTCGCTCGGCGATCACTGCTTTCAATCTTCAAAAGATGGGGTACACCAACGTCATAAGTGTTGAAGGAGGCTGGAGCGGTTGGACTGGTGCAGGTTTAGCCATCCAAAAACCATAGTCGTTAATCCCTCAAAACCATGCGAAACGCAAAATGAAGATCAAGCGAGTCACAGGTGGCTTTAATGCGGTCGTACCCTGCAAAGTCAATTTAGCGTTGAAAGTACTCGGGCGTCGCAGCGATGGTTTTCACGAGCTAGAGACGGTCATGATGGCGGTCGGATTGTGCGATGAACTTACATTTCGACCAGATTCCTCGGGTGTTTTTCGGTTGCAACTAGCCTTTGAAGATGGCAAGCGACTCGCAATCGATGATCCTGCATGGGATGTTCCAAGCGATTCGAGCAACTTAGCCATCAAAGCCCTGAAGACAATCGTTTCGGAATTGGGAGGGGGAAATATCGGAGGAGACCTCCTATTGCGTAAATCGATTCCGAGTATGGCGGGTTTAGGGGGGGGCAGTGCCGATGCTGCCGCTGCCATAGTGCTCGGTGCATTAGGTTGTGTTGGCGAATACTTTTCCTGGCCAAAACACTTTTCCAGATGCCAGCAGATCGCGTCGAAACTTGGAAGCGATATAAACTTTTTCCTTGAGGGACACACCCCATCAGACAGTTGGGTAGGAAACTGCCAAGGCCGCGGGGAGAGAATTACCCCGATTGATGCAAGCCCCGATTGCTGGCTAGTCTTGGTCCACCCCCCCGTTGGTTGTTCAACCAAAGAGGTCTTTTGCCGGCTGCTGATTGACGAAAAGAGCCAACACAAAGTGGTCGATGTGATAGAATCCCTAAAATCCAACCAGTTGAGGAAAGTAGCCTCCGCGATGTTCAACGATCTTGAGAGCCCTGCCAGTCAGGTCACCGCGTTAATTGAACGTTCGCGAAACTGGATTGATCGTTACGATCATCTTGGTCAATGCATGTCAGGGAGTGGTTCGGCTCGGTTTTGCTTGTGCGATAGCCACGAGCAAGCCGAAAAGATAGCAAATGGTGTTCGGTTAAATGGGGCTCGTGCCTACGTCGTCCGACCTTGGATTCAACCATCATTACAAAGCCAGATTTCGGCGATGTGGTAATCCGAAGCATAGGCGTTGCGGCCCCAGTACAAGGGAGTGGAGCGGAAAATGGAAATAACAGAGGTTCGCATCAAGTTGATGGAGGACTCGGAGGATCGCCTTCGCGCCTTTTGCTCAATCACCATTGATCATAGCTTTGTCATTCGGGATTTGAAAATTATCGAGGGGTCGAACGGCCCTTTCGTCGCAATGCCCAGTCGAAAACTCTCCGCGCGATGTGGTCGATGCGGAAATAAAAACCATTTGCGGAGTCTTTACTGCAATCAATGCGGGGCACGACTTCGGGGAATGCAGGATCTTCGAGATGTGGAAGGGGGCAATGCTAACAAGCTATATGCCGACATCGCTCACCCCATCAACCAGGAGTGTCGTGACCTGATTCAGCAATCGGTGATCGGAGAGTATGCCTTGGAATTAGAACGAGCTAAACTGCCAGGCTACAAGTCACGATATGACGACGAGTACACAGAAAACACTCCGACTCAGGAACCATCCAAAAACACCGGCAATGCACCTCGTCCCAACATGATTGACCGCGATCCCTCCGCAAAGCAGTCGCTTTCTAATTCACCGCCGGACAACCAGTCGTTGGATAACCGAGACTTTGGCAATGGTATATTCTAGAACCACCGAAGCGATGCTCTAGAGATCAAGTCATTGAATCGAGACAAAAACTAGATTCAAAATGTAACATCGGTCGCGAGCTATGACTTCTCGTACTAGATGAAACTTGCTATTAGTCCGATAAGGGCGCCAAAGATCCCCCCCCAAACGACCAGCCAGCCCAAGTGCGAACGAATCATCTCTTGAATGATCTCTTTCACCATTTTCGGGGTGAGCTCGTTAAGCCTTTTTTCTACGATCCCATTGACCTTAACAACAACGGCATCAACCGTATCTTCGCTGGTAGCGGATTGAGAAATCACATCCAGTAACTTAGGAGAGCTGGCCAAACTTCGAATCTCCTTTTCAACATTGTTGCGAAAAGGCTCGCGAAGAGGTTCCAATGCCTTAGCTCCTCCGAACATTCCCAACATTCCTCCAAAGGGTGACTCCATCACCGCCGTTCGGAGCCTTTCAAACATGTCGTCATAGTTTACCGATTGCACAATCGGTTCAGGATCAATCTTTACAGATCCCGAAGCGTCCTGACTTCTGAAGAAAGACTCTATGTTCTGGCGTGTGAAAAACTGGCCCATAACTAAATTCTGAATACCACTTTTAAACTCTTCGAACCGGTTAGGGATAACACCAGACCCGTATAAAAATGGAATCTTTTCAAAGAGCATGTAAATCGCCAGCCAGTTCGTTATCGCTCCGGAGGTAGCGTACAAACCAATCTCCCGGATCGGATGCGCCCAGCTGCTTTCGTTCGGAATCAGGTACCCAACAACGATACAAGCAACGGAAATTAGATTCGTAGCTAGGCTTTTGTTCATGCGGCTCTGGAAACTGTAAAAATAGTAAAAATTTTAGGGCTAATGTGAATTGCAATCTTAAATCGTTGAAGGTCAACGTCAATTCGCATCTAAACAGCGGCAAACCCGTAGTTATAATGTGGCGGCCCGGCGAAAAGGTTGTTGATACTACGTGAGTTCAAGCAACCTTGTGCCTCCCCATGATGAGTTTGACGGTTTCATGATCCAAAAAACGGCGACTGACCGAACTGTAGTTCCGGACCGAACCTCAGCCACGGACGATCAGCGGATTGCTCGAATAACACCACTCCCTCCCCCCGAGCACCTGATTCGCTTTTTTCCAATTGCCGGCTCGGAAAGCGAGGGGCTGATCCGGACCACGAGGCAAAACATAGTCCAAATGCTTCATGGGCGAGACGACAGACTTCTAGTCATCATCGGGCCGTGCTCGATCCACGACCCGGCGGCTGCTCTCGAATATGCACGCCGCCTCAAGGTTTACAGAGATAAACTGGGAAACAACCTCGAAATCATCATGCGGGTTTACTTCGAGAAGCCGCGAACAACCGTCGGCTGGAAGGGGCTTATCAATGACCCTTACCTCGATGAAAGTTATCGAATCGACGAAGGGTTGCGAATTGCCCGAGATCTTCTTTTGCAGATCAATCGTTTGGGTGTTCCAGCAGGCTCAGAATTTCTTGATGTCATTTCACCGCAATACATCGGCGACCTGATTAGCTGGGGGGCGATTGGAGCCAGAACGACCGAATCCCAGGTTCACCGGGAATTAGCATCAGGTCTCTCTGCACCGGCCGGCTTTAAGAACGGCACCAACGGGGATGTTCGAATCGCGATTGATGCCATGCACGCAGCCTCGCGGGGCCATCACTTTCTTTCGATCCATAAGAATGGCCAGGTGGCCATCGTCGAAACCCGTGGGAACTCAGACTGTCACGTAATTTTGCGTGGTGGAAAAGTACCAAACTACGATTCACAATCGGTGCAGCTTGCGGTTAAGCAACTTGACGATGCAGGAGTGTGCTCGAAAGTCATGATAGATTTTTCGCATGCAAACAGCGAGAAACAACACATGAAACAACTTTCTGTCGGCCTGAATGTCGCCACCCAAATTGCGAATGGAAATCACTCGATATTTGGGGTAATGATCGAAAGCCACCTTGTCGCTGGAAATCAGAAGCTTGTACAGACATCTGAAGGCATCTCAAATTTGGTATACGGCCAAAGCGTTACGGATGCATGCATTAGTTGGGAGGACAGCGTTGTACTGCTCGAACAACTGTCGGATGCGGTACGCCAAAGGCGAACAGCTAAATAGCTCCGGCCCTGTGGGGAGTTGTTGCCACGTCGCACCACCCAATCGTAAACGGTTTGTTTCTCGAGATAGCCATGTAGCACAGCCCTCGAGCTAATGAACGTAGGTTGGAAGATCGTGCCCTAATATTTCATCTCTTTCGGGACGAACCAGTGAAAGCATTCGACTAATAGGCTTGGTATTCTTCGATCGATTCGCGAATCAACTCAAAGTTAGGCGACACGCCAGTCCAAAACTGAAAGTTGCATGCAGCTTCTTGAGCAGCCAGTTCAAGACGATCAACAAGCCGCAATCCCATCTGCCTGGCAGCATCAACATCATCCGCCAACTCCTGATCGCTTCGAGACGAGACTTGCAAAAAACAGGCTTGTGGATCCCATTTCAGTGAAGCAAGTTGCTTTAAGAGCCCTCGAGGTATCCGACCCTCTACGATTAAAGCTACGGGCAAGTTAGGTTCTTCATTTTGTTCAAACTTTGGTATCTCGCTCTCTGCCGAAGGCTCGATGTAAAGCAGCTCAATGCTCAGTTCTCTGCAACTTAGCTCAACGGCCTTTGCCAAGGCGGATGTGGATACGCAGACGATTCTTTTCTTTGTATCTAACGCGATTTCCTCCCGATTGTCGCCTTGATCGAACCTCCCTACAGTCCGTTCCAGGGTGAGCAAAACTGCTTGCCCTAGCAAATTATCTCCGAGCCATGAATTCCCCTCGGAGCGCCCAACAGTTACTCGACCCAAGGCCAATCCACATTCTGTGATCGTGTCCAAAAATGGCCCCACCTCATGCTGATAAGGTTCGAGAACGCAGAATCCCTGCAAGCCTAATGCTCGAATCCCTCGGATAGCAGCATCGAAGTCACGTGATTGAACATGTGCGGTAAAAAACCGCCAATCCAATCCCGCATCGGCCGCAGCTCGA
Organism: Pirellula sp.; assembly: GCA_046344995.1. Lineage (GTDB taxonomy): Bacteria > Planctomycetota > Planctomycetia > Pirellulales > Pirellulaceae > JBKCUI01. The sequence goes on from JBKDKR010000066.1 coordinate 474,121, forward strand.
GACATCACGAACTGCGTTGGATTTCCCGCAACCGGGTCGCCGAAACAGCAGACCAACGGCTGCAAAACTTTGGATGAAGTCATAATCTTATTCGAGACTAAAACTCGAGCTTGATTGAACTTAACCGTCTTTTTGTTTCTGCCATAAGAGCATCTTCAGCATGCTCATCTGCAGCTTCATAGGTGACGGAAAAACGCAAATGAGGACCTGCGTCGTCCCACGGTACAGTCACCATCGAGTGTTCAGTAATAAAGTACTGTGATGCTTCTTCTGCATTGGCAAACCTTGGCCCACCTTGAACACCCTTTGGCGTTTTGGTGTAGAGGAAATAACTTCCGCCGGGAACGTCGCATTGGAAGCCGCATTCTTTCAAGGTTGCGACAAGCTTTCCGAGTCTTCGGCGATACTTTTGGTTAATGGCTGCCGGTATGCTCGGGTCATCCAGTCCGACGATAGCGGATCGTTGAATCGCTGCGAATTGACCTGAATCGCAGTTGTCTTTAACGTCAGCAAAGGCTTGAACAATCTTCGAATTACCGCACACCCAACCGATTCGCCAGCCGATCATATCAAAGCCTTTGCTCATTGAGTGCACTTCAACTCCGACATCCATAGCACCTGGCACTTGTAAAAAGCTCAGCGGCTCCCCCCGGAAGGTCAAAAGGATGTGGGCTGCGTCTTGAACGACAATGAAGCTCTTTTCTTTTGCGAGTTCGATCACTTTGGAATAGAACTCTTTTGTTGCCACCTGACCGGTTGGGCTATTGGGGTAGTTTAAAACCAACATCTTTGTCTTTTCCCATACTTCATCCGATATGGAATCGAGGTCAGGAAAGAAGTTGTTTTCAGGAAGAAGGGGTAACCTGTGAACTTGGCCGCCATAGTACTTAGTATGCGTACCTGCCACTGGATACCCTGGCACGGTCATCATGGTAATGTCACCAGGATTGATAAAGCATGCTGGCAACATCGAGAGAGCAGTCTTGCTGCCGATGCAGTGATTAATTTGGGATACGGGATCGAGTTCAACACCGAACTGCCGCTTCATGAAGCGGCTGACGGCTTGCTTATACTCCGCGATTCCGTTGTCGGCGTAGCCACGGTTTGCAGGAACGTTGGCTTCGATGGCGAGTTGATCGCGAACTTTAGAATTCGCCATGGAATCATTTTCGCCAATTCCGAAGTCTAACAGCGAGCGATTGGGGTAGTCAGCGAGCGCTTTGCGTTTCGCGCGTTTGATCTTTTCGAACTTGTAAATCTCGTTCCCTTTGCCGTAGGAGATTCCCCCTATCCGCTCTGCAAAGAGTTCCTGAAAATAAGGATCGGAAGCGACCTGCTCGTTAACTACCGTTGCCATAAGGAATTGAGAACCGTTGTTGGTGGGTGCTGGAAACAATGAGCCAATTGACTCTCTATTTTTTCATAATGGCTCAAAAGCACAAGCTTAAGGAAGCTCAATTGGCAAACTACCATCGCATAATTCGAGACATATACGAGGCAGAACTGCTACATACAAGTTCCGCTCATGCTGCCGGGGGTTGAAAGAAAATGGAAAACCGTGAGGCGACCCAAAGGATTCCGGTAGCTCCTCCCCGTTGGAAGGGCAAAGGATTAACAGGAAGAGACATCCCCTATCGACGATCGGAAGCCGGCCGAGAAGAACCTATACAGCAACGACAGATCCGCAGTTTGATCAGGTAATCAGTTGCGTGCTTAATAAAAGAGCACATGGCACCGACGCATTTATCAACTCGGGCGGGTACGTACAGCGATCCCACCGATTCGCCTGACCGAAGATCAGACGATTGTATGTGATTTAGAGGCAAATCAAGCGTATGAGTTGGATTTTGATCTGACAAAGTACTAGATCAAAAACCAAGCAGCATAAACCAGCGACTACTTCTTGCGGTGTCTAATGCGTGCTCGCATCCGTCTTTTCTTACGACCAATCTTTCGACGTCCTCGACCTGTCTTCTTAACACCCACGAGCGCCGGCTCCCAGTTTTGAAAAAAGTAACGAAACACAGAGATCGCACACCGCGTCCCTTCTGTCTCGGGCGAACTTCGTAGGATACCCGAACCCCGCCCGATCCACAACCCGGTTTTGTAAGCAGCATTTACGGAGAGATGCTGATTTAGAAAGGCTAGAGCACCCTACAAACGGTCGGCCCCCCTCGAAATGACTTACAGTTCGGACAATTTTTCTGCTTGGATCCACAAACGGTCAGCCACCCCACTACACGAGAAACAATTGAGACAATTGTTCTACTTTGTTGGATGGCTAGCCTCTTTTTGGGGATTTTCGTGTAAGGGACAAAATTCGGGCGTAGGCAGCATGCTGAAACTCTGCGACACTACGCAAAACGAATGAGCATGAGACGGTCTACTAGTTAAGGCTGGAATACTCCTGCTCGAACCAAATTTTTTCCTAATACGGTTTGAAGTTATGTCTCAATCTGGCGGCGACACGTTCGCGGAACTTACAGCAGCAATTTCTCAAGAGGACGCCGGCGCCGTACAGTCGTGGTTCCTTAGCCGCGATTTTTATCTATTAGTGCTCGCGTCCGAAGAAGACGAAGAGGCTTACTCGGCCTTGATCGTCGAAGGTGAGGATTTTCCTGCCGTCGTAGTCTTCCTCGATGAAGAACGTGCCAACGCATTCTCGAAAACCATCGCGGAACAATTGGACGGAGAAATCGTTGAACTTCTAGAAGTGGATGGGGCGACACTGCTGGATCCACTTAATTTTGAAATCGGCATCGTCCTAAACCCCGAAGAAGAGGACATGATTCTTGTCCATCCTGACCTTGTTGGCTTGGACATTGAAGACGGCGAAGAAGATGACGATGATGATGATGACGATGACTATGATGACGAAGAAGACGACGACTTCGATGACGAGGAAGAGCCTGAAAACGAAGAAAAGAAATAGCGAAGTTGAAATCGATTTTTCTTTTCTCCATTCGTATTCATAATGCAATTTCGCATCACATCCATTTTGATCGCAGGTCCGAACTTAGACCGCAATGACACTTCCGATTGACGAAACAGAGCCTGAAAGTTTAATCACGCCCGAATCCCCAAGCGGGCCGGGCGAGACCCTCGAAAACGTTGAGTTCGTAGTGCCAGAGGAGCACGAGGGCAAAAGAGTTGACCTCTTTTTGACCCTTATGCTTGATGGTTACAGCCGCGTATTTTTGCGCAGGATCATTGCCGATGATCAAGTATTTGTGGACGGTCGTCCTGTTAAACCGGCTTTTAAGGTCTTTCAGGGACAACGAATCCGTATCGGAACGCTGCCTCCACCGCCGACCGATGGGCCTATTCCTGAGAAGATTCCTTTAGATATTTTGTTTGAAGACGAGTATTTGGCTGTCATCAACAAATCGCCGGGAATGGTAGTCCATCCTGCCAAGGGTCATTGGTCCGGAACTTTGACCGCAGCACTTGCACATCATTTTCAGCAACTTAGCGATGCCGGTGGTGCCACTCGTCCGGGCATCGTTCATAGATTGGATAGAGATACGAGCGGTGTGATCGCCATCGCAAAAACCAACGAAGTCCACTTTAAACTAAGCGCCCAATTTGAGGCCAGAGAAGTGACCAAAACCTATATGGCTCTCGTTCTAGGCAAACTAGATCGCGACCGTGACTGGATCAATCAACCGATCGGCCACCATCCTTACCAGCGAGAAAAGATGGCCATCAGATCCGGCCACGAATCAAGCCGTGATGCCTCAACTTATTTCGAGGTTGTCGAAAGATTCGAAGGATACGCTCTCCTAAACGTATTACCCAAAACCGGACGGACACACCAAATCCGCCTCCATTTAGCCCACATCGGCTGCCCCATTTTATGCGATCGGCTGTACGGTGGTCATGCACAGGTAACTCGCGGGCAATTGTTAAGAAGACACGCTCTCGGGCTGCCACCGAAACCGGGTGACGAAACCGTTGAACTGGAACGTCAGGCGCTTCACGCTCACAAACTCGAACTCACCCACCCTAAAACAGGAGAGAAACTCCAATTCGTCGCTCCTGTACCTGACGATTTTGAGCGGGTTCTAAATGTATTAAGAAAATCATAATCCGTCTCCCCTTCTGTGGGCTTAAAAAGTTATGAGACTTTCGATCGGCTTATTTATCTGCGTAGGAGTGTCCTACCTACTTACCTTGTCCAGTTCTACCCAAGCTCAGCAAATACCAGCTCCCTCCAAAGGAGCCATTCGTATCGCCACCTTTAACATGGCACTGAACCGAAGCAAAGCGGGCGAACTGTCATCAGGTTTGCAGCAAGGAGACGAGCAAGCAAAGAAGATTGCTGCAATTGTTCAATTGGTGCGGCCGGATGTTTTGCTGGCCAACGAAGTCGACTTTGATGGAGGTCAATCGGCGAAACTGCTTGCAGACAAATATCTCAATGCAAAACTTGAGGGGCTCGAAACAGAGCCTCTTCAACTTGATCATTGGTTCACTGCCGAGGTCAACACCGGCGTACAGTCAGGCTTGAACTTAACTGGTACAGGGAAGACAGGAAAGCCTGAAGACGCATGGGGATTCGGAGCCTTCCCTGGGCAATATGGCATGGTGGTCTATAGCCGGTTTCCGCTTCAAGAGAATAAGGTCCGAACTTTCCAAAGATTCCTTTGGAGCGACATGCCTAATGCGTTGATACCCGGAGTGGGCAAGCCAAACGACGCTTGGAAACCGTATTATTCTGATGAGATTTGGAAGCAACTTAGATTGAGCTCAAAATCCCATTGGGATGTACCAGTAAATATTGATGGCCGCGTTTTGCATGTGCTCGCATCGCATCCTACCCCTCCCGTATTCGATGGTTCAGAAGATCGAAATGGTAAACGGAATCATGATGAGATTAGATTTTTCTGCGACTACATCGACGGCTTGACCTATATGATCGATGATCAAGGCAACGAAGGAGGATTGGATGACTCTGCCGAATTTGTTGTCCTGGGTGATCTAAACGCCGATCCAAATGATGGCGATGGTGTTCACGCTGGAATCGATCGACTTTTGAAGTCAAAGAGAATTAACGCCAGTTTCGTCCCGACAAGTCAAGGCGCCGTCGAAGCAGCAGCGGCGTCAGGCCAAGCCAATGCAAAACATCAAGGTAACCCTGCACACGACACCGGGGATTTTAACGATCGCAACCCAGGTAATCTCCGCATCGATTTTGTACTACCATCCAGTGGTCTCAAGCTGATCGGCGGCGGTGTCTTCTGGCCAACAAATGATGAAATAAAATCACTGCCCATCGATGTTTCGGACGCTTCTGACCACCATATGGTCTGGATCGACATTCAGTTCCCCTAAAGGCAAACGATCGATGGTGTTCTTCCGAAGAAAAAAGAAAACCACTGCAAGCAGCGACCTCGTCATACCAAACCACATAGCCATCATTATGGACGGCAATGGGCGATGGGCACAATCCAGAGGCCTACCAAGAGTCGAAGGCCATCGCAAAGGAGCTGACTCAGTCCGTGCTGCATGTGAGTCTTGCGTGGAACTCGGAATCAAGCACCTAACTCTTTACTGCTTCTCCAATGAAAACTGGAAACGGCCGAAAGACGAACTTGATTTTTTGATGAGACTTCTTAAGAAGTTCCTGGTTGAGCAGTGCAAAACTCTTCTTGAAAAGAACATCCGACTCACCGTCATTGGCCGACGCCAGGGATTGCCGGGAGAAATATTGCATGAAATAGATTCGGTAATCGATCGAAGTAAAAACTGCACGGGTCTACACTTGTGCCTGGCGATCAATTACGGCAGCAGGCAAGAAATCACCGACGGTGTTCGCAGCATTGCCGAAAAGGTTCTCAAGGGCGAGATAACGCCATCAGAAATTGACGAACTGACGATTGCCAACTCGCTTTATACATCTGGTGTACCCGACCCAGATTTGTTGATTCGCACCAGCGGCGAGATGCGAATTAGCAACTATCTGCTTTGGCAAATCAGCTACAGCGAATTGTATATCACCAAACGTGCATGGCCCGAATTTGGAAGAGACGACATGTTGCTGGCGATTGAAGAATACAGTCGACGTAATCGACGCTTCGGGGGATTGTAGCTGGCAGGTAATTTTGCATACTTTTCAGCCTACAATATCGCCCCCTGACAGGGGACCAAATTGCTGACGATAAAATTGAGGTTAGCCCCGGTTCGGTAGTGGACGAGGCTACGAGGCCTTTCCTGTAGTGGACGAGGCTACGAGGCCCTCCCGCGCTCGCACGATCCACAGCGACTCCCCCCTTCACACCCTGACTGGTACAATGCCAATCCGCAACGTTTGCAGCTGACGATGAAGCTAAACGCTGGGTAATCAGTGGATTTAGCTATTCCTACGCGTACTTGGCGCAAATCCCTAGGCCATCGGACGTGTAGACTTGCGATAGCAGTTCAGCGAACACAACAAGCCACGTAAACAAACGAGGCTCAGTGCTCAGCGACTGATCCACTTTGTCCTTAATATGTTTCAGTTCACAATGACCTCGACCAAGCTTACGTCGACGACAATAGATCACAGGCCAGACCGAGTCCCATACATTTGCGAAAACTTGGGTCACGACGAGATCATTCTTTCCGCCGTACACCGATTCGTGTATTGGAACCAGCCTATCACCCAAGGGCAACCAGATTGGAATGGTCGTGACCGCGGCCGGTTTATCATTCTTGGTTGCTCGCAGGGTTCGGTCAGCCCAATCGATTGCATTAACGATTGAGCTAAGGCCCTCAGACAAATCGGGTCGGGTGACTTGAACTGCTTCGTCGACCGAAGCACTCATATTGGGTTGGTTTTCGATCTGAAAAGTCCAGCTTCCGTCCGCCCAATCCTTGGCTTTCCAGGAGGCGATACAGTTCAAGTCCATCATATCGGTTTTAGATGTTGCCATGGTAAAACCAACGGGAGCACCGCTACCCACGCGTGCAACCCGACGTTGCCAAGTCGTGAACTCAGCACTACGGATTCTCATGACTACGTTTGTGGACCAATCGTAGATCCCCAGAGCGGCCCCCAACTCTGCAGGAGATGACAGTTTTACAGGAGATGTACGGCTGATTGTGAAGTCATCGTTGGATGGAAGAATCCATTCACTTTGCAAACTGGGAACTTGATTGAGCGCCCAGGCCATTTGGTTTGCATGACAATAATCCCACATAGTGGCCAAGGACGATTCGATTTGGTCCCTTTTCTCTCGAATGGTCGTAAGACTGCAGATAACTTCAATGCAGTCGACCAGTTTCTTGGTTTCAAGTCGAGTTTTTTGAAGTAGAGGATCGTTAACGCCTAGAAACGCCTGGAGCCAGCCAACTGCCGCGTAGTCTTGTGTGATTGCCATGAAGTGCTTGCGAGTGAGGAAAAACAGCTGGTTTCATCGACTCATTCGATCTCCAGCAACTCGCAGTTGTCACACGTTACTTCTTGATTTGCAAGTCCAAAGTTGATTGTCCGTACTTTCGAGCCTTGAGATCTTCGATGGTCAACCTCAGTTTGTAATTTCCCGGGGAAATTTGCTGCGGCATAAAGATTCGGTAGACCATATAGTAGTCACGTCGGACGTTCTGGCACACATCAGGCTCCATCGGCAGCGTTTGCTCGACGATTCGATTTCCATTTGTATCCAAAATCTCATAACTTCCTTGAAGCTGCGATTCGAATCCGTCTTTTACGGGAAGTGCAGACACGTTTTCGACTTCACAATACAGCAAAACCTCTTCATCAGGCTTGAACTGATACTTTGGGAATTTCGTGATAACGCCATAACGCTCCACGTCTGTGCAGAAGGCGATGTTACGGACTTCCAAATTGCTGGCTGCGGCCAAAAATCCAGTCGCCTTTCTCTGGCTATCCATAACCAGACTCAAATGCCGTGAACGAACAGGCATCGCATCCGGATTGCTAGCCTCGATCAAAGCTAACATTTGATTGCGATAATATTCGTTTTCGTCGTCACTCAGACCGGTGATGGGCTTCATTGCTTCTTCTGGTTTACGCAGCGACGCGTATAACATCCGCAGCGTTAGCTCTTGATGCAATCGCAAGTTTTCATCGGCCCCAGGCGAGATCTCCATTTGCTTCTCTAAAGAAGAAATAGCCTGAGTGACCGATTGGTTCCAATTCGAAGGTGAATTATGGGAAGCGCTGTTTAACTCAGCCGACGTGGGAGTCGGAGTGGCATTATCGACGCGACTGCCTTGTGTCGTAGAATCTTGTTGTGAAGCGTTTGGTAGAGGCAACTGCGGCGCGGACGAGGGAACAATATTGCTACCCACGGCACTGACAACCGCCTGACGATTGTCATTAGTCTGCACCGATCCAGCAGCGGGAACGGCATTGACCTCCAGCGCTTTCGCATTTGCGGACGCTGCAATAACGGGAGTCTCATTTTGGGGAGCAGGTTTACTGACATCCGAACCGTCTTCGCTGTCGCTTAACCGAAAGCTAACTTTATTGGCGGAAGAATCTTGGGCCAGCGTATCCGATGCAGGCGAATCCGATAGTACCTGCTCCGATGGCGATGCTTGCTTTTTCAATGCAGCCAACTGCCGCTTCAATATATCTTTGTATTGGGAGGGCAGCCCATCCAGGGCAGCATCCAGATCAACCTCGTCTTTTCCGGTATCAACGACGCCAGCTCCCGTACTCTTGAGAGACTGGTCCTCTGGTTTAGTGTTAGCGGTTTGAGCCGCCGCTGGTGCAGCTGCGGGCGAGCCTGTCTGTGTCGCAGAAGCCTGTGTCGCAGAAGCCAGAGGTTCACTGGCAGGTCGCTTGGATTCATCCGAATCGCTCAAGCTGGTCTTCACTGCAGTGCTAGATGTCGTTTGCTTATTTCGTTTGGTTTCAATATAGGGCCGTGGAACCTGGGAGATATTGCTCGGAGGCGTTCCCCATTCATCCTCATCGGCATAGAAACCTGTGGGCCTAAGCCCCAATTGTTGACAGCCCACAAAAGCGGTTCCCAGTAAAACTAGTAACCAGCCTCTGCTTCGCGAAAGAGTTTTTCCCTTTCGAGCATGCTTGCTGAATGAACAGCTAACAATCTCGGACGGTTTTCGATTTATGCCAACATTCCAAGTCACGTTGTCGCTCCGTTTAATTGATTGCTACCACAACTTTCCATGGATGGACTGTCTGTCGCGAGAACTTCGTACGCGAGCGACAGATAATCTTCAGCACCGTGGCTGCTTGAGGCGTATTCGAAAATCGACTGACCAAAGCTGGGGGCCTCAGCAAGCCGAATGTTTCTTCGGATTTTTGTACGGAAGAATTGCGCTGACGCCCAAACGGGACTTACTGACGCATTTCGATTCAAGAACTCTTCGACATCGCGACTCACTTCTTGGGCTAGTCTCGTACTCGACTCATACATGCACAACACGATCCCACCCAGGTGCAGCGTAGGATTTAAACGCTTGGCCACAATCTCAATCGTTCTCAGCAATTTGCTGAGACCGTGAAGGGCCAGAAAGTGTGGCTGCAGAGGTAGAAATACTTCATCCACTGCGGTAAGGGCATTTAGAGTTAGCACGCCGAGCGATGGAGGGCAATCAATAATCAAATAGTCAAACTCTTCGGAATCGAGATCCATCTTATCTTTCAAGATCACCTCGCGACCGACCTCGCCTGCCAACTCCATTTCCGCTGCTGCCAAGTCCAAATTGGCTGGAACAATAGCGAGATCAGGAGTCAAATACCGTCGAGCATCGCAAAACAGCGCATCACCACACAATATGTCGTACACACTGGTCTCACCATCCCCGACCGTAACCCCTAAATGCAAAGAGGCATGAGCCTGAGGATCCAAGTCCACCACGCATACCTTTTTCCCGCATTGAGCCAGAGCTGCTGCCAAGTTGACGGCCGTGGTGGTTTTGCCAACACCACCTTTTTGGTTGATAACAGCTATTTTTCGCATCGGAAAATCCCCAAAAGTGAGTAAGGTTCTTTAAGTCGGACCGTAGCAAATGACGGGGAGCGAAATCTAGGTCAATCTCGGTGGCGTTGACAATTCGGGCAAATTCTGGATTCTTTTGGGCATATTGGACGGCCCCGGCTGACAAGGAATGAAATTGATGGTTCCCAGTCGATGCCAAAATCCCAACCCCATTCAACTCATTCCACCGGTGGTGATTCGTGCGTAATTTCTTGATTGCTGGCAATTGGAAGATGAACCTCTTGCGAGATAGCTCGGTCGCCTTGGCCCACCAACTCGCAGATCAGCTTTCACCATCAACGCAGGTAATCGTAGCCGTTTGTCCCCCCAGCGTTTATATTCATGATGTTGGGGCCGCGATTCGCGGCAGCACGATCCGACTGGGAGGCCAAAACGCGTACTTCGCAGCGGAGGGTGCGTATACGGGAGAGGTTAGCTGTGCGATGCTCAAGGACCTTGCATGCACTTACGTCATCCTTGGGCACAGCGAACGCCGGGCGATATTCGGCGAGACCGATGAACTGGTAAACCAAAAGGTCAAAGCGGTCCTGGCGGCAGGATTGACCCCTATTGTGTGCGTAGGTGAAACCCTCGAACAACGAGAAGCCAACCAAACACAAACCGTTGTGCGAACACAGTGTCGCGGATCGCTGGCAGGTTTAACGGGTGAAGAAATGGCACGAACGGTTTTGGCTTACGAACCAGTCTGGGCAATCGGCACGGGCAAGACGGCATCGCCAGCGCAAGCTGAAGAGGTGCACGCTGATATTCGCGCATTGCTTGTAGAGCTATTCGGAGATGTTGTCGCCTCTAAGGTGATCGTCCAATATGGAGGAAGCGTTAAAGCGGACAATGCATTGGAATTGCTGAGCCAGCCGAACATTGATGGAGCCTTGGTCGGTGGTGCTTCGCTCAAGGCCGATTCGTTCTTGGCTATCGTTAACGCTGCCGCCAGTATCAAGAAATAGAGCGCTGCCGTATTAGAGCGCTGTCGCAGCAGCAATTACGGGTTTGAAATCGTAGTCGTACCGGTAGGTTGGACGCTCTTGTCCGACCCTAACACACTGGCGGACAGGAGTGCCCACCCTCTGTCCGCTGAAGAGCCGCATCTCGGCTCCACGTGGGATCCGCCAACTGCCACGCCCGGGCCTCGTAGCCTCGTCCACTACCTATCACTCGACATAGCTCTCGCTACAAGATCGCAAGCGGATTTCGCGGATGCTCTAGCGTACCCCTCGTCACGCCGACTCGGTTTGCTGCCTTGAGCCGCTTCCAAACGTCACTTCCGTTAAGCTCGCCAGTTAACAAGCTGCGGTAGCTGGTGACTATCTCCCCAATTTCCTGTGGACTCGCGTCGCGAAGGAGCTCGACCCGGAAATGGACCACTGATTTCTTAATCAGACCAGCCACCGCCTCAGCTCCGCTTTGAGCTTGGCCGTTGTAAAGCGTATTGCGGCAGCCAATATCGGCATGCAAAACATGCTCCATGCCAATACGATCCCGCAACTTTACGTCATGCCGATCACAGGGTCGTCCGCAATTCGATTTATTGGTACCCGGCGAAAGCACGGTGCAAAATACGCAATGCTCCATATGAAACATCGGCATGTGTTGATGCACGACTATCTCAATGGAGTCAGGACACACGCCTTCAACCAATTCCACCAGTTGATCACGATTCAAATCATACGATGCAGTAAATCGCAATGCTCCATTTTGGATAAGCCACTCCGCCGTCAAAGGATTCGTTGCGTTTAAACTAAAATCGCAAACAAAAGGGATCTCTGCTTTCTTTGCGTAATCGAGCGCCGCTAAATTACGAACTAGCCAACCATCGGCATTTCGCTTTTCGAGAGCCTTAAACAGGCCCAGCTCACCTGGCTTTTGAATCCGTAGTGTTGCCAGAAAGATCTTGGCCTTTGCTTCGCGACAGATTTCAACAGCTCGAGCGTATTCGCGAATGTCATGAAAGTCAGCATACATGGTGGTCTGACCAGTCGAAACCACTGCCTCCAATTGCGAAAGCGAACGAACTAAAACATGCAACTGAGGAGCAACTGATGCTTCATTTTCTTGACCAACCCCAACATGCATATCCTCTAGTTCAGTTCGCTGCTTTGCAAACTTTACCATGCGTTCCGCGACTCCAAAAGCCGAGACAGTTCGTGGAGGCATTACCACCATCAACTCATCCAAGCGAGCGACCAAGTCTTTTCTAACCTCCCCCAAAACGCTCAATGGCAACATCGGGTTACCCGCTATTCGGGCATCGAAATCAGTCAAAACAAATTGAGTATTACCAAGCCTGTTCAGTTGCTCTTGCAGAGATTCGGTAGTTACCGAATGCTTGCGAGCAATCTCTGGAACAAACTCATGCACCCAAGACGTCTCCAAACCTTCCCGCTTGGGAAGAACGCCGGCCCGGCACTCAACAGGCTTACCGGTTTCCACATGAATCTCCATCCAAATCGGCTGCTTGCGGATGGGCTGCTTTGAATCAAATGTAGCTCGGAGGCGTTTTGTCAACTGTGGCGAATCGGTTTGCCAGATCCCAAGCCCCGGCTTTACCAAATCAGGCTCGATTAACCCATGCTGAAACGCCAGTTCGACGCGTCCTGACTGAGGACTCTCCGCAAGTTTTCCATTCACGAAAACTTGGTAAATTCGACCGCCGATTTCATCCCCCGCAATACGATCCCCCTCGAAAACCACGCCATCGCCCGGCATGAGTTCATGGTCCAGTTGAGCGATGACACGTTCGCCACGCACGCTTATGATGGTTCCTACTCGGACTCCTCGTTTCGCACTGCTAAGACCAGGAACCAATCGTTTATGGTTGCAGCCTTCGAGCCATCCTGGGCTAAAACCTCGTGAGAAACTAAGCTCCATTTCTCGACGCGAATCTCCCGACCAAACAATCTCGCGACCTTGAACTGCCGCATCGATCGCTTTGCGATAATGCCCGACGATATTCGCAACGTATTCAGGGGTCTTTAAACGCCCCTCAATTTTAAGCGAACACACGCCAGCATCGATTAACTGCGGAACGTGTGCATATCCGGCCAGATCTTGAGGGGACAACAAGTAACGATTGCCACCTAGATCAACGTCTTCTCCATCACAAATCAAATCATAGTTTAGACGACATGCTTGTGCGCATTGACCTCGGTTCGCGCTGCGCCCGCCAAGCGATTCGCTCGTCAGACACTGTCCGCTGTAAGCGACACATAACGCACCGTGAATAAAGGTCTCAACGGGCATTTTGGTGGAGGCGGTAATTTTGCGAATTTCATCGATAGAAAGCTCTCGTGCCAACACAACTCGCTCGACCCCAAGCTCCTCAATCGCTGCGATAGTTTCGGCCGAAACCATCGTCATTTGGGTACTCGCGTGAACTGATAGCTCAGGGCAAATCTCGCGAATTAAACGAACAGCACCTAGATCTTGAACCAACACGGCATCGACGCCCGCCGCAGCGAGCAAACCGACGTTCTTCTCGAACGCATTGAGCTCATCGGTAAAGATAAGGGTGTTCAGTGTCACATAGCCCAAGACACCTCGCCGATGAAGCGTTCGCATCAGTGGGTCGAGGTCCTCCAAGCTAAAATTCGTCGCTCTCGCTCGTGCGTTAAACCCGACGTCGAGGCCAAAGTAAACAGCGTCTGCTCCGTTTTCAATGGCGGCTTGGATACATTCCCAGTTTCCGGCGGGGGCCAGCAGCTCGGGCGCTGACCTTCCTCTGGACGGTTCGATGGTCATAGTTATTTGATTTCGCTAGGTAAAAGAAAGCGTGTTTTCAAAGTTTGCTTGTGAACTTGTTTGGTGGGCTTTTGTTTTGGCAGCTCAATGAGCATGGTCATATCCTGAGTTTGTTCACTCGAAACAAGATAGCCACGATCGTTATCAAAGATCATGTTGCCCGTGATCGTCTGAGCAGGAATCGATATCTTCGCACCAAAGGTATTATCGCCAGCGAACGCCAGATTCGTGTCTACCCGAAACTCATGAAGCTTTCGTCCTTCAAAAGTCATTTCGCCTTTGTATGTATAGCGATTTGTTGCAGAGAAAAGCCCTGCTGGGGTTTTATTAGAAGTGATCTGCGTCCAGCTAAAACCGGGAGCAATGCGCTGAGCAGGAAAAACAGGAGATCCATTTTCGATTGATTCTTTGATCATCGTTTCAATATTGCTCCCTCCCGGAGTGTTTCTGAATCCCTCTAGAGCAGCCCCAGGAATCTTGACGTCGGAAATCTTGCCAAGCACGCTCATGGAATTAGAGCACTCGGCGTCGATAAGTGGTCGAAACATTTTAGAGATTTGTTTTGCGAAAGCCGATTCGTCATCAGGCTTGCTGGTGTCCACCTCGATCTTTCCAGCCCCAGGGATGTCCAAATTAAGCTGGGCACGCCTAAGAATGGTAACCACTTGCACTGTACCATCGCCGAAATTCTCTCGGACCTCCCAGTCTTGAGTCATTTCCGTCTTTTGAGAGACCGGACTAGCAGCCCCTTCTTCTCCCTGCTGAGAATCCTGACTAACAATCGAAAGAAGCTTGGTCCCCTTAGCTAGCTTCCAACGAAATTCAACATCCTGGGCACTAGCGACAGACTGAGCAACCAAACATAAGGCGATAGCAGATACGACACCCTTGATAGCCAGGAACGCACTCTTTTTTGATTGCCCCCCACTAGAGCGTCCCACAAAGTGAACGCGATCAAATAGACGACATACAGAGAACGACAGACCCCGGGAGGCTCTAAAGCTAGCAATCAATCGATTCACAGTAAAAAGTCCTACAGGTTATGGAGAATTAGGATCAGATTTCGAGCACGTTTGCTTTTCGGCACTTCTGCAGTCAGAAACAGATTCTCGAGGCATCATTCTAGATATCAGGCTCCATAAAACCAAATGCAAATTCGATCCTCCGTCTTTTGCCCCCACTTAAAATCTTTAACGTAAATCAACCAAAACCACAAATTTCTTAACCCTTCGATATTGACGCTAGCGGTCCAGATCTCCTAAACCATCCATTGTGAAGGGAATCGCACGGAGGCTAAGGAAAATGAAGACTGTATTCGTTACTGGTGAGGCCGGATTTATCGGTGGCGAATTCGTACGACCATCGGCACCTTCGAACAACCCATTAAAACAACTGTAGCATGGTTCTTGAACAACGAAGCGTGGTTGAAGACGCTCCACAAGGATCAGAAAATCCCGCAAACTCGCGGGCTCAACGCAGCTTAAGGGCGGCACAGACACACACGGAAACATCCACAACAAACCTCATTACGAAACCTTAACCTTATCTCAAACCGCAGGAAGCGAATTCACAATGTCGAACAACCACTCCATCCAAGTATTCCGTCCCACCTTTCGAGTTGAGGAGTGCCTTGACGAGATCAGACAATGCCTAGAGATGGGCTGGACCGGCATGGGCTTCAAAACGGTTGAGCTAGAAAAAGCATGGTGCGAATACACTGGCCTGCCTAATTCGCATTTCCTGGGCTCCGCGACTGCCGGACTGCACTTAGCGATCAAGATTCTGGCAAAGAAACATGGTTGGCAAGAGGGAGATGAGGTCATCACATCACCGCTCACTTTCGTTTCGACCAATCATGCGATCATGTACGAGCGATTTTCTCCTGTATTTGCGGATATCGATGAGCACCTCTGCTTGGACCCAGAATCCATTGAATCGAGAATCACTCCACGAACGAAAGCAGTTATGTTTGTGGGACTTGGTGGCAACACAGGACGCCTAAAAGAGGTCCAAGAGTTGTGCCAACGTCGAGGCTTGTCGTTGATCCTGGATGCAGCACACATGGCAGGAACCAGACTCGACGGAGAGCATGTCGGCAAGCAGGCCGAAGTAAGCGTCTTCAGCTTCCAAGCAGTCAAGAATCTGCCAACGGCCGATTCAGGCATGATCTGTTTTTCTTCAGAGGAGGACGATCAAGCTGTCCGCAAATGGACCTGGCTAGGTATCAACAAAGATACTTTTGCAAGGACAGTTGTACAAGGAAGCTACAAATGGTACTACGACGTGGAAGAAGTTGGATTTAAGTACCACGGTAATTCCGTCATGGCAGCCTTGGGACTCGTAGGGCTCAAGTACTTGGACCGAGACAATGCGTATCGTCGACAAATGGCAACTTGGTACAAAGAGTTGCTAAGCAATCGCGAAGACGTTCAATTTATTCCAATGGGACCTGGCTGCGAAACATCACAGCACCTATTCCAGTTGTTAATCAATAATAGGGACGAGGTCGTCTCACAACTAGCGAGCAGTGGCATTCATCCAGGTGTGCATTACCGTGACAACACCGAGTACGACATGTACGCATATGGCAATGGAACATGCCCTAACGCAACTAAGGTAAGTGCTTCGACGATTTCATTACCCCTGCACATGGGCCTCACACGAAGCGACATCAACACAGTCGCAGGGACGTTAAGCTCGATTCTCAATGCGTATCAAGTGACGCAAAGAGCGATTTGCGCATAAGTTAATTGAGACGAGAAAGGGGAATACAGCGACATGCTATCTTGGGTGAACCACCTAGGACGCTGGCTTGGACAAATAAAGCCTAAAGCCTGGTCATCGCGCCCGCGAATCATGTTTCTGACAGAGGGTGATACAGCGTGCAGTCAACTTGTATCTGCACCGCTGAAAGAACTGCACAAACTCGGTGAAATCGACTTTTCCCTTGTATACGAAGGAGATTTCCGAGGACGCATCCTCCGAAAGATGGCCAGAAATAGTGACATTCTAATCGCTTTTCGCGGATGTTCTCGACGTTCGATAAAAACCTTTAAGGCAGCAAAGGCCGCTGGCGTCGCAACGGTATGGTCCTCCGATGATGATCTACTCGAATTGGAAGCGTCCAATCCGGTCGGCGGGAGATATCAAAAGAGTCACATCCGGGAGTCAATGGAATGGATGATCAAATTCGCCGATAGTGTTTGGGTTTTTAGTCCTCACATGCAGAGCAAATACTCTGCCACAAGAACCGGAGTCCATAGAACTCATTCTATCGCACCATTCGAGATCGATAGTGCCAAAGTTAACTCTTCCAACAACAGCCCAACAGAACTGACAGTCAAAATCGGGCACGTTGGCGACTTCACTCATCTACAAGAAATGCTGCCTCTGGTTGACGTAGTGCGGAACCTGAAAGCACTTGAACTCCCTGTCGAATGGGAATTTCATTTTGCAGGCTATACACCTGAAGAACTAGAAGGCCATCCTAACGTAAAATCCTTTCCATACATCAAAGGGGTTGACGCATTTCACGAATGGTTGAAGCATGCAGATTGGACAATTGGGATCGCACCATTACGAGATACAACCTTCAACGCCTGCAAATCGGACAACAAGTTTCGCACGTTTGGAGGACTTGGAATTGCGGGTGTTTATGCAGACGTACCGCCCTATCGCAATGCTGTAACCAACACAACTTCTGGCTTGCTAGTGCGACACTCCGCCGAGGAATATACCGCTGCAATCGCATCTTTGATCTTAAATAAAGACTTACGAAATGCGATTGTGGAAAATGCGAAACGTATTTGTCTTGAAAGATATGAAATGCAGGCAGTAATTCGTGATTATCGTACACTAATTCGCAAATGGGCAGTTCAACGTAATCCTACCGCTCTGGCAGGGTAGTGATATCGTGCCCAGGATTTTGTTGCCACATCGTATCAAATGAATTAATCGATTTATTCGCACGCACAAAAAAAAGTAACCGGTAGTTAAAAAATCGAATCAAAGAAAACAAGTGTATAGGAATATCATTGAATGATCGTTCGAGACATTACAGAACGAAGTGTATGGTCGCCCGCCACAAGCGAAGCTATTCCCGATCCGCTATTTTCAATACTTCTATCCGTTGAAAAATGGGCAAAAGTGGATCTTCTGACGAAGGCAATTGAATCTGTCTTGTCTAATAAGAACATCGAGATCGAGCTTCTCATTATCGACGACAGCCAATCATCCGAAATCGAAACGCTTATTGAACAAATTGTTAGTGATGACAGTCGTGTGCGATACGTTCGACACCCCAGGTCCATTGGCATCAAAGCGATCGGACTCCTTGAGGGCATGCGAGCAGCTAGAGGCGATTACTTTTTATTTCTAAACTCAACAGGGACACTGTCTCCTACTTTTATTGATGAGCTAAAGGCCCAACTCGATTGCAAGCGATTTTTAGTTGGCTGCGGTAAAGTTCGTTTTTTATCACAACAGGTGGACGGGCAACCGACAGAGCAATGGAGAGGGAACGAAGGGCTTTCTCAGGTCTATCTTAAGTCCGTTGATTTTTTACCCGAGACTGGGCTTATCTTACACAAGAGCGTCCCACAATCCATTGGCTACATCGACCCTCACTTTGTACTCACAAACTGCGCCGTTCTCGACTATTGGAAACGGCTCTCGCGATCTTACGAAATAAAACGACTTGATCTTACGATTGGCTCTGAATTGTTAGCAGCAACATCGAATAAGACCGAATTTGGGACCCACCCCGATTCAGTGCTTTATCGCGAATGGTGCAAAATCTCACGAAACCAATTGCTTTCGAATGAGTTGATCGATCACTACAACATCCGAGTTAAACGGCTAGTTTCGCTGATAGCGGAATTAGAACTATCACAGCTTGAGGAAATTGCAAAAGAACAATGGTGGCACCAAGGAGAAACCTTAGAGATCGAACCCCAAACCCCTTTTATGGCTTCTAACAAACGCCACGGGAAAATTCTCATTGTCGGTCATGATATAACAGCTTCCACAACGATGCCCTTCGGTCACTTTGAAGATGAGTTTTTTCATCCGATGAGGTTTTGCCATTTAGACCTAGAGGACTTAACCACCACTCAAGCTATCATTCTCAGTCGATCTCTCTTCGAACCGGAATCTCAACGTGTAATCAACGCCTCCCGCAGTCTAGATGTTCCTATCTACTACTACTTTGATGACAATTTCGAAATTCTTGGCAGAACGCATTCAGCTTACTCTGCATACACAACCCCTCGAATCAGGGCACAACTAAAAGACTTTCAAGGGATTCTGGTTCCGAACAAAGCATTATTTGACTATTGCGTTGATAATCGTTGGCATTCCAACGTCATGCTATTCCCCCCAACAATCGCAACTCGACAATGGCATGACACCCCCTCCTTACCAACTAAAACACCGGGACACTTACGAGTAGTATTCCTAGGTGGTTCGCACCGCTCGAGTGATTTCAAAAAATTCGTCCTACCAGCAATAGTGTCTGCCAACAAACTACATCCAATCGAATTAGTAGTTGTTGGTGATCATAAACTGGAGCAAAAGGATTTAGATGGAGTATCGGTTCACAGACTTCCCTATGAGGTGTCCTATGATCTCATGATATCCAGACTATCCAATTCAGGGATTGACGTAATTGTCCATGCTGGGAGTCATTCCGACAACAATCCGTTTAAAACTCCCAATGCGCTAATGAATGCGTGGGAATTAGGTGCAGTCGCCGTTGTATCGAACGAGGCCCCCTATCTCCATGTAGAAGATCTGGGAATAGCTCTAGTAGCAAAAGCCGACTCCATCGAATCCTGGCGTGAAAAGCTCCTGACCGCGGCTACGGATTCGAAAGCAGTTAATAGCATCAAAAATAAACTTAAGGAACATTTAAAAGCCGAATACTCAGGAATCGCCAACACTGAGACCATTCAACGCATGCATGCGAATCTAAGACCACTATCCTATCCGACAGTCCAAAAACGCTACCATAAACTCCTCGATTCATCTATTTCTCAATCGCATCAAGCGCATACAGTGTCCTCCCCTCAACAAAGACCACGAACAAACATACGGGAGGATGTTGTACATAAGGGTTTTACAAGACTTTACACCGAAATTTTTTACCGCATCACTCCAGACCAAGACAATTGGAGTGGCATTATGTTTCGGATCGGTACGTTTAATCAACAAGCGTTTGGCGAGCTAAAAATTCGTATCTATGACGAATCCAATCGGGAGCAAATAGTCAACAAAACGATTAACCTATTAGAAATTGCTGACAACCAATTAATAGAATTGAATTTCGAACCTATTATTTCTTCAAATAATCGTTCGTTTTGCATCCGTTTTTCTCGGGAGCGAAGAAGAGATATGCCTCGAATTGCGATTTACGAAGAAGTCGAGCGGGAATCAGCTTTTAGGCGTATTCTACGTCGCCGCGGAATACTCCGGTATGGTAGAAGGCTTGCCTGCAAGCTGACCTATGCGCACAAACTTGAAGAACGGCTTAAAACGGTAGGCTTGAGTTCTTAAAGCCAAACTCTGATGGTCATGATTTTCCTCTGTCGAAAAATATCTCGTGATGGATCTTAGAACTTTCTACTCTCCAGAACTCTCAATTGCAATAACCGGCGGCACAGGCTTTATAGGCAGTGCCTTTATGCGGAAAGGCGTGGGCACGTCCAAATCGGAAAGTAAATTCTACCCAACTCCTCTTTCCGAGTTGCCATCGAATGTGCATTTGATTCATTGTGCCGCGACGATCAGCAATAATAGAGAATGTTTGATCAATAATACATCGATCGATAGCCTTGTTTTCGACACCTGCGTTTCCAAAAACATAAGCGTCGTCTATTGCTCAACGAATAACGTGTACCCACTCGCCGAAAATTGCTCACCCGATTCGAAGGTTTACGGGAGTGACTATTATTCCGTATCCAAAATATGTGGTGAGCACCTATTTCGAAGTCTCTCGAATATTAATGCACTAATCCTTCGCATCGGGGATGTATTTGGCACTGGTCAAAGACATGGCAATCTATTCAAAGCGATCGAGTCTTCAATTTTAAGCCACCACCCCCTCAAACTTTTTGGCAAAGGATTTAAGACACGAAGTTTTATCCATATAGATGAACTTACAAGGCTTATTCGTTTCTTATCTAATGAAATCGCTTCAGGCCAAGAAATCGATCGACTTATTAATGGCTCAGTTCACGAAGCAGTTTCGGTCCGTGAGATCGTTGAATACACAGCGGGTAAGACAAACTTAGATGTTATAAATGTCGCCCAGGCTAACGACACTTCCGAACAAGACGTGCGATCGATGGTACCTTTTTCGCATCCGAAATATACACCAAAGTTTTCGTCGTTTTGGGACTCACTAGATCACTACATCAATTCCTGCCTAACAACAAGAGAATACAGCAAATGAAAATCCTAATTACTGGAGCGGGTTCTGTTATGGGGCAAAGCATCTACAAGGCTTTGACCTACATGAACATATCTGAGCCTCTCGAAATTCACTTTGCCAATAGCGATCCGTTTGCAGCGGGGCGTTATTTTTCACATCCAAAATTACCTGTAACGGCAACGCCTATTTTTCCCTTGGCTCGTGATTCGAACTACGTCGACTTTGTGCTCAACTACTGCAAAAGTAACGAAATCCGAATCATTTATGCGGGGACGCAGCACGAACTAGAGAAGCTCACAGAACTGCACATGCAACTCCCGATAACTGCGACGATTCCAAACAAGATAGCCAAGATTTGTTTAGACAAGAATCTTACACCCCTGACACTGGAAAAACACTCCGTACGCGCGCCTTGGACAATCAATGCCGATGAGTTCATTAAGAAAGGGTTCGAAAACCAACCGACCATTTTGAAACCAGCAACTAGTTCCGCGTCTAGAAACATTATCGCCGTGAAGTCTAGTCGTGATGCAGAGCATGCGCTTAGCGGCAGAGGACTAGTTCCCCAACAGTTTACGGCACAGGAACAGCTAATCGGTCCGGAATACACCTGTGGAGTCTATGTGGATCGCTATTCAAAAATGATTCATACCATTTGCTTTGAGCGAACCTTAACACCTGATGGGGCGACCGGCTACGGCAAGATTGTAATTGATGAACGAATTGACGAATATGCAAAAGCGGTAGGACACGCTCTCGTAAAAGAAGGAATGGAATTTGGACATATAAATGTGCAGCTTATCGTCGACTCCAAAGGGCCATGTCTTTTTGAGATCAACGGAAGACTAAGCTCCACGGAAGCACCGAAAGCTCACTTCGGTTACAATTCGTGCGCAGCTTACTTTTATAACTTGGTGCTAGAAAGGTCGTACGATGAGTTTGCGCCTAAAACCCAGGGTGAATTTCTGCGATATTATGAGGAAGTATACTTTTGAGATCGCCGTTACGAATTAATATCCCGTTGTTCATTCTTTCTGACTTGCATGCCAATGGCCCTGCAATTCGCTCTGTAGCAGAGTCCATTCCGGATAGTGCGACAGTGGTATTCGTCGGTGATGCCGTCGGATACTATGACGATCCAAACTATGCTTGCGACTATCTAAGAGATCGTGCGGCTATCGCTATAGCGGGTAATCATGATTTGTATGTTACCGGCAAGCTACCGTACGAATTGGTGCGTGAGTGCAAATATCGAATTCAATGGACCAGAGAGAAATTGACAGCGAGAAACTTGAAATGGCTTGAAGAGCTTCCGTTGCAACATATATTCGATCCTGAAGAGCCTTTTCAACTAGTTGTAGGTGAAGAAATCGTCGAGTTTACTTCGTTGATGCTGGCTCATGGATCACCTGGAAATTGCGAACAATACATTTATCCTGATACCCCCATCGATTTCGAATGCGAAAACGGTACGCTCGCAGTTTTCGGACACACTCATCATCCGATGTTTCGCAGAACCGCGTTCGGTGCAGTCATAAATCCTGGCTCAATCGGCCAGCCTCGCGATCGAATCCCATCTTCTTCGTATGCGACTATAAATTTTTTATCTCGCGCTGTGAATTACCTTAGGATCCCATATGATCATATCGGTTACGCTGAAACCCTTCATAAAAATGGGTTCGATGAAGAAAGCATTAGATTACTAACGCGAACGAAGTAAGAAGAACTCATGAGGTGTCTCACGCGGTGAAAAGAGAATTTTTCTTCTCGAGGATTGGCTAAAAGCGTTCGATATAATTTTTATTCATAGAAATAATATTGCTAATCAAATTTCTAGTCAAAAACAATAACCTAAAGTCAAAACTTCTAGAACGCGTTTCGTGTGCTCACTCGATAGAACATGATTTTATGAAACGAATGGCCCGCCGAGTAGAAATAGAGATGTCTCAATTTCCTTCTGCACGTTACCGTGAGATGGGACGAATTTCTGCGGTTTTTCCATTTGTGCTATCCGACTTGAACAATCTGTATTATTTCTCTTAACCAACATCGACATCAACTAAGAACTCGCTCCAGATGATTCACCATCATTTTTGTGTCGATGCCCTTTTCGCTTCCCAAATATTCCATAACCTCCTCAAGCCTTCGACCGTATGGATTTAATCGAAGCAAGCTAACTTTAACAAATGGCACTCCGCTAGCTAGCACAGACTCCCAATCTCCTTCGGACGGGTTTCGACTCTGCCGCACCGATCGCCGTAAAAGTCGCCATGTTCTAGACAGCTCTTTGATAGAAGACTCTTTCAAGGCGGTGCGAATGCGGTCTCTTAAACTCTTCTTCTGCTCATACACAGCCCCAATGCGATATCCTCCTCTCTGCACCGATTCCGTTAAACCCACTTCAAATCGCTGAATAATTTCGCGTTTTGTGCTCACCACTTCAATTCCTCGCCAAAAATCCTGGAACGCATCTGTTTGTATGAGCCTCTTTCTCGCAGCGAAAAACCAAGACTGAATATGCGGACTAGCAATGCAGGGAGAGACCGTCTGGTCGGATATCACCATGCCCCAAAAGTCGAGATCCCTCTCTAGGCCGAACTCCAGCACGGGTCCAGGCGACCATAACGGTCCATAAACGCTATCGTTTGCAAAAACGATCTCCTCATATCGATCAGCATCCAGAGAAAGTAGCCCATCTCTCCAACTACCAAAGTCGTAACCGATATTCTCCCGAGGTACGAAGTAATCGACCAACCTCTTTTGCTTGGGTGTCAACTCTCTTACTGAGGGTGAAACAAATACCATATGATCGACGTGGGGACGATACTGGGCCAAAGCATATTCGACGTGCGGGTCCACGATGCCGTCTCGATCGAAATGTACGTAAATCAAAGCCCGCATCTCGCCCCACTCTACTAAAACTCCAAACTATGGACTCCATCCAACGAGTGCCTCAACTCTGAGATGTTGCCGATCATAACCCGAGGCGGAAGGGCGTGTTGCTTTAATGAGCCGTGGGCGCGCTAGCGTCCGGTTGTCGGCCGTTAGCCGTGGGCTAGCGCCCTGCGGCTAATGCTTGTTTTTCGAAATGTGATTAAAGCAACAGGCCCTTAAGCAAGGGAATTTCCCGGGATATCATCCCTCGCTCACGCTGCGGGTTGGGAATTCGAGAATTCCCCAATCAAGGTTATCTCCAAGTTACGGCACTAGATTGATTCTATTGATTCCACTCTACAACTTTTGTAAAACCTTTGAAAGCCCGCTTAAACCCGCAGCTAACGCTAGCAAACCGGCCAATTCCAAAACACATACTTCATATCGAGAGGCAGCGTTGCTCCCCACTTTTTCCGTCATGATCCCGACTTACGAGGATCGCACTAGGTTCCTTAAAGCCCTCGATTCGGTGCTTTGCCAGGATCCGGGAAAAGACAATATGCAGATTGCGATTGTTGATGATGCTTCAAAGAAAGTTGACGTTTCCGAAATCGTCAATGGTAACGCTCGATTGCGTGATCGTATTGAGGTTTACAGAAGCGAACAAAACAGGGGACTTGCTGGCAATTGGAACCACGCTATCAAACTTGCCCGAGGTCATTTTGTTCACATTCTTCACCAAGACGATTACGTACTTCCCGGCTTTTACGCTGCAATGGAGAAAGGGCTATCTCGCTCAGATGAGATAGGCATGGCGTATTGTCGTTCGAAGATCGTTGACGGACACGACAACACCCTAAAAACTTGTTCTCGAGAGAGATGGTTCTCAGGAATCTTGAATCGATCGTGGCTATCACGCCTATCCATTCGCCAACGGATTCAGACCCCATCCGTCGTTGTGCGACGAGACGTTTATCAAGCAGTCGGGGCTTACCGTCAAGATTTATGTTTCGCACTGGACTGGGAAATGTGGGTTCGTATCGCCACCAAGTATCCAGTTTGGTACGAACCTCGCCCTCTCGCGTGCTATCGAAGACACGAGGCAAACGAAACATCGAGACTCAACGCTGACGCGAGAACCTGGGCTGACCTGGAAAAGACAGTTGAGGTCATAGCATCCCACAACGCCCCCTCGGTCCGATTTGAACTCGCTCGCCGCTCATTCGATTGGCATGCACGATCTGCGATTCGGTGCTGCAAAAAGTTGCTAATTGCTGGCAAGCTCAAAGAAGCAGGCCTTGTTTTTCATGCCGCCTGTCGAATGAATGATCGATCGTCAGGCAACGTTCGCACCAACGCGAAACTACGTAGCCTGGAGCAGTGTATGATTCAATTTGCCAAGTCGCACGCAGCATGAAAAAACCAACACCAATTGGCCTCCAGGCGAGAATCATATGAATATCCTCCTCCTAGGAAGCTCCGGAAATATTGGATGCGAGCTACGAGTGTCTTTGCGCAACATGGGTAATCTGCACATGCCCAACCGTACAGAATCCGATTTTGCTGACGAAAAAATTCTCCGCAATCTGATTCGAGAAATCAAACCCGACTGGATCATCAACGCCGCCGCCTACACCAACGTTGAAAAGGCAGAATCGGAGCGAGACTTAGCCACACAGGTTAATGCCAAAGCGGTTCAAGTTCTCGGCGAGGAAGCTGCCCGACAGAATTGTTGGCTCGTTCACTATTCGACCGACTACGTATTCGATGGCAATAAAGAGGGCCTATACCTTGAAGATGACTCCACTGGTCCGCTGTGTCATTATGCAACCACGAAAGCTCAGGGAGAGCAACTTCTTCGTGAAACTGGCTGCAAACATCTCATACTGCGAACGAGCTGGGTCTACTCGATTCATCGCGAAAACTTTCCCATGACAATTTTGAAGCTATCGGAGACTCGCGACAAACTCACGGTCGTGAGCGATCAAACGGGAGCCCCCACCGGCGCAGTCTTAATCGCCAATGCTACTGCACATTGCCTTAAGACAATCGAATCTAAGCCAACCGATTCCTACTCTGGCACCTATCACTTAGCCGCCTCGGGTGCAACAAACTGGTTTGATTATGCAAAAATGCTACTTAGTGAAACCGGAAAGCGAGGTAGAAGAATCAAAACCCAGGAAGTACTCCCCACAAGCACTGAAGCGTACGGTGCCAAAGCACTTCGCCCAAAGAACTCGCGACTAGACACAACAAAATTCCAGACCACGTTCGAGTATATCCTGCCAAACTGGCAAGCAGGGGTGCTCGAGTTTGCAGACTCAATAACGCGCTAAGCAACTCGGAGAATGATATGAATCGAAAAGGGATCGTATTGGCTGGTGGAGCGGGCACTCGGCTTCATCCAGCAACATTGGCTTTGTCGAAACAACTGCTACCAATCTACGACAAGCCAATGATCTACTACCCGCTTTCCACTTTGATGTTAGCGGGTATCCGAGAGATTCTTATCATTTCAACCCCTCTCGACACCCCCCGATTTCAACAGCTACTGGGTGATGGCCGACGCTGGGGCATTGAGATATCCTACGAAATTCAGCCTTCGCCAGACGGTCTCGCCCAAGCCTTTATTATCGGCGAAAAATTCCTCGACGGATCTGATGCAGCGTTGGTACTTGGTGACAACATCTTCTATGGGCACTCATTCCAAGACTTACTCAAAAACGCGTGCGTTCGACCAACAGGGGCAACTGTATTCGCTTATCACGTACATGATCCAGAACGATATGGCGTGGTAGAATTCGACCCTAACTTTCGAGCAATCAGGTTGGAGGAAAAGCCGAAAGCACCTAAATCAAATTATGCAGTAACGGGACTCTATCTTTACGACTCCAACGTCGTTGAGCTAGCTAAATCACTTAAGCCATCTGCACGGGGGGAACTGGAGATTACGGATCTCAATCGCCTGTATCTCGAGCGTGGGACCTTGAATGTGGAAATTATGGGGCGAGGATATGCTTGGTTAGACACAGGAACTCACGATTCGCTATTGGAGGCAAGTCAGTTCATTTCTACAATCGAGAATCGTCAGGGTCTCAAGGTTGCGTGCCCTGAAGAGATCGCCTTTCGACAGAAATGGATTTCTGCCTCGGAGCTTGAAGAGCTTGCGAGACCGATGGCAAAAAATGGCTATGGACAGTACCTCAACCGGATCGCGAAAGAAAAGGTGACCAATTGATCATTGAATCCACCGCTATCAATGACGTTAAATTAATCGTTCCTCGCGTGATCAGCGACTCTCGTGGTTGCTTTTTCGAGAGTTTTAACGACCGGGTTTTTATGGAAAAGGTAACGGATAACGTACGCTTTGTCCAAGACAACCACTCTCGTTCGGCATTCGGTGTTTTGCGAGGGTTGCACTTTCAAACATCGCCACATCCTCAAGGCAAACTTGTTCGCGCCACTGTCGGACGAGTGTTTGATGTCGCAGTCGATATTCGTCCGGAATCGAAAACGTATGGGCAATGGGTCGGCGAAGAACTCTCAGCCGAAAATTGCAAACAACTTTGGATTCCAGCAGGCTTCGCACACGGGTTTGTTGTTCTAAGCGAAACGGCTGAGGTTCAATACAAGACGACAGACTTTTGGGCTGCCCAGTGTGAACGATGCATTCGATGGGACGACCCTTCTATCGGCATCGATTGGCCGATCGATTTTGAACCGATTACTTCCCCCAAGGATGCAATCGGCTTGAGCTTGCACGATGCTGTGTTTGGAACTCAGGAAACAACTCCAAAACGAGTTGCGGCTTAGTGATTTGATTCGCGAATACGAGCCTGACCACCATCTACAAGACCGTCTCGAATGAAAAATTTTGCAAAAGCGATAAAAGAGTCCATCCATTTAGCACCCGCTATCATCTTGGCAACTCTTTGCTCCCTAGGAATAGCCTGCTTGTGGGGCGGAAACATCACCGCCCTATATCCAGTAATCGAAGTCACTCTTAAAAACGAATCGATCCAGGACTGGCTACAAAAGCAGTCGGACACACTCGCTTCGCAAAAAGCAGATATCGAGAACAAGCTTGCCAACGCTCCACCTGCGGAGCAACCTACGTTACAAGGCCAACTTCGAGATGTAGAAAACTCGCTCGGCTGGAACGAGCGGAAACTAGATTGGGCCGAAGCACTGCTTCCCACCGATCCGTTTTTCACCATTTGTGTCATCATGGGTGTCTTGGTCTTTAGCACCTTGATCAAACACATGCTCATGTTGACCAGTGACTTGTTGATTGGGTTTGCCTCTTCGACCTTAGTCCGGAATTTACGAAGTCGGCTGTTTTCGCAAGCCCTTCACATGGATCGCTCTCAATTTCAGCAAGTAGGAAATAGCACCTTCTTAGCGGCATTAACCACGGGGACAGATGGGCTGGCCATGGGATTGGTAGCCTTATTTGGCGTCGCAATTCGGGAACCCATGAGAGTTCTTTCTTGCCTAATCCTAGCGTGCTTTATCTCCTGGAGATTGTTGTTTCTATCCATCGTGCTCGCGCCTGCACTCGTTGCGATCATAATCTTCTTCAACAAGAAAATCAGATCAGTCGCAGCCTCAATATTAGGGAGAAACGCGGGCTTTCACGAAATCATCCTTGAATCGCTGAACAACATTTTTACTGTCCAAGCGTACACGATGGAACCAAAAGAAAAAGAGAAGTTCACCGACTGCACAAAGCAAATGCAACGCCTGAGCCTCAAGATGATATTCTACAACGGATTGAGCAAACCGTTCACAGAATTGGTCGGCATCGGTATGGTTGCGATTACTGTTTGTGCGGGATCCTATCTCGTTGTGAATCAACAAACACACATTCTAGGTTTGAAAATCCGCGATACCCCCCTCAGTGTTACAGATCTGCTGATATTCTTTGGACTATTGATCGGTGCAAGTGACCCACTTCGCAAGCTTTCAGGTATATCGATTCTGATCTACAGTGGAGCCACGGCTGCGAATCTTATCTATTCCATTCTAGATACGAAACCGACTATCACCGATCCTTCGGAACCGATTCCGTTGACCGGCTCAAAGCACGATTTATCCCTTAACAATGTTAGCTTCCACTACCATGCGTCGCATCCTATCTTAAGAGATGTGAATTTGGACATTCCTTTCGGAAAAGTAGTCGCCATTTTGGGCCATAACGGAAGTGGTAAATCGACCCTGATTCAACTGATCTCCCGCTATTACGACCCAACGGCCGGTTCGCTTTCCCTGGGCGGTGTCGACATCCGCAACTTGAGTCTTCATGACTTACGAAGCAGAATCGCCTTAGTTAGCCAGAGCACCGAGTTGTTTAACCAGTCTGTACTGGCAAATATTCAATATGGACAAGAAAATTGCAGCATAGACGAAGTGCTTGAAGCCGCTAAACAAGCCCATGCACACGAGTTCATTACTGATGCGCTATCCGGAGGTTATGAGACTGTCGTTGGCCAATCCGGCCAACGGCTTAGTGGCGGCCAACGTCAACGTATCGCGCTGGCTCGAGCGATTTTACGTAAACCAGAGATTCTTATCCTGGATGAATCCACAAGCCAAATCGACATGGCGAGTGAGATTCAAATCCGAGAAACTCTTGAGGCAATGAAAGGTCGAATGACCATTATCATCATCACCCACCGAGAAGCCCTGCTGAAGGTCGCTGACGAGGTTTACACTATCGAGAAGGGTATTCTTTCGAAGTCACAAATTGACTATTCTAAAAGCGGCTCTGTAGCCGCGTAAGGTGCATTCGTAGCGCAAGGGCGCAAGCCATACGATAAAGTCATCAACCGGGAAGCTCACTAGTCCAAAATAGTCGTTGCACTTTGCGTCGGGTTTCCCCTTATTCATTTTTCGGAATATGATGTTTGGACCTTCGATCGATATCGAGGATATCGCCCCCCCCTAAACAACATGGATCTGGTCGCACGATGAATCGTTGGATACCCATGGCTTCAGCTTTTCTTTGGCTCATCTGTGTGCATACCTTAACGTCAGCACAAACTTTTAAGCTAGAGCCAGGGCCTAGCCACGCAGATAATCCACTCAAAGGCTTGGTTCCCTACGCCAATCCTACCCCAGGTCGTTTTCCACATTCCATGGAGTTTAACTATCTGCCTCTCTCCGCACTTAACGTCGGACCCAAACAATACGATTGGACCGCTATGGAGACCCTGCTTAACGATATCGCGTCTCGCGGTAACATGGCTGTGGTTCGCATTTACCTCGAATACCCTGGTAAAAAGAACTCGATACCTCAATATCTAATTGATGCGGGACTTAAGTCAGAAACCTACGAGAACACAAACACAGCTCCCTTTCCACCCACAGAAGTTACAACTCCAGACTACGAATCTCCTTTGCTACAATCAGCACTTGTTGATTTCGTAAACGAATTCGGACGGAAATACGACGGTGATCCTCGCTTAGGATTCATTACGGCAGGATTGCTCGGAACATGGGGCGAATGGCACACCTACCCTCGAAATGATCTATGGGCAAGCAAACACACTCAAACCATCGTACTGGATGCTTACGAAAACGCGTTTAAGATTACGCCAGTCCTCTTAAGATATCCTGCCGGAGTTGATCACTACGACAAAGCCCCGAATCAAAATCGGTCATTCGGATACCACGACGATTCCCTTTGTTGGGCGACCTTGGAAACCGATCGCAAAGAAGATAACTGGTTCTTCGTTCCAGCATTAAAGTCAGCCGGCCAAGAGGCTCTAAACAAATGGAAAAATCAGCCGATAGGCGGTGAAATTCGCCCTGAGTTGTGGGGAAAGATCTTTGATGAGGAAATCGAAATTCCACAAGCCCAATCGTTTGATGAATGTGCCAGAACATTGCATTTGTCTTGGACCATGGATACTGGAATGTTCAGAGAAAAAGCCTCCGAGCTCCGAATGAAAAGAGCGATAGAGTCTGTCTCTAAGATCGGTTATGATTTTTATGTAAACCAAGTTGTTTTAGATTGGTCAAAGAAAGAACGAAAGCTATCAATTGAAGTATCGATCATTAATCAAGGTATTGCACCGTTTTACTACGACTGGCCCATCGAAATTGCATTAGCGAAAAAAGACGGACAAATTGTCAAGAGTTGGATCGCAAATAGATGGTCACTGAAGGGTCAATTGCCGTCAGCGACTCCTACTGTTCGGAGTGCAACCCTTGATGTTAGAACAGTGTCAACCGGCAACTATAAAATTTTACTCATGGTCATTAATCCGCTTGCAAACGGTAAACCCCTCCGATTTGCAAACAAGTTTCAGGATATCGATATGCAAGGATACCTAAGCCTTTGCGAGATATCAATAAATTGAGCTGCGGACCAAGCTAACAGACCAAACCCATCAAAGAATTCCTATTTGTCGAACAGTTTTTCACCTTTCGATAACAGATCCTTTTTCTCACCTCGTCCTGGCATCACCGACATCGGGTCGAACTGCATCAAGGTCGGATTACCTGCCATCAGAGTTGCCGCTAATTGTGCTCTCTGCATTACCATTAACACAACACCAGAACCAATCACCGTTCTCACCAAAGCCGAATCCATGCTGAACTGCACACCGGATTGATCCTGACTTTCTAGATCCCTTCGCTCCACGCTGTTATATTCCAGTACCGTTGATGTTTCCGTGAAACGCTCAAAATGGTACTCAAAATGCTCAAACCGAGTCTGCTGGACTTCAAAATTGTCAAATTTCGTTCCCGATGTTAACGATACCAATAGAACTCCTTCCTTGAGCTCCTCTGTAACGGGTTTAGGACTTTCCACCCCGGCAACTTGAATTCGCTCTTGTACCTGCTCCACCGCAATTAACGCCACGGGAACTGGAACAGCCTCGGGTACGATCGTTTCCGAGCCGACCTCTGATGCCGCTTCGGGCGCTGTAACCAAGCTAAAGGATGTCGAATCCGTGTCTCCATTATTGGAAGATCCGTTATTCGGAGCACTCGGGACGTTATCGGGTACCACTACCAAGATTCTCACCGTGGCTATGTTCGATTGCAATTCTCCGTCCGTTATCAAATACGTTAACTCCACCGTGCCTTGGAAGCCTGCTTCGGGACGGTACCGAAACGTTCCATCTGATGAAAAACTCAGTAATGTTCCTCGAATCGGTCCCGTGATGAGCACCACGCTCAATTGATCACCATCGGGATCAAAGTCGTTGCCCAGTATGCCCGAACCGGTCAAAATCAAATCATCGATAAAACTAGTTTGATAAGGATTATTGTTGGCAATTGGAGCTTCATTCACATCCGTCACGCTAATGACGAAGCTCTCGGTGGCAATGGAGCCATCGGCCGACGTGGCACGTACCGTAATCTGATGCGACGAAAATGCTTCGTAGTTCAGTAGACTACCATTGGCAACCGTTACCACACCCGTCACACCATCGATCGCGAAACGACCACCTGCATCGCTATCTAGCGTATAGGTCACCACATTGGTCGTGGCATCGCTATCAAACGCTAATGCTTCAATACCAACAAACGAGCCGTTGGCGGAGTTCTCGGCAATTGCGTTAACCGTACCCGAAAAATCGACCGGAGTTGTTGTTGAAAACTCATTAACATCTCCAATAGCAATCGTAAATGATTGGGTAACGAAGCTACCATCGGTCGAGGAGGCCCGGACCGTGATATCTCGGGAGGCGCCCAACGTCTCGCGATCGATGGCACCTGTGACGGTAATCACTCCTGTTACGGAATCGATTGCAAAGCGACCATCATCATCCTGATCCAATGTATAACTGACCGCAGCCGTGCCATCCGGATCGTCGGCGAATGCCGTGATGCCAACAAGTGAACCAATACCAGAATTCTCGAATACGAACTCCGTTACCGAATTCGTGTCGGAGATCGAGCCAATCGGATCTTCATTCACGTCCGATAGATAGATCGTAAAAGTCTCCACGCTGGTCGATCCATCGTGAGATGTTGCTCGAATGGTGATTTCATGCGAAATCGCTGCTTCGTAATCGAGCAAGCTTCCATGGGCAACCGTAACAACACCTGTGACCGAATCGATCGCGAATCGGCCACCTGCAGAATCGTCTAGTGTATAACTGACGGTATTGGTAGTGGCATCGGAGTCGTTTGCCAAAGATGTTATGCCAACCACGGTTCCTAACATAGAGTATTCGGCAACCAAGTTGCTGCCGCTATCGGCATCTACGATTGAGGAGACACTAAACTCGTTTTCATCGGTGATTTGGACCCGAACCAGCTGCGTATCGACTAAAGTGCCGTCGGACGCTTGCACTTCCACTTCGTAAACATGATCTCCGTCAAAATCCGTTGCGTTTTCTCGGTCGCGTGCGGTCACGAACCGGAGCTCTCCGGAGTTGGTATCAATTTGGAACAAGCTTGCATCAACACCCCCGACGATCATGTACGTAATCGTTTGGACTGGTAAATCTGCATCCGTCGCTGCAATAGTCGTTACCGCAATGGTATTTTCGGCGATCAAAAGCGTAGCGGTAACCCCGCCTCCATCGCTGACGATCACAGGATTTAGATCGTTAACCGGATTGATGGTAACATTAAACACGCCTACGCTAGCATTGCCAAACCCATCATCTACGGTGAATTCGAAGAAATCGACAAACCTCTCGCTGCCGTCGTGATCGTACGTGATAAGTCCAGAGTTGATGTCCGATTGCGTGAAAACGTCATTGATACCCAGTACGGTTCCAGAGCGACGGATGATTCCCGTGGAGGGGGATGAAGTCACCGTGTAGGTTAATTCGGCAGCGGACTGATCAAGGTCGGTGGTTTGCAGCATGCTGCCGGAAATTACCGAATTGGTGTCATTCTCGTCGATAACAATTCCGTTGTTGGTAACGATCACTTGCTCATCGTTGGTACCTGTGATGGTGATTGTCACGAGCTGGGTATCGGTCGTGTTTTGGCTATCCGTCGCGGTGATCGAATAGGTGAGCGTTAGTGTTTCACCAGCGGCCAAATAATCGAACGCTTCACTGCCGGAGTAAAATGACCAGTTGATCGTGCCCATTTCGCTGGTGTTATTGATCACGTTGGCGTTGACCGACAGCATATTCAGCAGCGCGGCGTTGTTCGATCCGAGGCCGGTCGTCGTACCACTCGCGACAACCAAGCTCACTTGAGATGTGACCGTGTCGGTGGTGTTGATGTCGAGAACCGAAAGTGTACCGCTGGTGGTAAGTGTTGCATCTGTTTCCGTTAAGCTCTCGGAGGAACTATCGCCAGTCTCAACCGTGATATCAGGCGCGGTGTTAGTTCCGGTGATGGTCACCACAACGTCTTGAGTATCCGTTGCACCTTGGCTATCGGTAACAGTAAAGGTGTAGGTTAAAGTGATCGACTCGCCTTGAGCTAAGTAACCAAACGTATAACCCGCCGTATCAAAAGCCCAGCTGATCGCACCCGTTTGCTGGGTATTCGAAATCACATTGGTGTTGAGTGACATCATCGCTTCTAGTTGGGCATCGCTTAGTGTTAGCCCAGTAAGATCCCCGTTCTTAGCGAAACTCGAAACGGCAGCGGTTACAACATCGGTCCGATCGATATCCGCAACTGATAGTGAACCTGCAGTCGTCAACGGTAAACCAGTAACTCCCAGCGTCTCCGCTGCACTGTCGCCGGTTTCTAGGGTAATGATCGGATCATCGTTGGTGCCCGTAATGACAACGGTGACATTTTGCGTGGCCGTGTTGTTCCCGGTTCCGCTGTCATCGCTAACCGTGATCGTGTAAACCGCCGTGATGGTCTCACCAGCAGCGAGATATTGCGTAAGACTGTTGGATAGGCTGAAGTCCCAAGCGATCGTGCCGTCGTTGGTGCCCGTTTGGGTCAAGCTCAAGGCCGAACTCAACGCAGTTGCCAAACCTGCCGGAATGGTCGGGCCCGTTGTTGAGGTGCTCGCCAGAGCAACCGAAGAAGTCAGAATATCGGTATCGTCCAATTCAGCGAAGGTAACCGAACCGCTGTCGGTCAAATTCGGAGTGGTCGCGTCTTCGGTCACCGCACCGTTAACGTCGACCACCGTAATCGTCGGTGTATCGTTGATGCTGGTAATGCTGACCACTACGTTACCCGTGGCGGTCAGAGCTCCCCCGGTTCCCTGGGCGCCACTGTTGCCGTCGCTGAAGGTCCAGTCGATCTGGACATTGGCAGGCGGAGCTTCGCTGGAGTTCGCATAGGCGATTTGCTGCATCGCCGAGTTGACCAGGGCGTTCGTGGCGCTGGCGTTGAAGCTCAAAACCAGCGTGCCGCCGCTGTTGGTCGTGATCGAGCCAATCGTCGTCCCGCCGACGACAAGGTTGCTGCCTTGAGTAAGCGCATCGAGCGTACCGGTGGCGGAGAACAGATCCTGGGAATTGGCTCCGCCATTGCGCGCGAGGGTCAGGGTCGCGCCACTGAAGTTGCTGCTGCTCAACTCGACATCAAAAATCTGGACATTGCCATCGAGCACCACTGGGCTGCCGTTCTCGGTGGTGCTGACGCTCCCGCCAAGGGTGCTAGCCAGATCGAAACGGGTGTCGAGTGAACCGTCGACATTGTAACGGACCACTGCGAAGTCGTCGGTCGCGCCGACTCGGGCAAACCCGGAGACTACGATCTTGCCGTCAGCCTGCACAAAGAGGTCATAGGCCTGTTCACTACCGGCGCCGATCGCAGTGGTCACTTTTCCGCCGCTGCCAAAACTTGTGTCCAGTGAGCCATTGGCGTTGTAGCGGACCAACGCCATGTCGTCGGTGCTGCCGATTCTTGCATAGCCTCCGATCACAATTTTGCCATCGGGTTGGAACGCCAGATTCCAGGCCCGGTCGTTCCCCGTGCCGATCGCAGTAGTCACCTTGCCACCGGTGCCGAAGCTGGTATCCAGCGATCCATCGATGTTGTAACGAATGAGCGCGACATCTTCGGTGCTGCCGATCCCCGCCAAACCGGCAAGCACCAGCTTGCCATCGGACTGGACCTTGAGGCCGAAGCTGTAATCATTTCCGCTGCCAATGGTGGTGGTAACCTTTCCGCCGGTACCGAACCCAGTGTCCAGCGAGCCATTCGCGTCATAACGAATCATCGCGAAGTCATAATTGCCAGTGATCGAGTAACCCCCGATCACGATCTTGCCGTCCGGTTGGACTATTACGCTGGTCCCGAAATCGAGACCCGAGCCGATCGCTGTGGTCAATTTGCCGCCGGTGCCAAAGCTTGTATCGAGCGATCCGTTGGCGTTATACCGGACCAGCGAGAAGTCCTCCACGCCGCCGACTAAACTGTACCCACCGACCAAAATCTTCCCGTCGGGCTGGACCGTAACACTTCTGCCTTGGTCCGTGCTGGTGCCGACCGCAGTCGTGACCTTCCCACCCGTCCCGAACGAGGTGTCGAGCGAACCATCGACGTTGTAGCGAATCAACGCAAAGTCATCATTAGATCCGTTGTTGCTCAGTCCCCCGACCAGAATCTTGCCATCCGCCTGGAGCGTGATGCTTCGTCCCGAGTCAGTGCCGGTGCCGATCGGGGTGGTCACTACTCCACCAGAGCCAAACGAAGTGTCGAGCGAGCCATCGGGGTTGTAGCGGGCAACAGCGAAGTCGATATTAGTTCCGATCGTGGCATATCCCCCGACCAGAATCTTGCCATCCGGTTGGACTGTCAGGCTGCGTCCCTGGTCCGCACCTGTCCCAATTCCAGTCGTAATACTCCCGTCGCCCATCAGGAATGTCGGCGCGTCGTTGACCGCCGTGACCGTGATCGACGCTGTATCGCTGGCGGTGCTGAA